>NZ_VWRN01000001.1 GCF_008632125.1 Cupriavidus cauae
CACCGCCGCACCGCCGCACCGCCGCACCGCCGCACCGCCGCACCGCCGTACCGCCGCACCGCCGCACCGCCCGGCGGCGCGTGCGGATGGTCGGTCATCCCGCGACCTAATCCAGCCTGAACTGCCCCACCGCGCCGGTCAGCCGCGCCAGTTGCTGCTGCTGGCGCGCGACCTCTTGCGCGGTCTGGTCGACATGGTCGACGTTCTGGCGCGAGGCCGCGTCGATGCCGGCGATATTCCCATCCACCTGATCGATGCCGGCGCGCTGTCCACCGGTGGCGAGCGCCATCTGGTCGACGATGGCGGCGAGCCGCGCGACGCTGGCCTCGAGCTCGCCCATCGTGCTGCCGGCGGCGCCGACCAGTTCCGAGCCGGCGCGCGCGCGGTCGACCGATTCGCCGATCAGCGCGCGGATCTCCTTGGCCGCCGCGGCGCTGCGCTGCGCCAGCGTGCGCACCTCGCCCGCCACCACCGCGAAGCCGCGGCCCTGCTCGCCCGCGCGGGCGGCCTCGACCGAGGCGTTCAGCGCCAGGATATTGGTCTGGAATGCGATGCCGTCGATCACGCCGATGATGTCGGCGATCCGTTCGCTGGCCGCATGGATCTCGCCCATCGTGCGGATGACCGAGCCGATCACCTCGCCGCCCTGCGCGGCCACCGCGCGCGACGTGCCCGCCAGCGTGTGGGCCGCCTGCGCGTGGTCGGCGTTCTCGTGGGCGCTGCGGCGCAGCTCGCTCATCGCCGTGACGATTTCCTCCAGCGCGCGCTGCTGGCTGTGCGTGCGTTCGGCCAGCACCGTATTGCGCTGCAGGATGTCGCCGGAGGCAGCGGCGGCCTCCGCCGCGCTGTCTCGCACCTGCAGCAGCGTGCCGCGCACCGCGTCCAGCGTGGCCTGGAACGAGCGCGCCAGCGCGCTGGCCGGCCGCGGCTCGCCGGCGCGCGCCGGCGTCAACGTCAGGTAGCCGGGATCGCTCCCGATGCGCGCCGCCAGCGCCGCCAGTTCGCCGGCGGAGCGGGCGTCGGCCTCCATCCGATGGGCCAGCACCACCAGCACCGCGGTCTGCACCACGACGAAGGCCGCATGCAGCAGCACGATGCCCAGGCCCGGCTCGGTGAAGCAGATCACGCCCCAGCCCCAGGTCTGGAAATAGTTGAAGCTCAGGTGGTGCACGGCGATCAACCCCGCGGCCAGCAGGATCGGCCGGAAATCGCGATAGGCCAGCAGCACCGACAGCAGCACGAACACCGCGAAGTGGTACTCGGCCTGCCCGCGCGCCTGGTGGATCAGCAGCCCGACCATCGCCATCGAGATCGCCGCGGTGGCCAGCCGCGTGCCGAGCCGGCCCGGCAGCGCCGCGGCCCACAGGCTGGCCGCCACCGACAGCGGCAGGCCGACCGCCAGGCTCGGACCGATCGCGCCGTAGCGCCAGCCCGCCAGCAGCGATGCGGCCCACAGCAGCCAGATCGTGCCGACCAGCAGGCGGTCGGCGCGCCGGTGGACGGCCTCCAGCAGCGTGCCGGCGGCCTGCCCCCGCGGCAAGAATTCATCCGGTCGCGTGGCGGTGTGACCCGCTTCGGCGCGCAAAGCCAGCGTGCTGCTACCCATTCGATCCCCCCTGTCGTTGCAATTTGGTTCGCATTCGTTGTGCATGTTGTTATCGCGGCCGCACGACGGCATGCCGCCGCACCGACGATATCGGCAGATCGGAGGCGGACCTTAGGCCGGACGCGGTCATGGTTTACCCGCAAGGACGCGGCACGACCGGTGTCGCCGGTAAGGATTGCCAGCGCGGTTGTAAGGAGGAGAGCGCCGGGGCCGGGCCATCCGGACCGCCGAACGGGCAGAAGCGGCTCGGACGGGGAGGGGCGTCATATGCCGGCGGCGGCATGAAAGTTGCGGCCTCACGGCAAGGTGCCACGCACCAGGCGTGGCGTTCGCCAACGTTTGCCAGACAGGAGAAAGCCCATGGCCACACCCGAGCAACTCCCGCCGCAGCATCAGGACCGGCAGCCCGGCCTGGAAAGCGAAATGCATCCGAAGCCCGACAGCGGCGCCGACGACTATGTCGGCAGCGGCCAGCTGACCGGCAAGGTCGCGCTGATCAGCGGGGGCGACAGCGGCATCGGCCGCGCCGTCGCGGTGGCCTTCGCGCGCGAGGGCGCCGATGTCGCGGTGGCCTATCTGAACGAGCATGAGGATGCCAGGGAAACCGCGCGGCTGGTCGAGGAAGCGGGCCGCCGCTGCCTGCTGATGGACGGCGATCTCGGCGACAGCGCCCATGCCGCGCAGGTCGTCGAGCAGACCGTCAAGGAACTCGGCAAGCTGGACATCCTCGTCAACAACGCGGCCGAGCAGCATCCGAAGCAGCAGCCCGAGCAGATCGACGAGGCCCAGGTCGAGGCGACCTTCCGCACCAACGTCTTCGCGATGTTCCACCTGACCCGCGCCGCGCTGCCGCACCTGCAGCCGGGCTCGGCGATCGTCAATACCACCTCGGTGACCGCCTATCGCGGCAGCGCGCACCTGCTCGACTACTCGTCGACCAAGGGCGCGATCGTCTCGTTCACGCGCTCGCTGGCGCTGCAGGTGGTCAAGCGCGGCATCCGCGTCAACGGCGTGGCGCCGGGGCCGATCTGGACGCCGCTGATCCCGTCGACCTTTCCGCCGGAGCAGGTCGAGAAGTTCGGCAAGGAGACGCCGATGGGCCGCCCCGGCCAGCCCTTCGAGGTCGCCGCGGGCTTCGTCTTCCTGGCCTCGCGCGCGGCCAGCTATATCACCGGGCAGGTGCTGCATATCAACGGCGGCGAGGTGATCAACGGCTAGGCAAAGGCAAGTTTTCGTTGTGGCAAGGGATCGATGGGCCGGGCCGGCACCGGCCCGTCGGGGCGGCGTTCGCGCTTGACGTTCGAGGCTCGGCGTCTAACCTGAATGCTTGCTGGGGTAAGCTGCGCATTCGTGCAGTGGTCGCCGTCGCGGTGGCCCGGTCCAGCCCCTTGCCACCATGCCCCACAGCTATCTCGGCACGCGCCACTACTTCGCCACGCAGCGCCGTACCCTGGTCGCATTGCTGTTCGGCGCGATCCTGTTCCCCGCCGCGGTGCTGGCTACCTGGGCGGGGTTGTCGCTGCGTGCCGACGTGGCCGAGGCCGAGCAGCGCTCGGCGCGGCTTGCACGCGTGATTCAGGAGCATGCCAGCAAGGTCTTCGAAGGCAATCACCAGATCAACAGCCGCATCCGCGATGCCACCGCGGGCTGGAGCAACGCGCAGCTGCGGCAGCACGAGGACGACGTCCATACCCGCCTGGCCGATATCGTCGGCGGCCTGCCGCAGGCGTCGTCGCTGGCGGTCTATGACGAACACGGCGTGCTGCTGGCCAGCAGCCGCTTCTATCCGGTGCCGCGCGTCTCGATCAGCGAGCGCGAGGACTTCCGCGCCATCGTCGGCGGGCTGCGTCCGTTCGATGTGACCGGCGTGGTCACCGACAAGGTGGTACCCGAGCGGGTGATCAACGTCAGCATGCCGCGGCTCGGTCCCGATGCGAATGTCGCCGGGCTGGTGTCGGTGGCATTGCGCCCCTCGTATTTCGCCGACTTCTATCGCGACGTGCTGAGCCAGGAGACCGGCGCCCAGGCCGCGCTGGTGCGCAGCGACGGCGTGGTGCTGGCCGCGTATCCGGACAGCGTGCCCGAGCAGGTGCCCGATGCGGTGCGCGAGGGGCTGCAGCGCGTATCGGAAGGGTCCGGCGACAGCGTCGCGCGGATGCCGGGCCTGGGCGGCGAAGACAGCATCGTTGCGCACTGGGCGATCGGCGGCGGGCTGCTGCACGCGGTGGTCGACATTCCGATGCGGGTGATCCACGCGCAGTGGCGGCACCGGCTGTATATCGGCGCGACCGTCGCGGCGATTCCCGCCTTCGCGCTGTGGGCGCTGGCCTGGATGAGCCTGCGCCGGCTCAAGCGCGAGGAGCAGTCGTATCTGCGCTGGCAGGAGGAGGTCACGCGCCGGCAGGAGGTGGAGGAGCGCTATCGGCAGTCGCGCAAGCTCGAGGCGGTGGGGCATCTGATCACCTCGGTCGCGCACGACTTCCGCAATGTGCTGTCGGTGATCTCGTTCAATACCGACCTGATGATCACGCGCCCCGATGTCGCGCGCGAGAAGGCGCTGGCCGGCATCAAGCGCAGCGTGGCGAGCGGCGTCGCGCTGAGCAACCAGCTGATCGGCATGGCCCGCAAGCGCCAGCACCGCAAGGAAGTCCTGCTCCTGCCGCAGGAAGCAGAGGGCTGGACGCCGCTGATCCGCTCGACCCTGGGTCCGCGCGTGCAGCTGCGCTACGAGATCGATCCGGCCTGCTGGCCGGTCTGCGCGGACAAGAACGAGCTCGAACTGGCGATGATGAACCTGGCGTCGAACGCGCGCGATGCGATGCCCAGCGGCGGGCAGTTCGTGGTGACGGCATCCAACGTGACGCTCGATGGCAGCCGTCCCGGCGGCATGCGCGGCAACTATGTCTGCCTGTCGGCGCGCGACAACGGCAAGGGCATGCCGCCCGAGGTGGTGGAGCGCGTCTTCGAGCCGCTGTTCACCACCAAGACCGCGGGCCTGGGCAGCGGCCTGGGACTGGCGCAGGTACACGACTTCTGCCGCGAAGTCGATGGCGTGGCGGTGATCGAATCCGAGGTGGCCAAGGGCACCACGGTGCGGCTCTATCTGCCGGCCTGGCAGCATGGCGACAGCCATGCGCGCACGCGCTGGGGGGCCGGCGCCAGCGCGGTGCTGATCGTCGCCGATCAGCCGCGCAGCGTGCAGAGCGCGGTCGAATCGCTGCAGGCAACTGGCCATCGCGTGACGCTGGTGCGCGACGAGGCCGAGGCAATGGCGGCGACCGACCGCTACGGCTTCGATCTGGTGATCGCGGATGCGCGCCTCGGTCCCGCGCTCGGCGGACTGGCGCTGCGCGATCGGCTGACCCGCAGCTTTCCTTTTCTGCCGGTGATCCTGATGACCGACGACGCCGACATGATCGCGCTCGCATCGGTGTCGGGGCTGCCGTTCCTGCTCAAGCCCTGGAACGCGCAGACGCTGGTCAAGGCCGGCATCCTGGCGCCGACGCGCGCCGTGGACGGACAGTCGAGCCCGTCGCGGCTGTAGCGCTCGGCCGGTACCGCTCAGACGGTACCCATTCGGACGGTACCGATTCGGACGGTACTGATTCGGACGGTACCGATACAGACGGCACCGATTCAGACGGCACCGGTCGGCAGATACGCACCGCACGGTGGCATCGGCGCAGACCACTCAGCCGGTACGGCGCAGCAGCGCGACCGGCAGCGGGTCCAGCACGTCGGCCACGCGCAGGCGGCCGTTCGGCGCCGACAGCGTGCGGCCGGTCAGTGCGTCGGTCCAGCGGCTGGCGCCCGGCTCGCCGACGCACAGCAGCGTGTCGCCCCATGCCGCGGGCGCGACGGCGGGCCGATCCTGCACCAGCCTTGCGGCCAGCCGCGTGGTGATGGCGATGACGCGCTCGTCGCCGCGGCGGCGCTCGAACGCCAGCAGATGCGAGGCCGCCGGGCCTTCGCCATGCAAGTGCCGGTAGCCGCCATCGCGGAACAGCGCCGGCTGCTCCTGGCGCGCGGCCAGCAGCGCGCGCACCAGTTGCACCTTGATGCGGCCGTCGCGCCATTGCTCGAGCCAGCTCTGCCAGCCCGCCGTGCAGGCCAGCGCCGCGCGCAGCGCGTCGTAATCGACCGGGCGGCGATTGTCGGGATCGACCAGGCTGAAGTCCCAGCCCTCCGTGCCCTGATAGCGGTCCGGCACGCCGGGCGCGGTCAGTTGCAGCAGCGTCTGCGCCAGGCTGTTGAGCGCGCCGGCCGGTGCGATGCGCTGCGCGAAGCGCGCCACGCTGCCGAGCAGATCGTTCTGCGCCATCGCCTGCAGCAGCCCAGCATAGGCCTGTTCGTAGGCCTCGTCCGGCCGGGTCCAGTGGCCGTACCGCTTGGCCTCGCGCACCGCCTTGGTCTGCCAGGCACCCACGCGTTCGAGCAGGGCGTGCACGGCCGGGTCGCCGGCATCGCGGTCGGCCGGCAGCTCGGGCGGCCAGACACCGACCAGGGTTTGATACAGCATCAGCCGGTCGGCGCCATCGGGAACGGCGCGCTCGCCCGAGCCCGCCAGCCGCTGGGCGCGGGCTTCCCACTCGCCGACCGCGGCCTGCCATTCCGGCGCCAGTTCGCTCAGCACCGCGAGCCGCATCCGCATGTCCTCGCCACGCTTGTGGTCGTGGGTCGCGGTCGCCAGCATCGCGTGCGGCCACACCTGCGCGCGCACCGCCATGCGGGCGTGGAAGCGATCCGGCGGCATCGCCAGCGTGGCGGGGTGGCTGCCCACCTCGTTGCGCGACAGCAGCCGTCCGTAGCGGTAGAACATCGTGTCCTCGGCGGCCTTGGCCGCCAGCGGCGGCATCAGCTGCTGCACGCGGGCGCGCGCCTCGCGCAGCGCGCCGCTCGCGTGCGGACCCGCGCAGAGCCAGGCCAGCAGCCGATCGACGGTGGCGGTGTCGTCGGGCCGGACCGCGCGGCGCGCCAGCTCGGCGGCGGTTTCCAGCCGCAGGCGGTCCTCGCGCGACCACGCGTGTTCGCCCAGGTAGGTGCGATAGACCTCGAGCGGTTCCAGCAGCGCGGCCAGCGCGCGGCGCCAGCTCGCCAGCGTCAGGTCGCGCGTGGCCGGCTCGGCGCGCGCGCAGGCATGCAGGCGGCGGCAGGCGCCTTCGAATTCGGTGACGAGAAAGCGCGACAGCAGATGGCGGCGCGCCTGCCGCACCTGTTCGCCATACGCCTGGCTGTCGCCGCTGACCTGCTGCCACAGCGTCGTCAGCGCCGTTTCGCCGGCGCCGTCGTGCAGCACCGCGCCGACCTCGTCCATGAAGTCGTAGCCAGTGGTGCCGTCGATCTGCCATTCGGTGCGCAGCGTTTCGCTCTCGGCCAGGATCTTCTCGATCACGATCCACGGGCGCGCGTTGCGCGCCGCCATCGCGGCGTTCAGTTGCGCGCGCAGCTGCTGGCAATAGCCGCCGGGGTCGGCCAAGCCATCGACATGATCGACGCGCACGCCGTCGATCAGGCCGTCCCTCGCCAGCCGCAGCACCAGCGCATGCACGTCGTCGAACACCGGCGGCTGCTCGACGCGCACCGCGACCAGCTCGCTGACCTCGAAGAAGCGCCGCCAGTTCAGTTCGTCCGCCGCGGTGCGCCACCAGGCGAGCCGATAGTTCTGCTGCTCCAGCAGGGCGTGCAGGCGTTCGAGGCCTTCCGGCGTCGCCGTATCGAAGCGCGCGCCGTCGCGGCCGGCATCGAAGGACGCCATCGATTCCTCGGACAACGGCACCTCGTGTTCGCCGTATTGCAGCCAATGGCGCTGGCCGTCGCTGCGCACCGCGATCTCGCCGGCCTGCAGCGTTTCCCAGTACGGGCGGCCCAGGATCGGCAGCAGCACCTTGCCATGCAGTTCGGGATCGGGCGAATGCCAGTCGATATCGAAGTGCCCGGCGTAGGGGCTCTCCGCGCCGCGCGCCAGCACGTCGGCCCACCAGCGGTTGTGCGTGGAGCTGGCCGCCATATGGTTGGGCACGATGTCGATGATCACGCCGAGCCCCGCGGCGCGCGCGCGGCCGGCCAGCGCCTGGAAGCCGGCCTCGCCGCCCAGCTCGGGATTGATCTGCTGGAAGTCGGTGACGTCGTAGCCGTGCGTCGAGCCCGGCTTGGCGGTGAAGATCGGCGACAGGTACAGATGGCTGACGCCGAGCGAGGCGAGATAGTCGACCTGGCGTTCGGCGTCCGCGAAGGTGAAGCCGGCATGCAGCTGCAACCTTGCCGTGGCGCGCGGCACGATGGTGTTGCCCCGGTCGTCCGCGGGCTCGGCGGCGCGATCGACAGCGGGATCGGCCGAGTGCGCGGCCGAATGCGTGGCTGAATGCGCGGCTGAATGCGCGGCCGGGTGCGCGGTGGCGGAATGCGATGCGTTGCTGGAGGCTGACGACATGGTGGCAAGCGCCCGGCGTTCAGCCGGTGGTGTCTTCGGACGGCGTCTGCTGCCCGGATTGCAGATAGGCGACCGTGACGCCGGCGGACAGCGTGCCGTCCTCCAGCTGGCGCGCGGCGCCGGGCTCGCTCTCGGCCAGCAGCTCGCCTTGCGGTCCATCGCCGCAGGACACGACCGCGTCGCCGAGATTGGCCCACAGCGTCAGCAGCGCGCCGTCGCCCATGCGCCAGCTCGCGCGCACCGCCGCGTCGCCGAGCACGTCGACACCTTCGCAGCGCGTGCCGGGCAGCCGGGGCAGCAGTTCGCGCCGGCGCAGCGTGATCAGCGACCTGTAGTACTGCGCATTCTCGCCGTCCGGATCGAACTCCGGACGCGAGGCCTCGAAGGTGGTCGGTGCGTTGGGGTCCGGAATGCTGTGGGCGCGCGCGCCGTCGGCAAAACCGGCCATCGAGCCGAACTCGCGGCGGCGGCCCTCGCGCACGGCCTCGGCCAGTTCGGGCGGATGGCTGGTGAAATAGAGAAAGGGCGTGCGCGTGCCGCCTTCCTCGCCCATGAATACCATCGGGATCTGCGGACACAGCATCTGCAGCGCGATCGCGGCGCGCAGCGGGCGCGGCTGGGCCAGCGCCGTGATGCGCTCGCCGAACGCGCGGTTGCCGATCTGGTCGTGGTTCTGCAGGAAGCTGATGAATGCGGTCGGCGGCAGATGGGCGCTGCGCTGCCCGCGATGGACGGGCTTGTCGCCGCCCGCTTCACGCGTGCGATGCGGCGACGCCTCGCCCTGATAGGCGAAACCTTCGGCCAGCACGCGCGCCAGATGGCGGGTGGTGGGGCCAAGCGGCTGATGATCGCCGCGCGGCGCCGCGTCCTGGTCGTAGGCGCGGCCATAGTCGGGGCCGGGATGGCTGCCGGAGTCGGCCCGGTGCGCGGCGTCGGCACCGGCGCCGAACTCGGGCGCGACCACCGCGCCATAGTCGGCGTAATAGCCGTCGTGCTCGCCGGTCAGCAGCACGTGCAGCACGTGGTGCGCATCGTCGTTCCACTGCGCGTCGTAGCCGCCGGCGAGCAGCTCGGCGTCGTTGTGGTCGTTCTCCAGCACCAGATGGATCTGCCGCCCGGCGCAGCGCTGCCGCAGCGTCGGCGCCAGTTCGGCCAGCCAGCCCTCGTCGGCGATGGCGTGCACCGCGTCGAGCCGCAGTCCGTCGAAGCGGAAGTCCTCGAGCCAGTAGCAGGCGTTCTCGGTGAAGAAGTCGCGGACTTCCTGCCGGCGGAAGTCGATCGCCGGGCCCCATGGCGTGCGCACATCCTCGCGGAAGAAGGTGCTGGCGTAGCGCGGCAGGTAGTTGCCCTCGGGGCCAAAATGGTTGTAGACCACGTCGAGCAGCACCATCATGCCCAGGCCGTGCGCCGCGTCGACCAGCGCCCGCAGCTGGTCGGGCGTGCCGTAGCTCGACTCCGGCGCGAACGGCAGCACGCCGTCATACCCCCAGTTGCGGCTGCCGGGAAACTCGGCCAGCGGCATCAGCTCGACCGCGGTGAAGCCGAGCGCCGCCAGCCGCGGCAGTTCGCGCGCCGCGCCCGCGTAGCCGCCGCACAGGCCGACGTGCATCTCGTAAATGATGGCTTCGTGCCAGGGCCGCCCCTGCCAGTAGGGATGGCACCACTGGTAGGTGGTCGGATTGACGACCACGCTGGCGCCGTGCACATCGCCGGCCTGCGCGCGCGAGGCCGGGTCCGGCACGATGGTGCCGTCGCCGAGGCGGAACCAGTAGCGCGCGCCTTCGCAGCAGGCCACGATGGCCTCGAACCAGCCGTCGCCGGCCGGCGTCATCAGCACCGGGCCGGCGTCGTGGATCTCGAGCCGGGGGATTTCGCCCTGTGCCGCCATATCGGGCGCCCACAGCCGGAAGCAGGTGCGGCCGTCGGCCAGCCGCAAGGGGCCGAAGCGGGGCTGGCGCGCCGGTGCGGCTTCAGACGCGCCGCCCAGCGGCGCGGGCGCCGGCGCGGTGCCCAGCGTTTCCCAGCCGCCGCGCG
>NZ_VWRN01000010.1:0-31740 GCF_008632125.1 Cupriavidus cauae
GCCTGGTGACCATAGCAAGTCGGAACCACCCCTTCCCATCCCGAACAGGACCGTGAAACGACTTCGCGCCGATGATAGTGCGGACTACCCGTGTGAAAGTAGGTCATCGCCAGGCTCTCCATCCCCAAGACACCCCAGATCTCCCAAGGTCTGGGGTGTTTTGCTTTGCGGCGGCGGAAAGCCCCCAAAAACGAAAACGGCACCGGAAACCGCGCCGCGCAGACGGAATACAACAGATCGCCCTCGTGCGTGAAGTCACCGGTTCTCCCTCCGCATCGGCTCTGTTATGGTGTCGCTCGGCGCCGGCGCTTGCCCCACTTGTGAGCATCGCGGTGCCATCGTCACGCAATCAAGCCACGGCCCAACCAGGGGCGGGCAATCGGGAAGTCCGGGGGAAGGTATGGCCGCAAACATGGCCGGATTCATCGGCATGGGCCTGCGCAGGCCCCTGTTTGCAGGCGTTTTCCTGACGGCTGCGGCGACATTGGCCGGATGCGCGACATCCCCATCGTCGTCTCCCGACGCCGAGGCATCCGCATCGAAGGCTCCCAAGGTGGCCAGGATCTCGCCGATGGATTGCCGCAAGTTCCACCAGCGGCTGGCTGCCTCGACTGCCAAATCGCTGCGGAACGAGACATCGCAGCGCTCCGACTACCCGGCCCAGCTCCAGAAAGTTGGCGACCAAAGCGGGCAAGAAGCCGCCGAGCCGATGCCGTTGCAGCAACTTCCGCTATTTTCGACATTTGGCCCAGAGCAGGCATTGCCGGCGGGCTGGCACAGCTGGACCGTCAACCGCAGCAAGACCCCCACGCAATACGCACTGACCGAAGTCGACCAGCGCGTCGTGCTGCATGCCCGCGCGGATGGTTCCGCTTCGGGCCTCTATGTTCCTCTGAAGCCGCGGGAGCCAGGCAAGCTGCGCTGGGCCTGGAAGACGCGCGACGTCATCGCCGACGGCGACAACGCCAGCGGACCCCGCGAGGATGCACCGCTACGGGTGTTCGTTGCCTTCGACGGGGACAAGAGCACGCTGTCGCTGAAAGATCATCTGATGGACGAAATGGCGCGGCTGATGACCGGCCGCGAGATGCCCTACGCAACCCTGATGTACATCTGGGGCGCCAAACGTCCGGAAGGGACGGTCATACCGAACCCGCACACCGAGCGGGTCCGCATGATCGTGGTGGATTCAGGCACTCGGCACGCCAGGCAATGGCGTTGCCACGAGCGCGATCTGCGGGCGGACTATCGCGCCGCCTTCGGCAAGGAGCCGGGCCGGCTGCTGGCCGTCGGCATCATGACCGACACCGACAACACCAGGAGCCAGGCGGAAGCCTGGTATGGCGACATCGCGCTGGACTAGCGTGCGCGAGTCCAGCGCGGCGGAGGCCCGCAGCGGCGGGAGCCCTGCAGCGCGAGGGTCCGTGGCGAAATCAGGGGACCACGGGATCGGTCAATGCCAGCGCCGCGAACGACGCCAGCCAGTGCGTCCCGACATAGTCCCCGCTGACCGCCTGCGCCAGCGACGCGTCCAGATGATCGACCCACGCACCCGCCGCCTTCGCCCGCAACGGTTCCGGCAGCGACGGTCCGAGCAGGCGCCAGCACCAGGCGCGCGACAGGTTCAGCCCGTCCAGATGCACGAGCTTCGGATCGGTGCGATCGCCAACCACCACCGGGGTCAGCCACGTCGCCAGGTCGGTCGGCGCAGGTGCAAACATCTCCCACCATTCCGCGAACGCGCAGTCGTCCAGCACGCTGCGCATCAGCACCGCCTCCATCAGGCCGCCTGACAGGAACTCGTCGCCGCCGGGCTCGTAGCGAGCCGGGTAGCGCTGATCGTGGCCAAACCAGCGATGCGCCCGTCGCGCGATCGCGCGGCGCAGCGCCGGATGGCTGTCCGCGCGGGCATAGCCGTCGGCCAGCACCAGCGCGAAGGCGCTGTTGGCATGCGTGCCGGTGCGGATCGGAAAATCGGCGATATCGAGATAGTCGCTCAGCCGTCCGGCGAGATACGTCGCCAGCGGTTCGCAGGCGCGCGCCCAGCGCTGTACCTGTTCGTCGTCGTCCGGAAACTGGCGCAGTTCCGCCTGCAGGCGCAGGATCCAGGCCCAGCCATAGGGACGCTCGAACGTGCCCGAGCCTGGCCGCTGGAAATACGCCAGCTCGGCTTGGACCGCTTCGGGCCGCCACTGGATGTCGAGCGTCGCGCGGATCGCGCCCGCTTCGGGCAGGTCGGGCCGGTGCGCCAGCAGCCGGACCAGCAGCCAGTGCATATGCACGCTCGAGTGCCAGTCGTAGCTGCCGAAATAGACGGGATGCAACGCGCGCGGCTCGGCCAGGTCGCCGGCGCACATCATCATGTGGTCGATCCGGTAGGGGAAGGGCCGCAGGATGTTCTCGAGCGCGACCTGCGCGAAGGCGCTGGCAGTGGCGATATCCAGCGCCGGCAGCGCCGGCCGGGCCGTGGCGGCCATACCGCCAGCATCCGTCCCGCCCGCGCCGCTCATGCGATCCGCCCCATCCGCCCCATCAGCGCTATCCGAACGATTCACGCCGCTCAAACCATTCACACCATTCACGCCGGCGCCAGCCATTTCTCGACCAGCTTGACGAAGAAGGTCGAGCCGACCGGCAGGATCTCGTCGTTGAAGTCGTAGCTGGGGTTGTGCAGCATGCAGGGCCCGATGCCGTGGCCGGCCTCGCGGTGCCCGCCTTCGCCGTTGCCGATGAACAGATAGCAGCCCGGCCGCTCGAGCAGCATGAAGGAAAAGTCCTCGGCGCCCATGGTCGGTTCGATATTCGGATCGACGTTGTCGACGCCGACCAGCTCGCGCGCGACCTCGACCGCGAAGGCCGCTTCGGCGGCGCTGTTGACGGTCGGCGGATAGTTGCGGTCGAAGCTGAATTCGATGGTGCAGTCGAAGGCCGTGGCGACCGCGCGCGCCACCTCTTCCATGCGGCGTTCGATCAGGTCGAGCACCGGCAGCGTGAAGGTGCGCACGGTGCCGCCGATCCACGCCTCGTTGGGCACGATATTGGTCGCGTCGCCGGCGTGGAACTGCGTGACCGAGATCACCGCCGCATCGATCGGCCGCTTGTTGCGGGTGATGATGCCCTGCAGCGCGCCGACGATCTGCGCCGCGGTGAAGACCGGATCGTTGCCGTTATGCGGCATCGCCGCATGCGCGCCCTTGCCGCGCACGACGATGCGGAACTCGTTGCTCGACGCCATCAGCGGTCCGGGGCAGGTGCCGAACGAACCGGCCGGCATGCCGGGCCAGTTGTGCATGCCGAACACGGCGTCGCACGGGAAACGCTCGAACAGCCCGTCGCGGATCATCTCGCGCGCGCCGCCGCCGCCTTCCTCGGCCGGCTGGAAGATCAGGTGGACGGTGCCGTCGAAGTTGCGGTGCCGTGCCAGGTAACGGGCCGCGCCGAGCAGCATCGCGGTATGGCCGTCGTGGCCGCACGCGTGCATCTTGCCGTCGTGCTGCGAGCGGTGGCCGAAGGTATTGGCCTCCTGCAGCGGCAGCGCGTCCATGTCGGCGCGCAGGCCGATGCTGCGCGTGCTGCTGCCGTTGCGGATCACGCCGACGAGGCCCGTCTTGCCCAGGCCGCGGTGCACCTCGATGCCCCAGTCGGCGAGCGTGCGCGCGACCACGTCGGCAGTGCGCTGCTCCTCGAATCGCAGTTCCGGATGAGCGTGGATGTCGCGGCGGATCGAACGGATCTCGTCTTGCGCCTGGAGGATTTCGGGGATCAGTGTCATGGCCGTGGCAAGAGCGGTAAGCGGTGATAAACCAGAGGGTTGAAAACCAGGGCGGAAAAACCCCGGCTGGCAAAACCGGATTGGGGAAAACAGCAGGGGTGAAATATCCGGATCATACGACGCCGGGCCCGAATGCGCCAAAACCATCACGGCGCGAGGTTTCCCCGATAACCTGCCCAATGGCACCCGACATGCCGCCCAACGCGCCGCCCGGCATACGGCCCCGACATGCGGCCCCAGCATGCCGCCCGACATGCCGCCCAATATACCGTCGAATATGCCGCCGTCATTCGGCGCGGTATCCCCCGGAGGTGGGTTTCCCCGCATTGCAGCCGGTGCTTCTCTACTGGAACAGTTAATGCTTGCCGTACCGCGTCCGCGAGCCGGGCCCCGCTTGTATCACGACGCCTGCACCAATTTGCGGCGTCGCAGCTTGCGACGGTCACAGGCCGCTCGTTATAGTTGCCCCCACTTTTCGGGAGAATCGCTCGATGCCGCTTCGCCACCACCAGAAGGCATTTGCAACCGCCCTGCTCGCCGCAGCCATCAGCTTCGGCGCCGGCGGTCAGGCACTGGCAGCCGATTTCAAGCTGGCCATGAGCTCGCCGCCGACCTCGATGGACCCGCACTTCTACAACCTGTTCTCGAACATCAACGTGTCGGAGCATATCTTCGACAGCCTGATCAAGATGGACGCGGACAGCCGCATCATTCCGGGCCTGGCCGAGTCGTGGAAGCTGGTCAACGAGACCACGTGGGAGTTCAAGATCCGCAAGGGCGTCAAGTTCCATGACGGCTCGCCGCTGACCGCCGAGGACATCCTGTGGTCGCTGGACCGGCCGGCGACAATCCAGAACAGCCCCGGCAAGTTCGACGTCTACACCAAGGCCATCGTCGCCAAGAAGATCGTCGATCCGAACACGATCCAGCTGATCACCGCGCAGCCCTATCCGCTGGTGCTGAACGATCTGACTTCGATCTTCATCGTGCAGAAGAAGGCCACGCAGGGCCTGAACTCCGACGATTTCGCCCAGGGCAAGGGCATGGTCGGCACCGGTCCGTTCAAGTTCGTCAGCTACGCGCGCGACGACCGGGTCGAACTGACGCGCAACCCCGACTACTGGGGGCCGAAGCCCGCCTGGGACAAGGTGACGCTGCGCTTCATCCCGAACCCCGCCACGCGCCTGGCCGCGCTGCTGTCGGGCGACGTGCAGGCGATCGAGAACGTGCCGACGCCGGACCTGCCGCAAGTGCGCAAGAATCCGAAGCTGTCGTTCTTCTCGAAGATCTCGCACCGGGTCATCTATCTGTATTTCGATGCCAAGCGCGACAAGTCGCCGTACGTCACCACCAAGGACGGCCAGCCGATGGACAAGAACCCGCTGAAGGACGCGCGCGTGCGCAATGCCATCAGCATGGCCATCAACCGCCAGGGCATCAAGGACCGGCTGATGGAGGGCCTGTCCGAGCCGACCAACAACCTGGTGCCGCCGACGCTGTTCGGCCACAACCCGAACCTGAAGACGGTCAAGTACGACCCCGAGGGCGCCAAGAAGCTGCTGGCCGAGGCCGGCTATCCGAACGGCTTCGGCGTGACGCTGCATACGCCGAACAACCGCTACGTCAACGACGAGAAGATCGCGCAGACCGTCGCGCAGAACCTGACGCGGATCGGTATCGCCACGCGGGTCGAAGGCATGCCGATGGCGACGTACTCGTCCAAGGGCATCAAGCACGAATGGTCGTTCGGCCTGCTCGGCTGGGGCGCGCAGACGGGCGAGGTCAGCTCGCCGCTGCGCGCGCTACTGGCGTGCGAGGATGCCAAGAAGGGCTTCGGCACCACCAACTGGGGCGAGTACTGCAATCCGAAGATGGATGCGGTACTGGAGAAGGCGCTGTCGACCGTCGACGACGCCCAGCGCTCGAAGCTGCTGCAGGAGGCGACCGCGATCGCGATCAACGACGGCGGCATCATTCCGATCCATCAGCAGGTGACCACCTGGGCCACGCAGAAGGGCATCACCTACGTGCCGCGGACCGACGAACGGACCTACGCGCACAACTTCAAGCCGCAGCAGTAACCGCTGGCGGCAGGCTGTTCACTTGACAGCCCCGGCGCGCGCGGTGCCCAATGGCGCCGCGCGCCCAACCGGCCCGCGCCGCGCAGCCGGCCCCGCCGCCCGCGGGTCCGGCGATGCGCCGATCGCCACGAAAACGGCCGCCCGGCGATGATCGGGCGGCGATAGCCGTCAGCCGATGCCGCGTCCCGCCGCATGCCTTCGCGCGACCCCTCGCGCGGGCCATGGCGGTACGCAGCGCCGGCGGCGAAGGAAAAGCGTCCCGACTATGCTGGTCTTTATCATCCGGCGCCTGATGCAGAGCGTGGTCGTGCTCTTCGTCATGTCGCTGCTGGTCTTTCTCGGTGTGTTCGCCATCGGCAATCCGGTGGACATCCTGATCAATCCGCAGGCCGATCAGGAAGACATCAAGCGCACCATCGCCGCGCTCGGCCTCGACAAGCCCCTGTGGGAGCAGTACTGGATCTTCCTGACCAATGCGCTGCAGGGCAATCTGGGCATCTCTTTCGCGCACGGCACGCCGGCGCTGAAGCTGATCTTCGAGCGGATGCCGGCGACCATGGAGCTGGCGATCTGCGCGATCCTGCTGGCGATCGTGCTCGGCATCCCGCTGGGCCTGTGGGCGGGCCTGCGGCCCAACGGCATCGCCGGCAAGTCGATCATGACGGTGTCGATCCTGGGCTTCTCGCTGCCGACCTTCTGGGTCGGCCTGATGCTGATCATGGTGTTCGCGGTGCAGCTCGGCTGGCTACCGTCGAACGGGCGCGGACAGACCGTCTCGGTGCTCGGCATCCCGGTCAGCTTCCTGACCGTCGACGGCATCCGCCATCTGGTGCTGCCGGCCGTCACGCTGTCACTGCTCAATATCGCGATGGTGATCCGGCTGACGCGCGCCGGCACCCAGGAGGCGATGCTGCAGGACTACGTCAAGTTCGCGCGCGCCAAGGGCCTGTCGAACACGCGCATCGTCGGCGTGCATGTGCTCAAGAACATCCTGATCCCGATCGTCACCGTGATCGCGCTGCAGTTCGGCTCGATCATCGCCTTCGCCATCGTCACCGAGACGATCTTCGCCTGGCCCGGCATGGGCAAGCTGATCATCGATTCGATTCAGCTGCTGGACCGGCCGGTGATCGTCGCCTACCTGATGGTGATCGTGACGCTGTTCATCCTGATCAACCTGGCGGTCGACATCATCTACAGCGTGCTCGACCCGCGCGTGCGCATCGCCGACAACAAGGGCTGATCCCATGACCATCGCTACGCAACCGGGCACGCCGGACGGACTGCCGGCTCCCACCACCGATATTCCCGCCGGCCCGCCGGGCACCCCGACCGGCACGCCGACGCCGTCCGCCGCGGCGGCCGTCGACACGCCATGGCGCCGCTTCGCCCGGCAGTTCTTCTCGAGCAAGATCGCGGTGGCGGGCCTGGCCGTGCTGATCGCGATCGTGCTGATCGCGATCTTCGCGCCGTGGCTGGCGCCGCAGGATCCCTACGACCTCGCCACGCTGGACGTGCTCGATGCGCGCCTGGCCCCGGGCGAGGTGGCCGGCAACGGCATGACCTTCCTGCTGGGCTCGGACGAGCAGGGCCGCGACATCCTGTCGGCGGTGATGTACGGCCTGCGCATCAGCATCGGCGTCGGCGTGGTCAGCACGGTGATCGCGCTGGTGCTGGGCGCCACGCTGGGGCTGATCGCCGGCTTCGTCGGCGGACGCGTCGAGGCGTTGATCATGCGCGTCGCCGATCTGCAGCTGTCGTTCCCGCCGATCCTGCTGGCGCTGATCCTGCTGGCCTTCCTGCGGCCGGGCATCGGCAACATCGTGATCGCGCTGGTGGCGGTGCAGTGGGCCTACTACGCGCGCACCACGCGCAGCGCGGCGCTGGTCGAGCGACGCAAGGAATATATCGAGGCGGCCACGTGCCTGGGCCTGCCGGCGCGGCGCATCATGTTCCGCCACCTGCTGCCCAACTGCCTGCCGCCGCTGATCGTGATCGCCGCGCTGCAGGTGGCCTCGGCGATCACGCTGGAGGCCACGCTGTCCTTCCTCGGCCTGGGCGTGCCGATCACCGAGCCGTCGCTCGGTTCGCTGATCTCGAACGGCCAGCAGTACATGCTGTCCGGCAAGTACTGGATCAGCTTCTTCCCCGGCATTGCGCTGGTGATCACCATCGTCGCGATGAACCTGGTCGCCGACCAGCTGCGCGACGTCCTGAACCCGCGCCTGCAGACGCTTTAAGAGACGACGCCACAAGGGGAATACCGGATGAGCGGCAAACCAACACTGCTGGTCGAGGACCTGGAGACGCATTTCTTCACGCGCGGCGGCGTCGCGCGCGCGGTCGATCGCGTGTCCTTCTCGATCGGCCGCGGCGAGATCATGGGCCTGGTCGGCGAGTCCGGCTCGGGCAAGTCGATGACCGGCTATTCGATCATGGGACTGATCGATCCGCCGGGGCAGGTGGTCGGCGGGCGCATCGAGCTGACCAGCCGCGACGGCGTCACGCGCGACCTGCGCAGGCTGACGCCGGCGCAGATGCGCAACGTGCGGGGCAACCGCATCGCGATGATCTTCCAGGATCCGATGATGACGCTGAACCCGGTGCTGCGCATCGATACGCAGATGATCGAGGCGGTGCTGGCGCACGAGAAGGTGGACAAGGCCGTGGCGCGCGAGCGCGCGCGCAATGCGCTGGCGCGGGTCGGCATTCCGTCGCCGGACGAGCGGCTGCAGGCCTATCCGCACCAGTTCTCCGGCGGCATGCGCCAGCGCGTGGCGATCGCCATCGCGCTGCTGAACAAGCCGGACCTGATCATCGCCGACGAGCCGACCACCGCGCTCGACGTGACGATCCAGGGCCAGATCCTCTACGAGATGCAGAAGCTGTGCCGCGAGTCGGGCACCGCGCTGATCTGGATCACGCACGACCTGTCGGTGATCGCGGGCCTGGCCGACA
Source organism: Cupriavidus cauae (assembly GCF_008632125.1). Classification (GTDB taxonomy): domain Bacteria; phylum Pseudomonadota; class Gammaproteobacteria; order Burkholderiales; family Burkholderiaceae; genus Cupriavidus; species Cupriavidus cauae. Next base: position 8,812 of record NZ_VWRN01000010.1, read on the forward strand.
GCGTCTGCGTGATGTACGCCGGCAGGATCGTCGAGGCCGGCGATGTGCGGCAGGTGCTCGAGCGTCCCGAACATCCCTACACGCACGGGCTGATCGGCTCGGCGCCGTCGCGCAATCCGCGCGGCACGCCGCTGCGGCAGATCCCCGGCATGACGCCGTCGCTGCTGAACCTGCCCGGCGGCTGCGCCTTCCGCGAGCGCTGCCCGCGCGCCACCGAGATCTGCCGCACCGAGCCGCCGCTGAGCAGCACGCCCGACGGACGGCGCCTGCGCTGCTTCCATCCGGTGCTCGAAACCCAGGAGGCCGCATGAACGGCATGACCGATATGTCCGTGATCGACGCGCCCGCCGCCGGGGCATCGACGACCCCGGCCGCGGCAAGCGAGACGCCGCTGCTGGAGCTGCGCGGCGTCTCCAAGCGCTTCGTCAAGTCGCTCGACGCCGCCGCCCGCATCGCCAATCTGTTCGGCGCGCATGCGAAGGAAGAAGTGGTGCACGCGGTCGACCATGTCGACCTGGCCATCCGCGCCGGCGAGGTGGTCGGCCTGGTCGGCGAATCGGGCTGCGGCAAGTCGACGCTGGGCCGGATGGCGGTCGGCCTGCATACGCTGACCGAAGGCACGCGGCTGTGGAAGGGCGTGGACCTGGAGCAGCTGCCGGCCGAGAAGAAGCGCGAGAAGCAGCTGGCGATCCAGATGATCTTTCAGGACCCGTATGCCTCGCTGAACCCGCGGCTGCGCGTGCTGGATATTGTCGGCGAGGCGCCGGTGGTGCACGGCATCGTGCCGGCCTCGGGCCAGAAGGCCTATGTCGAGGAGATGCTGACCCGGGTCGGCATGGACCCGACCGTGCTGCGGCGCTTTCCGCACCAGTTCTCCGGCGGCCAGCGCGCGCGCATCGGCATCGCGCGGGCGCTGGCGGTCAGGCCGGAATTCCTGGTCTGCGACGAGTCGGTAGCGGCGCTCGACGTGTCGATCCAGGCCCAGGTGCTGAACCTGTTCATGCGGCTGCGCGAGGAGCTGAACCTCACCTATCTGTTCATCAGCCACGATCTCGGCGTGGTCAAGCACATCAGCGACCGCGTGGTGATCATGTACCTGGGCCGTGTGGTCGAATCGGCGCCGACCGAGCAGGTGTTCGCCGCCCCGAACCATCCGTACACGCAGGCGCTGCTGGCCGAGGCGCCCAAGCTGGAGGTCGGCAAGAAGACCTATGTGGCGATCCAGGGCGAGATTCCGTCGCCGCTGCATCCGCCTTCGGGCTGCCACTTCCATCCGCGCTGCCCGTACGCGATGCCGCGTTGCCGCGAGGAGGCGCCCGCGCTGAAGGAGATCGCACCGCTGCGGATGTCGGCCTGCCATCTGAACGACCAGCGCTGAGCGGCTCGCCGTACGGCCATCGGGGCACCGTCAGGCGGCCTCCCGTGGGCCATCGGTGAGGCGCCGGCGGGGCCTCGGTGGGCCGGTCGGCGGCGCCTCGGTGGGCCGGTCGGCGGCGCGGTGGATGGGTCGTCGGCCTGGCCGTCGGCGGGCGCCGGGCCCCGCCCGCCCTGGCGCGATCGAATACAATCGGGCACAAAGGAAAACGCCCCCGGAGAACCCATGTCCACCCGCATCGTCCGCGCCGCCTGCCCGCACGATTGTCCAGACAGCTGCGCGCTGCTCGTCACCGTCGAGGACGGCCGCGCCGTCAAGGTGGCGGGCGATCCGGACCACCCGGGCACGCAGGGCGTGCTGTGCACCAAGGTGTCGCGTTATACCGAGCGCACCTACCATCCCGATCGCCTGCTGAGCCCGATGAAGCGGGTCGGCCCCAAGGGCAGCGGGCAATTCGCGCCGATCGGCTGGGACGAGGCGCTCGACATCGTCGCCGAACGGCTCGGCGCGATCGCCGCGCGCGATCCGCAGGCCATCGTGCCCTACAGCTATGCCGGCACGATGGGGCTGGTGCAGGGCGAAAGCATGGCCGCGCGCTTCTTCCACAAGCTCGGCGCCTCGCTGCTCGACCGCACCATCTGCGCGAGCGCCGGCGCCACCGCGCTGCGCTACACCTATGGCGCCAGCGTCGGCATGGATATCGAACATGTCGAGGACGCCAAGCTGATCGTGATCTGGGGCGGCAATCCGATCGCCTCGAACCTGCACTTCTGGACGCGCGTGCAGCAGGCCAAGCGCCGCGGCGCGACGCTGGTGGCGATCGATCCGTACCGCTCGCTGACGGCGGAGAAGTGCCATCGGCATATCGCGCCGATGCCGGGTACCGACGGCGCGCTGGCGCTGGCGATCATGCATGTGCTGATCCGCGACGACCTGCTCGACCACGACTACATCGCGCGGCATACGGTCGGCTTCGACGCGCTGCGCGACCGCGCGGCGCAGTTCTCGCCGGCGCGCGCCGCGCAGATCTGCGGCATCGATGCCGAGGAGATCGAATGGCTGGCGGGCCTGTACGGCAAGCTGGCCGTGCGCGAACGGCAACCCGTGGCGATCCGCCTGAACTACGGCATGCAGCGGGCGCACGGCGGCGGCCAGGCGGTGCGCGCGGTGGCCTGCCTGCCGTCGCTGGTGGGCGCGTGGCGCCACGCCGCCGGCGGGCTGCAGCTGTCGACCTCGGGCTTCTTCCCGATCGACAACGCCGCGCTGCAGCGCCCGGACCTGCTGCCGAGCTGGCCCAGGCTGCCGCGCACGATCAATATGTCGACGATCGGCGATGCGCTGCTCGGCGAAGGGCTGCCGGCCGGCACGCCGCCGATCGAGGCGATCGTCGTCTACAACAGCAACCCGGTCGCGGTCGCGCCGCACTCGGGCAAGGTGGCGGCGGGCTTCGCGCGCGAGGACCTGTTCACCGTGGTGCTCGAGCACTTCCGCACCGATACCGCGGATTACGCCGACATCATCCTGCCGGCCACCACCCAGCTCGAGCACGTCGACATCCACAAGGCCTACGGCCACACTTATTTCCTCGCCAACAACCAGGCCATCGCGCCGCTTGGCGAGGCGCTGCCCAATACCGAGATCTTCCGGCGGCTGGCGCGGCGCATGGGCTTTACCGAGCCGTGCTTTGCCGACAGCGACGAGGACATCGCCGCGCAGGCCATCGTGCGCGGCGATCCGCGCGCGGCGGGCATCGACTGGCAGACGCTGAAGGAAAGCGGCTGGCAGAAGCTGAAGCTGCCGGCGGCACCGTTTGCCGAGGGCGGTTTCCCGAGCCCCACCGGCAAGTGCCAGTTCTACGCGGCCGAGATGGTCAAGGACGGCCTCGATCCCTTGCCCGGCTACGTGCCGCCGTACGAGGCGCCGGCCAGCGCGCCGGAGCTGGCGGCGCGCTATCCGCTGGCGATGATCTCGCCGCCGGCGCGCAATTTCCTCAACAGCACCTTCGTCAACGTCGACAGCCTGCGCGCCACCGAGGGCGAGCCGCATCTGGACATCCATCCGGACGACGCCGCCGCGCGCGGCATCGTCGACGGCATGATGGTGCGCGCCTTCAACGACCGCGGCAGCATGCAGGCGCGCGCCCGTGTCACCGACCGCGCGCGCCAGGGGCTGGTGGTCGGGCTGTCGATCTGGTGGAAGAAGCTGGCCCCGGACGGCAAGAACGCCAACGAGCTGACCAGCCAGCGCCTGACCGACATGGGCCGCGCGCCGGTCTTCTACGACTGCCTGGTGCAGGTGGAGGCCGCCGCGCAGGCGGTGACGTGATGGCACGGCGGCCGGCTCGCGTCCGCGTGGCGGCCGCGCTGGCCGCCATCGCGTTTGGCGCGCTGCTGGCCGGCTGCGAGGCCGTCGGCTACTACGCGCAGTCGATCAGCGGCCATCTGGGCGTGATGGCCCAGGCCACGCCGCTGTCCGACGCGATCGCCTACGCCAACGGCAGCAACGACAAGCGGCTGGCCGAGCGGCTCGCGCTGGCCGGGCGCATGCGCGATTTCGCCTCGCGCGAACTGGCGCTGCCGGACAACGGCAGCTACCGCCATTACGCCAATCTGCATCGACCCTACGTGGTGTGGAGCGTGTTCGCCACGCCCGAGCTGTCGATGGAGCTGCACAAGTGGTGCTTCCTGGTGGTCGGCTGCATCAACTACCGCGGCTACTACGCGATCGAGGACGCGCACCGCTATGCCGCCGCGCTGCGCAGCCAGGGGCTGGAGACCTATGTGGCCGGCGTGCCCGCCTATTCGACGCTGGGCTATTTCGACGATCCGCTGCTGAACACCTTCGTCTATCTGCCCGAGGGCGAACTGGCGCGGATGATCTTCCACGAGCTGGCGCACCAGGTGGTCTACGTGCGCAACGACACCACCTTCAACGAGTCGTTCGCCTCCGCGGTGGAGATCGCCGGCGTCGAGCGCTGGCTGGCGCGCGAGGCATCGGCCGACGCGCGTGCCAGCTACCGGCAGTACGACGCGCGCCGGCAGCAGTTCCGCGCGATGCTGCTGCAGGCGCGCGCGGAGCTCGACGCGCTGTACCGCCGGCCGATCGACGACAACGCCAAGCGCGCCGGCAAGGCGGCGATCTTCGCCGCGCTGCGCCAGCGCTATGCGGCGCTGAAGGAGTCGTGGGGCGGCTACAGCGGCTACGACCGCTGGTTCTCGCAGCCGCTGACCAATGCCCATCTGGCCGCGGTGGCCACCTATCAGCAATGGGTGCCGGCGTTCCTGGCGCTGCTCGATCAATGCGGCGGCGACTGGAAGGCCTTCTATGCCGAGGCCGAGCGCATCGGCAAGCTCAAGCCCGAGCAGCGCAAGGCGCGGCTGCGGGCGCTGGCGCCGAACGAGGCGGGGACCGGCGCGGCGGCCATGAACGCGGCCGCCGGCGGTACTGCGGTGGGCAACGCTCCGGTCGGCAACGCTGCGGCGGCTCATGCTGCGGCGGCTCATGATGCGGCGGACCATGCTGCGGTGGACAACGCCGCGGCACCCCACAGTGCGGCCGGCAAGGGCGCAACCATCGCCGCGCCCGGCGGGTCCTAGGGTATTCCCGCGCCTGCGTGCGCACCGACTCCGCCATCGAGCGCCTTTACACTGGCAGCGGTTCAGAGGACTTCATCTAACGTGTGGTCCTGGTGTTGTCTTAAGGGGGCCCGCCGTTTAGCATCGCCGTTTAGCGTCGCAAAAATCGAACGATCATTCAGAAACCAGGAGACGGCATATGGAAAAGCAGTGGCTGAAACACTATCCGGCAGGCGTACCCGCCGAGATCGACGCCAGCCAGTACCGGTCGCTTGCCCAGCTGCTGGAGGAATCCTTTCGGGACTACGCGGACCGGCGCGCCTTCGTCTGCATGGACAAGGCAATCACCTATGCCGAGCTGGACAAGCTGTCCGGCCACTTCGCCGCCTGGCTGCAGGCGCGCGGTCTCAAGCCGGGGGCGCGGGTCGCGATCATGATGCCGAACGTGCTGCAATACCCGGTCGTGCTGGCCGGCGTGCTGCGCGCGGGCATGGTGGTCGTCAACGTCAATCCGCTGTACACGCCGCGCGAGCTCGAGCACCAGCTCAAGGACAGCGGCGCCGAGGCGATCGTGATCCTGGAGAACTTCGCCGCCACGCTGCAGCAGGTGTTGTCCGCCACGCCGGTCCGGCATGTGGTGGTCGCCAGCATGGGCGACATGCTGGGCGGGCTCAAGGGTGCCGTCGTCAACTTCGTCGTGCGCAACGTCAAGAAGATGGTGCCGGCGTGGGAGCTGCCCAACTGCGTGCGCTTCCCCACGGCGCTGGCCGAGGGCAGCCGGCTGCAGCGCAAGCCGGTCGACACCGGTCCGGACGATATCGCCTTCCTGCAGTACACCGGCGGCACCACCGGCGTGTCCAAGGGTGCGGTGCTGCTGCACCGGAACGTGGTCGCCAACGTGCTGCAGTCGCAGGCGTGGATGCAGCCCGCGCTGGCCAAGGGCGCGCCGATCGACCAGGTGGTGACCATCACCGCGCTGCCGCTGTATCACATCTTCGCGCTGACGGTCTGCGCGCTGCTGGGCATGCGCAGCGGCGGCCTGAGCGTGCTGATTCCGAATCCGCGCGACATCCCGGGCTTCATCAAGGAGCTGCAGAAGTACCGCTTCCACATGTTCCCGGCGGTCAACACGCTGTACAACGCGCTGATCAATCACCCGGACATCGACAAGGTCGATTTCTCGGGGCTGCGCGTGGCCAACGGCGGCGGCATGGCGGTGCAGGAAGCGGTCGCGAAGAAATGGCTCGCCAAGACCGGCTGCCCGATCATCGAGGGCTACGGCCTGTCCGAGACCTCGCCGTCGGCGACCTGCAATCCGACCGACAGCGACGCCTTCTCCGGCACCATCGGCCTGCCGCTGCCTTCGACCGAGATTGCGATCCGCGACGACGACGGCCGCGACGTGCCGCTGGGCCAGCCGGGCGAGATCTGCCTGCGCGGGCCGCAGGTGATGGCCGGCTACTGGAACCGCCCGGACGAGACCGCGAAGGTCATGACGCCGGACGGCTTCTTCAAGACCGGCGACATCGGCATCATGGACGAGCGCGGCTATACCCGCATCGTCGACCGCAAGAAGGACATGATCCTGGTCTCGGGCTTCAACGTGTACCCGAACGAGATCGAGGGCGTGGTCGCGGAGTGCCCGGGCGTGCTGGAAGTCGCGGCGGTCGGCGTGCCGGACGAGCATTCGGGCGAGGTGGTCAAGCTGTTCGTGGTCAAGAAGGACCCGGCGCTGACCGAGCAGGATGTGATCGCGTTCTGCAAGGACCGGCTGACGGGCTACAAGCGACCCAGGTACGTCGAGTTCCGTACCGAGCTGCCGAAGACCAACGTCGGCAAGATCCTGCGGCGGGAGCTGCGCGACTCGCGCAAGGCGGCCTGATCGCCTTCGCGGCGCCGGGCAGCCCGGCGCCGGCTCAGCACTCGTTGGACGGCGCCAGCCCCGGCTCGCGCCGTCCGTCCGCGTAGACCACGCGCACGCAGCTGCCGACATCGAGGCCCGGTGCGGCCGGGCCGTTGATGGTCGCATTGGTGCCGTCGTTCAGCTTGACCTCGTAGGCGAAGATGTCGACCTGCTGCACCGGCTGGCGATTGAGCAGCCGGCCGAGATCGAAGGCCAGGCCGACGCCCACGCCACCGCCGTGCCAGCCGCCGCCGCTGGCGGCGCCCACTCCCACCCCATAGCCGGAATAGCCGCGCGCCTGTTCGACATCGACGCGCGTGACGAAGCGCTTTTCGGCGATCCGCCCCAGCTTGACGGTGGCATTGACCGGCGTGATCTGCGGCGCCGGCGGCGCGCTCGGCGAACTGGCGCAGCCGCCTGCCAGTGCCGCCACGGTGGCGGCCGCGACGGCCATCGCGGCGGCCCGCACGGGCAGGCCGGATACACGCCACGCTTGCGCCTGCGGCCGCGCTGGCGACCTTGGTTGCGACCTCGGTTGCGGCCTCGGTTGCGTCATCAGGGATTTCATGCGGACACCAGTGTCGATTTGAGGCGGCCCAGCAGCTTGAACAGCGCGCGCCGCTCGGTTTCGGCCAGCCCGCCGAACAATTGCTCGACCCATTGCTCGTGCGCGCGCGCCATGCGCGTGAAGGCGGCGCGGCCGGCGGGCGTGAGCCGGATCAGATAGGCGCGCCGGTCGTTGGCAAGCGGCTCGCGCGAAACCAGCCCTTCCTGCTGCAGCTGATCGGTGATGCCGGTCACGTTGCCGCCGGTCACCATCATGCGGCGCGACAGCTCGCCCATCTTCAGGCCCTCGGGATGGCGCTCGAGCTGGGCCATCAGGTCGAAGCGCGGCAGCGTGCAGCCGAACGACTCGCGCAGCCGGCCGCGGATATCGGCCTCGACCAGGTTGGTGCAGGTCAGCAGCCGCAGCCACAGGCGCAGGGCCTCGTGGCTGGCATCATCGGCGCGGGTTTCGAGATCGACTGGCACCGTGTTGGACGCGGCGTCGGCGGCGGAAGTCGGCATCGCAGGCGGCAAGGGAAAATGTTGACGCCTGAAGTATATGCGCTAAGCCAGCCGCGAGGCGCGCTCCCGCGGCGGCCGCGCCAGGGGCCGGATCAGTCGACCTTCGCGCCCGAATCCTTGACCACCTTGGCCCACTTGGCGGTTTCGGCGCGGATATGCTGGGCGAACTGCTGCGGCGTGCTGCCTACCGGCTCGGCGCCCTGCGCCTGCAGCTTTTCGCGCATCGCCGGCGTCCCCAGCGCCTTGGCCACTTCCTGCTGGATCCGCGACACGATCGCGGGCGGCGTGCCGGCCGGCGCCAGCAGCCCGAACCACGAGCTGGCTTCGTAGTTGGGCAGCTTGGCCGCCTGCGCAATGGTCGGCAGGTCGGGCAGGGCAGGCGACGGTTTGGCGCTGGTCACCGCCAGCGCCTTCAGCTTGCCGGCCTTGATCAGCGACATCGACGAAGGCAGGTTGTCGAACATCACCTGCATGGTGCCGCCCGCCAGGTCGGTCAGCGCCGGGCCGCTGCCCTTGTACGGGAAGTGGACCATGAAGGTGCGGGTCTGCGTCTTGAACAGTTCGCCGGCCAGATGGATCGAGGTGCCGTTGCCGCTCGAGGCCATGTTCAGCTTGCCGGGATTGGCGCGCGCATAGGCGATCAGGTCGTTGACGCTGTTGATCTTGTTCTGCTGCGCGAAGGCCGGGTTCAGCACCAGCACGTTCGGCACCGCGGCGACCTCGGTGATCGGCGCGAAGTCCTTGATCGGGTCGTACGGCAGCTTGCTGTACAGCGACTGGTTGATACCGTGGGTGCCGACCGTTCCCATCAGCAGCGTGTAGCCGTCGGGCTCGGCCTTGGAGACGATCTCGGCGCCGATGTTGCCGCCCGCACCGGGCCGGTTGTCGACCACCACGTTCCAGCCCGGCAGCTTCGACAGTTCCGCGGCGACCGCGCGCGCCAGGATGTCGGTGGTGCCGCCCGGGGCGAAGGGCACCACCATGCGGATCGGCTTGGCCGGATAGCCGGCCGGGTCGGCGGCATGCGCGGACGATAGCCACGCGAGGCCGGCCAGCCCGCTCAGGGTGGCGGCCAGGGTCAGGCGCAGCGCGCGGCGGCGGGGGGCTTGCATCGGTCGTCTCCTTGCGCGCCGTTGGAAGAGCAGGCGCGTCGTGTTGTCGGTGTGTTGTTGCTGCGTTGTCGTTGCGCAATCGCTGCGGTGTTGCCGCGATGTCGCCGCGTTGCTGCTCGCACGGCCGGCGGGTCGCCGGGACTGCTGCATTCTAGTGGCGCCGACGAGGCAATGCCGATGAGGTGAAGCCCTATGGCGGCGCCGCGCGCCGTCATGGGGTGGGCCGAGCTTGGCCCTAGCTTGGCCCGGGCAGGAGCCCGGGCAGGGGCTCGAGCAGGGGCTCGAGCAGGGGCTCGGGCGGCGCCGATAAAAAAGGCACCCGAAGGTGCCTTTCGAAGACGCGCTTCAGGCCGGCGCACGGCCGGCCGTCGGTGCTCGCGTTCAGAACTTGTGGCGGATACCGATGCCCACGCCGACCATATTGTCTTCGCCGGCGCCCAGCGGGTAGCCGTTGGCGAAGCTGATGACGGCGCTGTCGAAGTTCAGGCCGGCGTTCTTGGTGTAGGCGGCGGTCAGGTAGATGTCGGTCCGCTTGGTGATGTTGTAGTCCGCCACGAAGCTGACCTGCCACGGGTTCGGTGCGTTGACGCCGTTCAGGTTCTTGACGTCGGCGTAGTAGTACGCCAGCGTCAGGCCCAGCGCGGCGGTGGCCTGGTAGTTGGCGCCGGCCCAGTAGTAGTCGTCGCGGTAGATGGTGGCGTCGTTCGGGGCCTTGTTCTGGCCCCAGCGGTAGCCTGCCATCAGCTTGGCCGGGCCGAAGGCGTAGCTGGCCGCGGCACCCGCCTTGCGGAACGTTGCGGTGTCGCCGCCGGTGTTGGCCACCGTCGGGTTCGACTGGTCGTAGGCGATGGTCACGCCCAGCGGACCGGCCGCGTACGCCACCGCACCACCGTAGCCGGTGTCGCGGCGGAACTGGCCCGGCACTTCGCCGCCGCCGGCCACGCCGTTGCCGAACGACCAGTGCGCGATGGCGGTGACCGGACCGAACTTGCCGGTGTACTTGGCGGTGTTGTCCGAGCGGAAGTTGGTACCCAGCTGATAGGCAATCGGTTCGTACTGCGTCGCGTAGCCGGTCGGCGAGAAGTTGGCGAACGCATCGAACATCGAGGTGTACTGGCGACCGAAGGTGATGCGGCCGACCTGGTTGCTCTCGATACCGACATACGCCTGACGGCCGAACAGGCGGCCGCCCTGCTGCATGCGGCCGTCATCCACGCCGAAGCCGCTTTCCAGCACGAACAGCGCCTTCATGCCGCCGCCGAGATCTTCCACGCCGCGCAGACCCCAGCGCGAACCGGACAGGCCGCCGGAAGTCACCCCGAACTTGTTTTCTCCACGGCCAGGGAATCCGGCCGTGCCCGCCGCGGTCGAGGACATGTTGCTGACGTACTCGATGTTGGCGTCGACCACCCCGTAAAGCGTGACGCTCGATTGGGCCTGAGCGGTCCCGGCGAAAGCGCCGAGCGCGGCCAATGCAAGAAGCGACTTCTTCATGCTGGTTTATCTCCTGTAGTAAGAATTATTGGTGTGATGCGCGAGACAGCCTCCTGAACTCTCCATGCTCTGCGCACCCAACTTCGCGAGAAGTTGTCGGGTACTGTAACAAACGGCATTGTTTGCACAATCGCACAGTCGTTCTATTGTCGGCTTTTCACAACTCAGGGTTTTGGAGTGGCCCGCCAGCCCAGGCCAGTACTGGCAAGGCGCCCCGCGAGGGCGGTCCGAAACGGGGGCGGTACAATGCGGGAAATCCCCGAACCGACCCAAGGCGGCTCATCGTCACTTTCACCGTCACGCCGGCCGCCACCGCCGTACCGACATGGACAAGCTGATCCACGAATTCGACGTCGCCCTGCGCGCCATCACCGGCGCGACCCGTGCGGGGCGCCCCAGCCCGGCCGAGACGCTGGGCGAGCACGACGACACGCAACTGGACGCCGGCGAGCGCCGGCATGTCGCCGGGCTGATGCGGGTCAACCATGTCGGGGAGGTCTGCGCCCAGGCGCTGTACCAGGCCCAGAAGCTGACCGCGCGCGATGGCGCGGTGCGCGCGCAGATGGATGCCGCCGCGCGCGAGGAGGAGGATCACCTCGGCTGGTGCGCGGAGCGCCTGCGCGAGCTCGGCTCGCGGCCGAGCCTGCTGAACCCGCTGTGGTACGCCGGCGCCTTCGCCATCGGCTGGCTGGCCGGCCGCGCCGGCGATCGCGCGAGCCTGGGCTTCGTTTCCGAGACCGAGCGCCAGGTCGAGCAGCACCTGACCGGCCATCTGGAGCAGCTGCCTCCCGCCGATGCGCGCTCGCGCGCGATCCTCGAGCAGATGCGCGACGACGAGGCCCGCCATGGCGCCAGCGCGCGCGAAGCGGGCGGGATCACGCTGCCCGCCCCGGTGCGGGCGGCGATGCGCGCGGCCTCGCGCGTGATGACCACCACGGCTTACCGGATCTGAAGCGGACTGAAGCGGATCTGAAGCGGACTGAAGCGGATCTGAAGCGGACTGAAGCGGATCTGAAGCGGACTGAAGCGGATCTGAAGCGGACTGAAGCGGATCTGAAGCGGATCTGAAGCGGATCTGAAGCGGATCTGAAGCGGGCCTGACGCGGAGCCGACGGTCCCGTCACGACCCGCACGGCGCGCCGGACCGCGTCGTCCGGCGCCCGCCGCGGGCTCTTCCCAGCGGCTCTCGGCATCGAATCGTTGTATCCTTTGGCCGGGCACGGGACCGCGGTATTTCCTTGCGCCAGCGACTTCTCCCCGCGTAGTTCTCAGGTGGTTTCTCGGCTTTCTCCCCTAAGACCTTCATTTCATTAGGAATTCACCTTCCTGGTGCGCGCTCGCCCTGCGCTAAGTCTTTGTTCTGATTCCGAAAAACGCCTTTTTGGCACCGTTGACGAGCCTTGACCGGCCAATAGGCTTCCTCTAAAGTGGGGAATAGTGTGAGGAAGTGTATTTTTGTGTGAGGAAAGGGCTTCGGTGTGGGATGATGTGCACTAGCCGAAGCGGACCAGTCAACGCCACGCCAAGCCGCCGAAGGCAGGCGCGGGACGGGGGTGAACTTGTTTCAGGGAGCATCGGCGCTCTCCCTCGATGCCAAGGGTCGGATGTCGATTCCGACGCGGCACCGGGAAGCGCTGCAACAACAGGCCGAGGGCCGGGTGACGCTGACCAAGCACCCGGATGGATGCCTGCTGCTCTTTCCCCGGCCGGAATGGGAAACCTTTCGCACACGGATTGCGGCGTTGCCGATGGACGCGCACTGGTGGAAGCGCATTTTTCTGGGCAATGCCGCCGACGTCGAAATGGACAGCGCCGGGCGCGTGCTGATCGCGCCGGAGCTGCGCAGCGCCGCCATGCTGGACAAGGAAGTGATGCTGCTCGGCATGGGCAGCCATTTCGAGGTCTGGGATGCCGCGACCTACGCCGCCAAGGAACAGCAGGCGATGGCCCAGGGCATGCCTGAAGCATTGAAGAACTTCTCTTTCTGAAGTGGTTATGGAACCGACCCGTACGCCGGGGCCCACCCCCCTGCGCCATCGCACCGTGCTGCTGGACGAAGCCGTCGATGCGCTCGTGTGGCGGCCCGACGGCGTCTACGTGGACGGCACCTTCGGCAGGGGAGGGCACAGCCGGGCCGTGCTGGCGCGGCTGGGACCCGAAGGGGCACTGGTCGCCTTCGACAAGGATCCGGCAGCAATCGCAGAAGCGGGCACCATCAAGGATGCCCGCTTCTCTATTGAGCACGCGAGCTTCGCCGCCATGGGCGAGCGCCTGGCCGGCGCGAAGGTCGCGGGCGTGCTGCTCGACCTGGGGATCAGCTCGCCCCAGATCGACGACGCAGCGAGGGGGTTTTCGTTTCGGTTCGAGGGCCCGCTCGACATGCGCATGGACACCACGCGCGGCATCACCGCCGCCGAGTGGCTGGCGCAGGCCGACGAGCAGGACATCGCGAGGGTGATACGAGACTATGGGGAAGAACGGTTTGCTGTACAGATTGCAAAGGCGATTGTTGCTCGCCGGAGCGAACCCGGCGATGGCGGACGCCTCGCCACTACTGCCGACCTTGCCGCGCTCGTGGCGAAAGCCGTCAAGACACGCGAGAAGGGTCAGGACCCTGCGACCCGCACCTTTCAGGCTCTACGGATTTTCATCAATCAAGAGCTTGCGGACCTCGAAAGCGGTCTGAGCGCGGCCTACGATCTGCTCGAGGTAGGGGGACGGCTGGTGGTGATCAGCTTTCATTCGCTGGAGGACCGCATCGTCAAGCGGTTCATGCAGGCGCACGCACGCCCGCAGCAGGACGCCGATCCGGCGCTGCGGCGCGCGCCGCTGCGCGCGGCCGACCTGCCCCAGCCCACGATGAAGCTGCTCGGCCGCGTCAAGCCCGGTGCCCGGGAAACCGCCGACAACCCCCGCGCGCGCTCGGCCGTGATGCGCGTCGCTGAAAAACTGGCGCCCGCCGCGCCTGAGGGTGGGGCGCGCGCATGAACCGCCTGACCTTCTTCCTGCTCGGCGCGCTGATTCTGTGCGCGCTGTCGCTCGTCAGCGCCCAGCACGAGGCGCGCACGCTGTTCGTCGCGCTCGAGCGCGCGCAGTCCGAGGAGCGCCAGCTTGAGACCGACTGGTCGCGGCTGCAATACCAGCAGAGCGCGCTGTCCAAGAGCGCGCGCATCGCCGACGCGGCCCGCGCGCAATTGAAGATGTCGCCGGTCAGCCCCGGCCGTACCCAATACCTGCAGGGCATCGTGCTGCCGCGCACCGAAGGCGAGGGCGCCAACGGTGCCGCCGGTGCCAATGGCGCCAATGGTGCCAATGGTGCCAACGGTGCCAACGGTGCCGAAACGCAGCAGCGTAACGCCGCGGAGGACCGTCCATGACGATGGCCCGCCCGAGCCTGCACCGCCCGCGCAATGCGCGGCCCGCGGCCACGCGTCCGCGCTCCGGCCAGTTCTCGGCCAGCCCGGTGCTCGGCCTGCGCCTGCCGATGTGGCGCTCCAAGCTGGTGGTGTTCCTGATGTTCACGGCCTTCGTCGCGCTGGCCGTGCGCGCGCTGTGGATCCAGGGCCCGGGCAACCAGTTCTACGAGGCCGAGGGCAAGAAGCGCTTCCAGCGCACGCTCGAGCTGCCGGCCACGCGCGGCAAGATCCTCGACCGCAACGGCCTGGTGCTGGCCACCAGCCTGCCGGTCAAGGCGATCTGGGCGGTGCCCGAGGACGTGCCGTCGAACCTGGATGCCGGCAAGCTGCGCCAGCTCGCCAGGCTGCTCGACATGTCCGAGAAGGACCTGCGCAAGAAGCTGACCGAGGACAAGAGCTTCGTCTACCTGAAGCGGCAGGTGCTGCCCGACGTGGCCGAGAAGATCGCCGCGCTGAAAATCGACGGCGTGCACCAGAGCGGCGAGTACAAGCGCTTCTACCCGGAAGGGGAGGCGATGGCGCATATCGTCGGCTTCACCAACGTCGAGGACCGCGGCCAGGAAGGCATGGAGCTGGCGCGCGAAGGCGTGCTGGCCGGCAAGGCGGGCGCGCGCCAGGTCATCAAGGACCGGCTCGGCCGCGTGGTCGAGGACATCGGCGTGCTGCGCAGCCCGCGCGACGGCCGGGACCTGCAGTTGTCGATCGACGCCAAGATCCAGTACCTGGCCTTCAACGAGGTCAAGGCGGTGGCCGAGCGCAGCAAGGCCAAGGCCGCCAGCGCGGTGGTGCTCGACGCGCAGACCGGCGAGGTGCTGGCGCTGGCCAACTGGCCCAGCTACAACCCGAACGACCGCGCGCGCCTGTCCGGCGAGCAGCTGCGCAACCGCGTGCTGACCGACACCTTCGAGCCCGGCTCGATGATGAAGCCGATCACCGCCGCGCTGGCGCTGCAGCTCAAGCGCGTGACGCCGTCGACGGTGTTCCAGACCGAAGGCCGCTACACCTTCGAGCGCGCGACCATCTCCGACACCCACAACTACGGTCCGCTGACCGTCGCCGGCGTGATCCAGAAGTCCAGCAACATCGGCACCATCAAGATGGCGATGCTGATGAAGCCGCAGGAAATGTGGGACATGTTCACCAGCCTGGGCCTGGGCCAGGCGCCCAAGCTCGGCTTCCCCGGCGCCGCCGCGGGCCGAGTGCGCCCGTACAAGAGCTGGCGGCCGATCGAGCAGGCCACCATGTCGTACGGCTACGGCCTGTCGGTGTCGCTGATGCAGATGGCGCACGCCTATACGATCTTCGCCCACGACGGCGAGCTGATTCCGATCACGATGTTCCGCACCGACGGCCCGGCCAGCGGCGAGCGCGTGATCTCGCCCCAGGTCGCGCGCGACGTGCGCGGCATGCTGGAGATGGTGACGGCGCCCGGCGGCACCGCGACCCAGGCCCAGGTCATGGGCTACCGCGTCGGCGGCAAGACCGGCACCGCCTACAAGCACGTCGGCCGCGGCTACGACCGCAGCAAGTACCGCGCCTCGTTCATCGGCCTGGCGCCGATGTCGAACCCGCG
Organism: Cupriavidus cauae; assembly: GCF_008632125.1. Classification (GTDB taxonomy): domain Bacteria; phylum Pseudomonadota; class Gammaproteobacteria; order Burkholderiales; family Burkholderiaceae; genus Cupriavidus; species Cupriavidus cauae. The sequence continues at coordinate 24,328 of NZ_VWRN01000010.1, forward strand.
CATCATCGTCGCCGTCAGCGTCGACGAGCCGACCTCGGGCAGCCACTATGGCGGCGCCGTCGCCGGCCCGGTGTTCGCCGCGATCACCGGCGGCACGCTGCGCGCGCTGAATGTCCAGCCCGATTCGCCGATCCGGCAGCTGGTGGTCACCGAGAGCGTGCCCGAGACCCTGCCCGATGCGCCGCCCGAAGCCCTGTCCGCCCGCGGAACCGGGAGCACCACCCGATGACCGCTCGCAGCAAGCACGCCGCCCTCGAACAGGCCGCTGCCAAGGCAGCGGCCTGGTTGCGCCAGCACGCCGGCCAGCAGTCGGGCCATACCGCCCGCCTGACCGGCGACACGCGCCGGCTGCGCCAGGGCGATGTCTTCTTCGCCTATGTGCTGGGCAACCAGCGCCTGTCGACCGACGGCCGCCCCTATATCGGCGAGGCGCTCGCGCGCGGCGCCGCGGCGGTGGTCTACGAGAGCCGCGGCTACGAGTGGCCGCATGGCGATGCCGTGCCGCACCTGCCGATCGAAGGGCTGGAGCGGCTGGCCGGGCCGATCGCCGCCGCCTGGTACGGCAACGCGGCGCGCGGGCTGGCGATCACCGGCATCACCGGCACCAACGGCAAGACGTCGTGCAGCCAGTGGCTCGCACGCGTGCTGCAGGCCACCGGTACCCGCTGCGCGACCATCGGCACGCTCGGCAGCGGCTTTCCGGACGCGCTGCAGCACACCGGCTTCACCACGCCCGACGCGGTGCAGCTGCAGGACAGCCTGGCCGAGCTGCATGCCGCCGGCGCGGCCGCGGTGGCGATGGAAGTGTCCTCGCACGGCCTCGAGCAGGGCCGCGTCGCCGGCACGCCGTTCCAGGTCGCGGTGCTGACCAACCTGACCCAGGACCACCTCGACTACCACGGCAGCATGGCCGAGTACGAGGCGGCCAAGACGCTGCTGTTCCACTGGCCGAAGCTGCAGGCCGCGGTGATCAACCGCGACGACGCGATGGGCCGGCGCCTGCTGGCGGGCGGCATGGCGGCGCGGCAGGTGATCGAATACGGCATCGGCGGCCCCGCCGGCCCGACCGGCTTCAGCGGCGGCGCGGCGTGGCTGCGCGCCACCGGCGTGAAGGCCACGCCGACCGGCACCGTGTTCAAGGTCGACAGCAGCTTCGGCAGCGCCGAGGTCGCCACGCCGCTGATCGGCGAATTCAACGTCAGCAATCTGCTGGCCGTGCTCGGCGCGGCGCTGGCCAATGGCGTCGCCTGGGACGCGGCGCTGGCCGCGCTGCGCGCGCTGCGCCCGGTCGACGGCCGCATGGAGCTGTTCGGCGGACACGAAGGGCCGCTGGCCGTGGTCGACTACGCGCATACCCCCGACGCGCTCGAGAAGACGCTGGACGGGCTGCGTCCGGTGGCCGCGGCGCGCCAGGGCCGGCTGTGGTGCGTGTTCGGCTGCGGCGGCGATCGCGATCCGGGCAAGCGACCGCAGATGGGCGCGGTGGCCGAGCGCCTGGCCGACGAGGTGGTGCTGACCAGCGACAACCCGCGCAGCGAGGACCCGCAGGCGATTCTCGATGCGATCGCCGACGGCATGCAGGACTTCCGCCGCGGCCGCCAGATCGAGGACCGCGCCGCGGCCATCCTCTACGCGGTCAAGCATGCCGGCGCGAACGACGTGGTGCTGGTGGCCGGCAAGGGCCACGAGGCCACGCAGGAAATCCAGGGCCGCAAGCGGCCGTTCTCCGATCGCGAGCATGTGCGCCTGGCGCTGGCGGCGCGCGGAGTATCGGCATGAGTACGAGCATGAGCACCGGCATGACGGCAACGGCCAAACCAGAACAGACGATGACCGACCTGCAGCAGGCCGCGGGCTGGATCGCCGGCGCACGCATCGAAGGCGATGGCGCGCGGCGGTTCACCCGCGTGCATACCGACAGCCGCACCGTCGAGCCCGGCGATCTGTTCGTCGCGCTGCGCGGCGAACGTTTCGACGCGCACGATTTCATTGCCGATGTGGCTGCGAAAGGCGCCGCCGCGGTGCTGGTCGAGCGCGACATCGGCGCCGCCGCGCCGGGTTTGCCGGCGATCGTGGCGCCCGATACGCGCGTCGCGCTGGGCCAGCTCGGCGCCGGCTGGCGCGCGCAGTTCACGTTGCCGACGGTCGCGGTGACCGGCAGCAACGGCAAGACCACGGTCAAGGAAATGATCGCGGCGATCTTCGTCGCGGCGGTCGGCGAAGCGCAGCGCCTGGCCACCGGCGGCAACCTGAACAACGACATCGGGCTGCCGCTGACGGTGCTGCGCCTGCGTCCGAGCCATCGGCTGGCGGTGCTCGAGCTCGGCATGAACCATCCGGGCGAGACCGCGACGCTGGCGGCGATCGCGCAGCCCACGGTGGCGGTGATCACCAACGCCCAGCGCGAGCACCAGGAATTCATGGTCAGCGTCGAGGCCGTCGCGCACGAGCACGCCAGCATCCTGGCCGCGCTGCCGGCCGGCGGCACCGCGGTGTTTCCGCTCGACGCGGCCAGCGGCGGCGCGCATGCCGGCATCTGGCGCGCCGCGGCCGGCGGCCGGCCGGTGCTGACCTTTGGCCTGGCCGAGGGCGGCGAGGCCAGCCAGGCCGACGTGACCGCCGACGTCAGCCTCGACGATGGCGTGCAGCGGCTGCAGGTACGCGCGCCCGGCCGCGCCTTCGAGGTCCGGCTGGCGCTGCTCGGCATGCACAACGTGCGCAATGCGCTGGCGGCGATCGCCTGCGCGCTGGCCGCCGGCGTCGAGGTCGAGGCGATCCAGCGCGGCCTGGCCAGCTTCGCGCCGGTCAAGGGCCGGCTCCAGGTCAAGCGCGCCGCGGCCGGCACCGTGGTGATCGACGACACCTACAACGCCAACCCCGACTCGATGCGCGCCGCCATCGACGTGCTGGCCGGCTTTGCGCCGCCGCGCGTGCTGGTGATCGGCGACATGGGCGAGGTCGGCGATCAGGGACCGGCGTTCCACGCCGAGATCGGCGCCTATGCGCGCGCGCGCGGCATCGAGACGCTGTGGGCCACCGGCGAGGCCTCGCCGCACGCGGTGCAGGCCTTCGGCGAGGGCGCCCGGCACTTTGCCGGCGCCGACGCGCTGGCGACGACGCTGGCCGCCGATGCGGACGGCACCGTCGCGCGGGCAAGCGCCGTGCTGGTCAAGGGCTCGCGCTTCATGCGGATGGAGCGCATGGTCGACGCGCTGGTGACGCCGTCGGCCGGGTCGGCTGAGTCGGCGGGGCCGGCGAACAAGGGTTGAGACTGAACGGCAGTGAAGCTTAACGATTGATTGGAATTGGCCGCCAGGCCCCTGAACGAGAGGGCGGCGGCAGCAGACAGGAAAACGAAGAACGATGTTATTGGCCCTGGCCCAATGGCTGCAAGATGACTACAGCTTCCTGCGGGTCGTCAACTATCTGACCTTCCGCGCCGTGATGGCCAACCTCACGGCGCTGGTGATCGGCCTCGCGCTCGGTCCGTGGGTGATTCGCAAGCTGACCGAGATGAAGATCGGCCAGGCGGTGCGCACCATCGGCCCGCAGACCCATCTGGTCAAGTCCGGCACGCCGACCATGGGCGGCGTGCTGGTGCTGCTGTCGATCGGCATCTCGACGGTGCTGTGGTGCGACTGGGGCAACCGCTTCGTCTGGGTGGTGATGCTGGTGACCTTCGGCTACGGCGCGATCGGCTGGGTCGACGACTACCGCAAGGTCGTCTATCGCGACCCGCGCGGCATGTCGAGCGGCGAGAAGTATTTTTGGCAGACGCTGATCGGGCTGGTGGCCGCGGTCTATCTGGCCTTCTCGATTTCCGAGGCCAGCAACGTCAAGGTGTGGGAGCTGTTCCTGAGCTGGGTCGAGGGCGGGCTGTCGCTGGACATGCCCTACAAGTCGAACCTGCTGGTGCCCTTCTTCAAGGAAGTCAGCTACCCGCTGGGCGTGGCCGGCTTCATCGTGCTGACCTATTTCGTGATCGTCGGCTCGAGCAACGCCGTCAACCTGACCGACGGCCTCGACGGCCTGGTGATCATGCCGGTGGTGCTGGTCGGCAGCGCGCTCGGCGTGTTCGCCTACGTGATGGGCAACGCGGTCTACAGCAAGTACCTGCTGTTCCCGCATATCCCCGGGGCGGGCGAGCTGCTGATCTTCTGCTCGGCGATGGCCGGCGCGGGCCTGGCCTTCCTGTGGTTCAACGCGCATCCGGCGCAGGTGTTCATGGGCGATGTCGGCGCGCTGGCGCTGGGCGGGGCGCTCGGCACCATTGCCGTGATCGTGCGCCAGGAGATCGTGCTGTTCGTGATGGGCGGCGTGTTCGTCGCCGAGACGGTGTCGGTGATGCTGCAGGTCACCTGGTTCAAGTTCACCAAGCGCCGTTATGGCGAAGGGCGGCGGCTGTTCCGCATGGCGCCGCTGCACCACCATTTCGAGCTGAGTGGCTGGAAGGAAACGCAGGTGACGGTCCGCTTCTGGGTGATCACGCTGCTGCTGGTGCTGATCGGGCTGTCGACGCTCAAGCTGCGCTGAGGCGCACAGGCGGAACGCAGACCGGCAAGTTGAATCGACGACAGGAAATCAAGGGCAGGAAACGAAGTGTTTGGCGAGTTGCAGACCCCTCATGTGCTGGTACTGGGCCTCGGTGAATCGGGCCTGGCGATGGCGCGCTGGTGCGGCCGGTATGGCTGCGCGCTGCGCGTCGCCGACACGCGTCCGGCGCCCGCCAATCTTGCCTTCCTGCAGGCCGAGCTGCCCTCGGCCGAATTCGTCGGCGGCGCCGCCTTTGCGTCCGCCCTGCCGGCGCTGCTCGACGGCATCGGGCTGATCGCGATCAGCCCGGGCCTGTCGCCCACCGAGGCCGATACCGGCGCGCTGCTGGACGCGGCGCGCGAGCGCGGCATCCCGGTGTGGGGCGAGATCGAACTGTTCGCGCGCGCGCTGGCGCATCTGCAGGCGGAGGCCGGCTACGCGCCGAAGCTGCTGGCGATCACCGGCACCAACGGCAAGACCACCACCACCGCGCTGACCGGCCGGCTGGTCGAGCGCGCCGGCAAGACCGTCGCGGTCGCCGGCAATATCAGCCCGTCGGCGCTGGACAAGCTGTCGGCCTGCATCGCCTCGGCGACGCTGCCCGAGGTCTGGGTGCTCGAGCTGTCCAGCTTCCAGCTGGAGACCACGCATACGCTGGCGCCGCATGCGGCCGCGGTGCTCAACGTCACGCAGGACCATCTGGACTGGCACGGCACCATGCAGGCCTACGCGGCCGCCAAGCAGCGCATCTTCGGGCCGGCGCCGGCCGTGGGGGCCGACGGTGCCGACGGTGCCCCATGCGTGCAGGTGCTCAACCGCAACGACCGCCTGACGATGGAGATGGCGCGCCCGGGTACCGCTCCGGTGACCTTCGGCACCGACCTGCCCGAAATGCCGGGCAGCTTCGGCATCCTGCGCGAGGGCGGCATGCCCTGGCTGGTGCTGGCGGAGCCCGATGGCGAAACTGAAGAGGCCAGGCCGCGCCGCCGCAAGAGCGCCGCGGGCGAGGAGGCCGCGCCGGTGCCGGTGCGGCACAAGCGCCTGATGCCGGCCGACGCGCTGCATATCCGCGGCATGCACAACGCCACCAACGCGATGGCGGCGCTGGCGCTGTGCCGCGCCATCGATCTGCCGCTGAACGCGCTGCTGCACGGCCTGCGCGAGTACCGCGGCGAGCCGCACCGGGTCGAGTGGATCGCCACCATCGACGACGTCGAGTACTTCGACGACAGCAAGGGCACCAATGTCGGCGCGACCGTCGCGGCGCTGTCCGGGCTCGACAAGCGCGTGGTGCTGATCGCCGGTGGCGAGGGCAAGGGCCAGGATTTCTCGCCGCTGGCGGCGCCGGTGGCGCAGTACGCGCGCGCGGTGGTGCTGATCGGCAAGGCCGCCGGCGAACTGCGCGCGGCGCTGGAAGGCACCGGCGTTGCGCTGCTCGACGCGGGCTCGAACGAGGGCGCGCTGGAAGCGGCGGTGCGGCTGGCCGCCGAACAGGCCCAGGCGGGTGACGTGGTGCTGCTGTCGCCGGCCTGCGCGAGCCTGGACATGTTCCGCAATTACGTGCATCGCGCGCAGGTGTTCCGCGCCGCGGTGGAAGAACTGGCGCTGTCCCGGGGGATCATGCCATGAGCGAGATGCAGGCAGAGCGCCAGGCCAAGCGCAGCGGCTTCGTCGGCGCCACCATCGTCGGCGCGACCATCGGCAATGCCTGGGAAGGGCTGCGCGATGCGGTGTCCGGCGTCAAGCCGACCCGCTCGCGGATGATGGAGTACGACCAGCCGCTGCTGTGGGTAGCGATCGTGCTGCTGGCGCTCGGCCTGGTGATGGTCTATTCGGCGACCATCGCGCTGCCCGATTCGCCGCGCTTCGCCAATTACCGCGAGAGCCATTTCCTGATCCGCCATGCGTTCTCGCTGCTGATCGGGCTCGGCGTCGGGCTGCTGGCCTTCCAGGTGCCGGTCAAGTACTGGGACCGCTATGCGCCCAAGCTGTTCGTGCTGGCGCTGATCCTGCTGATCCTGGTGCTGGTGCCCTTCATCGGCAAGGGCGTCAACGGCGCGCGCCGCTGGATTCCGCTGGGCCTGATGAACTTCCAGCCGTCCGAGCTGATGAAGCTGGCGGTGGTGCTGTACGCGGCCAACTACACGGTGCGCAAGCAGGAATGGATGCAGAGCCTGGGCAAGGGCTTCCTGCCGATGGGCGTCGCGGTGGCGGTGGTCGGCATGCTGCTGCTGCTCGAGCCCGACATGGGCGCCTTCCTGGTGATCGCCGCGGTGGCGATGGGCATCCTGTTCCTTGGCGGCGTCAACGGCAAGCTGTTCGGCGCGCTGGTGGCGATCGCGGTGGGCACCTTCGCGCTGCTGATCGCGGTGTCGCCGTGGCGGCGCGAGCGGATCTTCGCCTATCTCGATCCCTGGCGCGAGGAATACGCGCTGGGCAAGGCCTATCAGCTGACGCATTCGCTGATCGCCTTCGGCCGCGGCGAATGGGCCGGGGTGGGGCTGGGCGGCAGCATCGAGAAGCTGCACTACCTGCCCGAGGCGCATACCGACTTCATCCTGGCCGTGATCGGCGAGGAGCTGGGCTTCATCGGCGTGCTGACCGCGATCGTGCTGTTCTACTGGCTGGTGCGCCGCGCCTTCTCGATCGGCCGCACCGCGCTGCAGCTGGACCGCACCTTCGCCGGGCTGGTCGCCAAGGGCATCGGCATCTGGATCGGCTGGCAGGCCTTCATCAACATGGGCGTGAACCTGGGCCTGCTGCCGACCAAGGGCCTGACGCTGCCGATGGTCAGCTACGGCGGCTCGGGGATCCTGATGAACTGCGTCGCGTTGGCCTTGCTGCTCCGTATCGATTACGAAAATCGGGTGTTGATGCGTG
>NZ_VWRN01000010.1:31840-127239 GCF_008632125.1 Cupriavidus cauae
GAGGGAAGGTATGACCGGAACGCAGCAACGCCCGATTTCGGCGCAGGCTAACTTCCTGCGCCAGCAGGAAGTTAAGCGAAGCGGCCGAAGCCAAAACAGCGTGTTGATGCGTGGAGGGAAGGTATGACCGGAACGCAGCAACGCCCGATTTCGGCGCAGGCTAACTTCCTGCGCCAGCAGGAAGTTAAGCGAAGCGGCCGAAGCCAAAACAGCGTGTTGATGCGTGGAGGGAAGGTATGAGTTCCACGCAGCCACGCACCCTGCTCGTGATGGCGGGCGGCACCGGGGGCCATGTGTTCCCGGGGCTCGCCGTCGCGCATGCGCTGCGCGCGCAGGGCTGGCGCGTGGTCTGGCTCGGCAACCGCACCGGCATGGAAGCGACCCTGGTGCCGAAGCACGACATCCCGATGGAGTTCATCCAGTTCGGCGGGTTGCGCGGCAAGGGGCTGCTGACCAAGCTGCTGCTGCCCCTGAACCTGCTGCGCGCGTTCTGGCAGAGCATCGGCGCGCTGCGCCGGGTGCGCCCGAGCGTGGTGCTCGGCATGGGCGGCTACATCACCTTCCCGGCCGGCATGATGGCCTCGCTGCTGGGCCGGCCGCTGGTGCTGCACGAGCAGAACTCGATCGCCGGGCTCGCCAACAAGGTGCTGGCCAAGGTCGCCGACCGCGTGCTGTGCGCGTTTCCGCAGACGCTGCCCGGCGCCGAGTGGACCGGCAATCCGGTGCGCGAGGAAGTGGCGGCGCTGATCGAGCCGGCGGCGCGCTACGACGCCCGCCAGGGTCCGCTGCGGCTGCTGGTGGTCGGCGGCAGCCTCGGCGCGGCGGCGCTCAATGCGGTGGTCCCGCAGGCGCTGGCGCTGCTGCCGGAAGGCGAGCGGCCGCTGGTGCGGCACCAGGCCGGCGTCAAGCAGATCGACACGCTGCGGGCGAACTACGCCGCGGCAGGGGTCGCGGCCGAAGCGGTGCCCTTCATCGACGACATGGCGCAGGCGTATGCCGACGCCGATCTGGTGATCTGCCGCGCCGGCGCGATGACGGTATCGGAAGTGGCGGCCGCCGGCGTGGCCGCGCTGTTCGTGCCGTTCCCGCATGCGGTGGACGACCACCAGACCACCAACGCGCGCTTCCTGTCGGAACAGGGCGCCGCGCTGCTGGTGCAACAGAACGCATTGACCGCGGAAGGGCTGGCGCAGACGCTGGCCCGGCTGTCGCGGCCGCAACTGAAAGAGATGGCGCAGCGTGCGCGCGGACTCGCCAAGCCGGATGCGACCCGGCGCGTGGCGCAGGTCTGCAGCGAGCTGGCCAGGGATTAGCCAGGGATTAGCCAGGGATTTGGCAGGAATGAGCACGGGGAACCGAGGGATCGAGGTCCACCGACAAGCAACGGATTCATGAAGCATATCGTCAAGAACATCCACTTCGTAGGCATCGGCGGCGCCGGCATGAGCGGCATCGCCGAGGTGCTGCTCAATCTCGGCTACCGGGTGTCCGGTTCCGACATGGGCAGCAACGCCGCGACGCGACGCCTGACCGCGCTGGGCGCGACGGTGATGCACGGCCATGACGCCGCGCATATCGCCGGCGCCAACGCGGTGGTGGTGTCGACCGCCGTCAGCGGCGACAACCCCGAGGTGCTGGCCGCGCGCGCCAAGCGCATTCCGGTGGTGCCGCGCGCGGTGATGCTGGCCGAGCTGATGCGCCTGAAGCAGGGCGTCGCGATCGCCGGCACGCACGGCAAGACCACCACCACCAGCCTGGTGGCGTCGGTGCTGGCCGAGGGCGGACTCGATCCGACCTTCGTGATCGGCGGCCGGCTGAACTCGGCCGGCGCCAACGCGCGGCTGGGCACCGGCGACTTCATCGTCGCCGAGGCGGACGAATCGGACGCGTCGTTCCTGAACCTGTTCCCGGTGATCGAGGTCATCACCAATATCGACGCCGACCACATGGACACCTACGGGCATGACTTTGCCCGTCTGAAGCAGGCCTTCATCGAATTCACGCAGCGGCTGCCGTTCTACGGCATCGCGGTGCTGTGCGTCGACGACCCGAACGTGCGCGAGATCCTGCCGTTCGTGTCCAAGCCGGTGGTGCGCTACGGCTTCGCCGAGGATGCCCAGGTGCGCGCGGTCAACGCCCGCGCGGTCGACGGCCAGATGCATTTCACGGTGCTGCGCCAGCTGAACAACCATGCCGAGCCGCCGCTCGACGTGGTGCTGAACCTGCCGGGCCTGCACAACGTGCAGAACGCGCTGGCGGCGATCGCGATCGCCACCGAGCTGGAGGTGCCCGACGCCGCCATCGTCAAGGCGCTGCGCGAATTCCACGGCGTCGGCCGGCGCTTCCAGCGCTACGGCGAGGTCGCCTGCGCGGACGGCAGCGGCACCTTCACGCTGGTCGACGACTACGGCCATCACCCGGTCGAGATGGCCGCGACGCTGGCCGCCGCCCGCGGCGCGTTCCCGGGCCGCCGCCTGGTGCTGGCGTTCCAGCCGCATCGCTTCACGCGCACGCGCGACTGCTTCGAGGACTTCGTCAAGGTGCTCGGCACCGTCGACGCGCTGCTGCTGGCCGAGGTCTACGCGGCCGGCGAGGCGCCGATCGTGGCCGCCGACGGCCGCGCGTTGACGCGCGCGCTGCGCGTCGCCGGCAAGGTCGAGCCGGTCTTCGTCGAGCAGATCGACGACATGCCGCAAGCGGTCCTGGACGCGGCGCGTCCGGGCGACGTGGTGGTGACGATGGGCGCCGGCACGATCGGCGCGGTGCCGGGCCTGCTGGTGTCGGGCCAGGCCGCGGCGTCGGCGGCATCGTCCTCCGCGGCATCGGCGGCATCTTCCCCTTCGCAACCCGCTGCCTCGTCAGCGTCGCAACAACCGCAGCAAGCGGCCGTGCCGCAAGCCGGAGGCCAGGCATGAGCTTTGTCACCAATCCCCAAATCGATCCGAAGACGCTCGGCAAGGTCGGCGTGCTGATGGGCGGCCGTTCGGCCGAACGCGAAATCTCGCTGCTGTCCGGCCAAGGCGTGCTGGCCGCGCTGCAGTCGCGCGGCGTCGACGCGCATGCCTTCGATCCGGCGCTGCGCAGCGTCGCCGAACTGGCCGCGGCCGGCTTTGACCGCGTCTTCATCGCGCTGCACGGCCGCTACGGCGAGGACGGCACCATGCAGGGCCTGCTCGAGCAGCTGGGCATTCCGTACACCGGCAGCGGCGTGCTGGCCTCCGCGCTGGCGATGGACAAGCCCGCCACCAAGCGGCTGTGGAGCACGCATGGGCTGCCGACCCCGCGCTTCGCGATGCTGACGGCCGACTGCACCGAGCGCGAGTTCGACGCGGTGGCGGCGGATCTCGGCCTGCCGCTGATCGTCAAGCCGGCGCGGGAAGGCTCGTCGATCGGACTGACCAAGGTGACAGAGGCGAGCCAGATGCGCGCCGCCTACGAGAAGGCCGCGGCGCTGGACAACGACGTGATCGCCGAAGCGTTCATCGACGGTGCCGAGCTGACCTGCCCGATCGTCGGCGAGGGCCGCGACGCGGTCGCGCTGCCGGTGATCCGCATCGTCGCGCCCGACGCCAACTACGACTATCAAAACAAGTACTTCACGGACGTTACCCAGTACCTGTGCCCGGCGAACCTGGGCGATGCGCTGGAGCAGCGCGTGCGCAGCCTCGCGGTCGAGGCCTTCCGCGTGCTGGGCTGCCGCGGCTGGGCGCGTGCCGACGTGATGCTGACCGCCGACGGCCAGCCCTACCTGCTGGAGATGAACACCTCGCCCGGCATGACCGGCCATTCGCTGGTGCCGATGTCGGCGCGGGCGGCCGGCATCAGCTACGAGGACTTCGTGCTGCAGGTGGTCGCCGCGGCGACGCTGGACCTGCATCCGAACGAGCACTGGAAACCCGAATAACCCGCGGCTGACCCCGTACAACGAAGCCATCGCGCACCCCGAACCGACATGTGGCACAACGCACGCCTGCTGAACCTGATCGCCACCACGCTCTACGCCGTGGTGGTGGTGATGGCGCTCGCGGCCGGCCTGATGTGGCTGGCGCAGCGGCCGGTGTTCGCGATCACCCATGTCGAGCTGGCGCCGATGTACGGCGGCACGCTGCGCCACGTCAATGCGCCCGCGGTGCGGGCCAACGCGCTGGGCAAGCTGTCGGGCAACTTCTTCACGCTGGACCTGGACGCCGCGCGCCAGGCCTTCGAGTCCGTGCCCTGGGTGCGCAAGGCCAGCGTGCGGCGCGAATGGCCGAGCGGCCTGACGGTCAGGATCGAGGAACACGAGGCGCTGGGCACCTGGGGCGCGCCCGATACCGGGCGGTTGATCAATACCTATGGCGAGCTGTTCGTGGCCAATCCCGCCGAGGCGGAAGAGGACGCCCGGCTCCTCGCGCTCGATGGTCCGCCCGGCAGCGAGGCGGATGTCGTCGACAAACTCGAGATCATGCGCGAGTGGTTCCGGCCGTTGAAGGCCGAGCCGCTCGCGGTGACGTTGTCCGGGCGTTACGCCTGGCGGGCCAGGCTGTCCAACGGCATGGTGGTCGAATTCGGACGGGAACAGACCGACCTTGACCGGATGGCGATGGAGGAACGCGTCAAGCGTTTCGTCATCGCCTGGCCGCAGGTGACGGAGCAGTGGGGCAAGCAGATCGAGTACGCGGATTTGCGCTATCCGAACGGGTTTGCCATCCGGGCAGCCAATGTCCGCTTCCTGACCGAGGCCCAGGCGGCAGCCGCCGCCAAGGCCCGCGAGCAGGGGACGAGCAATGCGAACGGCGCCAACCGTGCCAATGCCAATGCAACTGGCGCGAAGCGTGGTCCGGCTTCCAACAACAATCCGACGCGACTGAGAAAAGAGAACGCGGAGAAAACCCGATGAGCAAGGAATACAAGGACCTGTTGGTTGGTCTGGACATCGGCACCTCGAAGGTGGCGGCGGTGGTTGCGGAATTGCGCCCCGACGGCAGCTACGAAGTGATCGGGATGGGCCAATCCGAGTCCAAGGGGTTGAAGAAAGGGGTCGTGGTCAATATCGAGGCCACCGTGCAGTCGATCCAGAAGGCGCTCGAGGAAGCCGAGCTGATGGCCGACTGCAAGATTTCCGAGGTCTTCACCGGCATTGCCGGCAGCCACATCCGCTCGTTCAACTCGAGCGGCATGGTGGCGATCAAGGACAAGGAGGTGACCCAGACCGATGTGGCGCGGGTCATCGAAACGGCGAAGGCGGTCAACATTCCGACCGACCAGCAGATCCTGCACATCCTGACCCAGGAATTCATCATCGACGGCCAGGAGGACGTGCGCGAGCCGATCGGCATGAGCGGCATCCGCCTGGAGGTCAAGGTCCATATCGTGACGGGCGCGGTCAGCGCGGCGCAGAACATCGTCAAATGCGTGCGCCGCTGCGGGCTGGAGGTACACGACCTGATCCTGCAGCCGCTGGCGTCGAGCCTGGCGGTGCTGACCGAGGACGAGAAGGAGCTCGGCGTGGTGCTGGTCGACATCGGCGGCGGCACCACCGACATCGCGATCTTCAGCGAAGGCGCGATCCGCCATACCGCGGTGATTCCGATCGCCGGCGACCAGATCACCAACGACATCGCGATGGCGCTGCGCACGCCGACGCCCGATGCCGAGGACATCAAGATCCAGTACGGCATCGCCAAGCAGGCGATCGCCGATCCGGAGGAAATGATCGAGGTGCCGGGTGTGGGCGATCGCGGCACGCGCACGCTGTCGCGCCAGGCGCTGGCGGCGGTGATCGAGCCGCGCATCGAGGAGCTGTACTCGCTGGTGCATCAGGTCGTGCGCGAGTCCGGCTACGAGGAATTGCTGTCGTCCGGCATCGTGATCACCGGCGGCACCGCAATGATGCCCGGCATGGTGGAACTGGGAGAGGACATCTTCCTCAAACCGGTTCGGGTTGGCGTTCCGGAGTACCGCGGCAATCTGCACGAGGTGGTCAAGAGCCCGCGCTACTCGACGGTGATGGGCCTGCTGCTGGAAGGCCGCGTGCAACGGATGCGCGGACGCAAGGTCGCGGTGCAGAGCGGTTCGGTCAAGCAGATCTGGACGCGCATGAAGGAATGGTTCGTCGGCAATTTCTGATCGGCCGGCATGAATTGGCGACGCGCCGTCGCCGACTGTCCACCGTGGCGGGCGCGGCGCGTTGATGGAGCAGTTTCTTTCTTTCTTTTGGTTCTTTGTTCAGGAACCAAGGGTTGCGGCGGGGAGGCCGCAGCGTTTGGCGACTGATTTTTCTCGGAGGCAGTGATGGACTTTGACATGATCGAATCGGAAATGCAGGACGGCACCATCATCAAGGTGGTCGGCGTGGGCGGCGCGGGCGGCAACGCCGTGCAGCACATGATCAACCGCGGGGTGCAGGGCGTCGAATTCATCTGCATGAACACCGATGCGCAGGCGCTCAAGCGCTCGACCGCGGCGCGCGTGCTGCAACTGGGCAATACTGGCCTGGGCGCCGGCGCCAAGCCGGAGGTCGGCCGCACCTGCGCCGAATCGGCGCGCGAACAGATCGCCGACGCGCTGCGCGGCGCGCATATGGTCTTCATCACTGCCGGCATGGGCGGCGGCACCGGTACCGGTGCGGCGCCGATCGTGGCGCAGGTCGCCAAGGAGATGGGCATCCTGACCGTCGGCGTGGTCAGCAAGCCGTTCGACTTCGAAGGCGCGCGCCGCGCCAAGGTCGCCGAGCACGGCTCGGCCGAGCTGGAGAACAACGTCGACTCGCTGATCGTCGTGCTCAACGAGAAGCTGTTCGAGGTGATGGGCGACGACGCCGAGATGGACAAGTGCTTCCAGTGCGCGGACGACGTGCTGCACAACGCGGTGGCCGGCATTGCCGAGATCATCAACGTGGACGGCCTGGTCAACGTCGACTTCGAAGACGTCAAGACCGTGATGGGCGAGCAGGGCAAGGCGATGATGGGGACGGCCACGGTGTCGGGCGTCGACCGCGCGCGCCTGGCCGCCGAGCAGGCGGTCGCCAGCCCGCTGCTGGAAGGCGTGGACCTGTCCGGCGCGCGCGGCGTGCTGGTCAACATCACGGCCAGCCGCTCGCTGAAGCTGTCGGAGACCAAGGAAGTCATGAACACCATCCGCAGCTATGCCGCGGAAGATGCGACCGTGATCTTCGGTACCGTCTACGACGACTCGATGGGCGATGCGCTGCGCGTGACCGTGGTCGCCACCGGCCTGGGCCGCGCCAGCAAGAAGCAGCAGCCGATGACGCTGCTCAAGACCGGTACCGACAACATGCCGGTGCAGATGATGGCTGGCCTGCAGCATGGCTCGGCGCTGCACAGCGCGCCGGACTACAGCGGCCTCGATACGCCGGCGGTGTTCCGCAGCTCGCGCGAAACCGCGTCGGCGCACGTGGCCGCGCTGCAGGAGAAGGGTGTCGACACGTACGACATCCCCGCCTTCCTGCGCAAGCAGGCGGACTGAGCACGGCGCGACGTCGACCCACGGCGAGCCGGCTCCCCCGGCCAGCCGATCGCATCGCCGGCAGGTTGCCGGCCGCGCATCCGCGACAGCGGGGCACGATGGGCGCTCCCCATCCGCCCGTGCCGCGCTGCGGATGACGGCCGCCGGCCTTTCGCGCGAGCGAGGAGATTGACGCCGCCCGCTGTCCTCCGTCCGCATCCCGTGCCGGGACAGGCGCGCCGCCGGCCGCCTCCCCGGACTGGTCTCCCGCCGTATCCCGGCCGGGATGTGCCTCCCGTCCGCGCGGCGAGCGCAAGCTCGCCGCGCCTGTTTTTGTCAGTTCTGCTTGCCCGCCTGTCGGCATCCGCCGACAGCGGCCCGCGCCGCCGTCCCACTTGGGATGCCGGAGGGCGGCAACTATGATGCAGACTGGGTTTGGCCAAGGCGTTCGCTGCGCCAACGCCGGGGCTGCCTGAGGAAATCGCCATGATCGAAATCGGTGCACGCGTGCCCGACGCGACGCTGTACGAGTACTTCGAAACCGAGGCCGGCGGCTGCGCGCTCGGTCCCAACGCCTTCTCGGTGGCCGAGCTGGCCAAGGGCCGCCGCATCGTCGTGTTCGGCCTGCCGGGCGCGTTCACGCCGACCTGTTCCGCCCGCCACGTGCCCGGCTTCGTCGAGCAGGCCGACGCGTTGCGCGCCGCCGGCGTCGACGAGATCTGGTGCGTGTCGGTCAACGACGCCTTTGTCATGGGCGCATGGGCGCGCGAGCAGGGCACCGCCGGCAAGGTGCGCATGCTCGGCGACGGCAGCGCCGACTGGACGCGCGCGCTGGGCCTGGAGCAGGACCTGGGCAAGCGCGGCATGGGCGTGCGCTCGCTGCGCTATGCGATGGTGATGGACGATGGCGTGGTCACGCATCTGGCCGTCGAAGCGCCGGGCGAATTCAAGGTCAGCAGCGCCGAAGCGGTGCTCGCGATGTTGCGCGGGTAAGACGGCGTTCTGTGACCTTGGTGGCTGTAGATGTCGAGATGGCGGCATTGGAAGTGATTCAAATGCCGCTTATCCGGTCTTCTGCGGCGATTTTTTCGCCATCCCCCGCATCTTTTCCGGGCCTTTAACCGTCGAATGCCACACCGTTAACACGACGAAACAAAACTGGTGCAGCGCAATATGTTTGCCGGTGGTAAGATACGGTTTATCAGATCTCAAGCCCGATAGATTTTAATAATTAGCAGAGGCCGTCATGCTCAAACAGCGCACTATCAAGTCCCTGGTCAAGACCGTTGGCATTGGCTTGCACTCGGGCCGTAAAGTGACGCTGACATTGCGGCCCGCCCCGACCGATACCGGCATCGTTTTCACCCGCGTCGACCTGCCCGAGCCGGTCGAGATCCCGGTGAAGGCCTCGGCCATCGGCGACACGCGCCTGGCATCCGTGCTGCAGAAGAACGGCGCGCGCGTTTCCACCATCGAACACCTGATGTCCGCCTGCGCGGGCCTGGGTATCGACAACCTGTTCGTCGACGTCGACGCCGAGGAAATTCCGATCATGGACGGCAGCGCCGCGTCCTTCGTGTTCCTGCTGCAGTCGGCGGGCATCGAGGAGCAGCCGGCGGCCAAGCGCTTCATCCGCGTCAAGAAGGCGGTGGAAGTGCGCGAGGGCGACAAGCTGGCGCGGCTCGAACCCTACTTCGGCTTCAAGCTGTCGTTCACCATCGACTTCCGCCATCCGGCGGTCGACAAGACCGGCCAGACCTTCGAGATCGATTTCGGCGACACCAGCTATGTCCGCGAGATCGCGCGGGCGCGCACCTTCGGCTTCGCGCACGAGGTCGAGGCGCTGCGCGAGATGGGTCTCGCCCGCGGCGGCAGCCTCGACAATGCGATCGTGCTCGACGAGCACCGCATGCTGAACAACGAGGAACTGCGCTACGGCGACGAGTTCGTGCGCCACAAGATCCTCGACGCGATCGGCGATCTCTATGTGGTTGGCCATCCGCTGATCGGCGCCTACGTCGCCAACAAGTCCGGCCACGGGCTGAACAACCAGCTGCTGCGCGCGCTGCTGGCCGACGAGCAGGCCTACGAGATCGTCAGCTTCGAGCGCCAGGAAGAGGCCCCGGCCGCCTTCCTGCCGCAGCTGCAGCCGGCCTTCGCCTGACGCAGGCGCGCCGCCCGGCGCGCTCGCTTTTCCCCAGGCTTTTCCCCTTGTTCTTCCGCTGGCTTTCCCGCCGGCGGTTCCGCTAGCCGCGTCCCTGGCGGTGCCGCGACAGCATCGTCTGCACCGCATCCCGCAGCGGCGAGTCCGGCAGCGTCTGCGCCAGTTCGCCGAGGCTGTTCAATCCGGCCGCCGGTACGCCGGTCTTCTTCGGCCGCTCGGCCGGCTCCACGTCCCAGTCGCCGCGCGCGACGTCGGGCTGCACCCGCACCTTGACCGCATCGATCCGCGCCCCGCGCTGCTGCAGCCGCGCCAGCAGGCTGGGTACAATCTGCCGCACCCGCGCCGCGGCGGCGCCGTGGGCCGCCAGCAGCAGCAGCGTGTTCGGCTGCCCCGGGCTGCGGGTGTCCTGGCGCACGCCGCCGATTGCGATGCCGGCGCGCATGCCGGGCGGCAGCAGGGCCATCACCTCGGCTTCCAGCGCGGCGAGCTCGCGCGCCGCCTGCATCAGCGAGGACATCGGTCCGGCCTTGGCCAGCCAGTCGTTCAGCGGCTTGGCGGAGGGCGTTTGCAGGGCGTGGTGGGTGAACAGGCGCATGCCGCATTCTAGCTCCAAGCCGGTCCAGGGCCAGCCCCGAGGCGGTCCCGAGCCGGCCCCAGGCGACGCGGGACTGGGTCCACGCGGTGCCGTGCCCGAGACACCGTGCCGGCACGGCCAGGACCGCCGCGCGGCGCATCGTGAACGGCGTGCGGACGGCGCCGGATCGCCCGCGGAACCGCCCGCCGCGCGTGATAAACTCGGCGTTTTGCGCTAATCCTCTCTTCGCCACGCGCGCTTCCCGTCCGGCCCTTCGGCTCGGACGGCAGGACCGCAATCGTGCGCAGGTGACACCAATCGATGATCACGGGCCTTCTCAAGAAAGTCTTCGGCAGCCGTAACGAGCGGCTGATCAAACAATATCGACGGACAGTCGAGCGGATCAACGCGCTGGAGCCGAAGTTCGAAGCACTGTCGGACGACGAACTGCGCGGCATGACCGAACAGTTCCGCCAGCGCCATGCCGGCGGCGAATCGCTCGAATCGCTGTTGCCCGAAGCCTTCGCGGTCTGCCGCGAGGCCAGCAAGCGCGTGATGAAGATGCGCCATTTCGACGTGCAGCTGATCGGCGGCATGGTGCTGAACGACAACAAGATCGCCGAGATGCGGACCGGCGAGGGCAAGACCCTGACCGCGACGCTGGCGGTCTACCTGAACGCGCTGACCGGCAAGGGCGTGCACGTGGTCACGGTCAACGACTACCTGGCCCAGCGCGATGCCGAGTGGATGGGCCGGCTGTACAACTTCCTCGGGCTGTCGGTGGGCGTCAACCTGTCGCAGATGCCGCACGACCAGAAGCAGGCGGCCTACAACAGCGACATCACCTACGGCACCAACAACGAATTCGGCTTCGACTACCTGCGCGACAACATGGTCTACGACCCGGGTCAGCGTGTGCAGCGGCCGTTGCACTATGCGATCGTCGACGAGGTCGATTCGATCCTGATCGACGAGGCGCGCACCCCGCTGATCATCTCGGGCCAGGCGGAGAACCATACCGACCTGTACCAGCGCATGAACGGCATTCCGAAGCTGCTCGAGCGCCAGATCGGCGAGGAGAAGGCCGACGGCACCGGCGTCGAGAAGCCGGGCGATTACTACGTCGACGAGAAGGCGCACCAGGTCTACCTGACCGAGGCCGGCCACGAGAAGGCCGAGCAGATCATGGCCCAGCTGGGCCTGATCGGCGAGGGCGAGTCGCTGTACGCGCCGCAGAACATCACGCTGATGCACCACCTGTACGCGGCCCTGCGCGCGCACAGCCTGTTCCATCGCGACCAGCACTATGTGGTGCAGAACGACGAGGTCGTCATCGTCGACGAATTCACCGGCCGCCTGATGACCGGCCGCCGCTGGTCCGACGGCCTGCACCAGGCGGTCGAGGCCAAGGAAGGCGTCACCATCCAGCAGGAAAACCAGACGCTGGCGACGATCACCTTCCAGAACTACTTCCGGATGTACGAGAAGCTGGCCGGCATGACCGGCACGGCCGACACCGAGGCCTATGAATTCCAGGAGATCTACGGCCTGGAAGTGGTCGTGATCCCGACCAACAAGCCGACCCAGCGCAAGGACTTCCAGGACCAGATCTTCAAGACCACCAAGGAGCGCTACGACGCCGTGGTGCGCGATATCCGCGAGTGCTTCGAGCGCGGGCAGCCGGTGCTGGTCGGCACCACCTCGATCGAGACCTCGGAATACCTGTCGGACCTGCTGAACAAGGAAAAGCTGCCGCACCAGGTGCTCAACGCCAAGCAGCACGCGCGCGAGGCCGAGATCGTGGCGCAGGCGGGCCGGCCCAAGATGATCACCATCGCCACCAACATGGCGGGCCGCGGTACCGACATCGTGCTGGGCGGCAATGTCGAGAAGCAGGCCGGCTTCATCGAGGCCGATGCGAGCCTGTCGCCCGACGAAAAGGCCGCGCGCATCGCGCAGCTGAAGTCGGAATGGCAGTCGCTGCACGAGCAGGTCAAGGCCGCGGGCGGCCTGCACATCGTCGGCACCGAGCGCCATGAATCGCGCCGGATCGACAACCAGCTGCGCGGCCGTGCCGGCCGCCAGGGCGACCCGGGCTCGTCGCGCTTCTACCTGTCGCTGGACGACCAGCTGCTGCGCATCTTCGCCGGCGACCGCGTGCGCGCGATCATGGACCGCCTGAAGATGCCCGAGGGCGAACCGATCGAGGCCGGCATCGTGACGCGCTCGATCGAATCGGCGCAGCGCAAGGTCGAAGGCCGCAACTTCGACATCCGCAAGCAGCTGCTGCAGTACGACGACGTCGCCAACGACCAGCGCAAGGAAATCTACAAGCTGCGCAACGAGGTGCTGGAAGCCCAGGACGTCGGCGAGATGATCAAGAGCCTGCGCGAGGGCGTGCTGGTCGATCTGTTCCGCGAGTACGTGCCGGCCGAATCGATGGAAGAGCAGTGGGACATCGCCGGCCTGGAGAAGCGCCTGCGCGACGACTTCGGCCTGGAGCTGCCGCTGGCGCAGACCATCGAGAACGCGCAGAGCATCGAGGACGAGGAACTGCTGCAGATGATCGTGTCGGCCGCCGCCGAGCGCTACGAGGCCAAGGTCGCGCAGGTCGGCCGCGAGGCCTTCGCCGGCTTCGAGCGGTCGGTGATGCTCCAGAGCATCGACACGCACTGGCGCGAGCACCTCGCCGCGCTGGACCATCTGCGCCAGGGCATCCATCTGCGCGGCTATGCGCAGAAGGATCCCAAGCAGGAGTACAAGCGCGAGTCGTTTGAGCTGTTCGCGCGCCTGCTGGACGTGATCAAGAGCGAGGTCACGCGCATCGTCTTCAACGTCCAGATCCAGTCGCCGGAAGAGCTCGAGCAGGCCTCGGAGCAGATCGAGGACGACCTGTCGCACGTGGGCAATGTGCGATACCAGCATGACGAGTTCGGCGGCGCCGGCCCCGACACCGGCGAGCGCGCGATCGCGGCGGCGGCACGCGGCGCCCGCGACGACAGCGAAGTGGCCACCATGCCCCGCGTCGGCCGCAACGACCCCTGCCCGTGCGGCTCGGGCAAGAAGTTCAAGCAGTGCCACGGCCGGCTGAGCTGAGCCCGCCGGCGGACACTGGGTATCGCATCGAAGCAAGGAATCGAACATGGCCGTCAACTTGCCGCTGCCGCAGGCAGAGAATCTGAAACCGGTCGCCGGCGTCGAGCTTGGCTGGGCTGAAGCGGGCATCCGCAAGGCCAATCGCAAGGACGTGCTGGTGGTGCGCCTGGCCGAAGGCAGCACCGTGGCGGGCGTCTTCACGCGCAACCGCTTCTGCGCCGCGCCGGTGCAGGTCTGCCGCGAGCATCTGGCGGCCGGCCGCGGCATCCGCGCGCTGGTGATCAACACCGGCAACGCCAATGCCGGCACCGGCGAACCGGGCCTGGCCAACGCACGCGCGACCTGCGACGCGGTCGCCGGCGCGCTGGGCATCGGCGCCGACCAGGTGCTGCCGTTCTCGACCGGCGTGATTCTCGAACCGTTGCCGATGGACCGGCTGCTGGCCGGCGTGCCCAAGGCGATCGCCAACGCGCGCGAGGACAACTGGCTGGCGGCGGCCGAATCGATCATGACCACCGACACGCAGCCGAAGGCCGCGTCGCGCACGGTCCAGATCGGCGGCAAGACCGTCACGCTGACCGGCATCAGCAAGGGCGCCGGCATGATCCGTCCGAATATGGCGACGATGCTGGGCTTCATCGCCACCGATGCGACGGTGGCCCAGCCGGTGCTGCAGGCGCTGGTGTCGCACGCGGCCGATCATTCGTTCAACAGCATCACGATCGACGGCGATACCTCGACCAACGATTCCTTCGTGCTGATCGCCACCGGCCGCGCCGGCGCGCCCGCGATCGAACGCGCCGACGGTGCGGAGTTCACGGCGCTGCGCGATGCGGTGACGTCGCTGGCGCAGGAACTCGCGCAGATGATCGTGCGCGACGGCGAAGGCGCCACCAAGCTGATGACGATCCAGGTCGAGGGCGGACGCGATGTCGCCGAGTGCCGGCAGATCGCCTATGCGGTCGCCCACTCGCCGCTGGTCAAGACCGCGTTCTACGCCTCGGATCCCAATCTGGGCCGGATCCTGGCCGCGGTCGGCTACGCCGGCGTCGACGACCTCGATGTCGGAGGCGTCAACCTGTGGCTCGACGATGTCTGGGTCGCCAGGGACGGCGGCCGCCACCCCGACTACCGCGAGGAAGACGGCCAGCGCGTGATGAAGCAGGCCGAGATCACGGTGCGCATCGCGCTCGGCCGCGGCAATGCCACGGCCACGGTCTGGACCTGCGACCTGTCGCACGACTACGTATCGATCAACGCGGACTATCGTTCCTGATCGTTGTAAGGCGATGCCTTGCCGCCTGGCGAGGCATCGTTCGAACGATGGCGGCGGAGTCCTTTGGCGAGATCGCCATCGCCATCGCTATCGCTATCACGCATCGCCCCGCCATCCCGGCCGTTCCGCTTCTCCCATCCCCCGCCTCTCCGGATTGCCGCCATGTCCGATCTTGCCTCCCGTCTCGACCAATTTCTCGCCCGGCTCGAACAGTGGCTGCCACCGCAGCTGACCGAGGCGGACTGGCAGCAGGCCGTCGCCTTCCGCTGGCGCAAGCGGCAGAGCCTGTTCGGCAATATCGGCTATCTGCAGGCGATCCGGCAGCTGCCGCCGATCCATCTGGACGACCTGAAGAACATCGAGCGCCAGAAGGACGCCATCGTCGCCAATACGCGCCAGTTCGTGCACAAGCTGCCGGCCAACAACGTGCTGCTGACCGGCGCGCGCGGCACCGGCAAGTCGTCGCTGATCAAGGCCTGCCTGAACGCCTTCGTGGATGAGGGGCTGCGCCTGGTGGAAGTCGACAAGGCCGATCTCGGCGACCTGGGCGATATCGTCGAGCAGCTGACGCAGCGGCCGGAACGCTTCGTGATCTTCTGCGACGACCTGTCGTTCGAGGACGGCGAATCGGGCTACAAGTCGCTGAAGTCGGCGCTCGACGGCTCGGTGGCCGCGCAGTCGGACAACGTGCTGGTCTACGCCACCTCGAACCGCCGCCATCTGCTGCCCGAATACATGAAGGACAACGAGGGCTACCGGCACACCGACGATGGCGAGATCCATCCGGGCGAGGTGGTCGAGGAAAAGATCTCGCTGTCCGAGCGCTTTGGGCTGTGGCTGTCGTTCTATCCGCCGAAGCAGGACGAATACCTGAACATCGTCGCGCACTGGCTGCGACAGTTCGGCTGCAGCGACGACGATATCGCC
Source organism: Cupriavidus cauae (assembly GCF_008632125.1). GTDB lineage: Bacteria > Pseudomonadota > Gammaproteobacteria > Burkholderiales > Burkholderiaceae > Cupriavidus > Cupriavidus cauae. Next base: position 47,324 of record NZ_VWRN01000010.1, read on the forward strand.
GCGGCGCGCGGCGATGCGCTGGTCTGGGCCCTGGAGCGCGGCTCGCGCTCGGGCCGCGTCGCGTGGCAGTTCGCGCGCGACTGGGGCGGCAAGCACGGCAGGCCTTACGGTACCCATCAGGGCGAGCCGGCATGAGCGGCGCGCGCAAGGTCACCGAGGTCGCGGTCGGCGTGCTGGTACGCCCGGATGGCCGCTTCCTGCTGGCGCAAAGGCCGGCCGGCAAGCCTTACGAGGGCTACTGGGAATTTCCGGGCGGCAAGCTCGAAGCGGGCGAGTCGGTCGAAGCGGCGCTGGCGCGCGAGCTGCACGAGGAATTGGGGCTGGACATCACGGCCTCGACGCGCTGGCACGTGCTCGAGCACGATTACCCGCACGCCTATGTGCGGCTGCACTTCTGCAAGGTCACCGGCTGGGCCGGCGAGCCGGTCGGGCGCGAAGGCCAGGCGTTCTCGTGGGAGCAGGTGCCCGTCACCGTCGGCCCCTTGCTGCCGGCGACGATTCCGGTGGTCGAGTGGTTGGGGGAGGAGGCGGCCTGAGGGCTGCGAGGCGGACTGAGGGCTGAGTGGCGGGCTGAGAACCGAGCGCCTGGCTGAGCGTGGGCGCTCAGTTTTTTTTCGCCGTCACCCATCCATCGCTCAGCCGTCATTCAGTCGATATTCAGCCGTCGCTCAGTCGTCGCTCAGTCGTCGTCCCGGTCCTGCTGGTCCTCTGCCGGATTGGCCGGCTTGCCCTCGATCACGTATTTCTCGGCGGCCCAGGCGCCCAGGTCGATCTGCTTGCAACGTTCGGAGCAGAAGGGGCGGAACTTGTTTTCCGGCGCCCAGACCACGTCCTTGCCACAGGTCGGGCATTTGACTACGGATGGCATGGCAAATCAGAAATTGCAGAGTTTGAGCAGGAAGGGGATGTCGGCGTCGACCGAGCGCGGTCGCATGTCGCCGTCCTGCTGGGTGAAGCGCACCCACAGCATGTACTTGTTGGCGCTCATCTCGGGGATGAAGGCCAGCAGCGAATCGTCGAGCAGCACCTGCATCAGCTGGTAGCTGCGGCCGGACAGCATCTGCTGATAGCTGCCGCCGGTGGCGATGACCTTGCCGCTCTGTCCCGACTCGCGCAGCAGCCGCAGCACGGCGTCGGTGCCCACGCGCAGCGGAATCAGCGGCCGTACCCACTTCAGGATGTCGGCGCGCCGTTCCTCGGCCGGCCGGTGCTGCCAGGCATAGTACGAGGGCAAATCGAACTCGCAGGTGCCGCCGGGAATGATCGCGCGGCTGCGGATGCTGGTCAGCCACTCGTTGTCGGTCAGCAGCTGGCCCGCCTTGCCGACGGTCTGGTTCAGCTGCGCGATGGCCTGCTCGAGTTCGCCGATCACCGCGTCCAGCGTCTGCTGGTCGATCTGCGGACTCGAGCGCAGCGCGCTGAGCGCCTGCCGCTGGCGATCGAGTTCCTTGATCAGATCGGTTTTCAGGTCGGCGCGGCCAGCGACGTCGATGATCTCGAACAGCGTGGTCAGCGCGACATGATGCTGCAGCGCATGTTCCTGTCCGAGAAAGTAATCCAGCCGATCGAACAGGTCCTCCAGACGCAGGAGTGTCCTGATGCGTTCGTTGAAAGGATATTCGTACAGAATCAAGGGGAAGTCCGTGCAGCGCGGCGTCGGCCAGCTTGCCGGCCCGGTGCTGGATTCGACAGACGAATCGGCTCAGGCGGGCGCGCGAGGCGATCGGTACAGAATGCATGCGAAGCTCGCATGCGGCCGTATGCATGCACTTGGCAGCATATTCCAACGCATTCTATGCGAGACAGCGCGCAAGGACAATGAAACGCCGCCGATGGTGCCCTCGGCGGCGCCTGATGCGAAGCGTTTGGCGAAGCGAGCGTGTCAGGGATGCTCAGCGCGTGGCGGCGTGCGCGACGCGGGCTGCATCGCGCGATAGCGGCGATCGAGCGTCTCGACCTGCGGCGGCAGCGCCTCGACCGGTCCATCGTTGTCGATCACATCGTCGGCGACCGCCAGCCGCTGCGCGCGCGTGGCCTGCCTGGCCATGATGGCCTCGACCTGCTCGCGCGAGAAGCCGTTGCGCGCCATCACGCGGGTGATCTGCGTCGCTTCGCTGCAGTCGACCACCAGCACGCGATCGACGCGCTCGCGCCAGCGGCCCGATTCGACCAGCAGCGGTACCACGTGGATCAGATAGGGATGGGCGCCGCCGGCGCGGATCCGGGCCGCGCGCTGCTCGGTGACCTCGCGGATCAGCGGATGCGTGATCGCTTCGAGCCGGGCCTTCGCCGTTGGATCGGAGAACACGAGCGCGCGCATCGCGTCGCGGTCCATCGCGCCGTCGGCGCGCAGACACGTGGGGCCGAAAGCCTCGACCAGCGCGGGAATCGCCGCGCCGCCGGGCGCGGTGATCTCGTGCGCGATCAGATCGGTATCGATCAGCGCGGCGCCGCGCTCGGCAAACAGATCGGCGACGCGGCTCTTGCCGGAGCCGATGCCCCCGGTCAATCCGATTTCCAGCATATGTCTCCAGGGTGAATGGGGCGTTGTTGGGGCATTGTCGGGGCGCTATCGGTGCGCTGGTGGTGCGTTGTTGCGGCGTTCGACAGGGGCGTTGTCGGCACGGGTCAGTGATTCACCATCGCACCCGCTTCGATGGCGGCGCCCGGCGCCAATGCCGGCAGCACCCAGTCGGCGCCGGCGAACAGCACCAGCAGTCCGGCGCCGGCAATGAACGGGCCGAACGGAAACGGCGTATCGCGATCGTGGCGGCGCAGCGCGATCTTGGCAAGACCGTACACCAGCCCGACCACCGACGATACCAGCACCAGCGCGGGCAGCGCCTGCCAGCCGAACCAGGCGCCCAGCGCTGCCATCAGCTTGAAGTCGCCATAGCCCATGCCTTCCTTGCCGCGCAGCAGCTTGAACAGCCAGTAGGTAGTCCACAGCAGCAGGTAGCCGGCGGCCGCGCCGATCACCGCATCGGCGATCGGCGCGAACACGCCCATCAGGTTCAGCAGCAGGCCAAGCCACAACAGCGGCTGCGTGATCTGGTCAGGCAGCAGTTGCGTGTCGGCATCGATCAGCGCCAGCGACAGCAGCGACCAGATCAGCACCATCGCGGCCAGGGCCTGCCAGGTCGGCCCGAAATGCCAGGCGGCCAGCGCGCACAGCGCCGCGCTGGCCAGCTCGACGGCGGGATAGCGCAGGCCGATCGGCTTCCGGCAGGCCGAGCAGCGGCCGCGCAGCAGCAGATAGCCGAGCACCGGGATGTTCTCCCACGGGGCGATCGCATGGCCGCAGTGCGGGCACGACGAGCGCGGCACCACGAGGTCGTAGCGTTCCGGGTAGGGCGCGGGCTCGTGGCGCAGCGCGGCCAGATAATTGGCCTCGTCGCGCTCCATCATGCGCGGCAGCCGATGCACGACCACGTTCAGGAAGCTGCCGACCACCAGCCCCAGCAGCGCCGCCGCGCCCAGCAGGAACCACGGCGGCAGCGCGGCCAGCGCGGCGATGGTCCAGGTGCCGGCCGGCATGGCCGCGTTCCAGTTCGACAGGAAGCCTTGCATCTCAGACCACCTGCGCCAGCTTGAAGATCGGTAGATACATCGCGATCACCAGCCCGCCGATCAGCACGCCCAGCACCACGACGATCAGCGGCTCGACCATCCCGGCCACCGCGGCGACGCCCTCGTCGACCTCGCGCTCGCAGCATTGCGCGACGTGCAGCAGCATCGTGTCGAGCGCACCGGATTCCTCGCCGATGCGCGTCATCTGCAGCGCCATCGGGTCGAACACGGCGCTGGCGCGCATCGCCGTGGCCAGGCTGGCGCCACAGCGCACGGCGCGTTCGATCTGCCGGGTGGCGTCGCGATACACGCGATTGCCGGACGCCCCCGCGACCAGCGCCATCGCCTCCACGACGGGCGTGCCCGCGGCGGACAGCGTCGCGAGCGTGCGCGTCCAGCGCGCCACCGCCGCCTTGCGCAGCAGCGGACCGGCCAGCGGCAACAGCAGCAGCGCCCGATCGCGCGCATGGCGCAGCGGCGGCGAGCGGTCCAGCGCATGCCGCAGGCCCAGCCAGGCCAGCGGCGGCAGCGCCAGCAGCCACTGCCAATGCACGACGAAGCCGTCGGACAGCGCGATGACGAATTGCGTCGGCGTCGGCAGTTGCGCGCCGGCGCCGAAGCCGACGAAGACCTGCTTGAAGGCCGGAATCACGAACAGCATCAGGATCGTCGTCACGGCGGCGGCCACCGCGAGCACCACCAGCGGATAGCGCAGCGCGGCGCGTACCTGACGGCGCAGCGCGATTGCTTGTTCCTGGCAGGCACACAGCCTGTCGAGCATCCCGCCCAGCGCGCCGCCTTGCTCGCCGGCGTCGACCAGGCTGCAGTACAGCGCATCGAACGTGCGGGGATGCCGGCGCATGGCCTGGGCGAGGCTGCTGCCGCTTTCGATGTCGCCGCGCAACTGCGCCAGCAGGGCGCGCCAGGCCGGATCGCCGTGGCCGCGCGCGATGATGTCGAGCGCCGGCAGCAGCGGCACGCCGGCACCCAGCAGCGTCGACAGCTGGCGCGTGAAGCGGGCAATGTCCTCGGCACGGATTCGTGGTGGCGCGATCGTGCGCGCCACGGCGGGGCGGCGGACTGCGGCGCGCGGAGCGGGGGCCGCCATGTTGGACCCGGATGGCATGATCGTTCGGTCGATCTTCGTTATGGATTGGTGGTCGCCAGCACCTCGGCCAGCGAGGTCGTGCCCGCCCTGACCTTGAGCAGCCCGGCCTCGCGCAACGATAGCACGCCCTCGCGGCGCGCCTGCTGCGCCAGCGCGCGCGTACTGCCGCGCGACAGGATGATGCCCTGCATCGCGTCGGAGACCGGCATTACCTGGTGGATGCCGCAGCGCCCGCGGTAGCCGCTGCCGCGGCAGGCGGCGCAGCCGACCGGCTGGCAGGGCTGCCAGTTGCCATCGAGCAGGGCGTCCGCGAAGCCCGCCTCGCGCAGCGTGGCCAGCGGCACCGGGCCGGGCCGTTTGCAGGGGCACAGCATGCGGGCCAGCCGCTGCGCGGTGATGACCAGCACGCTGGCGGCCAGATGGAAGGGCGCGACGCCAAGCTGCGCCAGCCGTGTCAGCGTGCCCGGCGCATCGTTGGTATGCAGCGTCGACAGGACCAGATGGCCGGTCTGCGCGGCCTTGACCGCGATATCGGCGGTCTCGGCGTCGCGGATCTCGCCGACCATGATCACGTCCGGGTCCTGACGCAGCAACGCGCGCAGCACGGCCGGAAAGTTCAGGCCGACCTTGTCGTGGATATTGACCTGGTTGATGCCGGCCAGCTGGATCTCTGCTGGGTCCTCGGCCGTCGAGATATTGCGCTCGTCCTGGTTCAGCAGATTGAGAAAGGCGTACAGCGAGACGGTCTTGCCGCTGCCAGTCGGGCCGGTGACCAGCACCATGCCGTGCGGACGGCGCAGACGCTCCAGCAGCACGGCGAGCTGCGCCGGCTCGAAGCCGAGGCCGTCCATGTCGAGCCGCACGTTCGAGGCGTCCAGCATGCGCAGCACGATCTTCTCGCCGAACAGCGTCGGCAGCGTGGATACGCGCAGGTCGACGGCCCGCGTCGCCGCGCCCTGCGGCCCCGCATCGCCGTCGCGCCGCGGCACCACGAAGCGCATGCGGCCATCCTGGGGCACACGCTTCTCGGCGATGTCGAGCCGCGCCAGCACCTTGATTCGTGTCGCGATGCGGTCGCGAATGTCCAGCGGCGGGCGCGCGACCTCGTGCAGCAGTCCATCGATGCGAAAGCGTACGCGGTAGAAGCCTTCGTACGGTTCGAAGTGCAGGTCCGAGGCGCCGCGCCGGCAGGCCTCGGTCAGCAGCGTCTGGACGAAGCGCACGACCGGCGCATCATCGGCCGAGGGCATGGCGGGGTCGTATTCGATCGGCGCATCGGCGGTGGCGATCATGGCGAGGCAGGGCGCAGTGGAGGAGTGGCCCAGTGTGCGACGCGCCGGCCGGGGACGGGAATGCGCGCAGTCTCAAAATGGAATGGCCGGCGCGATGTGGCGTACCTGCCCGGTCCTTGCCCTGGTACCTGCGTAATCGTGGCGTGCAGCAGCCTGCCAAAACGAAGGGCGTGCCGAAATGCCGCGGCGCCGGCAGCGATGCGACGACACGTCCAACGCACCAAAGCAAAAGGGCCGTGCATCGCTGCACGGCCCTTCTGAAAAACTGGTCGGGGTGAGAGGATTCGAACCTCCGGCCTCTACGTCCCGAACGTAGCGCTCTACCAGGCTAAGCTACACCCCGTTTTTTGTTCCCCGCCGCGTCAGAACTGACGTTGCAGCGAGAAAGCACATAACTTTATCAGTGTTTCTTTCAGTTGTGAAGGGGGAAATTGCATTGCCGCACGTTCGGCCGCATCGGCCTCGCGTTTTGCGGCCTCGAAGGTCGCATCCAGGGCCCCGCATTGATGGATGGCGGAGAACACCGCGTCGAAATGTTCGGTGCCGCCCTGGACGATCGCCTCGCGCGCAAGCGCGCGCTGCTCCGCGGTGCCATGCTCCATCAGATGCAGCAGCGGCAGCGTCGGCTTGCCCTCGCGAAGATCGTCGCCGGCGTTCTTGCCCATCTGCTCCGCGCTGGCGGTGTAGTCCAGCATGTCGTCGATCAGCTGGAAGGCGGTGCCGATGCGGCGCCCGTATTCGGCGGCCGCTTCCTCCATCTCCGCGTCGGCGCCCGCCAGCACCGCGCCGAGCTGGGCCGAGGCCTCGAACAGCTTGGCGGTCTTGTAGCGGATCACCTGGAGGTAGCGCTCCACGGTGACGTCCGGGTCGTGCATGTTGAGCAGCTGCAGCACCTCGCCCTCGGCGATCACGTTGGTCGCATCCGACAGGATCTGCATGATGCGCATGCTGCCGGCATCGACCATCATCTGGAAGGCGCGCGAATAGAGGAAGTCGCCGACCAGCACGCTGGCGGCGTTGCCGAACACCGCGTTGGCGGTCTGGCGGCCGCGCCGCAGCTCGGATTCGTCGACCACGTCGTCGTGCAGCAGCGTGGCGGTGTGGATGAATTCCACCACCGCGGCCAGTTCATGATGGCGATGTCCGTCATAGCCGAGCGCGCGCGCGGACAGCAGCAGGATCACGGGGCGCAGGCGCTTGCCGCCCGCGCCGATGATGTATTCGCCGATCTGTTCGATCAGGGGCACTTCGGAAGACAGGCGCTGCCGGATGACTGCATCGACGGCGCGCATGTCGGCAGCGACCGGAGCGAGCAAGGCAGAGGCGGAAGACTCGGACAAGATGATCACCGTTACGCAGAACGAGCGATTATATGCGATGGCCGTGTCCAGATGGCTTGTCGTGCGCGCCATCTCGCGCCATCGCGCACCGGTCCGGCGGCCGGTCTTGCCCGCTGCGGTGCGCCACCGGAGCGGCGCATGAGCGGCCACACAGGCGGCCCCACAGGCGGCCCCACCAGGCGGTCCCCACACGGCGCCTATAATGCGGGCATGAACAAGCCCGCCGCTCCCGATGGCCATGGCCGCCGTCCCTCCCGCCGCCTTGCGTGGTGGGTCGCGTTCGCCGCCCTGGCCGGATTCCTGCTGGCCGAGGCGACCTGAGGGCCGGCTTCGGCAAGTGCGTTGCCCGCCTCTGCGGGCCTATGTGTTTGTTTTCTTTGCACTTTTCCCGCTGCTCGTATAGAATGCCGAGTTTCCTCCGGCTGAACTGCTGTTGTTGCGTCCGTGCCGGCGGGAGATAACCGGGCCGAAAGCGCATTGCCTGGCCGCTTCGCTTCACCGCGAAGCCGCGCCGGCGCTGGCTTTTGGGCGTTTATTCACATCGAGAGGTTCGACAATGTACGCGGTCGTAAAAACCGGCGGCAAGCAATACAAGGTTGCTGCTGGCGAAAAACTGAAAGTAGAACAGATACCGGCAGACATTGGCGCAGAAATCACGCTCGACCAAGTGCTCGCAGTGGGCGCTGGCGACCAGATCAAGTTTGGTACGCCGCTGGTCAGCGGGGCTTCCGTCAAAGCTACCGTTATCTCCCAAGGTCGTCACGACAAAGTGAAGATCTTCAAGATGCGCCGTCGCAAGCATTACCAGAAGCGTCAAGGCCATCGCCAGAACTACACCGAACTGCGCATCGAAGCGATCGTTGCCTGAGTCCACGCGGACGGCAACGAGACAGCAAATCGAGCGACAACTAGGTAAAGCGACAGGAGTTAAGTCATGGCACAGAAAAAAGGCGGCGGTTCCACACGGAACGGCCGCGATTCCGAATCGAAGCGTCTGGGCGTGAAGGTGTTTGGTGGCCAGGCCATCAACGCCGGCGGCATCATCGTCCGCCAGCGCGGTACCCGCGTGCATGCCGGCGAGAACGTCGGCGTGGGCAAGGACCACACCCTCTTCGCCCTGGTTGACGGCCACGTGAAGTTCGCCGTCAAGGGCGCTGCCAAGAAGCAGCAGGTCAGCGTCGTTCCGGCAGCCTGATCACTGCCTTGCAGCACGAAGGCCCCGCAACCCTTGCGGGGCTTTTTCTTTTCTGGCGACAATGTCGAACGTCGCCCGCCGCCTGCAACGCCTGACAGGGCCTTGCGATGCGGCACGCTCCATCACGGATCACCATCATGAAGTTCATCGACGAAGCCCGAATCGAAGTCATTGCCGGTAACGGGGGCAATGGCAGCGCGTCGTTCCGGCGCGAGAAGTTTGTGCCGTTCGGCGGCCCGGACGGCGGCGATGGCGGCCGTGGCGGCAGCGTCTACGCGGTGGCCGATCGCAACATCAACACGCTGATCGATTTCCGCTACGCCAAGAAGCACGTCGCCCGCAACGGCGAGAACGGCCGCGGCTCCGACTGCTACGGCGCGGCCGGCGAGGACGTGACCCTGCGCATGCCGGTCGGCACGCTGATCACCGACATGGACAGCGGCGAGGTCATCGCCGACCTGACCGAGCACGGCCAGAAGGTGTGCCTGGCCGAGGGCGGCATCGGCGGCTGGGGCAACCTGCATTTCAAGTCCAGTACCAACCGTGCGCCGCGCCAGCAGGTCGACGGCAAGCCGGGCGAGCGCCGCATGCTCAAGCTGGAGCTGAAGGTGCTGGCCGACGTGGGCCTGCTGGGCATGCCGAACGCCGGCAAGTCGACCTTCATCTCGCACGTCTCCAATGCGCGGCCGAAGGTGGCGGACTATCCGTTCACCACGCTGCATCCGAACCTGGGCGTGGTGCGCGTCGACCACGAGCAATCGTTCGTGATCGCCGATATCCCGGGGCTGATCGAGGGCGCCGCCGAGGGTGCGGGCCTGGGCCATCAGTTCCTGCGCCATCTGCAGCGCACCGGGCTGCTGCTGCATATCGTCGACCTGGCGCCGTTCGACGAGGCCGTCGATCCGGTCGCGGAGGCGCGCGCGATCGTCAACGAGCTGAAGAAGTACGACGCCGAGCTGTACGAGAAGCCGCGCTGGCTGGTGCTGAACAAGCTCGACATGGTTCCCGAGGACGAGCGCGAGGCGCGCGTCAAGGACTTCATCAAGCGCTACAAGTGGAAGGGGCCGGTGTTCCGCATCTCGGCGCTGACCGGCGAGGGCTGCCGTGAACTGGTCTACGCGATCAAGGACCATCTGGCCGCGCTGAAGGCCGAGGAGGCCGCGGCGCTGGCCGAGCCGGACGTGCGTCTGGACGAGCGGCTGCACAACGTCGACCGCGACGGACAACAAGGCTGATCTTGCGCCGAGTTTCGGCCCCGGATATCCGCCTCGACCACCCGCCCCGAATTCCGCGCTGAATTTCCGCGCCGGCCCATCGCCGGCACGACCTCACTTCAGGAGACAGAGTTGCCCACCCAATCGGTCATCGCGCAGGCCCGGCGCATCGTCGTCAAGGTCGGATCGAGCCTCGTCACCAACGATGGCAAGGGGCTGGACCACGACGCCATCGCCCGCTGGGCGGCGCAGATCGCCAAGCTGCGCACCGCCGGCAAGGAAGTGGTGCTGGTCAGTTCGGGGGCGATCGCCGAGGGCATGCAGCGGCTGGGGTGGGCGCGCCGCCCGCGCGAGATCCATGAGCTGCAGGCGGCCGCCGCGGTCGGGCAGATGGGGCTCGCCCAGGTCTACGAAAGCCAGTTCGGCCGCTATGGCATCCGTACCGCGCAGGTGCTGCTGACCCATGCCGACCTGGCCGACCGCGAGCGCTATCTGAATGCACGGTCCACGCTGCTGACGCTGCTGAGCCTGGGCGTGGTGCCGATCATCAACGAGAACGACACGGTCGTCACCGACGAAATCAAGTTCGGCGACAACGACACGCTGGGCGCGCTCGTGACCAACCTGATCGAGGGCGATGCGCTGGTGATCCTGACCGACCAGCGCGGCCTCTACACCGCCGATCCGCGCAAGGACCCGGCCGCCGAGTTCGTGCACGAGGCGCTGGCGGGCACGCCGCAACTCGAGGCGATGGCCGGCGGCGCCGGCACCGCGATCGGCCGCGGCGGCATGCTGACCAAGATCCTGGCCGCCAAGCGCGCGGCCAAGTCGGGCGCCCATACCGTGATCGCATCCGGTCGCGAGGCCGACGTGCTGGCGCGGCTGGCCGGCGGCGAGGCGATCGGCACGCAGTTGCTGGCGCCGACCGGGCGGCTGACCGCGCGCAAGCAGTGGATGGCCGACCATCTGCAGCTGCGCGGGCGCGTCGTCATCGATGCCGGCGCGGTCGACAAGCTGACCGCGGGCGGCAAGTCGCTGCTGCCGATCGGCGTGGTGGAAGTGCAGGGCGAATTCGCGCGCGGCGAGGTCATCGCCTGCGTCGATGCGCAGGGACGCGAGGTGGCGCGCGGCCTGACCAACTATTCGAGCGCGGAGGCGCGGCTGATCGCCCGCAAGCTGTCATCGGAAATCGAATCGGTGCTCGGCCACCTGAACGAGCCCGAGCTGATCCACCGGGACAATCTGGTGCTGGTCTGAGCGGAAGGCGAAGCGCCCCAGCCTTCTGAGCGGACGGCGAATTGCCGCCCCCGGCCTTTCTGAACGGACGGAGGGCGAATCGCGCCCTCCGGTCTTCATTCCTGCCGACCGATACGCCTTACCGGTACGCGCCCTGCCGCGCGACGCCGTCGCGGATCGCCCGCACGATGTCCTCGGTCTTGCCCGCCACCGCGCGTCCGTCGCACAGGTATTCGGACGCCAGCGTCGCCGCATAGCTGTTGCGCACGCTGGTGCTCATCGTGCGCCATTGCTCCGCGCCCGCGCTCTGGTTCGGCACCCAGGTCTTGCTGCCGGGCGGCATGGTGGCGAACAGCTTGCGCTGGAACACGTCGCAGCGCACCCCTTCGTAGCTGATGTTGCGCACGCCGGTCGGGCTGGTGATCACCGCGGTGTAGCGCACCGCGCCGTCCTCGCCGACCATGATGGACTTGGCGTCCACGGCGAACGACAGGCGCCCGGTGGTGCTGACGTCGAAGGGCAGCAGGTCGGCGTCCGCGGGCGGCGGCGGCAGCTTGGTCGCGGCCTCCTGGAAGCCCTTGGAGGCGAGCCGGTCGAGCAGGAAGACCGGTTCCTCGGCCTCCTCCGCTTCCAGCTGGGCGGCGCGCTTGGGCGTTTCTGTGCTGGTGGAACAGGCGCTCACCAGGGCGAGCGCGAACAGCGTGGCAAGCCCGGCAGCCAGACCCGAAGGGGTCGCGCTGCCGGCGCGGCGTCGGCCGAAGCCGGCGGGTTTATTCATCAGTGCTCCGCGTTTGCGCGCAGACCGGCGGTTCCGGCTGCGTCAGGGTAGGGGACGGCTGGCTGGCGGCCGGCGCATTGCCCGGACCTTGCCGGCCTGCGCGTGGGCCGCCGGCGCGGCCGGGGTTGCCATGGGTCCCGGCATGGTGGTTGCCGTAGGGACTGAGCGGCGCCCGCGGGCCGCGATGCAGAAAGCGCGACAATTCCGTCAGCGCCATCTGGTAGACCTCGCGCTTGAATTCGATCACCGCGTCGAGCGGCACCCAGTACTGGCTCCAGCGCCAGGCATCGAATTCCGGGTGGTCGGTGGCGCGCAGACAGATATCGCAATCGCGCGCCGCCATGCGCAGCAGGAACCAGATCTGTTTCTGTCCCTTGTAATGCCCGCGAATCTCGCGGCGTATGAACTTGTCCGGCACCTCGTAACGCAGCCAGTCGCGCGTGCGACCGACGATCCTGACGTGCTCGGGCAGCAGTCCGACCTCTTCATGCAGTTCGCGGTACATCGCCTGTTCCGGCGTCTCGCCGTATTTGATGCCGCCTTGCGGAAACTGCCAAGAATGTTCGCCGATTCGCTTGCCCCAGAACACCTCGTTCCGTGCGTTGATGAGGATGATGCCGACGTTCGGGCGAAAGCCTTCACGATCGAGCATGACTGCACCTCGAATCCTTTAGAATTACGTCGATTATAAAGGAAGCGCGGGGTCCGTCCGGGCCGCTCCGGGGTGGTGGTTTTCCCCGACGAAATGCGCCGTTTCAGGCGCCTTTCGCCGGTCCGCAAACCGTCTCACCACCCGGGTCCTTGCCCGCCTTTCCTTGACCTGTTTTACCCCTTACGCCTTTTCCCATCGATCCGCGCCGCGCGCGCTGTCCCAACCGAAAGCCACGGATGAAAGCTTCGCAATTCTTCATTTCCACTCTCAAGGAAGCCCCCGCCGACGCGGAGATCGTCTCGCACAAGCTAATGATGCGCGCCGGCATGATCAAGAAGCTGGGTGCCGGCATCTATAGCTATATGCCAACCGGCCTGCGCGTGATCCGCAAGATCGAGCGGATCGTCCGTGAGGAGATGAACCGCGCCGGCGCCGTCGAACTGCTGATGCCGTTCGTGCAGCCGGCCGAGCTGTGGCAGGAGACCGGCCGCTGGGACAAGATGGGCCCGGAGCTGCTGCGCCTGAAGGACCGCCATGAGCGCGACTTCGTGCTGCAGCCGACCTCGGAGGAGGTCGTCACCGACATCGTCCGCACCGAGATCCGCAGCTACAAGCAGCTGCCGCTGAACCTGTATCAGATCCAGACCAAGTTCCGCGACGAGCGCCGGCCGCGCTTCGGCATCATGCGCGGGCGCGAATTCACGATGAAGGACGCCTATTCCTTCGATCGCGACGAGGAAGGGATGAAGGTCTCGTACCGCCAGATGTACGACGCCTATATCCGTATCTTCCAGCGCTTTGGCCTCGAATTCCGCGCGGTGGCGGCCGACAACGGCGCGATCGGCGGCTCGGGCTCGCACGAGTTCCACGTGATCGCCGACACCGGCGAGGACGCCATCGTCTACTGCCCCGAGTCGGACTACGCGGCCAACATGGAGGCTGCCGAGGCGCTGCCGTTGGTCGCCGAACGCGCGCCCGCGCGCGAGGCGCTGACGCGCACGCCCACGCCGGGCAAGGCCAAGTGCGAGGACGTCGCCGAGCTGCTGGGCATTCCGCTCGAGCGCACCGTCAAGTCGATCGTGCTGGCGACCGAGGGCGCCGAGGGCGAGCCCGCGCAGATCTGGCTGCTGCTGCTGCGCGGCGATCACGACCTGAACGAGATCAAGGCGTCCAAGGTGCCGGGCCTGGCCGAGTTCCGCTTCGCCACCGAGGCGGAGATCGTCGCCACCTTCGGCACGCCGCCGGGCTATCTGGGCCCGATCGGTGCCAAGGCGCCGATCCGCGTGGTGGCCGACCGCACCGTCGCCAACATGAGCGACTTCGTCTGCGGCGCCAACGAGCGCGACTATCACCTGACCGGCGTCAACTGGGGCCGCGACCTGCCCGAGCCGCTCGTCGCGGACCTGCGCAACGTGGTCGAGGGCGACGCCTCGCCCGACGGCAAGGGCCGCCTGGCGATCTGCCGCGGCATCGAGGTCGGCCACGTGTTCATGCTGGGCACGCGCTATTCGGCGGCGATGAACGCGACCTTCCTCGACGAGAACGGCAAGACCCAGCCGATGCAGATGGGCTGCTACGGCATCGGCGTGACCCGTATCGTCGGCGCGGCGATCGAGCAGAACTACGACGAGCGCGGCATCATCTGGCCCGCCGCGATCGCGCCGTTCGAAGTGGTGGTGTGCCCGGTCGGCTACGACCGTTCGGAAGCGGTCAAGGCCGAGGCCGACCGCATCCATGCCGAGCTGCTGGCGGCCGGCGTCGACGCGATCCTGGACGACCGCGGCGAGCGCCCCGGCGTGATGTTCGCCGACTGGGAGCTGATCGGCGTGCCGCACCGCGTGGTGGTGGGCGACCGCGGCCTGAAGGAAGGCCAGGTCGAGTACCAGGGCCGGCGCGACGCCGAGGCGAGCCGCGTGGCGGTGGCCGACATCGTCGGGCATGTGCGCAAGCTGCTGGCCGACTGAGGCCATGCAACCGCCGCGATGCGCCGCCATCGCGGCGGCGCCGCTTCCCGGCAAGTCTCCGGGCATGCGTCCGGGCAAGTTTGCCGGCAGCGTCCGGGGCAGGTTTGCCGAACCCACGTCGGGGCTGGCGATGCTGGCGGCTGCGCTGCTGTCCGCGCTGGCGCTGCTGCTGGCTTCGCCCCCGGCGCACGCCGGTGCCCAGCGGGAAGAGCAGCTGGCCGACGCCGTGCGCGGCGCGCTGGCCGCGGCGAGCGCGGATGCGCGTCCGGCCCGTCCGGTATTTGTCTCCGCCGGCGAGCGCGACGCCTATCTGCGCTGGGTGGCCGAGATGTCGCGCCGCCTCGAGCCGCGCATCCCCGAGCCGTTGATCCGCACCGAGCTGGTCGAGACCGTCTATTACGAGGCCAAGCGCGCCGGGCTGGAGCCGGCACTGGTACTGGGGCTCATTCAAGTCGAGAGCAATTTCCGCAAGTACGCGATCAGCACGGCGGGCGCGCGCGGGCTGATGCAGGTGATGCCGTTCTGGGCGCGCACCATCGGCGATGGCGACGCGCGCAAGCTGTTCCATCTGCAGAGCAATCTGCGCTACGGCTGCACGATCCTGCGCCACTACCTGGACCGCGAGTCCGGCGACCTGTTCCTGGCGCTGGGCCGTTACAACGGCAGCCGCGGCCGCGCGGAATACCCGAACGCGGTGCTGGCCGCGTGGAAGCGCTGGCAGCAGGCCGAGGTCGCGGTCACGGTGGCGAGCGCCGCCGAGTCCAATGGCGCGCTGGCGGCCGCAGCCCGCCCCGGCCGTGCGGGCGATGCCGCCGCGCGCCTGCTGCCGGCGCCGTCCCGACCCCTCGGCGGCCCCGCCGCGTTCCCGCCCACCCGCCTGTCCGATCCGTCATGACCTCCCGCTCGCATCCGGCGGCCGGCAAGACCGGCTACGCCACCTCGTCGCCCGAACTCGAACGCTGGCTGGCCCGGCATATCGCGCAGGGCTTCGGCGCCGACGCGCTGGTGCGGTCGATGTGCCAGTCCGGCTACGATGCGGGCTTCGCGCGGACCACCGTGCAGGCCGCGCTCGCCGGAGCCGGGGCGCGCGGCGCGCGGTCGGGTCCATCGCCGGCGGCATCCGCATCGTCACTGTCATCGTCATCGTCATCGTCATCGTCATCGTCGTCGTCGTCGTCGTCATCGCGGTCCGCGAAGGCCAGGACCGCTGCGGAAGTCACGACGCACACTGCGCAGGCCGCCGCCGACGCGACCCCCGCCATCACCGCCCCCAATGCGCTGCCCGCCGGCGACGGCCGCGACGTGCCGGTACTGTTCGCGATGGAATCGCCCCGCATCGCGCTGTTCCAGCGGCTGCTGATGCCGGACGAATGCGAGGCGCTGATCGCGCTGTCCCGCGGCCGGCTGGCGCGTTCGCCGGTGGTCAATCCCGATACCGGCGACGAGAACCTGATCGACGCGCGCACCAGCATGGGCGCGATGTTCCAGGTCGGCGAGCATCCGCTGATCGAAACGCTCGAGGCGCGCATCGCGGCGGTCACCGGCGTCCCGGTGGAACAGGGCGAAGGGCTGCAGATCCTGAACTACAAGCCCGGCGCCGAATACCAGCCGCACTACGACTTCTTCAATCCGCAGCGCCCGGGCGAGGCGCGCCAGTTGCGCGTCGGCGGACAGCGCATGGCGACGCTGGTGATCTACCTGAACGACGTTCCCGCCGGCGGTGCGACCGCCTTCCCGAAGCTGGGTTTGCGCGTCAATCCGGTCCAGGGCAATGCGGTGTTCTTCGCCTATCTCGGCGAGGACGGCGCCCTCGACGAGCGCACGTTGCACGCGGGGCTGCCGGTGGAGCAGGGCGAGAAGTGGATCGCCACCAAGTGGCTGCGGGAAGCGCCGTATCGGGCGGAAGGCTGAACGCACGCCGGCCCGGGCCGCCTGGCGCTCGATCGCGATCCGCGCCCGGGAATCCGCCCCCGGGAATCCGCCCCCGGAATCCGCCCCCGGAATCCGCCCCCGGAATCCGCCCCCGGAATCCGCCCCCGGAATTCGCCCCCGGAATTCGCCCCCCAGCTGTGCCGAACCGCAAGCAGCACTGTGCCGGTAATTGGCCGGCAATCTGTACCGGTACTGTATAGGGCCGCCACGCTAGACTGCCGCTTCCCCTGCATTCCAAGGAGTTGCCATGGCACTGTCGGAACTGGCGGCAGGCTCTGCCGTGTTTGCCGCCTTCGGCGGCTTCGTGCTGGTGTCGTCGATCACCCCGGGACCGAACAACACGATGGTGCTCGCATCCGGCGTCAATTTCGGTTTCGTCCGCACCATTCCGCATCTGCTCGGCATCAGCAGCGGCTTCGCGCTGATGATCGCGCTGATCGGCCTCGGGCTGGGCTCGCTGTTTACCGCACTGCCGTGGACCTGGCCGCTGCTGCGCGTGGCGGCCACCGTGTACCTGGTCTATCTCGCGTACAAGCTGGCCACCGCCGGCGGCGTGCAGGACCGCCAGGTGGCCAGGCCGATGAGCTTCCTGCAGGCGGCCGCGTTCCAGTGGGTCAATCCGAAGGCTTGGGTGATGGCGGTGGGGGCGTGCAGCGCCTATGTGCTGCACCCCAATCTGTGGCTCAACGTGCTGCTGCTGGCCGGCCTGTCGGCGATCATCAATCTGCCGAGCGTGGCGGTGTGGGCGGTGTTCGGCGCCTCGCTGCGCCGCTGGCTGGCACGGCCGCGCGTGCTGCGCGTGTTCAACGTGACGATGGCGGTCCTGTTGCTCGGCTCGCTGTGGCCGATCCTGGCGGCCGGACACTGAGGGGCGTCCGGCGGGTTTGGGCTGCGGCTCTGGCCGTGGGTGCGGTGGAGGTGCTGGAGTCCGAGCCGGAGCCGGAACCGCGGCTGGAGTCGCCTCCCGCGCCGGGACCGCCTCCGGAGCCGGTGCAGGCTCAGCCCTTCAGCGCCCGGATCGTGCCGAGGTTGCGCCAGTAGCCCTTGGCGTCCATGCCGCAGCCGAACACATAGCGGTCCGGCACCGTGAAGCCGCAGAAGTCCGGATGCATCGGCTTGGCCTTGGCCAGCGTCTTCTCGCACAGCACCGCGGCGTAGAACTCGCGCGCGCCCATGTCCATGATGCGCTGGCGGATCGCCGCCATGGTCTCGCCCTCGTCGAGGATGTCGTCGAGCACCAGCACGGTCCGGTCCTTGACCGACTCGCGCGGCGCCACGCGCCACTGCATCTCGCCGCCGACCGTCTTGTTGTTGTAGCGGGACAGGTGGATGTAGTCGAACTCCAGCGGGAATTCGAGCTTGGGCAGCAGCATGCCGGTGAAGACCACGGCGCCGCCCATCACCGACAGCACCAGCGGGAAGCGGTCTCCCATCTTGTCGGTGATCTCGCGCGCCATGCGGTCCAGCGATTGCTGCACGGCCTGGGCGCTGACGATTTCCTCGGAGTTGGCCCACAGTTCGCGGGCCTGTTCGGCAGTCATCATGATGTTCGGTCCTGGTCTGGCGGTGTTCTTTGCGGCGGCAGCCGGCCAGGGAGCCAGCGTGCCGCGGTCGGTATTGCGATTGGTGCGTCCGATTGCTGGTGCGATCGATGGCGCGGTCGGTGGCGCCATCGGGCTTCGCTCGGCGGATCAGCGGTTGAACAGGCCCTTCATGCCGCCCTTCATCGCGCCCATCGAGCGCATCATCTTGGCCATGCCGCCGCCCTTGAGCTTCTTCATCATGCTCTGCATCTGGTCGAACTGGTTCAGCAGCCGGTTCACTTCCTGCACCGGCACGCCGGCGCCCGCGGCGATGCGGCGCTTGCGGCTGGCCTTGATCAGCTCGGGCTTGGCGCGCTCGGCCGGTGTCATGCTGTTGATGATGCCTTCCATGCGGCGCACCTGCTTCTCGGCCTGATCCATATTGGCGCCCTGGGCCTGCTGGGCGAACTGCGCCGGCAGCTTGTCGACGAGGCTGCCCAGTCCGCCCATCTTCTTCATCTGGCCGATCTGCGCCTTGAAGTCCTCGAGGTCGAAGCCGCCGGTCTTCTTGATCTTCTTGGCCAGCTTCTCGGCCGCTTCCATGTCGACGCCGCGCTGCGCCTCCTCGACCAGCGCGAGGATGTCGCCCATGCCCAGAATGCGCTGGGCCATGCGGTCGGGGTAGAAGGGTTCGAGGCCGTCGAGCTTCTCGCCGACGCCGACGAACTTGATCGGGCGGCCGGTCACGTGCCGCACCGACAGGGCCGCGCCGCCGCGCGCATCGCCGTCGAGCTTGGTCAGCACCACGCCGGTCAGCGGCAACGTGTCGTTGAAGGCCTTGGCGGTGTTGACCGCGTCCTGGCCGAGCATCGCGTCGACCACGAACAGCGTTTCGGCCGGCTTGAGCGCGGCGTGCAGCGCGGCGATCTCCTGCATCATCGCCTCGTCGATGCCGAGCCGGCCGGCCGTGTCGACGATCAGCACGTCGTGATAGTGCTTGCGGGCCCAGTCGACCGCCGCGCGGGCGATGTCGACCGGCTTCTGGTCCGGCTGCGACGGGAAGAAGTCGGCGCCGACCTGTTCGGACACGGTCTTGAGCTGGGCGATCGCGGCGGGCCGGTAGACGTCGCACGAGACCGTCAGCACTTTCTTCTTCTTGTTTTCCTTGAGCCATTTGGCCAGCTTGCCGACCGTGGTGGTCTTGCCCGCGCCCTGCAGGCCGGCCATCAGGATGATTGCCGGCGGCTGCACCGCCAGGTTCAGCTCGGCCGCCTTGCCGGGCGCGCCGTCGGCCGAGACGGCTTCCTCGCCGCCGATCACCGCGGTCAGTTCGCGCTGCACCACGCCGACCAGGGCCTGGCCCGGCGTGAGGCTGCCGACCACTTCCTCGCCCAGCGCCTTTTCCTTGACGCGGGCAACGAACTCGCGGACCACCGGCAGCGCGACGTCGGCCTCGAGCATGGCCAGGCGAACCTCCCGCAACATCTCGGCGGTATTGGCTTCGGTCAGGCGTGCCTCGCCGCGCATGGTCTTGACGACCCGCGCCAGGCGTTGAGTGAGATTGTCCAGCATGGCAGAAATCCGGAGAGGGGCTTTGTAGGGTTGCGGCGCGCCGCCGCGCTTATCGGCCAGTCATCGATCGGTTGTTGGCCGACCATCGGCCGGCTGTCGACCGACTGGTAACCGAGCGTCGACCGGCCATCGACCGACCGGTGACCGGGCTTCGACTGCATCGTCGACCGCGCGGGTCCGGACCGTGGCGTGGCACCGGCGGGGGGCGATGGCGCCGGGCGTCCATCGCGGCGTCGCCCGTCCGGCCTTGCCGCCGCGGCCACTGCCGTCGATCACCACGGCAGGCGCTAGGGTAAACTGCGCGAATGGCGATTGTACTGTATGCCCTGACGGCACTCCTCTATTGCGCGCTGGCCTATCACGGCTGGGCGACGCGCCACGCCGGGCTGGCCGCCAGCACGGCGGGCGGTCCGGCGGGCGGACCCGGTATCGGAGGCCAGCCGGGCTCGATGGTGCTGGTGCCGGGCCCGACGCCGGGCGGCAGCGCCGAGGGGCAGCCCGCCTGGTGGCATGTGCTGATGGTGGCGGTGCTCGCCAGCCACGGCATGCTGCTCCATGAAACCATCTTTCCGGCCGACCGCATGGTGTTCGGCTTCGCCTTCGCGCTGTCGGCGATGCTGTGGCTCGGCGTCGGCATCTACTGGATCGAGAGCTTCTTCTTCTCGCTGGCGGGCCTGGGGCTGGTCGTGATCCCGGTGGCGATGCTGGCCAGCCTGATGCCGCTGGCCTTCCCCGGCGCGCAGATCCTGGGCTACGCCGCGCGGCCGCTGTTCAAGCTGCATTTCATCATCGCCAACGTCGCCTACGGGCTGTTCACGCTGGCGGCCTTCCATGCCTTCCTGATGCTGCTGGTCGAGCGCCGGCTGCATGGCTTCAACCGCGGCCACGGCGTGCACGTGCCGGGCGGCGCGATGGCCGCCGGCGCGCCGCAGCAGGTCGGCTGGCTCGGCCGCTGGCTCGATCTGCTGCCGCCGCTGCTGACGCTGGAGAAGCTGCTGTTCCGCCTGATCGCGGCCGGCTTCGTGCTGCTGACGCTGACCATCGCGTCCGGCCTGCTGTTTTCCGAGGAGCTGTTCGGCCGGGTCTTCCGCTTCGACCACAAGACCGTGTTCGCGGTGGTCTCGTGGGTGATGTTCGCCGGCATCCTGGCAGGCCGGCGGTTCTACGGCTGGCGCGGCCGCGTGGCGCTGCGCTGGGTCATCGCCTCGTTCTGCATCCTGCTGCTGGCCTATGTCGGCAGCCGCTTCGTGATCGAAGTGATTCTGCATCGCCTCTGAAGCAAGGCATCGTCGATGGCACGTCTGTTCCTGTTGCTGGCGATCCTGCTGGCTATTTTCTGGTGGCTGGGCAGCCGCGTGCGCGCGCGCCGGGCCGAACCCCCTCCGGCCGATGCCGGCGTGCCGCGGCAGGGCGCCGACGGCCGCGCGCAGGAGCCGATGGTGCCGTGCGCCCATTGCGGCGTGCATCTGCCGCGCAGCGAGGCGATCGCCTACCAGGGCCTGCACTACTGCCGTGCCGCGCATCTGCCCGAATCCCGGGACCGTTTTGGCGACGAGGGCGGCGATAACGGTGACAACCGCGGCGGCGACCGCGGCGGTCCCGCATGACGGCGCCGCTTCCGTCCCGGCTGCGGCTCGACGGCGCGGGCTGGGTCGAGGGCGCGCGCCGGGTGCCGTCGCCCAACTTCGATCCGCGTCCGCCCGGCATGCCGGTCGACCTGCTGGTGGTGCACAACATCAGCCTGCCGCCCGGCGAGTTCGGCAGCGACGATATCGAGGCGCTGTTCCTGAACCGGCTCGACCCGGCTCGCCATCCTTTCTTCGCCACCATCCACGCGGTCCGCGTGTCGGCGCATTTCCTGGTGCGCCGCAGCGGCGAGCTGGTGCAGTTCGTCTCGTGCCAGGACCGCGCCTGGCATGCTGGCCAGTCGGCCTTCTTCGGCCGCGAGCGCTGCAACGACTTCTCGATCGGTATCGAACTGGAAGGCTGCGACACGCTGCCCTTCGAACCGGCCCAGTACGACACCGCCACGGCGCTGACCCGGCTGCTGCTGCGCGCCTATCCGATCGGGGCTGTCGCCGGCCACAGCGATATCGCCCCCGGACGCAAGACCGACCCCGGCCCGTGCTTTGACTGGCCGCGCTTTGCGCGAGGCGCCGGACTGGCGCCGGCGATGCTGCCGTACCGCCGCGGCGGGGAGGCGGCCTAGCCGAAAACCCCTGCCGGTGCGGGGCTATCGGGGGCTATCGGTCGGGATATTGGCGGGCTATCGAAAGCGCGGTGCTCATCGAAAAAAATTCTTTCGTCGGTGCGGCAACCGACAAAACGGCCGCAAGCCTTGAGCCGCTTGGTCTGGCGGGGAGGTGGGGGTCCGGCGTGGCGCCGGAGCGGCCTGCCGAAGCGCTTGTCAAGACTGGTCAACGCGATTCATTTCACTATACTTAGTCCAGCTTTTCGTTATGACCACTATATCTAGTGGTGCTTTCGGGGAGCCGACCTAGGCGTGCAGCGTTCGCCACGGGCTCGGCAGGTTGCCTTCGCGCCACGCGCGTCAAGCGTTTCCAGCCGGCCGCCAGCGCATGCACCGGCGCGCCACAGGGTCGGCACGTCACAAGAGCCCTCCACGGGAATGCAGCAAGGCAGTAATCCGGCACGGCATCGCCGCGCACGGGATGTCTCTTTTTGCGCATTTTCCAGGGGCTCTTTGTCGTTGATAACACTGGTCAAAAAAACAGGAGTGCTTCATGCAGACGGCCCAACAAGAATTCGCCGGCAAGGCCGGTTCCGCCGCCGTGGCGCAGCCGAGCCCCGCCGCTGACAACGCCGCTGGCAACTACCAGGATTACAAGATCATCCGCCGCAACGGCGCGGTGGTCGCTTTCGAGCCGAGCAAGATCTCGGTGGCGATGACCAAGGCCTTCCTCGCCGTCAACGGCGGGCAGGGCGCCGCCTCGGCGCGCGTGCGCGAGCTGGTCGAGCAGCTGACCCAGAACGTGGTGCGCGCGCTGCTGCGCAGCCGTCCGAACGGCGGCACCTTCCACATCGAGGACGTGCAGGACCATGTCGAGCTGGCGCTGATGCGCTCGGGCGAGCATGAGGTCGCGCGCGCCTACGTGCTCTACCGCGAGAAGCGCAACCAGGAGCGCAGCCACGCCAACGCGCAGGCCGTCGCCCGCGTGCAGCAGGGCGGCGTCAGCTTCAACGTGACCGATGGCGGCGTCACCCGGCCGCTGGACCTGGTCGCGCTGCACGCGCTGATCGACACCGCCTGCGCCGGCCTGGGCGGCGGCGTCGAGGCCGAGCCGATCCTGAAGGAAACGGTCAAGAACCTGTACGACGGCGTGCCGATGAGCCAGGTCTACGACTCGGCCATCCTCGCCGCCCGCACGCTGATCGAGAAGGACCCGGCCTACAGCCAGGTCACGGCCCGCATCCTGCTGCACACGATCCGCAAGGAAATCCTCGGCGAGGAAGTGACCCAGGCCGAGATGGGCAGCCGCTACGCCGAGTACTTCCCGAAGTTCATCGCCCGCGGCATCGAGGCCGAGCTGCTCGACGAGAAGCTGGCGACCTTCGACCTGGCGCGCCTGGGCGCGGCGCTGGACGCCTCGCGCGACTTCCAGTTCAACTACCTGGGCCTGCAGACGCTGTACGACCGCTACTTCCTGCACATCGACGAGACCCGCATCGAGATGCCGCAGGCCTTCTTCATGCGCGTCGCGATGGGCCTGGCGCTGAACGAGAGCGACCGTGAAGGCCGCGCCATCGAGTTCTACAACCTGCTGTCGTCGTTCGACTTCATGTCGTCGACGCCGACGCTGTTCAACTCGGGCACGCGCCGCTCGCAGCTGTCCTCGTGCTACCTGACCACGATCTCCGACGATCTGGAAGGCATCTACGAGGGCCTGAAGGAGAACGCGCTGCTGTCGAAGTTCGCCGGCGGTCTGGGCAACGACTGGACCAATGTGCGCGCGCTGGGCTCGCACATCAAGGGCACCAACGGCAAGTCGCAAGGCGTGGTGCCGTTCCTGAAGGTGGTCAACGATACCGCCGTGGCGGTCAACCAGGGCGGCAAGCGCAAGGGCGCGGTCTGCGCCTACCTGGAGACCTGGCATCTGGACATCGAGGAATTCCTCGAGCTGCGCAAGAACACCGGCGACGACCGCCGCCGCACGCACGACATGAACACCGCGAACTGGATTCCGGACCTGTTCATGAAGCGCGTGATGGAGAACGGCGAATGGACGCTGTTCTCGCCGTCGACCTGCCCGGACCTGCACGACAAGGTCGGCAAGGAATTCGAGAAGGCCTACCTCGGCTACGAAGAGAAGGTCGCGCGCGGCGAGCTCAAGCTGTTCAAGAAGATCCCGGCGATGCAGCTGTGGCGCAAGATGCTGGGCATGCTGTTCGAGACCGGCCATCCGTGGATCACCTTCAAGGATCCGTGCAACATCCGCAGCCCGCAACAGCACGTCGGCGTCGTGCACAGCTCGAACCTGTGCACCGAGATCACGCTGAACACCAACGACAGCGAAATCGCGGTCTGCAACCTGGGTTCGGTGAACCTGGTCGCCCACCTGAAGCAGCAGGCCGACGGCAGCCACGTGCTCGACCACGCCAAGCTCGAGAAGACCATCCGCACCGCGATGCGCATGCTCGACAACGTGATCGACATCAACTACTACGCGGTCGACAAGGCGCGCAATTCGAACCTGCGCCACCGCCCGGTCGGCATGGGCATCATGGGCTTCCAGGATTGCCTGCACGTGCTGCGCGTGCCGTACGCCAGCGACGCCGCCGTGCAGTTCGCCGACACCTCGATGGAAGCGGTCTGCTACTACGCCTACCAGGCCTCGACCGAGCTGGCCGAGGAGCGCGGCCGCTACAGCACCTACGAGGGCTCGCTGTGGGATCGCGGCATCCTGCCGCAGGACTCGCTGAAGCTGCTGGCCGAGGAACGCGGCGGCTACCTCGAGGTCGATCAGTCGTCGACGATGGATTGGGACAAGCTGCGCGCCCGCATCAAGCAGCACGGCATGCGCAACTCGAACTGCATCGCGATCGCGCCGACCGCGACGATCTCGAACATCATCGGCGTGTCGGCCTGCATCGAGCCGACCTTCCAGAACCTGTACGTCAAGTCGAACCTGTCGGGCGAGTTCACGGTGGTCAACGACTACCTGGTGCGCGACCTGAAGGCACGCGGCCTGTGGGACGAGGTGATGGTCGCCGACCTGAAGTACTTCGACGGTTCGCTGGCCCGCATCGACCGCATTCCGCAGGACCTGCGCGACCTGTACGCGACCGCGTTCGAGGTCGAGCCGACCTGGCTGGTGGAGGCCGCCAGCCGCCGCCAGAAGTGGATCGACCAGGCCCAGTCGCTGAACATCTACATGGCCGGCGCCTCGGGCAAGAAGCTGGACGACACCTACAAGCTGGCGTGGATCCGCGGCCTGAAGACGACCTACTACCTGCGCACCATCGCCGCCACGCACGTCGAGAAGTCGACCGTGTCGCGCGGTTCGCTGAACGCGGTGTCGTCGGGCGCCGCCGCCGGCGGTGCCTCGGCCTCGGCGCTGGACCAGGCCGCCGCCTCGGCGCCGGCGATGCCCGAAGCCGAAGGCGCGGTCTGCACGATGCGCCCGGGCGATCCGGGGTTCGACGAGTGCGAGGCCTGCCAATAACGGCAATGCCGGCACGCGGCGCCACGCGGCGCGCGTGCCGGTCCTGATACTGGTACCCGATCCGGACCCGATGGCCCGCGCCGCGCGCGGCCCCGGGGGCCGGCTCACCAGAGCGTTACACGGAGAACCAACACCATGCTGAGCTGGGACGACGACGTTCAAGCCAATCCGCAGGCTGCCCCGCAGCCCGCGCCTCAACCCGCCCTGCAACCTGCCGTTGCTGCCACCGCCGACCAGCAGGGCGTGCTGCCGCCCGCTGCGACGCAGCCGGGCGCCGGCATCCTCGGCAACAACCCGAACGCCGCGGCCGCGCAGAGCACGCGCCGCGTCAACGCCGCCGACAAGCGCGTGATCAACGGCGCCACCGACGTCAACCAGCTGGTGCCGTTCAAGTACAAGTGGGCCTGGGAAAAGTACCTGGCCGGCTGCGCCAACCACTGGATGCCGCAGGAAATCAACATGTCGCGCGACATCGCGCTGTGGAAGGACCCGAACGGCCTGACCGAAGACGAGCGCCGCATCATCAAGCGCAACCTGGGCTTCTTCGTCACCGCCGATTCGCTGGCCGCCAACAACATCGTGCTGGGCACCTACCGGCAGATCACCGCGCCCGAGTGCCGCCAGTACCTGCTGCGCCAGGCCTTCGAGGAGGCCATCCACACGCACGCCTACCAGTACATCGTCGAGTCGCTGGGGCTGAACGAGGCCGAGATCTTCAACGCCTATCACGAGGTGCCGTCGATCCGCGACAAGGACGAGTTCCTGATCCCGTTCATCGACACGCTGACCGATCCGTCGTTCAAGACCGGCACGCCGGAGAACGACCAGAAGCTGCTGAAGTCGCTGATCGTGTTCGCCTGCATCATGGAAGGCCTGTTCTTCTATGTCGGCTTCACGCAGATCCTGGCGATGGGCCGGCAGAACAAGATGACCGGCGCCGCCGAGCAGTACCAGTACATCCTGCGCGACGAGTCGCTGCACTGCAATTTCGGCATCGACCTGATCAACCAGATCAAGCTCGAGAACCCGCATCTGTGGACGGCGGAGTTCAAGGAAGAGATCGTCGGCCTGTTCAGGAAGGCGGTCGACCTCGAATACCGCTACGCCGAGGACACCATGCCGCGCGGCGTGCTGGGCCTGAACGCGCCGATGTTCAAGAGCTATCTGCGCTTCATCTGCAACCGCCGCTGCCAGCAGATCGGCCTCGATCCGCTGTTCCCGAACGAGGAAAACCCGTTCCCGTGGATGAGCGAGATGATCGACCTGAAGAAGGAGCGCAACTTCTTCGAGACGCGCGTGATCGAGTACCAGACGGGCGGTGCGCTGTCCTGGGATTGAGATTGCCAGCGTCGCGCCGGGCTGTCGGACGGTAGCGAAATCAGCGGTAAGGAAGGGGACGTTTCGGTCGAAACGTCCCTTTTTTCATCAAAGAGGATGCGGGTGCGAGCGGAGCGGGGTGGGAACGCCATGCAGCAAGAGCGGATCGCGGGCAAGGAAGCCGAACTCCGGCGCATGCAACGGGTGGCGCTGGCATGCGTCGGCGCGGCGGCGGCGGTGTTCGTGGCGACGCTGTTCCTGCCGCCCACGTTCTGGGTCCGGCTGGTCCGGGCCGGTGCCGAGGCCGCGATGGTCGGCGGCCTGGCGGACTGGTTCGCGGTCGTCGCGCTGTTCCGGCGCCCGCTTGGCCTGCCGATCCCGCATACGGCGATCATCCCGAAGAACAAGAACCGCATCGCCGACAATCTTGCGGTGTTCGTTCGCGACAAGTTCCTGAACCCCGAGGTGCTGACGGACCTGATCCGGCGCAGCGATCCCGCCCAGCGGCTGGCGGTCTGGTTCAGCGAGCCCCCCAATGCGCACCGCATCGGTCAGCACGCGGCCAATCTGATGAGCGTGCTGCTCGATCTGGTCGACGACCGGCGCATCCAGGCGTTCCTCAACGATGCCGCGCGTACGGTCATCGGCCGCATCGATTTCTCGCCGGCGCTCGCTTCCGTCCTCGAGATGCTGACCCGGGGCGGCAGCCATCAGCAACTGCTCGACGCCGTGCTCAGGCATGCGATCGCCCTGCTGAAAAGGCCGGAAACCCAGCAGCTGATCGCCCAGCGTGTGGTCAACTGGCTCAGGAGCGAACACAAGTGGAAGCAGATCGTGCTGCCGACCGAGTGGCTGGGCGACAAGGCCGCGGAGGCGGCGCGCACCAACGTGATTGACTTTCTCGACGAGGTCGCCCGGATGCCGGCGCACGAGCTGCGGGCGGCCTTCGACAAGGCGCTCGAAGCGCTGATCGCGAGGCTCAAGACCGACGAAGCGTTCCTGCGCAGGGGGGAGGAGCTGAAGGACTTCGTGCTGCGCAATCCCGAGCTTGCCGACTATGCCGCCAGCGTGTGGGCCTCGCTGCGCGAATGGCTGTCCAACGACCTCCAGGCGAGCTCGCCACAGCTGCAGCAACAGGTCGAGCGCGTGGGCCTGTGGTTCGGCCGGAAGCTGTCCGGCGACGAGGAATTGCGCCGCTCCATCAATGACCACGCCGAGTCGTTCGCCGCGACGGCCGCACCGCGGTTCGCCGACTTCCTGACGTCGCATATCAGCGACACGGTGCGCAACTGGGACGCGACGGACATGTCCCGGCAGATCGAACTGAGCATCGGCCCCGACCTGCAGTACATCCGGATCAGCGGCACGGCGGTGGGTTGCTGCATCGGCATCCTGCTCTTCCTGGTATCGCACCTGGGCGAGATCTTCTGAGCGGCGGCCGGGCTTCCGGGGTGCATTTCCGGGTCTCACTCCCAGGGGCGTGTTTACCCTGAAGTCCGCGCCGAACTGCAAGAGGTTTTTGCCGCGGCGGGCCCTCGTCGTGAGGCCTGGGTCACCAACCCCGCAAGGAGCGGACCAAAATCGATAGTCCGCTGCCCTAACGGCATGGTCGGACGTCTCCGCCGCGGGAACAATGGCTGCCATTCGATTCGACGACTCGACTCGATCCTTCGACTCGATCCTTCGATGCGACCCGTCGATTCGATCCTTCGATGCGACCCGTCGATTCGATCCTTCGATTCAACGCCCCGATTCAACCCTTCCAGTCGAACGTTCGAATCGAACCTTCCACCCAGCAGCCTGATTCCACAGCGGGAGAGCCGACATGACCATTCCCAGTATCCACCGCGGCATTGCCGTGCCTTCCGCGTCGGAGCAGGCCGGCGCGATCCCTACCGCGTCCACCAGGCCGGTGAATGCCGGTATCCAGCTCGCGGTGCATGACGCCAGCCACGCCAAGTCACCGGGCCACGATGCCGCGCCCCGGCAGCGCGGCTGGCAGGGTTTTCTGGACCTGGCCCGGCGGTTGGTCGGGCGCCGCGCGGACGACGCCTCCCGCGCCCCGTCGACGACCGCCGCGCAGCGCAGCGCGCTGCTGCGTGGCGTCAGCCTGGACCTGCGCGACGAGGCGCCCCTGGCGGCGCTGGCCTTCGATTTCAGCAATGCGGACCTGGCGGGTGCCGATCCGCCGGTTGCCGGCGTATCGCATCTGCGTTTCAACGGCGCCAACCTGAAGCACGCGACGCTGCGCGATATCAGCCTCGCATGGACCGATTTCAGCGGTGCCGAGCTCGACGGGGCGCGCATTACGATCGCCGCGGAGACGCTGGCGCGGGTCGCGCGGCCCAGCGTGCTGGCGCTGGCATTGCAATCGATTGCAACCATCGACCCGCGCCATGCCGGGCTGCGGCGCGCGCTGATGGAGCAGGTGCTGGGCGCGCTGCAGCAGGCGGCGGCGCTGGCCCGCAGGGACCGCGTCATGCTGCCCGCCGAGTTGCGCGCGCTGGTCTCGGTGCATCCGCTGTTTGCCGGCCTGCCGGGCCGGGAGACGGTGCTGGAGCGATGCGCACCGGCTGGTGCCGAGCGGCATCCGGCCCGCTGAGGCGCCGAGCCGCCGAGCGACTGAATCGGCGAATCGGTGTCGGTGAGCCAGGGCCGGTATCGACGCCGGCCCCGTATCGAAAACCGCCGAGGCTGGCGACTACCGCCGAAACCGGCCTCAGCCCTTCCGTTCGCCGCCCAGCGCCTCGGTCAGATCGCCCAGCATGGCCGACAGCTCGCCGGCCATCAGCGCGAAGTCCGCGTCGAAGCGCTCGTCCTCGTCGCTCATGGTGCCGTCGATCTGCTCCTTGACCACATCGAGCGGCGCCACGCGCTTGATCGCCAGCGCGTCGGTCAGCACGAAGGAGACGCGGTCGTTCCAGGTCATCGCCAGGCGCGTGCAGCGCTTGCCGGCGGCAATATGGCGGCGCAGCTCTTCGGCGTCGAGCGGATGGCGGACATAGCGGACGGTCGCCTTGCTCTCGGCGCTGGCCTGCAGCTCGATCTCCTGATCGACGGTAAAGCCGGCCGGCGCCGCATCGTCGGCCAGCCAGCCGGTCATCGCCGCCACCGGCGACTGGTTGACCTGCAGCGAGGTCAGCGGCAGCGGGTCCAGCGCCTTGAACAGCAGCGTGCGGACCTCGTCGGCCTTGATCGCCGAGGCCGCGTCGATTGCCAGCCAGCCGCGCTCCGGGTCGATCCAGACGCGGGTATCGCGGCGGATGCTGAAGGCGCGCGGCAGCAATTCCTCGGTGATCTGTTCCTTCAGTTCGCGCAGCTGCTTGCGGCCCGGCTTGTAGCCCTGCTGCTCCTCGAGCTCGGCGGCGCGCGCCTTGGTCACCTGATTGACCACGGTGGCCGGCAGCAGCTTCTTCTCGGCGCGCATGGTCAGCAGCATCTGCTTGCCCACGCGGTGCACCAGCGCGCCGTTATCGCGCGGCGAGGCCCATCCCTGGGTCTGCATTTCGAGGCTGGTACCCGGATAGAAGGCGTGCGAGGCGAGGCAGGCCTCGACCTCGTCGGCGTCCTTGTTCCAGGGTGCGGAGAAGCGGTGTAGCTGAAGATTCTTGAACCACATGAGAATTCGGTACCTCGGCCGGTTGGCGAAAGGGACGAATTCTAGCGGCTTGGCGTTGCCGGTGTCGCGGACGTTGGCGTGGCGGAGGAAACAAAGGCGGCAAGGAGGCCGGCAAGGACGGCGGCAACACGGCTCGGCTTCCCAGCCACGGAATCGACAGGAAAAAGCGCCGCGGCCCCCTGCCAAGGGCCGCGGCGCGAGGTGCTGCAAGGCATCACCAGCAGATGGCGCGCCTTACAGGTCCAGCTTGGTGATCTTGGTGCCTTCGAGGCTCAGGCCAGCCATCAGGCCTGCGTTGGTCAGCGCGAAGCCCACCACCGGCTGCTGCACGGTATTGGTGTCGAGCGCGCCGTTGGCGCCGACCTTGGCGACCGCCACGGTGGCGTCGACACCCGCGGTCCAGCCTTCGCTGGCCAGGAATTTGTCGAGCGCCTGCTGGTTCATGAACATGAAGATCAGCGCCTTCGATTGCGCGCCGATCTGCCAGCCCAGCGAACCCGAGATGGTGCGGTAATAGCCGCGGGTGGTATTGCCCACGCGCAGCGCGCCATCGCCATATTCGCCGCCGACGAAGAAGCCGGCCGACAGCGTGCGCGGAAACACCAGGATGCCCCGGGCGCGCGAGGCGAGGTCGCGCGAGCCGTTGACCGAGCTGTACAGCCGGTCCAGCGTGTTTTGAACGCCGGAATCGATCTCGCGGCGGCGCGTCGTTTTCTCGGCCGGGGAAGAAGCCGAATCGCGCGTGGTGGTGCACGCGCCCAACAGCAGGCCGCTGCCGGCCACCGCCAAACCGAGACCCGCACTGGCGTTCAGGAATGCCCTACGTTCCATGTTGTTCTCCTTTGTTCCTGTCAAACACTGCGATGCCAACCAGGATGGCGCCACGCCGACGGTCGCTGGATCGTTGGACCGGGCAAATGGCTTCCATCACGCTGCCCTCCGTTTGTGCAATATACAAAGCGAGGAACGCGACCGCTGTAGGACTTCCCGCCCAGCCGGGGTGGTGTCTGTCCTACACGGCACTTTTTGCGGCGCCAATGCAACGCGATGTAACGAGGTGTTGCGATGTCCGACGTCGGCGCTACCATGCGGCATGCCTAAAGTTCTTGCCCTGATCCCCGCCATCCTGCTGGTCGGCGCGTGCGCCTCGCATGCGCCCGCGGACCAGCAGGCCGCCGCTGCCGCCACCGCCGCCGCCGAGAGCCAGGCCGCCTCCGGGCCGCCGCCCGAGTAGCAGAAGAAGCGGCAGCAATACACCGACTGCGCGCGCGACAAGGCCGAAGCCCGCTCGGCCAAACCCGGCACGACCCAGGCCGTGGTCAACGATGCGCTGCGCGACTGCCGCGGCGAACTCGATGCCGTGCGCACGTCGTTCCGCGAGTATCTCGATGGCCAGATGGTGTCGGCCCACGGCAAGCGCTCCGCGCGCCAGGCCGCTGACCGGCTGGGCCGCGATACCGAGGACAAGGTGCGCGCCTACCTGCTGCGCCACGTCGAGTACCACCGCGCCGTCGCCGCGCGCCAGTAAGCCGGCGTTCGCACCTGCGCGGCGGCCCGCCGAGGGCCGCCCGCCGCCGGGCACCGCCTCGATGGCGGCCCGGCCTTATCTCGATATTCCTCTCGATATTCCTCCCGATATTCCCCTCAATGCGGCGCGCCACTGCGCGCCGTTCCTGCGTCCGCCTGCCGGATCGGAATTCCCCTGAGTTGACCCGCGCCATTGGTGCCATGCGCGCTGTCCGGGCGCGGATAGCGCTGCGCGTCGAAGCGGTGCAGCAGCTCGGCCGCACGCGCGGCGGCGACCGCGTGCGCGGCCAGCTTGATATGGCCGAAGCCGCGTACCTTGGCAGGCAATTGCGCGATCTCGACGGCGATCGGCAGCCGCGCCTCCGTCAGCGCCGGCAGCAGGGCGCGGATGCGGGCCTCGTAGTCGGCGATGGACTGCCGCTCCAGCCTGCGCTCCGCGGTCCTGCCGAACGGGTCGAAGCGCGTGCCGCGCAGCCGCTTGCCCCTGGCGAGCCATCCCATCAACGGCCATAGCCAGGCGCCAAAGGCGATCTTGCGCGGCGGCTCGCCATGCTTGCCGGGCCGGGACAGCAGCGGCGGCGCCAGATGGAAGCGCAGCCGCAGCGGGCCGTCGAAGCGCTCGCGCAGCGCCTGCCGGAAGGCGGGATCGCTGTGCAGCCGAGCGACCTCGTATTCGTCCTTGTATGCCATCAGGCGCGCGAACTGCTCGGCCACCGCACGGGTCAGCCGGCGCTCGCGTCCGGCCTCGCCAAGGGCGTCCTCCGCGGCCTGCACGGCCTCGACGAGCGCGGTATAGCGCGCCGCGTAGGCGGCGTCCTGGTAGGCGGTCAGCAGCGCCACGCGCTCGGCGATCAGCTGCGGCAGCGGCGTGGCCGAGGTCGCCGCGGGCTCGGGCGCGACCAGGGCCAGGCCGGCGGGTTTGCCATCGCTCGCGCCCAGGCGCGTCAGCGCGAGAGGATCGCCGGCCGCCAGGCGTCCCAGCGCCAGCGCTTCCAGGTTGGCGTCCACCGCGACGCCGTTCAGCTCGATCGCCCGTGTCAGCGCCGCCAGCGAGACCG
Source organism: Cupriavidus cauae (assembly GCF_008632125.1). Taxonomy (GTDB): domain Bacteria; phylum Pseudomonadota; class Gammaproteobacteria; order Burkholderiales; family Burkholderiaceae; genus Cupriavidus; species Cupriavidus cauae. The sequence goes on from NZ_VWRN01000010.1 coordinate 79,905, forward strand.
GCACCAGGCCCTTCTGCCAGGCAAAGCCGAGCACCACGATGTTGGCCGCCACCGTATCGCCGAGGAAGGCCGTGGCGAGCGCCTGCGCGTCCAGCGTGTCGATGCCGCCCGAGCCCGTCGCGTGGCGCAGCTTGGCGAGCAGCGCGTCGGCATGCAGGTCGGCATCCGGATTGCGCTGGAATTCGGCCACCGGCGTCGGATGGGTATTGGCGACGATCTGCGTGCGCCGCGGCGCGACCGTCTGCAGCACGTCGGGCGAGGCGCCCACCGCCAGGTCGCAGGCCAGCACCGCATCGGCCTGCTGCGCGTCGATGCGCGCCTGGTTCAGCCACTGCCGGCTCTGCGCGAGCCGCACGAAGGACAGCACCGCGCCGCCCTTCTGCGCGAAGCCCATGAAGTCGAGCACGCTGGCCACGCGCCGCTCCAGGTGCGCCGCCATCGCGATCAGCGCGCCGACCGTCACCACGCCGGTGCCGCCGACGCCGACCACCAGGATGTCGAAGGGCCCGGGGCCGAGCCGGGGCGCCGGCTCGCGCAACGCCGAAGCCTGCTCGCGTAGCGCCGTGGCGGCGCGCTCGTGGCCCACCGGGTGGCGCAGCGTCGCGCCCTCGACGGTGACAAAGCTCGGGCAGAAGCCCTTGACGCACGACTCGTCGTGATTGCAGCTGGCCTGGTCGATCTGGCGCTTGCGCCCCAGCGCGGTCTCGACCGGCTGCACCGCCAGGCAGTTGGACTGCACGCTGCAGTCCCCGCAGCCCTCGCATACCGCCTCGTTGATGAAGACCTGCCGCGCCGGCGCCGGCGCACGGCCGCTCTTGCGGCGGCGGCGCAGTTCCGCGGCGCAGGTCTGCTCGTACAGCAGCACGGTCACGCCCGGCACCTCGCGCAGTTCGCGCTGCACCGCATCGAGCGACTCGCGCGGATGGAAGGTGGTGCCCGCCGGAAAGCAGACGCGGCGGCCGCGATGCACGTCGATGCGGTCGCTGACCACGGCGACGCGCGCGACCCCTTCGGCGCTGACCTGGCGCGCGATCGCCTCGACGTCGAGCGGGCCGTCGACCGGCTGCCCGCCGGTCATCGCCACCGCGTCGTTGCACAGGATCTTGTAGGTCACGTTGGTGCGCGCGGCCACCGCCTGGCGGATCGCCAGATAGCCCGAGTGATAGTAGGTGCCGTCGCCCAGGTTCTGGAACACGTGCGGCGTCGCGGTGAAGCGGCTGTGCGCGACCCAGTCGACCCCTTCGCCGCCCATCTGGATCAGCCCCGAGGTCTCGCGGTTCATCCAGCTGGCCATGAAGTGGCAGCCGATGCCGGCCTGCGCGCGCGAGCCTTCCGGTACGCGGGTCGAGGTGTTGTGCGGACAGCCGGGGCAGAAGTAGGGCTGGCGGCGGATGCCATCGGCCGCGTTGGACAGCAGCGCGTGCTCGCTGAACTGCGGCACCAGTTCGCGCCGGTCCAGGCCGCGGCTCAGGCGGGCGAGCCAGTCGGCCACCGGCTGCATCAGCCGCGACGGCCGCATCTCCTCGCGCTCGGGCAACAGCGGCCGGCCATCGATGCCGAGCTTGCCGGCGATCGCGGGGCGCACGCCGTCGGGCGCGTTATAGAACAGCGCCTGCAGCTGCCGCTCCACCAGCGGGCCCTTTTCCTCGACCACCAGGATCTCTTCGAGGCCGCGCGCGAAGGCCAGCAGCCGGGTCGGCTCGACCGGACAGGCGAGCCCGAGCTTGTAGACGCGGATGCCGGCGTCGGCCAGCGCCTGCGTCGAGATGCCCAGGCGCCGGAACACTTCCATCAGATCGTGATGCGCCTTGCCGCAGGTCACGATGCCGGCGCGGGCTTCGTCCGCCTCGACCACCATGCGGTCGATGCTGTTGACGCGGGCGAAGGCGCGCACCGCGTCGAGCTTGGCGCCGAGCCGCTGTTCGATGCGCGGCGACGGCAGGTCGGGCCAGCGGTAGTGCAGGCCGTCGGGCGGCGGCATATGGCCGGTGGCCCGGCGTATCGCCTCCGCGTCCTGCCAGCAGGCGACGCGCGCATGGACCTGGTCGAGGTCGACCGTCATCGCGCTCTCGACGGTCTCCGACAGCGCGGTGAAGCCGACCCAGTTGCCCGAGTAGCGCGACAGCGCCCAGCCGTAGAGGCCGAACTCCAGGTACTCGGCGACATCGGCGGGGGCGAGCACCGGCATCGACCAGGCCTGCATCGCGAAATCGCTCTGGTGCGACATCGACGACGACACGCAGCCATGGTCGTCGCCGGCCACCACCAGCACGCCGCCGTGCGGCGAGCTGCCATAGGCGTTGCCATGCTTGAGCGCGTCGCCGGCGCGATCGACGCCGGGGCCCTTGCCGTACCAGAGGCTGAAGACGGCGTCGACGGTGCGTTGCGGATCGCCCTCGACCTGCTGGGTGCCGAGCACCGCGGTGGCGGCGAGCTCTTCGTTGATCGCGGGCAGGAAGCGGACGCCGGCGGCATCGAGCAGCGGCGCGGCCTTCCACATCGCCTGGTCGACCATGCCGAGCGGCGAGCCGCGATAGCCGCTGACGAAGCCGGCGGTACCCAGGCCGGCGGCGTGGTCGCGCCGCGCCTGTTCGAGCACCAGGCGGACCAGCGCCTGCGTGCCGCTCAGAAACACCTGGCCAGCGGGCGCGGTCAGGTTGTCCGACAGTCGATAGTCGGTGCGCAGCGTGCGTGTCTCCATTGCGGCCTCCTTACGGCCTGCCGACCAACCTCTTCTTGGGCCTGCGAGCAGCGTCCGGGCAGCGTCCCGGCAGCGCGCTGTCGTTGACGCACGGGCGATGCGCGGGCGATGCACGGGCGATGCACGGGCGATGCGCCGCCGGTGTACCGGCCGTCTCCAGGCCCATCTCCTGAAGACCATGTTAGGCACGCGATCGGAGAAATGGATTTCTCAATTTTGCCGCCAGGGCCTAGATTGGAGAAAACCCATCTCGATAACGGGCGATATGAAGAACGAAGAGGTTCTCGACGAGTACTCGCGCCGCATCCTCGCCGAGCTGCAGCGCGACGCGCGCCAGTCGCTGCAGCAGCTGGCCGGCGCGGTGGGCCTGTCGGTCACCCCCTGCTGGAAGCGGCTCAAGGCGATGGAGGAGAGCGGGGTGATCCGCAACTACACGGTGTGGGTCGACCGCGAGCGGGTCGGGCTGTCGAACTGCGTGCTGGCCGAAATCAATCTGACGCGCCACAGCGAGACCGTGGTCGACGAATTCGAGGCCGCGGTGCGCCGCTGCCCGGCGATCGTCGAGTGCTATCGCACCACCGGCCAGGCCGACTATCTGCTGAAGGTGCTGACGCCGGATATCCGCGCCTACGACGCCTTCCTGCACGACGTGATATTCCGGCTGCCGGGTGTGACCGGCATCCGTTCCAGCATCGTGCTGTGCGAGGTCAAGAGCGGGGCGCCGCTGCCGATCGGCGCTTGAGTTGGAGCCTGAGTCGGGGCCTGAGTCGCGCGCCTGAGTGGTGTTCCTGAGTGGTGCTCCTGAGTGGTGCTCCTGAGTCGCGCGCCGGAGCTGCGCGCATGCCTCGGTGCCTTGGTCGCTCTTCCCGGTCCGCGCCGGCGGTGCTACAGCATCTCCAAGGGACGCGGCCCGCGCGGCGGCGGAAACAGGGCATCGAGCTCGGCCAGCTGCGCGGCGTCGAGCGCGATCGACACCGCCGCGGCGTTCTCGCGCAGTGCGTCGCGCCGTCCCGTCTTCGGGATCGCGATCACGCCGTCGCGCGCCAGCAGCCAGGCCAGCGCGGCCTGCGCCGGGGCGATGCCATGGCGCGCGGCAAATTTCTTCAGGCCGGCATGGCGCAGCAACCGGGCCTGCTCGATCGGCGAATAGGCCATCACCGGCACGCCGCGCTCGCGCAGCCATGGCAGCAGATCCCATTCGATGCCGCGGCGGCCCAGGTTGTACAGCAGCTGGTTGGTCTGGACCCGGTCGCCGCCCGGTACCTTCCACAGCTCGCGCATATCGTCGAGGTCGAGATTGCTGACGCCGAAGTGGCGGATCTTGCCGGCCTGCTGCAGCGCGAGGAAGGCCTCCATGGTCTCGGCCAGCGGCACGCCGCCGCGCCAATGCAGCAGGTACAGGTCGATGCGGTCGGTGCCGAGCCGGCGCAGGCTCCGTTCGCAGGCCGCCACCGCGTCGCGCCGTCCGGCGTTGTGCGGATAGACCTTGGTAACCAGGAACACCTCGTCGCGCCGGCCGGCGATCGCCTCGCCGACCAGCGTCTCCGACAGCCCCTCGCCATACATCTCGGCGGTATCGATCAGGCGCAGGCCAAGGTCCAGGCCGAGCCGCAGCGTGGCGATCTCCTCGGCCCGGCGCGCGGGATCGTCGCCAATATTCCAGGTTCCCATGCCGAGGGCCGGCACGCGTTCACCGCAGGGCAGCAGCACTTGCTTCATGGCGCATCGCTCCTATGTGTTCGGGGATTCGAGGTTCGAGGTTCGAGGTTCGGGATCGGGATCGGGATCGGGATCGGGATCGGATTCGGCATCGGGGATGGGGATCGGGATCGGGATCGGATTCGGCATCGGGGATGGGGATCGGGATCGGGATCGGGATGCCGATGGCGTGGGCGCATCGGTCGGCGCCGCATCCATCGGCGCTGCCTTCGTCGGCGCTTCATCCGTCCACACTTTATCCCTCGGCGCTTCGTTCGCCGGCGCGGCCATCGATGCCGCTCTGCTGCACCAGCCATTGGCGGAACGCACGCGCCGCGGCCGGCTCGGCGCGCTCGCGCGGCCAGATCGCGTAGTAGCCGCCGCCCAGGGTCGCGCTCGCCTGGGTTGCGCGCACCAGCAGGCCGTCGCGCAGGCAGGCATCGATCATATGCCGCCAGCCCAGCACGATGCCGTGGCCCTCGATGGCCAGCTGCAGCAGGATCGGATACTGGTTGGCCACCACGCGATGGTTGGGGCGCGCATCGGGCAGGCCGTTCTGCGCCAGCCAGGTCTCCCATGACATCCATTGGCGCTGGGCGTCCTCGAGCACCCAGCAGCGTCTCGTCGACCAGGTCGGCGGGTTCCAGATGCCGGCCGCGCAGGTAGCCGGGCGTGCAGACCGGGAACACTTCCTCGTCGTACAGGCGCCGTGCCGCGAAGCCCGGCGGCGGACCTTCGCGCAGGTAATAGAGGCCGATATCGAACTCGGCGCCTGACATCGAGGCGAGGCTGTCGTTGACGACCAGGCGCAGGTGGATGTCCGGATGCGCGGCGCGAAAGCGCGCCAGCCGCGGCGTCAGCCACAGCACCGCGACGCCGGACGAGCAGGCCACCGACAGCTCGGTATGTCCCTTGCGCTTCATCACGTCCTCGGTCGCCTCGGCGCAGCCGACCAGCAGCCGCTGCACCACCTCCGCATAGCGCTGGCCGCTGACGGTCAGCCGCAGCGCGCGCGGCTCGCGCACGAACAGTTTCTTGCCGAGGAATTGTTCGAGCTGGGCGACCTGCCGGCTGATCGCGCTCTGCGTCAGATGCAGCTCGGCGGCGGCGCGCGTGAAGCTGCCGTGCCGCATCGCCGCCTCGAAGGCGATCAGGCAGGGCAGCGGAGGAAGCGGGGAAATGCGCATGGCGGCGTCCGGTCGGTCAAGCCGCCATGATAGTGGAGGGCCCACGTTGGGCATGAAGGGACAGCCCCGCATGGGGCTCCCCTCTCCCGCTCGCGGGAGAGGGATTGGGGGAGAGGGCAAGCGCGCTCGCCATGCGATGGGGCGCCACATCTCCCCCTCTCCCCGGCCCTCCCCGGGAGAAGGACAACTACAGAGCGACAGAGGCAGTGGACGCTACTGCGCCGCGCGTGTATGGATCCGCCCGCCCTGCATCACCAATGCCAGGTGTTCGCCCTGGCCCATCAGCAGGCCGATGTCGGCCAGCGGGTCGCCGTCGACCACCAGCAGGTCGGCCAGCGCGCCGGCGCGCACCGTGCCGAGCTCGCCCTCGCGCTGCAGCAGCGCGGCGGCGATCGAGGTGGCCGAGCGGATCGCCTCCAGGTTGCCGAGCGCGTCGGCGCGGATGCGGAACTCCTCGCTCTGGCACTGGTGCATCTCGCCGAGCAGGTCGGAGCCGAAGGCCATCGGCACGCCGGCCTCGGCGTAGATGCGCAGCGAGTCGTGGCCGGCCTGGCGCACGGTCTCGATCTTGGCTACCGACTCGGCCGGCAGGCCCAGCCGCGCGCCGTCGCGCGCCAGCGCCTCGTAGGTGATCACGGTCGGCACCACGAAGGCGCCATGCTCGCGCATCACCTCGGCGGTGGCGCGGTCGACCAGGTTGCCGTGCTCGATCGAACGGACGCCGCAACGCACCGCGCGGGCGATCGCGCGCGGCGTGTAGGCGTGCGCCGCGACATAGGTCTGCGCGGCCTCGGCCTCCTCGACGATGGCGCGGATCTCGGCCTCGCTGTACTGCGTGTTGGCGATCGGATCGGTCGGCGAGGCGACGCCGCCCGAGGCCATGATCTTGATCTGGGTCGCGCCCTTCTGGATCTCCTCGCGCACCGCCAGCCGCACCGCGTCGACGCCGTCGACCACGCGCGCGATCGCGCCGGCGCGGAACGCGCACGAGCAAGGCTCGAGCGTGTCGCCGCGCGGGCGGAAGTCGCCGTGGCCGCCGGTCTGCGACAGCGCCTTGCCCGACGGGAAGATGCGCGGCCCCGGGATCAGGCCGCTGGCGACCGCCTGCGACAGGCCCCAGTCGGCGCCACCGGCGTCGCGCACCGTGGTGAAGCCGCGCTCGAGCATCGCGCGCATGATCGGCAGCGCGCGGATGGCCACCAGCACGTTGGGCTGGGTCGCGTTCAGGCCGAGGTTGGCGAGCGAGGCCAGCACGTGCACGTGGCAGTCGATCAGCCCAGGCATCACGGTCTTGCCGGCGACGTCGATGCGCCGCAGGTCGGGGGCGTCTGGCAGGTCGAGCGGCGTGGCCGATACCGCGGCGATGCGCTCGCCGTCGATCAGGACGTCGTGGCGGCGCAGCAGGCTGCCGTGCGCCGGGTCGAGGACGTTGCCGCCCTGAAGCAGGATTCTGGTCATGAGTCTCAGTGTCGTTGCAGATAGGCCGGCTCGCGGACGAAGCGCGTGCCGACGAAGCTGATGGCGGCGGCGATCATCACGTAGAAGGCGGGCGCCATGGTGCTGCCGGTGCTGGCGATCAGCCAGGTGATGATGAACGAGGCGAAGCCGCCGAAGATCGTCACCGCCAGGTTGTAGGCGACCGACAGGCCGGTCGACAGCACCTTGGCCGGGAACAGTTCGGAGAAGGCCGCCAGGATCGGGCCGGTGTACGCGGCGATCAGCACGCCGAACACCAGCTGGAACACCAGCAGCGACGCCAGGCCCGGCACGTGGTTGATATAGAAGAACATCGGATAGGCCAGCAGCAGGATCAGCAGCGCCGAGCCCGACAGCAGCGCGCGCCGGCCGATGCGGTCGGCGAGCCAGCCGACGATGGGCGAGAACACCATGATCGCGAGGCCGCCGACCATGCCCGCGATGAAGCCGGTGGACTGCGGCACTTGGAGCACTTTGACCGAGTAGGTCGGCATATAGAACAGCAGCACGTAGGTGCAGACCGTCCACAGGATCACCATCGAGAAGCTCGCCGTGGTCTCGCGCGGGTAGGTCTGCACGATCTCCTTCAGCGGCGAGTCGGAGCGCTCGGCGTTGTCGCGGAAGGTCGGCGTCTCGTCCAGGTGATGGCGGATGTAGTAGCCGACCGGACCGATCACGATGCCCAGCAGGAAGGGCAGGCGCCAGCCCCAGCTGTTCAGTGCCTCGGGGCTCAGCGCGCTGGTGACGAAGGTACCGACCGCGGCGCCGAGCAGCACCGCGACGCCGATGCTGGCCTGGATCCAGCTCGAATAGAAGGCACGCTGGCGGGCGGGCGCGTACTCGGTCAGGAAGGCGGTGGCGCCGCCCATCTCGCCGCCGGCGGAGAAGCCCTGCATCAGCCGCGCGACCACGATCAGCAGCGGCGCGAAGACACCGATCTGGTCGTAGGTGGGGGCGATGCCGATGATGGTGGTGCCCAGCGCCATCAGCAGGATGGTCAGCGACAGCGCCTGCTTGCGGCCGACACGGTCGGCATAGATGCCGAGCACGATGCCGCCGACCGGGCGCATGAAGAAGCCGACGCCGAAGGTGGCGACCGCCAGCAACAGCGACGACAGGTCGTTGCCGGTCGGAAAGAACAGCCGGGCGATGATGACCGCGAAGAAGCTGTAGACCGTGAAGTCGAACCACTCGAGGCCGTTGCCGATCACCGTCGCGACGATGGCGCGGCGGCGCTCCCTGGCGTGAGTGGCGGGCAGCGCGTCGGCGTGGGCTACGCTCGCTTGCATGTTGTTCTCCTGTGCATGGTTTCCTCCTCTGAGATGGACAGCGCCCGTCCGCGGCAGGCGCAGCGGGCCCGACGGCCGATGTTAGAAGCTGGGCCCGCGCAGGCGGTAACGAAATCTGCGCATGTCCGCATGCCGTCGGCGCATGGATCGGGGCATGCGTCGGCGCATGCGCAGGGGCATGCGATGGTGTCCGCCATCGTCCGACAGTCCGGCGCCGGCGAGCGATGGCGAGCGATGGATGGCGATGGCGATCGAGGACCATCGAAGGGGCGTCGTGGATGCCGTCGGTCAGCGTCGAGGGTCGTTGAAGGCCGTCGACGATGCGGTCGAGCGCGTGGTCGATCGCCCTCGACGGTCATCGATGGAGCGTCGATCGAACGTCGATCGAGCGTCGGTGGGCATCGACATCGCGCTCGCGAAGGGCAAAGCGTTGCGTCGGCGCATCACTCGATCGATGCTCGCGCACGCTGCGCGGCGACGCGCGAGGCGATGCCGATACGCGATGCGTGCCGCGACGTCGCGACGGCTGTCGTCGCCGTCGATGCGCTCGTCGTTCGTCTCGCGGCGACCGTGTCGAGCGGTGCCGCGATGCGCTGCGATGACGCCGCGGCGCACGCCGAGCAACGCGCCCGCGCCACGTGCGAACGATCTTCAGTGCATGCCGCAAAGCCTTGTCGCATGCGGCTTTGCGGCGAGCATGCGGGTTCTCCCTCGTGTCTTCGCCGCGGCCTCGCGAGGGCTGGCGATGGGTCGCTGCGAACGTCGTCGCGAGGTCCGCGCGCAGCGGTCGCGCACCGCATCGTCGGCATATCGATGAGGCCGCGATGCGATCGACGGCGAGGGTCTCGCAGCGTGTCGTCGCGGCATGCGATGCGTGTCTCGACAGCGCGTCGCGCATGTCATCGCATCGATGTGTTCGTCATCGCAATGCGCGCGCATTCGATGGCGTGATTTTTTGGAACTTTTTTCTTAACATCACCGACCAAACGAATTATGATTCGCCTTGACAAGAGTCTCTCTTCATTGCATGAAGCAAGACATCGCGAAGCGAAGAACTCGAACAACAACCGCGGCGCGTTTCGATGCAGTGATGCAGGTAGCCGAGGAGCAACAGAACTTTGACGCAGACCAGACCGGGCTGGCTTCTTACAACGCGTACAGTCTCCTGTGGCCCATTGACGGGATGGGTTCGCTACCTCGAACAACACGGCGTCTGCCTGGCGCGGGCCATGACCGCGAATGCAGGTCTGCCGTCGGAATACTCCTACTTGGAAGCCGCGTGTCGTCGGGCAACGACGCGCGAGCGGATCGAATACTGCAGGACGCGGCGAGCGTTGCGCGCGGGTCATCGCGTTGCACGTCGCCACGGAAGCTTCGCCCTGCGCGGAGCGCCTGCCAAGGAATTCATTAGCGTGCGGCAGCCGTATTGCGGCACGCCGATGAATCGCTCGCTCGACTGGGGTTCGCAAGCAATAACGCCTCGGGTCGGTCGGGTCGCCAATTTTGGACATTCGATATTCACGCTCTAGTGAAGGAGTCATCCATGGCAACGACTGCGAAGAAGAAACCTGCGGCCAAGAAGGCCGCGCCCGCCAAGAAGGCAGCCGCCAAGAAGGCCGCACCGGCCAAGAAGACCGCGGTGAAGAAGGTCGCCGCGAAGAAGGCCGCGCCGGCCAAGAAGGCCGCGGCGAAGAAGGCCCCCGCCAAGAAGGTCGCGACCAAGAAGGTAGCGGCGAAGAAGGCGGCACCGGCCAAGAAGGCCGCAGCGAAGAAGGCCCCCGCCAAGAAGGTCGCGACCAAGAAGGTAGCGGCGAAGAAGGCGGCACCGGCCAAGAAGGCCGCAGCGAAGAAGGCCCCCGCCAAGAAGGCCGCGACCAAGAAGGTAGCGGCGAAGAAGGCGGCACCGGCCAAGAAGGCCGCGGCCAAGAAGACCACCGCGAAGAAGGCGACCGCCAAGAAGGCCGCGCCGGCCAAGAAGGCTGCCGCGAAGAAGGCGCCGGCGAAGAAGGCTGCCGGCAAGAAGGCCGCTGCCCAGCCTGCCTCGGCCCCTGCCTCGTCGCCCGCCTCGGCTCCCGCGCCGGCCGCCAAGACCGCGCTGAGCCCGGCCGCCGCCTGGCCGTTCCCGACCGGCAGCCGTCCGTAAGCGTTGACGCGCGACCTGTGCGCGCTCGATTCCTGCGGGAATCCTCGGGGCACCTTCGCGTGCCCGGATGACCGGATACCCCGTATCCGGCCGGCATGACTGTGGTCCTGCCAACCCGCCGCCGGCGACAGCCGCGGCGGGTTTTTGTTTGGGGTTCGTCCCAACGCACCGCGATCCGCCCGAACGCAGCGCGACGCCATAGCGGCTCTCCGGGATCGCGCCGCCGGCGCACGCGCAAACAAAAACGCCGCCCCCTGAAGGAGGCGGCGTCGTGATCGACGGCCGGTGAAGCGCGCCGCTCAGTGCGTACGGCTCAGTACGCGGCGCTCAGCGCGTGCCGCTCAGTGCGTGACCCGCGTGACGCCGCCCGAGGACAGCAGCCGCACGCGTTCGCCCGGACGGAAGATCTCGTCGGCGTCCTGCGTGATCGCACGCATCTCGCCGTTGTCCAGGCGCACCGTGATCTCGAGCCCGCGCCGCTGGTCGACCCGGTTCTCGATCGCGCTGCCCGCCATGCCGCCGAGCACCGCGCCGAGGATGCCGGCCGCCACCGAGCCGCTGCCGCTGCCGATCGAGCTGCCCGCCGCGATGCCGCCGATGGCGCCGCCCGCCAGCGTGCCGACGCCCGATTGCTGACCCTGGATCATCACCTCGCGCACGCTCTCGACCACGCCGTAGCGCAGCGTCTGTTCACGCTGCGCCTGCCCCGGCGTATAGATGCTGGCGGAGTTCGATTGCGTGGCGCAGCCGGCCACGAGGCTGGCGGCCGCCACGAGCGCGACGCCGCAGGTTCGGATAAGGGTTTGCATGGTGATTCCCCAGCAAGGGTTTACGCGTAACGGTAGCCGAAGGCCGACTCGAACATCTGGCCGATCTGCTCGCGCGAGACCTTGTAGTTCTGCGGCCCCTGGTGCGCGATCTTGATCGCGCCCATCAGACTCGCGAGCCGGCCGGTAGTTTCCCAGTCGAGGCCTTCCTCGATGCCGTACAGCAGGCCGCCGCGGAAGGCGTCGCCGCAGCCGGTCGGATCGACGACCCGTTCGGCCTGCACCGCGGGAATATTGTACTGCCGGCCATCGGCGTGAATGGTGGCGCCGCGCTCGCCGTGCGTCACGATGAAGGCGCGCACGCGCGCCGCCACCTCGGCGCTGCTCCAGCCGGTGCGCGACAGCAGCACCTGGCCTTCGTAATCGTTGACCGTCACGTAGCTGGCCAGCTCGACGAACTGGCGCAGGTCCTCGCCGTCGAACAGCGGCATCGCCTGGCCCAGGTCGAAGATGAACGGAATGCCGGCCTCGGCGAATTGCCGGGCGTGGTGCAGCATCCCTTCGCGGCTGTCCGGCGCGACGATGCCCAGCCGGGGCGCGCGTTCGCCCTTGAGCGCGTCCTGCACCTGCGACAGCTGCGACTGGCTCATCGCGCCCGGATGGAAGGCGGTGATCTGGTTGTTCTCCAGATCGGTGGTGATCATCGCCTGCGCGGTGAAGGTGCCGGGCAGCGTGCGGATGTGCTCGGTGCCGATGCCGAGTTCGCGCAGGTAGTCCAGGTACGGGCCGGCATCCTCGCCGACCGTCGCCATCACCACCGGCTCGCCGCCGAGCAGCTTCAGGCTGTAGGCGATATTGCCCGCGCAGCCGCCGAACTCGCGGCGCATGCCGGGGACCAGGAAGGACACATTGAGCATGTGGATCTGGTCCGGCAGGATGTGTTCGCGGAACCTGCCTTCGAACGTCATGATGGTGTCGTAGGCGACGGAGCCGCAGATCAGGCTGGGCATGGATGCTCCAAGGTGTTTTGGTTCTGGTGGATCGCTGGTGGTGCTGCTTGTTTTTTCCCTCTCCCGTGGGCGGGAGAGGGCAACACGCTCGCTTACTTCAACGCCGCCAGCGCCGCGTCATAGTCCGGCTCGTTCTTGATTTCCGGCACCAGCTGGCTGTAGGTCACCGTGTCGTTCTGGTCCAGCACCACCACCGCGCGGGCCGTCACGCCGGCCAGCGGGCCGCTCTGGATGTCGACGCCGTAGTCGTGCTTGAACTGCGCGCCGCGCATCGTCGACAGCGGCACCACGTTGCTCAGGCCTTCCGCGGTGCAGAAGCGGCCCATCGCGAACGGCAGGTCGGCCGAGATGGTCAGCACCACGGTGTCGGCCAGCGCGCTGGCCTTCTCGTTGAACTTGCGGGCGGAGGCCTGGCACACCGGCGTGTCCAGGCTCGGCACGATATTGAGGACCTTGCGCTTGCCGGCGAAGTCGGCCAGCGTCACGTCCTTCAGGTCCTTGCCGACCAGCGAGAATGCGGGGGCCTTGTCACCGGGTTGGGGAAATTTGCCGCCGACTTCGATCGGGTTGCCGCCGAGGGTCACAGTGCTCATGGTCGCTCCTGGTTGAGGGGGACGCGGCGCGCGCGGCCGGATGCCGCGGCGGCGCATCCCGGGGAATTCGAGGATGGTTCGGGTGTTCGGCGATGCATCAGCGATGCATTCGGGATGCTCAGGGATAAAACACCGACACGCGGTAGTTGTCCGCTGCCTGCCGAGTCCGGAATCGTACCTGAAGGGGCAGCTCGGCGCCCGCCTGCAGGCCCGCGGCGCCATCCGGATCGCGCGCGCGGTGGGCCGCCGGGAGGTAGTCGGCCGGCATCAGCACGCGCCGCTGCAGCGGGCGGTCCTGCGCGTCGGTCAGCACCAGCTCGATCGCCGGCAGCGCCACCACCGCGCGGCCCTGGTTGCGCAGCGTCATCGTCAGCAGATAGTCCTCGGTGCCGGCATCGGGCATCTGCAGTTGCGAGCCGTCGATGCGCAGCGCGGACAGCTGCTTCGCCGACGGCACGCGGCAGCCCAGCGGCGCGCAGGCGGCCTCGAGCCACGGCCGCAGCGCGGGCACGCGTCCGGCCAGTTCGGTGCGCCACAGCAGCGCCGCGGCGAGCAGTGCCAGCAGTGCGGCCAGTACCGCGGCGGCCGCGGCCCAGCGCAGGCGACGGCGGCGTGCGGCCGCCCGCCGCGCCGCCAGTGCGGCCTCTTCGGGCGTGCCGGACAGATCGGCGGAGAAGGGAACGGTGTCGGGGGCGGCGCCGCCTTGCCAGCGGCGCATGGCGTGTTCGCGCGCGATCGCGCTCGGGGCGATCTCGTTGGATTCGGCGGCCCGTGCGCGCAGATAACCGCCGGCGCTCAGGCCGGCTTTGGTGCCGACGTTGGTGCCGACGTTGGTGCGGGCGTTTGCGTCGGCGTTTGCGTTGGGTTGGGCAGTGGTCCCGACGTTGGTGCCGGTGTTGGCGTCGGCGCTGGCGTCGGCATTGGTGCCAACGTCGCTGTCGGCATTGGTGCCCGCATTGGTGTCCGCATCGCTGCCGGCGTTCGTGCCGGCGTTGGCACCGGAGCGGGTGCCAGGGTCCATGCCGCCATCGCGGCCGGCATGCCGCGGCCCGGCCTCGCGCCGGGCGTCTTCAGGGAGTTCGGAGTGATCGGCGTCAGGGGCGGGTGCCATGCAGACACACCCAGCCTTCGTCGCTGCGCCAGACGCTCAGCGGCAGCCACGGCGCATAGGCGGCGGCGACCTCGTCGGCCTGCCGTTCGAGCACGCCCGACAGCACCAGCCGGCCGCCCGGCCGTACCCGCGCGCTCAGCATCGCGGCCATCAGCTTCAGCGGGTTGGACAGGATATTGGCGACCACCAGGTCGTGGGTCGTGGCGCCGGTGGAGGCAGCCAATGCCGCGGCGTCGTCCGGCAGCGCGAAGGTCGCGCTGACACGGTTGCGCTCGGCGTTGTAGCGCGAGGCCTCGACCGCGTTCGGATCGATATCGACGCCGAGCGTGTCGCCGGCGCCGAGCTTCTTCGCGACGATGGCCAGGATGCCCGAGCCGCAGCCGTAGTCGAGCACGGTCTCGCCCGGGATCAGGTTCTGCTCGAGCCACTGCATGCACAGCCGCGTGGTCGGATGGCTGCCGGTGCCGAAGGCCAGGCCCGGATCGAGTTCGAGCACGACGGCGTCGGGTTCCGGGGCATCGTGCCAGGACGGCACCACCCAGATGCGCTCGCCGATGCGGATCGGCTCGAACTGCGACTGCGTCAGCCGCACCCAGTCCTGGTCCTCGACGCTGCGCACCTCGCTGGCTGGCACCGCGCAGCCCAGCGCGTTGGCCGCGGCGGCCAGCACCAGCGCCGGGTCGGTGTCCGCGTCGAACAGCGCCACCAGCCGCGAGTGCTGCCATGCCAGCCGGGTCGGTTCCATGCCCGGCTCGCCAAACAGCGGCTGCTCATCGGGCGTGTCGGCGTCAGCGTCCTCGACCGAGACCGACAGCGCTCCCAGCTCGAACAGCGCGTCGGACCAGGCCTCGGCCTGATCCTGGGCAATCTCGATTACACATTCCTGAAATGCCACGCGCTTTCCCCATGCTGGCCGCCTGCCGTGGTCGGCGGGGCGGCCGTCAAACTGCCTGCTGCAGCCGGCCCGGCTCGGACCGGCCCGAACCGGCTCAGACCTTCTCGCCCTTGGCCACGCTCTTCTGGGCCAGGCGGTGCTCCAGATAATGGATGCTGGTGCCGCCTTCGACGAAGTTGGCGTCGAGCATCAGCTCGCGGTGCAGCGGCACATTGGTCAGGATGCCGTCGACCACCATCTCCGACAGCGCGATCCGCATGCGCGCGATGGCCTGCTCGCGGGTGGCGCCGTAGGTGATCAGCTTGCCGATCATCGAATCGTAGTGCGGCGGCACGAAATAGCCATCATACGCGTGCGAATCGACCCGCACGCCGGGGCCGCCCGGCGCGTGCCAGGCGGTGATGCGGCCCGGCGACGGCGTGAACTTGAACGGATCTTCGGCGTTCACGCGGCATTCGATCGCGTGGCCGCGGAACTGCACGTCCTTCTGGCGATAGCGCAGCTTCTCGCCGAAGGCGATGCGGATCTGCTCCTGCACGATGTCGATGCCGGTGATCATCTCGGTCACCGGATGCTCGACCTGCACGCGCGTGTTCATCTCGATGAAGTAGAACTCGTTGTTTTCGTACAGGAACTCGAACGTGCCGGCGCCGCGGTAGCCGATCTTCTTGCAGGCCTCGGCGCAGCGGTCGCCGATCCGCTCGATCAGGCGGCGCGGAATGTGCGGTGCCGGCGCTTCCTCGATGACCTTCTGGTGGCGGCGCTGCATCGAGCAGTCGCGCTCGCCCAGCCAGATCGCCTGGCGATGCTGGTCGGCCAGCACCTGGATCTCGATATGCCGGGGGTTCTCCAGGAATTTCTCCATGTAGACCTCCGGATTGCCGAACGCGCGGCCCGCCTCCTCGCGCGTCATGTTGACGGCGTTCAGCAGCGCGGCCTCGGTGTGCACCACGCGCATGCCGCGCCCGCCGCCGCCGCCGGCCGCCTTGATGATGACCGGATAGCCGACCCGGCGCGCGGTAGCCAGGATCTCCTTCGGATCCTCGGGCAGCGCACCTTCGGAGCCCGGCACGCACGGCACGCCGGACTTGATCATGGCCTGCTTGGCCGACACCTTGTCGCCCATCAGCCGGATGCATTCCGGGGTCGGGCCGATGAAGACGAAGCCGGACTTTTCCACGCGCTCGGCGAAGTCGGCGTTCTCCGACAGGAAGCCGTAGCCCGGGTGGATCGCCTGTGCGTCGGTGACCTCGGCCGCCGAGATGATGGCGGGCATGTTGAGGTAGGACTGGGGGGAGGGCGCCGGGCCGATGCAGACGGCTTCGTCGGCCAGCTTGACGTACTTGGCCTCCTTGTCGGCTTCGGAATAGACCACCACGGTCTTGATGCCGAGCTCGCGGCAGGCGCGCTGGATGCGAAGGGCGATTTCGCCGCGGTTCGCGATCAGTATTTTTTCGAACATAGTCTCTCTCTGCGCAGCAGAAGGGCGGTCACAGAAGGGCGGTTACGCCGGGGGCCGGCCACGAACGCCGCGTTGCGACCGGCCGCCGGCACCGCACGCCGCCACGCGAAACGCCCGCATGGTGCGGGCGTGGGGCGCGGCATGCGGTCCTCGGAATCAGCCGATGACGAACAGCGGCTGGCCGTATTCGACCGCCTGGCCGTTCTCGACCAGGATTTCCTTGATCACGCCGGCCTTGTCGGACTCGATCTCGTTGAGCAGCTTCATCGCCTCGATGATGCAGACGGTCTGGCCTTCCTTGACCGTGTCGCCGACGTTGACGAAAGGCGCCGCGCCGGGCGACGGCGCGCGATAGAAGGTGCCGACCATCGGCGAGGTCACGACGTGGCCCGCGGGCAGCTGGGGCGCGGCCGGTTCGGCGGGGATCGCGGCGGGAGCGGCGGCCGGAGCCGGCGCCGCGGCGATCGCCGGGGCGGCCTGCATCGGCATCGCCTGGGCGACCACCTGGGGCGGCGCCTTGACGATGCGCACCTTGCCTTCGCCCTCGGTGACCTCCAGCTCGGAGATGCCGGATTCGGCCACCAGGTCGATCAGCGTCTTCAGCTTGCGCAGGTCCATCTTCTATCCTCCTGAATCGGGTTGTCCGGCACCGCCGCGATGGCGGGGGCCCGGAGAAAATCGTTGCGGCCGGCAATCGCGCCGCCGCGCCGGGCACGCGAGGTAGCCGGCGAGGGCGCGCACACCGGCGCGCGCCATGGGTACTGTGTCTGTTTCTGTTCGACGCGGGGGTCAGGCCCCGGGTGGCGCCTGTTCCTGCCCGAGGGCGTAGTCCAGCGCCAGCAGGTAGCCCTGCCAACCCAGCCCGCAGATCACGCCGACCGCCAGATCGGAAAAATAGGACCGATGGCGGAAGCTCTCGCGGCGATGCACGTTCGACAGGTGGACTTCGACGAACGGTATCGACACGCCCGCCAGCGCGTCGCGCAACGCCACGCTGGTGTGCGTGTAGGCGGCGGGATTGATGATGATGAAATCCACACCCTGCTCGCGCGCGGCGTGGATGCGGTCGATCAACGCACCTTCATGGTTGGACTGGAAGGTCGCCAGCCCGATGCCTGCCGCGGCCGCACGCTGCGCCAGGGCGGCATCGATGTCGGCCAGCGTGGTCGTGCCATACATCTGCGGCTCCCGCGTGCCCAGCAAATTCAGGTTCGGTCCATGGAGGACCAGCACCTGACGGTAGCGGGCGGCGCTAGGGCTTGGACGGATATCGGTCACGGCAGCTCGACCAGTTCTACGAAATTGCGCGGAGATTACCGTAGCTTAGAGGGATTTGTCTAGCACACGGTACAAGGCGGATCCGCGAATCCCGCCTTGCAGGGGCACTATGCATCGCATTTGACCGAGCCGGGCCTTGTCATCGCCCCGTGCTGCACCATTTCGCCACAATTGCGGACCGGTTCGCCGCAGAAGGCGGCAAAACCACGTTCGCGGCACCTGCGCCGCGGCGCCCGCGCCGTTATCCCTTTGGCAGCACGGCGCGCAGTTCGTCGGGCATCACGCGTCCCATCTTGCGCATCCGCACCACGCCATCGGGATCGATCACCACCGTATAGGGCAGGCCGCCTGCGGCATTGCCGAAGCTGCGGGTCAGTTCGGTACCGGCAAAGCCGGCCACCGCCAACGGGTAGGCGACCGGGACCTTCTGGACGAACTCGCGGATATTGCTGGCCGAATCGATGCCGATGCCGACAAATTCGACGCCGCGCGACTGGTATTCCTTGTGCAGGGCGGTCAGGTCGGGCATCTCTTCCACGCAGGGGCCGCACCACGGCGCCCAGAAGTTGACGACCACCGTCTTGCCGCGCAGCGCGTCCATCCGGATCGGCTTGCCGTCCGCATCCGGCAGCTCGGTGCGGTACAGCGCTTCGACCGCCTGGTCGCTGGCCGGCTGCGGCGAGAAGACCCGGTGGCCGACCACGGCGCCGGCAATCGCGGCGGCGACGGCGATGGCCAGCCAGAACCACAGGCGGCCGCGACGAACCGGCTGCGGCGCGGAAGGTGGCGAAGGCGGGGCGGAGGACGTGGACGGTTTCATGGGGCCTCTGGCAAGGAAGACGAAGAGATGGCGCCAGATGGGCGCCGGTTCTATTTATATGGTGTCGCCGTCGGGGGCCGGGTTGCCGGCCGCCGCCTCGTCCGCGGCGATCAGCGTGCGCAGCGCACCCTCGTCGATCCGCAGTGGCCGGCCGCCTGGCTCGCCGCGGGCGCCGCGTTCGTCGTTGGCGTCATACAGCGCAATATGGATGCCGACCGGCGCGCCCAGTTCGGCGCGGACCTCGCCGGCCAGCAGGCGCGCCTCGCGCTGCGCCGGCCACTGGCCGCGCCACAGGAAGCTCAGCGTCTCGACCTCGCCGCGGTTGGCGAAGTGGCGGGATTCGCTGGTCTCGAAGTCGACGCCGGCGTTCAGCAGGTGCAGCGCGACATCCTTGGGGCTGTCGCAGAAGCACTGCAGATGGATGTCGGAATGCTCGGTCGCGGTGCCGTTGAGCACCGCGCCGGCCAGATACGGGCGGAATCCGGCCAGATCCTGCATCGCCAGCAGGGCCACGCGGCGCAGCAGCGCCAGGATGCGCGGCTGGCTGTCGGCATGGAACAGCGCCTGATAGGCGCGCACCTCGTCCTCGACCATCTCGTTGTCGGGCAGCCAGTCGCCCGCGATGCGCACGTCGCCGAGCAGTTGGCGGGCGGCCTTGCGCTTGGCGGTGGCGTAGTCGGCGCCATCCTCGGCGATCATCCGGGCGGCGGCTTGCGCGATCTCGTTGCGCAGGCGCGCCGGATCGATGGGGGTACGTCGTGACATCCCACGATGATACCCGCTGCCGCCGAGGCCCGGCTCGCACGGTACAATGCGGCACTGCGGCACGGTGCGGTCGCGCCGATGCCCGCGTCCCGCGCATCGCCGGCGGCGATCCTCGCGCCCCATCGATGCCCGCCCGATGCCCGCCGCCGGGCCGGCATCGGCCTTCGCCGCGGCTCGCGCCATCAACCCTCGCTTTCCATCCGGCTGTTCACCGATCCCCATGCATATTCATATCCTCGGTATCTGCGGCACCTTCATGGGCGGCCTCGCCGTGCTGGCCAAGCAGGCCGGCCATCGCGTCACCGGCTGCGACGCCAATGTCTATCCGCCGATGAGCACGCAGCTCGAGGCCCAGGGGATCGAGCTGATCGAGGGCTTCGATCCCGCCCAGCTGTCGCTGGAACCGGACCTGTTCGTGATCGGCAACGTGGTCTCGCGCGGCAACCCGCTGATGGAAGCCATCCTGGACCGCAACCTGCCCTATGTGTCCGGCCCCCAATGGCTGGGCGAGCATGTGCTGCGCGGCAAATGGGTGCTGGCGGTGGCCGGCACGCACGGCAAGACCACCACCACGTCGATGCTCGCCTGGATCCTGCAGGACGCCGGCTACGAGCCAGGCTTCCTGGTCGGCGGCGTGCCGCAGAACTTCGGCGTGTCGGCACGGGTGACGCCCTCGGACTTCTTCGTGATCGAAGCCGACGAGTACGACACCGCCTTCTTCGACAAGCGCAGCAAGTTCGTCCACTACCGGCCGCGCACCGCGATCCTGAACAACCTGGAGTTCGATCACGCCGACATCTTTCCCGATCTCGCCGCGATCGAGACCCAGTTCCACCATCTGGTGCGCACCGTGCCGCGCCAGGGCCGGCTGCTGGTCAATGGCCTCGAAGAGAGCCTGGCGCGCGTGCTCGAGCGCGGCTGCTGGAGCGAGGTCGAGCAGTTCGGCACCGGAGACTGGCGCGCCAGCGATGCGGCGCAGGCCGCAGGTGCCGGCGCCGAGCTGGACGCCTTCGATGTCTGGCACGGCGAGACCGTGGTCGGCCGCGTGCAATGGACGCTGCAGGGCGTGCACAACCGCATGAACGCGCTGGCCGCGATCGCCGCCGCCCGCCATGTCGGCGTGCCGCCCGCCCAGGCGATCGATTCGCTGGGCCGCTTCGCCAACGTCAAGCGCCGCATGGAAGTGCGCGGGGTGGCCGGCGGCGTCACCGTCTACGACGACTTCGCCCACCATCCGACCGCGATCCAGACCACGCTGGACGGCCTGCGCCGGCGCGTCGGCGCGGCGCGCATCCTGGCGGTGCTGGAGCCGCGCTCCAATACGATGAAGCTCGGCGTGATGAAGGCGCAGCTGCCCGCCAGCCTCGAACTGGCCGATCTGGTATTCGGCTATGGCGCCCCCAGCGGCAAGGACGCGCTGGGCTGGGACCTGACCGAGGCGCTGGCGCCGCTGGGCGAGCGCGCCGGCGCCTTCGACAATCTGGACGCGCTGGTCGCCGCGGTACGCGCCGCGGCGCGGCCGGGCGACCATGTTCTGGTGATGAGCAACGGCGGCTTCGGCGGCGTCCATCAGAAGCTGCTGGACGCGCTGGCGGCGCCCGCCAAGGGCTGAACGGAGCGGCGCCCATGCTGTTGTATCTGCACGGATTCCGTTCGTCGCCGCGCTCGTTCAAGGCGCAACTGGTGCAGCAGCGCCTGCGCGAGCGCGGGCTGGGCCGCTACTACGCCTGTCCGATGCTCGACGTGTCGCCGGCCCGCGCGATCGAGCAGGCCGAGGCCGCGATCGCCGCGGCGCGCCTGTCGGCCCCGAGCGATCGGCCTCTGGCCATCGTCGGCTCGTCGCTCGGCGGCTACTACGCGCGCTGGCTCGGCGAGCGGCACGGCTGCCCCACCGTGCTGCTCAACCCGGCCGTGCATCCGTGGACCGATCTCGAGCGCCATCTCGGCGAGCAGCCGCTGTGGCATGGCGGCGGCTCGGTCAAGGTCGAGCGCCATCATCTGCAGGAACTGCTGGATCTGCGCGTCGACACGCTGCGCCACCCGGAGCGCTTCTATCTGCTGGCCGCGACCGGCGACGAGGTGCTCGATTACCGCGAGATGGTGGCGTCCTGCCAGGGGGCGCGTATCCGCGTGATCGAGGGAAGCGACCACGGCATCAGCGAGTTCGCCGACTATGTCGACGAGGTGCTGGACTTCTGCGGCTACGGCCATGCCGACAACGCCGAGAACGCCGGCGAAACCCGCGAAACCGGGCAAGCCGGGACATCCGGCGAGGAGACGGACAACAAGGACGGTGGCAATGCCTGACGCCTGCGCGGCGCGCGTGCGCCGCTGTGCCTGGAGCGGGCATCTGCCGTTCGACGCGGCGCTGGGCGCCAACCTGCGGCGCTGGATCACCGGCGAAGGCTCGCTGACCGCCCGGCTGATCACCGCCTCGTCGCGCTTTCGCGTCAGCAAGCTGTCGCAGCGGATGGAGCGGCCACTGGCGGACGAGTGGCACACGCTCGGGCTGGGCGCGCCGCTGCCCGTGATCGCGCGCGACGTGCTGCTGGTCTGCGACAACACCCCGGCCGTGTTCGGCCACACCATCGTCCATCCGCGCCATGCGCGCCGCGACTGGCCCTTCCTCGGCGGACTGGGCGACCGGCCGCTGGGCGGCGCGCTGTTCGTCGATCCGCGCGTGCGCCGCGACCCCTTCGAATTCGCCCGCCTGCTGCCGCATCATCCGCTGGCGCAGCGGCTGCGCCGCGCGCTGCCCGAATTCGGCGAGGAGCTGGCGGGAATCATGCTGCCGGCGCGGCGCTCGGTGTTCCGCCGCGGCGCGGGCGTGATGCTGGTGACCGAGGTATTCCTGCCCGACCTCGCCACGCGCCCGGCGCCGCGCACCGCGACCGGCATGCCGGTGCCGATGCGTCCGCCGCGATAGGGGAGAGCGACCCGACAGACGCGATGGATGCGATGGATGCGATGGACGCGATGGACGCGTCGGAGGTGATGGACGCGACCGATGCGACCGATGCAATCGATGCCGACGGCGCCGCGGCCGACGACGCGCGGACCCGCCCCAACCCGAACAAAAAAACGATAACGACAGCCAACCCCACTACCACGAGAACTCAACGATGAAACTTCAGGGACGGATTGCCATCGTCACCGGCGCCGCCGCCGGTATCGGCTTTGCGACCGCGCGGCGCTTCGCCGCCGAGGGCGCCATCGTGATCCTGTGCGACGTCAACGCCGAGCGCGTCCAGCAGGCCGCCGCGCAGCTGGCCGCCGGCGGCGCCACCGTCCGCGCGCACCGGGTCGACGTCACGCAGCGCGAGCAGGTCGACACGATGGTCGCGGCGACGCTGACCGAGTACGGCCAGATCGACATCCTGGTCAACAACGCCGGCATCACCAAGGACGCGCGCCTGGTCAAGATGACCGAGGCCCAGTTCGACGCGGTGATCGACGTCAACCTGAAGGGCGTGTTCCATTGCGCGCAGGCCGTCGCCGGCCCGATGATCGAGCGCGGCCGCGGCGTGATCCTGAACGCCTCCAGCGTGGTCGGCCTGTACGGCAATTTCGGCCAGACCAACTACGCCGCGAGCAAGTTCGGCGTGGTCGGCTTCACCAAGACCTGGGCGCGCGAGCTCGGGCCCAAGGGCGTGCGCGTCAACGCGGTGTGCCCGGGTTTCGTCGCCACCGAGATCCTGCAGACGGTGCCGGACAAGGTGCTCGACGGCATGAAGCAGGCCTGCTGGCTGGGCCGGCTGGCCGAGCCGGACGAGATCGCCAGCATCTACGCCTTCCTGGCCAGCGACGACGCCAGCTATATCAACGGCACCGCGATCGAGGCCAGCGGCGGCATGTCGATCTGAGGGCGCGCTTCCGGACACACTCCCGGACGCGCTTCCGCACGCGCCTCCGGACGCGCCTCCGGACGCGTTTCCGGACGCGTTTCCGGTCGCGCGTCCGGACGGCTCCCGGGCAGGCTTTCCGGCGCGTTCGCGGGCACGTTTCCCGGCACGCTTGCCGGCACGCCGCGGCGCCGGGCACCCGCCGCCGCCGGACACGTTTTATTGCGTGGCCCGGCAGACGGCCGCGCCACCCCGGTACGGTATCATTGACGACCGGCCGCGGCGCCCATGCGCGCGGCCCATGACCCCCCCGCCCGGCCCGTGCCGGGCGGTGACGCTTATCCATTTCCGAGGCGGGCAGCGCGCCTCGCCGACGCCCGGTTTCCGGCATATCTGAAAGACCCGATCCCATGCAGTTGTTGTTCGAGGAAGGCGGCGAGATCCGCGCCGGTACCGTGCTGAATCAGCAAGGCGAGGCCTATCAGGTCGAATTGCCCGCGGGCAAGCGCACCAAGGTCAAGTCGCGCGACGTGCTGCTGCAGTTCGCGCAGCCGAGCGCGGCCGAGCTGCTGTCGCAGACGGCGGCGCTGACCGGCGAGATCGATCTCGATTTCCTGTGGGAATGCGCCCCCGAGCAGGAGTTCGGCTTCACCGACTTGGCCGCCGAGTACTACGGTGCGTCGGCGAGCCCCGCGCAACAGGCGGCGCTGGCGATGGCGCTGCACGGCAATCCGGTCTATTTCCGCCGCAAGGGCCGCGGCCGCTACCAGCGCGCGCCCGAGGACCAGCTGAAGGCGGCGCTGGCCGGGCTCGAGCGCAAGCGCCAGCAGGCGCTGGTGCAGGCCGAATACGAACAGCAACTGAAGGCCGGCGTGCTGCCCGAGGCGTTCCGCGGCAAGGTGCTGACGCTGCTGTTCAAGCCGGACAAGAACAGCCTCGAGTACAAGGCGCTCGATGCCGCGTGCACCGCGCTGGGCAAGTCGCCGATGCGGCTGATGATCGAGGTCGGCGGCGTGCCGAACGCGCGCGCGCTGCACGAGGCCCGCTTCCTGTCCGAGTGCTTCCCCAAGGGCACCGGCTTTCCGGAGATCACGGTGCCGGAGCCGGGCGGCGACCTCCCCCTCGCGCCGGTCGAGGCGTTCTCGATCGACGACGTCACCACCACCGAGATCGACGACGCGCTGTCGGTGATGCCGCTGGACGAGGGGCGCCTGCGCATCGGCATCCATATCGCGGCCCCGGGCCTGGGCATCCGCCGCGGCGATCCGCTCGACGCGATCGCGCGGCAGCGGCTGTCGACGGTCTACTTTCCGGGCGACAAGATCACGATGCTGCCGGACGCGGTGGTCGAGCGCTACACGCTGCAGGAAGGGCGACAGTGCCCGGCGCTGTCGCTGTACGTGACCTACGATCCGGCCGCGCAGCAGATCCTCGCCAGCGAGACGCGCGCGGAGATGGTCAAGATCGCCTCCAATCTGCGCCACAACCTGCTCGACGAGGTGGTGACCGAGGCGGCGCTGACCGAAGGCAGCGGCGACTATCCGTTCCGCGAGGCACTGACCGCGCTGTGGGGCTTCGCCAATTTCCTCTACGACGAGCGCCAGCGCGCGCGCATCGCCAGCGGCCTGCGGCCGGAGTCGCACAGCCGCGCCGACTACAGCTTCTATCTGGACGAGCAGCCCGACGGCAGCCAGCGCGTGCGCATCGAGCAGCGCAAGCGCGGATCGCCGCTGGACAAGATCGTCGCCGAGCTGATGATCCTGGCCAACAGCACCTGGGGCAAGCTGCTGGCCGACCACGGCGTGCCGGGCATCTACCGCACGCAGAAGGTGTGGGGCATGCACCGGACCCGCATGCAGACCTATCCGGCACCGCACGAGGGGCTTGGCGTCGCGCAGTATGCGTGGAGCACCTCGCCGCTGCGCCGCTATGTCGATCTGGTCAACCAGTGGCAGATCATCGCGGCCGCGCAGCACGGCGTCACCGCGAAGCTGGTGGCGCCGTTCAAGCCCAAGGACGCCGACCTGCTGGCCGCGGTGGCGGACTTCGAGGGCACCTATGCCGCCTATGCCGAGCACCAGTCGACCATGGAGCGTTACTGGTGCCTGCGCTGGCTCGCGCAGGAGAACCGCGAACGCATGATGGCGACCGTGCTGAAGGACGGCGCGGTGCGCTTTGCCGAGATCCCGCTGGTCACGCGTGTGCCCGAACTCGCGCAGGCCGCGCGCGGCACGCAGGTGCTGCTCGAAATCGCCGGCACCGACGAGCTGACGCTGGAAGTCAGCTGTCGGGTGCTGGAGGTGTTTGCCGGCGAGGGTGAGCTGCCAGCCGAAGAACTGGAAGGCGATGAAGAATCGGCGGAGGTCTCCGCCGAAGCGGCCGCCGAGGTGGCGGCCGAGCAGGCCGCGGAAGAGGCCGCCGAGCAGGGCGCCGAGACGGTGCCGGAGACATTGGACGGTACCGGTACCGAAGCGCCGGCCGAAGCCATCCCCGGCGAAAGGGCCAACGCCAACGCCAACGACAGCGCCGGCGACGGCGCCGATGGTCGCGACGGCGCTGCCAGGACCGCCGGCAACGGCGGCCCCGCTGCCTCCTGATCCAGGCCTGCCGTGAACCTCGCCCGCGCTTCCCGCCAGTGGTGGCAAGGCAGCAGCACGATGGCCAAGGCCATCGCGATCTCGCTGGCCGTGCACGCGCTGCTGCTGGCAGTGCGCTTCGGCGCGCCGGAGGCCTTCGAGATCAAGCGCAGCGACACCGCGCTCGACGTGGTGCTGGTCAATGCGAAGTCGGGCCAGCAGCCGCTCAAGCCCGCCGCACTGGCCCAGGCCGACCTCGACGGCGGCGGCGACCATGAGCAGCAGCGTGCCAGCACGCCGCTGCCGGCGCAGCCCATCCCGCGCGAGGGCGATCTGGTGCGCCAGGTGCAGCGCCGCGTCGATCTGCTCGAGGAGCGCCAGCAGCGGCTGATGACACAGCTGCGCGAGAGCGCGCCGCCGGTCCACAGCCAGCCGCTGCGTCCGGGCGAACGCCGTCTCGATACCCCGGCGCGCGGCCAGGACGAGCACGATTCGCTCGACGAGATGGCGCGGCTGGAGGCCGAGATCGCCCGCAATCTGGAGCACTACGCGCGCCGGCCCAAGCGCCACCAGATCACCGCCACCAGCGCGCAGCAGGTGGTCTACGCCCGCTACTACGACCGCCTGCGCAAGAAGATCGAGGCGCGCGGCACCGCCGACTTCCCTCGCCGCGCCGGCCAGCCGCTGTACGGCGAGCTGATCGTGGCGATCAACGTCGACCGGCATGGCCGGCTCGGTTACGAGCGCGGCGGCTACCGCGTCGACGGCGTCGAGCTGGTCAAGAGCTCGGGCAACGCCGCTCTGGACCGCCAGGCCATCGCGATCGTGCGCGCCGCGGCGCCGTTCGGCGAGTTTTCGCCGGAGATGCGGGCCCGCTACGATATTCTCGAAGTGATTTCGACGTTCAAGTTCTCGCGCAGCGGGCTGGAAACCCGGCTGCAATCCCGGTTGCCGTCCCAGGCGCCATCGCCGCTGCCATCCCGATAAATGCCCAACGCTACCGACATGCCCAACCCTGACCTCGCCGTGGACCGCTATGCCGTGGTCGGCAACCCGATCGCGCACAGCCGCTCGCCGCAGATTCATGCCGCCTTCGCGCGCCAGACCGCGCAGGCGCTCAGCTACGAACGGCTGCTGGCGCCGCTGGACGGGTTTGCCGACACCGTGCGCCGGTTCTTCGCCGAGGGCGGCCAGGGCCTGAACGTGACGACGCCGTTCAAGGTGCAGGCCTTCGAGCTGGCCGACCGGCTGACGCCCGGCGCCGAGGCCGCCGGCGCGGTCAACACGCTGTGGATGGAGGACGGCCTGCTGCACGGCGACAACACCGACGGCGTCGGCCTGGTGCGCGATATCGTCGATCGTCTCGGCGTCGAGCTCGAAGGGCGGCGCATCCTGCTGCTGGGCGCCGGCGGCGCCGCGATGGGCGCGATGCTGCCGCTGATCGATTGCCGGCCCGACCGCATCGTGGTGGCCAACCGCACCGCCGACCGCGCCAGCGAGATGCTGGAGAACTTCGCCGAGGCCGCCGGCGAGGCCGGCGTCGAACTGTGGGGCGGCGGCTTCGAGGCGCTGGCCGGGCTGTCCGAGGAGGACGGCTGCGAGGTGGTGATCAACGCGACCGCCGGCAGCCTCCAGGGCGAGGTGCCGCCGGTGCCCGAGGCGCTGCTCGGCGAGGGCGTGCTGGCCTACGACATGATGTACGGCGCCGAGCCGACCGTGTTCCTGCAGTACGCGGCGGCGCAGGGCGCCCGCACCGCCGATGGGCTCGGCATGCTCGTCGAGCAGGCGGCGCAGGCCTTCTACCTCTGGCGCGGCGTGCATCCCGATACCGCGCCGGTGCTCGAGGAACTGCGGGCCGCGCTGCGGGCCGAAGCCGGGTGCGAAGCGGCTGCCGAACCGGGACCCAAAGCGGCGGCCGAACCCCAGGCCAAACCGCACGGCAAACCGCAGGCCGGACGCTGACCTCGGGCGCATCCCGTTCTTCCGCTACGCCGACTGACCGACGCGAGTTCCGCCTTGGCCCAACGCAAACGCGCCGTCCGTTCCCGTGCCGCCGCCGCGTCCGCGCGCGCCGGCACTTCCGCGCCGCTGCGCTGGCTCGCATGGCTGCTGGGCAGCGTGCTGGCCGGCGTGGTCGCGATGCAGGTCTATTTCTTCCTGCAGATCGCCGCGTGGCAGGTAGTCGACCCCGGTCCGACCTCGTTCATGCGCGCCGAGCGCTGGCGCCTGTGCGGCTGGAATGTCTGGAGCTGCGGCATCGAGCGGCAGTGGGTGCCGTATGGCGAGATCTCGCGCAACCTGAAGCGCGCCGTGATCGCCAGCGAGGACGCCGACTTCGTCAATCATCCGGGCTACGACTTCGACGCGATGCTGGAAGCCTGGGAGCGCAACAAGAAGCGCGGCCATATCGTGCGCGGCGGGTCGACCATCACGCAGCAGCTGGCCAAGAACCTGTTCCTGTCGCCCGAGCAGCATTACCTGCGCAAGGGCCAGGAACTCTTGATTACCTGGATGCTGGAGTTCTGGCTCGACAAGCAGCGCATCTACGAGATCTATCTGAACTCGGTCGAGTGGGGCGAGGGCGTGTTCGGCGCCGAGGCCGCCGCCCGGCACTACTTCAAGACCAGCGCCGGCCGTCTCAGCGTGGGCCAGGCGGCGCGCCTGGCGGCGGCGCTGCCGGCGCCAAAATGCTTCGACAAGAAGCAGTACTGCGCGCATGTGCGCGTCAACTTCCGCGCCAAGGCCGGCATCATCGCGCGCCGGATGGGCTCGGCCACGCTGCCGGACTGATGACGTACGGCAGCGGGCAGCCCGCCGGGCGGCCCGGTCGTCGCGGCGCCGGGCCTTGGGGCTTCTAGCTGAGCCAGCCCTTGCGGCGGAAATAGATCAGCGGAATCGCCGCCGACACCGCCATCAGCGCAATCGCCCACGGATAGCCGCCGGCCCAGTCGAGCTCGGGCATCACCTTGAAGTTCATGCCGTAGACGCTTGCGATCAGGGTCGGCGGCATCAGCGCCACCGACACCACCGAGAACAGCTTGATGATCTTGTTCTGGTTGATGTTGATGAAACCGACCGTGGCGTCCATCAGGAAGTTGATCTTGTCGAACAGGAACGCGGTGTGGTTCTCGATCGAGTCGATATCGCGCAGGATCTGGCGCGCCTCGTCCTGCTGCTCGGCGGACAGCAGCTGGCTGCGCATCAGGAAGGACAGCGCCCGCCGGGTGTCCATCACGTTGCGGCGGATGCGGCCATTGCGGTCTTCCTCGCGCGCGATGGTCTCGAGCACATCGGCCGCCGCGGCGTCGGTCACGTTCTCGGCCAGTACGCGCTTGCTGGCGTCCTCCAGCCGTTCGTAGATCTCCTCGATCGAGTCGGCCGAGTACTCGGCGTCGGTCGCGTACAGATCCATCAGCACGTCCTTGGCGTTGCGCACCGAGCCCGGGCGCATGCGGGCGCGCAGCCGCACCAGCCGGAACACCGGCAGGTCCTCGTCGTGGATGGAGAACAGCACGTCGCGCGTCAGCACGAACGCCACGCGCACGTTGCGCGAGACCTCGTCCTCGTCGAGCAGGAAGTCGGTGCGAATATGGATGTTTTCATCCTCGCCCTCGAAATAACGCGCCGAGGCCTCGAGGTCGCCGAGGTCCTCGAGCTCGGGCAGGGCCACGCCGTAGGCTTCCTTGATCCAGTCCAGTTCCTCGTCGTCGGGGCTGACGACATCGATCCAGATGGGCTTGTGCTGCAGCAACTCGTTGCGGTCGTCGACCTGCTCCTGGGCGAGCCGGCCTTTCTGCAGGACGAACAGATTGATCATCCCCGGTATTCCTTATGCCGTGCGATGAAGAAAAGCGGCAGGCAGGCTTGCGGCACGGCCGGGCCGCGCCCTTCGCGACGGCGAATGGCGGGCTCGAAGGCAAGCGTGATCGCGCTGCGCGGACGGGCCGTGCAAGGCGATGGCGTTTGCCGTTGATGGCTGGCAAGCCGGGTGAGGGAAGTCCGCAACAACGCGGCGGGCCTGTTGAAGCGATGGCCGCCGGTGGCAGTACGGAAAAAACACTCGCCCGCAGTGTGCTGCGGGCGGGTTCGGCGAGCGTCCGACCAGGATGGTCCGGACGGGTTCGTCGTTACGCAGCCCGCAGTGACATGGCATTCGTAGAGGTCGCGGCTTTGCCGCGGCAACTCGAACACCCGATGCTACTGCCCACGTAATTTCTCCGGGATTATGGATGGGCGCGAGTGTAGCCCAACGCGACCGCGTTTGTTAAGTGAAATCTGGATGAAGCGTCACCGCGGCCGTGGTACGGGGTATGAGGCACGGTTCGACCGCGGCTGCGGCTCTGCCCGCCTTACGCGCGACGGCGCAGCCGCGGCATCAGCAGCGGTACCAGCAGCACCGAGGCCAGCGCGGCAAACATCAGCACGATCGCGGCGTAGTCCTGCCAGTGGGGCTGCTCGCCCAGCATCCACATGCCGGAGAAGACCCCGACCACCGGGATGAACATGATCGACAGGCTCGATACCACCGGCGGCAGCGAACGGGCCAGCGCGAACCAGACCAGATGGCAGAAGGCGAACACGACCACCGCGTTGTACACGATCGCGGCCCATTCGATCGCGTTCGGCATGCGCCAGCCGTCCTCGAACAGCAGCGTGCCGGCCAGCAGGAAGGGCAGCGCGACCGCCAGCATCCAGAAGGTCAGCGTGCCGAGCGGGATATCGACCGGGGTTCGCTTCATCAGCTGGGTGCCGTAGCCCCAGCCGGCCGCGGCGGCCAGCATCATCACGGTGCCGGTCGGGCTGCCGGTCAGCGCGCCGAACTCGCTCGACATCAGCAGCAGCGTGCCGGCCAGCGCGCAGCCGATGCCGACCCAGGCCCAGGCCGAGATGCGCTCGCGGAACAAGACCAGGCCCCAGACCACGGCCCAGATCGGCATCGTGTAGCCGAGGATCGCGGCGCGGCCCGAGGACAGCATCTTGACCGCGCCGATCGCCAGCAGGTGCCAGATCACCATATTGGGCAGCGCCAGCTTGAACACCGTGCCCCAGGTCTCGCGCGGCAGCGTCAGCGGGATGCCCTTGGCGCGCAGCGCCAGCCCCAGCGCGATCAGGCCGCCGGCCATGCACAGCAGGCGAAAGCCCAGCGGCGGGAAATGGGCCACGCCGATCTTCATCACGGGCCAGTTGACGCCCCAGGCGAGCGTCAGCGCGACGAGCAGGGCAAGATTGCGGCGATCGAGAGTCATGGAGGGGAGGCGGTTACCGGTGCGTTACCGCTCTTTCTATTGGTTTCGTCTGTCGGAAAAGCGCAAGGAAGATAGCATGCAACGGGTAAAATTGCCGGCAACGACCCGACCGTCGCCGGCCGCCGCGATTCTCTGCCCGTGCCGACAGACGATAGCCAACGGTCCGCCGCGGCCCATCCCGGGCCCGGATGCCACGCATTCGAGCGATCCATGACCCGTCCTTCCGTTCCTCCCGTCCCGTTCACCGAGCAGTTGACCCAGGCCTGGCGGCGCAACGATTCGCTGCTGTGCGTCGGGCTCGATCCGGATCCGGGCAAGCTGCCGCTGTCGCTGACCGGCGCCGGCGGCGCGATCTTTTCCTTCTGCCGCGAGATCGTCGACGCCACCGCCGACCTGGTCTGCGCCTTCAAGCCGCAGATCGCCTACTTCGCCTCGCAGCGCGCCGAGGACCAGCTCGAGCAGCTGATCCACTATATCCACGACGCACATCCCGGCATCCCGGTGATTCTCGACGCCAAGCGCGGCGACATCGGCTCGACCGCGCAGCATTACGCGATCGAGGCGTTCGACCGCTATCAGGCCGATGCCGTCACGGTCAGCCCCTATATGGGATTCGATTCGGTGGAGCCGTATCTTGCCTATCCCGAGCGCGGCGTCATCGTGCTGTGCCGGACCTCGAATCCGGGCGGCTCGGACGTGCAATTCCTGCAGGTCGAGGGCAAGCCGATCTATCAGCTGGTGGCCGAGCAGGCCGCGGCGCGCTGGAACACCACCGGGCAGATGGGGCTGGTGGTCGGCGCGACCTTCCCGAACGAGATCGCCAAGGTGCGCGAGCTGGTCGGCGACATGCCGCTGCTGATTCCAGGCATCGGTGCCCAGGGCGGCGATATCGAAGCCACGGTCAAGGCGGGTCGCAGCGCCGACGGTACCGGCATGATGATCAATTCGTCGCGGGCGATCCTGTACGCCAGCCGCGAGAAGGACTTCGCCGCGGCCGCGCGCCGCGCCGCGCTGCAGACGCGCGACACGATCAACCGTTTCCGCCAGGGTTGAACGGCGGGGCCCCTGCGCCCGGGTACTTGGTTACTGAGGTGCTCGGGTGCTCGGGTGCTCGGGTGCTCGGGTGCTCGGGCGCTCGGGTGTTGGGCGAACGGGCGAACGGGCGAACCGCCGCCCCGGCGCTCAGGCCTCGTTGCGCACCAGGTCGAGCAGGCCGCGCATCGCATGCTCGGCGGCCTGGCGGCGGATCTGCTGGCGGTCGCCCTTGAAGCGCTGGGTCTCGACCCGGGTCACGATGCGGTTGCTCCAGCCGAAGCAGACCATGCCCACCGGCTTCTCCGGCGTGCCGCCGGTCGGGCCCGCGACGCCGGTGATCGACAGCGCCACCTGGGCACGGCTGTTGAGCAGCGCCCCCTCGGCCATCGCGTGCGCGACTTCCTCGCTGACCGCGCCGAAATCGCGGATAAGCTTGGCCGGAACGCCGAGCATGGTGCTCTTGGCTTCGTTCGAGTAGGTGACGAAGCCGCGCTCGAACCAGCCGGACGAACCGGCGACGTCGGTGATGGCGGCCGCCACCAGGCCGCCGGTACAGGACTCGGCGGTGGCGACCATCAGCGATTTTTCCTTGAGGGCGATGCCGGCCTGGACGGCAAGCTGGTCGAGCAAGCGGCTGATGGACATGATGACGGCTCTCGTGCTGGCGGTGAATCGGTACGGTTCGGATGCGGCGGCGTGGATGCGCTCAGAACGAGCGCCACAGCGCGAACACCAGCAGCGTGTAGAACGCCGCGACCAGATCGTCGAACATCACGCCGAAGCCGCCGCGCAGGCCCGGGCCCTTGAGCGTGCGGTCGTAATAGGCGATCGGCGCGGGTTTGGCCATGTCGAACAGCCGGAACCACAGGAAGGCGGCGAACTGGCCCCAGAAGCCGGTCGGCATCACGAAGGCCAGCACCAGCCAGAACGCCACGATCTCGTCCCACACCATGCTGCCGTGATCGTGCACGCCCATCGCGCGCGCGGTCCGTGCGCAGGCCCACAGGCCAATCAGGAAGCCGCCGACGATGATCCACAGCCAGGCGGACGGCTGCATCCACAGCGAGATCACGACGAAGGACAGCCAGCCGTACAGCGTGCCGACCGTGCCGGGCATCACCGGCGACAGGCCGGAACCGAAGCCCAGCGCGATGAAATGCGCGGGGTGGGACAGCATGAAGCGCGCCGTCGGGCGCAGGATCTTGGCGGTCTGACCGGCCTCCAGCGTCATCGCGGGATCGGTAGACGCCGAACCGGGAGGATAGGCGGACATCAAGGTATTTGGCTCGTTTGTTATCGCGGTCGGAGGCGGGACTCGCCGGCGCGGCAGGCGGCCGGCGGCGCGGCGCTCCGCCGCATGGCGGCATCATGACATGCCGCCGTCCGGCTGTCAGGGGTTGGCGAAATGATCGAAGCTTCGGGCCCGGAAGGAGACGGGCCCGCCACCGGCATCGACCAGGCGCAACCCGGGCTCGGCGGTGATCGTGCCGACCCGGGTCAGCGGCAGCGCCAACCGCTCGGCCAGCGCGGCCAGCGCTTCGCGCGTCCCGACCGGGGCGGTGAAGCACAGCTCGTAATCGTCGCCGCCGGCCAGTACGCATTCGAGCTGGCAGTCGCGCGGCTGGCTCGCCAGGACCTCCGAGCGCGGCAGCGCATCGACGTCGAGCAGCGCGCCGACCTGCGATCGCTCCAGGATATGGCCCAGATCGCCGACCAGCCCGTCCGAGATATCGAGCGCGGCATGGGCCAGCCCGCGCAGCGCCATGCCAAGCGCCACGCGCGGGGTCGGCGTGTCCATGCGCGGGCGCACCAGCGTGAAGTCGGGCTCGGGCAGCAGCCATTCGCCGCGGCAATCGCCCAGCGCCAGGCGCGCATCGCCCAGCGTGCCGGAGATCCAGATGTCGTCGCCCGGGCGGGCGGCGTCGCGGCGCAGCGCGCTGCCCCGCGGCACGTCGCCGAACACCGTCAAGGACAGCGTCAGCGGGCCGCGCGTAGTGTCGCCGCCGACCAGCTCGCAGCCATGCGCGTCGGCCAGTTCCAGCATGCCGGCGGCCAGTTCGGCCAGCCAGGCGGGATCGGCCTCGGGCAGCGCCAGCGCCAGCGTGAAGGCGCGCGGCTCGGCGCCCATCGCCGCCAGATCGGACAGATTGACGGCCAGCGCCTTGTGGCCCAGCGCGCGCGGTGGGACGTCGGGGAAGAAGTGCCGGCCGCTGACCAGCATGTCGCTGCTGACCGCCAGCAGATGGCCCGGGCGCGGATCCAGCAGCGCGCAGTCGTCGCCGACGCCGAGCACGGCCTTGCGGGCCGGACGGGTGAAATAGCGGCGGATCAGTTCAAACTCGGAAAGCGGCGCGGAAGGATCGGCGGAGGGATCGGCCGAAGGGTTCGCCGAGGGATCGGCGGAAGCGGGCGCGGCTGGGGCGGCGTCTGTCGAAGGCATGCTGGAGTCGGCTCGGAAACCCGCCCGGCGGGGCGCGGCAGGAAGGCGGGAGAGTCCCGGGAGTCTGGTGACGGCGCCGCCGGACGGAAGCTCGGACGGCATGCGTGGCTGGTCAGTCCCGCCCGCATCCGGCATATTGTACCGAAACGCAAAGGTGCCTCTCGCAAAACGCTTATTGTGAAATA
Organism: Cupriavidus cauae; assembly: GCF_008632125.1. Classification (GTDB taxonomy): domain Bacteria; phylum Pseudomonadota; class Gammaproteobacteria; order Burkholderiales; family Burkholderiaceae; genus Cupriavidus; species Cupriavidus cauae. Next base: position 114,424 of record NZ_VWRN01000010.1, read on the forward strand.
AAATTTCACAATATAAAATGCGGGGCTCGATCAGGAGACAGCGGGCAGGTGGAGCCGGCCCGCGAGGGTGTGTTCCCACCGTTTTCCGCTTCGTCAAACACGGCTCCACAGACCGGAAGATGCGCCGATGACCAGTCCTTCGCAGCCCGCTTCGCAGCCGAATTCGCAAGCACTCTCGCAAGACGAACTGAAACAGCAGCAGCGCGAGGCGCTGCGCAAAGCCGCCCTCGAGTATCACGAGTTTCCGACCCCGGGCAAGATCTCGGTCACGCCGACCAAGCCGCTGTCGAACCAGCGCGACCTGGCGCTGGCCTACTCGCCGGGCGTGGCGGCCGCCTGCGAGGAAATCGTCGCCGACCCGGCCAATTCCTTCCGCTACACCGCGCGCGGCAATCTGGTCGGCGTGGTCACCAACGGCACCGCGGTGCTCGGCCTGGGCGACATCGGCCCGGCGGCATCGAAGCCGGTGATGGAAGGCAAGGCGGGCCTGTTCAAGAAGTTCGCCGGCATCGACGTGTTCGATATCGAGATCGACGAGAAGGACCCGGAGAAGCTGGTCGACATCATCGCCTCGCTGGAGCCGACTTTCGGCGGCATCAACCTCGAGGACATCAAGGCGCCGGAATGCTTCTACGTCGAGCGCAAGCTGCGCGAGCGGATGAAGATTCCCGTCTTCCACGACGACCAGCACGGCACCGCGATCGTGGTCGGCGCGGCGGTCATCAACGGGCTGCGCGTGGTCGGCAAGGACATCAAGGACGTCAAGCTGGTGGCCTCGGGCGCGGGCGCCGCGGCACTGGCCTGCCTGGACCTGCTGGTCGATCTCGGCCTGCCGCTGTCGAACATCTGGGTCACGGACCTGGCCGGCGTGGTCTACGAGGGCCGGACCGAGCTGATGGATCCGGAGAAGGCGCGCTTCGCGCAGAAGACCGACAAGCGCAAGCTGGCCGAGGTCATCGACGGCGCGGACATCTTCCTGGGCCTGTCGGCCGCCGGCGTGCTCAAGCAGGACATGGTGCAACGCATGGCCGACCGTCCGCTGGTGCTGGCGCTGGCCAACCCGAATCCGGAAATCATGCCGGAGCAGGTCAAGGAAGTGCGGCCCGACGCGGTGATCGCCACCGGCCGCACCGACTATCCGAACCAGGTCAACAACGTGCTGTGCTTCCCGTTCATCTTCCGCGGGGCGCTGGACGTGGGCGCGACCACCATTACCAAGCAGATGGAAATCGCCGCCGCGCACGCCGTGGCGGAACTGGCGCGGCAGGAGCAGAGCGATATCGTCGCTACCGCCTACGGCATCCAGGACCTGTCGTTCGGCCCCGAATACCTGATTCCGAAGCCTTTCGATCCGCGCCTGATCGTCAAGGTCGCGCCCGCCGTGGCGCAGGCCGCGATGGACTCCGGCGTGGCGACCCGCCCGATCGAGGACATGGAGGCGTACAAGCTGCAACTGCAGCAGTTCGTCTACCACTCGGGCACGCTGATGAAGCCGATCTACGCCGCCGCCCGCAAGGTGGCGATGGAGAAGAAGCGCATCGTGTTCGCCGAGGGCGAGGAAGAGCGCGTGCTGCGCGCGGTGCAGGTGATCGTCGACGAGAAGCTGGCCAACCCGATCCTGATCGGCCGCCCGGCCGTGCTGACGCACCGCATCGAACGCTTCGGCCTGCGCCTGCGCATGGGCGTGGACTTCACCGTCGTCAACCCGGAACACGACGACCGCTTCCGCGACTACTCCGACACCTACTACCGGATGATGGCGCGCCAGGGCGTGACGCCGCAGTACGCCAAGCTCGAGATGCGCCGCCGCACCACGCTGATCGGCGCGATGCTGGTGCACAAGGGCGAGGCCGACGGCATGATCTGCGGCACGGTCAGCAATACCGCCGCGCATCTGCGCTACATCGACCAGGTGCTGGGCGGCACCAACGAGGTCTATGCGGCGATGAACGGCCTGGTGCTGCCGGGCCGCCAGATCTTCCTGGTGGACACCCACGTCAACGTCGATCCGAGCGCGACGCAACTGGCCGAGATCACGATCATGGCCGCCGAGGAGCTCAAGCGCTTCGGCATCGAGCCCAAGATCGCGCTGCTGTCGCATTCGAACTTCGGCTCGTCCGAGGCGCCGTCGGCGCAGAAGATGCGCGAGACGCTGGCCATCCTGCGCGAGCGCGCGCCGGAGCTGGAGGTCGACGGCGAGATGCATGGCGACTGCGCGCTGGACCAGAAGCTGCGCGACCAGCTGGTGCCGGACGGTACGCTCAAGGGCGAAGCCAACCTGCTGGTGTGCCCGAACATCGACGCGGCCAATATCGCCTACAACCTGCTGAAGACGGCTGCCGGCAACAACGTCGCGATCGGCCCGATCCTGCTGGGTGTCAATGCGCCGGTGCACATCCTGACGCCGTCGGCGACGGTCCGCCGCATCGTCAATATGACGTCGCTGGTGGTGGTGGACGCCGCGGCGAAGCGGTAAGAACTCGCCACGCGAGTGGAGGAGCCGGGGCATGCCCCGGCTTTTTTATCGCCGCTGAAACTCGGTTAGTGTGCGCATACATTCCATTAACGCATTGAAACAATTCAGGTTTTCGCCGTCACCGAGGCGCGGGGATTGATTATTTAACAGCTTGCGCGTAACCTAGCGCCTTCGATGCAGGCGATCCGTCGACCGCGCTTGGCGTTGGATTGCTGCGCCACCAGACCAGACAACGTGGGTTCCCCGACTTCTTTGCCGCAACGCGCATCGCGCTCCGACAAGATCCTGCAACGGGTCCAGCCTTCGCTCCAACGGGTTGCGCGCGGAGTTCTGCACACCTTGGCGGCGGTGGCCGTGGCGGCCACGCTGGCGCAACCGGCTCAGGCGAAGCAGTCCCCGGAGGTGCTGTCGGATACGCTGGGAACCATTGCAGTGCAGCAACTGCCCAACGAGGCACAGCAGACGCTGCAGCGCATCGAGGCCGGGGGGCCGTATCCCTACGCAAAGGATGGCTCGCGGTTCGGCAACTATGAACGGATCCTGCCTCGGCGGCCGCGCGGCTATTACCGTGAGTACACGGTTGCCCGTCCGGGCAGCCGGAATCGGGGTGCGAAGCGAATCGTCTGTGGCGGCGAACAACGGGCCGCCAACGACTGCTATTACACGGAAGACCACTACAACAGCTTCAAACGGATAATCAGATGATGACTGACATTTTCGGACTGGGCGACGCCCTTGCCGCCCGCGAAGAGCGCGGCGCCGGAGATGGCTGGCAGCGGGCTCAACAACATGCCCAGAACCTTTATGACAGTGTGCTGATGATGCCCCGCTACGAGGTCGCGCACAATAAACTGCCGCCGGCGTCGCCGCAGGACGGCAACGCCGAAGTGGCCTGCGGCAGGGAGGCCGCGTTGAACCTGTTCAAGACCGTGCGACCCAATATCGTTCAGTCGATCCGCGCCTTCCGCGTGCCCGAGCTGGCACAGGCTGCCGCCGACCTCGGCCAGCATTTCCTCTACGCCAATTGCGCCCATTGCACGACCAAGGGCGAGGTGCTGGAAACCATCGCCACCGCGTTCCTCTTTCCGAAGCACTTCGGCAAGAACTTCGATGCGCTGGCCGATTGCCTGACGGACATGATCCACAAGGCCGGCGTGCAACCCGGTTTCGTCATCGTGCTCGAAGGCCTGCCCTGCGCGCAGAAGTTCGACAAGGAAGCGCGCGAGACGCTGCTCGACGTGTTCCGCGACGCCGCCGAGTTCTGGGCCGAGCGCCGCGTGCAATTCCGCGTGTTCTACTCGTTCGCCTGAGCGCGTCAAGCCGGCGCGTTCGCCGGATTCCCGCGCATCGCCGCGCAGGAACCTCGGATAGAAAAGGCCCGCCAAAACGGCGGGCCTTTTTTGCGTGCAAAACGGCGCGGCGGCCGTTCCGATACGTCGCGGAAACGATCAGGCCGCCGGCGGCACCTGGCCCTGCGGCGTCAGCTGATCGATCAGTTCCGGCAGGCCGGCGCTGAGCTGCGCCGCGACGTCGTCGCGCGACATGCCGGTGCTCGAGGACAGCGTGTCGAGCGCGCCGGTGCCTTGCAGCGCCTCGGCCAGCGAGGACGGCGACACCGGCTGATTCGGACCGGTGCCGATCCACGAGGACACCTGCTCGCCCAGTCCCGCCTGCGCGAGGATCTGCTGCAGCGCGCCGATGCCGCCGGCCGCGGCGCCGATCGTCTGTGCCTCGCCGGCCGCGCCGCCCTGGCCGCCGAGCAGGCCACCCAGCAGCGAACCGAGATCCAGCCCGCCACCGCCGCCGGCCAAGCCCCCGAGCACGCCGCCCAGTCCGCCCGCCATGCCGGCCGGGTCTTGCGTCGCCTCGGCGCCACCCTCGCGGCCGCGCATGGCCAGCATCGCCAGCAGGCCGAGCGCCAGCATCATCTTCGGATTCATGCCGACTTGGCCGGATTCGCCGGCCTGCGCCGGATTGGTTTGGCCGAGCACGCCGCCAAGCACACTATCGAGCAGTCCCATCTTCAGCTCCTTGTTGTTGATTCGTTTATCGGACCGGCCGGTGCCATGCTGCGCGGACCGGCTCGGCTCGATAGCGGTCGACGGCGCGGTGCCGTCAGAATCCGCCCAGCAGCGCGTTCAGCGCGGCCAGGCAGGCCAGACCGGCGGTCTCGGTGCGCAGGATGCGCGGTCCGAGCGACACCGCCGTGAAACCTTGCGCCAGCGCGGCGCGTTCTTCCTCGGGCGACAGTCCGCCTTCGGGCCCGATCAGCAGCGTGACGCCGCTGGCGATCCAGTCGTCACGGTGTGCCTGCGCGAGGGCCACCAGCGTCGATTCGGCGCGCGGCGATATCAGCAGCCGCTGTCCGGCATTGGCCGGAATCGCCGCCAGCCACGCCTCCAAGTTAGCCACCGGCGACACCGCCGGCAAGCGATTGCGCCCGCATTGTTCGCAGGCCGCGGTGACCAGCGCCTGCCAGTGCGCGTGGCGCTTCTGCGCACGGTCGCCGCTGAGCCGCACCACCGCGCGCGCGGTCTGCAGCGGCTGGATCGCACCGACGCCAAGCTCGACGGCCTTCTCGATCAGCCAGTCCATCTTGTCGCCTCCGGCAATGCCCTGGGCCAGCGTCACGCGGAAGGGCAGTTCGCATTCGGCGGTGTCGCGCGCGCCGACCTGTGCGGTCGCGCTGCGCTTGCCGATCTCGACCAGCGTCGCGGCATGGCTGCCGCCGCGCCCGTCGAACAGCGTGATGGGCTCGCCGGGATGCAGGCGCAGCACCTGGACATGGCGCACCACCGCCTCGGGTAGCGGCAGCAGGGTATCGGGGGCAAGCGGTTGATCGACGTAGAAGCGGGGTGGCATCGAATCCAGGGAAAATCGGTCAGGCGGGGCGGGTCCGCAGGATGGGCGCGACAACCGCCATGGGCAATATGGGCAACATGGGGGACAGGGCCGATATGGGCAACCGGGCCGACATGGACCCCATCGCGGCATCGGGCCCCGGCATCCGGGCGGTCAGGCTGTCAGTCGCTCAGGCGGCCTCAGAACCCGTGGCCGCGGCGACGGCCTGGTCCAGCGGGCGGGCGAAGCCCCAGCGGTAGCCGTCGAGGTCCTCGACCATGCAATAGCGGTCGCCCCAGAACTGGTCGCCGGGCGCCATCAGGCTGACCGCGCCGGCCGCCACCGCACGGGCATGCATCGTGTCGACGTCGTCGCAGTAGAGGTAGAAGGTCTGCGGGCATTCGAAGCCGGTCGAGCGCGGCGTGCGCGCGGTGCTGCCCCAGGCGCCCTCGGGGGCGAACATCACGACCAGCTCGCCGTGATAGTGCATCTCGGCATGGGTGGGCACGCCGTTCTCGTCGACCACATTGCCAGGCACGAAGCCGAAGGCGCGGCTGTAGAAGTCGAGCGCGCGGCGTGCATCGCTGACGGTCAGGTAGGGAATCAGCCAGGGCGTGTTGGCAGGTTTGGTCATGATGGTGTCCTCCCGGATTCCGTACGGCAGAGGCGCCGGGGTGGGCGCACCTGCACGCACGCTCCACGGTGGCAGGCATCGCGCGCGGAAGCGAACGCCGGACGAGCGCTGCGCCTGGCTTGCCGCAAGTCCCCCCGGTGGAGCGGTCAGCCGAGCATATCATGCCGATGTGGCGCCGCCGTCGAACAGCGGCTGCAGGTGGCGCGGCAGCGCGAACAGCGCCGCATGCAGGCCGGCGTGATAGCAGCGCAGCGCGCCGTCGAGCTGCCAGTCGGCGAGCCGCGCGGCCAGCATGGCCGGATCGGCGGCGCGCACGTCCAGCGTGTCGCTGGCGACCGCAATCGCCCACAGCGCCCCATAGACCGGAATCGCCACCGTCATCGGCTGCACCAGGCGGAAATGGTCGCCCAGCCGCCGCCACAGCAGCCGCGCCGTGTCGGGGCGGTGGAAGGGCGGCCCCAGATGCAGCGACATCGCGCCGCCCGGCGCCAGGCAGTCGTGCGCCGCCTGCAGGCCGCGCGCACCGAACAGCGCGGCGGCGGGGCTGCCATCGTCGGCCTCGGTCAGATCGAACACCAGCAGGTCGAAGCGGCGGCCCGAATCGCGCAGCGCCTCCATCACGGCCAGGCCGTCGCCGATTTCGAGCGTCACGCGCGGATCGTCGAAGGCGCCGTGGTGGATGCGCGGCAGCCAGCGCCGCGCCAGCCGGACCACCTCGGCATCGAGCTCCGCGACCACGACCTCGCGCATGCCCGGCAGCCGCAGCAGTTCGCGCGCCGAGCCGCCGTCGCCGCCCCCGATCACCAGCGCGCTGGCGGGTGAGCCGTGAGCCATCGCCATCGGATGGACCATCACCTCATGCTGGATGAACGCGTCGGCTTCCGCGCTCATGATGCGGCCATCGAGCCGGAACACGCGGCCGAACAGCGGATGCTCGCCGATCTCGATGTGCTGGTGGGCTGAGCGCACCGAGGCCCGGAGGGTGATGTCAGCCAGTGTGGAGCCGACGCCGCTCGTCAGCCATTCGCGCCATTCGAGGGCCGCCTCGGAAGGCGCCGGCGGGGTCGCCGCCGTACCGGAAACGTCGCCTCGTTCTGGTAAAATCGCGCTTTTCCCGCCGCCAATTTCCCGCCGCATGTCTCACCTCGCACACCCAGCCACCAGCCCCTATGCCAGCCAGCCCGCGTCGCTGATGGCCAATGCGATCCGTGTCCTGGCGATGGACGCCGTCCAGCAGGCCAATTCGGGCCACCCGGGCATGCCGATGGGCATGGCCGATATCGCCGTCGCGTTGTGGAGCCGTCATCTGAAGCATAACCCGGTCAATCCGAAGTGGGCCGACCGCGACCGCTTCGTGCTGTCCAACGGGCACGGCTCGATGCTGCTGTACGCGCTGCTGCATCTGACCGGCTACCAGCTGCCGATCGAGGAGCTGAAGAACTTCCGCCAGCTGCACAGCAAGACCGCGGGCCATCCGGAATACGGCATCACGCCGGGCGTCGAGACCACCACCGGCCCGCTGGGCCAGGGCATCACCAACGCGGTCGGCATGGCGCTGGCCGAGCGGCTGCTGGGCGAGGAATTCAACCGTCCCGGCTTCGACATCGTCAACCACTACACCTATGTCTTCCTCGGCGACGGCTGCCTGATGGAAGGCATCAGCCACGAGGCCTGCTCGCTGGCCGGCACGCTGCAGCTGAACAAGCTGATCGCGCTGTGGGATGACAACGGCATCTCGATCGACGGCGACGTCGAGCACTGGTTCTCCGACGACACCCCGAAGCGCTTCGAGGCCTACGGCTGGAACGTGATCCGCGCGGTCGATGGCCATGATGTCAACGCGATCGATGCCGCCATCGCGCAGGCCAAGGCCAGCGACAAACCGACGCTGATCTGCTGCCGCACCGTGATCGGCAAGGGCTCGCCGAACAAGCAGGGCGGCCACGACGTGCACGGCGCCCCGCTGGGCGGCGCCGAAATCCTGGCCACGCGCGAGGCGCTGGGCTGGAGCCACGCTCCGTTCGAGCTGCCCGAAGAGGTCTACACGGCGTGGGACGCCAAGGCCAACGGCGCGGCGCTGGAGAAGGCCTGGACCGCGCTGTTCGAGGGCTATTCGGAGCGTTATCCGTACGAAGCCGGCGAGTTCGAGCGCCGCATGCGCGGCGAGCTGCCGGGCGCGTTCGACGCCGCGGTGGAAGCCTACCTGGCCAAGTGCGAGGAGAAGGCCGAGACCATCGCCACCCGCAAGGCCAGCCAGAACGCGATCGAGGCGCTGGCGCCGGTGCTGCCCGAACTGCTCGGCGGCTCGGCCGACCTGACCGGCTCGAACCTGACCAACTGGTCGGGCAGCAAGGCGGTGCGCGTCGATGCCTGGGGCAACCACATCAACTATGGTGTGCGCGAGTTCGGCATGAGCGCGATCATGAACGGCATCACGCTGCATGGCGGCTACATCCCCTACGGCGGTACCTTCCTGACCTTCTCGGACTACAGCCGCAATGCGCTGCGCATGGCGGCGCTGATGAAGATCCGCACGCTGTTTGTGTTCACCCACGATTCGATCGGCCTGGGCGAGGACGGTCCGACCCACCAGTCGATCGAGCACGTGGCCAGCCTGCGCCTGATCCCGAATATGGACGTCTGGCGCACCGCCGACACCACCGAGACCGCGGTGGCCTGGGCCGAGGCAATCCGCCGCCAGAATGGCCCGAGCTGCCTGATCTTCAGCCGCCAGAACCTGCCGTTCCAGAAGCGCGACGACGCCACCCGCGCCAACATCGCGCGCGGCGGCTATGTGCTGCGCGACAACGTCGACCCGCGCACCGGCCTGCCGCATGCGGTGATCGTGGCCACCGGCTCGGAAGTCGGCCTGGCGGTCGGCGCGGCCGACCAGCTGGCCGCGGAAGGCATCCGCGTGCGCGTCGTGTCTGTGCCCTCGACGACTGTGTTCGACAAGCAGGATGCGGCATACAAGTCGGCAGTCCTGCCGGCGGGCGTGCCCCGCGTGGCGGTCGAGGCCGGCGTCACCGACTTCTGGTGGAAGTACCAGGTGCAAGCGGTGGTGGGCATCGACACCTTCGGCGAATCCGCGCCGGCTGGCGTATTGTTCAAGCACTTCGGTTTCACCGTCGAGAACGTGGCGAACACCGTCAAGAGCGTGATCTGACTTCGAGGGACGTGCGGGCGCGGCGGCGCTGCCGTCGCCGGCCCGGGCGCCCGCAGCTTTTTCTACTTCCCGTTCAGGAGACGTACCATGACTATCAAGGTTGCCATCAACGGCTATGGCCGTATCGGCCGCAACGTGCTGCGCGCCCACTACGAAGGCGGCAAGAAGCATGACATCGAGATCGTTGCGATCAACGACCTCGGCGATGCCAAGACCAACGCCCACCTGACGCAGTACGACACCGCCCATGGCAAGTTCCCGGGCACCGTGTCGGTCGAGGGCGACTACATGGTCGTCAACGGCGACAAGATCCGCGTGCTGGCCAATCGCAACCCGGCCGAGCTGCCGTGGGGCGAGCTGGGCGTCGACGTGGTGATGGAGTGCACCGGCTTCTTCACCTCGAAGGAAAAGGCCTCGGCCCACCTGGCCGGCGGCGCCAAGAAGGTCATCATTTCCGCGCCGGGCGGCAAGGATGTCGACGCGACGATCGTCTACGGCGTCAACCACAACGTGCTGAAGGCTTCGGACACCGTGATCTCGAACGCCTCGTGCACCACCAACTGCCTGGCCCCGCTGGTCAAGCCGCTGCACGAGAAGCTGGGCGTGGTGACCGGCCTGATGACCACGGTGCACGCCTACACCAACGACCAGGTGCTGACCGACGTCTACCACGAGGACCTGCGCCGCGCCCGTTCGGCGACCCAGTCGATGATCCCGACCAAGACCGGCGCCGCCGCCGCGGTCGGCCTGGTGATGCCGGAACTGAACGGCAAGCTGGACGGCTTCGCGATCCGCGTGCCGACCATCAACGTGTCGCTGGTCGACCTGTCGTTCGTCGCCGCGCGCGAAACCACCGTCGACGAAGTGAACGCGATCCTGAAGGCCGCCTCGGAAGGCGAACTGAAGGGCATCCTCGACTACAACACCGCACCGCTGGTGTCGGTCGACTTCAACCACAACCCGGCTTCGTCGACCTTCGACGCGACGCTGACCAAGGTGTCCGGCAACCTGGTCAAGGTGTCGAGCTGGTACGACAACGAGTGGGGCTTCTCCAACCGGATGCTCGATACCACCGTGGCGCTGATGAACGCCAAGTAATCGGCTTGGTAGTGGATGTGGATGGCCGATGTCGCCGCTTTGGCGGCGACTCGGAAGCGGCGCCCTGGTGGCGCCGTTTTTCATGGTCAGTGTGCGCTACCACACGCACGCGCTGTAAAATATGGTAAATACGACACACGAACCCTTCCACGGAGGGGTTCCCGGGCGGGTAAAAATGGCGTTTTCGCTTCCCCGAAGTGGCGATTTGATCTTACACTAGCCTTAGTGTCCTCGCGTGCGCTCGCCTGGCCACGCGTATCAAACCTGAACTGGGCGTGATCATGGTGAACGTTGACACCAAGCTGCTCGTGATCTTCACCGAGTTGCTCAGCAAGCGGAACGCGACCTATGTCGCGGAGAAGATGCACATGACGGCGCCGGCGGTGTCCCACTCGCTGGGCCGCCTGCGCGAGATCTTCGACGATCCGCTGTTCATCCGCGTCCCGCATGGCCTGACGCCGACGCCGCGCGCGCTCGAGCTCGGTCCGAAGATTCGCGAGATGCTCGACCTGTGGGCCTCGATCAACGAGGGCGACGTCGACAATTTCGATCCCGCGGTCGCGTCCGGCACGCTGCATATCGGCTTCGCCGCCGAACTCGGGGATACGGTATTCAACCGCTTCGTGCTGCGCCTGGCGCAGCTGGCCCCCGAACTGCACATCCGCCTGGTCGAATCCCATTCGTGGGAGGCCGACGTGGCGTCGATGCGCGCCAACGAACTCGACCTGGCATTCTGCGCGCTGCCCACCGGCCACCCCGAGATCGTCGAGGAAACGGTGGCCTCGCTGAACCTGTGGGTCTGCGCGCGCAAGGGACATCCGTTGCTGCAGACGGCCTGCACGCTCGACCACTATCTCGAATGCGGCCATATCTTCATGGCCTCCGCGGGCGGCACCGGGCGGCCGGCGCCTTCGCTGATTCCGCTGGACTACGCGTTGCAGCAGCGTGGCCTGAAGCGCAACGCGGCGCTGACCGTGCATTCGTGGCGGGCCCAGGCCGAACTGGCCGCGCAGACCGACATGATCTTCACCGTCAACGCGCTGACCAAGGATGTGGCGTGCGAAAGCTACGGCCTGAACGCGTTCCCGCTGCCGGCCGAAATCCAGACCACGCTGGGCCTGAACATGTTCTGGCACCGCAGCCGCAACACGCATCCGATGCTGGTGTGGGCGCGCGGGCTGTTCCGTCAGGTCGTGGCCGAATTCGTCGGTGCGCCGGCGCCCGGGCTGCCGCAGCGCATGGCCGAGATCGAGCGCGAGCAGGCCTAGGCCGCGCGGCCTCGCTGCACATCGCTCCACAATAAAAAACCGGCGCCTGGCGCCGGTTTTTCCTTTCTGCGTGCCTCGCCGCACGCGGTCTCCGTATCAGCGCTTGGGCCGATGCGGGCAAGCGGTCTTGGTGCAATTGCCATACAGCGACAGCGCATGCTCCTGCAGCGCGAAGCCGCGCTCGCGCGCGATGCTTTGCTGGCGATGTTCGATCTCGGCGTCGAAGAATTCCTCGACGCGCCCGCAATCGAGGCAGACCAGGTGATCGTGGTGCTTGCCTTCGTTGAGCTCGAAGATCGCCTTGCCCGATTCGAAGTTGTTGCGCGACAGCAGGCCGGCTTGTTCGAACTGGGTCAGCACCCGATACACGGTGGCCAGCCCGATATCCATATGCTCGTTGAGCAGGATGCGATAGACGTCTTCCGCGCTCAGATGGCGCTGCTCGCTGGTCTGGAAGATTTCGAGGATCTTCAGCCGCGGCACGGTCGCTTTCAGGCCGATATTTTTGAGTTCCGCCGGACTCGGCATGGGCGTGACTCCCTAGAGTACAATGTCTGGATTGTTGAATCATAAGGGTTTTGCCGGCAAAAGTCGCCCGGCGTCGCCGGTGCCGGCAATGCGCTGAGCCCTTCACGCGGCGGCGAGCGCGTGTCCGCGCGGGCACGTTGCCGGACACGTCGTGCGGGCCGTCCATCCAGCCCACCGCCCGGCACTTTCCCTTTCTTCGGTAGCGAGAACTGCGAGTTACATGGATTCCATTCGAACATCCGCCCTGCGCCCGGCGCTGCTGACCACGCTTCTGGCAGCCATCACGCTGGCCTCCGCCGCCTGCTCGACCTACGACAGCACTTCCCGCAAGATCGCCAGCGCGATCACGCCGTACCGGATCAATATCGTCCAGGGCAACTTCGTCTCGCGCGAAGCCGCGGCGCAACTGCGCGAAGGCATGACGCGCGACCAGGTGCAGTTCCTGCTGGGCACGCCGCTGCTGACGGACGTGTTCCACGCCAATCGCTGGGACTATGTGTTCTCGTTCAAGCGCGGCAACACCCAGGTGGTGCAGCAGCGCCGCTTCACGGTGTTCTTCGACAATGATCGCCTGGTGCGCTTCGGCGGCGACGAATTGCCGTCGGAATACGAGCTGATCGCCGAAATCGACGGCATGAAGCGCACGCCGGACGCAAAGGGCGCCAAGTCGGCCCCGCAGCAGGCCGCCGCCCCAGCCGAGCAGCAGACCGAGCAGCCGCAGGCGCCGGCCGATGCCGCGCAGCCGCAGGCCGAGGCACAGCCGTCCGCCTCGGCGCCCGAGGCCGCCGCGACGCCCGCCGGTGCG
>NZ_VWRN01000011.1 GCF_008632125.1 Cupriavidus cauae
GGTCGGCCGCGCGCGGCTCGCGCCGGGTGCCGCGGCGCCAGCGCTCGGCCGCCATCTCGCCGAGCGCGCGGGCGACGTCGCCCTCGACCACCGCCTGCACATCGTGGAACGGGCCATAGGGCTTGCCGTCGGGATCGACCCGCCGGGGCTCCTGCAGCGCATGCGAGGGCGTATCCCAGCGGCAGCGCGTCAAATCCAGCCCGCCGACGAAGGCGAGGCTGTGATCGATCACCACGACCTTCTGATGATGCGAGGCGCCCACCGGATGGCGGGCGTCGAGCCGGAACGACAGCCGGCGATGGGTCTGCCAGTCGAGCTTGACCGCCGGCAGCCACTCGCGCTCCATCGCGTAGACCATCGCGAAATCCCAGCTCAGCACGTAGATGCGCAGCCGGCGGCGGCGCCGCACCAGCGCGTCGAGGAAATCGCGCAGCCCGCGCGGAAAGCCGTCGTCGGCGCCGCCGGGCACCAGCTCGAAGCGGCTGTCGATGTCCCAGCCGAGGATGAATACCGTGTGTTCGGCCTGGATCAGCGCCGAGCGCAGCGCACGGAAGTACTCCTCGCCATCGACCAGCATGGCGAAGCGCGATGCGCGTTCGATGCGCCAGCAATTGCGGCCAGGCTGCAGCAGCCCGGTTTGCCGCGGCCCCGCGGCGGGTGCCGGCGCACGATCTCCCGCGGCGGCACGCGGGGCGCCATCGCGGCTCTCCGTCTGCGCTACGCCGGCTGCAAGCTGCCGGTCTTCAGGCGCGTCTTCAGCGGTCATCGACATCCCTGCGGAAACGAAGGAGGCGCACGGGACCAGGATGTCCGCGGACCTCCGCCAGCAGTATGGCAAGCCCTGCACGGAACCGCCGTCCTCCGCCGGCCCCGGCGCTTGTCGGAATCCGCCTACATGGGTGGCGGGACAACGTCCGGGCGGCGCGCGGGCCGGACTGGCGCGCTTGGCAAGCCCGCGCGGCTTGCCTTACCCTGTCCGCCCACCGATGGAGAAAACCCATGGCCGCTACTCAATCTGCCTCCGGCGCTGCAGCCGGTACTGCCACCGGCGCCGCAGCCGACGCGCGTCGGCGCTGGATCCGCGTCGGCACTGACGCCCACGCCTTCGATGCCTACCTGAGCCTGCCGCCCGGCGGCACGCGCCCGGGCACGCCGGGCATCGTGCTGATCCAGGAGATCTTCGGCGTCAACGAACATATCCGCGCGGTGGCCGACCAGTACGCGTTGGACGGCTACGTGGTGATGGCGCCGGACCTGTTCTGGCGCGAGGCGCCGCGCGTCGAACTGGGCTATGCCGGCGCCGACATGGAGCGCGCGCTGGCGCTGCGCCAGGCCACCGATCCGAATCTCGCGCTCGACGATATCGCGCTGACCGCGCAGGCGCTGCGCGCGCAGGTTGGGCCGAACGGCAAGATCGCCGCGGTCGGGTACTGCTTTGGCGGGCTGCTGGCGTACCTGAGCGCGGCGCGCGGGCTGGTCGACGCGGCGGTGCCCTACTACGGCGGCGGCATCCAGCGCGCGCTGGACCAGGCCAGCGCGGTGCGCGTACCGATCCAGTTCCACTATGGCGAACGCGATGCCCATATCCCGCCCGAGGCGGTCGAACAGGTCCGTGCGGCGATGGCCGGCAATCCCCGCGCCGAGATCCATGTGTATCCGGGCGCGGACCACGGCTTCAACTGCTGGGCACGTGGCTCTTATCACCAGCCCTCGGCCGTGCTGGCCCATGGCCGGGCGCTCACCTTTCTCGCGCAGGCGCTGGCGCAGCCGGCCTGACGTTTTGGCAAAACGCGCCGGCGAGTTGCGCCGGCGGGTTGCCTCGCCTGCGAGCCCGCCCCTAGCGCGGCTATGGCCCAGCCTGAAACGGCGAACCCTAGCCGCGCGCCACGCCGTCGTCGTTGAAGGCCGTCAGGCGCGAGATGCGGAAGGTGTGGCGCAGCGATTCGAGTTCGCTCCGGTGCAGCAGCGCCAGCCGGTTCAGGCAACGCTCGCCCTTGGGCTGCAGGTGGACCTGCACCACGCGGCGGTCGGCCGCATTGGTCTTGCGCTTGACCAGCCCGGCCGCCTCGCAGCGATTGACCAGCGCGACCACGCCATGCTGCTTGGCCTGCAGCCGCTCGGCCAGTTCGCCGATCGAGGCCCAGTCGCGCCCGGGGAAGCCGCGGATATGCAGCAGCAGCAGATACTGCTGCACGGTCAGGCCCTCCTCGCGCACGGCGTCTTCGGAAAACCGCATGAAGCGCCGCAACTGGTAGCGGAAGTCGGACAGCGCCTCGAAGTCCTGCTTGGCAAGCTCGGTGGCGCTCGGTGAACGGGGCTGGGTCATGGCGTGCGATGGCGCGGCCGGCGTGGCAGCGCGGCCGCAATCTGGAGTCGGCCGTCATTATAGGTGCGCGGCAAGGCGGTCAGGCAGCGTGCGGCGCACCGGCATGCGTCCGTGGCCGCGGCCACCGTTGCGCTACGCGGGGCATCCCGGGTATGGCAGAATCTGTGCGTCCGCAGACACCTGCGCCACGACCACGGAATTCCGATGCTCTCGCAAATCGCCATCTTTCTGCTCGATACCGTTTTCACGCTCTTCGGCATGGCGCTGCTGCTGCGGCTGTGGATGCAACTGACGCGCTTGCCGGCGCGCAATCCGATCTCGCACGCCGTGTTCCAGGTCACGGACTGGCTGGTGCGGCCGCTGCGGCGAATCATTCCGGGCGTCGGCGGCATCGACTGGGCCACCGTGGTCGCGGCCTGGCTGACCGCCGTGGTGTTCCTGCTCGCGGTGATCGGCCTGACCGCCGGCAACCCGCTCGGCCTGCTGCCCGCCGTGCTCGGCATCGCGGTGCTCAACGTGCTCAAGTGGGGCATCAGCTTGGTGATGTGGGTCACGCTGCTGATGGCGATCCTGTCCTGGGTCAACCCGCACTCGCCGATCACCCCGGTGATCCAGCAGTTGACCGATCCGCTGCTCGATCCGATCCGCCGCGTGATCCCGCGCCTGGGCGGCTTCGATATCTCGCCGCTGGTGCTGTTCATCCTTGCCCAGGTGCTGCTGATGGTGATCGCCGGCCTGAGCGTCAATCTGTTCGGCCTGCGGCATCTGCTTTGAGCCAGGATGCTCCGGCGCTGCCGGACCGGTGTAGCCCTGCCGTTGGTTACCCGCCGTTGGTTCCCTGCGGGTGGTTCCCTGCCGGTGGTTCCCTGTAGGTGGTCCTGCCAATGGTTCCCCGCCATTGTGCGCCTGCCTGAACAGTGTGTTGCTGCAAGGCCTCTTTTTCCACGCAATCGACGGGCGTAGATTCGGGCGGTGTGGTCGGCTTGATGCCGGCCACACGGCTTTGATCAAAGGAAAAAGAACCATGAAGACTCTTGCACAACCCCGTCGCCTGGCCTTCGCGCTGCTCTGCGCCGCCGGCCTGTCCCTGTCCGCCACCGCGCTGCACGCCACCACGCTCGATCGCGACGTGCTGCGCCTCGAAGGCGCCTCGATGCACGTCGGCAAGGCCGACCCGTACAGCGACGGCGCCCGCACGGTGGACGCCTACACCGATGGCGCCCGCAGCGTCGACGCGTACACGGACGGCGCCCGCGCCGACCACGTGTCGGACGGTCGCGACCGTTTCGGCCAGGGCGCCTGACGCCTCCGCACGCCAGCGCGCGCCATCCGGCGTGCCAGCGAAAACCGGCCCGCGGGCCGGTTTTTTCATGAGCGCGGGCGTTGGACGCAGATGCCGGGAGGCCCGCGTTGCCTGCTCGTTTCGCGCGCGTTCCCTGCGCTCGCTGCGCTCATGCGCTTCTACGCGTTCCCTGCGGGCTCCCCGCACGTTCCCTACGCATTCCATCCGGCCGCGCGCCGATTGTTCCGGCAGCCGGACGAAGTTTCCAGCCCAGGCGGTTTTTCCCGCACGCGCGCGTCGCTAAGCTGGCGCCCATGCCCCACCAACCGCTGCCGGCCGGCCATCCCGCGCCGAATCCCGCCCCGAACCCCGCCCCGCCACCTTCGCTGCGCCTCGCCTCTCACCCCGAGATGGGACCGCTGCGCCTGTCGGCGTTCGGCCTGACGCTGGGGCTGGTCACCGGGCTGGACTTCTCGTCGACGCTGATGATGGCGGTGGCGAGCCAGCACATCCAGGGCGGCGTCAACGCGACGCCCAGCGACTACCTGTACGCGGTCAGCGCCTATGCCGCGGCCGCGGTGCTGATGAACATGCTGCTCGACCAGATCGCGCGGCGCATCACCTACAAGCGCTTCACGATGGCGTCGCTGGTGGTGTTCGTGCTCGGCGCGATCCTGTGCGCGGAGGCCGGCTCGCCCACGGGCCTGATCGTCGGCAAGACGGTCGAGGGCCTGGGCGCCGGCGGCCTGTTCGCGGCCTCGCGCATCCTGGTGCAGCTGCTGACGGCGCCCGCCGAGCGCGCCCCGCTGCTGCTGCGCTTCGGCCTGGGTTCGTTCGGGCTGCTGGCGGTGACGCCCTGGCTGACTGGCATCTTCCTCGACGAGATCGGCTGGCGCGCGGTCTTCCTGTTCCAGGCCGTGATCGCGCTGCCGGTGCTGGCGCTGGTGGCGCTGACCTACCCGCGCCGCGGTCCGCGCGACCCGCATCCGCCAGTATCGACGCTGGACTGGCCCGCCGCGCTCAGCGCCGCGGCCGGCGCGCTGGTGCTGCTGCACACGCTGCAGGAGATGCGCTACACGCGCTTCTTCAGCACGCCCCACATGCCGCTGATGGCCGCGGCCGGGCTGGCGCTGCTGCTGTTCTGCGCCTGGCGCCTGCACCGGCATCAGGACCCATGGATCGACCCGTCGCGGCTGCTCGGCCGGCGCTATCTGTATGGCCTGGGCTTCTACACGCTGTACTACCTGCTGTCGGCGATCTGGGCCTATCTGCTGCCGACGCTGACGCAGAGCGGGCTGGGCCTGACCTTTCGCACCACCAGCATGCTGCTGTCGGTCAGCGGCACCGTGTCGGCGATCGGCGCGGTGGTGCTGACCCTGTGCATGGCGATGGTGTTCCGCAAGCGGCGGGTGATCGCGGCCGGCCTGGTGGTCTACGCCTGCGCCGCGATGCTGCTGTCGCAGCGGCTGATGCCGGGCGCGCCCGACTACGCGCTGGTGCCGGTGGTGCTGCTGGAGGGCCTGACGCCGGTGCTGCTGATGATCCAGGTCGCTTCGATGACCTACCTCGATCTGCCGGTCGAGGACTTCGCCCACGCCTACCAGTTCAAGAACGTCTGCAAGCAGATCGCCTCGGCGACGGGCACCGGGCTGGCCAGCATGTGGATGCAGGAAGGCGCGGCCACGCACCGCACCCATCTGGTCGAACACGTGACGCGCTTCGAGCCCGCCCTGCAGCAGGGCGGCGGGCTGTCGGCCCTGGACCTGGCGCAGTTGTCGCAGGAGGTGGACCGCCAGGCCACCTTGCTGGCGGGCATGGACCTGCTGCACGGCTTCGCGCTGGTCTGCGTGCTAATCGCGGCGTTCGTGCTGGTGCAGAAGAGCTTCCGCTGAGGGTTCTCATTCGGGCCGCCGGGCTTCGAGGTGCCCGATCGCCGGTTCTCTGGTTCTCCGGGTCTCCGGTTCCCTGGGTCTCTGGGTCTCTGGGTCTCTGGGTCTCTGGGTCTCTGGGTCTCTGGGTCTCTGGGTCTCTGGGGCTCCGGGTCTCCGGGGCTCCGGGGCTCCGGGGCTCCGGGGCTCCGGGGCTCCGGGGCTCCGGCCGGGCGGTGCCTGCCTCGGGGTCGTCGCGCAACGCGGCATTGCGGCATGCCCCTCTGGCGGTTTGCGGCCTTTTCCACTACTCTTTCGGCCTTTCCGTGCGCATTCGGCATCCAGCCGTATACCTCGATGGCCAGCCACGCCCCGAACGATTCCAAGGATTCCCAGCCGTCCGCCGCCCAGGCCGCCGGAAATGCCGGCAACACCGGCACCGCCGAGAAGCCCAGCGACAGCTACGTCCAGTCCTTCGCACGCGGGCTGTCGGTGATCCGCGCCTTCAACGCGCAGCGTCCCGCCCAGACCCTGACCGAAATCGCGCAGGCCAGCGGCCTGACGCGTGCCGGCGCGCGGCGCATCCTGCTGACGCTGGTGGGCCTGGGCTACGTCGAGGCCGACGGCCGGCTGTTCCGGCTGACGCCGAAGATTCTCGACCTCGGCTTCGCCTATCTGACGTCGATGCCGTTCTGGAACCTGGCCGAGCCGATCATGGAGGCGCTGTCGCAGCAGGTGCACGAGAGCTGCTCGGTGTCGGTGCTGGACGGGACCGAGATCGTCTACGTGCTGCGCGTGCCCGCGCGCAAGATCATGACGATCAATCTGTCGATCGGCAGCCGGCTGCCCGCCTATTGCTCGTCGATGGGCCGCGTGCTGCTGGCCGGGCTGTCCGACACGGAGCTGGACCGCGTGCTGCACGCCAGCGATCTGCGCAAGCGCACGCAGCGCACGGTCACCGATATCGACGAGCTGAAGGCGATCATCGCGCGCATCCGCGCACAGGGATGGGCGCAGAACGATCAGGAGCTGGAGGAAGGACTGGTGTCGCTGTCGGCGCCGATCCGCAATCGGGCCGGCCAGGTCATTGCCGCGATGAATATCAGCGGCCAGGCCAACCGCACCAGCGCCGAGGAAATGGTGCGCCGTTTCCTGCCGCCGCTGCTGGAAGCGTCCGAGAAGATTACCAACCTGGTCAGCCTGCGCACCTGAGGGTTGCGAATCCGAGGGCTGCGCACCGAGGGCCGCGAATCCGAGGGCTGCGAATTCAAGGGCTGCGCACCGAGGGCCACGCACCCGAGGGCCGTGCACGTGGTCCTGCGGGCCTGAGGGCTGCGCCTTCCCCGGTTTTCTTCCGCGCTTCAGCGCTTCAACTGGCCATCGGGCCCGGCAGCTGCACCATGCCGTGCTGCGCCGACCGCGTGCCGGGCAGCGGCCGGTTGCTCAGGCCCAGGTAGGCGAAGGCGACCGACAGCTTGACGGCGTCGGACAGGTTCTGCCCCGCGCTATGGAACAGCCGGCTGTCGAAGAACAGCACGTCGCCGCGCTGCAATGACAGCGGCGTCGCCCCCGCCAGCAGCGCCGCGCTGGCCGGATGGCTGTCGACCAGAAACTCCGCGGCATCGAGCTGCCCCGGTTCCAGCGCAACGCGATGGGAGCCGGGTATCACGCGGAGCGCGCCGTTGCGCTCGTCCTCGTTGCCCAATGCCAGCCACACCGTCACCAGTTCGGGACTGGCGAACGACCAGTAGCGCGTGTCGCGATGCCAGCCGGTCTGGCTGCCATAGGTCGGATGCTTGGTCATCACGCAGTTGTGGTGGGCCAGCGTCAGCTGCGCCGGCTCGCCGAGCAGCGCGGTGACCAGCGTGGCCACGCGCGGATCGGTCGCCCATTGCTGGAACACCGGGTCGCGGTCATAGGCCTGGCGCAGGCGGCGCACGGTCGCACCGCCCGCAGCGTCACGGCTGCGGGGCGCCCCCGGATAGCCCAGTTCGGCCTCGTATTCGACTGGCTCGACCGCCGCCTCGAGCTGGGCTCGCGCGATGCGCTCCATCGCGTCGCACAGGGCGGGCTCCGCCAGGCCGCGCAACACTACGAAGCCGTCGCGGTGAAACGCCGCGGCGAGCGCTTCGAGTTCTTGTGCGTCGAAGGAGGACGTGGCGGGCGGCGCGGCGGCGTCGCCGGTGGCTTCGGGATCTTGGGGAGCGGCAGGGGTCGTCATGGCGACAGCGGGACGGGCAAGGCGGCGAGGCGATTAGCGTTGCCGCGGGTTCAGCAAGGCGCGAAGGGGACGGTTTCGCGCGCCAATAACCGGATGATGCCAGAAGCGGGCGCGACGTGTGCGGGCGGCCTAGGGATGGAGCATGTCCTGGCTCGCATGCCGGCGCCGGGCTGGAGATCGGCGCCGGGATCCGGGCCGGATCGGCAGCATCAGGGCGAGAATTGATATCGTTCGATATAATTACGTTTGTAACTATATCACGGGATCGCACCATGTCCTTCGAAGACCGCATCGACCGCTTCTGCGCTGCCCATCCCGAGGCGCCGCGCGACCTGATCATGGCCTCGCGGCTGCTGATGCGCACGGCGCGGCTGCTGCGCGCGCATATCGATCAGGCGCTCGCTCCCTTCGATCTCGACATGTCGCAGTACCTGTGCCTGAGCATGCTGGCCGCTGACGAAGGCCAGCCGAGCATGCCGTCGGAACTGAGCACCACGCTGGATGCGACCCGCACACAGATGACGCGGCTGCTCGACGGACTCGAAGCGCGCGGTCTGCTGCGCCGCCGCGCCTCGACGCAGGACCGGCGCAGCCTCGAGCTGCGGCTGACCGCGGCGGGGCGCAGCCTGGTCGAGCGCGCCGCGCCGGTCGTGCATGCGGCGTACGGGGAAGCATGGGGCCCGTTAGGCGAGACGGGACTGGCAGGCGCGACGCGCGCGCTCGCGAAACTGCACCAGCATCTGGACACGCTGCAATCATGAGCGCGCAGGTCGTATCGCGCGGGTCCACGCGGCTGCGCCGCAGCCGGCTGTGGTGCCGGCTGTGGTGGCGGCTGGGGCTCCGGCTGCGATTACGGGTACTGCTACGGCTGCGGCTGCGGCTGCGGCTGCCACTGCGATTGGGGCTGGGGCTCGGGCTGCGGCCGCATCCGCAACTGCTCGGCCACCGCCAACGCCAGACGTTGCTGATGCTGCTGCTGGCGCTGGCCACCGCCGTCGAATTCCTCGAGAACATCATGTTCGTCTTCGCCGCCAGCCATATCGTCGGCGGCATCGACGGCGATCCGCGCAGCTTCGCGCTGGTGCAGGCAGCCTACGCGGTCGGCAGCATGCTGACGATCCTGAAGCAGCCGTGGCTGGCGCAGCGCTTCGGCTATCGCCGCTATCTGACCGGCGCGCTGCTGCTGTTCATTGCCGGGGCGCTGGCCGCCGCGGCCAGCCATTCGGTGACGCAGCTCGCCGCCGCGCGCCTGCTGCAGGGGCTCGGCGGAGGCGCGCTGTTTACCAGCTGCCGCATCCTGGTCAATCTGATGTTCTCCCCCGCCGACCGGCCGCGTGCCTTGCGCATCTTCATGCTGGGGATCTTCGGCGCCTCGACGCTGGCCCCGGCCTTTGCCGCCGCGCTGATCGAGCATGGCGTCTGGCAGGACGTGTTCTACGGCGTGGTGCCCTTCGCCGCGCTGGCTGCGTTCGCTGCATGGTGGCTGTTGCCCGATGCGGAGCCCTCGCGCGACGCCGCGCAGGCCCCCGCGATCGGCCCGCTGCTGCTGTTCGGCGTCGCCATCGTCGCGCTGCAGACCGCGTTGAGCGAGGCGCGCTTCGATGTGCTGTCGCACCCGTTGCGGCTCGCCGCGCTCGCCGCCAGCGGCGCCGCGCTGCTGGCGCTGTTCCTTTGGCACCAGTGGCATCACGGCAAGCCGCTGCTGGCGCTGCGCAACCTGCGCCATCCGGTTTACCTGACCGGCCTGGCGATGTATTTCGTCTACTACCTGATCAACAACCTGAGCGGCTACCTGTTTCCGATCTATGCCGAACAGGCGCTGGGGCTGCCGCTGCAGACGACCGGCTGGCTCAACACGTTGTCGGCCGCGGTCAGCCTCGTGGGCATCGCCATCTATCTGAAGAGCGCGTCGCGCCTGCCCCGCAAGAAGCCGCTGATGACCGCGGGCCTGCTGGTGATGGCCGGCGCGGCGTGGTGGTTCTCGCGCTTGCCGCCCGATACCGATGTCGGCGCGCTCGCGTGGGGCCTGGTCGGCAAGGGCCTGTTCGGCGTGATGGTGATCATCCCGATCGCGGGTCTGACGTTTCGCCCGCTATCGGCCGAGGATTTTGCGCACGGCTATCGCAGCAAGAACCTGATGCGGCAGATCGCCAGCTCGTTCGCTTCCGCGCTCGGCGCGATCCTGCTGCAGAACCGGCAGTTCGCGGTCCACCAGGGCATTGTCGACGCGCTCGGCAATCGGCCGGAGCAGACAGAGCAATGGATGCGCACGATGGAGGGCACGTTGGCCGCGCGCGGGCTCGACGCCGCGCATGCGCATCAGCTCGCGCTGACATGGCTGGCGCGGCTGGTCGATCAACAGGCCAGGCTGATGGCTTGCGAGGATCTGTATCGCTGGATCGCGCTGCTGGCGCTGTGCGCGGCGGCGGCGATGCTGTGGCAGCGTCGGCTCGATTGAGCGCGCCGCGAGGGACCGCAGCAGGGGCTGCGGTCGAGGTGAGGGTGTTGTCCGGCGGCGTTGCCGTCGTCAGAACAGCGGCAGCTGCCGCATGCCGAAGCCCACGGTCTCTTCGACGCGCATGCGCGCGTGCGCCAGCGAGCCTTCGGCACCCGAGTAGTTGCCGGCCGCCCAGCGATAGACCACGGGGACTTCGCCGCGCTCGGACAGATGTACTTCGCCCAGCTTGTCGCCGCGCTCGTTGCGGTAATAGTGGGAACGATAGCCGCGCTCCCAGTAGGTGACCTCTACCTTCTTGCGACGACGGGGCGACGGCGTCGCGCGCGGCATGCGCCGCGCCCGGTCGTTCGCCGTCACCGTAGATGCACGCGTGAGATCCAACTGCATAGACTTCCTTTTCGATCGAGTCCACAAGACGATGGCACCGATGCCTCGTCATGCATCGCAGTCGTGATGATACGCCGTGATTGCGTTCCTGTGTGGCTATGCAGCCCGGAAAACCGCTCTGGGCAACGTTTTCCGGGTGGGTACGTATACGTATACCTCCCGTATACGTTGGCGCGTATACGGCAGGTATACGGGGTCGTATACGTGGGCGTATACCTGGCCGTATACCTGCGGTACACCTCGACGTGTACGTCGAGGCGTGAGAGCTGACCGACAAAAAAGCGTCGCGCCCGGGCCTGTCGATGCCCGTTCGCGACGCCTTGCGCGCCTTCGGTCAGCTCAACTTGATCTGCGCGATTTGATCAGCGAGATCGATCGGCGCAATTCGATCAGCCCAATTCGATCGGCACGAACAGCTGCATGTCGTCACGCTGCACCAGCAGTGCGACCTCTTTGCCGGCCTTCGACACCATCGTGCGCAATTGCTCGACCGACTTGATCGGCGTCCCGTTGAAGGCGAGGATCACGTCGCCGGCTTGAATGCCGACGCGTGCCGCGGGACCCGACGCGCCCTCCACCACCAGGCCGCCGGCGATGCCGCTCTCGCGCTGCTCCGCGGGCGACAGCGGGCGCACCGCAAGCCCAAGCTTGCCGCCGGACTCGGCGCCATCGCTCTTCTGCGCGACGGTCTGCTCGTTGGCCGCGCCGACCTTGACGGTCAGCGTGACGGGCTTGCCCTCGCGCACGACCTTCAGCTTCGTTTCGGTACCCGGCTTCAGGTCAGCCACGTGCTCCGGCAGGTCGGTGGAGCGGTCGACCGGGTCGTCGCCGATCTGCACGATCACATCCCCAGGCTTCAGGCCCGCCTTCGCCGCGGGGCCGTCAGGCTCCACCGTATTGACCAGAGCGCCCGCCGGCTTCGGCAAACCGAACGACTGCGCCAGGGCCTGGTTGACCTCCTGCACGCCGATGCCCAGGCGTCCGCGCGTCACCTTGCCGTGCGCGACCAGCTGCTGCTGAACCTTGGTGGCCACGTCGATCGGGATCGCGAACGACAGGCCCTGATAACCGCCGGTCCGGCTGTAGATCTGCGAATTGATGCCGATCACTT
This sequence comes from Cupriavidus cauae, assembly GCF_008632125.1. Taxonomy (GTDB): domain Bacteria; phylum Pseudomonadota; class Gammaproteobacteria; order Burkholderiales; family Burkholderiaceae; genus Cupriavidus; species Cupriavidus cauae. The sequence continues at coordinate 11,654 of NZ_VWRN01000011.1, forward strand.
CGCCGCGCTGGTTGAACAGCGGACCGCCCGAGTTGCCGGGATTGACCGCGACGTCGGTCTGGATGAACGGGACATAGGTGTCGTCCGGCAGCGCGCGCGACTTCGCACTGACGATGCCGGCCGTCACGGTGTTCTCGAAACCGTACGGCGAACCGATCGCGACCACCGGCTCGCCGACGCGCACCTGCGACGGGTCGCCCAGCTGCACGGTGGGCAGGTCCTTCGCGTCGATCTTGATCACCGCGATGTCGGTCTGCTTGTCGACGCCGAGCACCTTGGCCTTGAACTCGCGGCGATCGGTCAGCGTGACGACGACTTCCTGCGCACCGTCGACAACGTGCGCGTTGGTCAGGATCATGCCGTCCGGACTGACGATAAAGCCGGAGCCCAGGCCACGTGCCAGTTGCGGCTGGTCCGGCTGCGGTCCATACGGGAACGGGATGCCGAAGCGCTTGAAGAACTGGAACATCGGATCGTCCGGATCCATGCCCGGCGGCAGCTGCGCCGCGGTGCGCTGCGCGCGTGCGGTCACGCTGATATTCACCACCGCGGGACCGTAGCGGTCGACGATGCCGGAGAAGTCGGTCGGCGTTGCCATCGCGCGTGCGGGAGCGGCGCCGACCTGCGCGGTCACCGGGGTCGGCGCGGCATAGCTCGATGACACCGCTTCCTTCTGGAGATAGTTGTAGCCGCCTGCCAACACGCCCAGGGCAGCAATGGCAACGGCCGTACGAGCAACAGTTCGGCGAATCATCTGGTTCTCCTCGTTGGTTCGGCGCCCACGGCGGGCGCGACGAGGACATGCTAGGGGGCGAGACTTAAACCAGCCTTAAGGGAAGGAAAGCGATAGCCGGAAACCGATGGCCGGGTCTGCGGGATCGGTGGCCGGTTGTCACCACCGGGACCGTTGACTGCGCCCCGCCGCTTCGATTGAGGATTGATTCAGGACTTCGAGGGCAACGCCGCGGTGTCGGATGGGCGGCCGCCCTCGCGCAGCCATGCCAGCAAGGCCGGCATCTCGGCTTGCGGCAGCATCGCGCATAGCTCGCGTTTTCGAGCGGCATGCAGGCGCTTGACCAGGGCTTCCAGCCGCGATGCTTCCGCCCGGTCGGCACAGCGCAACTGGGCGGCGATCGCAATCGGTTTACGCGAGCGCGTGTAGCGGGCGCCCGTGCCGGCCTGATGCTGGGCGAAGCGGCGGGCGACATCGGTGGTGATGCCGGTATAGAGGCTGCCATCGGCGCATTCGAGCAGGTACAGGTACCAGGAATGGTCGGATGGCGTGGTCACTTTGGGTTCGAGATTGAGGGCGCGGCCGCGAAGCCGGCATTGTGAGGCACTAGCGGTGAGGAGGAAAGCGCTCTGAATTGGACCGCAGCGGCGTTATTGGGCCTGTGCCGCTCGGCTGCTCGCTGCGCGGCTGGCTGCTCTGCTGCTCGGCTGCTCGGCTGCTCGGCTGCTGCAATTGTGCCCGCTTTCCGCCGCCGCAAAGCAAAACACCCCAGACCTTGTGAGATCTGGGGTGTTCTGGGGATGGAGAGCCTGGCGATGACCTACTTTCACACGGGTAGTCCGCACTATCATCGGCGCGAAGTC
>NZ_VWRN01000012.1 GCF_008632125.1 Cupriavidus cauae
TGAATCGCCCCGGTTTTCGCGGAGGCTGTTTGGTTAAAGTAAAACGGCCTCGTCGGCGGTTTTGCCGAGTTGGTTGTAGTAGTTTGCCTCAGCCTCGGCGGGCGGGATATAGCCGATGGATGAGTGCAGGCGCTTATGGTTGAACCAAGCGACCCATTCCAGTGTTGCCAGTTCGACGGATTCCCTGGTTTTCCAAGGCGCGCGGCGATGGATCAGCTCGGCCTTGTACAAGCCATTGATCGTCTCGGCCAAGGCGTTGTCGTAACTGTCGCCACGGCTGCCGACCGACGGCTCGATGCCGGCTTCGGCCAGGCGTTCGCTATAGCGGATGCTGACGTACTGCGATCCCCTATCGGAGTGGTGGGTCAGAGAACCGTCGTTGCCAGGCTGGCGAGCGTATAGGGCCTGCTCCAGCGCATCGAGCACGAAGTCCGTCGTCATGGATTTGCTCACGCGCCAGCCGACGATGCGCCTGGCGTAGACGTCGACGACGAAGGCCACGTACAGCCAACCCTGCCATGTCGAGACGTAGGTGAAGTCCGAGACCCAGAGCTGATTGGGACGGTCGGCCCGGAACTGCCGGTTGACGCGATCCACCGGGCGACTGGCGGCGTCGTCAGCGATGGTCGTTCGCAGCCGCTTGCCGCGCCGCACACCTTGCAGTCCCTGGGCGCGCATCAATCGCTCGACCGTGCAGCGGGCAACCGTCACGCCCTCGCGGTTCAGTTGCCGCCAGACCTTGTCGGCGCCGTAGACGCGATGGTTCTCCTGCCACACTCGCTGGACTTGCGGCATGAGCCGTTCATCACGACGCGCACGGTCGCTGCGCCGTGACGGATCACGCAGCCGTGCGGCATGGCGCCGATAGGCCGACGAGGCAACCTGCAACACCTTGCAGATCGGCTCGACCCCGTAAACCTCCCGGTGCCGGTCGATGTAGGTGTTTACGACTTCAGCTTGCGGTCGAGCTCCGCCTGCGCGAAAAAAGCGCTGGCAGTGCGCAGGATGTCGTTGGCGCGGCGCAGCTCTCGGTTCTCCCGCTCCAACTCCTTGATGCGTTCTCGCTCGCTGGTGGTGACGCCTTCGCGCTGTCCGCTGTCGACTTCGTGGCGCTTGACCCAGGTCAGCAGCGTCTGCGCCGAGCAGCCGATCTTGGGCGCGATGGACTCGACCGCCACCCACAGCGACGGGTACTCGCCGCGCGACTCCTGCACCAGGCGCACGGCGCGCTCGCGCACTTCCGGGGAAAACTTGTTTGCGTTGTTCTTGCTCATGGCTCGCATTCTCTCAAGAGTGAGAGCCTCCGCAAAACCCGGGGCGATTCA
>NZ_VWRN01000013.1 GCF_008632125.1 Cupriavidus cauae
CCCCGAACGCGGCCAGCGCCGCCGGCGGAACGCGGCGCCCCGCCGGATCGGCAATCGCCCGGCACACGACGAACGGCAGCCCCGCCGCGCGCGCCGCCGCGGCAATGCGGTGCGACTCCATGTCGACGGCCACCGCGCCGGTCGCCGCATGCAGCGCGCGCTTGTCAGCAACGGCGGCGGCCGGCGTGTCGACGCCCGCGATCGTGCCGCCAACCGCCCCGGCCAAGGCCAAGCGAATCGCGTTGGCCCAGCAGGCGTCTGTGTCGAAGCGCTGCCCTTCGGCCGCCACGGCATCGGCCACGATCACGCTGCCTGGCGGCAGCGCGGGATCGAGCCCGCCAGCGACGCCGAAGCTGATCACCCCGGCGTAGCGGTGCGCCGGTTCCTTGCCGTCGCGCAAAGGGGCCGTCAGCGCGGCCGTAACCGTGGGGCTCAGCGCGGCGGTGAGCGCATGGTCGAGGGCATCGCCGCGCAGGCCGCTCAACGTGGTGGCGTCTGGCCAGTTCAGCAGCCGCGCCTCGAAGGCCATGCCGGTGACGACGAGCCAGCGCGGCGCATCGGCATCGGCGCAGTTCGCGGCATCTGTCACATGCCCCATGGCATGCGGCCCGCGGCATCGTTGGGAACGGCGGCATCGGCCGAACTGCCGAGGCCTCCACGATTGCCGGGATCACCCGGGTCGCCGGGATTGGCAAGGTTGCCGGGATTGCCGAGATTGCGGTAGCGCGCCAGCGCCCACAGCGCGAAATACCGCGCATAGCCGTGATAGCGCAGATAGAACACGCGCGGAAAACCGACCGCGGTGAAATGCTGCTCGTCCCACAGCCCGTCGGCGCGCTGCTCGCGCAGCAGATAGTCGATGCCGCGCGCGACCGCCGGCTGCTCGCGGCAGCCGGCCGCCATCAGGCCCAGCAGTGCCCAGGCGGTCTGCGACGGCGTGCTCGGCGCGCTCTCGTGGCCGCGGTAATCGAGCCGGTAGCTGCTGCCGTCCTCGCCCCAGCCGCCGTCCTCGTTCTGTACCGACAGCAGCCACTGCGCGGCGCGGCGCACCGGCGCGGCATCGGGCCCGAGCCCGGCCGCCTGCAGCGCGCACAGCGCGCTCCACGTGCCATACAGGTAGTTGGTGCCCCAGCGCCCATACCAGCTGCCGTTTGCCTCCTGCTCATCGAGCAGATAGCGCAGCGCCTGCGCGGCGGCGCGGCTGTTCGCCGGCAATTCGCCCAGCTGCGCCAGCATCGACAGGCAGCGCGCCGACACGTCGGCGGTGGGCGGATCCAGCAGCGCGCCATGATCGGCGAACGGGATGCTGTTCAGATGGCTGTGCGTGTTTTCCGGTTCGAACGCGCCCCAGCCGCCGTCGCTGCTCTGCATGCCTTCGATCCATTCGCGGGCGCGAGCCAGCGCGGGCGCGACGCGGCCGCCCCAGCGCGCATCGCCACGCGCGGCGCGATCGAGCGCCATCGCGACCACGGCCGTGTCGTCGACATCGGGATAGTGGGGATTGGCATACTGGAAGGCCCAGCCGCCAGGGCGCAGATGCGGCCGGCGCACCGTCCAGTCGCCGCGCACGTCGAGCACCTGCAAGGGCAGCAACCAGTCGAGCGCGCGCCGCGCCGCCGCCAGCGCGCGTTCGCCGCCGGCTTCGAGCATCGCATGGCAGGTCAGCGAGGTGTCCCACACCGGCGAGAAGCAGGGCTGGCAGTACGTCTCATCGCCCTCGCCGCCATGCTCGACCAGCAGACGGTCCAGCGCCGCGCGGGCCTGCGCGACCGCGGGCTCGTCGCGCGGCACGCCGAGCGCATCGAACATCATCACCGCGTTGACCATCGCGGGAAAGATGGCGCCGAGGCCGTCGTCGCCGTTCAGGCGCTCGCGCACGAAGCGCTCGGCCTGCTGCATCGCGCGCTGGCGCAGCGCGCGCGGCGACAGGGGCTCGAGCACGCGCAGCGCGACATCGACGCCGCGGAACACCGCATACCAGAAGCGGCTCTGGTGCGGCGCCCTGCCCGGCATCCGCGCGGCCTGGCTGGGCCGGCGAAACAGTTCGTCGATGCCGACGCGGCGCGGATTGCGCGCGCACGGACGCAGCGTGTTCAGCACCAGCAGCGGCACGATCACCGTGCGTGCCCAGTACGAGATCTTCGACAGATGAAAGGGAAACCACAGCGGCAGCAGCATGATCTCGACCGGCATCAGCGGCACCGCGCGCCATGGCATCACGCCGTACAGCGCCAGCAGCGTGCGCGTGAACACATTGCTCGCTTCGGCACCGCCCAGCGCCAGGATCCGCTCGCGCGCGCGCCGCATCGCCGGCGCATCGACCGGCTCGCCGATCATCTTCAGCGCGAAATACGCCTTGACGCTGGCGCTGATATCGGACGCGCCGCCATGAAACAGTGGCCAGCCGCCGTCATCGTTCTGCCGGCGCAGCAGATAGCGCGCGATGCGCCCCTCCCGCGCGGGATCGGGCGCCTCGCCCAGATAGTGGACCAGCAGCACGTATTCGGACGGGATCGTGGTATCGGCCTCGAGCTCGAACACCCAATGGCCGTCGGGCCGCTGCCGCGCGATCAGCGCGTCGACGGCGTGCGCGATCGCGGCATCGAGCCGTGAGCCGGCGAGGTCAGTGGGGGCGGTGAACGAAGGGAGGGATGGCGCGAGGGAGACGACGGTGTCCGGCCGATCCTGGGTGTCCACGGGGTCCACGGCGGGCGGCGAACCGGTCAAGGCGATCTGGATTTCAGCCACATCACTCCTCGTCACGCAATGACATCGCGAGGCAGCCGGCGGGGCGGGACCACGACCGGCGCGTGCGAACCCGCGATCGGTGTTGGGGGTCGGGCGATTATAGCAACAAGGCCGAACGCGGGCCGGACATGCCAACTTGCCTTGACAGCCCCCGTTCCCGGCTTCTATGCTGGCGCGCATTGTTCCTTTCAAAAGACCGATGTTCTGTTGTACGGAATACAAAAGAACTTCGGCGAGATCGCCATGAACCCCGACTCCCCCAACGACAGCCCACCCGGGGCCGCGCCGAAAGACCGCCGCAAGCCGCTGCGCGGCATCCGCGTGCTCGACCTGACCAATGTGCTGGCCGGCCCCTTCTGCTGCCATCAGCTCGCGCACTTGGGCGCGGACGTGATCAAGGTGGAGACGCCCGGCACCGGCGACCTGGCGCGCCAGCTGGGCGCCGACGCCGAGCTGAACCGCAGGCTGATGGGCGTGTCCTTCCTCGCGCAGAACCCCGGCAAGCGTTCGATCACGCTGAACCTGAAGCATCCGCTCGGCAAGCAGGCGCTGCGCCGGCTGGTCAGCGAGTCCGACGTGCTGGTCGAGAACTTCCGCCCGGGCGTGATGGCGCGGCTCGGGCTCGGCTACGACACGCTGAAGCAGGACAATCCTCGGCTGATCTATTGCGCGATTTCCGGCTTCGGCCAGGACGGCCCGCTGGCCGACCTGCCGGCCTACGACCAGATCATCCAGGGCATGGCCGGCGTGATGAGCATCACCGGCGATGCCGAGACCGCGCCGTATCGCGTCGGCTATCCGGTCTCGGACACCGTCGGGGGGCTGACCGCGGCGCTGGCGGTGGCCGCGGCGCTGGCGGATCGCGACCGCACCGAGGGCTATCTGATCGACGTGTCGATGCTCGAATCGACGCTGGCGACGATGGGCTGGGTGGTGTCGAACTACCTGGTGGCCGGGCGCGAACCGGCGCCGATGGGCAACGACAACATGACCGCGAGCCCCTCGGGCACCTTCCGCACCGGCGACGGGCTGATCAATATCGCCGCCAACAAGCAGGAACAGTTCGAGGCGGTCTGCCGCGTGATCGGCCGGCCGGAGCTGGCCACCGACCCGCGCTTTGCCGAGCGGCAGGCCCGGCTGCAGCACCGCGCCGCGCTGCAGGGCGAGCTCGAGGCGCAGCTGACGCGCCAGCCCACCGCGCATTGGTGGCCGCTGCTGAACCAGGCGGGCGTGCCGGCCGGTCCGGTCTATACGGTTCCGCAGACGCTGGCCCACCCGCAGGTCGCCACGCGCGGCATCGTCGCCGAGTTTGCCGACGCGCCGGGCGTGGGACGCGACCTGCGTCTGCTGCGCACCGGCTTCAAGCTCGACGGCGCCGCGCCGGCGGTCGATGCGCCGCCGCCCGAACTGGGCCAGCACACGCGCGACATCCTCCTCGAACTCGGCTATACCGCCGAGCAGATCGACACCATGCAGGCGGAGAAGGCCCTATGACCGCATTCGACCCCTCCAACCCGGACGCCGGCCAGCGCCGCGCCGAAGACTGGTGGCGCAGCGCCATCATCGACATGCAGCCCGGCGTGATCCGCTATCGCGGCTATCCGATCGAGCAGCTGATCGGGCGTGTCTCGTTCGCCCAGATGATCTGGCTGATGCTGCGCGGCGAACTGCCGCCGCCGGGCCAGGCCGCCCTGCTCGACGCCGCGCTGATGTCCGCGGTCGACCATGGGCCGCAAGCGCCCAGCATCGCGGTGGCGCGCATGGCGGCGACCTGCGGCGTGGGCCTGAACAATGCGATGGCGTCGGCCGTCAATCTGCTCGGCGACGTGCACGGCGGCGCCGGCGAGCAGGCGGTCGCACTCTACCTGGATATCGCGGCGCGCGCCGACGCGGGACTCGCGCTGCCGGAAGCGGTGCGCGGGGGCCTGCAGGCCTGGCGCGAGCTGCACGGCAAGTACGTCTCGGGGTTCGGCCATCGCTTCCATCCGGTCGATCCGCGCGCGCCGCGGCTGCTCGAACTGGTCGACCAGGCCGCCGCCGACGGCGTGGTCGGCGGGCGGTTCGCCGCGATCGCGCGCGCGGTGGAGGTCGAGCTCGGCGCGGGCCGGTCGCGGCCGGTGCCGATGAATATCGACGGCGCCACCGCGGTGATCTACGCCGAGCTCGGTTTCCCGCCGCCGCTGGCGCGCGGGCTGTTCTGCCTGTCGCGCTCGGTCGGCATCCTGGCGCACGCGTGGGAGCAGACGGAGCAAGGCGGCCGCAACAAGGGACCGATGCCGCGAGAGTTCATCTGGACCTATGACGGGCACCCGCCGCGGGATGTGCCGGAGGCGGTGTCGCCCCGGCAGTCGCAGGGCTGAACGGTCGGGTGAGCTGTCAGGCGAGAGGTCGGGTGAGCGGTCGAGTGAGCGGTCGGGTGGGCGGCCGGACGGAAAGCACTAGTGCGTTGCAAAGCGTCGCGGCCGGCGGGTCAGCGCGTGTCGCCAGGAAGATCGGCCGCCAGCGCGGGATCGGACTGCGCATCGGCGTCCATGACCGATGCCATCGCGGAGTCCGATGCGGACGCCCGCTCCATTTCCGCCGCCGCGGCGATCGCCTCCTCCCGCTCCAGCGTGGACGCCAGCACGTAGCGATCCCGCCCGCGCCGCTTCGCTTCGTACAGCGCCCGGTCGGCGTTGCCGAACAATTGCTGCCACAGTCCCACCGAATCGGAACCGTCGTCGCGCAGCTGCGCCACGCCGATGCTGACGCTGGCGAACTTGCCCGCGGGCCCGGGCAGCGGAATCGCGCGCACCTTGCGCAGGATCCGCCGGGCCAGCGCGGTGGCCTGATGCTCGTCGGTATGGGGACACAGCACGCAGAATTCCTCGCCGCCGTAGCGGCCGGCCACATCGGAGGCGCGGCGCGAGTTGTCCAGCGCCTCGGCGATCGCCTGCAGCACGGCATCGCCGGCGCGATGCCCGCTGCGGTCGTTGACCTGCTTGAAATGATCGACGTCGATGACCAGGCAGGCGACCGCCTGCCGGTTGCGCAGCGCGGACACGATCAGCCGGCTGGCGGCATTGTCGAGCGCGGCGCGGTTCAGCAGGCCGGTCAGCCCGTCGATGCGGGCGCCGCGTTCCTTGTTGGCGATCACCTGCTCCAGCGCCATCACGGTGAAGCCGAACAGCCCGAGCAGCGTCGCCACCAGCGGGGCGAGCACCACCACGGCGTTGTAGGTGGCGTCGTGGGTCAGATTGGCCGCGTTGAACGGCGACGCGGAAATCGCATTGTCGGCCTGCCAGGCCGCGGACGCGCCATAGAGCTGCGCGCACAGCTGCACCGCGCTCGCCAGCAGCACCAGCGGCAGCCCGATCTCGCTATGGCGCACGCGCGAGCGCAGCAGCACGAGGATCGTCGTCAGCGACAGCAGCGCCAGCGCGACATAGGCGACGCGATGCAGCTGCAGTACCGGATGGGGTCCGGTCAGCGCATCGAGCGCCGCGGCGACGGTGACCACCACGGCGGCGCCCTGCATGCGGGTGAATCCGGGCAAACCCTGATGCACGCGCACGCCGCAATAGATCGTCAGCTTGCCGGCCAGATAGACCATCACCGCCACCGCGCCCACTTCGACCAGATGCACCGTGGCGGCGTTGATCGTCAGCGCCAGGCCGCCGGCGGACAGCACCAGATGGCCGCCGGCCCATAGGCGGCCGGCATCGGTGCGGATCAGCGCGAACACAAGGCCCGTCGAGATCAGCAGCGTGCTGGAAAACACTACCATCATGACGATCACAATGCTGTGCTGGTCTAGCTGCACGGTATCCCTCGGAAAATGCCGCGTTGCATATGCCCCGGCGGCACGGCCGCTCGTCCCAAAAACCTTTGATGATAGCCGTCGCACCGGCACCGGGCATCCCCCTTGAGTCGGGCATGGGCTGGCGGCAGCCTCGGCGTGCCGCCAGCCGGCCGACGCACGCTCAGTCGTCGAAGGGGAAGCTGCCGCCCAGCGTTTCGGTCAGCGCGCGCGCGGCGCGCAGCACGTCGGTGCGGAAATCGGGCCGATAGCGCGAGGCCGGGCAGGTCAGCGTCAGCGCGCCGCGCAGTTCGCCGCCGGGGCCGAACACCGGGGCCGACACGCCGGCGATATCGGGCACGCGGTCACCGACCAGCGTCGCCACGCCCTCGCGGCGAATGGTGTCGTACAGCTGGCCGCGCGCGCCGGCGAAGGCGCGCAGCACGCGCCCGCCAGCGCCGCGGTTGCGCGGCAGCAGATCGCCGGCGCGGGCATGGTCACGCACCGGCTGCGGGGAATCGACGCGATAGAGGCATAGCCGGTGCTCGCCCTGCTCGACATGGAAGGCGGCGCTCTCGCGGGTGTCCTGCACCAGCTGGCGCAGCACCGGCATCACGGCCGTCTCCAGCGAGAACGACGCGGCATAGACCGCGTGCAGGCGCGCGACCTCGGGGCCGAGGCCGTAGCGGCCGTCGGCATGCCGCACGACCAGCCGCGCATGCTCGAGCGAGGCGAGCAGCCGCAGCAGCGTACTTTTGTAGAGGCCGGAACGCTGCGCCAGCTCGGCCAGCGTCAGCGCGGTATCGCCGAGCCGGAACGCGCGCAGCAGGAACAGCGCGCGATCCACCGCTACCGCGCCGCCCTCGGCGGCATGCTTGTCGGCTTCGGAAACCTGGGCGGCTTTACGGGGCATCGGTGATGGGTCAGCGGATCGGCGGGTCGCGGGCGCGGCGGGCGGATGCAGCCGGGCGCGAGGCGACCGTGCACCGTATAGAACGGCGCTTTCTTTGTCAATGCAGACCGCTTCGCGTCACCGGCCTCCCCCCGGACCCGGGCCGCCTCATCCCGGCTCCAACGCGGCTGGCCACCTCAGCGGCCGCACCCGAGCCGTCTCACCCGAGCCGCCTCACCCGAGCCGCCTCACCCGAGCCGCCTCACCCGAGCCGCCTCACCCGAGCCGTCTCACCCGAGCCGCCTCACCCGAGCCGCCTCACCCGAGCCGCCTCACCCGAGCCGTCTCACCCGAGCCGCCTCACCCGAGCCGTCTCACCCGAGCCGCCTCACCCGAGCCGCCTCACCCGAGCCGTCTCGCCCCCGGCCACCTCACGCCAACCGCCGCACCACCGCGTCCGCAAACTCGCGCGTGCTGGCCTTGCCCTTCAGGTCGCCGGTGCGGATGTTGTCCTCGTTCAGCGTCCGGTCGATCGCGGTGCGCATCCGCTGCGCCAGGTCCTGGCGGCCGACATGGTCGAGCATCAGTCCGGCCGCCAGCATCAGCGCGACCGGATTGGCCACGCCCTTGCCCGCGATGTCCGGCGCGGAGCCGTGCACGGCCTCGAAGACCGCCGCGTGCTCGCCGATATTGGCGCCCGGCGCCAGCCCCAGCCCACCGACCAGTCCCGCGATCTGGTCGGACAGGATGTCGCCGAACAGGTTGGTGCACAGCAGCACGTCGAACTTCCACGGGTCCAGCACCAGCTGCATCGCGCAGGCATCGACGATGCGGTCCTCCATCTCGACCCGCCCCGCATAATCGGCCGCCACCTCGCGCGCGGCCTCCAGGAAGATGCCGGTCAGCGCCTTCAGGATGTTGGCCTTATGGACCACGGTGACCTTCCTGCGGCCATTGCGCAGCGCGTATTCGAAGGCGAAGCGGGCGATGCGCAGGCAATCGGCGCGCGTATTGGTGCCGGTGGACACCGCCACCGCGCGCGGATCGTCGCCGACGGCAATGTAGTAGTCGTGCGCGACATAGAAGCCGCCGACGTTCTCGCGCACCAGCACCAGGTCGATGTCCTGATAGCGGCCCGGCACCAGCGTGCGCGCCGGCCGCACGTTGGCGTACAGCTGGAACAGCTCCCGCAGCCGGACATTGACCGAGCGGAAGCCCCCGCCCACCGGCGTGGTCAGCGGCCCCTTCAGCGCCAGCCCGGTGCGGCGGATGCTGTCCAGCGTGGCCTCGGGCAGCGGGTCGCCGCTGGTCTCCAGCGCCGCCATGCCGGCCTGCTGCGTTTCCCAGGCGAACGGCGCGCCCAGCGCGTCCAGCACCTGCAAGGTGGCGTCCATGATTTCCGGGCCGATGCCGTCGCCGGGAATCAGCGTGGCCGGGATGGCGGCACCGCCGCCGGGGGTCGCGCTGGTGGTCGCGCCGGGGGTCGCGCCGGGCGTCGTCCTGTCGGCCTTGTTGGTCGGATTTGCATCGGTTTGCACAGGCGATCTCCACAAATTGACAATGACTTCGGGTGGCGGCGGCACGCCGAGGCGACGAACAGCCCGGGCCGGCACTGGCCGGCAGCCAAGGCCCGATCAGCCGCCAGGCGCCTTGCCCGCCGGGCTCGCGCCCGCCCCGCCCGGGCCCATGGCCGGTTCGCCCGTCCCTTGCTCCGGCGCGGCGCGCGTGCGCACCACCACCTCCGAATGCAAGGTTCGGTGCACCGGGCACTTGTCGGCGATGGCCAGCAAGGCCTCGCGCTGCTGCGCGTCGAGCGGCCCCCGCAGCGTGACCTCGCGCTCGATCCAGTCGACCTTGCCGTCGCGCGTGTCGCATTCCGCGCAGTCCGCGGCATGGATCTTCTCGTGCCTCAGTGACACGCTGATGTGTTCCAGCGGCCAGCCCTTGCGCTCGGCCACCATCCGGATCGTCATCGAGGTGCAGGCGCCCAGCGCCGCCAGCAGCAGGTCGTAGGGGGCCGGCCCGCCGTTCAGGCCGCCGAACGAGACCGGCTCGTCGGCCAGCAGCCGGTGCTTGCCGACCGTGACCTGCTGCTGGAACTTGCCGGCATGGTTCTCCTCGACCCGCACCAGCCCTTCCTCGACCGCGGCGGCCGGCAGCGTGGCCGCGTCGATGCCGAGGTAGCGCTGGCTCCAGGCGGCGATGGTGTTGGCGACATAGGTCGCGTCCTCGCGCCGGGTCAGCAGGTGATCGGCATGGTCCAGCGAGACGAAGCTCTTCGGATGGCGGGCGGCGATGAACAGCTGGCTCGCATTGTCGATGCCGACGGTCTCGTCGACCGGGGAATGCATCACCAGCAGCGCGCGCCGCAGCTGCGACACCTTGGCGAGCAGCGTCTGCTCGGCGACGTCGTCGAGAAACTGCTTGCGGATGCGGAACGGTCGTCCCGCCAGTTGTACCTCGGCTTCGCCGTTGGCGGCGATGGTCTCGGCGTGCTCGCGCAGCAGGCCGACCACGTGCGAGGGATCGCTCGGCGCGGCGATGGTGGCCACCGCCTTTGCCTCGGGAATGCCGTCGGCCGCCGCCAGCACGGCGGCGCCGCCCAGGCTATGGCCGATCAGCAGCGCCGGCGCCTGCAGATGCTGGCGCATGTAGTCGGCGGCCGCATGCAGGTCGGCCACGTTCGACGAGAAATTGGTGTTGGCGAAATCGCCGCCGCTGCCGCCCAGGCCGGTGAAGTCGAAGCGCAGCACCGCGATGCCGTGCTGCGTCAGGGCCTGCGCGATGCGGCTGGCCGCCACCACATCCTTGCCGCAGGTGAAGCAATGCGCGAACAGCGCGTAGGCCTTGACCGGGCCAGCCGGCATGTCGAGGCGGCCCGCCAGCGGCTGACCGTCATGGCCCGGGAACTGGATCTTCTGGTTGGCGTGGCTGGTTGGAGTCGCCGGGTTCGCCGGGCTGGGCTGATTTGATGGGTCGGGCATGCGATGGCTCCTGGCGAAAAAATGGCGCGATGGCCGGTCCTCGTTACTGTAGCCGCTTCGACCATCGAAGTGGCCGAAAGGTCATGCTAATCCGGCCGCTTCGCCTTCATCGGGAGGACCGCACCACGGCCTTCGCCAGACATGCGGTAGACATGGCGCAGACAAGCAGCAGACATGTCGCTGGCCTGCGATCGGCACGCGATGACAGGGCCGATCCGTCACGGGTAATCCCTACATTGTTGCGCTTGGTTGCAATTCCTAACATGAAGTCAATTACAAACCACTTGCACGCCGCCCCCTTCCAATTCGGCAGAGTCGCCACCGGGCCGGCCACCGCATCGCAATTCCAGACGTCGCATCAACGGTTCGAGGCTGGCGCACTCGCGGCGCTGCCTCCGGTGTCGTCAACAGCAGCAAGGGGGAAGACAGCATGGCAGCGAAAAACAAGCGCGGTGCGGTATCGCGACGGGGATTTCTGGGCGGGGCGGGGGCTGCGGTCGGTGCAACGGCGCTGGGATTTCCGGCGATCGTCAAGGCCCAGGGTCCGATCACGATGCGCTGGCAAAGCACCTGGCCCAGCAAGGACATCTTTCACGAGTTCGCCGGCGACTTCGTCGCCAAGGTCAACGACATGTCGGGCGGCGAGCTGAAGATCGAACTGCTGCCGGCCGGCGCGGTGGTCAAGGCGTTCGATCTGATCGACGCGGTCAGCAAGGGCACGCTCGACGGCGGCCACGGCGTGATCGCCTACTGGTATGGCAAGAACTCCGCGCTGGCGCTGTGGGGTTCGGGACCGGCCTGGGGCATGGACCCGAACATGCTGCTGGCCTGGCACAAATACGGCGGCGGCAAGGAGCTGCAGCAGGAGATCTACCGCAGCCTGAACCTGGACGTGGTGTCCTTCCTGTACGGACCGATGCCGACGCAGCCGCTCGGCTGGTTCAAGAAGCCGATCACCAAGCCGGAGGACTTCAAAGGCCTGAAGTTCCGCACGGTCGGCCTGTCGATCGACATCTTCACGGGGCTGGGCGCCGCGGTCAACGCGCTGCCCGGGGCCGAGATCGTGCCGGCGCTGGACCGCGGCCTGCTGGACGCGGCCGAGTTCAACAACGCCAGCTCCGATCGCGCGCTGGGGTTCCAGGACGTGTCCAAGGTCTGCATGCTGCGCAGCTTCCACCAGTGCTCGGAACAGTTCGAGATCCTGTTCAACAAGAAGCGCTACGACGCGCTGCCGCCCAAGCTGCGCGCGCTGATCGCCAACGCGGTGGATGCGGCATCGGCCGACATGTCGATGAAGGCGATCGACCGCTACTCGAAGGACTATCAGGCGCTGCAGCAGCAGGGCGTGAAGTTCTACGCGACGCCCAATTCGGTGCTGCAGGCGCAGCTGAAGATCTGGGACGAAGTGGTGGCGCGCAAGGAAAAGGAAAACCCGATGTTCAAGAAGGTCAACGACTCGATGAAGGCGTTCGCGCAGCGCAGCACCCGCTGGCAGAACGACACCAACGTCGATTACCGGATGGCCGCCACGCACTACTTCAGCAAGCGCAGCTGACCAGCGGGGCGCGATCGTGCAATCCCTGCTGCTTGCGATCGACAGGATCAGCACCCTGATCGGTCAGGCCGCCTCGTGGCTGATCGTCGCGTTGACGTTGATGATCAGCTACGAGGTGTTCTCGCGCTATGCCCTGTCGGCACCGCACGCCTGGGTGTTCGACGCCAGCAACATGCTGTACGGCGCGCTGTTCATGCTGGCCGGCGCCTATACGCTCGCCAAGCGCGGGCATGTACGCGGCGACATCCTCTATGGCTTCCTGCCGCCGCGCGCGCAGGCCGGCATCGACCTGGTGCTGTATCTGGCCTTCTTCTTCCCCGGCGTGATCGCGCTGGCCTGGGCCGGCATCGATTTCTTCGAGGTCTCGCTGGCGCAGAACGAGCACTCGTCGATCGCGGCCGACGGTCCGCCGATCTATCCGTTCAAGGCGGTGATTCCGGTCGCGGGCGCCCTGCTGTTGCTGCAGGGGGTGGCCGAGACGATCCGCTGCGTGATCTGCCTGAAGCGCGGCCATTGGCCGATGCGCGAGGGCGACGTCGAGGAAGTCGACGTGGACAAGCTCAAGCAGATGGTCAGCGCCGAAGCCGCGGCGGGGACGGTGGCGACGCCGGCGGTCGCGGAGGGTGGCGCAGCGCGGGACGAGCGAAATGAGCGCGATGGTGCCGATGAAAGCGTTGAACGGAATCAACGCGATGAGGGCGGCGGCCGCGATGCAACCGACCGACGCGATGCGCCTGCGCCCGATGCGGGCCCGGGCGATCCGCGCGATCGTCTCGATCCACGCGGCCTGCGCGACGATCGCGACGATCGCGACGACCGCGAACACAAGCCAGCGCGCGAAACCGACGGAGCGCCGCGATGAGAAAGGAACTGTGGTTCGGCGCCACGCTGATGGTGCTGATCGTCGCGGCGGTCTTCATCCTGATGCCGTCGCCTTCGGAATGGACCAATGGCCATCTCGGCCTGCTGATGCTGGCGTTGATCGTCGCCGCGATCATGCTCGGCTTTCCGACCGCGTTCACGCTGATGGGCATGGGCGTGCTGTTCGCCTGGCTCGCCTATCGCCATGCCGATCCGAACATCGCCGTGCAGCAGACGCTGGACCTGATGGTGCAGCGGACCTATGCGGTGATGACCAACGACGTGCTGATCTCGGTGCCGCTGTTCGTCTTCATGGGCTACCTGGTCGAGCGCGCCAACCTGATCGAGCGGCTGTTCCGCAGCCTGCATCTGGCGCTGGCCTGGCTGCCGGGCTCGCTGGCCGTCGCCACGGTGATCACCTGCGCCGTGTTCGCGACGGCGACCGGCATCGTCGGCGCGGTGGTCACGCTGATGGGGCTGCTGGCGCTGCCGGCGATGCTGCGCGCCGGCTATAGCGCGTCGCTGTCGGCGGGCGCGGTCACCGCGGGCGGCTGCCTCGGCATCCTGATTCCGCCGTCGGTGCTGCTGATCGTCTATGGCGCTTTGGCTCCGGCGCGGTGCCCGTCATTCCCGGGAGGCATATGCCGCCGATCTCGATGCGGCGCCGACGGGTGGGGCCAAGCCCCCTCACTGTAGAATACGATAACGATTCTCGTTTATTGAT
>NZ_VWRN01000014.1 GCF_008632125.1 Cupriavidus cauae
CGCAGTTCGAACAGCTCCGCCAGCGTCGGCGCGGCGCCCGGGCCGCCGTCCGCGCCGGCGCCATCGCCGCGCAGCCGCCAGACCTGTCCGCCGGGCGTGTCGGAGACGTAGGCCCCGGACCCCTTGCGCGTGACCAGCACGCCGTCGGCCTTCAGTTGCGCGATGGCCTCGCGCACGATCGGCCGGCTGACGCCGAACGCCGTCGCCAGCGCGGACTCGGCCGGCAGGCGGGCGCCGGCGACGAAGCGGCCGGCGCCGATATCGGCGCGGATCGCGTCGGCGATGCGCGAAGCCAGGGAGGAGGGGCGGGTCAGCGGTTCCAAGCGGAGCGTTCCGGCGGCTTGTGCGGGGCTTGTGAATACGGGAGGATCGGCGTCAAGCCGGCCCGTTGCATAAATCTGTAAGGCTGTCAGACAGCTTTGCGCGATTTTGGCCCGCCTTTGCGCCGACGTCAAGGCGCGGACGACGGGCCGCCGGTGCGCGCCGTGCCCGCTCCGTCCCGCCTTGCGCGCCGCTGTCGGCGCCGGCGTCAAGGTGCGGCGACGGGCCGCCGGTGCGTGCCGTGCCCCGCTCCGTCCCGCCTTGCGCGCCGCAGTCGGCGCCGGCGTCAAGGTGCGGTGACGGGCCGCCGGTTCCAGCCGTGCCGCCGTCCGCGCCGCCGCCATCCGCCCCGCCAATCGTTCCGCTATCCCCCTTAGGTAGGGGGTTGCTAAACCTTTGGGGCGTGGCGCCGATAGCTGTGGAATCGGGAAGGCGCGGCCGCGGCCCGGCGGCCGCCTCCGCACTGTCGCCCACGCCGGTGGGCATTGAGATTGGGATGCCCATGATTCCTCTGACACCGAACGACCTGCCGGTCGGCCAGCCCTTGCCCTGGTCGCTGCTGGACGGGCAGGGCAACCTGCTGCTCGGCAGCGGCAAGGTACTTGCCGACGGCCGCGACGTTGCGCTGGTCTTTCGCCACGGCTCGGTATGCCGGCCCGATCCGCTGCCCGTCTCGCTGCCGGCCGACGACGCCGCGCCGGCGGACGCGGTGCCCGCGCACGCGTCGGGCCCACTCGGGCTGCAGGTCGGCACGCTGCTGCAGATCAAGGCGCCCGACGATGGCGGCCGCGCCGCGGCGAGCCGGCTGATCGGCTTTATCGACCAGGGGCTGTTCGTCAGCTGGCCGCAGTTCGGCGGCAAGGATGCCACCTTCCAGGCGGGCGAGGAGGTGCTGCTGCGCGGCTTTACCGGGCGCTCGATCTACAGCTTCCACTGCACGGTGACCGCGGTGTGCCGCAGCCCGTTCCGCTATCTGGTGCTGTCCGTTCCGACCGAGGTACAGCAGGTGCCGGTGCGCAGCAGTCCGCGCGTGCAGACCCGGCTGGCGGCACAGCTGATGCATCAGGACGGCGACACGGCGAGCCCGCCGCGGCTGGCGGTGCTGTCGGATCTGAGCGCCGGCGGCGCGCTGGTGCAGACCGCCGCGCCGCTGCCCGCGCCCGGCACGCGCCTGCAGCTGCGGTTCGTGCTGCGGACGGTGGGCACCGACAGCGAGATCACGGTCGACGCGTGGGCGCGCAATCCCGCGCGCGACGACGGCGACGCCGAGTTTCCGGCGTTCGGTGTGGCGTTCGACCTGCTGGGGGAAAGGGAGGCCGCGCTATTGCACTGCTATATCTACGAGCAGCTGCTGGCGGCGGCGAGGATGCCGGTGTAGGGAGGAATGGATCCTCTCCCATCGCGTGGGAGAGGGCTGGGGAGAGGGCCCGGCGCTCGCGGGATGGCGGCGTTCGCGATTGCGGAGGGTGTTTGCCCTCTCCCCCGACCCCTCTCCCACCGTGTGGGAGAGGGGGGAACGACAGCCGCGGAAGGCTGCTTACATCCCCACGTAGTTCGGACCGCCGCCGCCTTCCGGCGTCACCCAGACGATGTTCTGGGTCGGGTCCTTGATATCGCAGGTCTTGCAGTGGACGCAGTTTTGGGCGTTGATCTGCAGGCGCTGCCCGCCGCGTTCCTCGTCGGCGACGAACTCGTACACGCCCGCCGGGCAATAGCGGCTTTCGGGGCCAGCGTACTTGTCCAGGTTGATCTGCACCGGCACGCTCGCATCCTTCAGCGTCAGGTGAGCGGGCTGGTTTTCCTCATGGTTGGTGTTGCTGATGAACACCGAGCTGAGGCGATCGAAGGTCAGCTTGCCGTCCGGCTTCGGATAGACGATCTGCTGGCATTCGGCGGCCGGCTTCAGGTAGACGTGGTCCGGCTTCTCGCGGTGCAGCGTCCACGGCGGGTTGCGGATGCCGAGCTTGGGCAGCAGCCATTGCTCGATGCCGGTCATCAGCGTGGCGGTGGTGCGACCCTTCTTGAACCACTGCTTGAAGTTCTTCGCCTGCAGCAGCTCCTTGTACAGCCAGCTGTTCTCGAACGCGGCGGGATAGGCGGTCAGCTCGTCGTGCTGGCGGCCGGCCTGCAGCGCCTCGAAGGCGGCCTCGGCGGCCAGCATGCCGGTCTTGATCGCGGCGTGGCTGCCCTTGATGCGCGAGGCGTTCAGATAGCCCGCGTCGCAGCCCACCAGCGCGCCGCCCGGGAAGATCGTCTTGGGCAGCGACAGCAGGCCGCCCGCCGTGATCGCGCGCGCGCCGTAGCCGATCCGCTTGCCGCCCTCGAAGTACTGGCGGATCTCCGGATGGGTCTTGAAGCGCTGGAATTCCTCGAACGGCGACAGCCACGGGTTGGTGTAGTCCAGGCCCACGACGAAGCCCACCGCGACCTTGTTGTCCTCCATGTGATAGAGGAAGGAGCCGCCGTAGGTCGCCGGGTCCAGCGGCCAGCCCGCGGTATGGACCACCAGGCCGGGCTTGTGCTTGGCCGGGTCGATCTCCCACAGCTCCTTCAGGCCGATGCCGTAGCTCTGCGGGTCCTTGCCGGCGTCGAGGCGGAAACGTTCGATCAGCTGCTTGCCCAGATGGCCGCGCGAGCCTTCGGCGAAGATCGTGTACTTCGCGTGCAGCTCCATGCCGAGCTGGAAGTTGTCGGTGGGCTCGCCATCCTTGCCGATGCCGAGGTTGCCGGTGGCCACGCCCTTGACCGAGCCGTCCTCGTTGTACAGCACCTCGGCGGCCGGGAAGCCCGGGAAGATCTCCACGCCCAGCGCCTCGGCCTGCTGGCCGAGCCAGCGCACGAAGTTCGACAGGCTGACGATGTAGTTGCCTTCGTTATGGAAGCACTCGGGCAGCAGCGCCGGCGGCGTGCCGCGCGAGCCGGTCTCGTTCAGGAACAGGAACTGGTCCTCGGTGACCGGCTGGTTCAGCGGCGCGCCCAGTTCCTTCCAGTTCGGCAGCAGTTCGTTCAGCGCGCGCGGGTCCATGATCGCGCCCGACAGGATGTGGGCGCCGGGCTCCGAGCCCTTCTCCAGCACGCAGACATTGACTTCGCTGCCATTGTCCTGCGCCAGCTGTTTCAGGCGGATGGCCGTCGCCAGGCCGGCGGGACCGCCGCCGACGATGACGACATCGTATTCCATGGATTCGCGGGGGCCGAACTGCTCCACGAGCTGCTGCTGGTCCATTGTCTCTAACCCTCTTTTGTTGCTGCGTACTTGTGTATGGGGAAGCGGTGATCCGGGATGGCCTGTGTCGCCGGAACCGGGCGACGGCAAGGTCGGCAAGGATGGCATGGGGCCGGCAGGCGGGGGACGGAATGCTGCGGATTGACGCGTGGTCCGGCTGCTTGTGATCGGCTCTTCTGCTGGATCGCGATGGATCGGCGCGCGGTGTTTCGCTCGCACGCTGTCGCCTCGCTGTTTCCTTTTTGTGCCCGAGTTCTTAGAATCTCCGGCATTGTCCGGGACTCGACACCCACAGGCAAGCAATTTTTTGGAACGATCGTTCGTTTTTTAATATACTGCCTCCGTTTTCCCACGCAACGGGGCAGCCATCGAACGCGCATGACGGCGCCAGCCGCGGCGCGTTCCACTGCAGAGGTCCATATGGGTTTGTCGATCAATCTCGAAGGGAAGGTCGCGATGGTGACCGGTGCGTCGAGCGGACTGGGCATGCGCTTCGCGCAGGTCCTGTCGGCCGCCGGCGCCAAGGTGGTGCTGGCCTCGCGCCGCGCCGAACGGCTCAAGGAGCTGCGCGCGGCGATCGAAGCCGACGGCGGCAGCGCGCATGTGGTGCGGCTCGACGTGACCGACCCCGACAGCATTCGCGCCGCGGTGGCGCATGCCGAGACCGAGGCGGGGGCGATCGACATCGTCGTCAACAACTCGGGCGTGTCGACCACGCAGCGGCTGACCGATGTCACCGCCGAGGACTTCGACTTCGTCTTCGACACCAATACCCGCGGCGCCTTCTTCGTGGCGCAGGAAGTGGCCAAGCGGATGATCGCGCGGTCCAAGGGCGCCGAGCGCAACGGCACGCCGTTGCCGCAGTCGCGCATCATCAATATCGCCTCGGTGGCGGGGCTGAAGGTGCTGTCGCAGATCGGCGTCTACTGCATGAGCAAGGCCGCGGTGGTCCACATGACCAAGGCGATGGCGCTCGAGTGGGCCCGCTACGGCATCAACGTCAACGCGATCTGCCCGGGCTATATCGACACCGATATCAATCACCATCACTGGGACACCGATGCCGGCCAGAAGCTGATCCAGCTGCTGCCGCGCAAGCGGCTCGGCAAGCCGGAAGACCTCGACGGCCTGTTGCTGCTGCTGGCTTCGGACCAGTCGCAGTTCATCAACGGCGCCGTGATCACCGCCGACGACGGTATGGTATAAAGCCAGCCGCGCGCGCCGCCGATATCGAATCATCACGATCCGGCGAGCGCGCCCGACGGCGTTCGCCTGTGCCCGACTCCCGCCAGAAGCGGGGCGGGCCTTCCAGCCCGGGGCTTATCCGGTCCCCTCGGGCGCCACGGCCGACGCCTGGCCACCTGCATGCCGCTGCCGATCCCCTAGGGTATTGGAGGTGTCCGCCCATCGCCAGTGTGGGCATAATTCGCTGGTGCCGATTCCATAAGCCTTTAATTAGCTGCGCCCGATCGCTGCGACCATGCCCCGTGCGTGAGGGAACGCCAGCGACAGCGTCGGCGACGACAAGGCATTCACAAAAGTACGCCGCCAAGGCGTCATGCAGCAGCTGCCGCGGTCCTGCAGGCCCGGCAGACCGGACCGGAGGCCGGGGAGATGGAGCAGCAAGAGCAGGCACGGCGCGACGCCGCGCCACAGCACGCGGTCGATTCGGCCTTGATCACCGAACCCGTGGACCAGGCAGCGGATGCCGAATTCCGCATCAGCCCCCGCATCGAAGACTGGATCGGCATCGTCGTGATGATGCTGCTGGTGATCATCACGTTCGCCAACGTCGCGGTGCGCTATCTGACCGATGAGTCGTTCGCCTGGACCGAGGAATTCTCGGTCTTCCTGATGATCGTGCTGGCGCTGGTCGGCGGCAGCGCCGCGGTCGCGCGCGACCGGCATATCCGCATCGAATTCTTCTTCGAGCGCGGCAGCGAGGCACGCCAGCGCCGGCTGGCGGTGGTGTCGGCGGTCGCCGTCGCCATCATGTTCGTCGCGCTGGCGGTGCTCGGCGCGCGTATCACCTGGGACGAATACACCTACGGCGAGACCTCGCCGGGCATCGGCGTGCCCAGCTGGTGGTACTCGGTCTGGCTGCCGCTGCTGTCGGCCTGCATCGCGCTGCGTGCGCTGGCGCTGGCCGGCCGCAACCTGCGGGCGCTGAAGGCTCTGCATGCGCAGCGCGTGCAGGACGGCGGGGAGCGCCAGCCATGACGCTGATCGCCATCGTGCTGTTTGCCGTCTTCATCGTGCTGATGCTGCTCGGCGTGCCGATCGGCGTCGCGCTCGGCCTCGGCGGCCTGGCGGCGATCGGGCTGTCCAATCTCGACACGCAGATGTTCGGCCTGCTGGCGGTGCCGCAGAACTTCTACGCGGGCCTGGCCAAGTACCCGTTGCTGGCGATTCCGATGTTCGTGCTGGTCGGCTCGATCTTCGACCGCTCCGGCGTCGCGCAGCGGCTGGTCACGCTGGCGATCGCCGTGGTCGGACGCGGGCCCGGCATGCTGCCGCTGGTGGCGATCCTGGTGGCGATGTTCCTCGGCGGGATTTCCGGCTCGGGGCCGGCCAACGCCGCCGCGGTCGGCGGCGTGATGATCGCCGCGATGTCGCGCGCCGGCTATCCGGGCTCGTTCAGCGCCGCCGTGGTCGGCGCCGCCGCGGCCACCGACATCCTGATTCCGCCGTCGGTCGCCTTCATCGTCTACAGCGTGCTGGTGCCCGGTGCCTCGGTGCCGGCGCTGTTTGCCGCCGGCATGATTCCCGGCGTGCTGGCCGGCATCGCGCTGATCGTGCCGGCGGTCTGGCTGGCGCGCAAGCACAGGATGGGCGCGGCCGAGGCCTCGCTGCCGCGGCCGCCGTTCTGGCGAAGCCTGCGCGAGGCGGCCTGGGGACTGTTCGCGCCGGTGCTGATCCTGGGCGGCATGCGCGCGGGCTGGTTCACGCCCACCGAGGCCGCGGTTGTCGCGGTGGTCTACGGCCTGTTCGTCGGCATGGTGGTCTACCGCTCGATCGGCCTGCGCGACCTGTACGTGATCTTCCGCGAGGCCGCCGAGACCTCGTCGGTGATCCTGCTGGTGGTGGCGCTGGCCGGCATCTTCGCCTACGCGCTGTCGACGCTGGGCGTGATCGATCCCCTGGCGCATGCCATCGCCAATTCCGGTGTCGGCGAATACGGCGTGCTGACGCTGATCGTGCTGCTGCTGATCACGGTCGGCATGTTCCTTGACGGCATCTCGATCTTCCTGATCTTCGTGCCGCTGCTGCTGCCGATCGCCAATGCCTTCCAGTGGGATCCGGTGTGGTTCGGCGTGGTGCTGACGCTCAAGGTCGCGCTCGGCCAGTTCACGCCGCCGCTGGCGGTGAACCTGATGGTATCTTGCCGGATCGCCCGGGTGCGCATGGAAGAGACCGTGCCGTGGGTGGTGTGGATGCTGCTGGCGATGTTCGGCGCGATGCTGCTGGTGCTGGCGTTCCCGCCACTGGCGACATGGCTGCCGGCGAAGCTCGGTTATTGAGTAGCGAGGTTCGCTGCCGCCCCCGTATTTCTGCTTGATCTTCGGTCCATTCAGTCCAAATAACGATTCCCGAGAGGAGAACTGACTCATGAAACGCCGTGTCCTGATGCTGTCGATGGCCGCCACCATCGCCGCCGCCGCGCTCGCGCCCGCCGGTGCGATGGCGCAGACCTACAAGTCCGAATACAAGATGTCGCTGGTGCTCGGCCCGGCCTTTCCCTGGGGCAAGGGCGGCGAGATCTGGGCCGACCTGGTCCGCCAGCGCACCAACGGCCGCATCAATATCAAGCTCTATCCGGGCACCTCGCTGGTGGCCGGCGACCAGACCCGCGAATTCTCGGCGATCCGCCAGGGCGTGATCGACATGGCGATCGGCTCGACCATCAACTGGTCGCCGCAGGTGCGCGAGCTGAACCTGTTCTCGCTGCCGTTCCTGATGCCCGACTACAAGGCGCTCGACGCGCTGACGCAGGGCGAGGTCGGCAAGCAGCTGTTCGCCACGCTGGAGAAGGCCGGCGTGGTGCCGCTGGCCTGGGGCGAGAACGGCTTCCGCGAGGTGTCGAACTCCAAGCGCGAGATCCGCAAGCCCGAGGACCTGAAGGGCCTGAAGCTGCGGGTCGTCGGCTCGCCGCTGTATATCGACACGTTCAACGCGCTGGGTGCCAATCCGACCCAGATGAGCTGGGCCGACGCGCAGCCGGCGATGGCCTCGGGCGCGGTCGATGGCCAGGAGAACCCGCAGTCGGTGTTTGCCGCCGCCAAGCTGTACACCGTTGGCCAGAAGTTCGTGACGACCTGGGGCTATGTCGCCGATCCGTTGATCTTCGTGGTCAACAAGCAGATCTGGGAAAGCTGGACGCCGGCCGATCGCGAGATCGTGCGGCAGGCGGCGATCGATGCCGGCAAGCAGGAAGTGGCGCTGGCCCGCAAGGGCCTGGCCGAGCCGGGCGCGCCGGCGTGGAAGGAGATGGAGGCCCACGGCGTCAAGGTCACGCACCTGAGCCCCGCCGAGCATGACGCCTTCCGCAAGGCGACCGCCAAGGTCTACGACAAGTGGAAGAAGCAGATCGGCGCCGACCTGGTCGGCAAGGCCGAGGCGGCCATCGCCAAGCGCTGATGCGGGCGTGAACCGTTCCCGCGCCCCGCGCGCGGGAACGGCCGGCTGCCGTGGGCGACGCGGCAACCCTGATCCACATTCCCGATCCACAATCCCGAACCACACGGCAACCCCGAACCACACGCGATGAAACACGTCTTCACGCTGCGCATGCCGATCCGCTGGGGCGACATGGACGCGATGGGCCACGTCAACAACACCGTCTATTTCCGCTACCTGGAGCAGGCGCGCATCTCGTGGTTCGAATCGCTGGGCTGCAACGGCCGCGACGAGAACGGGCAGGGGCCGGTGATCGTCAACGCCCATATGAATTTCCGCCGCCAGCTGCGCTATCCGGGCGAGATCGAATGCCGCGTCTTCGCCGGCGAACTGGGCCGCAGCAGCTTCGAGACGCGCACGGAAATCCGCCGCTGCGATGACGACGACACCAACGCCGACACCGTGTTCGCCGATGGCGGCGCCAAGGTGGTCTGGTGCGACTACGAGGCGGAGAAATCGGTGCCGCTGCCGGCGGCGATCCGGACGCTGCTGGAGAGCTGAGGGACCCGGCTACGGGGTGGGTTTCTCCCATCCCGCTTGTCGGAGAGGGGAGCAACCTCAATGATTGACCAGCCGCTGCACCAGGTCCACCGCCGTATGCGCGCCGTATTTCTTCATCAGGCGCGCCCGGTAGATGTCGACGGTGCGCGGGCTGATCGATAGCGACTTGCCGATCTGCTTGCTGGTCTTGCCCTCGACCAGCTGGGCCGCGATATCGCGCTCGCGCGCCGTCAGCTGCGCGGTCACCGGGCGCTTCTGCGACAGGTCCTCGAAGCTCCAGATGCCGGCCCCCAGCGGCTGCTGCCGGTCCAGCGCGCGGCCGGTGACGTGGCACCAGAACAATTCCCCGTTGGCCCGCTTCATGATCCGTTCGTCGGAATAGAGCCCGCGCGCGTTCATGATCGGCACGATGCGCGCGCCGGTACGCTCGAACTCGTCGGCGGTCGGGTACAGTACCTGGAACGACTGGCCGATCAGCGCCTCCCGCGTCGTGCCGAAGATGCGGCAGACCTCGTCGTTGCAATCCTCGATCCTGCGCTCGCGCGAGAGCACGAGGCCGACCGGCGCCAGCTGGAAGGCGGTCTGATAGTCGATGGCAGGCATTGTCCTTATGTATTTCTACGTACTGGCGTCCGCCGCGGGGCTTGCGTATCCTTTGGAGCGCTGTCGACGGCCGGCGCGCGGGTCCCGCCCGGCGCGGCCGTAGCGATTGTAACGTTACCCGCGAGCGGCGTCGCCGCCTCGTCCGGGAACATCATCGAGGAAGGAGAGACGATATGAACAAGGTCTACGCCAGCGCCGCCGAGGCGCTTGCCGGCGTGGTCCGCGATGGACAGACCATCGCGGTCGGCGGCTTCGGCCTGTGCGGCATCCCGGAAGCCCTGATCGCGGCGTTGCGCGACAGCGGCGCGAAAGGGCTGACCTGCATCTCGAACAATGCCGGCGTCGACGGCTTTGGCCTGGGCCTGCTGCTGGCCACGCGGCAGATCCGCAAGATGATCTCGTCCTATGTCGGCGAGAACAAGGAATTCGAACGCCAGTACCTGGCCGGCGAACTCGAACTCGAATTCACGCCGCAGGGCACGCTGGCCGAGAAGTTGCGCGCCGGCGGCGCCGGCATCCCGGCCTTCTTCACCAAAACCGGCGTCGGCACCATCGTGGCCGAGGGCAAGGAGATCCGCGAATTCGACGGCGAGCAATACGTGATGGAGCGCTCCCTGACCGCCGACGTCGCGCTGGTCAAGGCCTACAAGGCCGACAAGGCCGGCAACCTGATCTACCGCCGCACCGCGCGCAACTTCAACCCGATGTGCGCGATGGCGGGCAAGGTCACCGTCGCCGAGGTCGAGCAGATCGTCGAGATCGGCGAGCTCGATCCGGACGAGATCCACACCCCGGGCATCTTCGTGCAGCGCCTCGTGCTGAACGCCCATCCCGAGAAACGCATCGAGCAGCGCACCGTGCGTGCCGCCGCCTGACGATCAAGGAGACAGATCATGGCATGGACACGTGATGAAATGGCGGCGCGCGCCGCGCGCGAGCTGCAGGACGGCTTCTATGTGAACCTGGGCATCGGCCTGCCGACGCTGGTGGCCAACCATGTGCCGCCGGGCGTCGAGGTCTGGCTGCAGTCGGAGAACGGACTGCTGGGCATCGGCCCGTTCCCGACCGAGGAAGAGGTCGACGCCGACATGATCAATGCCGGCAAGCAGACCGTGACCACGCTGCCGGGCTCGTCGATCTTCTCGTCGGCGGACTCGTTCGCGATGATCCGCGGCGGCCATATCAACCTGGCCATCCTTGGCGCGATGCAGGTCAGCCAGAAGGGCGACCTCGCCAACTGGATGATCCCGGGCAAGATGGTCAAGGGCATGGGCGGCGCGATGGACCTGGTGGCCGGCGTCGGCCGCGTGGTGGTGCTGATGGAACATACCGCCAAGAAGAAGGACGGCAGCGAGGACCTGAAGATCCTGGAGGCCTGCACGCTGCCGCTGACCGGGGTGGGCGTGGTCGATCGGATCATCACCGACCTGGGCGTGATGGACGTCACGCCCGAAGGGCTGAAGCTGGTCGAGACCGCACCGGGCGTCAGCCGCGAGGAAATCCAGAGCAAGACCGGCGTGCCGCTGCTGTAAAGGCTCGGTCCACGCGGCTGCGTCGGCGCGACCGGCGTCAGCCGGGCAGCAAGCCCCGCCTCGTATCGAGGCGGGGCTTTTTGTTTTTGGGCCGCGCGTGAGTGCGTGCCATCGGGGCCGGCGCGGACGCCATGGCGCTGCCGCCGAAAGCGAAAGGATTCTTGGGGACCAAAAGCGCGGGGAGGCGATCCGGATCACAGTGCGGCCGTGCCGCGTGCCGGCACGCCCAACGACTCCCGACTCCCGGCTCTCGGCTCCCGGCTCCCCGACTCCCGGTCCCGACTCCCACTCCCGACTCCCACTCCCGACTCCCACTCCCGACTCCCACTCCCGACTCCCGGTCCCTGCCATCATGCCCCTGCAATCTTCCTCTGCCATTTCGCCCGCTGCTCCGGCAGCGCCCGGCGCCGATACCCGGACGGGTGCCGCGCATGCCGATCCATCCGTATCGGGCATGCTGCCGATCCCCACCCAGCCCGCGTCCGCTTCTCCATCTGCCGCCGCGCCCGACGCCACGGCATCCATCCGCCTGTTGCCCGGCGATTCCCTGATGCATATCGTGGGCCTTCTCGATGCGCCGTCGCGGCGCGCGCTTGCCGGCGCGGACCGGCACATGCGCGCCTTGCTGGCGCCACTGCGCCGGTTCGACCGCCTGTATGCCACGATCCGCTGGACCCATTCGAGCGAGCGGCTCGCCGGGCTGCTTGGCAGCCTCGCCGGCGAACCGGCGCGGCAACGCGGCATCCTGCTGCGCGGCGTGGTCGAGCGGATTCCGCGCTTCAGGAGCGTTTCGCGGTTGCTGTCGGTGCAACTGATCGATCAGATCGCGCGGTTGCCCGCCGCCGAGAAAGCCGGGCCGCTGGTCGCGCTGGCCGCGCTGCTCCCCCGCGATCCGGAACTGGAGCGACGCATGCTGGCGCTGGCCGAACAATTGCCATCAAGCATGCGTGGCCTGGTGCTGGGACAGTGTCTGAAGTCCTTCTGCCCGGCAACGCCCGCGGGCTTCGAGCAATGGATGGCGACGGCCGATGCCTTGCCGCCCCAGGGCGCGAGCCGCCTGTTGGAGGCGCTCGTTCATGTCGCCGCGCGGCATGGGCAACTGAGCGAAGGGTTGGCGCTAGCCGTGATCGAGCGGGTCCGCGCGCTGCGCACCAGCGACGGCATGCCGGCACCCTGCCAGGCATGGGTGCTGAACAAGCTGGTCGATGAACTGAATCTGGTGGTGGAGGCCGGGAGCGGGGCGAAGTCCCGTCTGGTGGTTTGGGATGCCATGCTCGAGACCGCTCGGGCCGCGCTCCAAGGCGGGCACTGGCCCCTGCTCGTGGCCGTGGTGCTGCACCGCTGGCTGCGCGGCGGGAACGTGCCATCGGCCGACCGGTCCCGCCGCATGGCGCAGCTGACAGCGCTCTATGCGGGGTTCAGGGCGGAGAAGCTGTTGGCAGCGGCAGCCGGGCAGGCGGGCCCGGTCATGCACCCGATGTGGTCGGTCCGGCAGGCGATGTCGATCGACCGATGCTTCGCCGAAGCCGCCGAACTGGACGCCGCGACCCAGGCGGCGCTATTCACCGAGTACTCCCATCTGTTCGTCACCATGCCAGGCGTCGAGCCCGACGATGACATCGAGCGCGATCGCTTCCTGCTGGGGCTGCAGCACATCGATGCGTTGAAGCCGGCGTCCTTGCGCGTCGGGCCGCTGACGAAGTGGGGGGAAGCGCTGCAGCTTTCGGAGGATGCGGCGCTGTGGATGCGCTTCACGGAAGCTGCCCATGCGCTGCCCGTCGAGGACCGCGCGACCGTGCTGATGCAAACAATATCGGCATCTCACTCGCGGACAGGGTTTTGGGTCCTGCTGGAGCAGACCGCGGTGCTGCCGCCCGCGCTCGGTGGGCCGCTGCTGGGCGGGCTTGCCTTCAGGGTGATGGGGGAAGACGCAGACGAGCAGCAGAGGCGGGCACAGGTGCTGATCGCGCTCGCATCGAAATGGCCGCCTCTCGCCTGCATGGATTTCGTGGTGAACGCGATGTCCACCGCGGGGTTTCTGAAGGGGGACGCCAGCCGGATGCTGCGGCAGTTCGCGACGGACATCGTGCAGCGCCTGCCGCTGGCGCGGCGCGCAGGGGTCCTGGCGGTGGTTGCCACGCATCGCAGCCCCGAGGCGAAGGGCTGGGTCCTCGAGCAGTTGCCCGCGCTGGCCGATGACCAGCAGCGCTTTGCGGTTCCCGGCGAGCCGTTGCAGCCCTATCGCGCCGAGATCGTGCGCAGAATGATTCTCGCGCTGGGCGTGGGCGACATACCGACGGAAACCCAGTTCCGCGCGCTGTGGCCATCGTTACGCGAGGCATTGGACGGATTGGAGGCGGAGGCGCGCGGCTCGGCCGTCGCCGCTTTGGGCAGCCTCCTGACAGCACTGCCAACCGCGTTGCGCGACGACGTGGAGCAAGCCCTGGCGACCCACCGTGCAGGGGACCGGCCGGCGCAGCCGCCATTGCCCGCCGGGGCGCCAGGCAGCTGAGCCGCGTGCTTGTCCAGGCGGTCTAGTGCTGCGCCGCCGGGCGAGCGGGATAACGCGCGAACACCGACGCGCCGCCGTCGGCGCGCACCAGCAGCACCGAGTAGGGATCGACCCGCGGTCCCTGTTCCATGCCCGGCGAGCCGATCGGCATGCCGGGCACCGCGAGGCCGACCGCCTTGGGGCGGGCCGCCAGCAGCTTGCGGATCTGCTCGGCGGGCACATGGCCTTCTATCGCATAACCCTCGACCACGCCGGTGTGGCAGGAGCCGAAACGCTCCGGCATGCCGAGCCGGGTGCGGTGCACGCCGGTGTCCTCGACGTCGTGCACCTTGACCGCGAAGCCATGCTCGCGCAGATGCGCGACCCAGCCGTCGCAGCAACCGCACAGCGGGCTCTTGTAGACCTCGATCGGGGTTCTTGCCGCTGCCGCCTTTGTGGTCGGCGCGGCGGGGGCGGCGGGGGCAGCGGCCCGGGCCAGCGGTGCCAGGCCGGCCGACAGGGCGGCGCCGCCGATCAGGCCTTTCAGAACGTCTCTTCGCTTCATCGCTTGTCCGTAGGGCGCGCCATCACTGCGCGACCCAGCCTCCATCCATGTTCCAGATCGCACCGCGCACCTGGCGCGCGGCATCGCTTGCCAGGAAGACCGCCAGCGCGCCCAGCTCGTCGGGCGTGACGAACTGCCCCGAGGGCTGCTTCTCCAGCACCAGCTCGCGCTTGGCCTGCTCGACGGGAATGCCCTCGCGCTCGGCGCGGGCCTCCACCTGCTTCTGCACCAGCGGCGTCAGCACCCAGCCCGGGCAGATCGCATTGGCCGTGACGCCGGTCTGCGCGGTTTCCAGCGCGGTGACCTTGGTCAGCCCGACGATGCCGTGCTTGGCGGCGACATAGGCCGATTTCTGCGCCGAGGCGACCAGGCCGTGGGTCGAGGCGACGTTGATCACGCGGCCCCAGTCCTTGCGCTTCATGCCGGGCAGCGCGAGCCGCGTGGTGTGGAAGGCCGAGGTCAGGTTGATGGCGATGATCGCGTCCCAGCGCTCGATGGGGAAGTCCTCGATGTTGGCCACATGCTGGATGCCGGCGTTGTTAACGAGGATGTCGACGCCGCCGAACTCGCTGTCGGCATAGCGCATCATGTCCTCGATCTCGTCGGCCTTGCTCATGTCGGCGCCGTGATAGCCGACGCGGATGCCGCTGCCGGCCTGCTCGATCTGGCGCCTGGCGCCGTCGGCGTCGCCGAAACCGTTGACGATCAGATGCGCGCCCTGCGCGGCCAGCGCCTGGGCGATGCCCAGACCGATTCCGCTGGTCGAACCGGTCACCAGCGCCGTCTTGCCCTTCAGCATATGAGCCTCCGTGGAGAAATGGGGTGCAATGCGCCGTGCCGCCGCGGCACGGTCGTCGTTGCTGTCGCATTGTAGCGCTGGCGTACAATCGGGCTTTGCCCAGCCGGCGCCGCTGCCGCGGCGTCATGCGCGACGCTCATGTGTCGCGGTTTTCGTCGTGCGCCATTGCCGCGCCTTATTCGCGTTCCTCGCGCAGGGAGTCAAGATGTCAGCCAGTCCGCGCCTCGGCTTCGTGCAGTGCATCAGCCCCGCTGGCCTGCACCGCATGGCGTACCACGAGTGGGGCGACCCCACCAATCCGCGCGTGCTGATGTGCGTGCACGGCCTGACCCGCACCGGCCGCGATTTCGACGAGATCGCGCGCGCGTTCAGCGGCGAATACCGCGTGGTCTGCCCGGATGTGGCCGGCCGCGGCCGCTCCGACTGGCTTGCCGATCCGCGCCGCTACATCGTGCCGCAGTACGTGTCCGACATGGTGACGCTGATTGCGCGGCTGAACGTCGAGCAGGTGGACTGGTTCGGCACCTCGATGGGCGGACTGATCGGCATGGGCCTGGCCGCGCTGCCGAAGAGCCCGGTGCGCAAGCTGCTGCTCAACGACGTCGGTCCGCGCATCGCCGCCTCGGCGCTGGAGCGGATCGGCTCCTACCTGGGGCTGCCGGTGCGCTTCAAGACCTTCGAGGAAGGCCTGGCGTACCTGCAGACCATCAGCGCCTCGTTCGGCCGCCATACGCCGGAGCAGTGGCGCGAATTGAACGGCGCGATCCTGAAGCCGGTGCAGGGCGCCGAGGGCCTGGAATGGGGCCTGCACTACGATCCGGCGCTGGCCGTGCCGTTCCGCGAGACCACGCCCGAGATGGCCACGGCCGGGGAGGCCGCGATGTGGCGCATGTTCGAGTCGATCGCGGTGCCGGTGCTGGTGGTGCGCGGCGCGCAGTCCGACCTGCTGACGCGCGAGACCGTCGCCGAGATGGTGGCGCGTGGCAAGCAGGTGCGCTCGGTCGAAGTGCCGGACGTGGGCCATGCGCCGACCTTCGTCGATCCGGCGCAGATCGCGATCGCGCGCGAATTCTTTGTCGGCACGGCCGGGGCCTGAGCCCCGCGCCGCGCCAATAACCCAGAGCAGCGCAGGCTGCATCCATACAACGAACGATGAGCACGACCGCATTGAAACGCGCCCATGTGGGCAAACGTCTTTCCGAATATGCCGTCTACAACGGCGTGGTCTATCTGGCCGGCCAGGTGCCCGAGGTCGATCCCGAGGCCGATATCCGCGGCCAGACCCGCGAGGTGCTCGGCCATATCGACCGGCTGCTGGCCGAGGCGGGCAGCGACAAGACGCGCATCCTGTCGTGCCAGATCTTCCTGACCGATATCGCCGATATCGGCGCGATGAACGAGGTCTGGGACGAATGGGTGCCGCAGGGCAATACGCCGCCGCGCGCGACGGTCGAAGCGAAGCTGGCCAATCCGAAGTACCGGATCGAGGTGGTGGTCACCGCGGCGCTCAGTTGAGCGCCGCGCGGAAAGGCGTATTGATTCGCGTATTGAATCGCGCATTGAATTGCGCATTGATCTGAATGGCGTGGCAGGGGCAGCAGGGGAAGTGGTGACATGGTGACGTCCACCGACGCGACCGGGCAGATTGCCGGCACGCCGGACGCGGGCCTGGTCGAGCAGGCGCTGGCGTATGCGCGCGAGCATGGCGAGGCGGTGGCGCTGCCCACCAGCGAGAGCGTGCTGTCGCATGCCGAGGGGATGCTGCGCATCCTCGACGGCCTGCGCATCGACGACGCCGCGCGCGCCGCCGCCTGCCTGTTCCCGGTGGCGGCCTTCGTGCCGGAGACCGAGGGCGAGATCGCCGAGCGCTTCGGCGACGAGGTCGCGCGCCTGGTCAAGGACGTGCGCCAGCTGCTGCGCATCGGCGCGATCGCCGTCAATCGCGGCGACACCGTCGAAGCGCCGTCCTCGCGCAACGAGGCGCAGGCGCGCCACGAGCAGGTCGAGGCGCTGCGCAAGATGCTGCTGGCCTTCGCGCAGGACATCCGCGTGGTGCTGGTGCGCCTTGCCTCGCGGCTGCAGACGCTGCGCTGGCTCGCGCAGACCAAGAACGCGCCGCTGCCGGGCGTGGCGCGCGAAACGCTGGACATCTACGCGCCGCTGGCCAACCGGCTCGGCATCTGGCAGATGAAGTGGGAGCTGGAGGACCTGGCCTTCCGCTTCGAACAGCCGGACACCTACAAGCGCATCGCGCGGCTGCTCGACGAGAAGCGCATCGAGCGCGAGGGCTATATCTCGCAGGCCATCGAACGGCTGCAGCGCGAGCTGGCCGCGGCCGGCATCCGCGCCGAGGTCAGCGGCCGCCCCAAGCACATCTACAGCATCTGGAAGAAGATGCGCGGCAAGGATCTGGACTTCGCCGATCTCTACGATGTGCGCGCCTTCCGCGTGATCGTCGACGACATCAAGGACTGCTATGCGGTGCTCGGCATCGTGCACCACGTCTGGCAGCCGATTCCGCGCGAGTTCGACGACTACATCTCGCGCCCCAAGGCCAACGGCTACAAGTCGCTGCACACGGTGGTGATCGGCGACGACGGACGCGCCTTCGAGGTGCAGATCCGCACCCACGAGATGCACCACTTCGCCGAATACGGCGTGGCCGCGCACTGGCGCTACAAGGAGGCCGGGGGCAAGGGCTACAGCGGGCAGTTCGCCGCCAACGAGAGCTACGACGAGAAGATCGCCTGGCTGCGGCAGCTGCTGGCGTGGAAGGACGATGCCGACCACACGGTGGCGCACGACGAGTCGCCGTGGGAGCAGCTCAAGCATGCGGCCATCGACGACCATATCTACGTGCTGACGCCGCAGGCGCGCGTGGTGGCGCTGCCGCAAGGTGCGACGCCGGTCGACTTCGCCTACTACCTGCATACCGACCTGGGCCATCGCTGCCGCGGCGCGCGCGTCGACGGCGCGATGGTGCCGCTGAACACGCCGCTGAAGAACGGCCAGACGGTCGAGATCGTCGCGGTCAAGCAGGGCGGGCCGTCGCGCGACTGGCTGAACGCGGATCTCGGCTACCTGGCCAGCTCGCGGGCGCGCGCCAAGGTGCGCGCCTGGTTCAACGCGCTCGATTCGCAGGAGACCATCGCGCAGGGCCGCGTGCTGATCGACAAGACGCTGCAGCGCGAGGGCAAGACCGCGGTCAACCTGGACGTGCTGGCGACGCGGCTGGGCTTCAAGACGCCCGACGAGCTGTACGCGGCGGTGGCCAAGGAGGAGTTCAGCCTGCGCCACGTCGAGCAGGCGCTGCGCCATCCGGAAGGCGAGGGCGCGCCGCAGGTCAGCGAGGAAGAGGCGGTCACCAAGAAGAGCCGCGCCACCAGCGTCGCGCGCGGCGCCAAGAGCGGCGTGCTGGTGGTCGGCGTCGATTCGCTGATGACGCAGATGTCGCGCTGCTGCAAGCCGGCGCCGCCCGACGACATCGTCGGCTTCGTCACGCGCGGACGCGGCGTGTCGATCCACCGGCGCCAGTGCCACACCTTCCAGCAGCTGGCGGCGCGCGCGCCCGAGCGCATCATCCAGACCGAATGGGGCAAGAAGAGCGACGCGGTCTATCCGGTCGCGATCCACGTCGAGGCGATCGACCGCCAGGGGCTGCTGCGCGATATCTCCGAGGTGCTGTCGCGCGAGAAGATCAACGTCACCGGGGTCAAGACGCTCAGCAGCAAGGGCGTGGCGCGGATGCAGTTCACCGCCGAGGTGGCGGAGGCCACGCAGCTGCAGCGCGCGCTGGGATTGATCGAAGAGGTGTCCGGGGTGTTGCAGGCTCAAAGAAAGTGATGCTATACTTGCGGCTTCGCTAGGCTCGTAGCTCAGCTGGTTAGAGCACCACCTTGACATGGTGGGGGTCGTTGGTTCGAGTCCAATCGAGCCTACCAACGAATTGCAGTACCGAAGACAGCAGCACCCAGACATTTCACCGAAGGACATCCAGACGCCATGGTTATGACACCGCGAACTACTACCGCTGACAAGCGACAGTAGGTCGAGGTGCGTCTTCGTCCCAGGTCGCCCGGAACATCGGGTCGATCGATTGGGTGAAATTATGAAAAACGCGGCCTTGGCCGCGTTTTTTTTCGCCTGTCGCCTGCCAGCACCCTGATAAGCTGCCGGTCGCCCGGTCCCGTGCGGGGCGGCCAGTCGAGAAATATTCATCCGCCCGAGGCAACGACCCTTGCCGGCGGATTCCCTGTAAGAGGTCCAAGATGATCGCAATCACGCTGCCGGATGGCTCCCGCCGCGAGTTCCCCGAACCCGTCACGGTTGCCCAGGTCGCGCAGAGCATCGGCGCCGGCCTGGCCAAGGCCGCGCTGGCCGGCAAGGTCGACGGCAACCTGGTCGATACCAGCTACCTGATCGACCGCGACGCGTCGCTGGCCATCGTCACGGACAAGGATCCGGAGGGCGTCGACATCATCCGCCACTCCACGGCCCACCTGCTGGCCTACGCGGTCAAGTCGCTCTATCCCGACGCGCAGGTCACGATCGGCCCGGTGATCGAGAACGGCTTCTACTACGACTTCGCCTACAAGCGTCCCTTCACGCCGGAAGACCTGGCCGCCATCGAGAAGAAGATGGCCGAGCTGGCGAAGAAGGACGAGAAGGTGTCGCGCGAGGTGTGGGATCGCGACGAGGCGGTCAAGCTGTTCGAGTCGATGGGCGAGAAGTACAAGGCCGAGATCATCGCGTCGATTCCCGCCGGCGAGGAAATCGGCCTGTATCGCGAAGGCGAGTTCGTCGACCTGTGCCGCGGCCCGCACGTGCCGTCCACGGGCAAGCTCAAGGTCTTCAAGCTGATGAAGGTGGCCGGCGCCTACTGGCGCGGCGACGCCAACAACGAGATGCTGCAGCGGATCTACGGCACGGCCTGGGCCCGCAAGGAAGACCAGGACGCCTACCTGCACATGCTGGAGGAGGCCGAGAAGCGCGACCACCGCAAGCTGGGCAAGCTGCTGGACCTGTTCCATCTGCAGGAAGAGGCGCCCGGCATGGTGTTCTGGCATCCGAAGGGCTGGCAGATCTGGCAGGCGGTCGAGCAGTACATGCGCGGCCGGCTGACGGAGGCCGGCTACAGCGAAGTGCGCACGCCGCAGGTGATGGACCGTTCGCTGTGGGAGAAGTCCGGCCACTGGCAGAACTACAAGGAAAACATGTTCGTCACGGAGTCGGAGAAGCGCGACTACGCGATCAAGCCGATGAACTGTCCGGGCCACGTGCAGATCTTCAACCACGGCCTGCGCTCGTACCGCGACCTGCCGCTGCGGCTGGCCGAGTTCGGCTCCTGCCACCGCAACGAGCCGTCCGGCGCGCTGCACGGGCTGATGCGCGTGCGCGGCTTCGTGCAGGACGATGCCCACATCTTCTGCACGGAAGAGCAGATCGTCGCCGAAGCCAAGGCCTTCAACGACCTGGCCTTCTCGGTCTACGACGACTTCGGCTTCAAGGATGTGGCCGTCAAGCTGTCGCTGCGCCCGGAGCAGCGCGCCGGTTCCGACGAGGTGTGGGATCACGCCGAGGAAGGGCTGCGGATGGCGCTGCGCGCTTGCGGTGTGCAGTGGGAGGAACTGCCGGGCGAGGGTGCCTTCTACGGCCCGAAGGTCGAGTACCACATCAAGGACGCGATCGGCCGCTCCTGGCAGTGCGGCACGCTCCAGCTCGATCTGGTGCTTCCCGAGCGTCTGGGTGCCGAGTTCGTCTCCGAGGACAACTCGCGCAAGCGCCCGGTGATGCTGCACCGGGCGATCCTGGGCTCGTTCGAGCGCTTCCTGGGCATCCTGCTGGAAAACCACGCCGGCGCGCTGCCGGCCTGGCTGGCCCCGGAGCAGGTTGTGGTGATGAATATTGCAGATTCGCAGGCGGAATATGCGGAAAACGTCGTGCAACTGCTGCAAAAACAAGGGTTTAGGGCCAAGGCGGATTTGCGTAACGAGAAAATTACGTATAAAATCCGCGAGCACTCGCTGCAGAAGGTGCCGTACCTGATCGTGGTCGGCGACAAGGAGCGGGATGCCAATCAAGTGGCCGTGCGTGCCCGTGGCAACGTGGATCTGGGTGTGATGCCCGTCTCCGCGTTCGTGGAGCGTCTGAACAACGACGTTGCCACCAAAGCCTGATGGGAGCACGGCTTGTTTTTTTCTTCTTGAGGTAACGGAACATCGCTACGGACAAAGGTCATCGCATCAACCGCGAAATCAGCGCGCCCGAAGTGCGCCTGGTAGGGGTTGATAACGAACAGCTGGGCATCGTCAAATTCATGGACGCACTGCGGCTGGCAGAAGACAAGGACTTGGATCTGGTGGAGATCGCGCCCAACGCGGCTCCTCCCGTGGTTCGCATCATGGACTACGGCAAGTTCAAGTACGAGGAAGCCAAGCGCGCCCACGAGGCCAAGCTGAAGCAGAAGATCATCCAGGTCAAGGAAGTCAAATTCCGCCCTGGCACGGATGACGGCGACTACAACGTCAAGCTGCGCAATCTGAAGCGATTCCTGGAAGAAGGCGACAAGACCAAGATCACGTTGCGTTTCCGTGGTCGCGAGATGGCCCACCAGGAAATCGGCGCGCGCATGCTCGAGCGGCTCAAGAGCGATCTGGAGGAGTTTGGCCAGGTCGAGCAGATGCCGAAGATGGAAGGCCGCCAGATGGTCATGGTGCTGGCCCCCAAGAAGAAAAAGTAAGCCAAGGTTTTGCGTGGCGTGCGGGCGACGGTTGTGCGCCCGGACGACGCGCGAACACAGCGCGGGCCGCTCGCGGCGCCGTGCAAAACAAGTGGATGCGGGTCTTGCAAGCGTCGGCGTCAGCCGTCCACCTGCATGCATGTCATAGAGCTGGAGTTTTTCATGCCGAAGATGAAGACCAAGAAAAGCGCTTCCAAGCGCTTTACTGCGCGTCCGAACGGTTCGTTCAAGCGTGGCCAGGCCTTCAAGCGTCACATCCTGACGAAGAAGACCACCAAGAACAAGCGTCAACTGCGTGGCACTCAGGACGTCCATGAGACGAACCTGAAGTCCGTTCGCGCGATGATGCCCTACGCCTAACCCCTGACGAAAACGAAAGGAGAGTTTCATGCCTCGAGTCAAACGTGGGGTCACCGCACGGGCCCGCCACAAGAAAGTCATTGACGCTGCCAAGGGTTACCGCGGCCGTCGCAATAATGTCTATCGCATCGCCAAGCAGGCGGTCATGCGTGCTGGCCAGTACGCATACCGCGATCGTCGCAACAAGAAGCGCGTGTTCCGCGCCCTCTGGATTGCACGTATCAACGCGGCGACGCGTGAGCATGGTATGACCTACAGCGTGTTCATGAACGGTCTGAAGAAGGCCTCGATTGAGCTGGACCGCAAGGTGCTGTCGGACATGGCGATTCACGACAAGCCTGCCTTTGCCGCCATCGTCAACCAGGTGAAAGCCGCCGTTGCCTGATGCCGGTTCCGGTCGCGCGAGCGACCGGGCGCATGCACCGACCGCAAGGTCGAAAGCGGCCTCCGCCAAGGGGTCGCCGAAACGGGGCTCCGAATCGAGTCCCGTTTTTTTTTGCCGGTCCTGCCGTGTGCGGGGCCGGGAGCCATACACCATTCATCGCCGACCACCGCCATGTCACTGGATCCGGACCAAATCGTCGCCGACGCGCAGGCCGCCTTCGCCGCCGCCAACGACAACGCCACGCTGGAAAACGAGAAAGCGCGCTTTCTCGGCAAGACCGGCGCGCTGACCGAGCTGCTCAAGGGCCTCGGCAAACTGGACCCGGAAGCCCGCAAGGAGCAGGGCGCCCGCATCAACCAGGCCAAGCAGCAGGTCGAGGCCGCGCTGCAGGCGCGCCGCCAGGCGCTGGCCGACGCGCTGATGAACGCCCGGCTGGCGGCCGAGGCGATCGATGTCACGCTGCCCGGACGCGCGGTCGCGCGCGGCAGCCTGCATCCGGTCATGCGCACCTGGGAGCGCGTCGAGCAGATCTTCGGCTCGATCGGCTTCGACGTTGCCGACGGTCCGGAGATCGAGACCGACTGGATGAACTTCACGGCATTGAACAACCCGGACAACCACCCCGCGCGTTCGATGCAGGACACGTTCTACGTCGACGGCCGCGACAGCGACGACAAGCTGCTGCTGTTGCGCACGCATACCAGCCCGATGCAGGTCCGCTATGCGCGCATGCACGTCGAGAAGTACCGGGGCAAGGCGATGCCGCCGATCAAGGTGATCTGCCCCGGCCGTACCTATCGCGTCGACAGCGACGCGACCCATTCGCCGATGTTCAACCAGGTCGAGGGCCTGTGGATCGGCGAGAACGTCAGCTTTGCCGACCTGAAAGGCGTCTATACCGATTTCCTGCGCAAGTTCTTCGAGCGCGACGATATCCAGGTGCGCTTCCGCCCCTCGTACTTCCCCTTCACCGAGCCGTCGGCCGAGATCGACATGGCGTTCGAGGAAGGCAAGAACGCGGGCCGCTGGCTGGAGATATCCGGCTCGGGCCAGGTGCACCCGAACGTCATGCGCAACATGGGGCTGGACCCCGAGCGCTATATCGGCTTCGCATTCGGCTCGGGGCTGGAGCGGCTGACGATGCTGCGCTATGGCATCAATGACCTGCGCCTGTTCTTCGAAGGCGACGTGCGTTTCCTGCGCCAGTTTGCGTGAAGGCCTCGGGCGCGTGTGTTCGCCGCGCCTTGCCTGCAACCCCGAACGGCCGTAGCGTCATCGTCGAACCCTGGCGGCGCCATGCCGCCGCCCACAGCATACCCACCGGATCAGTAGCGCCATGCAATTCTCGGAATCCTGGCTTCGTACCTTCGTCAATCCCGACAATCTGACCACCGACGCGCTTTCGCACCGCCTGACAATGGCCGGGCTGGAAGTCGAGGAGGTCGGGCCGGTCGCGCCGCCGTTCGACAAGATCGTGGTCGCCCGCGTGCTGGCCACCGAGCGCCATCCGAACGCTGATCGCCTCAACGTCTGCCAGGTCGATGCCGGCACCGGCGAGACGCTGCAGATCGTCTGCGGCGCGCCCAACGTCAAGCCGGGCATCCTGGTGCCGTGCGCGCTGGTGGGCGCGGTGCTGCCGCCGACCGAAGCGGGCGGCAAGCCGTTCGAGATCAAGGTCGGCAAGCTGCGTGGCGTCGAGAGCTACGGCATGCTGTGCTCGGCGCGCGAGCTGAAGCTGTCCGAGGACCATGAAGGGCTGCTGATCCTGCCCGAGGACGCGCCGGTCGGCGAGAACATCCGCCGCTACCTGGACCTCGACGACCAGGTCTTCGTGATCAAGCTGACGCCGAACAAGGCCGACTGCCTGTCGATCCACGGCGTCGCGCGCGAAGTCGCGGCGCTGACCGGCGCGCCGCTGACGCTGCCGGCGATGGAGCCGGTGGCGGTCACGATCGACGACCGCCTGCCGGTCAAGATTTCCGCGCCCGATCTGTGCGGCCGATTCAGCGGCCGCGTGATCCGCGGCGTCAATGCCCGTGCCGCGACGCCGGCGTGGATGGTGCAGCGGCTCGAGCGCGCCGGCCAGCGCAGCATCTCGGCGCTGGTCGACATCTCGAACTACGTGATGCTCGAGCTGGGCCGTCCCTCGCACGTGTTCGATCTGGACAAGATTCACGGCGGGCTCGACGTGCGCTGGGGCCGCAAGGGCGAGCAGCTGAAGCTGCTGAACGGCAATACCGTCGAGGTCGACGAGACCGTCGGCGTGATCGCCGACGACAAGGAAATCGAGAGCCTGGCCGGCATCATGGGTGGCGACAGCACCGCCGTGACGCTGGACACCACCAATATCTATCTGGAGGCCGCCTTCTGGTGGCCGCAGGCGATCCAGGGCCGCGCGCGCCGCTACAACTTCTCGACCGATGCCGCGCATCGCTTCGAGCGCGGCGTCGACTATGCGACCACGGTCGAGCATATCGAGCGTATTACCGCGCTGATCCTGCAGATCTGCGGCGGCCAGGCCGGCCCCGTCGACGATCAGGCGGTCAACCTGCCGCAGCGTCCGCCGGTGCGGCTGCGCGTCGTGCGCGCCGAGCGCGTGCTCGGCATCGCGCTGAACCCCGCCGAGATCGCCGACGTGTTCCAGCGCCTGGGCCTGCCGTTCACGCAGGGCGAGGGCGCCGAAGGCACCGTGTTCGAGGTCACGCCGCCGAGCTATCGCTTCGATCTGGAAATCGAAGAGGACCTGATCGAGGAAGTCGCCCGCATCTACGGCTTCGAGCGCATTCCGGCGCGGCCGCCGGTGGCCGAGAGCGAGATGCGTCCGACCGGCGAGGCGCGCCGTTCGACCCATGCAGTCCGCCATGCCGTTGCCGCCCGCGACTATCAGGAGGTGATCAACTTCGCCTTCGTCGAGGAGAAGTGGGAGCGCGATTTCGCCGCCAACGACAATCCGATCCGCCTGCTGAATCCGATCGCCAGCCAGCTGGCCGTGATGCGCTCGACGCTGATCGGCGGGCTGCTCGACAAGGTCCGCTACAACCTCAATCGCAAGGCCGCGCGTGTGCGCCTGTTCGAGGTCGGCCGCGTGTTCCTGCGCAATGCCGGCACCGGCGATGGCGGCCTGACCGTGGCCGGCTACGATCAGCCGATGCGCGTGGCTGGCATCGCCTGTGGCCCCGCCTTCGAGGAGCAGTGGGGCGTGCCGACGCGACCGGTGGACTTCTTCGACATCAAGGGCGATGTCGAGGCGCTGCTGCATCCGCGCCAGGCGCGCTTCGAGCCGGTCTCGCATCCCGCGCTGCATCCGGGCCGCGCCGCCACCGTGCTGCTCGAGGGCAAGCCGATCGGCGTCATCGGCGAATTGCATCCGCAGTGGCTGCAGGCCTATGAGCTGAGCAACGCGCCGGTGCTGTTCGAACTGGACCTGGATGCCGTGCGCGACATCGGTCTGCCGGGCTACACCGAGATCTCGAAATTCCCGGCCGCCGTGCGCGACCTGGCGCTGGTGGTCAAGCAGACGTTGCGCGTGCAGGACCTGACCGATGCGATGCGCGCCGCGCTCGACAAGCAGGGCTTCGGCCGCTATCTGCAGAGCCTGGTGCTGTTCGACGAATTCCGCCCGAAGGCCGCTTCGGCGGCCATCGGCGCGGACGAGAAAAGCCTTGCCTTCCGCTTGACCTTGCAAGATACTGGGGCGACCCTCCAGGACGAGACCGTCGACAGCGCCGTGCGCTGCATGGTCGAAGCCGCCACCGCCGCCTTCGGCGCCCGGCTGCGCGGCTAGCCACAGCCCGAACCCTGAATGGGCCGCCCGGGCACCCGCATCCGGGCGGCAGACTGACGAGATGAACGACCAACACGCGACTCTGATGACCGCAGCAGCATTGGGCGAAGCTGGCGACCGGCACGCGGCTACGCAGGCGGACGAAACGCCGGAACCGCGCGTCACCGAGGTCCCGACCCTGACCAAGGCCGAGCTCGCCGAGATGCTGTTCGATCAGGTCGGTCTCAACAAGCGTGAATCGAAGGACATGGTCGAAGCCTTCTTCGACGTGATCCGCGAAGCGTTGGAGCAGGGCGACAGCGTCAAGCTGTCCGGCTTCGGCAACTTCCAGTTGCGCGACAAGCCGCAACGCCCCGGCCGCAATCCGAAGACCGGCGAAATCATTCCGATCACCGCCCGCCGCGTGGTGACCTTCCACGCCAGCCAGAAGCTCAAGAGCCTGGTGGAGGAACGCGCCGGCCTGGCGCCCAGCGACTGATCGACCAGACTGACCGACCGTCGATAGCGATACCCGCGCGGTCCATTGCCGCTGCCGCGGCCAGTCTGTATGCTGCTGCTGCGCGCCGAATCGGCGCCATTCCCCTCCAACCACCGCCGGCCCGGCCTGAAACCCGTCCGTCCACTGCATGTCGGATAAATCGAGCGAGCGCATCACGTTGCCGCCCATTCCCGCCAAGCGCTATTTCACCATCGGTGAAGTGAGCGAACTGTGCGCCGTCAAGCCGCACGTGCTGCGCTATTGGGAACAGGAATTCACGCAACTCAAGCCCGTCAAGCGGCGCGGCAACCGGCGCTACTACCAGCACCACGAGGTGCTGCTGATCCGCCGCATCCGCGAGCTGCTGTACGAGCAGGGCTTCACCATCAACGGCGCGCGCAACCGGCTCGACGAAGGGCGCCATCACGCCGAACCGGCCATGCCGGAAGAAGCCGCGCCGCTGCCCTCGGCAGGCACGGGAATCGCACCTGCGGCGTCCGTATTGACGGTGGATGTTCCCGCCTTGCGCGGCGAACTGATCGAGGTCCAGCACGTGCTCGCGCAACTGAAGCAGATCGCCGCCAAGGACTAAAAAATGCGCTCCACCGCCTGTTCATTTCGGTGGGGCTTCTGATATACTCTTGTGCTTTCGGGGCGTAGCGCAGCCTGGTAGCGTACCTGCATGGGGTGCAGGTGGTCGGAGGTTCAAATCCTCTCGCCCCGACCAAATTGAAGCCCGCGTAATCGGAAGATTACGCGGGCTTTTGCCTTTTGGCGGGGTAGCCCCTTCAAGCCTGCCGCGTCCCGACCATGTCTACCCCTTGATGTCGCGCGGATCGTTGCCGAAGCTGTTTCGCTCGCGGATCTGGCCGTCGCGGCCGTGGATGATCAGCTCGACCTTTGCCTGCTGTGCTGCTTCGGTGCCGGATGCAATGGCTTCCTGCTGGGTTTCGTAAGTCGGGCCGGTGCCGTCAGTGCCTTCAATCCGGACCGCCCATTTGCCGTCGGCTTCCGGCACGACGTGGACATTTCCTGCCATGGTTGCCTCCTTTGGGATGTTGTTCGAGTTGTACGCGAGGGCATCGGGGACCGGTATCGGGCCACGTCCGACACGGGGAAGCGAGCGGGCGAATGGCAAGGTGGCCATCGACTGTTGGCTTATTGATCGCCGCTCGTCATCGTCCATGGCCGTCGGAGGGTTGCAGCTCGTCCTCCGCCGAGGTCGTTGCGCACCGCTTCGGAGGCGTCGGCGTGCCACTGCCACGCCTCATGGATGGAGCAGACCCGAAGACGTGCACTGCAAACCTTCGATTTCCGCCCCAGTATCGACGATTCCCGTCACCGCCCGCTTCTTTGTTCGCGATCGGCTTGGCACCATGACAGCTCCCCAACCCCTGAAGGGAGGAACGTATGGACGAAAGCCATTCGCAAGAGCTGGTCAAGCATCTGAGAGAGATCGTCGAACGTCTCGACGACATGTCGTACTACGCTGCCTCGTCGACAAGTCAGCGCGTGCATTTCGCCGCGATGGCAATGCAGGGACTGGTCACCAGCATGTCGGGAGAAATGGAAGTCGAGGCTGCCGCGAAGCGGGCCGTTCAGTACGCGGATGCCTTGATTGCGGCGCTGGAAGACGAGTAGAAGCGCGGCGAGGCAGTGCAAGAAAGCCCGCGTGGTCGCAGCCACGCGGGCTTTTTGTTGTGTAGGCGCGGGAGGCCTTCGCGAGGATCGGACGATCATGGCTTCGCGCTTGCGATGCGCTCGTCCGTTGTCTACAGAACCGCGCCCGTTTTCAGTATGAGAGGTGCCCGCCTCGAACTAATGTATCGGCAGGCAAGGGCGGGATGCGTAGGCCGGCAACAATGCCGCTGCCCCCATCAGCGGCAATGCGCCGGTCGCCGCGTCCCGCCCGAGCCTATTTCCTAGTCGGTTGCATTTGCCCGATACCTTCATTGGTATCGGGCTTTTTTCATTGGGCGTGCGCCATCCGAGGAAGGCGGTGCCTGGG
Organism: Cupriavidus cauae; assembly: GCF_008632125.1. Classification (GTDB taxonomy): domain Bacteria; phylum Pseudomonadota; class Gammaproteobacteria; order Burkholderiales; family Burkholderiaceae; genus Cupriavidus; species Cupriavidus cauae. The sequence continues at coordinate 28,470 of NZ_VWRN01000014.1, forward strand.
GCCCGCCATCCCGCAACGCCGCCTCGGCGTGGCGCCAAGACAAAACGCCCGATGAAATTCATCGGGCGTTCTCGGTACCGGCCTGACGGTCAACCCAAAGCGGGCATCGGGGTTACGGGTGCGTCGTTCTCGCGATCAGCCGCCAGCGAATGTGTCCCTGCAGTGCCCCATGAACATGGTGGTTCTGCGGCGGCAAGGGATGTTCGCGGGTTGAGATGGCGCTGGAACCGCAGCCCTCACATCGGTAGATGCCCGAGTACGGGGCTTGCGCGCCGGGCGCGAGGACGAGCTCGTAGGCGGGGTCTTCCTCTTGCGTGAAATAGCGGGTGTCGTTGCAGAACGGCATATCTCCTCCTTGGAAAGGGCCGGGCAGCCATTACGCCATCAGTCGGAGGAGCTTCTGTCGGATTCGAGTTTCCTTCTTTCACATTCGAATGCTGAGCCCTCGGCTTCGGAGAGCGGGCGCGCTCGCCGGGCGCACCGATACGCGTTCGGGCTCTCTGAGCCAATTCGGATTGCGGCCCTGGTAGACGAATGGCAGCACAGCGGGCCAACAAGGAAGAGCTGCGCCGCGGGGCCTGAGCGCGTCCTTTTCGCGATGATGGAGCCTTCATGGCTTTGCGCTTCTGCCAGTGCCGACGCTTGTCTACAGAACCGAGCCCGTTTTCAGTGTGAGGTGTGACGCGCCGCTACTAAGGTATCGCGAGGCGAGGACGAGGTGCGTAGGCCGGCAACAGCGCCGCTGCCCCCAATCAGCGGCAATGCGCCGGTCGCCGTGTCCCATCCGAGCCTATTTCCTGGTCGGTTGCATTTGCCCGATGCCTTCATGGCGTCGGGCTTTTTTATTGTTCGCTTCCACAGGCCGCGTTGCGAACACGGCGGCGCCGGACCCGCAGCATTATTTCCGCCCCTCGAACGTCGCCTCGAACGCCGTGGCCCGCGCCGTTTGCGCGTCGAGCAGGCAGGTGAAGGTGAAATTGCGCCAACCGCTGCGGCCGCGTGCCTGGCCGTTTCCTTCGAGTACGGTATTGCCTTTCAAGCTCAGGCTTTGCGGCGTGTCGTCGCCGAGGAAAACGCGATCGACCTTGGCATCGGTGCGCTTCAGTTCCTGCAGGGCCAGCGGGCGGCACATGACTTCGGCGACTTTCCTGGCGTCGCTCCATTGACTGGCGACATTGCGGTCCGCGGGCGTGCGCAAGGTGCCGATGGCGCGGTCGAGCGCCTGTCGTTGCGAGTCCGTCAATGGGCTGCTGTCCTGGGCGGCGGCGGGGTAAGCGGCCGTCGCGACGAGGGCGGCCAGCAGGGCGCGATGCAGTCGGTTCGAGCGTGCCATACGAAGTCCCATCGGTTTCGAATATCGGCGATTCTACGGCGATGCCGGCGGGGCGGCATCATTGCCGGTGTGGCACGCATCCAGCGTCAGTCGCATCCAGCGTGAGCCGCATCGCGCAGCGCAGATGCACCGGCAAGCCAAGTTCGCGTTCGTGCTCGAGCACGGCGGTGAGCCGTTCATCGAGGGCATCGCCTTCGATCGCGTCGAATCCCAGCCGGCCGTAGAACGGCCCGTTCCACGGGAGGTCGCGAAATGTGGTCAGCGTGACGGCCGCCAGCCGTTGCCGACGTGCATGCGCAATGGCCTGCGAAACGAGCGCGCGGCCGTAGCCCTGGCCTTGGCAATCGCGATGAACGGCGAGTTCCCAGATATGCAGCGCTTGCCCGAACCGCTCGGCGCTGATAAAGCCGCGCACTTTGCCGGTGTCGTCCTCCGCGACCCATTCAGTGCCCGCCGCAATGAAGCGAAGGTGGACTTCCGGCGGCAGGACGTCGTCGTCGGCGATCCATGCCAATGCCGGCACGGTCCTGAACAGCTCGGCGGCGGAGCGTTCGATGTCCGGCAGCGATGACGCGTCGCCGCCGGTCGCAGCCCGGATCAGCGGCGTCATTGCTGGCGCATGCTGTGAGTAGTGTTCGACGGCATCATGCCTCGGCGCCGTCGTTCGGCGGCTGCGCGATCTCGCGGATCACGCGCGCCGGATTGCCTGCCGCGACCACATTCGGCGGAATATCGCGCGTGACCACCGCACCCGCGCCGATCACGCTGTTCTCGCCGATCGTGACGCCCGCCAGCACGATCGCGCCGCCGCCGAGCCAGACGTTGTTACCGATCACGATGGGTTTGGCGGCTTCGTATTTCTGCCGGCGCAATTCCGGATCCACCGGGTGTGTCGGCGTCAGCAATTGCACATTGGGCCCGATCTGCACGTCTTCGCCGATCGTGATCGGCGCGACGTCCAGTGCCATCAATCCGTAATTGGCGAAGGTACGCGCGCCGACCGTAATGTACTTGCCGTAGTCGACGTAAAGCGGTGGCTTGATATTGACGTCCGGACCGACGGCGCCGAGCATTTCATGCAGGACCTGTTGGGCGCTGTCGAGGTCGACGGCATAGCGCGTCTCGTATTCGCGCGACAGGCGATACGCGCGGCGCGATGCGGCCTGCAATTCCGGGTCTTCGGCGATATAGAGATCGCCGGCAAGCATTCTTTCCTTCTGGCTGCGATGGTCGATGTGCTCGGTGTGATTGGTGCTCGGTGTTATCGGTGCCGGTACTCGACATGGGTAGGCTGAGGGTCGTTGTCGCGCGGCCGATCATAGCAGGACGTTGTTGCGAACTTGGCCGAGTGGCATTCGATCAGGCAGGTTCGCCTGCGGCCTGCACGCCCGCCCGTCAGTCGCCGCCATCGCCACCGCCGTCGGCACCACCATCGCCCGCATCGCCCGCATCGCCCGCATCGCCCGCATCGCCCTCATGGCCACGGCCATCGCCGCCGTCATAGCGCGTGCGCTGCTGGACCTGTCCATCCGGCCCGTGAATGACCAGTTCGACCTGGTCCTTGCTGGCCTTTTCGCGTCCGGCCGCGATGGCTTCTTCCTGCGAAGGGTAGTGCGAGGTGGCGCCGTCGGTGTCTTCGACGGTCACCGCCCAGCCGCGGTCGGCGGGCAGCACGTGGACGGTACGGTTCATGGTCGTGTTCCATTGCCGGCAGCGGGCGGGGGCATGGCGGCCCTGGCCACCGCGCTGCCGGGGGTCAAGCCGCCAGGCTTTCCTGTTCGGTCAGGCGGCGGATTTCGCCGTCGGCCTCCTGGACCAGCAGGCCCACGCCGCGCCGCCGGGCGGCGGCCATGGCGAGCTGCAGGGCGTCATCGCGGCCGTCGTAGCGCAGGATCGATTGCGCCTGGCCTTCGACGGTCAATTCCCATCCGGTATGGGTGGCTTTCAATACGAAGTTGCGAGGCATGGTCTTCGGTCGAGAGCGGAGGGAACTTGCATCGTAGTGCATCGGGATGCCGCTCAGTATGCGAGTTCGTCCTACGTCATCCCTTGGACGCCGCCGGATCGTGGCCGAAGCTGTTGCGCATGCGGATCTGCCCGTCGCGCCCATGCACCAGCAATTCGACACGGTCGCGCCGCGCGGCGTCGGTGGCGACCTCGATGGCTTCTTCCTGGGTCTCGTGATGCGAGCTGGCGACGGGTTCGCCTTCGCGGCTGACATTCCAGCCGCTGCCATGCGGCGTCACATGGATATTGCGTCCTGCCATGGTGGCACCTCTTGATCGGAACTTTCTTCCTTTCTAGAGCGGGGGCGGGGCGCGTGGTATCGGTGGCTGTCCGACAGTAAGCGGACGCGGGATGGCGCGCGCGCCAAAGGCCGCGGAGGCGGCGCGTGGCACAGCGGGGCTTCAGCCGTGCCACCACCGCCATGCAAGCAGCGCCGCCCCCAGCCACAGGGCCACCACCATCGCGGCGCCCCAGTAGCTGCGGGGCCTGCCGCGCCGCTCGTCGAGCCACCGGCGGGCCTGCTCGCGGCAGGAGTCGGCCAGGGGCGCAGGCAGCGTGCGCAGCGCGCACCAGATCAGCGCGGGCAGCAGGACGATCTCGTCGAGGTAGCCGAGCACCGGCACGAAGTCGGGAATCAGATCGATGGGGCTGAACGCATAGGCGACGATCAACGCGCACAGGCCGCGGGTCAGCCAGGGCGTCGCGGGATGGCGGCAGGCGAACCACAGCGTCAGCACGTCGCGCCGCAGTCGTCCGGCCCACGCGCGCAAGGTCTCGAGCATGACGGGGATGGCGGGGATGGCGGGAGAAAGAAGGGGGCTGGAGCGGATAGCGCACGTTGGCGCGGCAGCGCGCATGCTAGCATGGCCCGATCGAGGTCACGGGAGAGAACATCATGGCCAAGCGCGAACGGCCCGCACGTGCGCTGCAGGACGAAGTGAGCCGGCGTATCCAGCGACTGGACGAGATCGTCGACGAGGGATTGAAGGTGCGGGTGCCCGTGCCGCAACCGCATCCGCGCGATGCGCGCGGGCGCAATTGGGATATGCAGGGCTTCGGCCATGTGCGCGGCCATGAGCGCGCGATTCGCGCCGTGGTCGACAAGGTACGCGACGAATTCGATCTGTCCGACAACCCCGCCGCGCCAACGGATCCATTCGCGCCGGCATCGTGACAGGCGTCACGAGCTGCGGACCCTGAGCGCAACCCGGGCGCAACTTCAGCGCAACCTCGGCGCAACCTCGGCGCACTTCCAAGCGCCGCCGCTCAAGCGCCCCCAAAGCGACCCCAAGCGCAGCCGAAGCGCAAATTCACCCTCTCATGCCGGCTCGTGTTCCGGCATATCGGTGCAGGGCCCGTTGCGGCAAGGGCGCGGCGAACCGCCGCCCAGAATGGTGGGCGCCAGCGCGGGCCCGCGCTCGCCCAGCGCGCGATACCGGTCCAGCAGCGACAGGTTCTCGCGGATATGCTGCTCGGAAAACATCGAGGTGATGACGATGCCGTGCTCGCCGGCGAGGCTCAGCGCGAAATGCATCGCCAGCTCCTGTTCGGTCAGTTCCTCCAGCCCGAGCTTGCTGACGGCGTCCCGCACCGGCCGGCTGGCGGCGCTGGCCGCCAGGCTGTCGGGCCCGCCGCCATAGGGCCGCGACAGGAAACGCTGCCGCCCGGCGCCCATGCCGGCATGCAGCCGGTCGAGCACGTTCAGATTGGCCTCGAACAGCCACGCCGGCGCCTGCTGCGCCATCGGTGTGGCACTGATCTCCGGCGAATCGATGGTCACGCCCCACTGGCCGATCTTGCCGTCGCGCTGGGCCTCGTCCAGGAAGCGCTGCAGCTCGTCGGTCAGCACCTCCGGCGAAAGCGGTTCGTGAACCAGGTAGTAATCGATGCGCTCGCTGCGCAACTGGCGCAGCGATTGCTCCAGGCACGCGCGCGCATAGCCGACCTCATAGTTGCGCTGCGACAGCGCGGCACGCGAGGCGGCATGGACCATGCGGCGGCCCCCGGGCATGCGCTTGATCCAGCCGCGCGCCAGGCTCTTGGCCAGGCTCAGCGCGCGCGTATTGCGCGGCGGCACCACGCCGAACTTGCTGGTGACGGTGACGTGCTGGCGCTTGCCGGCGAGGAACTCGCCGAGCAGCGCCTCGGCTTCCCCAAAACCGTAGGACCGCGCGACGTCGAAATGACGGATGCCGTTGTCATACGCGACCGCCAGCGCCCGCAGCGATTCCTTCCTGCCCACCCGGCCCAGCATGGGAGCACAACCGAAACCCAATCGGCCCGACAATTCCTGGGAATGCTCACTCACCTTGGCGCTCCTGCGGTCGCTACGGCAACGGGCTCGTCGATCGGTTCGACGGACGGGGGATTCCGATCCGCCACGGGCGTCGCGTCGGTCGGCATGTCGTTAGGCATGCGGGCGTCGTTTCGGTTCTCGGTATCGTTTGCGGTATCGCTTGCCGCATCGCTCGCGTTCGGTCTGGCGAGCTGTGCCGCGATGTCGTCGGCGATACGCGCCGACAGCGCGACGATGGTCAGCGTCGGATTGGCCTGTCCGGACGACGGAAATACCGCGCTGCTGGCGACGTACAGATTGTCGGTGCCGAACACGCGGCAGCGGGGGTCCACCACGCCGTCGCGCCAGTGCGCCGCCATGCGCGCGGTGCCGATCTGGTGGAAGCCGTCGGCGGCCTGCGCCAGCACCGCGTCGACGCGCTCGGCCTCCGGCATCCAGTATTCGAGCCGGCCGGCACCGGTCTTGCGCAGATGCCGGTCCAGCAACGCATGGCAGCGCACCACCGAATCGGCGTCCGCGTGCTGATAGCGCAGATCGATCCGCAGCCGCCGCATGCCGTGGCAGTCGGCGGTCTCGGCCAGCGTCACGCGGCTCTCGCGCGAGGGCAACTGCTCGGCATGGTAGTGCAGCGCATAGACATTGTTCGGGCTCGGCAGGAAGAAGCCGGGCAGCCGCGGCCGCGCGAAGTAGCGCCGATAGACGAAGGGCGGCACGAAGGTCGCGATCTTGGCGAGGTCCTTGCAGACGTTGCGGACATGGGCGCCGCGGTCCTTGCGCGCGCTGGCGTTGGCGACCAGCTTGGCGATCGCCGGCGGCGCCAGATAGCGGCTGATCACCGGCGTGCACAGCGCCAGGTATGCGAACGACAGGATGCCGTTGCCGTGCGCGGGGTCCGCGGGGGGATGGTTGTCCAGCCACATCGCGGTATTCAGCAACTGCTGCTCGCGCTGCACGCGGGCCGGCACGGTGAAGCGCCGCCGCGCATAGAAGCCCTGCGCATCGCGCTCGAAATGGTAGATGGTGCGCGCCGCCTCCGAATCGAACCGCACGCTGGCGATCTTGCCGGAGATGTGGCCCATGTAGTGCCGGCCCAGCAGGCCGCTGCGATTGCCGAGGCGATCGCCGTGCCGCGCATTGACGTTCAGCAGCAGGCGTGTCGCTTCCAGCCCGCCGCAGGCCAGCACGAAATGGTCGGCTACGATGCGCGTGCGTGCGGCGCCGCGGGCCACCACGATGCTGGCGACATGCTCGCGGTCCCCGCTGGGTTCGATATCGACACAGGTGGCGCCGAGCAGCAGCTGCACGCTGGGCTCGCGCTCGAACCAGTCGCGATAGCGGCGCGCGAAGTTGGGTTCGCCGCTCCAGCGCTCCAGATCGGAGGCGATCACGTCGCCAGGCTGGAAGCGCGCGGTGATGGGCCGGCTCGCCGATTCGGCGGCGAGGCGATCGAGCGTGAAGGCGGGTTGGCCGCAGTTGGTGTACTCGCAGGCGCGCGCATAGTACGGCGACAGTTCTTCGTAGCGGATCGGCCAGGCGGTGCCGGGCGCGTAGTCGCGCGGCTCGAAGTCGATCGGATCGAAGGGGATGCAGCGCCCGCCCCACAGCCACGACGTACCGCCGAACGCGCGCCGCACGGCATCCTGCATCGTCGCGTGGCGGCGCGCATCGGCGAGCTCGGCGTCGCACATCGCCTGCGCTTCGTCCTGGAAGGTTTCGCCGCCGCTTTCGACCAGCATCACGGCGATGCCGCGGCGCGCGAGCTCCATCGCGCAGGTGATGCCGGCAGGCCCTGAGCCGACCACGCAGACGGTCGTACGCAAGCTCGCTTGGTGCGAGGGGGGACGCAGTACCATGGGAGGTTCTCCGGCAGCCTGGCGATCGCGGGATGACGCGGCACGGCCTGCCGCGCGCTCGGGTGGGGCGCGAGAGGCATGGGCCGGTTCGACACGCACAATCTATGGGCCGGGGTGGCCAGCGTCCGTACGTTGCCACACGCAGTGTTGCGCTGCGCAAGAGCGCGTGCCAGCGTAGTGCGTGCGCGAGGGCCTGTGCGAAGGGCATGCGATGGCCTTCGCGATTGTCTTGGCGATTGTCTCGGCGACTTTGTGCGCAAATGTTTTGGCGATTGTCTTCGCGATACCCTGCGCAAAAGCCCGCGTAATCGTCTTTGCGATCTTATTCGCGATGGCCTGCGCGACGCCGCGTGCGATTCCCTCGTTGCAGGCGCTGCCGCTGCCCGACGCCTCAGGCCGCGTGCTCGAGCATGCCGATCTCGCGCGTGGCCACCGACAGCATCGACAGCCCGGTGGCACCGGCGGCGCGTTGGTCCGCCAGCATGCGGCCGAAGCGTTCCAGCGGGCCATGACGGGCCTGGCGCCAGCGCTCGATCAGGCCGTCGGCGCCTTCCTCGCGCGCGCTGGGGCCGGCCTGCTGCAGCACGCTGACGGTCAGCGCGCGCTTGAGGCGGTCCAGATCGTCGAGCATGGTGGTGCGGGCCAGCAGATCCCAGTGCGTATCCGCGGGCAGCGCCTGTGCGCGTTCGCGCAGCCAGCCGAAGCTCAGATGCCGGTCCAGCGCGAAATACACGTCGGCGACCTGCGCCAGGCTGCGCTCGCAGCCCGAGGCCACCTCGGCGATATCGAGCGCGGCGACCGCGATATCGCCGGCGGCGACCTGCAGGGCCAGCGCGTCGTCGATGCCGAGCGCGGTCAGCGCCTCGCGCCGCTGGGTCAGCGCGGCGGCCTCGTGCTCGGCCAGCAGCGTCGGCAGCCGCGGCGTCAGCCAGACCGCGGCGGCGGCGTAGTCGGGACGCGTGCCCGCCGGCGCACCGTTGGTCGGGCGGCGCCGCAGCAGCCATAGCGTCGCGCCTTCGAGCAAGCGCGCGAGGCCGGCGAACATGCCGGCCTGCACCTCGTCGGCGACGCGGTTGTCGAGCGCATCGATGGCCTGCCACAGCCCCGTCAGCCCGAACACATCGCGGGCGGTCAGGCAGGCGCGCACGATATCGGCAGGCCGCGCGTCGGTCTCCTCCATCATCCGATGCACGAAGGTCGGGCCGACGCGGTTGACCAGCGTGTTGGTCAGATAGGTGGCAAGGATCTCGCGCCGCAGCGGGTGCCGCTGCATCGTGTCGGCGTAGCGCACGCGCAGCGGCTGCGGGAAGTAGTCGGACAGCAGGCCGGCCACCGTCGGGTCTTCCGGCACGTCGGAGGCGAGCAGCGCGTCGTACAGCCACATCTTGCTGTACGCAAGCAGCACCGCGCGCTCGGGCGAGGTCAGCCCGAGCCCGGCGGCCTTGCGCTCGACGATCTCCTCGTCGGGCGGCAGGAATTCGAGCGCGCGATTGAGCCGGCCCGCGCGCTCGAGCGCGCGCATCAGCCGGGCCTCGATATCGAGCAGTTCGGCGGCGCGGCGGTTGGCGATCGACAGCGCCTGGGTCTGGTAGTAGTTGTCGTGCAGCACCAGCGCCGCGACTTCGTCGGTCATCTCGGCCAGCAGCTTGTTGCGCTGCTTGTCGGTCATCTCGCCGTCGGCGACCACCAGCCCGAGCAGGATCTTGATGTTGACCTCGTGATCCGAGCAGTCGACGCCGGCCGAATTGTCGATCGCATCGGTATGGATGCGGCCGCCGGCGCGGGCGTATTCGATGCGGCCAAGCTGCGTGAAGCCCAGGTTGCCGCCTTCGCCGACGACCTTGCAGCGCAGGGCCGCGCCATTGACGCGCACGGCGTCGTTGGCGCGGTCGCCGACCTGCTGGTGGGTCTCGTCGGTGGCCTTGACGTAGGTGCCGATGCCTCCGTTGTACAGCAGGTCGACCGGCGCGGTCAGGATTGCCTGGATCAGCTCGGCCGGCGTCAGCGCGGTGGCGTCGATGCCGAGCGCGGCGCGCACCTGCGGCGTCAGCGCGATGGTCTTGGCGCTGCGCGGATGCACGCCGCCGCCGGCCGAGATCTTGCCCGCATCGTAGTCGGCCCAGCTCGAGCGCGGCAGCGCGAACAGCCGGCGCCGCTCTTCCAGGCTGACGGCCGGGTTCGGGTCCGGGTCCAGGAAGATATGGCGGTGGTCGAACGCGGCCAGCAGCCGGATATGGGGCGACAGCAACATGCCGTTGCCGAACACGTCGCCCGACATGTCGCCGATGCCGACGACGGTGAAGTCGGTCGACTGGATGTCGGTGCCGAGCTCCCGGAAATGCCGCTTGACCGATTCCCAGGCGCCGCGCGCGGTGATCGCCATCTTCTTGTGGTCGTAGCCGACCGAGCCGCCCGAGGCGAAGGCATCGCCGAGCCAGAAGCCGTATTCCCCGGAGATCGCATTGGCATAGTCGGAGAAGCTGGCGGTGCCCTTGTCGGCCGCGACCACGAGATAGGGGTCGTCGTCATCGTGGCGCACCACCTGCGGTGGCGGCACCACCGCGCCGCCGGCGAGGTTGTCGGTGACATCGAGCAGGCCGCGCAGGAAGGTCTGATAGCAGGCCACCCCTTCGGCCATCCACGCATCGCGATCGGTGGGCGAGGGCGGGCGCTTGACGACGAAGCCGCCCTTGGAGCCGACCGGCACGATCACCGTGTTCTTGACCATCTGCGCCTTCATCAGCCCCAGCACCTCGGTGCGGAAGTCCTCGCGCCGATCGGACCAGCGCAGTCCGCCGCGCGCGACGCGGCCGCCGCGCAGATGCACGCCCTCGACGCGCGGCGAGTAGACCCAGATCTCGAACATCGGCCGCGGTTCGGGCAGGCCGGCGATGCGGGCCGGATCGAGCTTGAACGACAGGCACGGGCGGGGCGTGCCGTCGGCGCTCTGGCGGAAGCAATTGGTGCGCGTGGTGGCCTGGATCACGCCGAGGAACTGCCGCAGGATGCGGTCCTCGTCGAGATTGGGCACCTGGTCGAGCGCGGCGCCGATCGCCTCCAGCAACTGCGCGCAGCGCGCCTCGCGCGCCGGCTCGGAACCTGGGTCGATGGCCGGATCGAAACGGGCGGCGAACAGCGCCACCAGCAGCGCCGCGATGCGCGGATTGCCGGTCAGCGCGCGCTCGATATAGGCGTCGCTGAAGGTCGAACCGACCTGCCGCAGATACTTGGCGTAGGCGCGCAGGATCGTGACTTCGCGTGCCGGCATCTCGGCCAGCAGCACCAGCCGGTTCAGGTCGTCGTTCTCGATCGCGCCATCCCAGGCGCGCGCGAAGGCGTCCTCGAACAGGTCCTTGGCGCGCGCCATGTCCAGTTCGGCGCCGCCGACCAGTTCGAGGCCGAAGTCATGGATCCACAGCGGCGCGCCCTCGTCGGGCTCGATCCGGTAGGGGCGCTCCTCATGCACGCGCACGCCCAGATGCTCGAGCATCGGCAGGCTGTGCGACAGCGCGATCGGCTCGCCGGCGCGATAGACCTTGAAGCGGAACGCGCGCGGCGGTGCCTCGATCGGCCGGTACAGGTTCATCGACAGGCCGCCGCGCCGGCGCGCCTGTTCCATCAGCTCGATATCGCGCACCGCGGTGCGCGCGGGGTAGTCCTCGCGATAGCCGGCCGGAAAGGAGTCGCCATAGCGGCGCAGCAGCCGGTTGCCCTGTTCCTCGCCGGCCTTGTCGAGCAGCGCCACCGCGAGGTCGTCCTGCCAGCGGCGTGTCGCCGCGACGATGCGTTCCTCCAGCGCGCGCGTATCGACCTCCGGCATCGTGCCCGGCTCGCCGCGCACGGTCAGATGAATGCGCGCCAGCGGGGACTCGGACAGCTGCGGCGTGAACTCGCAGCTGGTGCCGCCGAACGCCTGCATCAGCAGCTTCTGGATGCGCTGGCGCAGGTCGGTGTTGTACTTGTCGCGCGGCACGAACACCAGGCAGGAGACGAAGCGGTCGAAGCGGTCGCGCCGCACGAACAGCCGGATGCGTTGATGCTCCTGCAGCCGCAGGATGCCCAGCGCGATCTCGAACAGCTCGTCCTCGCTGGCCTGGAACAGTTCGTCGCGGGGATACTGCTCGAGGATCGTGACCAGCGACTTGTACAGATGGCCCCGCTGCAGGAAGCCTGCGCGCGCCAGGATATGGGCGCACTTGCGGCGCACCAGCGGGATCTCGCTGGTCGACACCATGTAGGTCGTCGAGGTGTAGAGCCCGAGAAAGCGCCGCTCGCCGAACAGCTTGCCTTCGGCGTCGAGCAGCTTGATGCCGATGTAGTCCAGATAGCCCGGCCGATGCACGGTCGAGCGCGAGTTGGCCTTGGTCAGGAAGATCGGCGCCTCGCCCTGGATGATGCTGGTGGCGGCGGGCGGCAGCGGCGTCAGCTCTTCGGCCGTCGGCGCGCGCCGGCTCTCGCGCAGGATGCCGGCGCCCGAGCCCGCGACGCCGCGCAGCCAGAAGCGACCATCCTGCTCGACCAGCTGGTAGTCGCGATGGCCGAGGAAACAGAAGTGGTCGTCGACCATCCACTGCAGCAGCGCGCAGGCTTCGGCCGTATCGCCTTCGTTGCCGCCGGGCAGCCGCTGCAGGTCGGCGATGCTGGCGCGCGCGATGTCCAGCATCCTGGGCCAGTCCTCGACCGCCGCGCGCACATCGCCGAGGATGCGCGTGATGCCGGCCCGCAGCGCTTCCAGCTGGGCCGGTTCGCTGCAGCGATCGACCTCGAAGTGGATGAACGATTCGAGCCGCGATTCGGGGTCGGGCGCCTTGTCGCCGCCGAGCGCGATGCGCGCGATGCCGCCGTCCTGCCCGCGCCAGACGCGGAACACCGGATGGAAGGCCGAATGCAGCGTCAAGCCATGCCGGTTGATCTCCATCGTCACCGAGTCGACCAGGAAGGGCATGTCGTCGTTGACCATCTCGATCACGGTGTGGTCGGAATGCCAGCCGTGCTGCTCGAGATTGGGGTTGTAGACGCGGACCTGCGCGCGGCCCGGCACGAAGCGCTGGGCGGTCTGCCAGTGGGCCATCGCGGCGCCGTAGAGGTCGGCGATATCGCGTTCGGCCAGGTCCTCGGCGTCGGACACGTCGTAGTAGTGCCGCAGCAGCGGTTCGGCGATGGCGAAGGTGGCCTCGGGCAGCCGGGCCCGCGCGAACTCCACCAGGTCGGCCAGTCGTTGTTCGACGCGTTCTTCGCTGTCCGCTTGCATGATCTCTCCTTAGGGAAAGCCGCCGCCGGTCGCATCGGCGCGATGCGCTGCACCGCGTCCGGGCAGGGCGAGTGCCGGTGCCTGCTCTTAATGTAGAGCAAAAACACAGAGGTCGCGGGAAAGGGGGAGAGCGGCGGGAGGGCGTCAGGCCGGCACTGCGAGCGGGCTGCGGAGAAGATGGCGGGGGAAGCCGGCCGGGGACGTCACGTCAGCCGGGGGAGGCCAGCGGAGGAGGTCATCCGGGAGAAGCCAGCGAGGGAGGCCAGCGTGATGCGACGGCGGGAAGACCAACCGTGGGCGGACCGCCGCCGACTGGGGCGGTCCGCCGATCCGTACAGGTACGGAAATTACTCGAGCGTGATCTTCTGCTCCTGCGCGATCTTCTTGCGCAGTTCCAGTTCGCGCTTGATCTGCGCGGCGAACTGCTGCGGCGTGTTGCCGTCCGGATAGGCGCCGCTCTCGGTCAGGCGGCGCTTGGCGGCCGGGTCCTGCAGGGCCTTGACCGCGGCGTCGTGCAGGCGCGCGACGATCGCGGGCGGCGTGCCGGCCGGCGCGACCAGCCCGTACCAGGCCATATTGTTGTTGTCCTTCATGCCTTCCTCGGCGAAGGTCGGCACATCGGGCAGGCCCTCGACGCGCTTGGGCGCCGCCACCGCCAGCGCGCGCAGCTTGCCGGCCTGGATATGCGGCATCGACGACGGCAGGTTGTCGAACTGACCGCTGACCTGGCCGGCCAGCGTGTCGTTCAGCGCCGGACCCGAGCCGCGGTACGGCACGTGGACCATGTCGGTCTTGGTGGTCAGCTTGAACAGCTCGCCGTCCAGATGCGAGATGCTGCCCTTGCCGGCCGACGCGTAGCTGTACTTGCCGGGCTCGGCGCGCAGCAGCGCGATGAATTCCTTCAGGTTCTTGGCCGGCACCTTCGGGTTGACCGTCAGCACGTTCGGCACGTTGACCAGGTTGGTGATCGGCGCGAAGTCCTTCAGCGGGTCGTACGGGTTCTTCGGATTGGTGGCCGGATTGGTCGCCATCGTGCTGACCGTGGCGATGCCGATCGTGTAGCCGTCGGGGGCCGACTTGGCCAGCGCGTCGGCGCCGATCGCGCCGCCGCCGCCGCCACGGTTCTCCACCACCACGGGCTGGCCCAGCGCGCGGCCCAGCGCATCGGAAACAGCGCGGGCGACGATATCGGTGGTGCCGCCGGCGGCGAACGGAACGATCAGCCGCACCGGCTTGTTGGGATAGGCCTGGGCGTGCGCAACGCCGTGGGTCAGGCCGAATGCGGCCAGGCAGGCTGCCACGCTGGCGGTCAATGCGGATTTCAAGAATGCCTCCATCTGTTGCGTTGGCCGGCGCGTCGCGCGAAGGGCGAGGGCGCCGGTCGGGGTTGGGCATGGTTCCGTATTGCGGAACTTGGTTTCGTAATATGCCCGGACTGGCATTCAACCCGGAAAGGCGCGGCGGGGATATCCGTAACAACCCGTAACAGACGTCGGGTCACAGCCGCACGGAAAGAGGCAAACAGCAGGCAAACAAAAAGGCCGGGCTGCGATGCAGTCCGGCCTTTCGGGAATTCGCTGGTGGGGCGTGAGTGACTCGAACACTCGACCTACGGATTAAGAGTCCGCTGCTCTACCAACTGAGCTAACGCCCCAACGAAGTCCGCTATTCTAGCGTGGACTTTTTGGGTTTGCAAGTACCGAAGCGATCTCGGGGACGCTCGGCTGGGTCGCCGGGACGGCGGTCAACGTCCGCGCGGCTACAATGCCCCGCTGTCCGCGCGGCCCGCCGCCGCGCCGCCGTTTTCCGGAGACCTGGTTCGATGCATGCCCGCGTGTTGCGCTATCTGGATGAAGTGGTCCGCCGCGGGTCGATCCGCAAGGCGGCCGAAGTGCTGCACGTCGCGCCGACCGCCATCAACCGGCAGATCCTCGATCTGGAAGCCGAACTGGGCGCGCCGCTGTTCGAGCGCATCCAGCGCCGGTTGCGGCTGACGCCGCTGGGCGAGATGGTGCTGGCGCACGTGCGGCAGACGCTGCGCGAGCACGACGCGCTGCGCGAACGCATCGCCGCCTACAACGCGGGACAGCAGGGCATCGTCACGGTGGCCACCACCGCCGGGCTGGCGGGCTCCCTGTTGCCCGCGCTGGTTCACGACTTTCGCCGCCGCCACCCCGGCATCGCGGTGCGCGTGCTGGATCTCCCGGTGGCCGAGATCGTCGCCGCGCTGGCCGAGGGCGACGCCGAGCTCGGGCTCGGCTACGACCTGGCGCCGACGCCGGCCTTCGTCACGCTGGCGGCCGGCGAATGGCCGATTGGCGCGGTGGTCGCGCCCGGCCATCCGCTGGCCGAGCAATCGTCGGCGCTGCTGGCCGAATGCGTCGGCTATCCGCTGATCCTGCCCGTGGCGACGATGTCGATCCGCGGCCTGCTCGACGATGCCTTCGTCCGCGCGGCGATTCCGGTGCGCGCGGCGGTCGAGGCCGGCTCCACCGTGCTGATGCGCCGGCTCGTGATGCTGGGCGCCGGCATCGCGCTGCTCAATCCGCTCGATGCCATCGAGGAACTGGAGGCGGGCACGCTGGTGTTCGTGCCGTTGCGCGATCCGGCCTTGCCGCTGCAGCGGCTGACGCTGTTCGCGCGGGCGCGCGGCCCGCTGGATTCGGCGGCCTCGCTGATGGCCGAGCGGATCGGGGCCGCGCTGAAGGCGCTGTCCGGCGGCGGCGCGGGACATTAGCGTCGGCGTGGTCGTCAGGTGTGCGCGCGATGTGCACACCGTGGGCGCAAATCGGCGCTATCGCGCGTCCGGCCCCGCGCCGTAGACTGGCGCCCGCTATCTGACCCACCACGGAGACCGGAGACCACAAGATGACGCTGATCCTGACCCACGCCGACGTCCTGGTGACGATGGACGCGAATCGCCGCGAGATCGCCGACGGCGCGCTGGTCGCCGAAGGGCCGGCGATCCAGTGGGTCGGCGCGACCGCCGACCTGCCGGCCGCCTGGCGCGCGCGCATCGACGACGGCAGCGCGCAGGTGCTGGACATGCGCGGCCATGTGGTGCTGCCGGGCCTCGTCAACACGCACCATCACATGTACCAGAGCCTGACGCGCGCGGTGCCGGCCGCGCAGGACGCCGAACTGTTCGGCTGGCTCGGCGAGCTGTACATGCTGTGGGCCAACCTGACGCCGCGCATGATCGCCGCCTCGACCCGCACCGCGATGGCCGAGCTGATGCTGTCGGGCTGCACCACCACCAGCGACCATCTCTATCTGTATCCCAACGGCTCGCGGCTGGACGACGCGATCGAGGCCGCCGCGCAGATGGGCATGCGCTTTCATGCGGCGCGCGGCTCGATGAGCGTGGGACGCAGCAAGGGCGGGCTGCCGCCCGATGCGGTGGTCGAGCAGGAGGAGGCGATCCTGCGCGACAGCCAGCGGCTGATCGAGCAGTACCACGATGCCTCGCGCCACGCGATGCTGCGCGTGGTGCTGGCGCCGTGCTCGCCGTTCTCGGTGTCGCGCGAGCTGATGCGGGAGTCGGCGGCGATGGCGCGCCACTATGGCGTCTCGCTGCATACCCATCTGGCCGAGAACGACAACGACGTCGCCTATTCGCTGGAGCGCTTCGGCATGACGCCGGCGCAGTATGCCGAGGACCTGGGCTGGGTCGGCCACGATGTCTGGCACGCGCACTGCGTCAAGCTCGACGCCGACGGCATCGCGCTGTTCGCGCGCACCGGCACCGGCATCGCCCACTGTCCCTGCTCGAACATGCGGCTGGCTTCGGGCATTGCGCCGGTGCGCGCGATGCGCGATGCCGGCGTGCCGGTCGGCCTCGGCGTCGATGGCAGCGCCTCCAACGATGGCGCGCACATGCTGGGCGAGGCGCGCCAGGCCATGCTGCTGCAACGGGTGGGCTATGGACCGGCGGCGATGGGCGCGCGCGAGGCGCTGGAGATCGCCACGCTGGGCGGGGCGCGGGTGCTGAACCGCGACGACATCGGCGCGCTGGCGCCGGGCATGTCGGCGGACTTCGTCGCGTTCGACATGTCGGCGGTCGGCTATGCCGGCGCCGGTCACGATCCGGTCGCCGCGCTGGTGTTCTGCACGCCGGGCACGGTGTCGACCAGCGTGATCAACGGCAGGGTGGTGGTGCGCGACGGCGTGCTGCTGAGCGCGGATCTGCCGGCGGTACTGGCGGAGCATCGCCGCCTGGCGCGGGAGCTGGCCGCGGCGCGGCGTTGAATCGGGTTGAATGTCCCACGCTGCCGTCCGGGATTGCGGTGTGGTTCACCGTCCGGCGGTACCGCCGGACGGCGGCGTCCGGAGCCATCGTCCAGGGCTGCCAATCGCTGCCCGATGCGGGCCCAAACGGGGCCAAACGATTCGGGCCCAAACGATTCGGGCCAAAACGATTCGGGCCAAAACAAAAAGGCCGGCGCTGCGAAGCAGCCCGGCCTTTTCTACAATATTCGCTGGTGGTGGAGTGTAACAGAAAACCAAACCCACATATCAGCAGTCTCTCAGCCCCGGTCGGAAGCCTTGAGACCCTCGCGCGATTCCGGGGAAGGATTTCGCGCAACCGCACATGCCCATGATTGTAAGTTCGGAGAGGCCGATTGGCACTCGCAGTTGCCGCAACTGCCAGGGAATCTGGGGGATGCAACTTGGCTTTCCTCTCGTTTGTCGCCGTAATGCCCGGCACGAACGACGAAAGGAAATGCCATGCAAACCGAACCCGCCTTCACCGAAACGGAGCTCGCACGTCGGTGGAACGTCAGCATCAAGACCCTGCAACGCTGGCGCAGCGAAGAACGCGGCCCGCCGTACATCAAGCTCTCAAAGGCCGTCCGCTATCCAGTCGATGAGATCGTCACCTATGAGCAGGCAATCCGCCAGGGCATGTCCAACGAAGCGCCGTTGCCATCCTTGTGCGACTCGCAGCCCGTTGTCGAATCTCCCGCGCCCGCCGCCCCCGAACCAAAGCGGTATTACTTGAGCGAGGCCTTCGCACTCATCGCGCAGTATGGCAGTCTTGAAGCGGCCGAGGCCGCGCTGACGGAGGCGCGCGATGAAGCCCAAGGTTGATGCCGATAGACAGGGTGTTGTGGCCAGCCCGGAAGAGCCAGTCATCACGTATCCGGTCCTCGATGAAAACCAGTTGTCCTTGAGGTGGAATCTCTCAACCGGATCGGTGGGCGCAACCCACACCTCGTCAATAAAACCCGACTGATGCAACTGACTGGCTGCGACACGCAGCGCGGACAGATCGCCCTCAGCGAACTGCCGAAGGTAAGGCCCCTCGAAAGGGTCAATCAAAAGAACCCTCTTCGCAAAACGCGCACGCATCCCCAACTCACTGACCAGGTGCTGCACCTGCAAGTGGGCAGAGCTCGCATCCTGCGGGCAGCACTTGATCAAGAGCGTCACATCAGGGTGAGCTGACGGCTCGGGGATCGGCACTTCTTTATCGGTATCCAGCGCGCAAGCAGGGTGCAATGACCGCATCAACTCGCCGTAGTAGGTATCAAAGCCAGGCAGCGCACTCAAGGCCTCCACTTGGCGCTCAGGTGTCCTACGTCGTGCCAATTCATGATCGGACCATCCCAACTCCCCAATGGCGTACAGCCTTGCGGCGCAATCTAGGAAGCGCGAAGCCGTCAGACGCACGATGTCTCGGCCAATGTCGATGTACTGCAAAGTGCCTGAAGCGGTGATCCGCAGGTTGTCTCGCTTGACATTGCTGGTCACCACACCTGCGCGATAAAGCTTCTGCAAGAAGTGACGAGACAACTCCAATGGCCAACGTCGTCCCGGCTCCTGCAAAGGTTCTGAGTCAAGCCGAATCAGTGCCCCAGGGTCAGAGTCATCGCAAATGTCGAATGCAATGACCGCATCCCCAACGGATGCCGCCAGGCTCCTGATCTCACTGAGCGCTTCATAGGTCAGCGAGTACGGGTAGAAACTCTTGAAGGTGCCAGACGGATCTCGCCAGACCACGCCCTCTTGCCCCCAACCCAACACCGAGGCGTCAGACGTCATATGAGCGCGATGCCACACCTCCGCGGCCTGAGCCAACGCCAGCCTGGACTTTGCCCATGCATCTGACTTCTGATTGGCCTGCGTCACCACTCCATCCAGCGAGTACACCGCGTAGGCAGGCTCTGTCACCACACAGCCCTCGTTTGGCCGATTCATCAGCAAGCCAGCAACTAGCCAGTGGTCTTCGGCGCTGTTGGCATTGGGGTACCTGATGCCCGAACATGTGCGAAGCACCAAATTGCATGACGGCAGCTCATTGGGGACTTGCTGGCGACAAAACGCTTGAATGAAGCCATTGAGACGGCTTTGATCCAGGAGGATTTCAGCCATTGCCCAGTTCACGGCGGGCAGTAACTCGCCATCGACCGACAGGCGATTGCTTCCAATGACGAACAAGGTGCCACGCTGATCGCCGGCTTGCACCAGCGCCCGCAGGCTAGAGGGTTCTGCAAAGCGATCGTCGGCGTCCAATCGAGCGACCCACTTCGCATTTGGAAAGCACTCGTCCACCAGGTCGAGCAAGCCATTCCTGGATTGGGTGGGCGAACCGAAGTGCCCTGCTGCGACTACCAGCCGAGGGTCAGACAAGAGGTCGGCATGCAGCGATTGCATCCAACCCTCATCCGAACTGTCGTCCAGCACCAGGAACGCCAGATCGTCTGCCATGTCTTGCGCCATGGCGCTCCGCAACGCCTCGTTCAAACCACTCGGGTGGTTGCGGTGAGACAGACCCACGATGACCGATGCTTGCATGGCGACGTCACCGGGTGCGATGAGGAAGTGAATGTTTCGGTGCGTCAGGCGTACCTTGGGTACCCTCGGCTCTGACCAATCTGGCAGCCCTGGCTGCTCATGCCCGTTCACGCTCATGGCATGTCAACGCCAAACAGATCACGGGCACGCGCCTTGAACCTGGTCATGACGTCAGGCGACATCAAGTGACCGTGCATCGCCAGGAACTGAAGCAGACCTGCGCGCTTCTCAGGGCTGCCGGGGCGGGACAAAGCATCTGCCTGGCTGTCAATGTGCCAGGTCGCTGTCATTCGGTGGGTGAATGCCACTTTCAAATCAGGCAGTCCGAGTAAACGCACGGCCAAGTCTCGGTCATTGGTGCTGGGTAGACCATCGGTGAAGCCACCGACACGCATCAGGGCCTCCAGCTTGACAAAGGTATTGCTGCCCTGCCACCCGGGGTTACCGGCGAGGAAGTCATCCACTGTGACCGAAGACAACGGCGCTCTCGGAATCTCAACGCCATCCTTCATCACCCGAAGACCAGACAAGACGACGTCAGCACCACCGCGGGCACCTGCTCGCTCACATTGGCTCAAGTGATCGGGGTCCCATTCATCGTCGTCATCGAGTATCGCCACGTAGCCATCAAAGCCTTGTTCTTGCAGCCAAGACAAGCCGGTGTTCCAGGTGCCAGCAGCCCCTTGCATGCGCTCGTTCCGCAGGACAACGACGCCATTGATAAACGGATTACTGATCACACCATCTAATGCGCCAGGCTCTGGTAATCGACGATCAAATGCGAGCAGCAAAAGGTCTGGACGTCGGTACTGCTGGATGACGGAGATCAGAGCACGGCGCAGCAAATCTGGATTCTTGGGCTTTGAAGCGATCAGTGTGGCGATGGGTATGTGCTGCCCGGTCATGGGCTATATTCTCTGCGCGTTCTGCGCGCTTCTATCTGATCAGCTTGGCACCGACGCAGTCAACGTCGCTGTCGGGTCGAAAGCCACCGGTCGCCACGCACCCAGCCTTAAGGCGCCGGGCGACCGGCGGCTCTGCAGCGGTTGCGGTCAGTGAGATGCGCGCAGAGAAGGTCAGCTCTCGGCCAGAAGCAGACATTCGTTTTGCTATTTATATTCTATTGAGCCTAAATCCGGAGAATGGAGAATCAAATCTGCAAGGCTTGCCACCGGACCGCTTAACGAAGTTTCTGAGCGATGTACGAGATAAAGATCTTTGTAAACATCTTCTTCAATCGGAATTGCATGTAACCATCCGCTTGCCTGTTCATGCTTGACCGCGCTTTCCATCACAAGCGAGATTCCTAGCCCTGCGTGGACCGCGTGTTTGACCGCCTCGGTGCTACCTAACTGCATACCCACTGTGAACTCTGCCGAGTCGGCACCGGCATATTGTTGTAGTAGGCGCCCAGTTCCGGTAGCCGCTTCGCCTCCAAGCAAGATCTGGGATTTTAACCACTTAAGTGGAATGGTCGACTCGGCAGCCCAAGGATGGCCGGGGCGAACAATGACAACCATCCTCTCGCGCCGCCATACTGTTGAGACGAACCCAGGACGTGAGTCCCACCACTCCATTACCGCTACATCCACTTCAAGCGTTTCCAGCAAAGCGGCAATCTCGATATTTTTGCCGATCCTCACATCGATCTTGTTTGCTAATTTATCTTGGAGCGCCTTGATATAGGGTTGTAAAAGATAAATGCCGATATTGGAGCTTGCACCAACGACCAGGCTTTTATTGTGGAGGGCTGCCGTAGCCTTATGGCTAGTACGGAGCAATTGTTCCGCATAGGGGAAAAAAATCTTTCCCTCCAATGTCAGGCTTTGCGGCATTGTTGCGCGGTCAATCAGCCGGGCCTGCAAAGACTGCTCCAGCCGCTTGATATGCTGCGTTACTGTTGGCTGGGACAATCCAGTTTGCTTCGCCGCTTCGCGAAAGCCCCCGCATTTGACGACGGCAATGAACGTCGCCACACGCTCCAGATCTATCACGCCGCCTTTACTCCCGGATACGGCTGATTAATCGCGCCCATCGGTTTTTCACCAGCGAGTGCCTGGATGATGTTCATCGCTGCCTGCCGCTCGATTTCAAGCCGAACTTCCTTGACCGCCGATCCCAAATGCGGCGTAAAAAACGTTTGTGCCGTATTGTCGAGCAGCGCCTTGGGGATAGCCTGCGGGCGATCAGCGCGTATCCATTCTTCCATCTCGAAGACATCGGCTGCATATCCAGCTAGTTTTCCAGACGCCAGTGCTGCTATCACCGCATTCTCATCCACGACCGAGCCGCGACATGCATTGATCAGGTAGCTACCGGTTTTCATCTTGGCCAACGCGGTGGCATCGATCAGATGCAGTGTCTCTGCGGCCATCGGAACCATCGGCACGACATAATCACATTTTTCGAGCAGTTCATCGAGCGTGACGCGCTGTACGTGCCAAGCCTTTTCTTGTTCGGCATTGAGCGGAATCGGATCGCAATACAAGAGATTCATTTCAAAGCCAGCCAAGCGCTGGGCGATTGCACGGCCGACCGCCCCCATACCAATGATGCCAAGCGTTTTTCCTGTCAAACCAGAGCCATATAGTGTCGGCCGCCAGCCTTGGAAGTGTCCGCTACGGATTTGCCTATCGCCTTCCAGCATATGCCTTGTCAAACCGAGAAGAAGGCCGATAGTCAGTTCAGCGGTCGGGATCGTAAGCAAATCCGGCACAATCGTAAGCCATACACCGTGGCGTGTGCAGGCGTTGACATCGAAGTTATCATAGCCTTTAAGCGCGGCGCCGATGACACGCAGCTTTGGACATTCCTCGAGAAACGCGCTGTCGATGCTGTCCGGCATGAAAGCCATGAGTGCATCCGCATCTTTGGCTCGCGCAATTACCTCAGAACGCGGCAAGGTTTCCCGTGTGGTGTTGGGGATAACATCGGCGCTAGCGGACAACAATTCGATGATTTCCGGGTGCACCCAGTGGGTGAGGACGACTTTGGGCTTCATAAAAACCTTTGTAAGCTTTGGGAGTTATTTGAACTTGCGACGCAGGAAGGAGCTGAAGGCGTCGACGAGGGTAACCATGCCTAAAATAACCAGCAAAATAGCCGAGACATCCTGGTATTGCATGATGCGCAGAGAGCCCATCAGCTCGAACCCGATTCCACCGGCGCCGACCATGCCCATCACGGTCGAAGCACGGAAGTTGTATTCCCATCGATAGATCGCGGTATCGGCCATTTGCGGAAGCACTTGGGGAAAGATCCCATGAAAAATCACCTGCAATGGCGTGCAGCCCGCTGCATGCGCGGCTTCTACCGGTGCCGGATCGGCATGTTCGATCGATTCCGAAAAAAATTTGGCGATCATGCCAACCGAATGTAAGCCTAGGGCTAAAACACCCGGCAATGCGCCGAAGCCAACGGCTGCCACGAACAGGATGCCCATGATCAGTTCGGGTATCGATCGCAAAGCGTTTAACAGGCCGCGTGTGGCTTGATACACGAGTGGATGAGGGCTAGTATTCCGCGCGGCGAGCACTCCTAAGGGAATGGATAGCAATACCGCGATTGCCGTACCGGCGATACTCATGGCCAAGGTATCCAGTACCGGTTTGACCCAGGTGCCAGCCTGCGAGAAGTTCGGTGGGAACATCTCGCCGGCAATTTTTACCAGGCTTGGCATGCCATCCTTCAATCGCTCGGCATCAAATAGGCCGACGTAATACCAGCAACCGATCACAATCGCCAGCACAACGGCAAACTGCAGTATCGTGCGGTTCCATACGCGCTGGCGCTCGGCCAGAATCAAACCAAAATCAGCTTGCATGCTGTCGCTCACTTAGAACTTCGACAGATCGAGCTTGAGCAGTGTGCCAAGGCTGCGCACCACGTCATAGTCTTTGTCGCTGATCGGGCCGAAACCATCGGCTTTGAAAGGTTTCAGGACTTCCGGATCTTTGAGATTCAAGAAGGCTGCACGGATCTTTTCCTTCAGTTCCGGCTTCAGATTGCTGCGCATGGTCCACGGGTATTGCGGATATGGCTTCGATTCGGCAAGAACTTTTACTTTGTTGGGATCGACCAGTCCGCGCTGAACCAGGGATTCAAAAATCGGCTTACTCAAGCCGCCAGCCTGCGCGTGACCGTTTTGCACGGCCATGGCCACCGCGTCATGCGCACCGGCAAAGTGTTCGCGATAGTTTTCGCCGGCTTTCAAACCGTTTTCCGCCAATATCGACTTCGGAATCAAATGGCTGGAGGTGGATGCCTTATCACCGTAAGCGACATTCTTGTTGACGATATCACTGATTTTGGCGATGCCGGCGCCAGTATTGGCGATCAATACGGACTGGTAGGTAGTGCTACCCTTTTGCTTCATCGCTGCGAATGGCTCGATGTCGCTCTTTTGCTTAGCCAGCACATACGACAAGGGGCCAAAATATGCCATGTCGATACGGCCGTGACGCATGGCTTCGATCATTGACGAGTAATCAGTGGTAACCACCAGCTCAATTTTCTTTCCCAGCTCTTTTTCCAGATAGATTTCGAGCGGCTTGTTGTTTTTAATTACGGTCGATGCGTTTTCGTCCGGCAGCAGCGCAACTTTGAGCGTTTCTGGATCGGGATTGGATGATGCATGGCCAATGCTGCAGACGGCGGCAAGCAAGACAGACAATAATGCGGATGCGAGTTTTTTCATAATCAATCCTTTACGGTAGCAAGTTGCATGGGAAATGAAGTATCGATAAGCCGTTCCTCTCGAGCGTCTTGTGGAACGCTCAAAGAAGAACGGGGTACTTGTTCATACAGCGTGTCGTAACTGGCTTGATCCAAAGTCTGCGGGGCGGCATCAAAAATGACTCGGCCATGGGACAGGCCAATAATACGGTCGGCATAACGTTGAGCGAGGTCTACCTGATGCAGGCTGACGACCGCCGAAATCCCGTCCTCTTTACAAATGCGGTGCAGCAGACTTAGCACTCGCTCTGCAGTAGCAGGATCGAGGCTGGCTACCGGTTCATCAGCCAACACCAGTTTAGGTTGCTGAGCCAGAGCCCGGGCAATACCGATGCGTTGCTGCTGGCCGCCGCTCAATGCGTCGACACGGCTTAAGGCTTTGTGCAATAAGCCGACTCGGTCCAGACTTTGCAGGCATATGGATTGATCCTTCGCCGGGAGGGGGAATAGACTGCGTAATGCCGTGTGGTAGCCCATTCGGCCCATCGAAACGTTTTGCAAAGCCGTCAGTCGGCCAATCAATTGATGCTGTTGAAACACCATGCCAGTCTGTCGGCGATGCATGCGCAATGCACGCGAGTTCGCCAAATTTCCTAAGCCGGCGACAATGGTGGTGCCGCGCTGCGACGCATGCAGCGAATTAATACAGCGAAGTAGCGTGGATTTTCCAGCGCCGGAAGATCCGAGCAATACGGTGAACTGTCCCTGATGGAGTTTGAGAGTGGTGGGATACAGTGCAATCGCATCACCATAACTGACTGAGACATTCTGTAGTTCGATCATGACACCTCCGGCAGATTTGAAATCGTAATCAAAAATGATGACCTGATTACGAATCTGAATTGCAGCGATGGTAATGTCGTGATATGACACCCTGATGACTCGTTGATGTCATTTTTGAGACATGGTCGCGGGTGCCTGTGAGGGAAATAAGTTGTGCTATCTATGCCAAATATAGACGCCTGCTATCGGTCGATAGCCGCCGATCCAAGCGCGCAGCACGAGGGGCAGCTCTCAGCCTATAGTGGTCATCTCCTCGTGTGCTCCCAGAAGCCAAGAAAGGAGAAGACCGACCAGCCCCAAAAGTGGTACTGCATGGCATCAAGCATCCTGGCCGCGATGTACAAGGCGATGAACAAGAGGATGTTGGAGATGAGTTTCATATCACCGGGTCCTTAACTGAAGACCGGGAGGAGCATGCGCCCATCCCAGCCTTGCGTGTGAGCGATCACATACCCTGGCCTCATCCATGCAACTGATGCGCAAAGCATGGGTGTCGCGCCTCTGTTGCCCTCTGTACAACTCACGCGAAAAGTGATGCCAGATCAGTTTGGCTCGCATGGCCTGCGGCTTCAAAGCGCTCGAGTGTGGCCACGGGTACCTTGGCGAACTGATACTCGCCCGCTCGAGTGGGATGACGTCGCACAGCCTGCCCCTCTTGGCTACCGGCTTCCCACACGAGCACATACAACGCATCACCATGCAAGTCGTAATCAATGGCACCTTTGCCTGCCAACAGCACGCGGGCGCCTCGGGGGCCAGTCAGCGCAGACGTCAGACTGTGGTGTGAGTTCACCTTCCGCCAAGCGGTCGTGGCATGCACCGCACGGTAGAAGATTGACCCTTGACGAGCCGCTGTAGGTTTTGTCGGGACAGGTGTTTGCATGGTGTGTTGGACTGGCTGGACGATGGTTTGAGTGGGGAAGACGGCTGGGGCGGACCCAATCATTGGCGCGTCCACGTCGGGAAACCCAACGTAGTGCTCCTGATGCATGCCTGGCGCACCCGGCGTACCGGGTTGAATGAGACAGCCCTTTGGGGCGGCGTAGCTGTCCACTCGACGGACAGGCGCTTCATGCCAGCGGATGTTGAAAGCCGCCAGGCGCGGGAAGAAGTACAGCGAGTGGTAGGGAAGGTGATCGTGGATCCACCAGGCCATGTTGGTCCAACTGCCACCTCGCTCGATGTGATCCACCAGCCAGGGCACCACGATGCAAGCCGTGGCACCGCGCTTGCCTTGCGCATCCGGATAGTCCCAGATATGAGCCGAGTAGTTGGACGCATTGCTGGCGCAATTGAGCTTGTTCTGATTGCCAAACTCGTTGACGGCAGGCGAGCGGTAACCCGAGCGAACATGAATGCGCCCAAAGGTGGCTTGCAGCGGTTCCAGCAGTTGTTGGCAAAGCTGCTCGCCAGCGTAGATGGCCGCGTCAGGGTGATCAGGAATGTTGCGCAAACCGTGCCAGGCGGCAATCTCGCTGTGCAGGAAATCGCGCATGAAGAAGTGCTCGGACAGGGGGACGCGCCCGAACTCTTCGAGTTTCTCGTAGGACGTGATGGATGTTGTCATCGTGAACCTTCCCTTTCCTTCACTTGATCAATGCGTGGTCTGGGTGTCATGGCCCAGACTGGTGTAAAGCGCCTTGAGCGCGGCCATGTCACGGCTGTGTTGCCGCTCCATCTTGAGCAATGGGTTGTGAGCCAACCAAGGCGCAGTCCTGCGCAAGTTGCCCAGCAACCCCTGGCCTGCGTCGGCCAGCAGAAGTCGCTTGATGTGATCCAGCCAGGTGATGACGGTCTGATCGTCCTCGACCCAGTACATCCTTCGCATGGCAGACAGGGCTACCGCATCCAGTGGCACGATGATGGGTCCACATTCCTCCACGGCCATGTAAATCATCGGCATCAC
This sequence comes from Cupriavidus cauae, assembly GCF_008632125.1. Taxonomy (GTDB): domain Bacteria; phylum Pseudomonadota; class Gammaproteobacteria; order Burkholderiales; family Burkholderiaceae; genus Cupriavidus; species Cupriavidus cauae. The sequence goes on from NZ_VWRN01000014.1 coordinate 55,431, forward strand.
GCCGGAATGATCCGGTGGCCGTTGGCCTTCTCACGCTTTGTTCTCTTCAACCGTGAAGAGGGCACGTAAAGCAGACCGTTGTCGAGGTCAAACTCTTCCCAGCGTGCTTGTCTCAACTCTCCTGGGCGCAGCATCAGCATGGGGGCCAATTTCAGAGCGCATTTCACGACGAATGTGCCCGTGTAGCCATCGATCGACCTCAGCAAAGCTCCCAGAGGCTCAGGTTTGACGATGGCTGCGTGGTGCTTCACAACGGGCTGTTGCAGCGCGTCACGGATGTCCTGACATGGGTCGCGCAGATCCCTGCCTTCCGCAATGGCGAAGCGGAACACCCGCGCACAGTGCTCGCGCAGCCGATGTGCGGTCTCCAGGGTGTCGTTACGCTCCACAGCACGGCAGGCCTCGAGCACCGTCTTGGGTGTGATGTCTTCAAGCAGCATGTGCCCAAAGCGGGGGAAGGCATGCAACTCGAGGCGCCGGATGATCTTGGAACTGTAGGAATCCATCCATTGGCGCTTTTTCACCGAAAACCATCGGCGCGCTACTTCTTCGAAGCTGCCGATGGGGGGCTCGCCGGCCTTGCTCCTGCGGGCTGCCTCCTTGAGCGCCTTGCGCTCTTGCTTGGCCGCGTGCCGTGCCTGCATGGGATCTCCACCCTGAGCAAGACATGACCAAACTTCACGGGCTTTGTGGCGTGCGTCTTCGAGTCCGACCTTGGGATAGGTGCCCAAGCTCAGCGTTTTGCGCTTGCCTTCAAAAGTGTAGTCAATTCGCCACACATGCGTGCTTCCCCAGGCGAATGGCACCAGGTACAAGCCGCCTCCATCACTGAGTCGACTCGCTCCGGGCTTGAGTGCTTTGATCTCGCGGTCGCCCTTGATCTTCTCCAAAGCCATCTTGTGGCCTCCTTACGCTGAACTCGTTGAAGAGCGCTGCGAAGATCGTCGGAAGGTATTTGGACTTTCCGCAAAATCTTCTGCAACGGCGCTTGGATCGGGGCGTACCTCGTCGGACCTCGCCGGAATGAAAAAAGCCCTAAGTCGTTGAAGACAAAGGGCTTTTCGGATTCCGACGAACCTCGTCGGACAAGTATCTGGTGGTGGATTCTACCGGAACCTTGAACCGCTTATCTTCAGCGATGCCGAAACGTCCCCATAGAAGTGGGAATCGGCGCGCCGAGCAGGGACATATGTGCAACCCGCTGATGCTCGCATTGCGCTGAGACTGCACGGAGGCCTTGCCGAGGACTTGGCTTCGTGGCCGACGTCACGCCTGAATGCGTTGCCTTCAACCACGAACGGAGTCAACCATGCAGAAGATGATGATGAACGAAAACGAGCTGGCCACGCGCTGGAACATCAGCCCCAAGACGTTACAGCGCTGGCGCAGCGAAGGCCGCGGGCCTCGATTCATGAAAATGTCCAAGCGCGTCGTGTACCCCATTGACGAGGTCTTCGACTTCGAGTCCCAAGCCCTCCGGTCAGCGACGTGGGAGCAAGCATCCGACGTCGTCCTCCCGAGCGGCTCGAAGTTGGTTGATGCGCGCGAGATATCGTATATGACCGGACTGCCCCTGTACGTCTTCACGCAAAAGCAGATGCGAGAGGCGTTGGGCATCCCGCATCGTCGGGTTCAGAAGCTCATCCGGTTCGACCGCGACGAGGTCATGGTATGGGCCAAACGTTGGTTGCAGGACGCTCAAGATCAGGGCATCGACGTGAAGGCCGATCCCGCCAGCCAGCATAGATCGTTGCTGCATGCCTTGGCATCGCTGCCCGTCTGACCACTGCATCCGCGCCACCGGCCTACTGGCCCGCCAGCTCGTAGCCGGTGCTGCGCCCGCCGCCGGGCGATTTCTTCAACACGCCCAGTTCCAGCAACTGCGTGATGTCGCGCAACGCGGTGTCGGGCGAGCACTTGGCGATGGCGGCCCACTTGCTGCTCGTGAGCTTGCCCTCGAAGCCGTCGAGCAGGCGGTTGAGCAGTTTCACCTGCCGCTCGTTCAACGACATGCCCGCCCAGCGTTGCCAGAAGCGTGCTTTGACCAGCACGGCATCCAGCGTGGACTGTGCGCTGGTGACGGCGCGCCCGAGTGTGTCGAGGAACCACGACAGCCAGCCGGTGGCGTCGAGCGTGCCCTTCTGCGTGCGCTCCAGCACGTCGTAGTAGTCCTTGCGCTCGCGCTGGATTTGCGCCGACAGGCTGTAGAAGCGTTGCGGGCTACCATCGGCGCGCGCGAGGAACAGGTCGCCCACGGCGCGGGCGATGCGGCCGTTGCCGTCGTCGAAGGGGTGCAGCGTGACGAACCACAGATGCGCCAGCCCGGCCTTGATGAGCATGGGCTCGCCGGTTTCCTCATTGGCCCATGCGAGGAAGCGCGCCGTCTCCACGGGCAGCACGTCGGCGGGCGGTGCCTGGAAGTGAACCTTGCGTCGCCCCACCGGGCCGGAAACCACCTGCATCGGCCCGGCGGCATCGTCGCGCCACTGGCCCACGGTGAGCCTATTCATGCCCGAGTACCCGGTCGGGAACAGGGCGGCGTGCCAGCCGAACAGGCGCTCGGCGGTCAGTGGTTCGGCGCTGCGCGAGGTGGCGTCGAGCACCATCTCCACGACGCCTTCGACGTGCCGATCCACCGGAGCCACTGCGCCGATGTCCACGCCCAAGCGCCGGGCGATGGACGAGCGCACGGATTCCACGTTCAGCACTTCACCTTCGATTTCGCTGGTTTTGACCACGTCCTCGGTCAAGGCGGCGAGGCTGGCCTGATCGCGCAGCGCCATGCCCACGTCGGCCAGACGGCCCAGCAGCACGCCTTGGGCGCGGCTGACCTCGGTCAACGGGCCAGTGAGCGCCGACAGGTCGTAGCGCCATTTCGGCCAGTCGTTGGCCTGCCAGATGTAGAGTTTTTCTCCGCTATCCATGCGGAGATTAAACACCTTATTCGCCGCAAGGGCAAGTCATTCTCCGCATGATGTGCGGCGAATGTGGCAGCTAATCACCGCATCCAGCAGCACGATGTTCCTATGTTTCTCCAAAATGCTACATTGAGAGAATATATGGAACATGCTCCAGCCATGCCCGCCGACACCCACAGCCAGCGCGTGCTCGATCTGGCCAGCCAGAAAGGTTTGCTGCGCGCCAGCGATCTGGACGCCATCGACGCGCCACGGGTCGTCCTGACGCGCCTGATCGCCGCCGGCCTGCTGGACCGGGTCGGGCGCGGCCTCTACCGCCTACCCGGCCATCCGGTCTCGGAACACGAAAGCCTCGTGGTGGTGGCGGCCAGAGCGCCGCAGGCCGTGTTCTGCCTGCTGTCCGCGCTGCAATTCCACGGACTGACCACCCAACTGCCACCCCAGGTCTGGATCGCCATGCCGCGCGGCTGCCACGCGCCGCGCATCGATTGGCCGCCGATCAGGATGGTGCAGATGACGGGTGATGCCCACGCAGCAGGCATCGAGGAACACCGGGGCGACGGCGTGACGCTGCGGGTCTACAGCGCGGCCAAGACGGTCGTGGACTGCTTCAAGCACCGCAACAAGATCGGTCTGGATGTGGCGATGGAGGCGCTGAAAGATGCCTGGAGGGCGCGCAAGGCCTCGGCGGAGGATCTGTGGCGGTACGCCAAGGTGTGCCGGGTCGCCAACGTGATGCGGCCCTACATGGAAGTGGTCGCCCATGAGTAATCGCGCGGCCTCGCTCCCATGAGCGCCTGATCGCCCCCGTGATCATCCGGCGACGGTGATCGGTCGCGGCTTCCGTGCGGATTTGCATGGAGACCCCGACGATGACCCGACACTGCACCTGCTGCGGCGAGCCCTTCGAACCCCGCCCGCAAGTTCCCGACCAAGCCTTCTGTTCCGCGCCCGACTGCCAGCGCGCCCGCAAGCGCCAGTGGCAGCGAGCCAAGCTCCAATCCGATCCGGACTACCGGATCAACCAGCGCGCCGCCCAGCAGGCGTGGTCGCAGCGCAATCAGGACTACTGGCGAAACTACCGCGACGCCCGGCCCGAGTACGCACAGCGCAACCGCGAGCAGCCGCGGTCGCGGGACCAGGGCCGAAACGGCGATCTTGCAAAGATGGACGCGTGCGACCTGCCGAGCGGCCTGTACCGCATCACGCTGCATCCGGCATTGCCGAGGGAAAACGGCGACTCGTGGGTCGTCGAGATCACGCCGGTCTGCGTGACGTGTCCGTGCAAGATGGACGTGTCAAGAGAGGACGTGATCGACGCCTCGTCGATTCGCCCGTAACTTTGCTTCCAAAACGGGTTCTCTCGAACATCCTGCATGGCAACGATTCCAACCGTGTGCGTTGCCGCCGTGCGGCGGCGGCGTGTCCATTGAAGGGGCGGCAGACCCGAGATCGCCAATCACGGAGTGACCGGGTCTATGCAATCGAACGAATCGCCTATAAGTCCGCCGGGGCCGGTGTTCCGCGCCGCGCAGTACGTGCGCATGTCCACCGAGCACCAGCAATACTCGACGGAGAACCAGGCCGACAAAATTCGCGAGTACGCCGCCCGGCGCAACATCGAGATCGTCCGCACCTACGCCGACGAGGGCAAGAGCGGTCTGCGCATCGACGGTCGGCAGGCGCTCCAGCAACTGATCGGCGACGTCCAGGCAGGCAAGGCCGACTTCCAGATCATCCTCGTCTACGACGTGAGCCGCTGGGGCCGGTTCCAGGACGCCGACGAAAGCGCCTACTACGAATACATCTGCCGCCGCGCCGGAATTCAGGTCGCCTACTGCGCCGAGCAGTTCGAGAACGACGGCTCGCCGGTGTCCACCATCGTCAAAGGCGTCAAACGTGCAATGGCGGGCGAATACAGCCGCGAGCTGTCGGCGAAGGTGTTCGCCGGACAGTGCCGCCTGATCGAACTCGGATTCCGCCAAGGCGGGCCAGCGGGCTACGGTCTGCGACGCGTGCTGATCGACCAGTCCGGTGCGGTGAAGGGGCAGCTTTCGCGTGGTGAGCACAAGAGCCTGCAAACCGACCGCGTGATCCTGCAGCCCGGCCCGGACGAGGAAGTGGCGGTCGTGAACCAGATCTACCGCTGGTTCGTCGAGGACGGCCTGTTCGAATCCGAGATCGCCGACCGGCTCAACACCCGCGGCATTCGGACCGACCTCGGGCGCGACTGGACGCGGGCCACGGTGCGCGAGGTGTTGTCCAACGAGAAATACATCGGCAACAACGTCTACAACAGGCGCTCCTTCAAGCTCAAGAAGGTGCGCGTGGTGAACCGCCCGGAGATGTGGATCAAGAAGGAAGGCGCGTTCGAGGGCATCGTGCCGCCCGAGCTGTTCTACACGGCGCAAGGCATCCTGCGCGAACGCGCCCACCGCTTCAGCAACGAGGAGCTGATCGAGAAGCTGCGGCGGCTCTTCCAGCAGCACGGCTACCTGTCCGGCCTGATCATCGACGAGTCCGAGGGGATGCCGTCGGCGGCGGCCTACGCGCACCGCTTCGGCAGCCTGATCCGCGCCTACCAGACGGTGGGCTTCACGCCGGATCGGGACTACCAGTATCTGGAGGTCAACCAGTTCCTGCGCCGCCTCCACCCGGAGATCGTCGGCCAAACCGAGCGGATGATCGCCGATGTCGGCGGCGCGGTCGCGCGCGATCCGGCGACCGACCTGCTCACGGTCAACCGCGAGTTCACCGTCTCGCTGGTGCTCTCGCGCTGCCAGTTGCTGGACAACGACCGCCGCCGCTGGAAGGTGCGCTTCGATACCAGCCTGACGCCCGACATCACGGTCGCCGTGCGTCTGGATGACAGCAATCAGGCTGCGTTGGACTACTACTTGCTGCCGCGTTTGGACTTCGGCCAGCCGCGCATTCACCTGGCCGATCACAACGGCCTCGAATTCGAGAGCTACCGCTTCGACAGCCTGGACTACCTCTACGGCATGGCCGAGCGCAGCCGTCTGAGGAGAGTCGCATGAGCAAAATGCACCACGCCACCGAGCTGCAGATGATCCCGGTCGATCAGATCGCGGTGCTCAACCCACGCGACCGCAACGGCCGCGTGTTCGAGGAGATCGTCGGCAACATCAAGAACGTCGGTCTGAAGAAGCCGGTCACGGTCACGCCGCGCGACGATCTCAAAGACGGCAAACGCTACCTGCTGATCTGCGGTGAGGGACGGCTCAAGGCTTTCAAGTCGCTCGGCGAGAGAGAGATTCCGGCACTGGTGGTGCGGGTCAATGACGAAGACGCCTTCATCATGAGCCTGACCGAGAACATCGCCCGCAGGAAATACAGTGCGCTGGAACTGCTGATGAGCATCGAGCAGTTGAGCCAACAGGGCTACGACAAGCGCGTCATCGCCCAGAAGACCGGCCTGAGTCTCGACTACATCAAAGGCATCCTGCTCCTCTTCGAAAAGAGCGAGGAACGCCTGCTGGCCGCCGTCGAGGCCGGAAGGGTTCCGCTCAGCGTCGCCATCACCATCGCGGGCGCAAGCGACGAAGAAGCGGTGCAGGCCGCGTTGCAGGACGCCTACGAAAGCGGCCAACTGCGCGGCGGGCAACTGATGCAGGCGCGTCGCGTGCTTCAGCGGCGCAGCAGCTTGGGCAAAACGCTGGCCCACCGGCCCACGCGCAAGGGAGCGTCCGTCACCACCTCCAGCCTGGTGCGCAACTACCAGCACGAGGTCGAGCGGCAGAAGCTGATGGTCAAGAAGGCCGAATTCACCCAGCAGCGCCTGCTGTTCGTGATCGAGGCGCTGCGCCAGTTGCTGGCCGACGAGCATTTCTCCAACCTGCTGCGCGCCGAAGGACTGGACACCTTGCCCAAGCAACTGGCCGAGCGCGTCTGGGCTGGAGGTCACGCGGCATGAGCCGCCCGCCGCTGGGGTTCATCCCAGAACCGATCACGCTTGCGCTGGATCGGATTCTGCCGTCGCGCAAGACGCCGGAGGGCTTGAATACGTCGCGAAAGTTCAAGCAGATCATGGCCTCGATGGAAGCAGTCGGACTGATCGAACCCTTGAGCGTGGGCAAGGCCGATAAGGCCACCGGCCAGCACATCCTGCTCGACGGGCACATGCGCCTGCTGGCGCTGCGGCAGCTCGGCTACGTCGACGCACCGTGCCTGGTCGCTACCGACGACGAAAGCTACACCTACAACAACCGGATCAACCGCATCTCGTCCATTCAGGAGCACCACATGCTTCGGCGAGCAGTCGAGCGTGGCGTTTCGCCCGAGCGGCTGGCCAAGGCGCTGAACGTGGACATCAGCCAGATCCACAAGAAGGTGAGCCTGCTCGAAGGCATCTGCCCGGAGGCGGTCGAGATGCTGAAGGATCAGCACTTCTCTGCCAACCTCGGTTCGGTGCTGCGCAAACTCAAACCCACCCGGCAGGTCGAGTGCGTGGAGCTGATGCTCACTGCCAACAACATGACGGTCGCCTACGCCGAAGCCCTGCTTGCGGCCACGCCGCCGCACCTGCTGGTCAGCGAGAAGCGGCCTCGGAAGCTGCCCGGCGTCACGGCGGAACAGATGGTGAAGATGGAGCGCGAGATGGGAAACATCCAAGGGCAACTGAAGCTGGTCGAAAAGTCCTACGGTCAGGACGTGCTACTCCTGGTCCTGGCACGCGGCTACCTCGGCAAGCTGATCGACAACAAGGCGGTGTTCCGTTTTCTGTCGCAGCGCCAGCCTGACGTGCTGGCCGAGTTCGAGAACATCATCCAGACCGTGGCGCTGGACGGAAAGTGAATGCGACGGATCGGCGATGCTATTCACCGACCGCACGCCACATCACCGCCGGACGATGCCGATGACGGCGGAGAGGCGGCGATGGTCGCGCATCGCAATGCGCCCGTGGCCGATCCGGCGTGCCTGTATGGCCTGATCGGCGACGTGGCCCATGCCGGCAGCGAAGGCACGGAAACCAATGCAGTCGCCATCGCCGCCAACTTCATGGCCTATCTGTCCTGCGCGGTCGGGCGCGGCGTGTACCTGCCTGTCGGCAACACCCGCCACCACGCGCGGCTGTTCTGCTTGCATGTCGGGCGCTCGGGCCGTGGCCGCAAGGGCGACGCGGTGTCGCTGGTGCTGCGCATCGATCAGGCGCTGCGCGCGATGGACGAAGGCTTCGCGCCGCAGATTCATCGCGGCGGCCTGTCCAGCCGCGAGGGGTTGGTGGCGCTGATGCACGATGGTTATCGGCAAGGCCGACTAGAGGTGCCCGCCATCGAGGACAAGCGGCTGTGGGTGGTCGAATCCGAATTCGCCAACGTGCTGCATCAGGGACGGCGCGACGGCAACACGCTGTCGGCGGCGCTGCGCGATTGTTGGGATGGCGTCGATCTGAAGCCCGCCACCAAGTCGAACCGGCTTTACGCCAGCCAACCACACGTCTGCCTGAGCGGCGCGATCTCGCCCAGCGAACTGACGGGCCTGATGAGCGCCCGCGATCTCACCAACGGCTTCGCCAATCGCTTCCTGTTGATCTGGGCCGAGCGCACGCGGATGCTGCCCTTCCCGAAGGAGACGCCGCAGGCGGTGGTGGAGCATCTGGCGTGCAGGACGCTCGAGGTGTTGGCCTTCGTTCATGCCAATCGGCACGACCGTCGCGACCACCTGCGGATGGAGCTATCGCCGCAGGCGCAATGGCGCTATGCCCAGCTCTACCGGGGCGAACTGAACGACGATCTCGGCGACGGCGTCGTCGGCGCGTTGTTGGAGCGCCGTGCCCCGATGCTGCTACGGCTGGCGATGCTGATGGCGCTGACCGATCTGCAAACCCGCATCGATGCCAAGCACATCGACGCGGCGACGGCATGGATTCGCCACGCCACGGCGTCCGTGCGCTTCGTGTTCGTCAGCGCCGCCGAGGAGGCGAAGCTGGCGCAGGTGCTGGAAATGTCGAACCGCGTGCTGGCTTTCCTCCACGAGCGTGGCCAGGCCACGCGCAGCCAGATCAGCGCGGAGTGCTTCCGGGGCAAGGTGACCAAGGCGCGGATCGACGCCAGCCTGGAGCACCTGTTGGCCAGCACGCCGCCCAGGATCAGCGTGCAGTGGGTCGAGCGGCCTGCCGACACGCCGGGTACGCCAACGCGGGTGTACCGACTCGCGTAGTGGCGCGAAGCTCATTTCGCTCGCTTCGCCTCACCAAAACGCCCGCAAGTCCTTGTCGGGACTCTCATTTCGTTGATTTCGCTCATTTCGCGGCCCACTTTCGCTCTTCGACCCGGGCGGGCAGAAAAGTGAAAGCTGGGAAGCTCAAGGCAACCCGGGCCACAGGCTACTGTCTGGTCGCCCAAACGTCGTACTCGACCATCGGTTTGGACTTGGTGCGAAGGAAGGCATCTGCCTGGCGCTTGCCTTCGGTGGCGGAGCCTGCCTCCCTGATCGTGGTGATGCGCCAGCCGCTGTCACCGAGAGAGCTCTTGATGAGGTCCAGCGGGTCGGCGCGCCTGTCCGTGATGCCGCCGAATCGAATGACCATTCTTGCATCTTCGGCGCACACCTCTTCCGCGTTCCGCCACACCCGGCGCAGATCAGCTGCGAAGTCCTCGGGACTGGAATGTACGACCTGATCGCGATTGCTGTAGTCAACAGCGTCGGGACCGCCGACGAACCAGTTGCGCAGCCACTGGTCGGGAATGTAGGTCCGCATCCCGTAGTACGGCGGCGAGGTGATCACCCAGTCGAACCGAGTGCCCGCAGTGTTCGGGTGGAGCGCTCCCGCCTCGCGGCTGTCTGCCAATCGCACGGCGCCCGTGATGTCGGAAGACGTTCCGAAGTAGCGCTTCGCCCGGCGTTCGATCACGGCCAACACGTCGATAGGCTCGGGCACAAGTCCCCGCCCTTGCCAGAAGCGTGTCGCATAGGCAGGCTTGGGAGCGTAGGTGCGGGGGCATTGGTTGGAGAAGTAGCTCGGGAAGGTCTTCTGCTTCGGGCCATGCAGGGCACCCAGCACAATGCCGCGCAGCGCGATGCGCGCGTCCGTGGCGCAGTCCTCCAGAAATGCCTCCCGGAACCGACACAGCGAATCCAGCACGGTGGAGTGAAATGCCCATTGCCAAAACTCACCGGTCGGGATGCGGTGCGCCTCACGTTCGGTCAGAATCTTGCGCGCTTCGGCAAGGATGTCTTCGACGGTGGCTGTCGCGAGCTTGGAAGCCGTAATGGCTGCGGCAACCGGACTGGAATCCACCCCAAGGGAACGGAGGCCGACCAGACGCGCCGCGAAATTGGTGGTGCCCCGGCCACAGAATGGATCAAGCACGACATCACCCGGGCGCGCTTTCCGCTGCAGTATGTTCAGCGGAAAATCGAGCGGGAACATCGTGAAGTACGGACAAATTCCATTCAGGGCGGTATCGCCACGCTGAAAGTTAACGGTCATTTTCTGACTCTTATCCACGTCTTTCCTGTGCCTGGGTTCTTGAAGGTCTCCCACGCTGTGGGTTGTGGTCCAAACACTGCGTTCATGGCCTTCGAGACCAAGTTGTACGCAAACTGACGGCGGTCCTCCAAGTGCTCCGGCAAGTGGTCGATCAGGAACTGTTGAACCCCATACCATGGCATGCCATTTTGGGATTCGAGTTTCTGGCGAAGGTCGTCGTTTCCCTGCAGAGCTTCGATAGCGCGCCGCTCAATGGCTGCCATGACATCCACGGAGTCGGCTTCTTCATGCTCCGTCTCCGCTGGAAACAAGCCGCCGGTGCCCTCGGCTTCCGGGACACGGGCCGCCATCTGCCTCATCCCGGAGAAAGTGCTGCGCAGGGTTTGCGCATAGGTATTGCCCGCAGGCTGGTTGTAGTCATGATCGCGCATCGAGAACATCTTCTCGAAGGACAAGGCGCGAAGGCTGACCGGGTAAGGCTTGCCTCCCACTGAGCTCCAAAACACACCCTGGCCCGGGATGGGCTCATTGAGCAGCGAGCTCAGCAAGTCGTCGCTGAAATGGGCATTGGCCCGTTTCAGTGAGGTGAGATCCGCTGCCGACAGCAGATGGAAGATGAACCAGTTGTCGCCCTGGCTGAGAATCTCGACAGGGATGCTGCCCGGCTGCTGGGTAATCAACAGCGCGCCGAGGTCGTATTTGCGGCCCTCCTTTACCCAAGCGACGTAGGGCTCGGCAGCCGGGGCGTTCTCGTTCAGCACCGACTGCGCTTCTTCGACGACGGCAATCGTCGGAATCGTCTTCGGGTCGGCTGCGGTGAATTCCTGTTGGTTGCGGTCGAAGATCCGGCGAAGAATCAACCCCGATAGCACCAATGACTGACCGCCACGCATCTGGGACACGTCGATGACGCACAGCTTCCCCTCGGACAACGCGTGAACCAGCATGTCCATGAGCTGGCTGCTCTTGTCATGCAGCATCTTCACGATCGCTGTCATGTTGCCTCGGGCCGCCAAGGCCTCGGCCTCTTGCCGCTGGGGGTCAAGGTCGAGCAGCCCACAAATGTCGTCCAGCGGCGTGGTATTCCCGTTGGTGTCGATCAGGTTGACCAGCGACTCCCACCGGTCTTGCGGAAGACCGCGTAGCTTGCGAACGTTCTGCTGCTCCTGGCGCTCGGGTCCGAGCGCGATCGAGATCACATCGCCTGGGCGCAAGCGCCGGATGTCCAGTTTGATGCCGCCCGCCACGAACGACTGGTAGAAGGGACTTGGATTCCTCCTGTCCGTAAAGACGACGACCTTGTCCTCCAGCGCCGGGACATCGCAGAGACCTGGGCGGCCTTTGTCATCGGGCCAGAAATACTCGCCATCCGGATCGAAGATCACCGTGCCTACGGGAACTTGCTTGCCGGCACGCTTGGTGACGAAGGGTGTCGTCTCGTAGAGCTTCGAGAAAAGCAGCTTGTTGAGATTGGACTTGCCGAAGCCCGCGCGGGCAAAGATGAAGCTGCGGCGAGACACAAGCGACTCGATGGGGAAGCGGACCAGCACCTCCGGGTCTACGACCTGCATCCATTCCTGCGATTGGAAGGACTTGCTGCCCGCGGCGTAGATGTACTCGCCGAAGGCGAGATGGCCGATGGGAGCTCCGTCGATGTTGTGGCCGGCGATCTCGCGCAGCACCTCATCGCTCGGGAAGGCCACCTTGCTGCCTACATGGGGAAGCCGGCGATGCGAGGGGACGAACGTCAGCCCCTTGCCATTCTTTCGCAGCACGCCCAGCACGCGAATGTTGACCCGGTACTTGAGGTATTGCTCGCGCAGATCCTCGGGGATCGGCCGCTCCTCGCGGACTGCGCGGATATTGAATTCCTCGCCGGAGCCGAAAGACAGTTTGCCCTCCGAGGAGAAGGAGGCGATGCGTCCCAGCACGGCCTCATCGGGCGTCTCCAATTGGACAAGGAGGAACTGCCCGTGCATCGGGATGTTCTGGAACTCGTTCCGGTACGGCAATACCAGGTCGGCGTGGAACTCCATGCCGCCTTGCTGGAAGCCCCGGAAGATGCCGACGACCTGCTCCCTGGGAAAGAGTTGAATTTCTGCCATGTTGTGCTTCCTTATCCGTACCGGCGTTGGGCTGGGTCAGCGTCCTGTAGCTGAAACGCGTCCAGGGTCCCGGCGTCACCGCCAAGACTCGATCGCACACCTTCGTAAATGAAGTCCTGCAGGATGTCGAAATCGAAATCGACCAGGGCTGCGTTTTCATGGGCCTTCTGCAGGCAACGCGGATAGTGCGGCACCGGAAAGCCGTTGATCGCGTCAGCCAGCATCGAGCCGAGGATGGTCTGAGCATCGCCAACTTGCGGAACAAAGACGTCAACCGGCCACACCGGGTCACGCCGGTGCGACCCGAATTTCACCAAGAACATCTTGCCGCCGACAAACTTGTTGGTCTCCCCGCCATCATCAGCGCGGTCATCTCCTCGCGCGAACTCCGACCAGACGTAGGCCTTCTCCTCCACTTCACGCGGCACTTCCACGTAGGCCGGGTAGTCAGTTTGAAGCACGCCTTCCAGGGCCATGGCGAGCCGATACCGCGAAAGCACCTTGCTGTGCTTGGCCACACCAGCGAGGTACACCCGACGACGGCTCTTGTTCCACTGCGCGTCGATACGCTCCTTCATGCCTTGGAGCAGCCGCTGGAACCGATCCTTGGCGAAGACCTTGCTGCGCAGCAGGCCGTCGCAAACGATCAAGGTATCGGTGCCAAAGTCCTTCTTCAGGATCGCGAACAAGATGGCCCACTCGACCAGCTCCCGGTAGACCTGCACCCAGCTGGGAGAGACCGGCTTGCCCTTGTCGGTCGGTCGAATCATGTGAGAGAGCGCCGGCAGGTTGTCGACGCCCAAAAAAGCCATCATCTCGCCCAAGGCTGTGCGCGCCGACCCGTCCGACCCGAACTGACGCTCATTGAGCTTCTGAACCGGTGTGGTGGGCGAGACGGCCTCCAAGCAGTACTCGTTGTTACTGCTGTCCACCACCCGGACCAGCTGGATCAGAAAGGGGTCGAACTGGAGCTGGTTGTTTCCGCCATCGGTGCCGACCAGCGAGATGGACGTCGTCGCGCGCGGCTGAATGCGGCGTGTGGCGCTTTTCAGCGGGCGAATCTCTTCCCGCAGCGCATCCAGCACCCCTTGGTCGGTGCCGATGCAGTCCGCGATGGCCTCCTTCAGTTGGGCCTGGCTTGCCGGGTCGATCATCCCCCCTCCTGCCAAGTAAATCGGTTAGCTGTTCAAGATTGCACGATTTTGCCGTATCCTAGCCAAGATTACCACCATGCCGGCCTACTTTCGGCACCGGGTGAAACAGCGATGACAGACGACGCGGCAGAGATATTCACGCTCGATGAAGTGGCGGCCTACCTCAAGGTGGGCAAGCGCACGGTGTACCGCCTGGCAGCGGCCAAGAAGATCCCGGCATTCAAAGTCGGGGGCACCTGGCGCTTCCGGCGCCAGGAAATCGACCTGTGGATCACGGAGCAGACCGAAGGGGGGCGGCAAGGCCATAAGGATTGACATGCCCAAGCCCAGCCCGTGCCGCGCGAACAGAACATGACGATATGAACAGCGGAAAAGTACAAGACCAAAGCCAGATCAAATGGATCTCCGACTTCATCTGGAACATCGCGGATGACCGCCTGCGCGACGTGTACGTGCGCGGCAAGTACCGCGACGTCATCCTGCCCTTCACGGTATTGCGGCGGCTAGATGCGGTGCTGGAGCCGACCAAGCAGAAGGTGCTGGAGCGCAAACGCTTCCTCGACACGAACAAGGTCGCCGAGCAGGACGGGGCCTTGCGCATGGCCGCCGGCCAGGCCTTCTACAACACGTCCGAATTCACGCTGGCCAAGCTCAAGGCCGCAAGCCAGGGCCAGCGCCTGCGCGAAGACTTCATCGCCTACCTCGACGGCTTTTCGCCCAACGTCCAGGAGATCCTCACCAAGTTCAAGTTTCGCGACCAGATCCAGACCCTGGTCGATGCCCATGTGCTGGGCTATCTGATCGAGGACTTTCTCGACCCGGACATCAACCTGTCGCCGTTGCCGGTCAAGGACGCCGACGGCCGCATCAAGCTGCCCGCGCTGGACAACCACGGCATGGGCACCGTGTTCGAGGAACTCATCCGTCGCTTCAACGAAGAAAACAACGAGGAGGCTGGCGAGCACTTCACACCGCGCGACGTGGTCAAGCTCATGGCCAAGCTGCTGTTCCTGCCCGTCGCCGACCAAATCCAGTCCGGCACCTACCTGCTCTATGACGGCGCCTGCGGCACCGGGGGCATGTTGACCGTCGCGGAGGAGACGCTTCAGGAGTTGGCCGAGGAGCACGGCAAGGAAGTTTCCATCCATCTCTTCGGGCAGGAGATCAATCCCGAAACCTACGCCATCTGCAAGGCCGATCTGCTCTTGAAGGGCGAGGGCGACGAGGCCGAGCACATCGTCGGCGGCGCGGACAAGTCCACCCTCTCGGCCGACCAGTTCCGCGCCCGCGAGTTCGACTTCATGATCTCCAACCCGCCCTACGGCAAGAGCTGGAAGACCGATCTGGAGCGCATGGGCGGCAAGCAGGGCTTTTCCGACCCGCGCTTCATCGTGAGCCACGGCGGCGCCCCCGAGTTCCGGCTCATCACCCGCACCAGCGACGGGCAGCTCATGTTCCTCGTGAACAAGCTGCAGAAGATGAAGAAGAACTCACCCCTGGGCAGCCGCATCGCCATCGTCCACAACGGCTCGGCCCTGTTCACTGGCGACGCCGGCCAGGGCGAAAGCAACATCCGCCGTTGGGTGATCGAGAACGACTGGCTCGAAGCCATCATCGCGCTGCCGCTCAACATCTTCTATAACACCGGCATCGCCACCTACATCTGGGTGCTCGCCAACCGCAAGGCCGAGCACCGCAAGGGCCGCGTGCAGTTGATCGACGCCAGCAAATGGTTTGCGCCGCTGCGCCGCAACCTGGGCAAGAAGAATTGCGAGCTCGCCGAGGCCGACATCCAGCGCATTCTGGACCTCTACCTCGGGCAGCCGCAAGACACACCCGAATGCAAATGGTTCGACAACGCCGACTTCGGCTACTGGAAGATCACCGTCGAACGCCCGCTGCGCTTGAAGAGCCAGCTCAAGCGCAGCGCCATCGAGAGCCTGCGCTTTGCCAGCGGCGATGAGGCGCTGCGCGCCGAGCTTTGGGCCCGGTATGGCGATGCGCTCTACACCCGGTTCGCCAAGCTCAAGCCCGAAATCGAAGCCTGGCTGAAGGGCGATACTGGGGAAGAAGAAGACGAATTGGAGGGCGATGAGGACGAGGGCACGCCCGCAAAGAAGGCAGTGCCCGAGAAGCGCCGCAAGAAGCTGCTCGATGCCACGACGTGGCAACGCGACAAGGCGCTGCTGGAACTGGCGCTACTGGCTCGGCAGGAGCTGGGCGACGGCGTCTTCGACGACCACAACGTGTTCCGCAAGCGCTTCGACGCCGCCATGGCCGCACACGACAAGAAACCGACCGCCGCCGAAAAGAAGGCGATCTTCAAGGCCGTGAGCTGGCGCGACGAATCGGCGCCGCCGGTGATTGCCAAGCGCACCAAGCTGAAAATGGACGGGCACTTCGAGCAGGGCTTTGACGGCAGGTATTTGGAGGTCGTTGGCAAGGATCGCTTCCTGGTCGAGTACGAGCCCGACCCGGAGCTGCGCGACACCGAGCAGGTGCCGCTCAAGGAGCCCGGCGGCATCGAGGCGTTTTTCGAGCGCGAGGTGCTGCCCCACGCCCCGGATGCCTGGATCGACCGGAGCAAGACCCAGATCGGCTACGAAATTTCCTTCGCCCGCTACTTCTACAAGCCCGCGCCGCTGCGCACACTGGCCGAAATCCGCGCCGACATCCTCGCGCTGGAGCAGCAGAGCGAGGGTTTGCTGAAGAAGATCGTGGGGGCGGTGTGATGGCGGCGGGCAGCGCGTATCCGTGCTACCGCGACTCTGGCCTGCCATGGGCTCCCAGGGTGCCCGCTGACTGGCAAGTGCTGCGCAATGGTCGGCTGTTCAGCCACCGTGTGGAAACGGGTTTTCCTGAGTTGCCGATTCTGGAGGTGTCGCTGCGCACAGGCGTTCGCGTCCGGGACATGGACAACCTGAAGCGCAAGCAGATGATGAGCCAGAAGGAGAAATACAAGCGCGCGTGCAAGGGCGACATTGCCTACAACATGATGCGCATGTGGCAAGGCGCGGTCGGCCCCGCTCCTGCCGACGGCTTGGTCAGCCCGGCCTATGTCGTGGTGAGGCCCTACGACGAGGCGAACAGCCACTACTGCAGCTACCTGTTCCGCACAGCAGCCTACATGCAGGAGGTCAACAAGTTCTCGCGTGGCATCGTGGCTGACCGCAACCGGCTGTATTGGGAGTCCTTCAAACAGATGCCCTCGCTTGTGCCTCCGCGCCCCGAGCAAGACCAGATCGTCGCCTACCTGCGCGCGCAGGACGCGCACATCGCCCGCTTCATCCGCGCCAAGCGCAAGCTCATCGAGCTGCTCACCGAACAGAAGCTCGCCATCATCGACCGCGCCGTCACGCGCGGCCTGAACCCCGCCGCGCCGCTCAAACCCTCCGGCATCGCATGGCTGGGCGAGGTGCCAGCGCATTGGGAGGTGAAGCCACTGAAACGGTGGGCACGCCTTAACGCCAGAACGCTCGGCGAGAAAACAGACCCCGACTTCGAGTTCCGCTACGTGGACATCGGCTCGGTAGGAACCGGGCGCTTGGCGAAGGAACTTGAGCGCATCCGCTTCGAGGCTGCGCCGTCCCGAGCGCGTCGCGTCCTGCGCCGAGGCGACACCATTATCTCGACTGTGCGGACTTACCTGAAGGCCATCTGGTATGTCAGTGAGGACGCAGAAGACCTGATCGCATCCACCGGTTTCGCGGTGCTCACACCCAGCAACAGTGTGGAGCCGGAGTACCTCGGTTACGTCATCCAGAGCAACGCCTTCGTGAACCGGGTGACGGCCAATTCCATCGGCATCGCATATCCCGCCATCGCAGAAACTGTGCTGGGGCGCTTCCCTGTGGCGTTGCCGCCAACCGTGAATGAGCAGCAGGACATCGTTGCGCACATCAAGACCGAGAGTGCGCCGCTGGACGAAGCCATCGCCCGCGCCGAGCAGGAAATCAAGCTGATCCGCGAATACCGCGACCGTCTCATTGCCGACGTGGTCACCGGCCAAATCGATGTGCGCGGATGGCAGCCCGGCCCGGACGATGTGGCGAGCGACGAGGAACTGGCTGCCTTGGGCGACGACGAGGCTGGCAACAGCGACGAGGAGGAAGCCGATGGCGACAACTGACACCAGCGAAAAAGGTCTCGAAGCCCTGATCGTGCGCGATCTGGTCGCCTGCGGCTACGTGCAGGGCCATGCCGCGGACTACCACCGCGACGTGGCGCTGGACCTGACCCAGTTGCTCGCCTTCTTGCGGGCCACGCAGCCGAAGGCCGTCGAAACGCTGAACCTGGACGCCGATGGCATCCAGCGCACCCAGTTTCTGCACCGGCTGCAAGGCGAGATCGCCAAGCGCGGGGTGGTGGACGTGCTGCGCAAAGGTGTGGGCCACGGGCCGGTACACGTCGATCTCTACAAGCTGCTGCCCACGCCGGGCAATGCGGCCGCCACCGAGGCCTTCGGCAAGAACCTCTTCAGCGTCACCCGCCAGGTGCGGTACAGCAACGACGAGTCTCAGCGTGCGCTGGACATGGTGGTGTTTATCAACGGCCTGCCGGTGCTCACCTTCGAGTTGAAGAACTCACTGACCAAGCAGACCGTGGCGGACGCCGTGGTGCAGTACCAGACCGACCGCAACCCGGCCGAACTGCTGTTCCAGCTGGGCCGCTGCATCGCCCACGTGGCGGTGGACGATGCCGAGGTGCGCTTCTGCACCCACCTGACCGGCAAGACCTCCTGGTTTCTGCCCTTCAACCAGGGTTGGAACAGCGGCGCGGGCAACCCGCCGAACCCGAATGGCCTGAGGACCGACTACCTGTGGAAGCAGGTGCTGGCCAAGGAGTCGCTGGCCAACATCATCGAGAACTACGCGCAGGTCATCGAGGAGGAAGAGGAAGACACCAATGGCCGCAAACGCAGGACGCGCAAGCAGATTTTTCCCCGCTTCCACCAGTTGCGCACCGTGCGCGCGCTGCTGCGCCGTTCGCGCGCCGACGGCGTGGGCAAGCGCTACCTGATCCAGCACTCGGCCGGCAGCGGCAAGAGCAACACGATTGCCTGGCTGGCACACCAGCTGGTGGAGCTGAAGACGGCGGCGGACAACACACAGGCGCAGTTCGACTCGGTCATCGTCATCACCGACCGCCGCGCGCTGGATGCGCAGATCGCCCGCACCATCAAGGCCTACGACCACGTGGCTTCGATCTACGGTCATTCGGAAAGCGCCGACGAGCTGCGCACCTTCCTGCGCCGGGGCAAGAAGATCATCGTCACCACGGTGCAGAAGTTCCCGTTCATCCTGGACGAACTGGGGGACCTTGGTGACAAGAAGTTCGCGCTGCTAATCGACGAGGCGCATTCCAGCCAGGGCGGCAAGACCACGGCCAAGATGCATCTGGCGCTCTCCAGCCAGGCGGCAGAGGGCGCCGAGGAAGAAGAGGAGTCGGTCGAGGACAAGGTCAACGCCTTGATCGAATCCCGAAGGATGCTGGGCAACGCCAGCTATTACGCCTTCACGGCCACGCCCAAGACGAAGACCCTGGAGCTTTTCGGCGAGCGCCAGGTGGTGGGCGACACGGTGCAATTCCGTTCGCCCGAGGAGCTCACCTACACCACCAAGCAGGCGATCCAGGAGGGCTTCATCCTCGACGTGATCGCCAACTACACGCCGGTGTCGAGCTTCTACCACGTCGCCAAGACCGTCGAGCACGACCCGGAGGTGGACAAGGCCAAGGCGCTGAAGAAGATCCGGCGCTACGTGGAGTCCCACGACAAGGCCATCCGCCGCAAGGCCGAGATCATGGTCGATCACTTTGCCGAACAGGTGATCGGCGCCAAGAAGATCGGCGGCAAAGCCCGCGCGATGATCGTCTGCAATGGCATCGCCCGGGCCATCGACTACTTCCGCGAGGTGTCGGACTACCTCACCGAGATCAAGAGTCCGTACAAGGCCATCGTGGCGTATTCTGGCGAGTTCGAGGTGGGCGGCTCGAAGAAGACCGAGGCCGATCTCAACGGGTTTCCGAGCAAGGACATTCCGGCCAAGCTCAGGCAGGAGCCGTATCGTTTCCTGATCGTCGCCAACAAGTTTGTCACCGGTTTCGACGAGCCGCTGCTGCACACGATGTACGTGGACAAGCCGCTGGCCGGCGTGCTGGCGGTGCAGACGCTCTCGCGCTTGAACCGGGCGCACCCGCAGAAGGCCGACACCTTCGTGCTCGACTTCGCCGACAACGCGGAGGCCGTGAAGGCGGCGTTTCAGGAGTACTACCGCGCCACGATCCAGGAGGGGGAGACTGACCCGAACAAGCTCCACGACCTGAAGAGCGACCTGGACGCACAGCAGGTCTACAGCTGGCAGCAGGTCGAAGACCTCGTTGCGCAGTACCTGGGCGGCGCCGAGCGCGACCGGCTCGACCCGATCCTAGATGCGTGCGTCGCCGAGTACGTCGAAAAGCTCTCGGAGGACGACCAAGTGAAGTTCAAGGGCAAGGCGAAGGCCTTCGTCCGCAGCTATTCGTTCCTTTCGGCCATCCTGCCCTACGGTCACCCGGCCTGGGAGAAGCTGTCGATCTTCCTGAACTTCCTGATTCCGAAGCTGCCCGCGCCCAAAGAGGAAGACCTGTCCAAGGGTGTGCTGGAGGCCATCGACATGGACAGCTACCGCGCGCAGGCGCAGGCCTCGATGCGCATGGCCATGGACGACACCGATGCCTTGGTCGAACCTCCACCGCCCGGTGGTGGCGGAGGTGGCGGCGAGCCGGAACTGGATCGTTTGTCGAACATCATCAAGCAGTTCAACGACCTGTTCGGCAACATCGAGTGGCATGACGCCGACAACATTCGCAAGGTCGTCACCGAAGAGATTCCGGCGCGCGTCGCGCAGGACAAGGCCTACCAGAACGCGCAGGCCAACTCGGGCAAACAGAACGCGCGGCTGGAGCACGACAAGGCGCTCAATCGCGTGGTGTTGGAGCTGCTGGACGACCACACGGAACTCTTCAAGCAGTTCAGCGACAACCCGAACTTCAAACGCTGGCTGGCGGACATGGTGTTCGATTCGACCTATCGCCCCGGTGCAACACCGCCCGCGCCGCCGCAGGGCAGCGCGTGAATCTGTTCACTCAAGGTGCCCGACCACATCAAGTCGTTGGTCGCCGCGCTGGAACGCGCCAAACCATGCATCGCGGGAATTGGCATGGGCCCGGCTGAGCAGCATGGCGAAGCCGTCGCCGCCGTGCTGGCAGGCCGTGCCGAAATCGCTGGTGTCAAACCGCGCCTCTCGGATCAGCGTTGGAGCGACGGACTTCATGGCGTACTCGAAGAGATCGAGAAGATGGGCTTGCAAGGATTCGTCGACATTCGCGGCGGTGACGTCGTCGATGATGGCCTTCTTGAATCGTGGGTTCACAGCGCACTCCAGAAATCAAGGAGATGACATGAACGCGCTGTTTCGGCGTGAAGCCAAGCGCTTGCGAACTGCTCGTTTTCAGGCATTGCAAAGGAGCCAAACGGCCTCAGCTTCCCGACGCGATACAAGGCCGGGGAGCACCTTGCCGCCGCCATAGATCCAGCGCCGCAGCTCCGTCGCGGCGGCGGGCCAGTCCCGCTGGTTGATCCGCCGCCGCAGCGTCGAGGTCTGCAAGCGCCCACCACCGAGGTTGAATGTGAAATCCACGATGGCCGCCAACCGCCCTTCGGGTTCGGAGGCCAATACCGGGCAATAGCGCAGCGTGGCGGCCAGCGCCGTGTTCAGGTCGAGGGCGAGATACGCTTCCGCTTCGTCCTCGGTGATCGGCGGGTGCTGGGCATCGCAGAGGTGGCCGAAGCCAATCGTCCAATACCCCGCCGGGCAGATGTACGGATACGCGCGGCCCGGATCGGCTTTCGGAACGCGGTGGAAGCCCTCGAAGCGCTTGGCCAGATCGATGGCCGATTGCGGCACCTCGATCACGGCCGCACCCGGTCGAACACGCGACCCAAAAACCAGAAGTTCAGCACCCCGGCCCACAGCGCCTGGTCGGCCTCTGTCCACGCGTGCAGGACGGCCAAGCCCCATCCCGTGCCGGCAGTCACGGCGGCCGCGAACGCCGCCGTCTTGGCCGCGCAGTACAACGCCATGAACCAGTAGGTGATCACGGGCCGCACGCTGCACGACAGCGCGTCGGCCCAACGCACGCCGGTTTTCTCTCCCTGCGTGCGCACGGCTTCGCGCAGCGTCTCGATGGCACCGACGTTCCACGCCGCATCCGCGCTCGCGCCGATCTCGGCCATCCGCTGCGCGCCGCGCAGCTTCTCGAACTCCAGTGCCTTGTCCTGCATCGCCAGTTCGTGGCCGCGCTCGCCCTTGCGGTCGAGCCATTTCAGGATTTCCGGCGCGAGACGGAAGGCGCCGCCGAGGAGGCCGCCAAGCAGAGTCTCGATCATTGGGGGCCTCCCATCAGTTTGAGTTTGATGGCGGCACCGACCAGCAGCGCGGCCAGGATGCCGGTGGTGACCACTTTGATGAAGGTTTGCCACGCGGTGCGCCGGGCATCGCGCCACGCATCCAGCAGATCACGCAGCTCGCGGATGTCGCGCGCCGCGTGGCCGTTTTCCAGGCCGAGATGGGCGAGGCAACGCTCGGCTCCGCGTTCGGCGGCACGGTCGAGCAGTTCGTCGAAGTCCTCCTTGCGCAGCAGGAGCATGTTCTCGACGAGCGCTGGTTTGCTGTCAGGTTCAGTCATGGGTGGTCTCCAGAAATGCGAAACCCGCCTCGAGGGCGGGTTTCAGGTGGGCGAAAGTAATGATCAGAAGGCGAGGCCAGGGCTCCAGCCGGAGGCCTTGTAGACTGAGAGCACGCCCTCGTCCTCGATGAAGCAGGTCCAGCCGATCTTCGGAGCATAGAACGACCACCCCGCATCGATGCGGACGGCAATCTGGCCGGCTTTTCCGGCCCAGGCACCGGTGGGATTGGCCGCCACGATGTAGCGGTCGCCGTTGGCGGGCGAGGCCGGCGGCGTGGCTTGCGCGCGCGACTTCACCGACAGCTGCAGCACCGCATCGAGCAGCTTCAGGTTGGCGTCCATCCCCGTGTTCCAGCCCGACTCGCGGGCGGCCCAGCCGTAGTTCACGCCCAAGTTCGGGCCTTGCAGAGCTGCCATGTCATTCTCTCCAATGGATTGTGGTGGGGTCATTCCCCATAACTTGCCCCATAGAACATCCCGTAGCCCCGGCACTCGGGGATGTCGATTTGCTGGGCCTGCCAGCTGATGTGGCCGTCGCGCACTGCCTCGACCTTGACGGTCAGTTTTTCATGGGGGCGATTTAGGCCGCTCTCGGCGATTTCGGTGGCCATCGGATAGGTCCAGCTCGTGCCGGTCAGCCCTGTTTCCGTGTGCTTGAGCGTCCCCGCCTCGCCATAAATCCGCA
The DNA here is from genome assembly GCF_008632125.1 of Cupriavidus cauae. Taxonomy (GTDB): domain Bacteria; phylum Pseudomonadota; class Gammaproteobacteria; order Burkholderiales; family Burkholderiaceae; genus Cupriavidus; species Cupriavidus cauae. Next base: position 78,473 of record NZ_VWRN01000014.1, read on the forward strand.
CGGTGTAGGTCGTGCCTGGCTCCGGCCCGATATTCGCTTCGCCTTGCGCCACTAGATAGGCGGTCTGCAGCACCCGGCTGCGGTGGGCCCAGCTGACCGTTACCTCCCCGGTGATGTAGCTGACGCTGTAATCGAGGTTGTTGACCCGAAACTTCCCCGGCGGATAGGGGCGGATCTGCCGCTTGGCAAAGGTGTAGCTGATCGTCGGCGCCGACGCCTCTGCCAGAACACCCATCCCGGTGGCGGGCAGCACCTTGGTCTGCACCATCTCACCGCTCAGGTACTGGCTCGTGTTGTAAAACTGCCCGTCTTCGACGAAGTACAGCCGCGCACCCGCTGAATGCTTCGCCGGCACTGTGTCCAACACGCCCCGATCCACCGTCACCGTGCCGGCGGCCACATTGACCGCGTTCACGGCGACCAACTCGCTGCCGACCTGCGCGTAGGTATTGAGCGTGACCAGATCCAGGTCGACCCCGTAGAGGACGTTCAGCACCGTCTCGGTTTGCCCGATGTCATTGGCGAGCACACAGGACGGGATGAAGTCCCCCACACCGATCTTCTCGAAGGCCGCCGATCCCTGCCGAGTCAGCACCGCGTAGTTGATCGCCGCATCCGAGGGGCGCACCGCCGACACGGACAGGAACCCGCCATTCGGATCAATCTCGGCCTGGGCGGCGGCCGACTCGCCGGTCAGCTCGTGAACAATCGTCCAGTACGGCAGTTCGCTCACTGACACGAAATTCGCGGCGATAGGCGCTTGCCGGGGATCGACCCAGCCGCTCTCGGCGGGTGCGAGATAGACGGCATCGGGCAGGCCGAACACGTCCTCGACGCAGGTGATCCGCACCCGGCCGTCGGCCAGCGTCCCGTAGCTGATCTGCGCGACCCGAAGGATCAGTTGCTCGATCCGCAGCTCGGGCCAGGAGAGTCTGAACACGTCGCCGATGTTGAGGCTGGCGGCCGTGCGGTTGGCCACCAGCGTGATCTTCGCCAGAGTGGACGAAAGCTGGCGCAGATCCCGCATCGCGAGGCGTGCGGCTAAGGCGCCGTTGGCCACGCCCTCGTAGCTGACCTTGGCGTCCTTGATTTCCCCCAGGGATCGCTCGATGCCGGCGATGTCCTGCACCGAGATCGACACGCTCTTGTCGGTCGTGCGGTCGTGGTAGGACAGTGTGACCTGATTGATCAGCTCCTCCGGCAAGGTGCGCTCGAAAGACTCCAGCCGGATCACGTTGGTCTGGTTCAGCTCCAGCAGCGTCGCCGGATCGTAGTCGTCGCGGGTCAGCTTCAAGGTGAACAGGCCGGTGCGGGGGCTCACGTAGATCGAACCGTCGATGTGCTGCAGGATGCGTTCGATGAAGGCCTCGATGTCCTGTTGCTGATCCCACAGGATCGACAGCCCGAAATTCTCGGCATAGAGCGTGTCGGCAGCGGCACGGAAGGAGGCGTCGTCGATCTCTGCCGAGCTGTAGCCCCGGCCCCAGGTGCGGTCGGTCAGGCACTCATAAATGATGTGCGCCGGATTCATGTCGCCCGCGATGGCGGCCTTGTCCGAGTACCACTGCGGCGAGCCGTCGGATCGGCGGATGATCCGCGTGAGTTCCGCGCTCCAGGGCTTGATGTAGGGGTTCATCGCCGACAGTTGCGGCTGACGTAGCACCAGCGACACCACGCCCCGGAAAGCTGGCACATTGGTTCCCAGCTTGGCCACGAGATAGTCGTTCTGGCCGTCCGCCGCATTGCCCATCACCAGGTCCACGGCGCCGACGATACCGCCCTCACGGTCGTCACCGCCGAACAGGTCGGGCTGATTGATGGTGATCTGGCCGCTAGACGTCATCGACCCCGACCACGCCGTGCGCTCGCCGACGACAATCTTGTTGAGCGAATCGACCGGACCGTGGCACAGCGTCAGATGCATCCCCGCGTAGTAGCGGTAGCCGACCGTGACGCTCTTGCTGCCTTTGCCGCCGCTCATGCCTTGGCTCCCGTTTCGGCCCGCTCCACGTGCTCGGCCAGCCGGATCGCCATCGCGTCCCCGGTGGCGCGCAGCCAGTCGGTGCTCACGCCTTGCCGGCGAAAATCATCGAAAGTCACGCCGTCACGCGGAAACCATCGGCGCAGACCAGCGTTGCAGTAGCCGAGCGCCTTGGCATCGAGATGGGTAGCAATGCGGGGTTCGCTCATTTCTTGCCGCCTCCCTTGGTCTTGATCGGCGCCGTGCGCACGTCGCCGAACCAGACGCAGTTCGGCTGCTTGATCGTCCGCGTGCCGAACAACACCGGGATCGGGCTGTCGGTCGCGGCGACCGGCGCATCGACATCGCCGGGCTGCGGCGTGGTGGTCTTGGGCTTGGGGGCGAGCAGCGACGACAGGACCGTCGTGATCACCCACACGATCAGGTATTGCCACATGGAAAAGCCTCAAACGATGGCGTCGCCGGTGAAGGGGTTCTTCACCGGGATGTAGGGGAAACCGCCGTAGTTCAGCTGGTTGCCAAACTTGGCGGCGCAGGTCGCGAGCGTGTGGTCGCAGCCCGGATACGCCTCGAAGGCGTCGCCGGCTTTCAGGCCGGGGATCGGCGCCGAGAGGGTCACCGCGCCGCCGGAGCTGGCGACGATCATCCGTTGCGCCCCGGCGGCCATGAGGCGTCCGCCGACAAACCAGGCAATCGGCTTGGGCAGAAAGACGGACGCAGTCACCTCCAGCCCCGCCACGCTCTCGACGATGCCGGCCGTTTTGTAATCGGCCGCGTTGACCTTGCAGCCGCCGTGGTAGAGCGGATGACGGCAGTTGATCTGGTAGTTCGCCCGCCGCCCCGAACGCTTGAGCGTCGTGAAAATCGGTTCGCAGCGCATCTGCACCGTGATGCCGCCGAACACCACCGACACGACGCGCCCTTTCCACCAAGTGATGAATTCCGTCCCCGGGTCGGACAGGTGCTGGCGAAAGATGGTGAGTGACAGCACGCCATCGGGCGGGGTCACGATGAAGGACTGCACCACGCCGATGTCGAGCGCTGCTTCGAGATTGAGCATCGCGCGGCCGAATTCCTGCGTCTGCTCGATCTCCGAGCGCCGGATCGGCGCCGGGATGTACGGCTCGCCATTGTAGGTCACGGCATCCCGCGCCGACGTGTAGCGCCAGACGGTCGTGCCCAGCGTGAACCGGTACAACTCGACCGGCTGCCCGGAATGGACGCTCGCCTCAATGTTCTGATAGGTCATCCGTTGATGCTCCGAATAGGCAAAGTCACCCGAACCACACGATCCGTTTCGAAGAAAAATTCCACGGCATCGCTCTCCAGTCGTGCCAGTTCCAGGAAGCAGACGATCCGGAAATCGGACGGCACGCAGGCCCGTCCCAGCGCGGCGTCGATCCGCATCCGTTCCACCACCCCGTCCACGAACTCGAACCCGGTGATGCTGCGCAAGAACCAGGTGCCGTCGTTGTGCAGGAAGGCCACGTCCCGCCGGCCGGGCATGGCCTGGTAGTAGGTGGCGAAGCCCCGGCCCTGGACCAGAATTTCCGTGGCATCCAGGGCGAAGGGCTGGGCGACTTCGAGGCCACGCTCCCAGGTCGGCACCCAGAAAGGCACCTGCCGGCCGGCGCGGGCGGCGAGCCAGCCCCGCATCGCAGTGAGCCGGGCGCGATCCGGTAGCAGGTACTGGTGGCGGCGCACGATGAGGGGACGATTCGGGATGTCGATCACCGCAGGCGTGCCGGTCTCAACGTCGAACACATCGGCGAGTCGCTGATAGTCGATGCTGACGTCCTCGACCCGGTTCGGGTGCTGCAGCAGCGTGTCGTAGCCTCGGTACTGGATCGGCGAACTGATCGCCGTCACCGGCGAGGCCAGGTCCTCCAGCTCGAAGCGCAGTTTGGCCTGGGAGATTGCCGCCGTTGGCCGGGTGACGGTCTGCTGGGCGGGTAACCGTCCCAGCCGGGCCGGGGCGATCCAGGAGCCTGCGGACCAGTTCCCCAACGTCGGGCGCTTGAGCGTGATCGTTCCGGCGGTCAGGGACAGAACTTCGAGGGCCTCGCTGGCGCCAGCGCTTGAGCCGACGATGGCGAGCCCACCGGGGTGATAGTCCATGTCAGTGGTATTCACGGCCAGCACCGTGTCGCCGGGATGGATGGCGGCCGCAAGCCAGGCCTTGTCGGTCCACACCGGCACGGCATAGACGCGCGACTGCCAGACGTTCATCAAGAGGTCCAGCTGCCCGCCGTTGCCGTACTCCAGCACGTCGAACTCGAACGAGCGCCGGGGATCGGCTCGCAGCCGCACCCGCTGCTCGCCGCCATCGCGCATCGTCAGCACGTCGGTGAGCCATTCCAGGCGCTCGGTGAAGCCGCCTTGCCAATCGTGCAGCAGGCCCATGACCAGCACCCGGCCGTAGCTGATCGCCAGGTCGCGGGTGCCGCCGGCGGAAAAATGCAGCGTCAGCAGCGTGTCGACAAAGCTCGGGCCGTCGAGGGTGGCCGTGACCTCGTAGAAGATGTCCTCCAGTGCTCGCATCCTCGCTGGCGGGAAGAAGCCCAGGGACAGCCCCTCGGTATCGCCATCGAGCAGGAAGATCGTGACCGGGTCCAGGAACGCGTTCCAGATTTCGACGGTACGGGTCGTGGGGATGACGAGGTTGCCGAACTCGATCCGGGACGGCGACAGGTAGATCCGGTGGTAGTAGTCGTCCGAGAACGAACCGCAGTGTGCGCCGGCCCGCTCGATCAGGGCCTCGGGCGATGGCTGGCCGCTCGCGATGGCACCCATCGCACCGACGATGGCGGCAACGGCGGTGGCCGGCTCGTAATACCCGGGCCGACCGTTGTCCCACAGGGCGTTCATTCCTGCGGCCGCTGCACCGCCCAGAATGCCTGACGTGAAGGCTCCGACAAAGTCAGGCATTCACACCACCTTGCGGTAAGCCAAGCCGTAGTCGTAGCTGATCGGTTCTGCCCCGAGCGTGTAGGCCTTGTTCCACAGCGGGAAGATCTTCCATACGTCGGTGCCGAGGGTCAGTTCGTCGCCCGGGTTGAAATTGGAGATGTTCAGGAAGCGCACATCGGGGAATTCACCGAGCAGCGTCCAGGTGCCGACGTAGGGCGTGCGATTGACGCCCACGTAGCAGGGCATCATCGGTGCCAGGCCGTTGTAGCTCTGCGGGGAGCAGTGGTAGGCCAGATCGTGTGCCAGGGTGTGGAAGGAAACCTGGGGTCCCCCCGAGATATAGCCTGCGCGGTTGTTCACCGAGTTGGAATAGGTCGTGCAGCCGTAGGCATCCAGGTTGGCCGTATCCCAGACACCGGTCGAAAGCAGGCGCCAGCCGACCGTCCAGCCGTCGATGTCGGCTCGGACGTAGGTACCGGGATAACCGTTCGACGCGAGCGCCGATCGCGACAGCCCTTGGCCGTTCGATCCGAACGGGACCATCTGATTCGAGCTGTTGAAGGCGTAGGCCGTGGTCGTGAACGATTCGATGGGGCATCCTGCGGTCAGATACTGGCCCCCGGCAAAGGCGCCGTATTTGTTGATGAAGCCGAACGACAGGTGGCGGAATCGGCCCGGCGTTTCCTCGATCACCACGTGCACGAAGTCGCCGTTGGAAAACAGGTGGTAGGCATAGAGTGAGGTGGCCAAGGGACCTACCATCACGAACTTTCGGTTGTTGGTCTGCAGGTTGGCGGCCGTGCCGGCAGCGAAGCCGTCGCACACCCAGGCCTCCAGGCAGGCGTAGGTGCCATTGACGCCGTTCTTGTAGAGCTTCTTGTTGACCGCGAACAGCTGGTAGGACAAGCCGTTCTTGGTCAGCACGACCCGGTTCGCGACGAGGCTCGTTTCCGACTGGTTCTTGTACGCATCGGAGCCACTGACCGAGGAAATCATCGACGTCGTGCCGGCGTGAGTGGCGCCACCATTCGATCCATAGGTCGGAAAGGTCAGCGTAAAGGTGTCGGTTGCATTGGCCGTCCAGCCGTTGGCGACCGCGAAATTCTTGATGGCAGTCAGCAGCGTGTTGATGTCGGCCGACGCACCGGTGATGTAAGCCATGATCGCCTCAAGCGAGTTGGATGGCGGCAAAGCGCGCCGCGTTGGTGGAAGTCGCCGCCTGCACGACCAGATGGGATTTGCCGGCCACGGTCACGGTGTCGCCAGCGGCCACTCCGAAGCCCGGCACGGCAAACACGCCTTGCAGCTCGCCCCATATCGAGAACGGACGAGTCGTCGCGCAGTCATAGAGGATCGCCGGCAGCAGCGGGCTCGCGCCGCTCGGCAACTGCGTGAGATTGCCCAGGTCGTAGCGCCCGGCGCTGTTTTTCCTGGTCTCCAACGACATCGCCCAGGGCCAGGCGCGACCGGTGTAGGTCGTATCGAAGCGGTTGGTGCCGACCCAGCCGCCGCTCGGTTGCAGGAGCGCCGCGCTGTAGCTGCCGTATTCACCATCGTTGCGCCAGAAGGCGCTGCCCGCGATGTCGAGATCCGAACTCTGGTAGTTGTCGCCGCGCGACGTGTTGGCCCCGATGAATAGCGGGTACGGATATTGGGCCGGGGTGCCGTAAGGCAGGATGAAGCCCGCGTAGAGCGCGCCCCAATACGCCGAGGACTTCGCCACCACGATGAAGCGCCGGCCGTTGGCGACGAACCAGTAGCTGATCGCGCTGTTGAAGAGCGGCATCCTCGGCACGATGCCCAGCGAACCGGCGCCCGAGAGCAGGCTGCCCGGCTGGCCCTCGGGTGTGTTGATCGAAACGATGCTTTGCCAGGACTGTGACCCGAGCACCCGGATCGAATACGCGGGTGCCGCACCGTCGGCGAACAGGCAAACCTGCACGTAGATCGCATCGCCCGCCGAGGAACCTGGGCCCCGCAGTTCGGCCAGATCCCGCTTCGCGTCAAGCGTGAAGGTGTCACGGCGTAACAGCGTCCAGGCTTCGCCCCCGGCGACCAGGGTCGCGTCGGAGGTCAGAAACGTGATCAGCTTGTTGAACAGGTCGGCGGCATTGGTTGCGGTGCCAGAAGTCCAGGCCATTCTTATCTTCCAAGGATGTTGCGAACGGAGGCGGCATTGCGCTGGATGAGGTTCATCACCACGCGCTCGCCGGCGCTGCTGTTGAGGTAGTCGGCCGCCATCGCCGGGTCGATGACATTGACGATGCGGATGTTCTGACCCGGGGCTGGCTGCGCGGGGGCTTCCGGCACGAGGCCGCCAGCGGCAAAGGCCAGACGACCACCAGCCACACGGGGCCCGGCAGACAAGCCGTTGATGGCATCCAGGAACGACAACCCGAGCCGGCTCACCGCGTGGGCATTGACCACGTACTCGCCGTGGGAGAGGCGCGCCGGGATGGAGTCGCTGGTCGATGTGCCAGGACCGGTCACGTAGCCCCCGGAGGCAAAGCCGAAGAACGACGAGATCAACGCGCCCAAGCCTCCGGCACTGCCTGCCGTGCCACCGCCCATCAGGCTGCCGAACAAGGCTTCGGCCAGTTTCTGCGAGGCGATGCGGTTGATCGTCTGCAGCACGGATCGCCCGAAATCCGCGAATGCGTCCTTGGCCGACTTGGCGCCGCTGCCGATGTCCTGGAACAGTTGCGCGAAACCATCCTGCACCGCGCCGTCGATGGCCACCGCCACGTCGTCGACGACCAACTTCACCTGCGCGATCTCGTTCTTCCACGCTTGCACCCGGGCGACGGCGTCCGGGCCAATGGCTGTGGCGGTAGCCTCCAACTGCGGCAGCAGAGCATCGAGCGATTGGCCGGTCTGCCGGTGCAGCGCAAGGATCTGCTGGCGGGCCTGGGATTCCGTGAGGAGCCCGGACTGACGCTGCAGATTGATCGACTCTTCAGACGCACGCATCCGCGCGAGCGTGTCGTTGAACTGGCGCTCGTACTCGGCGAGGTCGGCGGCCGATGCTTTGACGTCGATCAGCCGACCGACGGTGGCCGCCCCTTCGGTGTCGCCCTCGGCACGGAGCCGCTCGATCAGGGGCTGGTACTGCCGCTCGATGGCTGCGCGCCGGTCCTGGCTGGTCGCCGCACCCGTGAGATCGAGCAGTTCGTCGCGCACCTTGGCGAGCTCCTCGCGCAACTCGCGCTCGGCCTGGACGGCTTTGCGGGCATTGGCGACCTCGACGTCCGCGCGCTTGTGGTTGAGGACGGTCAACTCGCTCTCGAGCTTTGCGACTTCTCCTTTCGCTTTGATGCGTGCGGGCTCGTCCTTGCCCGTCTTTTCCAGCCGCTGCTGCTGCGAGAGCGACACCTGCACGCGCCGGATTTCCGCATCGATCTCCTGCTGCTCGATCCGGGTCTTGGCCGCGTAGTAGTCTTTCAGCGAAATCAGCCGGTCTTCGAGCGCCGCGTCCAGTTCGCGCGCCTGGCGATCCAGCGCATCCTTGAGGATCTTGAATTCGGCCTCGGCCTGCGCCTGCACGAGTTCGAGCTTGGCCGCCTCGACCCCCTTGTCGGGTGTCGGCTTGGCGGGTGGTTGTGGACGGCCGAATACGCCAGGCTGGTTCTTATCGGAGGAGCGGATGCGGCCGGCAATGGCCTGTGCGACCTCCCCGACGTAGTCGCGCGTCACGGCATCGCGCACGGCCCCCGCCAGTTCCTGCCCGAAATCTCGTACCTCGCCGAGCTGGCGGCCGAGCGCGGCGCGCAGCGACTGCATCGAGAAGTCGCCGCTGAAGGCCGCTGCCACGTCCTGGCCCAAGGCCTTAGCCAGTTCCCCGATGTCGGAGAAGGCATTGCGAAAGCGCTCGACCATGAAGGCAGCCGTGACGCCGACGACGCTGCCGACCGCGTTGAAGGCGCCGATGACGACATTGACCATCGTTCGAATGGCAGATCCGATGGCTCGGAGCGCATCGACCATCACCTCGCGGACGCGCGCCCAGCTCAGATTGTTGGCGCCGACCAGCCGCCCCAGGGCGCTGACGACGTCGCCGACCTTCTCGACCACCAGGTCCCAGGTGGCGCTGATGATCTGTTTGATCGAAGCGGTCTTGCCGCCGAACTCGACCACGGCGTTGCGCGCCGAATAGAGGGCCCCGGCCAAAAGCGTCACCGTGGTCACGATCACGCCGATGGGGCCGCCCAGGAGTGCCAGCACCCCGCGCAACAAACCCGCCGCGCGACCGAGCAGCGACGTGGAGGCCACCGCCTGAGTCACGGCACCGGTGGCGGCGGTGGCTTGCAGCCGGGCCTTTGCCGCATCGACGACCAGTGCGCTGGTGGCGAGGCCTTGCGCCCGCGCCTGGGCCAAGGCCGCATCGGCGAGGCGGACCCGTGCCAGCGCCTCGGCTTCCAGCGTGCGCAGGTTGGCACGCCGCGCCGCCGCTTCCGCTCGGGCGGCGGCGATGCTGGTGGCAAAGGCGCCCGCCATCCGGCCGAAGGCGGTAACCAGAACGACCCCCGCCAGATCGATCAGCAGTTCGAGATGCTGGGCGACGAGTTGGATCGCCTGCGCCAGACCTGCGGTCAGGCCGGAGCTCGCGTCGCGCTCGCCGAAGGCGCGCAGAAAGGCGTTCTTGAGACGGGTGAGCGCACCCGACACCGTATCGGGCAGGCTGCCGTACTCCTCGGCGAGCCGGCCACGCTGCTTGAGCAAGGCGTCGAGCACGGCCTTGGACGTGATCTTTCCTTCCTGCGCCAGGGCCCGCAGCGAGCCGAGCGGCACGCCCATGCCATCGGCGATGGCCTGCGCCAGACGCGGTGTCTGCTCGATGACCGAATTGAATTCCTCGCCGCGCAGTTGTCCCGAGGCGAAGGCCTGGCCCAACTGCAACAGCGCCCCGGCCGCGGCCTCGCTGGAGGCGCCGGAGAGCGATACGGCCTGTCCGATGGCATCGGTCGCCGCCAGCACGTCCGCCTGCGAACGCCCCAGCGCCTGCACCGAGGGCGCCAGCCGCGCGTAGAGCGTGACGGTTTCGGCGAGCGGTGCGCGGTTGCGCTGCGCGATCTCGAACAACGCCGCGTCGGCGCGGTTGAACTCCTCCTGGGAGGTGACCGCGAGCCGCAGGCGCGCCTGCAGGTTCTTGTACTGGTCGGCGACCTCGACCAGTTCGCGCACACCCAGTCCCACACCGATGGCACCGCCGATGCGGGACAGGACTTCTCCCACCTGGCCTGCTTCGCTGCGCAGGCGCGAGAGGCTGCCCTGGACGGACTGGAAGGCGCGTCGCGTCTCATCGACGGCGGTGATGAGGATCTGCGCGCGATTATTCGCCATTGCTCAAACCTTCGACATTGCCTTGCTGATGGCCGCCGTCAGGCGGGGAAGATCGACCCGCACCGAACGGGTAAGGTCGAAACGTTTCTTGAGGGTCACGCGCCGCACCAGCATGGCGACAGGAATCTCCTGGCCACGCTTGATGCGCTTGGCGCCGGTGCGCTCCCGCTCGGCGCTGCGGAAGCGCGCCAGCGGCCGGGCGTTCTCGCCGATGTTCTCGGCCATTAGGATCTGCTGGCCGTTCTTTTCGACGAACCAGGCATTGCCGGATCGCATCAGCGCATCGATCACCCGGGCAAACGCCTTGCGTCCGATACGCCGGTGTTGCGGCAGCAGCGGGATCAGCATCCGCCCCCGAATCGTTCCTCCCTGTTCGTGCAGGCCCAGCCAGGACACCTTCGAGCCGATGTAGAGCGCCGGAAATTCCGTGGCTTTACGGTCGAACACCTTGGCGTGCATCGACCGGAGGAACTTGGGACTTGCAACCTTGAAGCTGGCGCGCATTTCGCCCCGCACCCGCTCGGCCATCTCTTTGCCGGAATCCCGCATCGCGCGGGCGACGGCGGTGTGGATCGTTTTGTGGGTATCGGTTTGCCAGGCGTTGAAGCGACGACGATCCAGCAAGCCCTCAGCGACCAGATCGATCTTCATCGCGCATTCCCTGTTGGAGTTCGGCCTGGAGCTGACGGATGCCTTCGCGGTTGCCCTGGGCGGCGGTGGTCATGACCGCGAGCTGGGTGGAGAGCCGTTCGCGCTCGAGACGGCTGTCGGCGGCCAGAAACGCGTTCAGCTGGCCCAGCGTGTAGCCGAGGATGTCCGGGTAGCGGTGGCCACTGCGGATCAGGCGGGCGATGGCGTCGCTCCAGCCAACCGTCCGCTCAGAGACTGCGCGAGCGTGCTGACCTTCGGCGCGACCCGGTGCACGAAAAAATCCGCGTTCACCTCGAACACCGTGGCGGCGAGCGTGATCGCGTCGTCGAGCGCCAGCGCGTCCACCCATTCGCGCGGCTGACGGCTGGCGAGCGCCAGCGCAGCCAGCAAGGCGTCGCCGTAGTCACAGAGCAAGGCGAGCCAGTCCGGTTCGCCCGTCAGCTGCTCGGCAAAAGGCCGCACGGCCTTGAGCATCGCGGGCAGCTCGCCGATTACCAGCGGGCTGATCGTCAGGCGCTGCCCGGCGATCTCCAGGGATTGGGTTTGCGGGACGAGAACATCCAGGTCAGAGGTGGTCATCGTGTACTCCTCACAGCAGCACGATGCGGCCGAACTGACCGAGGTCGCCGGCAGCGGGCTTGAGCGTGTCCGCCAGCACCTGTCCGGAAAGCTCGAACTTCAGCAGTTCGTCGGTGATCACCGACAGTTCCTTGGCCGGGTTGATCGCCACGCGGTACAGGTCGATCACCACCTCGCGGTTGCTGTCGGCGATGTTCAGGCCTTCGAAACGCACCCAGCGCTCCGGCAGCGGCTGCGTGAACAACGCGGTGGATTGCGCGGTTCCATAGGCGTAGTCGACCTTGAACGGCTCCACGTAGGGGCCGCCCGTCGTCTTGTCGTTGATGACCAGCGATCCGTGCTTCGCATTGAGGCTGTACTGGGCGGCGGGCAGCGTCTTGGGCGTGCCCGAGGCGTCCTTGACCACCACAGAGGAGACGTTCTGCTTGGCGAGCAGGTACAGGCTTCCTGCCGTGACCGGGTTGGGCAGTGCCTCGGCCGTCACCGTGCCGCTGACCTGTTCGATGGTCGTGCCGTAGAGCGCCAGGCCCAGATTCACCGCGATCAGCTCTTCCAGCGTGCAGGCGAATTCGCCCTTCTTGGTCTTGATCAGCTGCAGGTCGGTCAGGCGTTGTCCGCTGGTCGATTCCTGATGTTCCAGCGTTTCCACCGACAGCGAGACCTTGAGCTCGGGCACGTTGCCGACAAAACTCAGCCCTTGCGGGTTGCCGGCAGCGTCGCGGGCGCCGATGTAGACACGGCCTTGTCCAGAGAAATACGGCATGGTCAGTCTCCCTTGCGTGCGGTGAATTGCGGTTTGACGCCCGGCTCATCGGGCGCCTCGGTAGGTTTGGCGACGCCGCGTTCGATCAGCCAGCGTGCGGTGGCCTCGTCGACGTCGAGGCGCGTGCCGGGGACGCACTGCACGCCGGCATGGGTGTGGGGTTTGATGAGTTCAACGGTCATGGCAAGTCATCCTTTCTGGGTCAGGTCCATGGCATGGGTGCGGTAGCGGATCTCGTAGCGGGCCGGCAGCGCGACGGCGCCAGCGTCGGCATCCTCGGCATCCCACTCGGCATCGACCTCGTGCAGCAGGAGCGCGAGGCCGCCGAGGGTCGCGTCAGGCATCAGCGCCGAGTGGGCGTCTACCATCGCCCGGTCGGCCTGGTCGAACGCGTCATCGCCGCGCGCCACCACGGTGAGGCGCAGCGTCAGCACCCGGTCGACGAGGTGGTTGGCGTAGCCGGTGATGCGGTCGCTCTCGGCGAAGAGCAGCAGCGCGGGGCTCGCGTCGCGGGTGACCGGCACGGCCGGTTGTCGCAGCACTGGAACGGGTGCGACAGCGGCCGACAGACGGGCCACGACCTCCCGCAAGATGCGCTCACGGATGGAGTTCATAGGCAGAGTCCTCAAATGCGGGTGAGATCGGCACGCCGCTCGCTGCCATCACCGATGGCCCGCACGTCGCGCACGCGGTAGCTCGTGCCACCGATGCTCACGACCTGGCCCACGGCCAGATCGGGCAGAGCCGAGGCGAGGAAGCGCATCGTGTAGTCGGTGGAGAGCGCGAGGCCATCGAGCACGGTCTCGTCCGGGGCAAGGAAGTCCACCATGACGATCTGCCCGCCGACCTCTGCATCCACCAGCAGCCCCGCGTCCGCGGCCGCCGCGTACAGCTCCTCGACGCGCACCATTAGACGGTCAGCTTCACCAGCACGCCCGGGCGGTGGCACATGGGCAGCGGGTTCGACTGGGTGTGCAGGTCCGTGCCCCGGTCGAACTTGCGCGGCTCCTGCTTGGCATACAGTGGCTGGCCGACCGTGTTGACGGTCTCGTTGAAGTCCGCCGGCGCGAAGTAGGTGCCGAAGGTGTCGATGGTGCCCAGCGGAAAGGCGTGCGCCTCACCGGCGGCGATGAAGCGGCGCGCGGTGCCGCTGGCGTCCGTAGCCTGGCCCCGGTACTCCTCGAAGGTGATGCCGCCGTAGGTGAAGCCGCGACGGATGTCGTTGATGAGGATGGCTCCGTTCTGCCAGTTCTCGAACGCCTTCTCGACCTTGGCGTGGCCGGTGAGCGCGGCGAAGAACTCCGGCGAGCACAGGCAGTGGACGCCGTTCATGAACTCGCCCTTGAGGTTTTCCTCGATGGTCGCCAGCACCGTGCCGCACTTGGCTTTGACGTTGGTGCCCGCCGTGCCTAGCTCGAAGGACACCGTCTGCTGCGCGATCTCGAAGGCATCGAACAGGTCGTAGAGCACCGAGCCGTCCGCGTCGAGGATCACGCCCTTGAGCGCGCCGACACGCAGGTGCTCCAGCGTGATCGCGTGCTTGTTGCGCATCGTCTCCAGATGGCGCGCGACCACGCCCGCGACCGTCTCGGTTTCGGTTTCCGAACCGAAGGCGCGGATGCCTTGCACCTCCTCGGGCAGCACCACGTCGTCGTGCGGGATGTGCGGCACGACGAAGGAGCGCAGCTTGCGCTTGCCGCGCACGCCGACCGTGCCGGGCGAACCCGGCGGCAGCGTGGGCAGCAGGTTGAGCACGCCGTTCATTTCCTCGACGACGATCTGGCGCTGGCGCACCGGCTTGGGTGGCATCAGGTTCAGTTCTTCCAGGCGCCCGTAGCGGTTGGGCAGGATGTTGATGGCGGCGGTCAGCGCGGCCATCGAGAATGCGGGATTGCTGAAGGGGTTATTCATGGTCAGGCTCCTTGACGGACGAGCACGCCCAGCGCCTTGAGCTGCGCCACGACGCTGAGTTTTTCGGCGTTGGTGATGGCCGCGGGCCACACGAGCGCGTGGTCGGCGACAATGGCGTGGCGCGCGACGATCAGGCCGTCGTCGCGGTCGGCGAGCGTCGCGTCGCAAGCTTGCAGCAGCACGCCGGCGGCGACCTGCGTGCCGTCGGTGGCGGACGGGTCGATCCGTGTGACTTTTCCGGTGGCGGTGACGATGCCGATGACCGCGCCCAGCGGCAGGTTCTGGCCGGAGGCGACCGTGACGCGGTCGCGCGAGTAGAGGTTGGGCGCCTCAAACTTGAGCAGGTCGCCCAGATTCAGCGGTTCGGCGAGAACGGACATTTCAGATCTCCTTCTTGGTGGATTGCGCCGCGAGCTGCTTGGCCGCGTCGATCAGCGGATTGCTGGCCGCAGGACGCGCGGCATCGGGCGCGATGCGGCTGACGATTTCGGGACTGGCCTCGGCCTGCGCCGCGAGCAGTCGGCTGCGCACCTGGGCGGGCGCGGTGTTGGTTTCGAGGAAGCCTGCGATCAGGTCGGCGCGACCGGCGAGCGTGCAGGTCTGTGCGATCTCGATGGCCTCAAGCACACTCAACGTGGTGCCGGCGGACGGTTGAGGAGGACTGCCAGCAGGATCAGCAAGAGGCCGATCAAGAGCAGTGGGGTCGGATCGTTCATTCATGGAAGACTCCATCGGGTGGTTGCGAAAATGGCCCCCAAGCTGCGCCTGCGGCTCGCTGCCCCCCGAGGGGGCGCGCTTGCCTTGGGACGGCCCGGCGGCGCGTAAGCCCGCTTGGCTGGCCGGAGTCACCAGAGTCGGGAGTGGGGAAAGCGATTGCGTGAGCTGGGCGAGCGCGTCGTCGAAACCTCCGACGGCATCGGCCAGTCCGGTGGCGACGGCATTCGGGCCGAAGAACAGGCCGGCTTCGGTGGCGCGCACGGCACCCGCGTCGAGGCCGCGATGGCGCGCGACGGTCTCGACGAACAGCTCGTAGACGCGATCCACCTCGGCCTTGAGCACCGCGTGCGCGGCGTCGGAAATCGGCTCGTGCGGGTTGAGGTCGTTCTTGCGCTCGCCCGCGAACACGGCGGTGTAGCGAACGCCGTCTTTGGCGTCCTTGGCGGACTGATCGACGTGCATCGCAATGACGCCAATCGAACCGACACCACCGGTGCGCGCGACGAACACGCGGGTGGCGGCGGACGCCAGCGCATAGGCGGCCGAGAATGCCATGTCGTTGGCCACGGCCCAGACCGGCTTCAGCTGCGACGCCGCCCGGATGCGGTCGGCCAGATCGAACACGCCGCCCGACTCGCCGCCCGGTGAATCGATGTCGAGCAGGATGGCCGCGACCTCGGGGCTGGCGAGCGCGGCGTCCAGTTGCGCGGCGATGCCGGCGTAGCTGGCGAGGCCCGACTCGGCTTCGAGGCCAGAGGTGCGGCGCACCAGCGTGCCGTGGATCGGGATGACAGCGACCTTGCCGCTGACCGGCGTGGGCGCGCGCGCCGTTGGCGTGTAACCCACGGGCGCGGCGAGATCGGCGAGGCCGATGCGTGCGCCGAGCACGGAGAGGATGACGTCGAGTTTCGGGCGATGGATCGCCAGCGGCACGCCGAACAGGCGAGCCGCCAGATGAGGCAGCACGGTCATGGGAATCCTTCGGGGAAAGCGGTCAGGCGGAGGAGTCGCCGCCGGTGGCGTCGGGCGCGATGGCGTTGCGGTTGGGTTCCGCCCCATCACGCACATTCGCGCCGTCCTTCGACGTGTAGCGAGGGTCGGAATCGAAGATCAGGCCGAGGTCGTCGGCGCGCTTGTTGTCTGCGGCGATCTCGCGGTCGACGTCTTCGGCGTCGTAACCGTTGGCCGAGATGGCTTCCGAGCGGCTCATCAGGCCCGCACGGATCGCCAGCAGCATGGCCTTGTATTCCTTCTCGGGATCGACCCACTGCCAGCCCTGCGGAATCCACTTGGCTTGCAGGTACTGGCGGCGGCGCGCCGGCCCACCGCGCGCGAAACCCGGCGCATCGAGCGAGCCGGCGAGCACGGCCTGCTTCATCCACGTCGCCCACACCGGGCGACACATCTGATGGACCAGCACCGAGTGCTGCACCATCTCGCAGCGGCGGCGGAACTCAAGCAGTCCGGCGCGGATGGACGAGTAGTTCACGCCCGTCAGGTCGCCGGTCAGTTGCTCGTAGGTGATGCCGATGGCGGCGGCGACCGCGCGGAACTGCGTGCGCAGGAACTCCGAATACGAGCCGCCCACGTCCGCCGGATCGGAGAACTTGATGTCCTCGCCCGGCTCCAGAATCTGCAGCGTGCCCGGCTCCAGCCCGGCGAGCGCGATGCCGTCGCCATCGGCCGGGCCTTCGCCCATCAGGTTGTCCTCGGGGTTCTGGCGCGTGACGAAGCCCGCGAACATCGCGGCGGTCTTCTTGCGCACCAGTTCGGCGTCGTCGTACTGGTCGAGTTCGTTGAGCTTGACCAGCGCGCGCGACAGCCACGGCTCGCCGCGGATCTGGCCGGGACGCAGCACGCGGTAGAGGTGGATGACCTCGCGCGCGTCCACGCGCACGGTCTCCATCCCGCCCTGGCCCGACATCGGCGCGAGCCGTCCGTCCTCGGGGTGCGAGCGGTACAGGTGGTAGGCCACACGGCGGCCCAGCGCGTCGAACTCGATGCCCGAGCGCACCACGTTGCCGGAGGGCAGATCGGTGGTGAGGTGGATCGGCAGGTGCTCCGACTCCAGCAGTTGAAGCTGCAAGGGCACGACCAAGCCATCCTCGACACGGCGCGGCCGTAGCCGGATCAGGCATTCGCCGCCTTCGAGCATCGAACGGCAGGCCAAGGCTTGCAGGCCGTAGAAATCGGTTTGGCCCGCCGCGTCGGCTTCCTCGGTCCAGTCGCGCCACAGCGCCTGCACGTCGGCCTTGAAGTCTTCGTCGTCCGACAGGCTCTGCGGCTTGATGCCGGTGCCGACCGCGTTGGCGACGAAGGCGTCGAGCGCGGCCTGCGCCCACGCATTGCGGCGCACGAGGTCGCGGCTCTTGACGCGCAGGTCGGTGTGGGTGGCCAGCATCGCGGCGACCGCGCCGGGATTGCCGGGCATCCACGCCAGCGCGCGGCGGCCACGGCCGGCGGCTTCATGGACGGGCGATTGGCCGAACAGGCGGCGCACGGTTTGGGAGAACCACGCCATGTCAGAAGCCCTTGCCCGTGGTGACACGGATCTGACGCTTGGTGCTCCGACCGACGCTGCGCGCAAGTTCCGCTTCGACGATGCGAATAGCGACCTGCAGTTCCTCGACCGAGCGGTACTCGACCGTCTTGTCGCCGAAGCTCACGCGGCGCTCGCCAGTGGCCAGCGCGCGCTTGAGCGCATCGAGTTGGGTGGTGGTGTAGGTCAAAGGTCTTCTCTCATCGGGTCAGCCAGCGGCTCTTGATCACGCGCCGGCTGCCGTTGCGGGTTCCAGAAGCAGAAAGGCCACCGCTGTGGGTGGCCTCGTTGGGATGTGTCGGTTCGAGCGGCGGCGAATCGTCCGGTGGACGCTCCATGCCGAGTTGTCGCTCCAGTTCGCGCCAGTGACGCTCCTCGAAGCGATCCAGGCCCGCCGCCGCTGCGGCGGCGCGGGCATAGACGTAGCAGTCGAGCGCCTCGTTGCGCTCGCGCATCTTTTGCCATTCGCGCACGGGGAAACCGTTGCGGTCGCGGCGGGTGATCAGTTGTTCGGCACAGAGCTGCTGGGTGAACTCCGCGTCGATCTTGGGCAGGTGGACGAAGCCTGCGGGGAACGTCGTGGTGACGCCGTCCTCGCCGACGTTGGCCGCCTTGCGCAGGTTGTTGTAAAGCTCCAGCTTGGCGATGCCGACCGCGACGGTGAATACCTTGATGCCACGGCGCAGCTTCTTCCCGTCGCGCGAGACATCGACCGCCGTCGGCGTGCCGATCAGCGCCGCGCCGCGCGATGCGCCCTTGACGGCCATCACGCGCGCATCGCGGCAGGCGCGCACGAAGGCGTAGGCTTCCTGCGTGGCAAAGCCGGTGTCGAGCGCGAAGCGTGCCAGCGGCATCGCCGCGCCCGTGGCGTGCGTCCAGGTTTCGTCGAGCATCTCGGCCAGACGCTTCCACACCTGCTCACGCGCGGTGTCGCCCATCAGCACGCGGTGCTCGACGAGCCATGCTTCCTTACCGCGTCCGAAGGCCCAGACCGAGACTTCGATGCGATCCTTCTGCACGTCCGCGCCGCCCACCAGCAGCAGACCGCCTTGCGGCACCGTGCCGATGCGGTAATCCTCGCGGCGTTCGACCAGCCGCTGCCAGTCGGGCGCTTCACCTTCCTCGACCCACGTTTCGCCGAGTTCGGTGTTCTTGAAGGTCTTGATCGCGGCGGCGGAACCGGATTCCTTGCTGACCGCCGCTTCCCACGCGGCGGCGATGTCGCGCCACGCGCGCCAGCCGACCGGGCTGTATAGCGAGGACAGGTGAAAGCCCGCCGTGCGCGGCGCACCGTCCTCGACCATCGCGCGCCACTCGCCGTGTTCGAGCATCCACGTCTTGTGGTGCTCCGCAATCGCGGTGTCGCAGGATTCGCAGACATAGGCCGCCGTCTCCGGCGCGCCCTTGTCCCAGCGCAACTGCTCGAAGCGCAGCCACTGCCGGTGCGAGCAATGCGGGCACGGCACGAAGTAGCGGCGCTGGTCGCTGGCCTCGTACTCGCGCTCGATGGCCGATGCGCCCGAGATCGTCGGCGTGGAAACGATGAAGATCTTCCGGCGCGCGAAGGTGCGCGTGCGCGCCTCCGCCAGCGAGATCGCGTCGCCTTCGCCCTCGACGTCCAGCGGGTAGCCGTCCACCTCGTCGAGGAACAGGTAGCGCACCGGCATCGAGCGCAGGCCGACCGCGCTGTTCGCGCCGGTCATCACCAGCACGCCGCCGCGAAACTCCTTGGCCAGAATCGTGTTGCCCGAATCGCGCGAGCGAGCCGGAGCGATCAACTCGGCCAGCACGCCCGATTCCTCGATCAGCGGGTCGATGCGCTGCTTGGAGTTGCGCTTGGCCATCTCGACCGTCGGCCAGACCGCCATCATCGGGCCCGGCGCATGGTGGATGACGTAGCCGATCCAGTTCGATCCCATCTCGGTCGCGCCGAGCTGGGCAGCCTTCATGAACACCACGCGCTCGACCGGCGAGGTCGGGGACAGGCAATCCATGATGGCCTTCAGGTACGGCGTGCGGCTGGTGCGCCAGCGGCCCGGTTCGGCGGATGCCTTGCTGGAGAGCATCCGATGCCGATCCGACCATTCGGACACCGTGAGCAGCGGATCGGGCGTCAAGCCCTCGCGCCACGCGCGTTCGATTTCGGCTGCGCCTTCGTAATCGACGTCCATTTGTTCCTGTTCAGTCCACGCGCGGGCGCAGATCGCCAAGTTCCTGCAAGTGCTCGCGCACGGCGGCCTCGAGCGCGACATGCATCGTGTGCGGGGCGACCCCGAGCTTGGCCGCCATCTGCGCGGAGATGCGAGCGGGCCAGTTCAGCCACGCATCGCGCTCGGAGCGCGCCAGCTTGAAGACATGGGCGATGGCCTGCGGCCGATCCACCAGCTCGCCCTTGAGCCGGGCCAGCCGCACCTTGTTCGTCTGCGCCTTGACCACCTCGTTGACCGTGCGCGCCTGAAGCAGCGACGCACCGCCAGCAGGAAGGGCGGCGGGACCGTCGCCACCGCCTTCCGGTACGGCGACCTTCGTGGCCTTGGCGCGCGTCCCCGCCTTGGGAGCATCCGAGTTGCGTGCCCACTCCCGATCCGCGCGGTCGGCGTCGATGGTGCCGTCAGCTTCCGGCGTGATGCGCCCAGCCCGGATGGCCTTGTGAACAGCGGTGTCGGTTACGCCCCGGTGGCGGGCGTAAGCGCGTATCGAGATGCCCATTTTGAGAACCAGCGGCCCCTTCATTCATTTGTTCGTCATTCCCCCGGAATCAGCTTGGCTTCTCTCTGGAACAGCGCGTTCATCACGTCACCCATCAACCACCCCGAAGGAGCAGCAAATGACCACCAGCCAACTGACCCCGGCCCAGCACGCGATCCTGGCCTACGCCCTCGAACACACCGGCGGCAAGATCGACTGGTTCCCTGACAACATCAAAGGCGGCGCACGCAAGAAAGTGCTAGACGGCCTGTTCAACCGCGCCCTGATCACCACCGACGGCAACGACTGGTTCGTCGCCGCCGAGGGCTACGACGCGATGGGTCGCGCCCGTCCCGCGCCCCTGGACGCCGACCCGGAGATCGAGGCCGCCGTGACGGCCGCCGAGGCCGAGTGGGCCCAGGACAAGACCACGCAGGCCAAGCCGCGCACCCGCGAAAACAGCAAGCAGGCCGAAGTCATCCGGATGCTGCAGCGCGCAGAGGGCGCGACGGTGCGCCAGATCTGCGACGCCACGGGCTGGCAGGCGCACACGGTGCGCGGCACCTTCGCCGGAGCCTTCAAGAAGAAGCTCGGCCTGACCATCGTCTCGGACAAGGCTCAGGGCGGCGAGCGGGTCTACCGCATCGCCTGATCAGAAAGATCGAGAAAGAGGCCAAGCGGCGCTTGGCTTCTCAATCGAGCAGCGCGTTACTACGGACGTCGCAACGATCAACCCGAAGGAGCCCGAGATGACCACCAACCAGATCCCTGCCACCCAGAACGAAGCCTGGGGCTTTTGGGGCACGATGAACGAGCACGCCAGCGCTGCGTGGCCCTTGGCGATGAACGCCATTTCGGACGCCACCGGCCAGCCCCTCGAATCGGTGCGGATCTTCCTCGACAGCCGACACGGCCGCCACTTTGCCGACGAGGTTCAGAACGGGCTGTACCGGGGCCAGACCTTGACGGACGCGATCAACGCCGCCACCCGACAGTGGATGGGCTGGACGATTGGACGCCAGACCAGCAAGCAATACGGCATCCCGCGCGGTCTGCCCTACCTGACGGGCTTCGTGATTCACTGCGAGATCACCGACGAGTCGCGGGCCGCCTGATCGAACGCCATGCCATCCGCCTCGCGGGTGGCACGTTTCCCAGTCCAGTCCTGCCAGCGGCGCACAATCACGTCGACGTACTTCGGGTCGAGTTCGATCAGCCGCGCCAGCCGCCCCGATTTCTCGGCGGCGATCAGCGTCGTGCCAGAGCCGCCGAACGGGTCCAGCACCACGTTGCCGGGGCGGCTCGAATTGCGGATCGCCCGCTCGACCAGCTCCACCGGTTTCATCGTCGGGTGCAGGTCGTTCTTCTGCGGCTTCTTGATTTGCCACACGTCGCCCTGATCACGGTCGCCGCACCAGTGGCGTTGCACCCCTTCGGGCCATCCGTACAGAATCGGCTCGTACTGGCGCTGGTAGTCGGCGCGACCCAGCGTGAAGGTGTTCTTCGCCCAGATGATGAACGTCGACCAGTGGCCACCGGCGGCGCGGAACGCCGCCTGCAGCACGTCGAGTTCGCTGGAGGACATCGCCACGTAGATGCCGCCCCGGCAATGCGCGACGGTGGGCGTCAGCGCCGCCAGCAGGAAGTCGCAGAAGCCGTCGCCCAGGTTGTCGTTCAGGATCGCGCGATCCTTGCCGCGCATCTTGTCCTTGGCACTGTTGGCGTAGTTCACGTTGTACGGCGGATCGGTGAAGACCATGTCCACCTGCTCGCCTTCCAGTAGTCGCTCGTAGCTTTCGGCCAGAGTGGAGTCGCCGCACAGCAGGCGGTGACCACCGAGCAGCCAGACGTCGCCCGGACGCGAGACCGGCGTCTCGCTGACCTCGGGCACCGCATCGTCATCGGCTTCGCCCTCAGTATCCGGCTCGTCGCCCGCCATCAACTCGGCCAGCGCGTCGGCATCGAAGCCGGTGAGCGACAGGTCAAAGTCATCGTCCTGCAGGGCCGCGATCTCGATGCGCAGCATCGCGTCATCCCACCCGGCGTTCTCGGCGATGCGGTTGTCCGCGATGACCAGCGCCCGGCGCTGGGTCGGGCTCAGATGGTCGAGCACGACCACCGGCACCACCTCCAACCCGAGTTTCTGCGCGGCGGCGAGCCGACCGTGCCCGGCGACGATCACGCCGTCGCTACCCGCCAGGATCGGATTGGTGAACCCGAACTCGGCAATCGACGCAGCGATTTGCGCCACCTGTTCATCCGAGTGGGTGCGCGCGTTGCGGGCGTAGGGCAGCAGCTTGCCTGTGGGCCACTGCTCGATCTTGTCGGCCAACCAGGAGGCGTTCATTGCTCGGCCTCCGTGGTGGCCAGACGCTCGTTGGCGACGTGGTCGAAGGACTGGCCTGTGGCCAGCAGTGTGACGGGCACGCCAGGGTGGTTCTGCTGGAAGCGCTTGATCGCAACATCCACGTACTCCGGCGCGATTTCGACCGTGCGACAGATCCGACCGGTGCGCTCTGCAGCCAGCATCGTCGTGCCGCTGCCACCGAAGGGCTCGAACACGATGTCGCCCGAATCGGTGTAGGCCTCGATGACGAACTCCGGCAGCGCGACCGGGAACACGGCCGGGTGGTCGATGTCCTGCCCGATCTTGCCCTTGTGGCGCATCACGCGGATCACCGAGTCGGGAATGCGGGTGTCCTGTGTCGGCTGGCCCTTGTGCGTCCAGCCGCCCACCTCGCCATCCTTGCCGCGCATTGCCGTGGACGACCCGTCAGCACGCAGGTGCGATTCCTGGCCAGCATGCTTGCACGGCACGATCTTGTTCGGCTTGCGGCTCTGGCGGTTGAAGTGAAAAACGAATTCGAAGCTTGGCGCGAAGCGGCCCGCCCAGTCGCCGGGCATGCCCGGGCCCTGATCCCAGACGTACCACGCGAAACGCCGCCAGCCCTGCTGGCGCATCCAACCGAGCCACGCATCCCAATACGGGATGACCTCGTTGTCGCGGTGGATCAGCCCGAGGTTGACCAGCACCTGGCCATCCTGAGCCATCGGCAGATGGGCGAAC
This sequence comes from Cupriavidus cauae, assembly GCF_008632125.1. Taxonomy (GTDB): domain Bacteria; phylum Pseudomonadota; class Gammaproteobacteria; order Burkholderiales; family Burkholderiaceae; genus Cupriavidus; species Cupriavidus cauae. The sequence goes on from NZ_VWRN01000014.1 coordinate 101,619, forward strand.
ACGCCGCGCATCAGGCCATCCCAGTCGGCGATGCCGCCCGAGGTGTAGTCACGCTGATTGCCGTAAGGCGGTGAGGTGAAGCACAGGCGAGCCATGTCGCCTTGCATCAGCGTGCCGACCACGGCACGGTCGGTCGCGTCGCCGCAGATCAGGCGATGCTGGCCGATGGCCCAGACATCGCCGGTGCGCGACACCGGCACCACGGGTGCATCCGGCACGTCGTCAGCGGCGTCCGGTTCGTCGCCGTCCGTTGCGTCCTGCTGCTCCTGGTCGGCCTCATCGGAGACCACGTCGTCGGCGAGCAGTGCCTCGATCTCGGCATCCTCGAAACCGGTCAGCCCAAGGTCGTACCCGGCCTCGGACAGCTCGGCCAGTTCCAGCGCCAGTAGTTCCCCGTTCCATCCCGCATCGAGCGCCAGCCGGTTGTCGGAGATGACGTAGGCGCGCTTCTGCGTCGGCGACAAGTGCGCCAGTTCGATGACCGGCACCTGATCCAGTCCCAGCTTGCGCGCGGCAGCCAAACGGCCGTGGCCCGCGATGATGCCGTTGTCGCCGTCCACCAGCACCGGGTTCGTCCAGCCGTACTCGACAATGCTGGCCGCGATCTTGGCCACCTGCTCGTCGGTGTGCGTGCGCGGGTTGCGGGCGTAGGGAATCAGCGCCTCGACCTTGCGGTACTCGACGTTGAGCGTGTTCAGAATCGGTTCCTCGAAAAAGGAAAACCCGCCGACGGAAAACCGCGGGCGGGCTCGTGATGGGTGCGGACTGGTGCGGGTGCAAACTGCAAACCCTGCAAACCTTGGTTTGCAGTCGGACGCTAGGCGAATGCCGCGCTCGCGCCCCCCGCATGGGCTATTGGCCAGGAAGGACCCGTGAATGCCCGGGCGGCTTCCTCGACCGTCACCGCTGTCCAGAAGATAGCTGCAATCCTACCCCCGGACCGGCGAATCTGTTGCAGCGGCGAAAGCCGCATTTCGCCGCCGATGCGCGCGGATGCGCGACCGCACCCGCCAAATCACGCCAAAACACTACGCCGTCAAGGCGACGCCGTTGAGGTGATCGGCCACCAAATGCAACGCCCGCTGCCACCGCCGCCAGGCGGTGGTCCGGTCGCAGCCGAAGCGGGCGCAGATCTCGCGCCAGCGGTGGCGCTCGGCGCGCATCCATACCAGGTGGCGTTCCTCTTCCTCCAGCCACAAGACCCAGCGCATGGTCTCGAGCATCCGCTCGACCGTCTCGGGTGCGGGCGGGAAGCGCCGGATCGAGGGTTCGGCCCCCAGCGTCTCCCAGGGCATGCGCCGGATCGCGGGCCAGGTGTTGAAGTAGCCCTGCACGCGCACGGGCGGCAGGCGGTGGGCGGTGATGGCCGCCTCCCGGAAGCGTTCGGCCACACGCTCGACGGTCCACTCAGCCATGGCGCGCCTCCCGTGCGCCGTAGAGCCGCTCGCCGATTCGGCGGATCAGCTCGCGTTCCATCCAGTCGAGCCGGTCGTCGTCGAGGCAGACGACGAGCAGGCGCTGCTCGCGCCAGCCGCGGCGTTTGACGGCCTCCACGTCCATCGGCTCGGGCTGCAGGCGCCCCAGCGGGCAGCGGTAGCGAGGGGTCGGGACGTCCATCTCACGCCTCCTGCGCCGCGTCGTGATGCTGGATGGCCCAGTGCAACAGCGCCAAGGCGTCGGCCTCGTTGTCGTCCGCCGGGGCGTGACCCCGGCGACGCACGGCCGCCATCACCGCGTCCTTGCGGGCGTTGCCTTTGCCGGTGGCGTGCTTCTTGATCGTGCCCACCGGCACGCCCTGGTAGGGAATGCCGTGGTGCTCGCACCAGGCCGTGAGCGTGGCCAGGAACCCGCCGTAGGCGTGCGCCGCGTCGGTCGAGACGTGGCGGCGCACTTCCTCGAAGACCAGCGCGTCGATCCCCTCGGCGTGGGCCTTGAGTTCGGTGAGCCAGCCCTTGAAGCGCAGGAAACGCATGCCGCCGCCTTCGAAGCGTCGGGGCTTGAAGGATTCGGTGCCGCTGGTGATTCGGCCCGTGCGGTCGCGCAGCGCCCAGCCGGTGGTGGTGCCCAGGTCCAGGGCCAGGATCGTGGTGTGCATGGTGTCAGTCCTCGTTCGGTGGGGACTGACGCATCCGACGCACGATATCGATAGTTCCCGTGAGGCGCGCGCACGCGCGCGCGCGTAGAGACTTACGATGGACAGCGTCAGATGCGTCAGTCCTGTCGGTGGTCACGGGTGTTCAGTCGTCGGCATAGGGGGTGTAGGCGGGCTGCATCGGGTGCTTGAGACCCACGCCACGGAAGCCCCGGATGCCGGCGGCGTTGCGCCATTTCTCGACGCCGCGGGTGATCAAGAGGTCGGAGAAGCGGCGCTGTGAGCCGACGAACTCGCCGGCGGCCTCCGCCCACTGCTTCCAGTCGGTGAACAGTTCGGCGGTCAGTGACTTGGCATTGGCCTCGCGCACGCAGCGCTCCTCCAGCCAGCGGCCCAGCGCGTCCTCGGCCTCGAAGTACTCCTCGGTGGCCGCCACCACCTGCGGCGGCGGATCGAGCCGGCCCAGGCGCTGCCAGGCCAGGCACCCTTCCAGCGCCCAGGCCAGGATGCCGTCCCGCTCGGCCAGCAACTTCTGCTGCAGGTGTTTGTCGCGCCGCTCGGGCGGCACGGTGATCGTGAAGGGGATCAGGTGCAGCCGGCGCTTCATCGCCTCGTCCACGTTGCGGATCGCGGGCTTGTGGTTGCCGGCGATGACCAGCTTGAACTGGGGCGTGTACTCGAAGAAGTCCTGGCGCATGAAGCGCGCCGAGACCTTGTCGCCGCCGGTGATGGCCTTGACCTTGGACTCGTTCCAGCGCCGGCCCTGCTCGGTCTCGATGGAGGAGACGAAGCGCGCCCCGCGCAGGCCCGCCATGTCGGTCGGATGCCGGTCGCCGCGCGCCTCCATGAAGGTGTCCATCGGCGCGCTGGCGGCGTAGTCGCCGAGGATCGTGGCCAGGGTGTTCACGAACACCGACTTGCCGTTGGCGCCGGTGCCGTAGAGGAAGAACAGCGCATGCTCCCGGGTCGAGCCGGTCAAGCAGTAGCCGCTGACGCGCTGCAAATAGGCTTGCAGGTCCGCGTCGCCGCCGGTGACTTCGGCAAGGAAGCGCCGCCAGGTCGGGCAGTCGCCGCCGGGCGTGGCGGTGGTGATCTTGGTCATGCGGTCGGCGCGGTCGTGTGCGCGCAGGCGGCCCGTCCTGAGGTCGACCACGCCGCCTGGGGTGTTGAGCAGCCAGGGATCGGCGTCCCACTCGGCGGTGGTCGCGGCATGACGTCGGTCTGCGCGAGCCAGGCGTTCGACGCCGCCGACGGTGCCGGAGGTGGCCAGCTTGGCCGCCAGCTTGGGGTTGTCGGCCTGGAGGGCCGCGTGTCGGCAGACACCGCGGATCAAGTCGGTGGCCGCCAGCGTTTCCTCGTTGCGCCAACGCCGGCCATCCCACACCAACCAGCGGCCCCAGGCCGCCACGTAGCGCCAGTCGCGGTGGTAGCGGCGGGTGAAGGCCAGCGCCAGGGCATCTTCGGTGCCCCACACCGATTCATCCGCGCCGATCACCGGCTCGCCGGGGTCCGCAATGTCATGCACCTGCACACGCGGGCCGTGGGCGAGGAAGGCCGCGACGTCGAAGCCCTCGGCCACGGCATCGGCCGCATCCCAGCCCTCGGCGGCTTCCTCGGGTGGGTAGAGGATGTGGCAGGTCTTCGCGCCCGCCGACAGAATCGCCTGGGCCGCCTGCACGGCGTACTCCCAGCCCGGCTTGTCGCGGTCGGGCCAGATCAGCACGGCCTTTCCCGCCAGCGGCGACCAGTCGGTCTTGTCCACGGGCGCATTCGCCCCGTGCATCGCGGTGGTGGCCACGATCCCGAGCTCGATCAAGGCCTGGGCGCATTTCTCGCCCTCGACCAGCACGACCTGGGCGGCGTCCTGGATCCCCGGCTGGTTGTACAGCGGCCGCGGCTCGGGCGGTGCCATCTTGCGCCGTTTGGCGTCCCAGGGCCGGAATTCCTTCTTGCGCCCGGGCGGGTCGTAGCGGTAGACCACGGCGATGAGGCGCCCTTGTGCGTCGAGGTAGTCCCACTTGGCGGTGGCCGGGCCGAGGTCGTCGATCGAGGCCTTCTTGGCCGCCTTGCGCGGCGGCGCCGTGAGCGCTCGGCCGACGAGGTCCTCGGCCAGGTCGAGGACGCGGGCGAAGTCGCCGTGCACGTCCACGCCGAAGTGAGCGCCGATCAGGTGGAACACATCGCCGCCGGAGCCTTCGGCGCGGTCGGTCCACAGTCCCGCCTTGTCGCCGTCGAGCACGACTTCCAGGCTGTCGCCCGGGCTGCCGAGCACGTCGCCGATGACGAACTTGCCGCGGCGCTTCTTTCCAGCGGGGAACAGGGTGAACAGCACCGACTCCAGCCTCGCGAGCAGCGCGGCGCGCACGGCCTCGCGGCGCTCGGACGCCGGGATCTCGGGCGCGGGTGCGGTGTCATTGAAGTCCAGCATCCGACTCCTCCTCGTGCCCTGCGTCGGCCGTGAGCAGGGCTTGACGTTCCTCCATCCACGCCATCAGTTCGGAGAGCTTGAAACGCAGCAGCTTGCCCACCCGGTAGTGCGGCAGGCGCAGACGCCGGCGCTCCTTCGCGTGCGTGAGCCAGTAGTGCGGCAGATTGAGCGCCAGTGCCGCCTCGCGTGCGTCGATCAGGCGCTCCCCGAGCACCTGGTGCAGCGGTGTCTCGTTCATGCCGCAGCCCTCCAGCACCGGTCCTGCCACGGACACATCCGGCACTCGACATGGGTGGGATCGGAGAACGAGCGCGGCAGCAGTTCGCCCGCCTCGGTGGCCGTGATGACCTTCACGGCCCGGTCGGACATGCGCTGCGCCAACGCCGCATCGAACGGCACCAGCTCGGCGTGAATCTCCATGGTGTCGGCGTTCACCGCCGTGAACAGGGCCGGGTGCGCGTGCAGTTCGAGGTAGGCCTGGTAGAGCGCCACTTGCGCGGCGTAGACCGGGCGGGCAGACGCGAGCCGGTGCTTCTCCAGCTCGCGCCACGACTTCGCTCCCAAGCACTTGTTCTCCCACAGCGCCGGGTAGCCGCAACCGAACCCCAGGTCGGGCCCGGCGACGAGCACGCCATCGACGTGGCCCTGCAGGCGCCCGTCCAGCGCCGAGAAGCCGAATTGCTCCTCCGCGTCGTTACGCGTGCGCAGATCGAAGCCCGCGGCACGCAGCCATCCGACCATGCAGTCCTCGATGAGGTGGCCGCGCTCGAAGACGCGCAGCATGCGGCCGTCGGTCTCGCGACCCGGATCGACCGGGGCGTCGGCGAACTCGTACTGCAGCGCGCGCTCGCAGGCGACCCCGAGGCGCGAGGCGCCGAGGTAGGTGCGGCGAGGCTGCGCCGCGCGAGACTGCTGCAGCCCGGCGTCGATCAGCGCCGTGAGCTGACCCGACAGGCTCTTGGAGGCGTTGAAGTCCATCATCGCCGCGCCTCCTTGGGTGCTGCCGTGCGTGCCGTCTGCGCTTGAGCCTTCGGCTCCTCCCACGGCAGATCGTCCTCGAGGTCGGCGAAGGGGTCGGACACCGGGTCTTTCAAGCCCCGCACCGGCGGATACTTGGTCGCCTCGTGGTGCTCGACCATCGCCTCCGTGTAGCAGGTGACGATGGCGTCGACCACCTGGAGCGCCTCGGCCTCGGAATACTCGCCCAGCGGCTTGGCAAAGCCGATCTCGCCCGCGACCTCGCCGAAGGCCTTGAGGCACTTCTTCATCGCGGCCAGTTCGACGTCAGACGGGTCGATCATGGCCACCTCCGTCTTGGGCGTGCGTCCTTCCTGCACCCGCAGCCACTGACCGTAGAGCGCGTGAAACGCCTGCTGGCAACGCCGCGAGCAGAACACCCAGTCGATCGGATAGCGCCGGGCATCGCCCACCGGATGCCGAAGGTCCGAGTGGCCGTAGCCGCCCGCCTGTCGTTTGCAGACCCAGCACTTGCCGCTCATTGCATTCGCTCTCGCCTTCGGCTTCGCGAAACTTCGCTTCGCTCGTTTTCATCGCCCCTCCTCTCACTGCGCCCAGGCCGGCTTGCCCGGCACGGCGGGGCGTTGCGGGGCAACCGGTGCGGGCATCGCACGGGGCGGGGCGACCGCCGCCGGCGCGCCGGAGTGGGCGGTGCCGGGGTTCTTCGGCGGCAGCCCCATCAGGCGGGCGTAGTCCGGGTGGTCGGGCTCGACGGCGTTTCGGATGACGTTCTTCAAGTCGCCGCGGCCGTCCTTCTCGATGTCGATGCGGGCCGCAAACTCGATGCCGTCGAGCTCGTGGAAGCCCTGGATGCGCCGCGCGGCGGCGGCCTGCGGGCTCATGTCCTGCGGATGGACGTTGCGGGCGGAATTGAGCACGGCGCGCACGAAGCTGCGCCCCATCTGGCCCCAAGCCGGGCCCTTCGGGGAATGCAGGCCGATGTTGCTCCAGAGCTTGCGCCGGGCGTACTCGCCCTCCAGCACCACGAACTCGGCCGCCAGATAGACCGAGCCAGTTCCAAAGCTCTGCGTGGCGTAGCCGCCGGTCCAGCCCTGGGCCGGGTCATCAAAGCCCCCGGGCTTGAGCGTCATGCGCACGCGGGCGAGCGTGCCCTTGGGGATGAGGTCGAAACTGGGCTGCTGCTGCGCGTCGTTGAAATCGTTCCAGGCGGTCATGGCTCACTCCTCGAAGGCGGTAGCGGATGGCGGAAGGCGGGTGGCGGCGGCGCACTTGTCGATCAGCGCGCGCAGGTTCGGCGGCTCCAGCAACTCGAGCTGGCCGGAGCGGTCCTTGGCCGGGACGCCGTAGGGGTTCAGCGTGTGGCAGACGAAGGCGCGGTAGATTGATCCGTCCTCGGCCTTGATCTCGGCCAAGGTGACCACCTCGTCGACGATGCCGGGCAGTTCCGCCGCGGTCTTGGCGCCCTCGATCTGCGGCACGAAGACCTTGCGGTTGAAGTCGTCCAGGCGCTCGTCGAGGATGGCGACGAACACGACGTGCTTGCCGCGCGCGTGCTGCAGATGGGTCAGCGCCCCGATCAGTTCCGAGCCGAGCAGGCCGTAGGCGCCCCGGGTGTCGGGCTTGCCGGTGCGCTCGCTGTAGGCTTGCGGCTGGGTCTTGGCCCAGACGAGCGCCAGGCGCGCGAGTACCGTGATCGAGTCGACGAAGTAGGTGTCGTACTTGGCCAGTTGCGCGGGATCGCCGTAGCGCTCGCACACATGCCGGTAATGCGCCTCGGAGTACGGCGCATCCGCCGGCAACGCCGGGTTCGGGCCGGCCAGGAACACCACGAGATCGCGGAACTCCGGCCAGGTGCTCGGGCGCACGCAGTCGCCGCGCCAGTCCTTGACGGCCAAGTCGCCAGCCTCGAGGTCGACGAACAGGGTCGAGGCTTCGGGCAGGGTCTTCAACTGGCTGGTCTTGCCGATGCCGCTCTTGCCTAGAAGCACGAGCTTCACGCCCTGCTTCTCGCGCAGCCGCTGATCGGCGGTGATGATGGGGAGGGCCATCACGCCACCTCCTTCAGCCGCTCCGCGACCGCCGGGTTCCAGAGGATCTGGTAGCCGCTGTGCCCGTTGCGCGAGTACGGCATGGCTTCGGCCCAAGCCTCGCCGGCTTCGGTCAGTTCCCACTCGTCCCGCTCGTTGCGCAACTGCAGGCCGTGGTGGGCCAGGCGCTGGTTGATGGCCTTGGCCGACAGGCCGAGCAGCCTGCCGAGCTGGGTGGCGTTGAGCGAGCAGATCGCCTCGTTCGCCGCAGTGTCCCGGGCAGGAAGGGCGCGGCGCAGCGTCTCGACCGCCAGGCCCGTGTTCTCCTGGATGCAGGAGAGCGTGGCCGCCATCGCGATGCCGGGTTTGACCCCCGGCACCTTGGCCACGGCCTCGCCGATCAGCAGCAGAGCGGCGATGCGGTCCTGGGTGGGTGCCGGCAGGGTCGGGCGTGCACTTGGCGCCGTGTAGCTGCCCGTCTTGCGGATCGCCGGCAGCACCTCGTGGGTGACCCAGCGCTTGAAGCGCTTGGCCTCGCGCTTGCGGCTGCCGAGGACCAGGCTGTACAGCCCGGGCTCGTTGACGACGTTGACCTGGTCATTGCCGCGCGAGATGCCCTGAATTGAGATCAGGGCTTGCTCGTCAGGGTCCAGTCGCGCCAGGGCGCGGGTGGTGTTCGGCAGTTCAAGAACCGCGCACACATCCACCGCGACGAACCACGGTTCGCCTTGGGCATCCGTGACGACCCGGACCGGACGGCCTTCGAAATCAAACGGGATCAGTTCGGTGCTCATGGATCACTCCTCCGAGACGAGGGCCAGCCGGAACGTGGGCTTGCCGGGCTTGACGGTGCGGGCGGCATCGAACCCGGCGCGCAGTGCCGGCGGCCAGTTGGAGAAGCGCGATTCCGAGACGGAGTACTCGACGTCCAGGTAGTCCTCGACCTTCTCGCCGGCGGCGGCGATGCGCCGGGCGATGGCGGCCAGTTGCGCCTGGTCCCAGGACACGCGCTTCGGGACATCGACCGTCACGCGAAGCAGCCCGTCCTTCAGGTGCACGACGCCGAAGTCCTTGCCCGCCTCGAGGCGGGCAGCACGGGCCTGCTCGCCGTAGGCGGCCTCCAGCGCAGCGTCGAACTTGGCGCGGGCCTGCTTGAGCCAGGCGAGCGCTTCGTCCAGGTGGCGGCTGATCTCCGCCTTCTGGGCGGGCGGAAGTTGAGCCAGCTGGCCGACGGACATCGCGGCGATGTCGGCGGGGTAGAGGGTCAAATCGCTCATCGCATCCCCCTTCAGCGCGCCGCGCGCTCGGAGGTCGAGTCGTGCAGGGCGCCACGCTCGAACTCGATGACCGACTCCAGGGGGTAGCTGACGCGCTTGGACAGCTTCAGGTAGCGCGGGCCCCGCCCTTCGCTGCGCCAGCGCTGCAGGGTCTTGGGGCTCAGGCCCCAGCGCTGCGCGAGCTCGTTCTCGTTGAGGACCCGACGGTCGCCGGGAGACAGGCCGTTGATCGCATCGACCGGCGACCGGGGGATGGTGCTTGCCGTTGTCGGCATGGAAGCCTCCTATGACGCTGTTGAGGAACAGGTGTCATTGCAGGCTTCGGGTGGCGAACCTTGGAGGGACCGAATGGCGAACCACGCGGGAACTTCGGGTTCGCCAAAGTTCTCGCCGATACGAAAACGGCGGGCACAAGGCCCGCCGTCATGGTCGAGGATCAGTCAAGGACGGCTGTGCGTCACTCCGCCTGCAAGGCGGCGATCAAGGGGCAGCGCACCCGGCCGCGAATGGCATTGCAGCGCTGCACGAGCTCGGACAGCGCCGCTTCGATGCGCTGCAGGTCAGCCAGTCGTTCGCGAACGTCAACGAGTTTGCGCTGAGCCTGCGCACGCGCCTCGGCGCAGTGCGATCCGTCCTCGAGCTTGAGCAGTTCGGACACCTCGTCGAGACTGAAGCCCAGCCGCTGTGCCGACTTGATGAAGCGGACGCGGCCAAGCTCGTCGGCGCCGTAACGGCGGATACTTCCCTGCGGCCGATCTGGTTCGGGCAACAGCCCCTTGCGCTGGTAGAAGCGGATGGTTTCGACATTGACGCCAGCCGCGCGCGCCAGCGCGCCGATCGTCATCGCCTCGATCTCGGGCGTGCTGTTCATGGTCTTGACTCCGTACTTAAGTACGGAAGTAAGCTTACTCCATGAAACCAGACACCCCAACTGCGCAAGGCAGTACCGGAGGCGGCCGTGCGGCGCTCGCGGCCGGATTCGTCTCGGCCATCCTCGCATCGACCTGCTGCCTCGGGCCATTGGTGCTGATCACGCTGGGCTTCTCAGGGGCATGGATCAGCAACCTGACGGCCCTCGAACCCTACCGCCCGATCTTCATCGGCGCGGCCCTCGTCGCGTTGTTCCTCGCCGGGCGACGCATATGGGCGAAAGCCCCGGCGTGCGAACCCGGACAGGCCTGCGCGGTGCCGTCGGTTCGGCGCGGCTACGAGCTGCTGTTCGGGATCGTGGTCGCCCTGGTGATCGTGGCGCTCGGCTTCCCGCTGGTCGCGCCCTGGTTTTACTGAACGGAGGTTTTATGAAGAGATTGCTTGGTTTTCCGATGCTGACGCTCGCCCTGATCGTGAGCGTGCCAGTCATCGCCGCGACAAAGACCGTCACCCTGTCAGTGCCGGGCATGAACTGCGCCGCCTGCCCGATTACGGTCAAGAAGGCGCTCGGCAAGGTGCCGGGCGTGGCCAAGACGGACGTGAACCTCGACAAACGACAGGCGACCGTGACGTTCGACGACGCGCGGGCGAATGTAGAGGCGCTGACGCGGGCGACCCAGGATGCTGGCTACCCCTCGACGGTGGTCGGGAGCGTGAAGTGACTGCCGTCGTTCTGGAATCGACGTTGACTTGTCCGGAGTGCGGTCACACCAAGACCGAGACCATGCCTACCGATGCCTGCCAGTGGTTCTATGAGTGCGAGGCCTGCCACGCCATACTCAAGCCCAAGCCCGGGGACTGCTGCGTCTATTGCTCCTACGGCACTGTGCCGTGCCCACCAATCCAGGAGCGTGGCAGAGGTAGTTGTTGCGCCAGCTGAGCGCCAGTCTCAAGCTGAAGGAAAGCCCAGCAGCCGACGCTGCTCGCCCCAGTCGCGAGGCAGCAGGTCTTGGCGGCCACGCAGCGTGTGCAGATTCAGATGCCGGGGCTGGCGGCCCTCGAAAATCGCCTCGACGATGTCCGGTGCCAGCATGGTCATGCGCAGCACCTCGGCCGCCCAGCCTGGCTCCAGTTTCAGCGCGCGCGCCAGGTCGGCGGTCGTCGGATAGACGCCTTCGTCGATCAGCCGCTTCCAGTAGAACGCCTTGCCGAGCGTCTTGATCATCGGCACGTCGAAGCCACCCGTCACAGTGGCGGCATCGGGCGCGGGCGGGATCAGCAGCTTGCGGTTCTGGCGGCGCTTGATCGTCAGCGGCACCAGCGTGACGCGCTGGCCATCGCTGACGTAGCTGCGGGCATCGGTTCCGACCTCGACGCGGATAGCGCGCTTGCGCGGGTTCGTCGTGGTGCTCATGCCGGTGTTTCCTCGGTCTGTGCGCTGGATTCCTCGACCAGCGGATGCGCGCCGATCTCGGGCCCCAATCCCAGCCAGCCGTCCTCGCGCCAGAGGATGTCGAGTCCGTGCTCATGCAGTTGGACCCGCTCGATCAGCAGCCGCGCGATGCGTTGCTGCTCGGCCGGGAACAACTGCGCCCACACGTCGCCGATGCGTCGCATCGCCACCACCACCTGCGCTTCATCGAGGGCAGCACCGGCCGGGTGGCGCTGGCACGCCCGCCAGGTGCCGATCAGCACCTCCGGCGCCGAGAGCGCCGCGTGGATCTGCGTCAACACCGCGTTCTCGATCTCGGCCGCGGGCAGATGCCCGACGTCCGGGGCGTCCGGCGCCAGGCTCGCGCCCGCGTTGCGGCGCTTGTGCAGGTAGGGGACGTAGTAGCGGTAGGTGCGTCCGCTCTTCTTCTTGACGAAGGTGTGCAGCATGCGCTGCCCATCGGGCGCGAACAGCAGCCCCGCGAGCAGGGCCGGATGCTTGGCGCGGTGCTCGCGCGGCGCCTGCTTGCGGCGCGCGATGAACGCGTGCGCGGCGTCCCACAGGTCTTGCGGCACGATCGCTTCGTGTTGGCCGGGATACCACGTGCCGTGGTTGCGGATCTCACCCAGGTAGATGCGGTTGCGCAGCAGCGCGAAGATGAACTGCTGGTCGATGGGTCGGCCCGTGCGCCGGCGCCCGCCTTGGGTCACCCAGGCCTTGGTGGTGTGCCCCTCGACCGCCATCTCCCGCACCAGCCGTGCAGCCGAGCCATGCTCGGCGTAGCGCCGGAAGATGTCACGCACGAGTGCGGCCTCGCGCTCGTTGACGACGAGCTTGCGATCGACGACGTCATAGCCCAGCGGCGGCATGCCGCCCATCCACATGCCCTTCGCCTTGGAGGCGGCGATCTTGTCGCGGATGCGCTCGCCGGTGACCTCGCGCTCGAACTGCGCGAAGGACAGCAGGATGTTGAGCGTGAGCCGCCCCATCGAGGTGGTGGTGTTGAACTGCTGCGTGACCGAGACGAAGGAGACGCCGTTGCGGTCGAACACCTCCACCAGCTTGGCGAAGTCCGCGAGGCTTCGCGTCAATCGGTCGATCTTGTAGACGACCACGATGTCGATCCTGCCGGCATCGATGTCGGCGAGCAGCCGTTTGAGCGCCGGGCGGTCGAGATTACCGCCGGAGTAGCCGCCGTCGTCATAACCCTCCTCGACGGCGATCCAGCCCTCGTGGCGTTGGCTGGCGATGAAGGCCAGCCCCGCGTCGCGTTGGGCCTCCAGGCTGTTGTACTCCTGGTCCAGTCCCTCGTCGGTGGACTTGCGGGTGTAGACCGCACAGCGCCTCGATGGCGTGACGGGACCAGGCGTCGGCATGGTCGACGGGGATGCGGGCCATCGTGATCTCATGCCGGCTCCTTCTGGCCGTGCTTGGTCTTGAGGCCGAAGAACGCGGGGCCCGACCAAGGCGTGCCGGTGATGTGGCGGGCAATCGCCGTCAGGCTCTTGAACCGCTGCCCCTGATACTCGAAGTCGTTCGGGCCGCGCACCAGGACGCGGTGCTCGACGTCGTCGAAGATCCGCGTGAGCACGGTGCCCGGTAGCAGCCGACTCGCGTCGCGGCGCAGTTGGCGCGGCAGGATGCCCGTCTCACCGATCTCCTCGAGCTTGCGGCGGGTCGCGGGCTTCAACCCGCCGAAGGCGCGCTCCTGGATCCTGTAGGCGAGCCGACTCTCCAGCCACGTGCGGTGGTGATGCTTGGGCCGCTCCTCGAAGTACTCGTCCCACAGCGCCCAGAGGCTGTCCATCGGCAGGTGGGGCAGCTGGGCGATGCGAGCGGCGATGGTGGTAGCGTCGACTGTGGGTGCGTGTGCCGTCATGGGCGAACTCCGTTGTTGTTATCGGGGTTCGCATTCACGCGCTGTTGGCCGACAAAGCCAAGGCCAACTTCGTCTCTGGTGTCGGAAAGCGGGAGTTCGCGGCGGGCGCGAAGCCGCAGAAGGCCTGCGGCGAGGAGATCAACGACTTCCTGGTGCGCGTGCCTTGGCTGATCGGCGGCAGGAGAAAGGGAGAAAGGTTCGAGTTCGTGCATCGCAAGCGTTCCTATGGAAAACGCTTGTCATGCTAGGAATCGATGGGGCTCCGCGTAACGTGTTCTGGCGGGGATGCGCGGGCTACGGCGCCCTGCGTCATCGCATCGGGTGCTGGCCTGTCGAGACGAACCGGTCATCGCAGTCGTTGCTTTCGCCATCCTGCCAGGATCGATCCCAAGCGCGCGGCTCGGCGCTCTCCAACAGCAGCAGGGTCAGGACGCGATCTCTCGAGGCGTAGCTGTGCTTGAACTCGCGCAGCTTCATGTAGGGCGCCTCCTCGGGGCACCAGATCGCAGCAGACATCTCGACGCCGTCCCATGCCTGCTCGACGCTCGCGTCGGCGGCGAGCGTGCCGGGTAAGGGCTCTTGCGGATCGCCGGTGCGCCGGATGCGCGCCCGGGTTCTCACGGCGCTGCTGCTGCGCCATTCGTACTTCGCGTAGCCGTTGTCCCAGTAGACCAAGATGGCGCGCTGCGGGGTGAACTTGATGAAGCGGATGCACAGCGCCTCGAACGACACCTGGAAGCGCTCGGCAATGGCGCTGAGGACGTGCAGATCGATGCGTCGGTTCGAGATCCACTCGCGCAGCCGATCACCGGGCATCAGCAAGTTGCCGGCGAAATCGTCGGCCTCGCGCTCGATCAGGCGCATCGTCTCGTGGCCGGAGTGGACGCTTTCCTTGTCACAGTTGAAACGCGGCTGCCGGTCGCGGTGCAGGACGAAGTGCCCGAGCTCGTGAGCGATGGTGAATCGCTGGCGCTGCGGGCTGACCGTGCCGTTGTAGGCGATACCCCAGACCTGAGGGTCACCGGGGTCCCGCGCCAGCAGGCCCTCGAAGGCATCGTCGTTGAACTGCACCGGGGGACGAATTTCCCGAACCCCTTTGCCGTAGGGCGTGGTCGGCAGCATCTGCCGCACGACATCGAGATCGATGGCCTCGGGCACGTCCGCGCCGTACCAAGCCCGCAACCAGTGGTGGACTTTGTTGGCGGCGATCGCGCCGTTGAGGGCCGGGGGCGTGTTCACCTTTTGCTTTCCGGCAGATCCTTGTCCGGGAAGATGATCTTCAGCGCTTGGCGCACCCGGTCCTTCTCAGCTTCGGTCATGCCGGCATAGGCACGGAAGAAGGCCACATCCTCGGGGCTGGCCTCGGGGACCTGGGGCATGGGCTCGCCCATGATGTCTTCCATCGTGACGCCCAGCACCTTGGCCAGCGCCTGCACGCGCTCAGCCGAGGGGCGTTGACCCTCCTTCATCTCCAGTTCCCAGATGTAGGCCTTGGTGCAGCCGACCGCGTCGGCCACCTGCTGCAGGGTCAACTTCTTCGCCTCGCGGAATCGCCGCAGGCGTACTCCAAACGCCGAAGCCATGGCGATGTCCCGTCTCGAATCGACTGTCAGTGTAGGAAAACAGACCCAAAAGTATAGCCACGATATACCAAAAAGCGCCAGACGTGCCGCGATGATTGACAGGCGGAATGGGGCGGGACACAATCGCGCTGTATCTCGCTGCTTTACGCTGGTGAGAGCCCTGTTCGGTAACCCCGTCGCCGGCCCGCGAACCCGCCCCTCGGTCCGCAGCCCTCGACACCTCTTGCGGAAAGGACCGAGAAGATGAAGAAGACCTTCGTCGACGTGCTGCTCGAACTGCCGGTGGACGCGACGCTCAGCGCTTTCCTGGCCTCGCACGGCCTGCCCGTGGCCGACGATTTCGACTGGGAGGACACGCCGCGCACCTCGCAGGCGCTGGTGGAGGCCGTTCGCGCCTGGCCCGACGTCGCCGCCCGCGACCGTCTGATCGGCAACCTCATGGCCAGCGTCCAGTTGGCCGACCCGGCCGGCAAGCAGGCGATGTTCCAGGCCGCCGCCGGGGACGGCGCCGCGCTGCTGGGCCTGGTGGGATGCCGGAGCGACACCCACCGCTCCTTCTGGCTGTATGCCAGCCACCCGGCGCTGTTCGAGCGGGCCTGTGAGTTCGACTACCTGGAGCGCCACGGATCGCAGGCCCAGCAGCACGACCTCGGCGTGAAGCGTCGGCCGAACACCTCGGATGCCGCGCTGGCCGCGCTGCGCCAGGCCATCTCGGCCTTCTATCAGCGCGAACTGCAGTGCGGCGACGGCAGCGTGGCTTACTTGGTGGAACGCCGCCCCGGCATGTTCCTGCTGACGGTCCACGTCAAGGACCTGGCCATGCTGCGCCTGGAGTTCGAGGGCGCCCATCTCACCCGTCGCGTCGGCAACCCGAACATCCACATGGTGCTGGAGTACGCCGTGGCCACTGGGGTCGTTCGCACCCTCGTGCGCGGTGGCGCCAAGTACCACCAGATGCTCGTGGACGCCTTCGCCGAGCACCTGCTGGGCGTCAAGGTGGACGCGCACCGTATCAAGCCGCCGACGCTGGACCTGTCGGTCTTGCGCCTCGGCTTCGACGTGCCGCAGGCCGTGGCGGACGGCTTCGTGGCGCTGCAGGTCAAGTCCCTCTCGGTGTTGAGTCCGAGCACGGCATTGAAGCTCGATTGCACGGCGATGGCGTCGAGCGAGCAGCGCTGCGTCACCGAACTGCTGCGCGAGGAGTTCCCCGGTGAGGACCCGCTGGCCCGCGGCTGGTTGATCACGGCGGCACGCATCAACCTCTACTACCCGCCCGAACCCGGAAAGGCTCGTTCCAAGGTCGTCACGGTCGAGGTGACGCGTCGCGGACGGCTGAACCTGCACAAGTTCGATGCCGCGTTGCAGGCGCAGTTGGAGGGCTACCTGGTCTCGCTGGGCATCTTGCAGCCCGGCCAGACGCTGAACGTCCGGGAAGCGCCGCCGGAAGCGGGAACTGCCAATCCTGAGCCGCATCGCTCCACGATTGGCGAGGACTAACCGGTGGCCACGCACGACGCCTGGGCCTTGGTGTGCCGCTTGTTCGCGGGCGGCACGCCCATCCTTCGAGCGGCGCTCTCTCCCCGCGAGATCGCCGCCTTGCCGGCCCTCGGGCAGGCGGTGAAGCCCACGGCCCTGGACCAGCGGTTCGTGCTGTGCCCCTACTGCCACCAGCACCGGGCGCAGGTCTGGGGCAACGGGCACCAGGGGCGTACCTGCCATTGCCCCGAGTGCGGGCCGGTGGACGTCGCGGCCGACGACATGGCCGCGTTGGCGCTGGACGAGGACTGGCTGCGCCGAAAGCTGCGGCTGGCGCTTTCGATCGAGAGCCGCGACGGCATCGACGCCCTCGGCGATGGCGTGTGGCGCCTTGGCGATTCCCGGTGCTCGCCAGTCCTGCTGGCGCGCGATCTGATCCGGCTATGGCGCGAGCCGGCCCTGCTGGAGCGGGTGCGGGTCGCAGGCGGGCCGATCCGCGTCATCACGCCGAAGCCGCGCGAGACGCGCGGGGCGCCCTTCGGCCCGGGCGTGGAGTGGTTGGCTCTGGAGGATCGGTTCGCCTTCTACGGCGGCGGCATCTCGTTCATCGGCATGTCGGGTGAGCCACCAGGCCCGCAGGCCAGCGATCCAACGACGCCGGTGAAGGGGCCTTTCTCGGCGGATTTCCGCTGGGTCACGCTGCCCGAGGGGCCGCACGGCCCGATCCGGCTGACCGAGGCTCAGGCAGCAGTGTTCGAGGCCCTGTGGTCGTTCAAGGGGGAGCCCCGCACCGCCGAACAGGTCATGCGGCGTGCCGGGCTCGACAGCGCCAAGCCCATCGACGTGTTCAAGGTCAAGACGCGCGACAAGGGCAAGCCGGAAGCCGAAGGGCCACTCGTTGCATACCGGGCCCTCGTCCAGGTCGTGCAGGGGCGCCCGGGGCTGTACTCGATGCCCTGTGCTGCAGCATTGAGCCCCGTGCAGGCTTGATGCCTTGCTCTTCCAAGCACGATGAACAACCGCTGGCCGTGACGCACGCGCAAGTCATTGACGTACGAGGCCGCCTGCGTGCGCTTCCGCCAAGAAGTTGGCGCCGGTTTTGAGAGAAGAGAGAGCAAAAGAGAGTCGAACTGGGCGACTTTCGGGCGGTGCGGCTTCACTGCGTGGCACACGCAGAACGCCGCCGAACCCCGCGCGGCGTCGGGGAACCCGGAAACGAAAACGCCCAACCGATAGAGGTTGGGCGTTGAAAAGTGGTGGGGCGTGAGTGACTCGAACACTCGACCTACGGATTAAGAGTCCGCTGCTCTACCAACTGAGCTAACGCCCCAACGAAGTCCGAGATTCTAGCATTATTTGCAAAGTTGTCAAATCCCGGCACGCTGAAACGCATCGGCGGCCGTGACAAAATTTGCGCTCGCCGATGGAACTCGGAATGGCGGCGGCAGTCTCGGCAGATGACCGATCTTCGCAAAGGACTTTTGTGCGACGTCGGCGGGACCCATGTTAGGATGCCCACTCACTTGCAATGGAGGGCTGTACCGATGGAGATCAAATTCCAGGAGCAAGATCGTTATGACATCAATAACGAGGGCTTGCTGTTTCACGCCATTGTCGACGGCCAGAAGGTGACCTGCGTGGTCACGCGCGAGGCATTGTGGGAAGGGTTCAGCGCCGACCAGGTGCTGTCGCTCGAAGAAGCATTCCGCGCCGGCCGCGATACCATCGAACGCGCCGCTGTCGTGTTGATCGAACAGGGCGTGCCGCAGCCCATCGTGGTCAAGCGCGCGCACGTGGCGCCCGTCTGAGCAGGGGCGCCCGCACCGGGCCGCTACGGTCCGGGCAACAGGGCGCGCTGCGGCTGGACCCAGTCTGGCGCCGGTTTCATACCGGCGTTTTTCATTTCCGCTTCGCGCATTCCCGCCGCGCTTGTTTCCGCCGCGTTCATTCCCCCCGCGCTTGTTTCCGCTTCACGGCTTCGATCTCACCAGCCGCCGCTTCCGGCCCGGCCACGCCGTCCGCTGCGTCCGCTGCGTCCGCCTTCGTCTCCTGCGCTGCCCGCACCGGTTGACCCGGAATTCCCGGGGCCGCCGCCTCATGCGGACACTCCTCGAACACCCGCACGGTACACGTCGCGCAGATCTTCGGATCCAGCGTGGGCACGATGCTGTGCAGGGCGTGCCGCTTGGTGGCGAAGATATGATCGTCGCCCAGCTTGGCGATGAAGCCGGTCTGCGCCCAGGTCTGCAGCACCTGCGTGCGCGGGCGGTGGAAATAGAGATCGCCGCCCAGCGCACGGCGCTCGGCCAGCTCCGCCTCCCACATTTCCGCGCCGGCCAGGTCGATGAAGTTCATGCTCTTGGTCATCGCCAGCAGCCGCGTCTGCGTCGGCATCTGCGCGCGCGCCTCGTGCAGCCTGTCGGTGACGTACTGCACGGCGCCGAAGAAGATCGCGCCCTCCATCCGGATCAGCTTCAGCTGCGGACATTCGGGCTGCGGGCGGCGTAGTTCGTCCAGCGGCGTGAAGCGGCGGTCGGGATCGTCGGCGTCGGGCACCAGCGTCCGCACCGCCGGGCGCGAGGTGCGATATAGATAAGCGACCAGCGACAGCACCGTACCCAGCAGCACCGCCATTTCGAGCCGGATCACCAGCGTCGCGGCGAAGGTGCCGAGCGCGATCGCGAACTCGGTGCGCGAGAGCCGCGCGATGCGGCGCAGGCGCGCGAAATCGAACAGGCCCCCGGCCACCAGCAGCAGCATCGCGGCGATCGCCGCCAGCGGAATCTGCGCCAGCAGCGGCGCGCTGACCGCGACCAGCGCGACCAGCAGCAGGGCGGAGAACACGCTGGCCAGCGGCGTCTGCGCGCCGGCCTCGAAATTCGGCATCGAGCGGTTCAGCGAGCCGCAGGAGATATAGGCCGAGAAGAAGCCGCCGGCGATGTTCGACAGCCCCTGTCCGATGAACTCCCGATTGGCGTCGATGTGCTGGCCCGACCGCAGCGCGACCGCCTTGGCGATCGAGATCGATTGCCCGAGCGCGACGATGGTCAGCGCCGACGCGATGCCCAGCAGATCGGACAGCCGGTCCCAGGGGATATCGGGAATGCGGAAGGGCGGCACCGCGGCCGGGATCGGACCGACCACGTCGACATGTTGCGCACCGCCCCAGCCGCTGCGGTTCAGCAGCCAGGCGCACAGGAAACCGGCCAGCAGCCCGAGCAGCATGAACGGCAGCCGGCGCGCGACCCGCTTGACCGCCAGCGTGACGGCCAGCGTCACCGCGCCCACCGCCGCCGCGCTCCAGTTGATGGTGGCGGCATGCTCGAACAGGTGGCGCACGACCCCGAAGGCGCTGGTGCCGGTCGGCACCTGCAGCCCGAACAGGTCCTTCAGCGCATACAGCGCGATCAGCGAGGCCGCGCCGCAGGTAAATCCGAGCAGCACCGACGGCGAGATGAAATTGGCCAGCGAGCCGAGCCGCAGCGTACCGACCGCAAGCTGCAGCACGCCGACCAGGATCGTGACGCCCAGCGCCAGGTTGATGTACTCGGGGCTGCCGGCGAAGGCGATCGGGCTGAGCATCGCGAACAGTGCCAGCGAATTCGCATTGGTGGGGCCGGACATCACGTGCCAGCTGGAACCGAACAGCGCGGCCACGATGCAGGGCACCACCGCCGCGTAGATGCCGTATTGCGGCGGCAGCCCGGCCAGCGTGGCGAACGCCACGCCCTGCGGCAGCACCAGCACCGCGCCGAGCAGGCCGGCCAGCAGATCGGCGCGCAGCGTCGCCGCGCTGACGCGATGGCGCCAGGCCGGCAGCAGCCGTTGCCAGCCGCGGGCGGAGCGGCTCACCGCCGGCGCGGTCACCGGGCGGTCGCGGGAACGGCGTCCCGCGGCAGGTCGGTGGCGCCGGCGAGGGTCGTCAGGCGGGCGGGGAGAAAGACGAAGGAAGGGAACGGTTGCACGGCTTGCATGGCGGGCCCGAGGGGCTGCGCGCCGGCTCGTGGTCCGGCGCGTCGGTGGTGTCTCTGCCCCGCATGATAAGCGATGCCACCGTCATTCGAAAAACATCGCCCGAGGCGGGCGATGTCTCGGGGCCGATGGTGACCCTTATGAAGGCGATAAGGCGGACGATGAGGCAGGCGATAAGGCGGACGCGATGCGGCAGACGATAAGGCAGGCGAGAGGGCAGACGATAAGGCAGGCCGATGAAACGGCCGCTGCAGCCATTGCCGCAACGGCCGTTCGCGTTCAGCCCAGCCGCATCGTGGCGACCACCGGGGTATGGTCCGACGGCTGTTCCCAGGTGCGCGGCGTGCGGTCGATCGTGCAGGCGGTGCAGCGCTCGCGCAGCGCCGGCGACAGCAGGATATGGTCGATCCGCAGGCCGGCATTGCGGCGGAAGGCCAGCATGCGGTAGTCCCACCACGAAAAGCTCTTCTCCGGCTGCTCGAACAGCCGGAAGGCGTCGGCAAAGCCCAGTTCCAGCAGCGTCTGGAAGGCGGCGCGCTCCGGCGGCGAGACCAGGTTCTGGCCTTCCCACTTCTTCGGGTCGTGCACGTCGCGATCCTCGGGCGCGATATTGAAGTCGCCCAGCAGCGCGAGCTTCGGATAGCGCTGCAGTTCGTCGCGCAGCCACGCGGCCAGCGCCTCGAGCCAGCGCAGCTTGTAGGCGAACTTGTCGCTGTCGGGCGCCTGGCCGTTGGGGAAATACGCGCAGACCAGGCGCACGTCGCCATAGGTGCCGGCGACCACGCGCTGCTGCGCGTCCTCGAACCCGGGGATATTGCGCACCACGTCGGTGGCGGCCGGCATGGTGGTGTTGCGCGCCAGGATCGCCACGCCGTTATAGGTCTTCTGGCCGACGAAGATGCTGTGGAATCCGGCGCTCTCCAGTTCCGCCAGCGGGTACTTGTCCTCGGGCAGCTTCAGTTCCTGCAGGCACAGCGCGTCGATCGGCGTATCGGCGTTCTCCTGCGCGATCAGCCAGTCGAGCACCTGCGGCAGCCGGATCTTCAGCGAGTTGACGTTCCACGAGGCGATCCGCAGCGTGGCCGGCGCGGTGGCGGGCAGCGGCGGCGGCAGCGTGCTGCCGGTGGCCGGCACCGCCGGGGCGCCGTCGATGCCGGCGAGCAGGTCGTCGGGCGCGCCGCTCATGCCGCCATCCCGCCGTGGCGCAGCAGCGCATCGATCTGCGGCGGCCGGCCGCGGAACGCCGTGAACGACTCCATCGCCGGACGGCTGCCGCCCACCGACAGGATCTCGCGGTGATAGCGCGCGCCGGTCTCGCTGTCGAGCACGCTGCCGGTCAGCTGCGCCGCTTCCTCGAAGGCCGCGTAGACATCGGCCGACAGCACCTCGGCCCACTTGTAGCTGTAGTAGCCCGCCGCATAGCCGCCGGCAAAGATATGGCTGAAGGTATTGGGCCAGCGCGACAACGGGTACTGCGGCACCACGTGGATGCGGTCGTTGATCTCGCGCGACAGCTCCAGCACCGACTTGTCGCCGTCCGGATCGAAGTCCGTGTGCAGGTGCATGTCGAACGCCGAGAACACGATCTGGCGCAGCGTCATCATGCCGTTCTGGAAATTCTTCGCGGCCAGCATGCGCTCGAACAGCGCGCGCGGCAGCGGCTCGCCTGTGTCGACGTGCCGCGTCATGTCGGCCAGCACCTCGTATTCCCAGCAGAAGTTCTCCATGAACTGCGAGGGCAGCTCGACCGCATCCCATTCGACGCCGTTGATGCCCGACACGCCCAGCTCGCCGACCTGGGTCAGCATATGGTGCAGGCCGTGGCCGAACTCATGGAACAGCGTGATGACCTCGTCGTGCGTAAACAGCGCCGGCTTGTCGCCGACCGGTGCGGAGAAGTTGCAGGTCAGGTAGGCGACCGGCGTCTGCACGCTGCCGTCGCCGCGCTCGCGGCGGCCGCGCGCGTCGTCCATCCACGCGCCGCCGCGCTTGCCCTCGCGCGCGTACAGGTCCAGATAGAACTGCGCGAGCAGCGTGCCGTCCGGGCTGGTGACGCGGTAGAAGCGCACGTCCTTGTGCCAGGTCTGCGCCTCGTCCGGCGCGATCCGCACCGAGAACAGCTTCTGCACGACGCCGAACAGGCCTTCGAGCACCTTGGGCTCGGGGAAGTATTGCTTGACCTCGTGTTCCGAGAAGGCATAGCGCTGCTGGCGCAGTTTCTCGGACGCATAGGCGACGTCCCACGGCGCCAGCTCGGCCAGGCCCAGTTCCTTGGCGGCGAATTCGCGCAGCTCGGCCCAGTCGCGCTCGGCATAGGGGCGGGCCTTGGCGGCGAGTTCGTCGAGGAAGCGCAGCACTTCCGCCGGCGAATCGGCCATCTTGGGCACCAGCGACACCTCGCCGTACGAGCCGTAGCCCAGCATGCGGGCTTCTTCGCGGCGCAGCGCCAGCTGCTCGCGCATATTCGCGGTGTTGTCCCAGTCGGCCTGGCCGGTGCCGTACTGCGGGCTCAGCTCGGAGGCGCGCGTGACGTTGGCCTCGTACAGCGTCTGGCGCAGCGCGCGGTCGTCCGCGTACTGCAGCACCGGGAAATACGAGGGGAAATGCAGCGTGAACTTCCAGCCTTCCTTGCCGTCCTTGGCCGCGGCCTCGCGCGCCGCTTCCAGCGTGTCGGGCGGCAGGCCGGCCAGGCGCGCCGGGTCCTCGATCACCAGCGAGTAGGCGTTGGTCGCGTCCAGCACGTGGTCGGAGAAAGCCTTGCCCAGCTGTGCCTGCTGTTCCTGGATCTCGGCAAAGCGCGGCTTCTGGTCCTCCGGCAGCTCGGCGCCGCCGAGGCGGAAGCCGCGCAGCTCGTTGTCGAGCAGTTGCTTGCGGGCCGGGCTCAGCGCCGCGTATTCGGGGCTGGCGGCCAGCGCCTTGTACTTTTCGTAGAGCGCCAGGTTCTGGCCCAGCGAGGACCAGAACTCGGTCATGCGCGGCAGGTTTTCGGCGTGGGCCTGGCGCAGCGCCGGCGTGTCGGCGACCGAGCTCAGGTGGCCGACCACGCCCCAGGCGCGGCCCAGCGGCTCGGTGGCCTGCTCGAGCG
This sequence comes from Cupriavidus cauae, assembly GCF_008632125.1. Classification (GTDB taxonomy): domain Bacteria; phylum Pseudomonadota; class Gammaproteobacteria; order Burkholderiales; family Burkholderiaceae; genus Cupriavidus; species Cupriavidus cauae. Next base: position 124,718 of record NZ_VWRN01000014.1, read on the forward strand.
TGTCGACGGTATCGGCCCACGTGGCGGGCCGGGCCGGATCCTCGACCAGCGCGACGGCGCGTTGCGCCGCTTCAAGCAGCACGTCCAGCGCCGGGCCGATATGCTCGGGGCGGATCTCGGCGAAGCGGGGCAGGTCGCTGAAGTCCAGCAGCGGGTTGGCGTTCTTGTCGGCTTGGTCCATGGCTTGTTCGTTCGCGTTGGCGTTGGGGTTGACGGTCGGATATTCCGCAGCTGGGGGCATCTGCGCGGTTTTCCAGCGTGGCTTCGCAGCGAGGGGGCCGGCGCGTTGTCCGGCGGGTCGTCCAGCGGATCGGCCAGGGGCTTGCCCAGCGGTTTTGCCCAGCCGTTTTGACCAGTGTACCGGCGCTCGCCTCAGCCTGCCGCGCGCTCGGCCGCCTCCAGCGTATTGACCAGCAGCATGGTGATCGTCATCGGACCGACGCCGCCCGGGACCGGCGTGATATAGCCGGCCACTTCGCGTACGCCGGCGAAGTCCACGTCGCCGCACAGCTTGCCGGCGTCGTCGCGGTTCATGCCGACATCGATCACCACCGCGCCGGGTTTGACCATGTCCGCCGTGATCAGGTTGCGGCGGCCGACCGCGGCGACGATCACGTCCGCCTGGCGGGTATGGGCGCCGAGGTCGCGCGTCTTGCTGTTGCAGATCGTCACGGTGGCGCCGGCCTGCAGCAGCAGCATCGCCATCGGCTTGCCGACGATGTTGGAGGCGCCGACCACCACCGCCTGCGCGCCGCGCAGCGGATACTGGATCGACTCGAGCATCTTCATGCAGCCATAGGGGGTGCAGGGGCGGAACAGCGGCGCGCCGGTCATCAGCGCGCCGGCGTTGGCGACGTGGAAGCCGTCGACATCCTTCTCCGGGGCGATCGCCTCCAGCACCTTGTGGCTGTCGATGTGCCTGGGCAGCGGCAACTGCACCAGGATGCCGTGGATCTTCGGATCACGATTCAGTTCGTCGATGCGGGCCAGCAGGTCGGCCTCGGACAGGTCCGCGGGATAGCGGTCCAGCGACGAGTAGAAACCGTTGTCCTCGCACGCCTTGACCTTGTTGCGGACATAGACCTGGCTGGCCGGGTCCTCGCCGACCAGGACCACGGCGAGCCCGGGCTGGTGACCGCGCTCGGTCAGGCGGGCGGCGCGCAGGGCGGCTTCGGAACGGATTTGCTTGGCAAGGGCGTTGCCGTCGATCAATTGGGCGGGCATGGGCTTGAGGCGCAGGAGCGGCAGAGGTGAAAGACGCGGGTGGAGATGCGACCGGCGTGATTGCCTGCAGGGCAGGGCGGGGAGGGACGGTGCGCAAAACAGCGATTATAAAGCGTCGGCACCGGTGGCCGGGGCGCGTGCCCGCCGGCGCGCCCTGGCCGTCCCGTCCGGCCAAAGGGCACCGTCAGAGGGCGCCGCAAGAGGGAGCCGTCAGCGGGCGCCGTCAGCGGGCGCCGTCGTTGGGATGACGGAGGGGACGGCGGACGGGAGGGCGGAGGAACCGCCGGCATGCACTCCGCCCGTTCAGGCGCCGAACCATGCATCGAAGCTTGCCCTGGCCTGCTCCCATGGCGCGCGCTCATGCGGCGCGTCCGGCGGGGCGGCAAACCACTGCGCGAGATAGCCCACGGCATAGGACCATTGCGCCCGCGGCAAGCTGATGGCGAGGTCCCATGCCGCCTGCCTTGCGCGGTCGAAGCGTGGCTGGCGTCCGCCCTGCCCGGCAGCCTCCCCCTCGCTCTCCAGGGCCAACAGCCTGCCGAGCAAATGCGCCAGCCATTCGCGCCGTTCCGGTCCGGACAATCGGGTGCGCACGATCGCGGCAGCGAGCGGGACGGCGGACCTTGGCCAGCGGTCCTGCAATCCCTGTCCCGGCGCATTCCACTTCTCCAGCCGGCGGAACGGGCGCAGGTCCGCCAGACAGAGGCGCAGATCGTCCGCATCGAGGGGCTCGATCAGCTTCCATGCCCGCTGGACCCGTTCGGCGTCGTGATCCGTCACCGCGTCGAGCTGGTGGGCAAACAGGGCCGCCGCGGCAAGCGTTGCGGGCCTCCGGCACTGCGGAATCGCTTCGAGCTGCCCGATCCAATAGTCGGCGAGTATCCGCCCCGAAGCTTCGACCCGTCCTCGAAGCGCGGGCCTGCAGCCCCACTGGCCGGTCCATTTCGCGCCCCGTTCGCAGACGGTACGGACGAGGTCGGCAAGCTCGCCGAAGTGGCCCGTCCGCGCAAGCGGATCCGCCAGTGCCGACAGGTCGACGAGATCTTCCAGACCCGACCACCTCCCGTCGTCCAGCCATTGCCGCACGGCGCTCACCTGATGCGCCGGCGCAAGGCCTCGGATGACCTGGACAACGCGACGCCTCGCGGCTGGCCGGCCGGCCTGCGCCCAGCGCGCGAGTGCGCCATATTCGCCGTGGTCGCGCGCCAAGGCTGCGGCGCCGGCAAGCGTCGATTCGGTCAGGCCCGATGCGTTGATCGCGTCCCGGCCGTAGTACAGCGCCTCCTTCAGCAGTGCGGAACGGGTCGAAGGCGGCAACGCCGTTGCGTCCAGCGCGGCGGATTGCAAGCGCAGCAGCCGGGTGGGATCGGGCGCGGGCGACTGGCAAATCGGCAGGACCGAGCCCAGCAATCGCAGCGTTTCTGCGTGCTCGCCCCGCAGCGCCGCGTCCCACAAGGTGTCCCATGTCGCCAGATCCGGCACGAAGCGCAACAGCGCGGCACGGAGATGGAGCCGCTGCGGCTCGGTCAAGGCCGCAGCCTGCATCCGCTGCGCGATGTCGCTGAGCAATTCGGTTCGTTGCGTGCGGCTGACATGCTGGAACGGACCTGGGGAAGCCTCGGTGCCCAGCAGACAGGCGATGGCGTGAAACGGTCCATCGCCCGGCAGGGAAAAGACCGTATCCAGCAGCAGCGTCGAATGTCGCGACGCCGTTGCGGCGTCGATGCCGAAGAATGCGTGCTGTCCGTCGATGCCGGGAAGGCAGCCGGCAAGCGCGGCGATCAAGCGACCGCGTTGCGCGGGATTGGCCTCGTCCCGCGCCACGCACTGGAGCAGGGCGCGCCACGGGGCCGCAGCGTCCTGGTCGTTGGCGCAGGCGCGTGCGAAAGCCGCCGTGCCGACCGACAGCGCTTCGGCCTGCTCGGCAGCGGGGAACGCCCGAGCCAGCGCCAGCGCCGCGGAAGCGTCCGGCAGCAACTGGCTGGCGATGCCGCACGGCTTCGCGCGGTTCTCCAGCGCGAGGGCCGTGCGCCTGAGCCTTGCCGATAGCGCAAGCGGTTCGGCCGCGATCATGGCGACGCAGTCAAGCAAGGTGTCGAGGCTCACCACGGCCGCACGTTCGTCGATGCAACTGGCCAGTGTGTTCAGCGGCGCCGTCCGAAGCGGCGCGGGCAGCCGCAGGGTCTGTTCCAGCAGCAGCCGGAAACCGGCGTCGTGTCCGGATCGCGGCAGGCCGCGCAGCCGGCCGACCAGCGTGCCCAGAACCGCCGCGCGCGAGGCGGGTGGCAGGCCGCCGAACGGCTGGGCCGATCCATCGGACAGGACTGCCGCCAGCTCGCCAACGGTCCATACGTTGGCGGCGCGCCGAAGCGCCAGATCGTGGCGTGCATGTCGTTCGAGCCGGGTTTGCAGACCCTTCGAAACCTGCCGTTCCAGGCAGAGCCTGGATTGCGGCGGCAGCAGCGCGAGGATGAAGTCGTGCACCGGTGCGGGCAGCAACTCCAGGCCGGACATGGTGGCCGGCTGCGGAACCGGCTCGGATGGCGGGGTGCCGTCGGCGAGGCAAGGGGCAACGGTCTGGCGGGCGGGGCTGGCTTGCATGACAGGTCTCTTCGGCGAACCGGCGGTGGACGGCCGGAATGGCGCCCGACTGCCGCGGTTCGCGGGCCCGGCATTCTGTCGGCGGATGTGGAGGGCCGCGATCCGGAAGCGCCCGCGCCTTTCGGTTCTCGGTCCCGGCCGCATGCCGTGCGCGGAATGTCCATTGGGGGGGAGGAAGGCCTACCCTCCTCGACAGCGACAGCGACAGCGACAGCGACCGCGACCGCCGCGCCGCCCTAGCGCCGGTATGCGTCGAACTGGGCCACGGCCTGCTGCCAGGCCCTGAGCGCCGACGGATCGCGCGAGGCGGGGGCAAACCAGGCCGCGATCGTGCCGTGCACAGCGTCGATGGCCTCCCTCGGCAGGGCGCTCGCGATACGCCACAGCGCCTGCCGGACCGCATCGAAGCGGTTGCGCTCCACGTCCGGACGGAAATCACCCATCCGGCCTTCGGCCTCGACCAGCCGCGCCAGCCAGCGGCGGCGCTCGGGCGCGGTGAAGCGCGTGCGCACCAGCTCGGCGGCGCGCAGCAGCGTCGGCCTGGCCCAGCACTCGCCCAACAGCAGGTCGCCGTCGCCGGGCAGCTTGCGGGATGCCTGCTTGAGCCGGTACAGGGTCTCCATCGCGGTACGCACCGCCGGCGCATCGAGCCGGTCGATCAGGTCCCAGGTGCGATCGATCAGCGGCGATGCAGCGGCCTGCAGCCACAGGCCGCTGGTCAGTTGGGCGACCTCCGCCAGCAGCTCCGGCGGGCGAGCGGCAGGGGCGGACGCCTCCAGCACGCCGAGCATGTCCGCGGCCAGTTCCGGCAAGGCGTCGTGCGCCGCCGAGGGCAGCAGCGTCGGCCCGGTTTCCAGCAGGCGGCTGCAGCGCCGGGTCCAGGCAGTGGACATCTCGCCCAGTTCCTCCCAGCAGCCCATCGCTTGCAGTTGCCGTGCCAGCGGCAGCGGCACAGGCAGCAGTTCGTCGACCCAACCGCGCAGCGCCAGCCATTGCGAGAAGGCACGCGCCTGCACCGGCGGCGGCAATTTCCAGATGACGGACAGGATACGGTCGGCAGGCTGGTCGTCATCGGCGGCCACCCATTGCACGAGCGGCAGCAACTGGTGGTGGCGCAGGGCCAGTTCGCCGATCGCATCGAACATGGCTTCGGCGTCGGCCGTGCCGGGCGCGCAGAAGAGCCCGGCCTGGCACATCAGCGCGGCGCGCTGCTCGGGCGTCGGCGCGGTGGCGGTCAGGCAGTAGTCTTGCGCGCGCCGCCAGGCATGGACCGGATCGCAAGGGTGCCAGCGCTGGACATGGACCAGCAGCATCGCCGGCGACGGCAGCGACCGCCGTTCGACCTCGTCCCATAGCGCGTGCCATGCCGGAACCTGCTGCGCGGGCGGCAGATAGGGAATCAGTTCGGCGCGTACGTGCAGCTGCTGCGCCGTCTGCATGCGCGATGCCTGCAGATGGGCGAGCAGCGACGCGATCGCCGGCTCGGCGCGCTCGGGATCGCTGAGCAGCGTGGCCGTGGCGGTGCGGATGGCCGCGCGGGCGACCGCGAAGCCGGCGTCGCCGGGCAGTGCCGCCGCGCCATGGAGCACCGCGCTCCAGCGCTGCAACGCCTCCTCCGGTGAAGGCGCCCGGCCGTGGTACTCGCTCGCGGTGCGGCCGCCGGGCAGCAGCGTCAGCAGGGCGCAGAACAGGCGCGCGGCAAAGGCGGCATCGCGGCCGATCTCGCCGGCGGCGGCCGCCAGCAGTGCCGACCAGTCCGCCGCGTAGGCGGCGTGATCGCGCGCACCGGCCATCAGCGCGCACAGCAGCTGCTCGAATCCCTGGCGCTGCTCGCAGGCGGGCAAGGCGCGCGCCACGGCCAGTGCGCGGGTGGCGTCGGGCAACAGCGTCGTCGCCAGCCGCCGGCTCGATGGCGTGGGCCGGGGTCCGACGGCGCGGCGCAGGGCCGCGACGCGCGCCCGTGCGCCGACCGCCAGCGGCACCATCGCAACCGCCTGCGCCAGGCGCTTCCACTGCGCTTCGTCGAGCTCGCCGCTGGTGAGCGGGTCCGCGATGCAGGCGGCCAGCGCGTCCAGCACCGGCCCGGCCGCGCCGGACACCGTATCGAGTCGGTCGAGTACCGCTTCGATGGCGCTCCAGCGTTCGCCACGCGGCAATTCGGGCAGGCGCGCCAGCATGCCGGCCATTACCTGGGCGCGTCCGAACACAGGCAGGTTGGACTGCGGCAGGACGCCCAGCTGCGCCCGCAGCGATGCCGCGGACCAGATGTCGGTCACCTGCATCAGCGCGCCGTCGACGGCGGCGCGAGCCCGCAGGCTCCGGCTCAGCGCATGGCAGGCCTTGCGCTCCAGCGTGACGCGGTCATGCAGGGACAGGAAGTCGAGCACGTGCTCGAGGATCGATTGCGGCAGCAGCGTCAGCCATGGGCGCGCGGTTTCGGCTGCTACCGCGTGGCCGGCAGGTGCGCTGAAGGCGTTCGACGAGGACGGTGAGGACGGTGAGGACGGTGAGGACGGTGAGGACGGCGCGAGTGGCGAGGGGTTCAGCATCGGTCGGCTCCGGCAGGGGAAGAGCGGGAGCGGCCAAGCCGGAACGGCAACGGCGGACCGCGCCCGGGGGAACCGAACGATGCTCGGCGGCCGTCGCGCACGCTGTCGCGGAACCGCCGGAACGCTAGCTTTTTCGAGGACCGGCCAGCGTCCGGCGTGGTGCCGGGCGCTGGCCTGAAGGGATGGGGAGGAACGAGGTGAGGGAGGACGGCAGCCGGGGAAGAGCGAGCGGATCTGACGTAAAGGATCCGTCGGCGTCGATCAGCTGTTGCGCGACAGCGCGAGCCGCAGCAGGTCGGCCACGGTGTTGACGTTGAGCTTTTCCATGATGTTGGCGCGATGCGCCTCCACCGTCTTGATCGAGATGCCCAGGTCGTCGGCGATCTGCTTGTTCAGGCGTCCGGCGACGATGCGCTCGAGCACCTGCTGTTCGCGCGTGGTCAGCTTGCCCAGCAAGTCCTGCGCGGCGCGCTGCTCGCGCGCGGCCGAATGGTCGGCCCTGGCCTTCTGCAGCATGCGCTCGACCAGCGCGCGCAGCTCGGATTCGTCGAACGGCTTCTCGATGAAGTCGATCGCGCCTTTCTTCATCGTCGATACCGCCATCGGCACGTCGCCGTGGCCGGTGATGAAGACGATCGGCAGATGGATGTTCTCCGCGATCATGCGTTCCTGCAGTTCGGGGCCGCTCATGCCGGGCATCCGCACGTCCAGGATCAGGCAGGAGACCTGGTTGGCATCGTAGGCGGCCAGGAATTGCTCGGCGCTGGCGAAACTGCGAACCTGGTAGCCATTGCCCTCCAGCAGCCAGGTCAGCGAGTCGCGCATCGCTTCATCGTCGTCGACGATGAAGACGGTCTCGCCGCGGTGGGGAGTGGGGTTTGGCGCTACGGTCATGAAGTCTCCTGATGCTGCGTCTGTGCGATTCGGCTAGTGTAACTCCGGCCGCCTGCGCCGCACACCCGCCACGGCGGGGGCAGCGGGGCGGCCGGTTCTCCGATGGTCTTGCCGATCCGGCCCTGCCGATCTGCCCTCATCGAGGGCGCTCACTGATCGGCAACCTCCGGCTCCAGCGGCAGCATGATTTTAAACGTACAGCCGATGCCGTCCGCATTGTTTTCGACCCACAGCCGGCCCTGGTGCGACTCGATGATCGAGCGGCAGATATTCAGGCCCATGCCCATGCCGTCGGACTTGGTGCTGAAGAAGGGCTCGAACAGCCGTTCCTTGGTGGCCTCGTCCACGCCCGGACCCTGGTCGATCACGTCGATGCAGACGGTCTGGCCGAGCTCGCCCTGGTCGATGCGGGCGTGCAGCCGCACCACGCCCGCGGCGCGCATCGCCGGCAGGCCCGACATCGCCTCGACCGCGTTCTTCAGCAGATTGACGAGGACCTGCTCGATCAGCACCGGGTCGACATAGAGCGTGACCGGCGGAGGCGGCAGCCGGGTCAGGATCGTCACGCGGCGGCGCGTGGCTTCGATATCGGCCAGCCCCACCGCGTCGGCGACGATATCGTGCAGCGCGGTCTCGCGCCGCTGCGGCTGGCTGCGTTTGACGAAGCCCCGGATGCGGCTGATGATCGTGCCGGCGCGCACCGCCTGGGCCGAGGTCTTTTCCAGGATCGGCATCAGGTCCTCTGGCGTGCTGCGCCCCGAGCGCAGCCGCGCCACCGCGCCCATGCAGTAGTTGTTGATGGCCGCCAGCGGCTGGTTCAGTTCGTGCGCCAGCGACGAGGCCATCTCGCCCATGGTGGTCAGGCGGCTGGTGAACTGCAGGCGTTCCTCGTGCTGGCGGGCCATTTCCTCGGCCGCCTTGCGCACCGTGATGTCGGTGGCGATCTGCATTTGCGCCAGATGGCCGTCGACCCACTGGATATAGCGGCGCCGCACCTCGAACCACTTCTGCATGTCCGGCACGAAGATCTCGCGCGCGTCGGACGCATACGGCATCAGCTCGGAGGCCGGCAGGCCGGCGTAGGCGTCGACGAAATCGGTATGGTCGCTGGTGACCTGCTCCTGCTCGACCTCTCCGCCGGCGAGCTTCAGATGCCCCTCGGGCTCCCAGCCGAACAGCTGCCGGTAATAGCGGTTGGCGAACAGCAGCTCCGGCTTGTCGGTGGCGAGCACCGACACCGCGGCATCCAGACTTTCCAGCACGGTGGTGAAGCGGTCGTGCGCCGCGGCCAGTTCCTCGCGCGCGCGCTTGGGCTCGGTGATATCCGTCATCGAGCTCATCCAGCCGGTATGGCGGCCGCGGCTGTCGATCAGCGGCGACACATACATGCGGGCGAAGAAGCTGGTGCCGTCGCGGCGCATCACGCGCATCTCGTAGCCGCCGGTGGGCGACTTGCCCTGCAGCGTCAGATCGATCTGGCGCTGCATCTCCTGCTGGTCGTTGGGCGGCCAGTAGGGGAAGGGCGGCACGCGCCCGACCAGCTCGTGCTCCTGCCAGCCGGTCATGCGGCAGAAGGCCGGGTTCACATAGGTGATGCGCCCGTTCAGGTCGAGCGCGCGCAGCCCGATCAGCATCGAGTTTTCCATCGCGCGGCGGAACGAGGTCTCGGCCAGCAGCGCGCGCTGCGCCTCGGAGCGGCGGCTGGTATGCCGCCACATGCTCCACAGGCTCCACAGCAGGAAGCACGACAGCCCGACCACCAGCCACAGCAGCATGTTGTTGGGCAGGTTCGACGCGGGCGGATAGGCATCGGCACGCAGCGACAGCGAGTGCCCCGGCGGGTCGAGCAGCACCTCGTACGACAGCGCGGTGGCCGGCACCGGCCGCAGCGAGGTGCTGGCGCGCAGCTGGTTGTTCTTGTCGATCAGCGAGAAGCGGTAGCGCTCGGTCAGCTCGGGCGGCAGCAGATGGGTCAGGATGCCGTTGATCGAATAGAGCGCGCCCAGCGTGCCGAGGAACTCGTTGTCGCGCACGATCGGCACCTGCATCAGCATGAAGCTGTCGCCGCGTTCGTTGACCAGCGGGCGCGAATAGACCACGCGCTGGGTCTCGCGCGCGGTGTCGAAGGTGTCCAGCACGTCGGGTTCGAGCGGCTGCTCCGGCGTCTCGCGCAGCCGCGCGGCGAATTCCGACGTGGAAGGCAGCGACCAGCGCGCGCGCCGCGTGGCGTCGAGCCAGTTGATGAAGACGATCTCCGGATTCTCGCGCAGCACCTCCTGCGCGGCGGTGCGATAAGCGCGCTGGTCGAGCTGCGCCGCGGCGATGTCGCGCGCCAGCGAGGCGAGCTGGTCCTGATTGCTGAGCAGCGACAACCGGACGCGCTGCTGCGCCCAGGCGGCGTCGCGATACAGCGCGTCGCGTTGCTGCTGGCGCTCGGTCTCGTGCAGGGACCACAGGATCACGCCCATCGCGCCGGAGAACAGCACGATCGCCACCAGCGGGATGAACATGAACCAGCTGGTCGCGACCAGGTTGCGCCAGCGCAGCCACCACAGGCCGCGCGGCGGGCCCGTGAAGGGGCGGCCGTCGGCGGCCTCGTCGGCGGGGCCCAGCCCCTCGAGCGCGTCCAGCGGCGTCAGCGCGCTCAACTGGTCGATCGCGCCGGGGCCGCCGCCAGGGATCCCGGCGCCGCCGGCATCGCGGGAGGCATCGGCGGCGGGGGGAATCATCGGCAGGCGGAGGGCCGGCAGCAGCCGGCGGACGAGGCGGTGGATGGACAGCATGATGGGATTGACGACTGACCGGGCAGTGTAGCTCGATTGCTGCAGTGCGTCGCTTGGGGAAAGCGCCTATGCGGCACGCGCCGCGCTCCGTCTGCCCGCGGGCCGCGTGGGGGCGCGGCTGGCGGCCTCGTGGTGCGTTGCGGCAATATTTCGCATCATGAGAAACGATACCGTAATTTGAAAATTTCGCTTGTGCTGAGAAATCGCCTTCCATAGAATCGGTGCCGACCGAACGATGCGGGAGGAAGACGGTCGGACCTTGTCCGGGTGTCAGCGACACGCCGGCGACAGGCCAGCCCATCCGCCCATCCACGCCTCGCTCCGCACCCCCGTCAGACAGCGCCAGGCCAGCCACCCACGAAAGCGGCCGTTGCTGGCGCACGCATTCCACAGGAGACGATCCATGTCAGCCGTACCAGAGCAGATCCTCGGCGCAGCCGGCGCCAACGACGCCGACCCGCAGGAAACCCAAGAATGGCTGGAGGCCCTGCAGGGCGTGATCGGCGCGGAAGGTAGCGAGCGCGCGGCCTTCCTGATCGACAAGCAGATCGAATATGCCCGCGTCAATGGCGTCACCCAGCCGTTCCACGCGGAAACCCCGTACATCAACACGATCCCGGTCGAGCAGCAGGCGCGCATCCCGGGCGACCAGGACATCGAGCACCGCATCCGTTCGTACTCGCGCTGGAACGCGATGGCGATGGTGCTGCGGGCCAACAAGCACACCAACGTCGGCGGCCACATCTCGTCGTACGCGTCGGCGGCCACGCTGTACGACGTCGGCTACAACCACTTCTGGCATGCGCCGTCGGACAAGCACGGCGGCGACCTGGTCTTCGTGCAGGGCCACTCGGCTCCGGGCGTCTATTCGCGCGCCTTCCTGCTGGGCCGGCTGACCGCGGAGCAGCTCGACAACTTCCGCCAGGAAGTCGACGGCAAGGGCATCTCGTCGTACCCGCACCCGTGGCTGATGCCGGACTTCTGGCAGTTCCCGACCGTGTCGATGGGCCTGGGCCCGATCATGGCGATCTACCAGGCCCGCTTCATGAAGTACCTGCAGAGCCGCGGCCTGGTCAACACCGAGGGCCGCAAGGTCTGGGCCTTCCTCGGCGACGGCGAGACCGACGAGCCGGAATCGCTGGGCGCGATCGGCATGGCCGGCCGCGAGCAGCTGGACAACCTGGTCTTCGTCATCAACTGCAACCTGCAGCGCCTGGATGGTCCGGTACGCGGCAACGGCAAGATCATCCAGGAACTGGAGTCGGAATTCCGCGGCGCCGGCTGGAACGTGATCAAGGTCGTCTGGGGCAGCCGCTGGGATTCGCTGCTGGCGCGCGACACCAAGGGCCTGCTGATGAAGCGCATGATGGAGTGCGTCGACGGCGAGTACCAGACCTTCAAGGCCAAGGACGGCGCCTACGTGCGCGAGCACTTCTTCAATACGCCCGAGCTCAAGGCGATGGTGGCCGACTGGTCCGATGACGACATCTGGCGCCTGAACCGCGGCGGCCACGATCCGCACAAGATCTACGCCGCCTACAAGGCCGCCACCGAGCACAAGGGCCAGCCGACGCTGATCCTGGCCAAGACCATCAAGGGCTATGGCATGGGCGATGCCGGCCAGGCGATGAACATCACGCACCAGCAGAAGAAGATGCCGGTCGAGGCGATCCGCCGCTTCCGCGACCAGTTCAATCTGCCGGTGCCGGACGACAAGCTGGAAGAAGTCCCGTACCTGACCTTCGAGGAAGGCTCGAAGGAACTCGAATACATGCGCGCCCGCCGCATGGAGCTCGGCGGCTATCTGCCGACGCGCCGCCAGAAGGCCGATCCGCTGCCGGTGCCCGACCTGTCGGCCTTCTCGGCGCTGCTCAAGGCCACCGGCGAGGGCCGCGAGGTCTCGACCACGATGGCGTTCGTGCGGATCCTGAACACGCTGCTCAAGGACAAGCAGATCGGCAAGCATGTGGTGCCCATCGTTCCGGACGAGTCGCGCACCTTCGGCATGGAAGGCCTGTTCCGCCAGATCGGCATCTGGAACCAGCAGGGCCAGAAGTACGTGCCGGAAGACCATGACCAGCTGATGTTCTACAAGGAATCGCAGACTGGCCAGGTGCTGCAGGAAGGCATCAACGAAGCCGGCGCGATGTGCGACTGGATCGCGGCCGCCACGTCGTACTCGACGCACGGCGTGCAGATGATCCCGTTCTACATCTACTACTCGATGTTCGGCATCCAGCGGATCGGCGATCTGTGCTGGGCCGCCGCCGACATGCGTTCGCGCGGCTTCCTGCTGGGCGGCACCTCGGGCCGGACCACGCTGAACGGCGAAGGCCTGCAGCACGAGGACGGCCACTCGCACGTGTTCCACGCGGTGATCCCGAACTGCATCTCGTACGACCCGACCTTCCAGTACGAACTGGCGGTGATCATGCAGGACGGCCTGCGCCGCATGTACGCCGAGCAGGAGGACGTGTACTACTACGTGACGGTGATGAACGAGAACTACGAGCATCCGGAAATGCCGGCTGGCGTGGAGAAGGACATCGTCAAGGGCATGTACGCCTTCCGCAAGGGCGCCGAGAACAGCAACGCCCCGCGCGTGCAGCTGCTCGGCTCGGGCACGATCTTCCGCGAGGTGATCGCCGCCGCCGAACTGCTGAAGAAGGACTGGGGCGTCGAGTCGGACCTGTGGAGCTGCCCGAGCTTCACCGAGCTGGCCCGCGAAGGCCAGGCCGCCGAGCGCTGGAACCTGCTGCATCCGACCGAGACGCCGCGCGAATCGCACGTGACCCAGTGCCTGAAGTCGGTGCGCGGTCCGGTGATCGCGTCGACCGACTACGTGCGCGCCTTCGCCGAGCAGATCCGCCCGTTCGTGCCGCGCCGCTACGTGGTGCTGGGCACCGACGGCTTCGGCCGCTCGGATACCCGCGAGAAGCTGCGCCACTTCTTCGAGGTGGACCGCCACTGGGTCACGCTGGCCGCCCTGAAGGCGCTTGCCGACGAGGGTGCCATCCCGCGCGACAAGGTCGCCGAGGCCATCAAGAAGTACAACCTCGACCCGAACAAGCCGAACCCGATGACGGTCTGATCCGGCTGTCACTCCCGCGAACCCCCGGGCACGGCAACGCCGCGCCCGGGTCGCCCGGGCCTTGCCTGGGCGTTGTCCAGTAAATGGCCGGGGCGCCGCGGCGTGACAAGGCACGTGCGTCAAAGTAATCTCGACGCTCTTGTTGCTTGTTGTCACGCGCGCCGTCCTGTCCAGGAGACACTGAATGAGTCAAGCGATTGAAATCAAGGTGCCGGATATCGGCGACTACGACGCCGTTCCCGTCATCGAAGTCCACGTGAAGCCGGGCGATACGATCAACGCCGAGGATGCGCTGGTCACGCTGGAATCGGACAAGGCGACGATGGACGTGCCCTCGCCGCAGGGCGGCACGGTCAAGGAAGTCAAGGTCAAGGTCGGCGACAACGTGGCCGAAGGCTCGGTGCTGGTGATGCTTGAACCCGCGGGCGCCGCTGCTCCTGCGCCGGCTCCCGCTCCGGCCGCCGCGGCTCCGGCCCCGGCGCCTGCCGCTGCAGCGACCCCGGCACCGGCTCCCGCCGCTGCG
>NZ_VWRN01000015.1 GCF_008632125.1 Cupriavidus cauae
CGCGCGACTCCTGCACCAGGCGCACGGCGCGCTCGCGCACTTCCGGGGAAAACTTGTTTGCGTTGTTCTTGCTCATGGCTCGCATTCTCTCAAGAGTGAGAGCCTCCGCAAAACCCGGGGCGATTCAGCCAGTCGCTGATTGATTTCGTCTTGAATCGACTTTAGGTCCGACGGGGAGTTCGAGCCGGTCGACGCTTGAACAGCCAACTCACGGATACGCTGCAGATTGTTGTTAACTTCCGTCAGCGCGCCTTCGGTCGTCTGCGCCAGCGAGATGCCGTCGTTGGCGTTGCGCTGAGCCTGAGTCAGGCCGCGGATGTTGGCGGTGAAACGGTTGGCAATCGCTTGACCAGCCGCGTCGTCCTTGGCGCTGTTGATACGCAGGCCCGAGGACAGGCGCTGGATCGCGGTGTTCAGCGCCGATTGCGACGTGTTCAGGTTGTTCTGAGTCATCAGAGACAACGTGTTCGTGTTGATGATTTGCGGCATGTACGACTCCTATTTGCAATGTTTTTCGCATTCCGGCGGTTGCCGTAACGTTGGCTGCCTGCACTGCAAAGCGTGAAGTGCCTCCGTTGCCAAGGTTATCGACCGGGCGGCCGAAAGGTTTAGAGTGATCTTTCGGCGGTGGTGCGGAAAGCTGTCATTGCAAGGCTGCGGGCGGCTCCGGGCGGGGCTCAGGCGCGCCGGCGGGAGCGCGTGCGGGGCGTAAACAAGCGGACGAACTCGGGCGGCACCTCGTCCTGGGGCAGCTGGATCGGCTCCCCGTCCACGTTGTCCGGCGTGATCGCCGCGATCGCGTGCTTGTAGACGATCTGGGGCGCCGGGTCACCCGGGCCGGTGGCAAGCAGCACCATATAGGCGTCGGCGCCGACCACGACCCCGTGCAGGCGCACGCCGCTGGTCAGGTGCAGCACCACCGGATGCCGGCTGGCGCGGTGAAAAGCCAGTTGTCGGTCCTGCAGTTGCCGGCCCGGGCGAATACTTCTGATTTCCTGAAACTTCACGACTTCTCCGGTCGAGCCCGATAGGGTTCTGTCGGCAGACAACGGTACGGGGATCAGGCACGAGCCGGGGCGGATGCGGCGTGACGGTATCCGTATTGGCGAGAGCCTGATCATGGCGAGGGATGAAACATTCGCTCTCGGTACCGGCGCGGGGGAAGCCATCGCGTGTCCTTGCGGCCGTGGCGCTTGTTGTTCGCGGATGTTCTGCCTCGACGGTCGGACTGGCGGTGCTGCCAGAAGAGAAGGGGAATACTTCGGCCCGGAGAGTAACAAATTTTTACAACTCGGGGAGCGAAGGGGCCTGTTCTAAGGTCTAGAGGTAAACCTCTAATTAAGTACTTGAATACATCTGCCGATATACGGAGCGGTTCTCCGCGTAAAGTGCCTTTTGAAGCGTCTCCGAAGCGTCGTGCCGCGCTCCAGGCCGCCTTCCATCCGAGTAGGTACTCACCTCGCCACTTTTTGGCATGCGCGGCTGACGTTGCTTCCTTGTTTTATTTGTAAAACAAAGTAAGCGTCACTATCGGCATTTACCCTGATGGAAACTGTATTTACACCTCATCTAAGCACCGCTATAGTCGGCCACGAGCCAATCGGCTCTAGCAGTCCTGGAAAGCCTACGAGCACCCCGCGCGTGGGCTTCTTTTTTTGCCCGCGTCCTGTGCAATGCCGGACGTCTTCGCCGCCTCAGGCGGAATACCGGATGCTCGACGTCAATTGGACACCTGTCCCGTCTCGAGCGATCTGTGGAGCTGACGGGGTTTTTGCCCCTTGTTTTTCATTTGGGCATGGCATCCGTGCCCACCGCTCGTTTTCCTGACATCTCCGCCTGACGCCCGAGGCCGGGCTCTATCCGGCTTGATCCCGCCGTATCGGTTTGCCCATCAAGAAAGCGCCCCCTTCTGCCGTTAGCGATGCACCGTCGCGCATGCGCGCGAGGCGTCGACTACGAGAGAAAAAGGGGGCGGTATGGGAGGATGGAAGCATTTCGGCATTGGCGCGCGGCTGGCGGGGGCCTTTGCCGCGATGGTGGCGCTGCTGGCCGTGGTGGCCGGTTTCGGACTGATCGCGCTTGGCGACATGAACGCGTCGATGCGGACGACCGTCGAGCAGCGTCTGCTGAAGGTGATGGAACTGGACGGCGTCAAGGAGGGCGCACAGGCCATCGGCATCATGGTGCGCGACGCGGTGCTGACCGAGGATCCGGCCGTGGTCCAGCAGAACGTCGGCCGCGTCAACGAGCGCCGCAAGCAGATGAGCGCCACGCTCGACGAGCTCTCCAAGCTGATCGCCGCCACCGATAACGCCGGCCTGAAGCAAACCTTCAATGAACTGGGCAAGCATCGCGCCGCCTATAACGCCCAGCTGGACCAATTGCTGACGCAGTTGCAGGCTGGCGAGTTCGTCGCCGCGCGCGCCGGTTTGATCGTCACGCTGCCCGCGGCGCAGGCGGCGTACTTTGAACGCCTGGACACGCTGATCGCCTCGGGTCGCAAGATGGCCATCGAGGCGGTGGAGCAGGCCCAGGCCGACTATCTGTTCACGCGCAATCTGCTGCTCGCGCTCGGCGCGGTGTCCGCGCTGCTGGCCGTCGGCCTGGCCGTGGCGATCACGCGCTCGATCGCCGGACCGGCGCGGCAGGCGCTGGCTGCCGCCGAGGCGCTTGCGCAGGGCGACCTGGCCTTCGCCATCCGCGCCAAGGGCAACGACGAGATGGGCCGGATGCTGAAGGCAATGCAGCGCGCCCTCGCTGAGCTGTCCGTGCTGGTGCGCGGCATCCAGGGCGCCTCGGGCGCGATCGACGGCGCCACGCGGGAGATCGCCAAGGGCAACACCGACCTGTCGCAACGTACCGAGGAGCAGGCGGCCTCGCTGGAGCAGACCGCGGCCTCGATGGAGCAGCTGACCTCGACCGTGCGCCAGAACGCCGACAACGCCCGCCAGGCCAACCAGCTCGCCGTGAACGCCTCGGCCGTGGCCGCGGAGGGCGGACGTACCGTGCGCAGCGTGGTCGAGACGATGCAGGGCATCTCGCAGTCGTCGGCCAAGGTGGCCGAGATCATCGGCGTGATCGAGGGCATTGCCTTCCAGACCAATATCCTGGCGCTGAACGCCGCGGTCGAAGCCGCGCGCGCTGGCGAACAGGGGCGCGGCTTCAGCGTGGTCGCGGCCGAAGTGCGCAGCCTCGCGCAGCGCAGCGCCGCGGCGGCCAAGGAGATCGGCGAGCTGATCAACCGATCGGTGGAGCAGGTCGAAGTCGGTGCCCGCCAGGTCGAGCAGGCTGGCGGCACCATGGACGGCATCGTGGAAGCCGTTCGCCGCGTGACCGACATCATGGGCGAGATCTCGGCCGCCAGCGCCGAGCAGTCGACCGGCATCGAGCAGGTCAACCGCGCGATCGCGCAGATGGAAAGCGTGACGCAGCAGAACGCCGCGCTGGTCGAACAGGCGGCGGCCGCCGCCGAGAGCCTGCAACAGCAGGCCGCCGGGCTGGTGCAGGACGCGGCCAAGTTCCGCGTCGAGGCGTCGCCGGCTGCATTGCCGCGTGCCGCGGAACCGGTCCGCGAACCGGTGCTCGCCATGGCGGCGCCGTTGGGGAAGTCGTCGGCGCAAGGGGTCATGTCGACCGCGGCGCGGAGCGAGCCCGCTGCCGACAGGCGCCACCGCGAATCCAGAGCCGGCAGTGCCGCCGCAACGCCTGGGAAGGCCCGACCCGCGGCGCTACGGCCGTCCGCCTTGGCGACGGAAGCTTCCGGTGCTGGGGCCGACGACTGGCAGAGTTTCTGAACATATCTCGCCAGGCGAAAGCAGGCTGATGGCATAGCTCATAGCTCCCAGGACCACTGCGATCCTCCGTTTGTCGCGCACAATCGACAAGCAAAGGAGGCCAGAAATGAATCGCGCTTGAATAGGCAATGCCATGCGCCAGCAACGAATGGCGCTTGGCTTGACGCAGCAGATGCTGGCCAGGATGGCCGACATCTCTCGACAGACCGTGAGCGGCATCGAGCATGGCCGTATCAACTTCACGCTCGATATGCTTGGTCGGTTGGGCGATATCCTGGGGCTAACGCTACAGGTTGCGGAGATTCATCCGAGGGCCATCGGGCCCTTGCGGAGTTCAGAGGGTAGCGAAAGCGTGCAGAAACGCACACTTTCAAGCAAGCGCCTACAATAACCTCCTGTCCTTCATTAGAAAAGCCGGTCCGACCAGTGGGGTCGTGCACCGGCTATGTTGTTTCTCCTTGCCCGCCCGATGATCGCTCCCGCTCGTTCTGGTCTGCGCCTTGTCGGCGCGGCTGCCTCCATTGCGGCCTCCGCAGATTCTCCGACGTCGCCTGCGGCGTCATCCCTCCCGCCAAGGCCTCTTCACCCCGGCGAGCCGACCGGGTCTCCACCGGTCCCGGTGATGCAGGTCATCTTCGGCCTGATGCTGGCGATCCTGCTCGGGGCGCTGGAGCAGTCGATCGTCGCCGTGGTGCTGCCCGAGATTGCCCTGCGCCTGAACGGGTTCGACGTGATGGCCTGGGTCGTGTCGGCCTACCTGATTGCGTCGACGGTCGCCACGCCGATCTACGGCAAGCTGTCCGACGTGCTCGGCCGGCGCTCGGTGCTGTCGTTCGCGATCGTGCTGTTCCTGGTGGCCTCGATCGCCTGTGCGCTCGCGCAGACCATGCCGCAGCTGATCGTCGCGCGCATTCTGCAGGGGCTTGGCGGCGGCGGGCTGATCTCGGTATCGCAGGCCGCCATTGCCGACGTGGTGCCGCTGCGCGAGCGCGGCCGCTATCAGGGCTATGTCAGCGGCGTGTGGGCGGTCGCCAGCATGGCGGGCCCGGTGATCGGCGGCTACCTCGCCCACTATCTGTCGTGGCGCTGGATCTTCTGGATCAACCTGCCGCTGGCCCTGCTGGCGCTGGTCACGGTGCGCCGCGCGCTGCGCCATCTGCCGGCCGGCGGCGGCCGCAAGCATCGGATCGACTATCTCGGCGCGCTGCTGTTCGGCGGTGGACTGACCGGCGTGCTGGTGTTCCTGACGCGCCTGGGCCAGGGGCACGACGTCTGGCGCGCCGATTCGCTGAGCCTGCTGGGCGGCGGCCTGGCGGCGCTGCTGCTGTTCGTCTGGCAGGAGCGCCGCGCGGCCGATCCGGTGATTCCCTTGGCGATGCTGCGCGTGCCGACGGTGGCGATCTGCTGCATCACGCTGTTCCTGTGCTTCTTCCAGTTGATCGCGATGTCGGTGCTGCTGCCGCTGCGCTTCCAGGTGGTCGGCGGCGCGCAAGCCGACAGCGCGGCGCTGCGGCTGGTGCCGCTGACGCTGGCGATTCCGTTCGGCGCCTTCATCGCCGGTCGGCTGATGACCTGGAGCGGCCGCTACAAGCCCTTGCAGCTGATCGGGTCGGCCGCGGCACCGCTGGTGATCGCGGCGCTGGCCTTCGTCGATCCGGGTGCGGTGGTGCTGACCGCGATCGTGATGGTGGCGCTGGGCCTGGCGATCGGCCTGCAACTACCGAGCGCGCTGGTGGCGACGCAGAACGCGGTGCCGCCGCAGCAGGTCGGCGTCGCCACCGCGCTGACGGCGTTCTCGCGGATGCTCGGTGGCGCGGTCGGCGTCGCGGTGCTGACCACCGTGCTGATCGCGCTGCTGCGCCACAGCGGCATGGCGGTCAGCCCGCTGCCCGGCGGCGAGGACGTGCTGATGCATCTGTTCCGCGAGGTGCTGTCGCTGGGCGATGGCGCCGAGGCCGCCGTCGTGCGGCAGACCGCCGAGCGCGCCTTCCGCGCGCTGTTCCTCGCCAGCGCCGCGGTATCGCTGCTCGCGCCGCTGCTGGTCGTGCGGCTGCGCGAGGCGACGCTGCGCGGCAGTCCGGTCAAGGCGGCGGCGAGCGTCGAATAGCGGCCGAATCATCGGGGCGCGCCGCGTCATTCGAGGCGGCACACCCCGATGGCCCATCTCGCTCAATCCCGCTCACTCGCGCTCAATTGCACTCAATCCGCGTCCCATCCCACCCGATCCCGCTGGGTCAGTCCAGATCGACGACCTCCAGATCGACGACCCGGCCCGGGCAGAGGATATGGTTCGGATCGAGCGTCCGCTTCAGCAGGCGCATCACGGCCAGTTCCTCGGGCGTGCGCGAGCATCCCAGGAACGGCTTCTTGTGCGTGCCGATCCCGTGCTCGGCGGAAATGCTGCCGCCGAAGTCCTGCACCACGCGATAGACCACCTCGCTGATCTCGTGCTCCGGAAAGTCCGGCAGCGCGACCCCGGGCAGATAGACGCTGACATGCAGATTGCTGTCACCGACGTGCCCGAAGTTCACCAGCTCGGCGGTCGACCACCGGTCCAGCACGGCGGCGCGCAGGGCTTGCGCAAACTCGCCGATCCGGCCGATCGGCAGGCTCACGTCGAAGGCGGCGTTGGGCGCCCACATCACCGGGAACTCCGCCACCGCGTCGCGCAACTGCCAGAAGCTCTGCGCCTCCTTGTCGCTGGTCGCGACCGCCGCGTCCTGGATCAGGCCCGCATCCATCGCCGTCTCCAGCATCGACTCGAAGGCGGGCGCGTCCTGGCCGGCGTCGTCGCCCTGCAGGTCGAGCAGCACGTAGAAGGGATGGCCCGCGGGCAGCGGCGCACGGACGCCCGACACGCGCGTGGTCACCAGCTCGTAGAAGTCGGCCCACATCACCTCGAACGCGGACAGCCTGCCGGCCAGCTTGCGCTGCGCATGGCGCAGCAGCTGCACCACGTCCTCGTAGCGGGACAGCGCGCACAGCGCGGTCTGCGTGCTGGCCGGCAGCGGCGCCAGCTTCAGCACCGCACGCGTGATCACGCCGAGCGTGCCTTCGCTGCCGATGAACAGCTGGCGCAGGTCGTAACCCGCATTGTTCTTCAGCATCTTGTTCAGCGACGTCAGCACGGTGCCGTCGGCCAGCACCGCTTCGAGTCCCAGCACCTGGTCGCGCATCATGCCGTAGCGGATCACGCGATTGCCGCCGGCATTGGTGGCGATGTTGCCGCCGATCTGGCAGCTGCCGCGCGCGCCAAGGTCCACCGGCAACAGCCATTCCGCGGCGCGCGCGGCCTCCTGCGCGGCCTGCAGCGTGGTGCCGGCCATCACGGTCATCGTGCCGGCCTGATCGTCGATCTCCTCGACGCCGCGCATCCGTTCCAGCGACAGCACCAGTTCGCCGCCGGCGGGCGTCGCGGCGCCGGCCAGTCCGGTCAATCCGCCCTGCGGCACCACCGCTTGCCGATGGCGATGGCAGATCGCCAATACCGCGGAGACCTCGGCGGTATTGCGCGGCCGCGCCACCGCGATCGGCGGCACCGGATCGAGCGGGGCGTACCAGTCCTTGCGAAAGCGCGTTTCGATGGCGTCGCCGGTCTGCAGGCCGGCGGGGTCGAGCACGGCGGCCAGTTCGGACAGCAGGGCGTCACGGCTGCTTGCCGCGGCGGGTTGGGTTTGAGTGATCGAAGTGGTCATGAACGGTCTGGTAGCGGGGTCGGATGGACAGGGGAAAAGGGAGCGGGATTCGGCTTCGCGCTTGGCTCTGCGCTCGGTTCGGCGCTCCGCTCGGCGCTCGGCTCGGCGCTCGGCTCCGCACTCGGCTCCGCGCTCACGCCCCGCTCCACGCCTCGCGGTTGATCTTGACCGGCGATTCGCGTCGCGGCGCCTGCGTGCGGGCCAGATGCTCCATCGCCGGTTCGATGACCTCGGCGAGCTTGCGGAACGACGGCCCGATCTCTTCCTCGGGCACGCAGGCATAGCCCATCAGCAGGCCCTGCCGCGCCTGCGTCTCGTCGCTGTAGTAGCGCGACAGCGGCCGCGCGCTCAGGCCCTGCGTGCGTGCCGCCATGCTGATGCCCAGATCGTCTGCGCCCGGCGGGAGATGCATCACCAGATGCAGTCCGGCCTCGTGCGTGGAGGTGGGCCAGTCCGCGCCGAAGCGCTCGGCGATCGCCTCGCGCAGCAGGCTTTGCCGCTGCGCATAACGCAAGCGCACGCGCCGGATGTGGGTGGCGTAGTGCCCCTCCTCGATGAAGTCCGCCAGCACCGCCTGCTGGATCAGCTGCCCCTCGCGGAACAGCTCCGACAGCCCGATGGCGAAATGCGGAGCCAGCGGCTTGGGCAACACCATGAAGCCCATGCGGATGCCGGGAAACAGCGTCTTCGAAAACGTACCCATGTAGATCACGCGATCGTGCTCGTCGAGCCCCTGCAGCGACGCGAGCGGGCGGCCCTCGAAGCGGAATTCGCTGTCGTAGTCGTCCTCGACGATCCAGACCCCGCGCTGGCGCGCGTACTCGAGCAGCATGCGCCGGCGCGACAGGCTCATTACGGTGCCGAGCGGGTACTGATGCGACGGCGTGGCAAAGATGAAGCGCGGCGGATTCTGCAGCGTCGCCGCGTCCGGCGCGATGCCCTCGCCATCGACCGGCACGGGAATCGGCTCCACGCCCGAGTTCGACAGCAGGCTGCGCGTGCCCCAGTAGCCGGGGTCTTCCATCCAGGCCTTGTCGCCGGGGTCGGCGAGCAGACGCGCGATCAGGTCGATCGCCTGATGGATGCCCGTCGTCATGATGATCTGTTCGGGATCGCACCGTACGCCGCGCGCCAGGCGCAGATGCTCCGCGAGGACGCGGCGCAGCGGCAGATAGCCGCCGTTGTGCGCATAAGTCAGCAGCTCGGGACGCGGCTCGCGCCAATGCTTGTTCAGCAGGCGGTTCCACACCGCGCGCGGAAACAGCGAGACGTCGGGCACGCCGGCCATGAACGCACCCCATTGGCGATCGGACGCACCGGCATGCGACACCAGATGCTGGCCGCGCCGCGACAGCGCAAAGCGGTTCGGGTTTTGCTGCGCTGCAGGCACGGTGATGGTGCCATTCGCGGCGCCAACCTTGTGCAATGCACTATGGTCGGGAAAGGTGTGCGACACAAAGGTGCCACTTCCGGTCGATGCCGTGACGTAGCCCTCGGCCAACAGCTGCTCGTAGGCATACAGCACGGTGTTGCGCGAGACCCCGACCTCCTTGGCCAGCATCCGCGAAGCGGGCAGCTTGCACCCCGCGGGGATCGTACCGGCAAGGATTTCCTGGCGAATGATCTGATAGACCTGCCGGTTCATATGCGTACCGGCCTTGTCGGCGCTGCCGTCGGCCGGCCGTTCCAGCCGTTGCAGCAGCAGCTCGGACAGAATGGATTCTTTCAAAAATGGCTCCAGCAAAAACGGCAAATATGGACCTATCTATGGTGCCAACTGTGCGCTAATTTCCCACCCATCGCGTGCCGGTGCAAGCAGTTTTCACATCGGCGAGCCTCGCAGCCCGGCGTTCCAAGGAGCCCCCATGCAAGATTCGGCAAGCCAACTCAGTACCTCTGACATCGCCGGCGCCGTGCGCTCGCTGTTGCCCTATATGGTCCAGACGCTGTCGGGCTTTGTCGCCGCCGCCAGCCCGTCGGGGCAGGAGCAACCCGCGGCGGAATTCATCGAGGCGGCCTTGCGCGATCTGGGACTCGAATCGGAGCGCATCCATCTGCGCGCCGATGCCATCCGGCATCTGCCGTTGTTCTCGCCGCCGTGCTGCCCCGATGGCGGCCGCTACAACCTGCTGGCCACCCATCGGCCCGTCGCGAAGGGTGGACGGTCGGTGCTGTTCAACGGCCATCTCGACGTGGTGCCCACCGGCCCCGAATCGATGTGGCGCAATCCGCCGTACACGCCGGTGGTCGAGGACGGCTGGCTCTATGGCCGCGGCTCCGGCGACATGAAGGCCGGCATCGTTTGCGCGCTGGCCGCGTTCAAGGCGCTGCGCGCGCTCGGCGTGCAGCCGGCCGGCGCGGTCGGCTTCAACGCGGTGCTCGAGGAAGAGAACACCGGCAATGGGGCGCTGGCGACCGTGGCGGCACTGCGCAGCGCGGTCGGCGCCGGCAAGCTGGCCGCCTTCGATACCGTGATCATTCCCGAGCCGCTGGGCGAGGGCTTGATGAGCGCGCAGGTCGGCGTCTACTGGATGTTCATCGAGCTGACCGGAAAGCCGGCCCACGCGGCCTACATGACGTCCGGCGTCAATCCTGTCGAGGCGGGCGTGGCCGTGATGGAAGACCTGCGCGAGCTCGAGGCCGAATGGAACCGGCCCGAGAACCGCCCGCCGGTATATCGCGACCACGCGCACCCGATCAACTTCAATCTCGGGCAGATCCACGGCGGCGAATGGAATTCGTCGGTGCCGTGCACCTGCACGCTCGGCGTGCGCATCGGCTTTTATCCGCATATGGACATCGACGAGACCAAGGCCATCGTCGAGGCGCGCATCCGCGCCACCGTCGCGCGGCTCGCCAGCAATCTCGAACTCGTTATCCGCTACGAGGGCTTCCATGCGCCGGGCTGCGAGTTCGATCTCGACGTGCCGAGCATGCTGGCGCTGGCCGAGGCCCATCGCAAGGTCCACGGCGAGCCGGTCAAGCGCGAGGCGACCACCGCCACCACCGATGCGCGCCATTTCCGCCTGATGCTCGATACCCCGGTGACGTGCTACGGGCCGGTCGCCCGCAACATCCACGGCATCGACGAATCCGTGTCGCTCGACAGCATGGTGCGGGTGACCACCACGTTGGCGCAGTTCCTGCACGACTGGTGCGGTGTGGAGCCGATTGCCACGGCATGACGATCCAAGTGCAAGCAGTGCCCTCAGTACCCGCTGTTCACTACGACAAGGAAACGAGCCGATGAAACGAGTTACGACGCGCTTTCAACAGCGCCTGGCTTCGCTGGCGATCGCGGCGGCAGGCCTGTCCCTGTTGCCGCTGGCGCTGCCCGCCGGCGACGCCGCCGCACAGACCACCGGCGGCACGCTGTCCGGCATCGTGCAGCCCGAGCCGCCGATCCTGGTCAGCGCGCTCAATTCGCAGGCGCCGACGCAATACATCGCCGGCAAGATCTATCAGGGCCTGCTGACCTATACGCCGGACCTGAAGCCGCAGCCGGAGCTGGCCAAGTCGTGGAAGATCTCGCCCGACGGCCTGACCTACACCTTCGAGCTGCAGAGCGGCGTCAAGTGGCACGACGGCAAGCCGTTCACCTCGGCCGACGTGGTGTTCTCGATCGACAAGCTGCTGCGCGAGGTCCATGTGCGCACGCGGGCCGTACTAAACAAATACATGGCGTCGATCCGCGCGGTCAACGACACCACCGTCGAGATCAAGCTGAAGGAGCCGTTCCCGCCGTTCATCTCGATGTTCGAGACCGGCACCATGCCGATGATGCCGAAGCATCTGTACGAGGGAACCGACTACCGCAACAACCCGGCCAACCAGAAGCCGGTCGGCACCGGCCCCTTCATGTTCAAGGAGTGGAAGAAGGGTGCCTATATCAAGCTGGCGAAGAACCCGAACTACTGGAAGAAGGGCAAGCCGTACCTGGACGAGCTGGTCTTCTACGTGATCCCCGATTCGGCCTCGCGCGCGGTGGCGTTCGAAAAGGGCGACGTGCAGGTGCTGCGCGGCGGCGATGTCGACAACGTCGACGTCAAGCGCCTGCGCGCGCTGCCCAACGTGGAATACACCACCAAGGGCTGGGAGCTGTTCTCGCCGATGGCTAGCATGCTGATGAACCAGCGCAAGCCGCCGTTCGACAACGTCAAGGTGCGCCAGGCGGTCATGCATGCGCTGAACCGCAAGATGATCGTCAACAACATCTTCTTCGGCATGGGCAAGCCGGCGGTCAGCCCGTTCGCGTCCACCACGCTGTTCTTCGACAAGAACATGCCGGCGATGGACTTCAACCTGAAGAAGGCGCGCGACCTGATCAAGGAATCGGGCGTCAATGTCGGCCAGTACCCGATCAAGATCCTCGCCACCTCGTATGGCGCCAACTGGGACCGGCTGGACGAGTACGTCAAGCAGATGCTCGAGCAGCTGGGCTTCAAGGTCAGCATCGAATCGGCCGACGCCGGCACCTGGGCCGCGCGGGTCAGCAACTGGGACTTCGACCTGACCACCACCTACACCTACCAGTACGGCGATCCGGCGCTGGGCGTGGAGCGGCTGTACGTCGCGCGCAATATCGTCAAGGGCACGCCGTTCGCCAACGTGCAGGGCTACAACAATCCGAAGGCGGACGAACTGTGGGCGAAGGCGGGCGCCACCATGGACCCGGCCGAGCGCCAGAAGCTCTATAGCGAGGTGCAGCGCATCCTCGTCAACGACGTCGCCAACGCCAACCTGTTCGAGCTGGAGTTCCCCACGCTCTATCGCAAGAACGTCAAGAACCTGGTGACCACGGCGATCGGCCTGAACGAGTCGTTCGACAACGTCTCGATCGAGAAGAACTGAGGGCTGTAGCGCCATCCGAAACGCCCCCGGTGTTCTCCCCTCTCCCGCCAGCGGGAGAGGGGCAGGGGTCAGGGGTGACCGCCCCAACGAAGTGCTGTCCGCCACCCGCCGATCGCCCGCGTGGAGTCCGCCGTGAATTTCCTTTCCTTCCTGATCTCGCGTCTTGGCAAGGCCATCGTGGTCGTGCTCGGCGTCGTCATCATCAATTTCTTCCTGATCCGCCTGGCGCCGGGCGATCCGGCCACCGTGATGGCGGGCGAGGCCGGCGCCGGCGATGCCGCCTTCGTCGGCCAGCTGCGCGAGCAGTTCGGCCTGGACAAGCCGCTGCTGGCGCAGCTCGGCATCTATCTGAAGGGCGTGGCCCAGCTGGACCTGGGCTATTCGTACCGCAACCATCTGCCGGTGCTGGACCTGATCCTCGACCGCCTGCCGGCCACCTTCCTGCTGATGAGCGGCGCCTTCGTCTTCTCGATCGTGCTGGGCGTGCTGCTCGGCGTGATCGCCGCGCGTACCCGCTATGAGAACCGCCGCCGCTGGATCGACAGCGCGGTGATGTCAGGCGCGCTGCTGCTGTATGCGACGCCGCTGTTCTGGCTGTCGCTGATGGCGATCATCCTGTTCTCGGTGGTGCTCGGCTGGCTGCCGGCATTCGGCATGGAGACCATCGGCGCCGGCTACACCGGCATGGCGCGCGTCAAGGACGTGGCGCTGCACATGATCCTGCCGACGATCTCGCTCGGCTGCTTCTTCATGGCGGTCTATGTGCGGCTGACCCGCGCCTCGATGCTGGAGGTGATGGGCATGGACTACGTGAAGACCGCGCGCGCCAAGGGCGTGCCGGCCAACCGCGTGATCCGCGTGCACGTGCTGCGCAACGCGCTGCTGCCGGTGATCACCTTCGCCGGCATCCAGCTCGGCCAGATGGCCGGCGGCGCGGTGCTGACCGAGACGGTGTTCTCGTGGCCGGGCATTGGCCGCCTGATGTTCGATGCGCTGCTGCAGCGCGACTACCAGCTGCTGCTGGGCATCTTCTTCGTGACGTCGGCCCTCGTCGTCTTCTTCAACCTGCTGACCGACGTGCTCTATCGCTTCATCGATCCGCGCATCTCGGTCGGCGGCAAGGGAGCCACCGCATGAAAGCCTTCCTGCAACGCTATTGCCGCAACTACGGCGCGGTCATCGGCGCGCTGGTGCTGCTCGCCGTGATCGCCTTCGCGCTGTTCGCCCCGGTGCTGTACGAGGAATCGCCGTGGCTGATGGTGGCCGATCCGCTGGTGCAGCCGTTCGCCGATCCGGCCTATCCGTTCGGCACCGACATGCTGGGCCGCGACATCACCGCCGGCATGCTGTACGGCGCGCGGGTGTCGCTGCTGGTCGGCGTGATCTCCACCGCGGTCGCGCTGCTGTTCGGCATCCTGATCGGCGCGGTGGCCGGCTACTGCGGCGGCCGCATCGACGACGCGCTGATGCGCTTTACCGAGTTCTTCCAGACGATTCCGCAGCTGGCGATGGCGGTGGTCATCGTCGCGATCTTCAATCCGTCGATCTATTCGATCGTCGGCGCCATCTCGGTGGTGTCGTGGCCGCCGGTGGCGCGCCTGGTGCGCAGCGAATTCCTGTCGCTGAAGCAGCGCGAGTTCGTGCAGGCCGCGGTGGTGATCGGCCAGAAGCCGCTGCGCATCATCGCCACGCAGATCCTGCCCAATGCGATGTCGCCGATCATCGTGTCGGCCTCGTTCATGGTGGCCACCGCGATCCTGACGGAGTCCGCGCTGTCCTTCCTGGGCCTGGGCGACCGCAACATGATGAGCTGGGGTTTCATGATCGGTGCGGCCCGCACGATGATCCGCGAGGCCTGGTGGATGAGCGTGTGGCCCGGCGTGGCGATCCTGCTGACGGTGCTGTCCATCAACCTGATCGGAGAAGGCTTGAACGACGCCATGAATCCGCAGCTGCGCCGCCGCGGCGAATGAGGGAGCCAGCCATGCCTGTCCAATCCATGCACGCTGACCAAAGCTCCTGCGGCGCTCACGGCTCCCATGCTGCGCAGATCTCCGCGCCGCTGCTGTCGATCCGTGACCTGACCATCGCGCTGCCCAAGGGCGGCGACCGCCCCTACGCGGTGCGCGACATCTCGTACGACCTGCACGCCGGCGAAATTCTTTGCATCGTCGGCGAATCCGGTTCCGGCAAGTCGATGAGCGCCAACGCCATCATGGGGTTGCTGCCGTCCTACCTGAAGCCGCAGGGCGGCCGCATCCTGTTCCGCGGCAAGGACCTGCTGGCGCAGGACGAAGCCACCTTGCTGGCGATGCGCGGCAAGGACATGGCGATGGTGTTCCAGGAGCCGCTGTCCGCGCTGAATCCGGTGATGACCGTCGGCGACCAGATCGCCGAGGTCATGCGCGTGCACCACGCCTATCCGGGCGAGGCGCGCATGCGCCGCGTGCTCGAGCTGCTCGACTTCGTCGGCCTGCCCGATCCGGCGACGCTGGTGCACAGCTATCCGTTCCGGCTCTCGGGCGGCCAGCGGCAGCGCGTGGTGATCGCGATGGCGCTGGCGCTCGAGCCCGCGCTGCTGATCGCCGACGAGCCGACCACCGCGCTCGACGTCACCACGCAGGCGCAGATCCTGGCGCTGATCAAGCGCATCCAGGCCGAGAAGGGCATGGGCGTGATGTTCGTCACCCACGATTTCGGCGTGGTGGCGGAAATTGCCGACCGGGTCGCCGTGATGGAGAAGGGCGTGCTGGTCGAGATGGGGACCGCGCAGCAGGTGCTGAACCACCCGCAGCATCCCTATACGCGCCGGCTGATCGGCGCGGTGCCGCACGGGCGCTGCGGCGAAGCCGACGGCCAGGCCGCGGAGACGGTGCTGGAGGTGCGCGACCTGCGCAAGACCTATGTGTCCGGCGGCGGCCTGTTCTCGCGCAAGCGCGTGGTGCATGCGGTCGACGGCGTCAGCTTCACCGTGCGGCGCGGCGAGACGCTGGGCATCGTCGGCGAGTCGGGCTCGGGCAAGTCGACCATCGGCAAATGTCTGCTGCGGCTGACCGACATCGATGGCGGCACGCTGCTGTTCCAGGGCCAGGACATCGCGAAGCTGCCGGAGCGGCGCTTCCGGCCGCTGCGCAAGGACGTGCAGATGATCTTCCAGGACCCGTTCGCCTCGCTCAATCCGCGTCATACCGTGGGCCGGATCATCAGCGACGGGCCGGTCGCGAGCGGCGTGCCGCGCCAGAAGGCCGAGGCGCGGGCGCGCGAACTGCTGCAGCTGGTCGGGCTGGAAGACTCGGCCTTCGACCGCTATCCGAACCAGTTCTCCGGCGGCCAGCGCCAGCGCATCGGCATCGCGCGCGCACTGGCGCTCGAGCCGAAGCTGCTGGTGGCCGACGAATCGGTGTCGGCGCTCGACGTCTCGGTGCAGGCGCAGGTGCTGGAGCTGCTGGCCACGCTGCAGAAGCGTCTCGATATCGGCCTGATCTTCATCACGCACGACCTTCGCGTGGCGGCGCAGATCTGCCACCACGTGATCGTGATGCACAAGGGCAAGGTCGTCGAATCCGGGCCGCCGGCCCAGATCTTCGACGCGCCGCGCCACGACTACACGCAGCGCCTGATCGCGGCGATCCCCGGCAAGGAGTGGGATCCGAAGGGGATCCGCGCCGCCGCATGACAACGCATTGGCCCGGACGGCCGGCCCGTATGCCGTCCGCGCGCCCAACCCGAAGCCCCATGGAGAAGACGATGAAGAATGCCGAACTGGTCCGCCGCAAGGATGCCGCCACGCCCCGTGGCGTGGGCGTGATGTGCAATTTCTACGCCGAACGGGCCGAGAATTCGGAGATCTGGGATGTCGAAGGCCGCCGCTATATCGACTTCGCCGCCGGCATCGCCGTGCTGAACACCGGCCACCGGCATCCGCTCCTGGTCGCCGCCGTGCAGAAGCAGCTGGAGCGCTTCACGCATACGGCCTACCAGATCGTGCCCTATGCCAGCTATATCGAGCTGGCCGAGAAGATCAACCAGCGCGCGCCGGGCCAGTGGGCCAAGAAGACCGCGTTCTTCACCACCGGCGCCGAGGCCGTCGAGAACGCCATCAAGATCGCCCGCGCCGCCACCGGGCGGCCGGCGGTGATCGCGTTCTCCGGCGGCTTCCACGGCCGCACGATGATGGGCATGGCGCTGACCGGCAAGGTCGTGCCCTACAAGGTCGGCTTCGGTCCCTTCCCCGGCGAGGTCTATCACGCGCCGTATCCGTGCGAGCTGCACGGCGTGTCGGTCGAGGACTCGCTGAAGGCGCTGCAGGTCCTGTTCAAGGCCGACGTCGATCCGAAGCGCGTCGCGGCCATCATCTTCGAGCCGGTGCAGGGCGAGGGCGGCTTCAATGTCGCGCCCGCCGCCTTCGTCAAGGCGCTGCGCGCGCTCTGCGACGAGCACGGCATCCTGCTGATCGCCGACGAGGTGCAGACCGGCTTCGGCCGCACCGGCAAGCTGTTCGCGATGGAGCATTACGGCGTGGCGCCGGACCTGACCACCATGGCCAAGAGCCTGGCCGGCGGCATGCCGCTGTCGGCGGTGTGCGGCCGCGCCGAGATCATGGACGCGCCGGCGCCGGGCGGGCTCGGCGGCACCTATGCCGGCAATCCGCTCGCGGTGGCTTCCGCGCTGGCGGTGCTGGAGGTGCTGGAAGAAGAGAACCTGATCGCGCGCGGCGCCGCGCTCGGCGAACGGCTGATGGACCGGCTGCACAGCCTGCGCCCGCGCGTGCCGCAGATCGCCGAAGTGCGCGGCCTCGGCGCGATGGTCGCGGTGGAGTTCCAGCAGGCCGACGGCAGCCCCGATGCGGAGTTCACGCGCGAGGTGCAGAACCGTGCGCTGCAGAAGGGCCTGCTGCTGCTGTCGTGCGGCGTGCACGGCAATGTGATCCGCTTCTTGTTCCCGCTGACCATCCCCGATGCGGTGATGGACGAGGGGCTGGACATCCTCGCCGACGTGCTGGTCCGCTGATCCGCCGATTCGCCGAGCGATACCGCCCCCCATTCCCCCGGAGCTGATGATGCAATTGAACGATACCGGCCTGCTGCGTGCGCAGGCCCTGGTCGGCGGCGCGTGGGTCGACGCCGACCGCGGCGAGTCCTTCGTCGTCACGAATCCCGCCACCGGTGCGCCGATCGGCAAGGTGCCGATGATGGGCGCGGCCGAGACGCGGCGCGCCATCGAGGCCGCGCGCGTCGCGCAGGTCGAATGGCGCCGCCGCACCGCGCGCGAGCGCAGCCAGGTCCTGCGCAAGTGGCATGAGCTGATGCTGGCAAACGCCGACGACCTCGCGCTGCTGATGACGACCGAGCAGGGCAAGCCGCTGGCCGAGGCGAAGGGCGAGGTGATCTACGCCGCCTCGTTCCTCGAATGGTTCGCCGAGGAAGGCAAGCGCGTCTGCGGCGATGTGCTGGCGTCCCCGACGGCGGACCGCCGCCTGGTGGTGGTCAAGGAACCGGTCGGCGTCTGCGCGGCCATCACGCCGTGGAATTTCCCGCTGGCGATGATCACGCGCAAGGTCGGTCCTGCGCTCGCGGCCGGCTGCACGATGGTGCTCAAGCCCGCCGAGGACACGCCGCTGTCGGCGCTGGCCCTCGCCGTGCTCGCCGAGCGCGCCGGCGTGCCGGCCGGCGTGTTCAGCGTGGTGACCGGCGACGCGGTGGCGATCGGCGGCGAGCTGACCGCCAATCCGGTGGTGCGCAAGCTGACGTTCACCGGTTCGACCGAGGTCGGACGCATCCTGATGCGCCAGTCCGCGGACACGATCAAGAAGCTGTCGCTGGAGCTGGGCGGCAACGCGCCGTTCATCGTGTTCGACGATGCCGACCTCGACGCGGCGGTGGAGGGCGCCATCGCGTCGAAGTATCGCAACGCCGGCCAGACCTGTGTCTGCGCGAACCGGCTCTACGTTCACGACAAGGTCTACGACGCCTTCGCCAGCAAGCTGGTCGCCGCGGTGGCGAAGCTGAAGGTCGGCCATGGCGTCGAGCCGGGCGTGCTGCAGGGTCCGCTGATCAACGAGGACGCGGTCGCCAAGGTCGAGCTGCATATCGCCGACGCGCTGGACAAGGGCGCGCGCGTGCTGGCCGGCGGCAAGCGCCATCCGATCGGCGGCACCTTCTTCAAGCCGACCGTGCTGGCCGACGTCACACCGGCGATGCGCGTGGCGAAGGAAGAGACGTTCGGCCCGCTGGCGCCGCTGTTCCGCTTCCATACCGACGACGAGGTGGTCGGCATGGCCAACGACACCGAGTTCGGGCTGGCGTCGTACTTCTACAGTCGCGATATCGGCCGCATCTGGCGCGTGGCCGAGGCGCTGGAGTACGGCATGGTCGGCATCAATACCGGCTTGATCTCGAACGAGGTGGCGCCGTTTGGCGGGGTCAAGCAATCTGGCCTGGGCCGGGAAGGTTCGCGATACGGCATCGAGGACTATCTCGAGATCAAGTACCTGTGCATGGGCGGCATCGACCGCTGACCTTGCGATCGCCATTTCTTTGCCATCTGTTTGCCATGTCCGCCGCCCGGACGCCGTCCGCGGCGTGGCATCACCGACCCACCGGTCCTCACCGGACCCAATCCGAGCCCGAACAACATGAGCAGACCCCAGGCAGTGCCGACCGTGCAGGTCGACAACGAGCGTGTGATCGTCACCGAATGGCGCTTCGCGCCCGGCGCGGAGACCGGCTTTCATCGGCACGGCTACGACTACGTAGTGGTGCCGATGACGACCGGCCCGCTGCTGCTGCAGACCCCGCAGGGTGAAGTCACCAGCCAGCTGGTGGCGGGACGCGCGTACTCGCGGCCGGCCGGCGTCGAGCACAACGTGATCAACGCGCACGAAGGCGAATGCGTGTTCGTGGAGATCGAGATCAAGACGGCGGCGGGCACGGCATCGCCGTCGTGCGCGGCCGCGCACGGAGCCAATCGATGACAACAGCATCCAATCCCGACCGCGCCGCGCACCGCCAATCGCTGCGCGAGCGCAATGGCGGCCAGATCCTGGTCCAGCAACTGCGCATCCATGGCGTCAAGCGCGTGTTCCTGGTGCCCGGCGAAAGCTATCTGCCGTGCATCGACGCGCTATACGACCATCAGGACGCGATCCAGCCGGTGGTCTGCCGCCAGGAGAGCGGCGCCGGCTATATGGCCGAGGCCTACGGCAAGCTGACCGGCGAGCCCGGCATCTGCTTCGTGACGCGCGGCCCTGGCGCGACCAATGCCAGCATCGCGGTGCACACGGCCTATCAGGACTCGACGCCGATGATCCTGTTCGTCGGCCAGGTCGGCAACGACTTCATCGAGCGCGAGGCGTTCCAGGAGATCGACTATCGCCGCATGTTCGGCGAGATGGCGAAGTGGGTCGCGCAGATCGACCGCACCGATCGCATTCCCGAGTTCGTCGCGCGCGCCTTCGCGGTGGCGACCAGCGGCCGGCCCGGGCCGGTGGTGCTGGCGCTGCCGGAGGACACGCTGTGGGGCAAGGCCACGGTGCCCGATCTGCCGCGCTACCAGCGTGCGCATGCGGCGCCGACCCCGGCGGCAATGGCATCGCTGGAAACGCTGCTGGCGCAGGCGCAGCGGCCCTTCCTGCTGGTCGGCGGCTCCGGCTGGACGCCGCAGTCGATGCGCCAGATCGAGGGCTTCGCCGAGCGCTTCGCGCTGCCGGTGGGCGCTGCCTGGCGCCGGCTGGAATGCTTCGACAACCATCATCCGAATTTCGCCAGCCATGTCGGCTGGGGCATGGGCGACGCGCTGCGCGCGCGCATCCGCGATGCCGACCTGCTGATCGCGGTCGGCACGCGCATGGGCGAGGCGACCACCGAGGGCTACACGCTGGTGGAAAGCCCGCTGCCGCGCCAGCGGCTGGTGCACGTCTATCCGGATGCCAACGAGCTGGGCCGCGTGTTCCAGTCCGCGCTGCCGATCGCCGCCGACGTGGTCTCGTTCGCGCAGGCCGTCGATACGCTGCGGCCCGCGGCCGAACCGGCGTGGGGGGGCCAGACCCGTGCGGCGCGAGGCGACTACCTGGCGCAGCAGGAGCCGGCACCCGCGCCGGGCCCGCTGAATGTGAATGCCGTGGCCTGCCATGTGCGCGACCACGTGCCCCCTGACGCCTGCATCACCGTGGGCGCCGGTAACTACGCGCTGTTTGCGCACGCCTACCACCGCTTCCAGGGCGTCGGCACCAGCCTCACGCCGACCGTGGGCTCGATGGGGTATGGGCTGCCGGCGGCGATCTCGGCCAAGCTGGAATACCCCGATCGCACCGTGGTCTGCTATGCCGGCGACGGCTGCTTCCAGATGAACCTGCAGGAGCTGGGCGTGGCGATGCAATACCGGCTCGGCATCGTCGTGCTGGTCTTCAACAACGGCATGTGGGGCACCATCCGCGCCCACCAGGAGCGCGAGTTTCCCGGCCGCACCATCGCGTTGACCTTCGACAACCCGGACTTCAGCGAACTGGTGCGCGCCTATCGCGGCCACGGCGAAGTGGTGGGCAGCGACGCGGAATTCGGACCCGCGTTTGCGCGCGCGCTGGAATTCGCCAACACGCAGCGGCTGCCCGCGCTGCTCGAGCTGCGCTACGACCCGGACGGCGTGGGGCCCGGCATCACGCTGTCGCAGATTCGCGCGGCGGCGCTGGCGCGCCAGGCGCAGGCCGCCTCCTGAACGCGTCGCGCCGGCTGGCGCTACGCACGACAGCCGCCCCAAAACCTACACCTGACAATATGCGTGCCTTCTTCTCGGATGACCAGTTGCTCCATCAGCCGCGCCAGTTCATGCGCGCGGGCCGGCTGTGCGAGCCGACCGACGTGCCCGCACGCGCCGCCGCGCTGCAGGCCACGCTCGCCACGCGCGGCATCGATCTGGCCGTCGCGCCGGACTACGGCCGTGCGCCGCTGGAAACGGTACACAGCGCGGCCTATCTCGATTTCCTGTGCGAGGCCTACGAACGCTGGCAGGCGCTGGCGCGCCCCGGCTTCGAACCGGGCGTCGAGGTGCTGCCCAATCTGTCGCCGTACCACAACGGCAAGCTCGACCAGAACCGCCGGCCCGATTGCCCGACCGACTCGGTGATCGCGCAGGCCGGCTATTACCTCGGCGACCTGAGCTGCCCGCTCGGCCCGCACAGCTGGCGCTCGATCCTGCGCTCGGCCCACAGCGCGGTGGCCGCGGCGGACTACGTCTGCGAGCAGGGGGACGGCGGCATGGCCTACGCGCTGTGCCGGCCCTCCGGTCATCACGCGCACAGCGACCGCGCCGGCGGCTTCTGCTACGTCAACAACGCCGCGATCGCCGCGCAGGGTCTGCTCAAGCGCTTCGGCAAGGTGGCGGTGCTCGACGTCGACGCGCACCACGGCGACGGCACGCAGCAGATCTTCTACCAGCGCTCGGACGTGATGACGATCTCGCTGCATGCCGATCCCGCGGGCTACTACCCCTTCTATACCGGCTATGCCAACGAACGCGGCTACGGCGCGGGCTACGGCTACAACCTGAACTTCCCGCTGCCGCACGGCACGGGCGACGCCGGCTTCCTGGCGGCGCTCGACAGCGCGCTCGACGCGCTGCGCGACTACCGGCCGCAGGCGCTGGTGCTGTCGCTGGGCTTCGATACCTATGTGGACGACCCCATCAGCGTGCTGGCCGTCGGCATGGACGGCTACCGCGGCATCGGCGAGCGCATCCACGCGCTGGGCGTGCCGACGGTCGTGGTGCAGGAGGGCGGCTACGAGGTCGACGCCATCGGCCACGCGCTGGACACCTTCCTGTCGGGCTTTGCCCCCGCGATGGCCTGAGCCCCGCTTCCCAAGGAGATCACGATGACGACACTGAAGATCGACGGCCAGCGGCTGTGGGAATCGCTGATGGCGCTGGCGCGCATCGGCGCGACGCCCAAGGGCGGCAACGCGCGGCTGGCGCTGACCGCACTGGACGGCCAGGGGCGCGACCTGGTGGCCGGCTGGATGCGCGAGGCCGGCCTGACGGTGACCGTGGACAAGGTCGGCAATATCTTCGGCCGGCGCGCCGGCCGCAACGACGCGCTGCCGCCGGTGATGACCGGCAGCCATATCGACACGCAGCCGACCGGCGGCAAGTTCGACGGCTGCTTCGGCGTGCTGGCCGGGCTGGAGGTGGTGCGTACGCTGAACGATCGCGGCATCCAGACCGAGGCGCCGCTCGAGGTCGCGATCTGGACCAACGAGGAAGGCACGCGCTTCGTGCCGGTGATGATGGGCTCGGGCGTGTTCGCCGGCATCTTCCCGTTGAAGACCGCGCTGGACGCGACCGATCGCGACGGCAAGCGCGTCGAGGACGAACTGCGGGCGATCGGCTATGCCGGCACCGCGGAGGTCGGCGGGCGCCAGGTCGGGGCCTATTTCGAGGCCCATATCGAACAGGGCCCGATCCTCGAAGCCGCCGACAACGTGATCGGCGTGGTGACCGGCTCGCTGGGCCTGCGCTGGTACGACGTGACCGTGACCGGCATGGAGGCCCATGCGGGCCCGACGCCGATGCCGCTGCGGCGCGACGCGCTGTATGGCGCCACCTTCCTGATGCAGGAGGTGGTGCGCATCGCCAACGATTTCGCGCCGCATGGACGCGGCACCGTCGGCGTGGTCAATGCCCATCCGGCCTCGCGCAATGTGATTCCCGGCGCCGTGACCTTCACCGTGGACCTGCGCCACGAGGACGCGGCGTGCCTCGCCGAGATGGACGCGCGCTTTCGCGCGGCCTGCGCGGCGCTGGCCGCCGGTACCACCACCGGCACGCCGCTGGAGGTCGATGTGCGCGACGTGCAGTATTTCCCGCCGACGCCGTTCGACCCGGAGCTGATCGCCCACGTGCGCAATGAAGCGCAGGCGCGCGGCTACCGGCATCAGGACATCGTCACCGGCGCCGGCCACGACGCGGTCTACATGGCCGGCGTCGCGCCCACCGCGATGATCTTCGTGCCCTGCAAGGACGGCATCAGCCATAACGAGATCGAGGACGCCAGGCCCGAGCATCTGGAAGCGGGCGCCAACGTGCTGCTCGGCGCGATGGTGGCGCGGGCGGGCACGTGAACGCCGCGCTGGGCCGCGACGGCGGCTGGTGGCGCGGGGGCCTGCTGTTCCTGTGCGTGGTGATGTTGTTCGCCACGGTCGATGCGACCGCCAAGCATCTGGTGGGGCGCTATCCGGCGCCCTTCCTGAACGCGGTGCGTTATGCGGCCACCTGCACCGTGGCCGTCGCGATGCTGGCGAACGCGGGCCGCCTGCGCTTCTGGCGCACGCCCCATCGCGGCCTGCTGGTGTTGCGCGGGCTGATGCTGGCAGTCATGGGCACCTGCTTCATGACCGCGCTGTTGTGGATGCCGCTGGCCGAGGCCACCGCGATCTATTTCATGGCGCCGCTGGTCGTGGTGGCGTTGTCGCCGTGGCTGCTGGCCGAGCGCGTCGGCGCGCGCCAGTGGCTGGCGGTGGCAACGGGATTCGCCGGCATGCTGTTGATCGTGCGTCCTGGCGGCCAGTTGTCGTGGATCGGCACGGCGCTGATGGTGGCGGCCATGCTCGGCTACGCGCTGCTGCAGCTGCTGACCCGGCGTATGGCCGGAAAGGTCGATGCCACGGTGCAGTACGGCTTCGCGGCGGTCATCTGCATGATCGCCACCGGCTTGCCGGCGCCGTTTTTCCTGCCGCCGGTGTGGCCGGATCTGATCGACTGGCTGACGATCCTTGCAATGGGCTTCATGAGCGCGCTGGCGCAGGTGCTGTTGATCCTGGCGCTGCAGCGGGCACCGGCCTCCACGCTGGCGCCGCTGAACTACTGCCATCTGCTGCTGGCGCTGGTCTACAGCGCATGGTGGTTCGGCCGCTGGCCGGATGCGCTGGCGATGGGCGGCATCGCGCTGATCGTCGGCGCGGGGCTGTCGCTGACGCTGCCCGGACGCGCGGCATCAGCGGTTTCTTCTTCTACCCTGGATTCGAGGCAACCCTCATGAGCGAGCTTCACGACCTGGCCTATTGGCGCCAACGCGCGCAGTCGATCGTCCCGAGCCTGCGCGGACAGGCCTATATCGACGGCAGATGGACCGACGCGGCCGACGGCGCCACCTTCGACAGCATCGATCCGGCCACCGGTACCGTGCTGGCGAAGGTGGCCGCCTGCGGCGAGGCCGACGTGGATCGCGCCGTCGCCGCCGCGCGCAGGGCATTCGAGCAGGGCGTGTGGGCGGCCATGCCGCGCCGCGAGCGCAAGGCCACGCTGTGCTGCGGCTCGCCGCGCTGATCGAAGCGCATCGCGAGGAACTGGCGCTGCTGGAAACGCTGGACATGGGCAAGCCGATCGCCGACACGCTGCTGTACGACATCCCCGAGTCGGCGCGCACCTACGCGTGGTACGCCGAGGCGATCGACAAGATCTACGACGAGATCGCGCCGACCGATGCCAACGTGCTGGCGACCATCACGCGCGAACCGCTGGGCGTGGTGGCGGCCGTGGTGCCGTGGAACTATCCGCTGCTGATGGCGAGCTGGAAGGTCGCCCCCGCGCTGGCGGCCGGCAACAGCGTGGTGCTCAAGCCGGCCGAGCAGTCGCCCTTGAGCGCGCTGCGCCTGGCCGCGCTCGCCGAGGAGGCCGGCATTCCGGCCGGCGTGTTCAACGTCGTGCCGGGGCTTGGCGCGCAGGCGGGGCAGGCGCTCGGCCGGCATCCCGACGTGGACTGCATCGCCTTCACCGGCTCGACCGCGACCGGCAAACGCTTTCTGGAATATGCGGGACAGTCGAACCTGAAGCGGGTCTGGCTCGAATGCGGCGGCAAGTCACCGCATATCGTGTTCGACGATTGCCCGGACCTGGACCGCGCGGCGCAGGCCGCGGCGATCGGCATCTTCAACAACCAGGGCGAGATCTGCATCGCGGGCTCGCGGCTGTACGTGCAGCGCGGCATCTACGACGCCTTCATGGCGAAGCTCGAGGCCTGCGCCGCCAACATGCAGCCCGGCGATCCGCTCGATCCGGCCTCCGCGATGGGCGCGATCGTCGACGCGCGCCAGCTCGACCGCGTGATGTCCTATGTGGCAGCCGGCCAGCGCGAAGGCGCCCGGCTGCGGCTGGGTGGCCAGCGTGTCCGGGCCGACAGCGGCGGCTACTTCCTGCAGCCGACCATCTTCGAATGTCCCGCGCAATCGCTGTCGATCGTGCGCGAGGAAATCTTCGGGCCGGTGCTGGCCGTGACCGTGTTCGATACCGAGGAGGAGGCGCTGCGGATGGCCAACGACTCGCCCTATGGTCTCGGCTCGGGCCTGTGGACCGCGAACCTGGCGCGCGCGCATCGCGTGTCCCGGCAGCTGCGGGCCGGGCTGGTATGGGTCAACTGCTATATGGACGGCGACATCACGGTGCCGTTCGGCGGCGTCAAGCAGTCCGGCTCGGGCCGCGACAAGTCGCTGCATGCGCTGGACAAGTACACGGACCTGAAGACGACCTGGATCAGCCTGGCGTAGTCCGCCTCAGGGCCGCCGCGCGGTCCACGCGGCCCGGGGCCCGGGGCACGGGGCCCGGGGCACGGGGCACGGGGCACAGGGCACGGGGCGCAGGGCACAGGGCACGGGGCACAGGGCACAGGGCACGGGGCACAGGGCACAGGGCACAGGGCACAGGGCGGCGGACCCGGGCGCGGTTCCTGTCCCGAAACGGGTTCCGGCTCCGGTTCCGGTTCCGCTTCCGCGCCACCGTTCGTCAATGTCAGAGGAACAATGTCCCCCCTCTGACCCATGCGCTCACTTCTTGTCCGGCTGCACCGCTGGTTCGGCCTTGCCGCCGCCATCTTCCTGTTCATCTCCGGAGTGACCGGCGCCATCATCTCGTGGGACCACGAGCTCGATGAATGGCTCAATCCCGGGCTGTTCCACGCGCGTACCGAAGGCACGCCGATGCCGGCGCTGGAGCTGGCACGCCACGTCGAGCAGGCCGATCCGCGGCTGCGGATCAGCTATACGCCGCTGGAGCTGGAGCCCGGCCATGCGCTGACGATGTTCGTCGAAGGGCGGATCGATCCGGCCACCGGCAAGCCTTTCGACCTGGGCTTCAACCAGATCGCGGTCGACCCGGTCACCGGCGAGATCCAGGCGCGCCGGATGTGGGGCGCGGTCTCGCTGTCGCGCGAGAACCTGCTGCCCTTCCTCTACAAGCTGCACTACACGATGCATATCCCCGACGGCTGGGGCATCGAGCTGGGCAAATGGTTCATGGGGCTGATCGCGATGGCGTGGGCGCTGGACTGCCTGATCGCGCTGTGGCTGTCGTTCCCGAGCCGTGCCGCATGGCGCAAGTCCTTCGCCTTCCGCTGGCGCAAGGGCGGCTATGCGCTGAACTTCGACCTGCATCGCTCGGGCGCGGTCTGGCTGTGGGGCCTGCTGTTGCTGCTGGCCGTGACGTCGATCTCGATGAATCTCGAGACGCAGGTGATGCGGCCGCTGGTGGCCAAGCTGTCGCCGCTGAGCCCCAACGAATTCGACAAGCGCACGCCGCGCCCGCTGGACCGGCCGCACGAACCGGCGGTCACGCGCGAGCAGGTCTTGGCCGCGGCACGTGCGGAAGGGGCGCGCCGCGGCTGGACCGAGCCGGCCGGCGGCATCTTCTACTCGTCGCCGTACGGCCTCTATGGCGTGGGCTTCTTCGAGGCCGGCAACGACCACGGCGACGGGGGCCTGGGCAACAACTGGCTGTACTTCGATGGCAAGACGCTTGCGCCCGCAGGCGGGAGCCTTCCGGGCACCGGCAGCGCCGGCGATCTGTTCCTGCAGGCGCAATTCCCGCTGCATTCCGGCCGCATTCTCGGCCTGCCAGGGCGGGTACTGATCTCGCTGATGGGACTGGTGGTGGCCACGCTGTGTGTGACGGGCGTGGTGATCTGGGCCCGCAAGCGGGCGGGCCGGCGCGCGGCGGCCGGTATGCGGCAAGTGCATTCGATTCCTGCCGCGGGGCAGGGAGCGTAAGTCGGCGGGGATGCGGCAAGTGCGATCGATTCCCCCGGCGGAGCAAGGGGCGTAAGCGGGGACGCGGCAACGCGATCGATTGCCGCCGTGCAGTAGGGTGCGTAATCCGGGAGGGGCGGCCTCAGCGCGGCGCCGCGGCGGCACGCCGCCGGGCGCGCGCCGCCAGTCCGCCGCCGAGCGACCAGCGCAGCGTCGGCGCCAGCACGCGCATGCCGGCCAGCGACAGCGGGCGCCGCAGCGCGCTGACGTTCGCCCCGGCCAGCCCCAGTTCGCGTCGCACCCACTCCGGCAGCAGCGCAATGCCGGCATCGGCCATGATCCGTACCGCCGGCACCAGCAGCGGGTTGGCGACCGGCATCTGCATCACCAGCCGCACCACTTCATGAGTGCGCTCGGTGACCAGCAGTTGCGGGCGCATCCTGTCCAGATATGCCGCGATCTGGTCGCGCGAGCGCGGCACCTCGGTCGCCCCGAGCAGCTCGGCCACCAGGGCCACCTCGTCGTAATAGCGATCCTGTTCGGCGTGGGATAGCGGGCCGACATAGCGCAGGTAGGCGGCGAGAAAGCTCGAAACCTCGGCGACATGGACCCAGGTCAGCAGCGCGGGGTCGCTTGCCGCATAAGCACGGCCGTCGGGCGCGGTGCCGGTGACCCCAGCGTGGATGCGGCGCACCCGTTCGATCAGCCGCATCGCGTCGGCGCGGTTGCCATAGGTGGTGCCGGCGATGAACTGCGCGGTGCGGCCCAGGCGTCCCTGCATGTCGGTACGGAAGCTGGAGTGGTCCCACACGCCGGCCAGCGCGAGCGGGTGCATGGTCTGCATCAGCAGCGCGCTGACGCCGCCGGCCAGCATCGCGGGAAAGTCGCCATGCACGCGCCAGCAGACCGCGTCCGGCCCGAACAGGCCCGGATCGCCCGGGGGATTGTCGTAGTCCAGCGTCAGGCCGGAGTTGCTGCGGGTCAGCGCGCGCACATGCGCGCCGGCCTGTTCGCGCACGCGCCGGACCACGCTGCCCGGACGCGCCGCCGCGGCATTCAGCCCCTGTCTGCTTCCTTCGCTGCCCTTCATGCCTGCCCGATCTCGTGCCGTCTTCAGTGGATCGGCGCTTCGGGGAGCGCCGCTCTGGCGCCCCTGCTGCGCCGTTCCAGCGCCGTTTCAATGCCGCTTCAATGCCGCTTCAATGCTGTTTCGGCGCTGGTTAGACAGCCTAATAGTAACGAAGGTCGGTGGCCTTGCCCCAGAACACGCGGTAGGCGTAGATCGTGTAGCCGAGGATGGTCGGCAGCACGATCACCGCGCCGATCAGGATCACGGCCAGCGATTCCGGGGCGCTGGCGGCTTGCCAGATGTCGAGCTGGTCGACCACCAGGTAGGGGAACAGGCTGTAGGCCAGGCCGTTGAAGGCCATCAGGAAGATCACCGCGGTGCCGACGAACGGCACCCACGCCCAGCGGTCGTTGCCGGCCTTCTGCATCGGCCCCATCCGCCGCAGCAGCCGGTCGATGATCACGAACAGCGCCACCGTGATCAGCGGAATCGGCGCCAGCAGGATGATGTTCGGCAGCGAGAACCATTTGTCGAAGATCCGCTCGCTGACCAGCGGCGTCACCACCGAAATGGCGGCCACGCCCACGCCGGTCAGCCACAGGCTGCGCCGGGCCCAGTAGATCGCCCGCGCCTGCAGGCTGCCGGTGGTCTTCATGATCAGCCAGCTGGCGCCGAGCAGGCAGTAGCCCGCCACCAGGCACAGCCCCACCACCACCGCGAACAGCAGGTCGAGCCAGCCGTATTCGAAGCCGGTGATATAGAGCCCCAGCATCAGGCCCTGCGAGAACGAGGCCAGCAGCGAGCCGCCATAGAAGGCCCAGTTCCACCACGGCTTGTGGTGGGCGCGGGCCTTGACGCGGAAGTCGAAGGCGACGCCGCGCAGGATCAGCCCGGCCAGCATCAGCGCGACCGGCAGGTACAGATTGGTCAGGATCACGCCGTGCGCCATCGGGAAGGCCGTCAGCAGCAGGCCGACGCCGAGCACCAGCCAGGTCTCGTTGGCATCCCAGAAGGGGCCGATCGACGCGATCATCGTGTCCTTGTCGGCGTCGTCGGCGCGCCGCAGCAGCACGCCGACGCCCAGGTCGTAGCCGTCCAGGATCACGTAGATCAGCATCGACAGCCCCATCAGGGCCAGGAAGACCAGCGGCATCCAGCCGGCGGGTTGGGACAGGTCGGTCATTGCGCGCTACGTGGCTTGCCGCCGATGACGGGTTGAGGGGTTTCGATTTCCGGTTCGTCGATGGCCGGATCGGTGCCGGCGCGGCGGGCCAGATAGAAGACCACCGAGATATAGGCGGCAATCAGCAGCAGATACAGCGACAGGTACATCAGCAGGGTCGAGGCGACCATCGTCGCCGGCACCTTCGAGGCTGCCTCCGCGGTGGTCAGCACGCCGTAGACCAGGTAGGGCTGGCGGCCGATCTCGGTGACATACCAGCCGGCCACCAGCGCGATCCAGCCGGAGAAGGTCATCGCCAGCAGCAGGCGCGCCACGGCGCGGGACGGCTCGCCGCGCCGCTTGAATTGCCAGGCCGCCAGCCAGGAGACCAGCAGCATCAGCATGCCGATGCCGACCATGATGCGGAAGGCGAAGAACACCGGCGCCACGGGCGGATGCTTGCCGGGGAAGGCGTCGATGCCCTTGACCTCGCCGTCGAAGGTATGGGTCAGATAGAAGGACGCGAGCTTGGGGATCGAGATCTCCCAGTCGGTGCTCTGCGTCACCGCGTTGGGCCAGCCGAACAGCACCGCGGGAACGCTCTTGCCGGTAGTCCAGATGCCCTCCATCGCCGCGATCTTGGCCGGCTGGTGTTCCAGCGTATTGAGGCCATGCAGGTCGCCGACGACGATCTGCAGCGGGATCAGCACCGCCGCCACCATCACGCCGGTGCGCATGGTCGAGCGGACCTCCGGCGAGCGGTCGTTGCGCAGCCAGCGATAGGCGGCGATGCCGGCCAGCAGGAAGGACACCGTCAGCCCCGAGGCGATCAGCATATGGGTCAGGCGGAACGGGAACGACGGGTTGAAGATCACCTGCAGCC
Source organism: Cupriavidus cauae (assembly GCF_008632125.1). Lineage (GTDB taxonomy): Bacteria > Pseudomonadota > Gammaproteobacteria > Burkholderiales > Burkholderiaceae > Cupriavidus > Cupriavidus cauae. The sequence goes on from NZ_VWRN01000015.1 coordinate 30,460, forward strand.
AGCTGACCACATGGGCCTTGCCGTCGATCATCTCGAAGCCCGCCGGCGTCTGCATCCACGAGTTCAGCGCCAGGATCCAGAACGCCGACAGCGTGGTGCCGCCGGCCACCAGCAGCGTGGCGATCGTATGGGTGCGGTTGCTGACGCGGCGCATGCCGAACAGCATGATGCCGAGGAAGGTGGCCTCCAGGAAGAACGCGGTCAGCACCTCGTAGGCCAGCAGCGGCCCGGCGATATTGCCGACGGTCTCCATATAGCCGGGCCAGTTGGTGCCGAACTGGAAGCTCATCGTGATGCCGCTGACCACGCCGAGCGCGAAGGTCAGCGCGAACACCTTGACCCAGAAGCGGTAGGCCGCCATCCAGCGCTCGTCGCCGGTCTTGCCGTAGCGCAGCTTGAAGAACAGCAGCACCCAGCCGAGCGCGATGCTGATGGTGGGGAACAGGATATGGAAGGTGATATTGGCGGCGAACTGGATCCGCGCCAGCAGGATCGGGTCGAGCGACGACAACATGGGGCACTACTCCTTCTTGGTGCGAGCCGGCTTGCGCTTGCCTTCGGCGGGTTTGCCGCCAAGGGCCCCGGATAGCTTGTCCTTCACTTCCAGCAGCTTAGTCACGCGGGAACCGAGTCGCATCAATTTTTCCAGGGTGGCGACATCCAGCTTCTGCATGTCGCTGAACCAGCCGGTCACCAGCAGGATCAGTTCGTACATCTCCTGCATGCGCCGCTGGGCGTGCTTGTCGTCGGGATCGGACGGCGTTTCGAGCTGAACTTCCCGCAACATCGACAAAGTCGGATCGATCTCCCGGCGGCGGCGTTCCTCCGCCAGGGTCCGGAAAATGGCCCAGACATCGTCCGGCGCGGAGAAATACTCGCGCCGGTCGCCCGGCTGGTGCGAAAGCCGTACCAGGTTCCACGACTCCAGTTCCTTCAGCCCGATGCTGACGTTGGAGCGGGAGAAGCCCAGCGACTCGGCGATCTCGTCGGCATTGAGCGGGCGCGCCGCGGTGAACAGCAGCGCGTAGATCTGGCCGACGGTACGGTTGATGCCCCAGCGGCTTCCCATTTCGCCGAAATGGAGGACGAAGCGCTGGACCAGGGGCGAGAGTTGCATGTTTGTCTTTTTTGAATTTTCAGGAATTTGTGAAAGTTTAGAACGGAATGATGCGGCGCGGCAAGCGCGGTGGCCGGTGTGCGACCGGATGCCGCACGCCGCCCGCACGTCGCCTGCACGTCGCCTGCAATTAGGCGGCGCTTTGGCTCCGGCGCGGTGCCCGTCATTCCCGGGAGGCATATGCCGCCGATCTCGATGCGGCGCCGACGGGTGGGGCCAAGCCCCCTCACTGTAGAATACGATAACGATTCTCGTTTATTGATAGCAGTGTGAGCAGAATGGACACCCGTCCCAGCATCCTGATCGTCGACGACCACAAGGACATACGTGATCCCTTGTCGACTTACATCAGGCGCTTCGATTTCGACGTAGAGGCCGTGGCCGACGGCAAGGCGATGCGCCAGCGGCTGGAAGAGCGCCGCTACAGCCTGATCATCCTGGACATCATGCTGCCAGGAGAAGACGGGCTGTCGCTGTGCCGCTATGTGTCCGAGCATGTGGGAACGCCGGTCATCCTGCTGACCGCGATGACCGAGCAGGCCGACCGGATCGCCGGCCTGGAGATCGGCGCGGCCGACTATGTGGTCAAGCCCTTCGATCCGCGCGAGCTGGTGGCCCGCATCCGCAGCGTGCTGCGCCGCAACCGCGTGCCGGAGGCGCGCGAGCCCAGCGAGGTGCCAGTCCCCCGGGAATACCGCTTCACCTTCTGCGGCTGGACCTTCGATACGCGGACGCGGGCGCTGCGCAATCCGCGCGACGAGGAGGTGCCGCTCAGCACCGCCGAATTCCATCTGCTGCGGGCGCTGGTCGAAAACGCCAATCGCGTGCTGAGCCGCAGCCAACTGCTCGACATGACGCAGCGCTCCGGGACGATGACGTTCGACCGCAGCATCGACAGCCAGGTCAGCCGCCTGCGCAAGAAACTGGAACCCGATCCGCGGCATCCCGGCATGCTGAAGACCGTCCGCGGCGACGGCTATCTGCTCGCGACCAAGGTCTCGGTCCTGCCGTCATGAAATGGTTCCCGCGCAGCCTGTCGGGCCAGCTCGTGGCCCTGTGGCTGCTGGCGATGCTGGCCGCCCACGTGTTCGCCGTGGTCGCGCTGTCGTGGTGGCGCGCCGACAATGCCACGCTGCATCCGTTGTCGGTGCGGACCATCGAGACCCGCATCCTGTCCGCCTACCGGCTGGCCGGCCGATCCGCCAATGCCGATGCCCTGCTCGAGGACATCAGCCTGCCGGATTCGACGTTCCGGCTCGCCTCGTATGCCTCGCCTGACCCCTACGGCATGGGCGAGCAGGAGCGGGCGCTGGCGCAGCGGCTGCGCAGCCTGCTCGATGTGGCGGACCAGGTGCCGATCCATGTCCGCCTGCAGCAGGCCGAACCCGAGCGCAGCAGCCAACGCGGCGGCAACTGGCTGGAGCGCGCGTTCAGCCGGACGCATGCGCTGGCGCTGGACGTCGAGGTCCGGTTGCCCAACGGACGTTGGCTGCACAGCCGGCACTGGCCGACGATGGTCCCCGCGCACTGGTCCCGTGTCCTGACGTTCTCGCTGCTGGTCGGCATGCTGCCGACGGCGATCATCGCGCTGCTGTTCGGACGGCGCATCATGCGGCCGCTGCGGCTGCTGACCGAGGCGTCGAAGCGCGTCAGCCGCGGCGAGCGCGTCATTCTTCCCGCGCCCGACGGGCTCAGCGGCGTGCGGGAGATCACCCAGGCCTTCAACGACATGCAGGAGAGCCTGACCCGCTTCGTCAACGGACGCACGCAGATGTTTGCCGCCATCGGGCATGACCTGCGCACGCCGCTGACCTCGTTGCGCATCCGCGCCGAGCTGATCGACGACGCCGAGCTGCGCGAGGCGATGGTCAAGACGCTGGACGACATGAGCGTGATGGTCGAAGGGGCGCTGCAGTTCGCGCGCGACGATGCGCTGCAGGAGCCGACCCAGGACGTCAGGCTGGACGAACTGATCCAGGAAATCGTCGACCAGCAGACCGTGCAGGGGCGCGAGGTCCGCTGCGAATCGCGGCCGGACCCGACGCTGTTCTATCGTTGCCGCCCCGTTCATCTGAAGCGGGGGCTCAGCAACATCATCGACAACGCCGCGCGCTACGGGCAGGTCTGCATTCGTGTCGCGGCCGACAAGGTCCGGCCTGCGCTGCGCATCGAAGTCGACGACGAGGGCCCGGGGATCGATGCCGAGCATCTGGAGCGGGTGTTCGAGCCGTTCACGCGGCTCGACTCCGCGCGCAGCGCCGACACCGGCGGGCTCGGCCTGGGCCTGGCGATCGCGCGTTCCTGCATCCGCGCCCACGGCGGCGACGTCACGCTGCACAACCGGGCGGAGGGCGGCCTGCGGGCCGTCATCGAGCTGCCGAACTAGGCCGCAGGCCGGCAAGCGCCGGAGGCGAGCCGAGGCGGGAACGAAGGCGGGAACGAAGGCGGGAACGAAGGCGGGGGCGGCCGCCGGACCGGTGCATCCCGATTGTGGCGAATTGTGTCAACGCGTCCCCGCTGCAATGGTCCGCCACAAATCAACAAACGCCGGCAACATCAAATAGTAATCATTCGCATTTTGACGGTTGCTGAATGCCTGCCGTAGCGGCAGCGCCGAAATGCGGTGTTCACCTCTTTGACGGGGAGGGTGCTAATCGTTTCCAGCGGAGGCTCGGCAGCGTCATGTCCGTTGTCCTTCTCTGGAGTCCTCCGTGCAGCAAAGAAAAATAGCGAACGCCATCCGCCTGCTGGTCTCAGGCGCTTCCGCGGGTCTGGTGATTTCGGTGTCGACGATTCCCCTCGCGGCCCATGCCCAGGTGGCGGCGGACGCGGACACCTCGGCTGGACGCGCGAAGACCGGCGGCAACGTGCTGCCTCAGGTCACCGTTTCCGGCGACGCCATCCAGAACACCAACGACGCGCCGCTCGGCATCTCGCGGCTGCCGGACACGGTCCGCGAAACGCCGAAGACGATCAACGTGGTGCCGCAGGAGGTCATCGAGCAGCAGCACGCCACCTCGCTCGAGCAGATCCTGAAGAACGTGCCGGGCATCACGATCTCGACCGGCGAGGGCAACGGCGGCCAGAACGGCGACCAGTTCCGCATTCGCGGCCTGTCCGCCAAGGGCGACATCTACGTCGACGGCCTGCGGGACTTCGGCGCCTACAAGCGCGATGCGTTCAATACCGAAAGCGTCGAGGTGATCAAGGGACCGTCGGGCGAGAGCTTCGGCGTGGGCAATGTCGGCGGCCTGATCAACCAGACCACCAAGAAGGCGAACCTGCATACCAGCACCAGCATCGATCAGGGCTTCGCCACCGAAGACACCTATCGCACCACGGTCGACAGCAACTTCCGCCTGAACGACACCTCGGCGCTGCGCATCAACGGCATGTTCCAGAACGGCCGGGTGGCCGACCGCAACCACATCGGCGATGACCGCCGCGGCCTGGCGATCGATTTCGGCACGGGCCTGGGCACCAGTACCGAGTGGCACCTGAACTATTCGTACCTGCGCCGCACCGGCGCGCCGGACTTCGGTGTGCCCGTCGCGCAGGGTTCCGATGGCATCTACCGTCCGCTGACGGAGTACGGCGTGCCGGGCATTTCGTCGTCGACCTCGTACGTCCGCAACACCGACCGCGACAGGACCGATGCGCACGTGGTGTCGTCGAACTTCAAGACGAAGCTCGACAACGGCATCACCATCAGCAATGACACGCGCTTCAGCTACTACGAGCGCGATTTCTCGGCGACCAATCCGGCCGGCATCAATGCCGCCAACCTGCAGCGGCTGCTGTCCGGCGGCAACGTCGCGCTGTCGTACGGCGCCGGCGGCGGCATGACCTATCTGCAGCGCGGCTGGGGCGTGCAGAACGTGCTGAGCGCCAAGGGCGAGTTCATGACCGGCAGCCTGCGCCACAAGGCGATGGTCGGCCTCGATACGATCTACCAGCGCGACCATCGCAGCCTGGGCACCTGGACCGGCCGCAACAACAACCAGACCGTCGTCAATCCGGTCTTCGACAACAGCCCGAACGCGACGGTCGTGTACGGCAACACGCGCGACGCCAATGCGACCAATGTCGGCGTGTTCGCCAACGACCGCGTCTGGCTGAACGACAAGCTCTCGCTGCTGGGCAGCCTGCGCTGGGACTACTTCCAGAGCGAATTCTCGACCAGCGCCTCGACGCTGGGCGGCAAGGCCGACTCGAAGAAGCTGAGCCCGTCGATCAGCGCGATCTGGGAGCCGACCAAGGACGCGATGTTCTACACCTCGTTCTCGCGCACCTACCGGCCGGTGGGCACCGATATCGCGGTGGCGGTCGGCGGCGTCGCGTCGGAAGTGCCGCAGAACGGCGTCGGCAACGAGCCCGAGCGTTCGGACACTATCGAGGTGGGCGCCAAGGTCGACTTCCTCGACAAGCGCCTCGGCCTGACCGGCGCGATCTTCCAGACCAGGAAGGCCAATGCCTACACGGTCGATCCGGTGACCGGCGATATCACCAACGGCTTCTCCGACTCGGGCGAAGGCCGCAAGATCCGCGGCGTGGAAGTGGGCCTGAGCGGCCGCATCGTCGGCGGCTGGACCGCCAATGTCGCCTATGCCTACCTGAGCGGCGAGGTGACGTCGGCCACCAATGGCGCGATCGTCGGCAATGCGGCGCCGGGCGTGTCGCGCCACAACGTCACGCTGTGGACCGCCTATGACATCCCGCATACGCTGCTGCCGGTGCCGGGCAAGCTGACCATCGGCGGCGGCCTGCAGTACGCCACGGGTTATTGGGCGGATTCGGCGAACACCGCGAAGATGCCGGACAACTTCTCGCTCGACGCGATGATCGCGTACAAGGTCGGCAAGTACCGGATTTCGCTGAACGGCTACAACCTGACGGACCATCTGAACTACCAGTCCTCGTTCGGCGCCGTGCGCGCGGTGCCGACCTCGCGCAGGACGTTCCTGCTGAACGTCGGCATGACGTTCTAAGCGGAAACGAAGGGGCCGGCAGTGTGCGGTCCCTTCGTTTCTGGGGACGGGCTCCTGTGTGCGAGCCCTCTTCTGGCGGGAACGTTTTTCGCGAGCCCTATTCGGGAAGCCTTTTCAGGGAAGCCGCTAGAATCGGGCTTTCCGCCGCCCGCCGCCTGTTTCCTTCCGCCAACGTTGCCATGCTGGTCCAGATCCCCGATGTGCTGACCCCCGAAGAAGTCCGGTATTGCCGGGAACGCCTCGCGCGCTCGCAATGGGTCGACGGGCGCGTGACCGCCGGCGATCTGGCGGCGAAGTCCAAGCAAAACCTGCAGATTCCGGTCGACAGCGCCGAGGCGCGCGAGCTCGGCGAGCTGGTGCTGACCGCGCTGGGCCGCAACCCGACCTACCACTCGGCCGCGCTGCCGCTGCGCGTCCTGCCGCCGATGTTCAATCGCTACGAGAGCGCGATGACCTTCGGCACCCATGTCGACAATGCGATCCGCACGGTGCCGGGAACGGGCGGCATGCGCATTCGCGCCGATGTCTCCAGCACGCTGTTCCTGTCCGATCCCGATGAGTACGAAGGCGGCGAGCTGGTGATCCAGGACCTCTACGGCTCGCATACCGTCAAGCTGCCGGCCGGGCATCTGGTGGTCTATCCCGCCTCGTCGTTGCACACGGTGACGCCGGTCACCAGGGGCACGCGCTGGGCATCGTTCTTCTGGGCGCAGTCGATGGTCAAGGACGACGGCCAGCGGCGCATGCTGTACGAACTCGATCTCGCCATCATCGAGATCCGCAAGCAGTTGGGCGATGACAAGGACGCCGTGCTGGCCCTGGTCAATCACTATCACAACCTGCTGCGGCGCTGGGCCGAGCTGTGACGCGCTGGCAGATTCCCCCGGATACCGTCTCGCTGCGCGACTACGAGCGGCGCTTTCACGAACGGGTGGAACCGGGCGTGCGCGCCTATATCGCGGGAGCCGCGGCGGATGGCATCACGCAGCACGAGAACGCTGCCGCCTTCGAGCGGCTGCGGCTGATGCCGAGGGCGCTGGTCGACATGTCGCAGGCGTCGGCACGCCGCACGCTGTTCGGCGAAATTCTGGAATATCCGATCCTGCTCGCGCCGACGGCCTTCCATCGGCTGGTGCATCCGGACGGCGAACTGGCGACGGTGCAGGCGGCCTCGCTGACGCGCACCTGGATGACGGTCGCCACGCAGGCCAGCGTGACGCTCGAGGAGATTGCGAAGGCGTCGGCGGTGCCGCTGTGGTTCCAGCTGTATTTCCAGCCGCGGCCGCAGGATACGGCCGACCTGGTGCGCCGCGCCGAGCAGGCCGGATACAAGGCGATCGTCGTGACGATCGACGCCGCGGTCAGCGGTGTCCGCAATATCGAGCAGCGCGCGGGCTTCCGCCTTCCGGACGATGTTGGGGCCGTCAATCTCGCGGCGTATCCGCCGGTTGCGCCGGTCAGCACCAGCAACGGCAGCCCGGTGTTCCGAGGCATGCTGAAGCATGCGCCGACATGGCGCGATATCGAGGCGCTGTGTCGGAAGACCTCGCTGCCGGTGCTGGTCAAGGGGCTGCTGAACCCGCAGGACGTCGAGCCGGCCCTGAGCGCCGGGGTCGCCGGCATCGTCGTCTCGAACCATGGCGGGCGCACGCTCGACACCGTACCGGCCACGATCGACTGCCTGCCGGCCATCGCGGCGCAAGTTGGCGGCAGGGTGCCGATCCTGCTGGATGGCGGCATCCGGCGCGGAACCGATATCGTCAAGGCGATCGCGCTGGGCGCGACCGCGGTGCTGCTCGGGCAGCCGGTGCTCCATGCCCTGGCGGTCGGCGGCATGCCGGGCGTCGCGCATATGCTGACGCTGCTGCAGGCCGAGCTGGAGGTCGCGATGGCGCTGACGGGCAAGCCCACGCTGGACGCGATCGATGCGTCCGTGCTGGCGCCGTCGCGATAGCGTGTGTCCCGCCAGCCCGCGCGCCCCGGCGCGGGGTGGCCGGCGAGGCCTGCAGGCCCTCTACTGATAATAAGTTATCATTAATCGATCGACGCACGCCCCAAAAGGCGTGCGCGCTTTTATCCCGCCCCGCGAACGGACGGGAGTTGCAGAAGGACGATCGACACATGTATTCGCTACTCTCGCGCCCGCTGCGGGTCATCGCCTTCGTCGCGAGGGCCATCACCGCGATGACCGTCACCGCGATCACCATCAGCGCCATGGCCGCGCCCGCCCACGCCGCGGAGCCGCATATCCATGGCCAGGCCACGCTCGACGTCGCGGTGGAAGGGCCGGTGCTGTCCATTTCTCTGGCCTCGCCGCTGGACAACGTGTTCGGCTTCGAGCGCCTGCCGCGCACCGACGCCGAGCGGGCGAAGGTCCGTCAGGCGATCGCGCGCCTGCGCGACGGCGCGGCGTTGTTCCTGCCGTCGCCCGAAGCGGATTGCCGCCTGGAGGCCGCGCAGGTTCATTTCGGCGCGCTGCATCACGGCCTGACCGGCGAGGGCGAAGCGCCGCGCGGGGAGCCGCAGGGCGAGCACCAGCATGCGGACCTCGATGCGGACTACCGCTTCCGCTGCGCGCGGCCCGAGGCATTGCGCTCGCTCGAGGTGCGCGTGTTCGGCCTGTTCCCCGGCGTCAGCCGGATTGCCGCGCAGCTCGCCACCGACAAGCGCCAGTCGGGCGCGACGCTGACGCCGGCGCAGGCGCGCCTGCGCTGGTGAGGGCGATGGCGGACGCGATGCCACAGGCGCAGCGCGGCGAGCCGCTCGTCGCCGCCAGGAATCTCGCCTTTCGCTGGCCCGGGCGCGATGGCGGCGCGTTGGCGCTGCATTCGTTCGAACTGGCTCGCGGCGAGCATCTGTTCGTGTCCGGCCCGAGCGGCAGCGGCAAGACCACGCTGCTGTCGCTGCTGGCCGGCGTGGTGGCGCCGCGCCAGGGCTCCATCCGTGTCGCCGGCACCGACCTGACGGCGCTGCCGGCCGCCCGGCGCGACCGCTTTCGCGCCGACCACATCGGCATCATCTTCCAGCAGCTGAACCTGCTGCCCTATCTGTCCGTGCTGGACAACGTGCTGCTGCCGTGCCGCTTCTCCGCGAGCCGCAAGGCCCGCGCCTGCGAGCAAGCCGGAGGCGTGACGGAGGCGGCCGGCATGCTGCTCGAACGGCTCGATATGCCTTCCAGCTTGTGGCAGCGCCCCGCCGCGCAGCTGTCGGTGGGACAGCAGCAGCGCGTGGCCGCGGCGCGCGCGCTGCTGGGGCGGCCCGAACTGATCCTGGCCGACGAGCCCACGTCTTCTCTCGATGCCGCCCGGCAGGGCGCATTCATGGCGCTGCTGCAGCGGGAGTGCCGCGCCTCCGGCGCCGGACTGGTGATGGTCAGCCACGACGATCGGCTGGCGGCCGGCTTCGACCGGCGCTTCACGATGCCGGCCGCCGGAGAGGGAGAAACGGCATCAGGGGCGGACCTCAGACGCGGGCATCAGGGGGCGGACATGAGCGGCGAGTGTGAGGAGCGGACATGAGCGGCCGGCATGAGGGGACGGGCATGAGGGGACGGCCATGACGGCGTTGATCGCGATTGCCGCGCGCAGCGCCTGGAACCGCCGCGCCAACCTGGTCTGGATGGTGCTGGCGATTGCGCTGTCGACGGCGCTGTTGCTCGGCATCGAGCGGGTCCGCCATCAGGTACGCGCCAGCTTCGCGCAATCGGTGTCGGGCACGGACCTGATCGTCGGCGCCCGCACCAGCCCGATCCAGCTGGTGCTGTATGCGGTCTTCCGGCTCGGCGGCGCGACCAACAACATCGGTTGGGACAGCGTGCAACGCCTCGGCAGCCATCCGCAGGTCGCATGGACGATCCCGTTGTCGCTGGGAGATTCGCATCGCGGCTTTCCGGTGCTGGCGACCACGGCCGCCTATTTCGAGCATTTTCGCCATGGCGACGGCCGCGCGCTGCGGCTCGCGCAGGGCCGGCCCTTCGGCGAGAAGATTGACGGCGGGGCTGATGGGACGAGTGGCGCCAGCGTTGACGGCAGCGTTGACGGCAAGATTGACGGCATGTTCGACGCGGTGCTCGGTGCCGAGGTCGCCCGGCGCCTGGGCTATCGCATCGGACAACAGATCGTGCTGACCCATGGCGATGTGGCGGCCCCGGGCGCGCTGCGCCTGGAGCACGGCGACAAGCCCTTTACCGTGGTCGGCATCCTGGCGCCGACCGGCACGCCGGTCGATCGCACGATCCATATCGGCCTGCAGGCGATGCAGGCCATCCATCTCGATTTCCAGGGCGGCACGCGCGTGCCCGGCGCGGCGATCGCGCCCGAGCATCTGCGGCGGTTCGACCTGACGCCCGACAGCGTCACCGCGGTGCTGGTCGGCCTGAAGCTGCGCTCGCGCGTCTTCGCGCTGCAGCGGGAGATCGCGCAGGACACGCGCGAGCCCTTGATGGCGGTGCTGCCCGGCGTGGCGCTCGACGCGCTGTGGGACCTCGTCGATATCGCCGAAAACGCGCTGCGTGCGGTGTCGGCGATGGTCGCGGTGATCGGACTGGCGGGCCTGGCCTCGTCGATCCTGGCGGCGCTCGGCGAGCGGCGCCGCGAACTGGCGATCCTGCGCGCGGCGGGGGCGCGGCCGCGCGATATCCTGGCCTTGCTCGCCATCGAAGGCATGATGCTGATGCTGACCGGCGTCGCCGCGGGCGTGGCGCTGCTGTCGCTGACCAGCGCGCTGCTGGCCGGCTGGCTCGAGGCGCGCCTTGGCGTGGCGTTGCCGGTGTCCTGGCCGAGCGCGGCGGAGCTGCCGATCCTGGCGGCGCTGGTGCTGGCCGGGTTTGCAGCGAGCCTGCTGCCGGCATGGCGCGCCTACCGCCTGAGCCTGGCGGACGGGCTCAATCCAAGGACATAAGGCATGACAAGGCAAACGCGAACCGAAACGCCAACCCCGGCGCAAACCAACCCGCGGCGCCGCAAGTGGCTGCGCGCGGCAGGCGGCTTCGCGGTGGTGGCGGGCGTGAGCGCCGCGGGCCTCTGGTGGATCCGCCGCGGCGGCGATTCGGCGGAGGCGTCCGGGTCATCGTCGGCGGCGCGGCCGAAATACGCGATCGGCGAAACGCTGGAACGCCAGGGACCTGCTGCCGCTGCTGCGCCCACCAGCTATCGCGAAATCGAATGGGACGCCTTGCTGCCGAAGGGATGGGACCCGCTGGCGCCGCTGAAGGGCCTCGATCTGGCGCAGATGGAGGATGGCGATCCGCGCGCGCAGGCCGCGCTGGAGCAGGCAAAGCGCTACTGGCAGGAGGCGCCGGTCGAACCGTCGCTCGACGGCTCGCCGGTGCGCTTGCCGGGCTTCGTGGTGTCGCTGGGCGGCGAGGGCGAGGCGATCCGCGAATTCCTGCTGGTGCCGTACTTCGGCGCCTGCATCCACGTGCCGCCGCCGCCCGTCAATCAGGTCGTCCACGTGAAGACCAAGGCGCCGCTGCAGGGAATCCGCACGATGGATACCGTGTGGATCGAGGGCGTGCTGCGCGTCGAGCGCGCCGAGACGGCGATGGGCGACAGCGGCTACGCGATGCGGGAGGCGCGGGTGGAACCGTATCTGGAACCGAGGGGCGAGCGGCGCTGAGCGGCGCCCTCGGTCCCTCTCGGTCCCCTCAGGCCTAGTGCGCGCCGGCAGGCAGTCCCACCGCATCGACCAGCACCTGCTCCAGCCATGCCGGCCCGCTGGTCGACAGGCGGGCCAGCAGCCCCGTATCGGCGCCCGTGGCGATCGCCAGCACGCCGCCCAGCACGGCCACCCCCAGCGCGCGGCGCAGCCATTCGCTCGCGCCCATCGACCGCTTCATTGCGGCCAGCACGCGGCCGCCGATGCCCAGCGCCGCCGCCAGCGAGGTCGCGGCCCCGGCGGCGTAGGCCAGCAGCGCCAGCGACGTGGACACGCTGGCGCCGTTCAGCGCTGCGCCGGTCAACACCAGCCCGAGAATCGGACCGGCGCACGGGGCCCACAGCATGCCGGTGGCCGCGCCCAGGCCGAGTGAGCCCCACACGGTGCTGTTGCCGTTGCCGCGCCCGTCGGCGAGGCGGTTGCCCAGCGCCACCAGCGGATGGGCCAGCGCATCGGCAAGCCGGGGCAGCAGCAGCGATAGTCCGAACACCGCCAGCAGCGCCAGCGCGGCCAGGCGCCCGTATTCGTTGGCCCGGACCACCCAGGCGCCGCCGACCGAGGCCAGCGTGACGACAGCGGCAAAGGTCAGCGCCATGCCGGCCAGCATCGGCAGCGTGCCGCGCAGGAAGGGCTGTCCGGTACGGCTCAGCACGAAGGGGAGCACCGGCAGGATGCAGGGGCTCAGGATGGTCAGGGCGCCGCCGAGGTAGGCGAGAATCAGCAAGGTCATGATCGTGTCTCCAGGCAAGGGGTTGGCTTGCCCTCGATCAGACCCGGCCGGCGTCGCTGCGATGTGTCGCGAAGGGGCGAGTTTGTACCGCAATGTGGGGCCTTCCCGGCCGGATACATTGCGATACACCCGGATTTGCCGTCCCCATACAATGCCGGGGCGGTGGGCATATCGCTCTGCGCTCGCTCTCCTCTCACTCTCCTTCAACTGCCGGTGACAACCATGGACGCCCACGTCGACCATATCCTCATCGTCGATGACGACCGGGAAATCCGGGAACTGGTCTCGACCTATCTGACCAAGAACGGTCTGCGCGTGACGGTGGCGCCCGATGGCCGCCACATGCGCACGTTTCTGGAAGCCAATACCGTCGACCTGATCGTGCTCGACGTGATGCTGCCCGGCGACGACGGCCTGGTGCTGTGCCGCGAGCTGCGCGCCGGCAAGCACAGGGCCACGCCGGTGCTGATGCTGACCGCCCGCGACGACGAGACCGACCGCATCATCGGCCTCGAAATGGGCGCCGACGACTATCTGGCCAAGCCCTTCGCCGCGCGCGAACTGCTGGCCCGCATCAAGGCCGTGCTGCGCCGTACCCGCATGCTGCCGCCGAACCTGCAGATCACCGAGGCCGGACAGATCCTCGCCTTCGGCAGCTGGCAGCTCGATACCACCGCGCGCCACCTGATCGATGCCGAGGGCACCATCGTCGCGCTGAGCGGCGCGGAATACCGGCTGCTGCGCGTGTTCGTCGACCATCCGCAGCGCGTGCTCAATCGCGACCAGCTGCTCAATCTGACGCAGGGCCGCGAGGCCGAGATGTTCGAGCGCTCGATCGACCTGCTGGTCAGCCGCCTGCGCCAGCGCCTGAACGACGATGCGCGCGAGCCCAGCTATATCAAGACCGTGCGCAGCGAGGGCTATGTCTTCGCCGCGCCGGTGGAGATTCGCGAGGCCCGGCAGTGAAGGCCCCCGGCTGGGCCTGGCCCCGCACGCTGCGCTCGCGCCTGTTCCTGATCCTGCTGACGGGCCTCGTCGTCGCGCATGGGCTGTCGTTCGCGGTGCTGTTTTCCGAGCGCTATATGTCGGCGCGGCAGGTGATGCTCGGCACGCTGGAAACCGATGTCGCCACGTCGATCGCCATCCTGGACCGGCTGCCCGCGGCGGAGCGGCCGCAGTGGCTGCCGCGCGTCAATCGCGGCAATTACCAGTACATCCTTGGCACCGGCCTGCCCGGCGTGCCGGAGATGACCGCGCGGGGCAGGGATATCGCCGAACGGATCACCGAAGCGAGCGGCGGGCGTTTTCCGGTGCGGGTGGAGTCGATTCCCGGCGACGGCAAGCGCGTGCAGGCGCATCTGACGCTGAGCGATGGCAGTCCGCTGACCATCGACGTGCATCCGCGCATGACGCCGATCGCGCAGTGGCTGCCGTATGTATTGATCCTGCAGCTGCTGTTGCTGATCCTGTGCTGCTGGTTTGCGGTGCGGCTGGCGATCCGGCCGCTGGTCGCGCTCGGCGATGCCGCCGATGCGCTCGATCCCAACACCCAGTCCGCGCCGCTCGACGAGTCCGGTCCGACCGAGCTGGCCCGTGCCGCGCGGGCGTTCAATGCGATGCGCGGGCGCATTGCCCGCTTCGTCGAGGAACGGGTGCAGATCCTCGCCGCGATTTCGCATGACCTGCAGACGCCGATCACGCGGATGAAGCTGCGGGCCGAAATGGCCGACGATTCGGACGAGAAGCGCAAGATGCTGAACGACCTGTCCGAGATCCAGACGCTGGTCCAGGAGGGGCTGGCGTACGCCCGCAGCGCGCATGGCGATGGCGAGAAGGCGTCGCGGGTCGATCTGGGCTCCTTTGTCGAGAGCCTGGCCTACGATTACCAGGACACCGGCAAGGACGTCACGGTACTGCAGAACGCCGGCGGGGCCATCGTCACGCGGCCGCACGCGTTGCGGCGCGTGCTGACCAATCTGATCGACAACGCGATCAAGTTCGGCGGATCGGCCGAACTGCGCGTGCGCCGCGACCGCGACGTGGTGGCGATCGAAGTGCTCGATCGCGGTAGCGGCATCCCGGACGATCAGCTGGAGGCCGTCCTCAAGCCCTTCGTGCGCCTGGAGCAGTCGCGCAGCCGGGAAACCGGCGGCACCGGCCTGGGCCTGGCAATCGCGCACGAGCTGACGGCGGCCATCGGCGGCACGCTGACGCTGCGCAATCGGGAGGGCGGCGGACTGGCGGCGGAGGTTCGGCTGGGCTGACTGCGCGCCTTCCCGCGCCCCCTTCCCGCGTCCTTCCCGCGCCCTTCCCGCGCCCCTTCTGCTTATGACATCGGCCCCCCGGGGCCGATTTTTTTGCCCGCTTTGTATGCCTTTGTATCCGGCGTCCGCCGCGATACGCACCCAGACAAAAACGCCCCACATCCGCTACGGGCGCGATACGTCGGTCTCCTTAAATGGCATCCGTGGCCCGGCGCTGAACACCAACGAAGCGATCCGGACCGCGCAATACCCAACTACCCAAGACCTTGCAACACCAACTCTCTTTAAAGGAAACCGATCATGACCGCCCAATTCGCCAAGCGCTTCGTCCTTGCGCTCTCGCTCGCCGCCGCTGCCGCTACGACGGCCGCAGGTGCGCACGCCGCCGGCTTGGGCCAGCCCGGTGCACGCGACCCGTACACCGAGGGGGCCCGCTCGGTGGCCGACGCACGCGACCCGTACAGCAGCGGCGCCCGCTCGGCGCAAGAGCCGCGCAGCGTCTACAGCGACGGCGCGCGCCAGACCGACCCGTTCAACGACGGTGCCCGCCAGTTCGACCCGTACAGCGACGGTGCCCGTACGCTGGCCGGCCAGGACCGCACCGGCGTCTCGGCCGAGCCGGCGCGCAGCGCCGATCCCTATCTCGACGGCGCCTATGCCTGACGCTCCGGCCCGCGAAACGACCATCATCGAACCCATCCCATTCATCGAATCAGCGAGGAAATCCAGATGATCCAGATCGACAAGGTGCTGTACACGGGCAAGGTCCGCACCACCGGCGGACGCGACGGCGAGGCGCACAGCGACGACGGCCGGTTGAGCCTGAAGCTGTCGCCGCCGGAAAGCAAGGGCGCCGGCACCAATCCGGAGCAGCTGTTTGCCGCGGGCTGGTCCGCCTGCTACATCGGCGCGCTGGGCAGGGCCGCCAGCAAGCTGAACGTGGCGCTGCCGTCCGCGCCGTCGGTCGATGCCGAGGTCGATCTGGCCATGGCCGGCGATGCCTTCCTGCTGCAGGCCCGGCTGCGTGTCCATATTCCGGGCGTGGACGGCGAGGTGGCCCGCGCACTGGTCGAGGCGGCGCACGGCATCTGCCCGTACTCGAAGGCAACGCGCGGCAACATCCACGTGGATACCGTGCTGGTCTGACCGTGTGGCGGCCCTGCGCCGGTCCAGCGACCGGCAAGGGCCGGCTTCCGCGGTCCGCGGCCCCGCATCCCCGCATCCCCGCATCACCGCATCCCCGCATCCCCGCATCCCATCATTCCAATCGACCTGTCCGACATCATGCGCACCCTTCTCGCCACCACATTGGCCGCCGCGGGCATCGCCGCGGTCTGCTTCATCGGCAATGGCGCCAACGCCGTTGGTTCCGCCGTGGGTTCCTCCGCTGGTCCCGCTGCTGGTTCCACTATCCCCAATCAAACCAGGGCCCCCGAATTCGCCGGCATCGAGCGCTGGCTGAATTCGCAGCCGCTTTCGATGGAGGGCTTGCGCGGCAAGGTCGTGCTGGTCGATTTCTGGACCTATTCCTGCATCAATTGCATCAACACGCTGCCCTACATCAAGCAGTGGCACGACAAATACAAGGACCAGGGACTGGTGGTGGTCGGCGTGCATACGCCCGAATTCCCGTTCGAAAAGTCGACCGCCAACGTGCAGGCCGCGATCAAGCGCTTCGATATCCGCTATCCGGTCGCGCAGGACAATCGCTATGCGACATGGTCCGCCTACCACAACCGATACTGGCCCGCGCTCTATCTGGTCGATGCGGAAGGCAAGGTCGTCTACCAGCATTTCGGGGAAGGGCAGTACGCGGAAACGGAGGCGGCGATCCGCAACGCGCTGGCGCAGCGCAAGTAATGCAGGGCCTGTCTCCGGCCGGGGCGTAGCGCGGCGCCCCGGTGCATGCGGGGAATGGGGTTCAGCGGACCCGGGGAGTCGCCCGGATGGCGCGCGGTGCCAGGATGTGGCCCAATGCAGGCGAACCCGCCGGTCCCAGGCAGAGGCCTGGCCCGGGTTCCGATAATCACATCCCAGGAGACTTCGAATGAAGCCAACCCGCGCCCTGCTCAGCATGCTGTTGTTCGCGTCCGCCACCGCCTCCGCCCCCGCTTTTGCGCAAGGCAAGCCCGTGGTGCAGTTCATCGCCACGGGCGGCACCATCGCGATGAAGATCGATCCCGTCAAGAATGCGCCGGTGCCGGCGATATCGGGCGACGACCTGCTTGCCACGGTGCCCGATATCGGCAAGTACGCGACCATCCAGGTCAACAACCTGTCCAACGTGCCGTCGGACTATATGGACCCGCCGCGCTGGATCGCGCTGACCCGGGCCGTGCAGGCATCGCTCGATCGGCCCGACGTGGCCGGCGTGATCGTGTCGCACGGCACCGATACGCTGGAGGAAACCGCGTACTGGCTCGATCTGACGGTGCGCTCGGACAAGCCCGTCGTGCTGATCGGCGCGCAACGCAACGCATCGTCGCCTGACTTCGACGGCCCGCGCAATCTGCTGAACGCCGCGCGCATCGCCGTCGACGAGCAATCGAAGGGCAAGGGCGTGATGCTGGCGATGAACAACCAGATCAATGCCGCCCGCTACGTCACCAAGACCCACACCTCGAACGTCGAGACGTTCAACTCGGGCGACTTCGGCTTTATCGGCGAGGTATATCCGGACCGCGTGATCTACACCAGCACCCCATCGCGCCGCCAGCACATTCCGATCCAGACCGACAAGATGCCGGAGGTCGAGATCGTGGCGATGTACGGCGGGGCGGACGGCGCGGCGCTGCGCAACGCGGTCGACCGCGGCGTCAAGGGCATCGTGGTGCAGGCGCTCGGCATGGGCAACATGAACCAGCCGATGTTCGAGGCCGTCAAATACGCGCTGTCGAAGAAGGTGCCGGTCGTGATCTCGACCCGCGTGCACAACGGGCGCGTGCTGCCGAACTACGGCTTCGTCGGCGGCGGCAAGACCAGCTTCGACGCGGGCGCCGTGATGGCGGACGATCTGAAGCCCGCCAAGGCGCGCATCCTGCTGATGCTGCTGTTGCAGCGGGGCGTGACCAGCCAGGCCGACCTGCAGGCCGCGTTCAGCCGCTAGCGCGGGCAGGGCAGGACCGCGGCAACGCTATGCGGCCGGTGGCCAGATCCAGCCCGGCCACCGCCGCTTCAGCCGGTCGGCGACGATGCCGACCTCCGCCATGGCCCGCGCCGCGATTTCCGAGGGCGGCGATGTCTTGCGGCTGACCAGGCCGACGGACCGCACCGGTCCGTCCACGATCTCGGCCACGCGCATGCCCTTGAGCGACAGCAGCGGCATGATGCCGAGATAGGGCAGGACCGCAATGCCCAGCCCTTCCTTGACGAAGCCGGCGATGGTGCCGATCTGGTCCAGCTGCAGCTTCGGCCGGAACTGCACGCCGCGCTGCAGGAACGCGGCGCTCATGTACTTCATCGCGGTGCTGCGGTCGGTCATGCTGATCAGGGGCAGGCCGGCCAGTTCGTCCATGTGCATCCGCTTGCGCAAGGGCTTGCGCCACTGCGCCGGGGCCAGCAGCACAAAGCGATCGCGCAGGATCTCCTGGAACAGCAGCTCGGGGTTCGACGGCGAGGCGGAGGCCAGCGCGAAGTCGACCTGGTAGTCGATCACGCGCTGGACAGCGGCCTGGTCCGCGCAGTCGTGCACGGCGATCTGCGCATGCGGGTAGCGCTTCTCCAGCGCCGCGCAGACGCCGGGCAACAACACATTGGCCAGCGACGGCAGCGCGGCGATCGACAGCCGCTGCGCCTCCTGTTCCGCGCGGCTCTGCAGATGCCGCAGGCCGGAATCGAACTCGCCGACGATGCGGCGGGCCATCGGCACCAGCTGCTCGCCCGCCGGCGTCAGGCGCACGCTGCGCGTCGACCGTTCGAACAGCGCGATGCCCAGCTCCTCCTCCATCTCCTTGACGGCCTTGCTCAACGACGGTTGCGTGACGAAGAACTGCTCGGCGGTGCGGCTGAAGTTCAGCGATTGCGCCAGCGCGAGAAAGATCCGGAGTTGGCGGGGCGTGATATTCATTCTTCAGGGCTATCAATCTATAGACAAAGGGAATTTCCGCAATAAATGTAGTCTCCCTAGAATGGGCCGCGCAAGCTTTTGCGGGACTTCTTTGCAGACCTCGACAACGGAGACGAGATGCTGGATCTGAACGGCAAGGTAGCGCTGATCATGGGATGCGGCGCCGTCGCCGAAGGGTGGGGAAACGGACGCGCCACCGCCATGCTGATGGCGCGGCAGGGGGCGCGAGTCTTCGGCACGGACCTGCATCTGGCGCATGCGATGCGCACGCGCGAACTGATTGCCGCGGAAGGCTTCGACGCCGATGTGCTCGCCTGCGACAGCACCAGCGCCGAGCAGGTCGAGCGCGCGGTGCAGGCCTGCCTGTCGCGCCATGGCCGCATCGATATCCTGGTCAATAACGTCGGCCTGTCGCAGCCCGGGGGTCCCATCGAGATGGACGAAGCGGTCTGGGACGCGCAGATGCAGGTGAACCTGAAGGGCGCGTTCCTGGCCTGCAAGCACGTGCTGCCGATCATGAAGACGCAGGGCGGCGGCGCTATCGTCAATATCGCCTCGGTGGCCGGGCTGCGTTATGTGGGCAAGCCGCAGGTCGCCTATGCCGCGGCCAAGGCGGGCCTGATGCATTTCACGCGGACCACCGCGGTGATTCACGCGCCGGACAACATCCGCCTGAACTGCGTGGTGCCCGGCCTGATGCATACCCCGCTGATCGAAGGGTTGGCGGCCAAGTATGCGGGCGGCGATACCGAGGCGTTCATCGCCCATCGGCATGGCCAGGTGCCGATGCAGCGCATGGGCGATGGCTGGGACACCGCGCACGCGGTGCTGTTCCTGGCAGCCGACGAGAGCCGCTATATCACCGGCACCGAGATTGTCGTCGACGGCGGGCTGGTTGCCGCGACGCGATAGATAAACAGCGATAGCGGCGGCATTGCCGCATGGCATGGGCAAGGCTCTCGCCGGCCTTGCCATCGATAACGGCAACGACAGCGACAACGACAGCGACAACGACAACGACAACGACAAGGAGACAACGATGACAAACCGATCCCGGCGCCTGCTTGGGGCCGCGGCGCTGGCCGCCGCTGCCCTTTTTCACGCCGCGCCCGCCTGGAGCCAGGCGTATCCGAGCCAGCCGATTCGCCTGATCGTGCCGTTCGCGCCCGGCGGCGCGGTGGACCAGACCGCGCGCACGATTTCCGGCGCGCTGGGACGGGAGCTGGGCCAGCCGATCGTCATCGAGAACAAGCCCGGCGCCAGCGGCTCGCTCGGCGCGGCCGACCTGGCGCGGGCGAAGCCGGACGGCTATACGCTGATGCTCGCGCTCGATTCGCACGCGGTGAACCACTACACGGTCAAGAACCTGCGCTTCGATACCTTCAAGTCGTTCGACTACCTGAGCCTGCTGGTCACCACGCCGCAGGTGCTCGTCGTCAACAACGCGCTGCCGGCCAACAATCTCGATCAGCTGGTGACCTATCTGAAGGCGAATCCGAACACGTCGTATGGTTCGGCGGGAACGGCGTCGGCAGGGCACGTCAACAGCGCGCAGCTGTCGCTCGCCCGGCAGCTGGCGACGACCCATATCCCGTACAAGGGCGCGGCGCCGTTGCTGACCGATCTGCTGGGCGGCCATGTCCAGTATGCGTTTGCCGGCCTGTCGGTGATGCTGCCGCATATCAAGGCCGGCAAGGTCCGCGCGCTGGCCGTCAGCTCGCCAAAGCGCTCGGCGATGTTGCCCGACGTGCCGACCATGAGCGAAGTGATTCCGGGCTTCGAATATCCGACCTGGATTGGCCTGGTCGCGCCGCATGGCCTGCCGCCGGAGGTCCGCGGCAAGCTGCTGGCGGCAACCCACAAGGTCATGCACGATCCGGAGGTATCGAAGCGATTCGCGGAGAATGCCTTCGATATCGTCAACAGCAGTCCCGAGGCGTTCGCCGCCCGGGTCAACAAGGACGCGGCCGCCATGGGCGACCTCGTGCGCCGCAAGGTGATCGTCGCCGAGTGATTGCCGGCGACGATCCTTGCCGAACAATCTTCGCCGAGCCGTCCTCGGCGAACGAACTTTGCCGAACGATCTTCGGCAAGCGATCTTCGCCGACTGAAACACCGAACCATCCATCCCACTACGGACATCGACATGGCCGCCATTCCCTACGCCGATCTTTCGGCGCCGGACATTCAGCCGCTGGCCGAGCGGATCGCCGCCGAGCGCGGCAGCGTGCTGCACCTCTATCAGATGCTGCTGCACGCGCCGCCCGTCGCCGAGGGCTGGCTGACCTATCTGACCGCCATCCGCCAGAAGTCCACCTTGCCGGGCGCGCTGCGGGAGATGGTGATCATGCGCGTGGCGATCCTGAACGGGGCTTCCTACGAAGCCGACCAGCACGCGCCGATCGCGCTGAAGGAAGGCATGACGCAGGCCCAGCTCGATGCGTTGCCCGCCTGGCGCGACAGCACGCTGTTCGTCGACGTCGAGCGGGCGGTCCTCGCCTACACCGACGCGATGACGCGCGACATCCGCGTCGAGCCGGCGGTGTTCGCGGAGATCGCCCGGCACTTTTCGCACCGGCATGTGGTCGAGCTGACCGCGACGATCGCGGCGTACAACATGGTGTCGCGCTTCCTCGAGGCCCTGCAGGTGCATTCGCACGACGCAAGATAGCGCGGTCAGCGCACCGCGGAGCCACCCGCGGGCGGTGCCTGGTCCGACTCGAAGTCCATCGTGTCCATATCGACATCGGACGCGACCGGCTTGCCGAACAGCTTCAGCCAGACGAAGCCCAGCACACCCGCGCTCAGCGACGCCAGCAGGATCGCCATCTTCGAGGCATTGATCACGCCGGGCTCGCCGGTGAAGGCCAGGTTGGTGATGAAGATCGACATCGTGAAGCCGATGCCGCCCAGCAGGCCCGCGCCGAACACATGGCGCCAGCGCAGGTCCAGCGGCAGCTTGCAGATGCCGATGGCGACCGCCAGGAAGCTCACGATCGTGATGCCCAGCGGTTTGCCGACCACCAGCCCGGCCAGGATGCCCAGGCTGTTCGACGAGGCCAGCTCCTGCGCCCAGTCGCTGCCGATCACGATGCCGGTGTTCGCCAGCGCGAAGATCGGCAGGATCACGAAGGCCACCGGCCGGTGCAGCACATGCTCGAGCCGATGCGACGGCGATGCCGCGTCGTCCTGTCGGGCGGAGAACGGAATCGCGAAGGCCAGCAGCACGCCGGCGATCGTCGCGTGCACGCCGGACTTCAGCATCAGGAACCACATCAGCGCGCCGCCCAGCAGATAGGGAATCAGCGACATCACGCGCAGCACGCGATTCAGGAACAGCAGCGCGCCGAACACCGCGAGGGCGCCGAGCAGGTAGACGAACGCCAGCTCGGCCGTGTAGAACAGCGCGATCACGATGATGGCGCCGAGGTCGTCCATCACGGCTAGCGCGGTCAGGAAGACCTTCAGCGAAGCCGGCACGCGGCTGCCGAGCAGCGCCAGCACGCCGAGCGCGAAGGCGATGTCCGTCGCCATCGGAATGCCGATGCCAGCCTGCGTCGGGGTGCCGCCGTTGAATCCGAAGTGGATCAGTGCGGGAACGGCAATGCCGCCGGCCGCCGCGACGATGGGCAGCAGCGCATTGCGCAGGCTGGACAGCTCGCCGTTGTACAGCTCGCGTTCGAGTTCGAGGCCGATCAACAGGAAGAAGATCGCCATCAGCGCGTCATTGATCCAGTGCTCGACGCTAAGGCCGGCGACCTTCACATGCCACAGATGGAGGTACTGGTCGCCGATCGGCGAATTGGCCAATATCAGCGAAATGACGGTGCAGACGATCAGCAGGATGCCACCCGCCTTCTCGGACTCGAAAAAGCGCTGGAAGGTATTGGAGAGTCTTCTTTGTACGATTGCCATGGGGCCTCTCTTGGGAGCTATACCGGGAGACATACCGGCAGATATGCCGGGATGGAAGCGAAGGGAATGGCGCGCGCGCAGGCGCCGCGGCTCCCGCGGCCGGGAGGCGCGGAGGGCGGCGTTGCGTGACAGCGCGTGGAAGCGGAGAGTCGACCAGTGAAATGGTCTGGATGAGGGTGGTGCATGCATCGGTCGCGGAAAAGCCGCGTGGCGGCCCGACCGACGCTGATCCTGCCACCCCGTGGGGTGAGCACCCGCGCGGAAGTATACCGGAACCCGATTGCCGGAACCGAATGGCCGGAACCGAATGGGCGGAACCGAATGGGCGGAACCGGATTTCCGGAAGCGGATTGCCGGAAGCGGATTTCCGGAAGCGGATTGCCGGAAAGGGGCGGCAGGAAGGCTGGAGCGTTGCCGAGGTGGTCAGCTCCGCGTCGCAGCGGCGCTGGGCCGGCGCGCGAACGGCAGCCGCCATCCAAGCGTCATGCCGGCGGCCGCGATCAGGATTGCCGCGGCGCCGGCCCATTGCGCCCAGTCCAGGCGCAACCCGAACGCCACCATGTCGACGACGATCGCCACCACCGGATAGATGAAGGACAGCGCCGCCGTCATCGCCGTCGACAGCTTCTGGATCGCGCCGTACAGCAGGATATAGACCAGCCCGGTATGAACGACGCCGATCGTCACCAGCATCGGCCACGAACCGTCATAAGCCGCGAGGTCCGACAGATTCGCGAACGGCGCCAGCATCGCCATGCCGACGCAGGCCTGGATCAGTGCGATCAGATGCGGCGGCACGCCCGACAGCCGCTTGGTAATGATGGCCGCCACCGCATAGAAGAACGCCGCGCCAAGCGCCAGCGCGATGCCCCCGAGATAGTCGGTCGCGCCATGCCCGTGATCCGGCTTGGCCTGCACGATCATCAGCACCCCCGCGAACGCGATCAGCAGCCAGGCCAGCTTGGTCAGCGTGATGCGCTCGGAAAACAGCAGCGCGCCCAATGCCACCAGCATGAACGGTTGCGTGTTGTAGACCGCCGTCGCGATCGAAATGGACGCCCGCGGATAGGCCGCGAACAGCAGCAGCCAGTTCATCACGATGGCGACGCCGCCCAGCGCCGCGAGCCCGAGCGTGCGCCAGGTCAGCTGCCGCAGCATGCCCAGCGCGCCGCAGATCGCGAGCAAGGTCAGTGCGCCGAACAGGCAGCGCCAGAACACCACGTCGCGGATCGGCTGTCCGGACTCGACCACGAACCAGCCGATGGTGCCGGACAACACCATCGACGCCGTCATTTCGGCAGTGCCGCGTAGGGAATTCACCGTCTTTCTCCTGAAGGCTCAATGGTGTTTAGAATCGCATGACAAGGGCGCGGATTCTATATCCTTTATTAGGTTTGATCGCCTCCTTTCCTGTATTTGGAAGGCATAACCCTTTTTTCCCTAAGGAATCAAAAAATGCTCGACGATGTCGATCGGCGCATTCTTGCCGTGCTGGCCGAGGACGCCCGGATTTCACTGAAGGAACTGGCCGCTCGTGTCGGCCTGTCTTCGCCGAGCACTTCGGAACGGCTGAAACGCCTGGAAGAGCGCAAGGTGATTCGCGCCTTCACCATCGATATCGATCCCGCTGCGCTCGGCTATCCGCTGCAGGCGATCGTTCGCATCCGCCCGTTGCCCGGCAAGCTCCATATCGTGCAGAAGCTCATTGCCGAAATTCCCGAGATTGGCGAATGCGACAAGGTGACCGGCGAGGATTGCTTTGTGGCCCGGCTGTATGTGCGATCGATCGAGGAACTGGATGGCCTGCTCGATCGCGTCGCGCAAATGGCGGAAACCAATACCTCGGTGGTCAAGGCCAAGGTGGTGCACAAGCGCGGCGCGCCGATCGGAGAGGCCGGCGACTAGCGCCTCGTCGCTTGCGCGTCAGAACTGCATCGTGGAACGTGCGCGGAAAGCCTTGCCAAAATTCCGATCGACGGTACATTGTTGCGGGAAACCGGCCGGCCGGACCGTCCGGCAACAATCACCATCCGAGGTGGAGACAAGCGATGCGTACCGTCAACGCGCAGTTCCTGTTCGATTTCGGCAGTCCCAACGCCTATCTCGCGCACAAGGTCATTCCGGACATTGAAGCGCGCACCGGCGTGACATTCGAATACGTTCCGATTCTGCTAGGCGGCCTGTTTCGGCTGACCGGCAATCGCTCGCCGGTGGAGGCGTTTGCCGGCATCAAGAACAAGCCGGAATATGGCCGTCTGGAAATGGAACGCTTCGTCAGGCGGCATGGCCTGACCGCATTTCGTATGAATCCCCACTTTCCGGTCAATACCCTGCAGATCATGCGAGGCGCGATCGCAGCGAGTCAGGATGGCGGCTTCACGCGTTATGTCGATGCGGTCTTCGGCGCGATGTGGGAGCGCGGATTGAAAATGGACGATCCGGCCGTGATCGAGGCCGCCTTGAACGAGGCCGGACTCGATGGCGCCCGCCTGCTCGAGGCGATCAATCAGCCGGCCGTCAAGGAAACGCTGCTGGCCAATACGCAGCGCGCATTCGAGCGCGGGGCATTCGGCGCGCCGACTTTCTTCGTCGACGACGAGATCTTCTTCGGCAAGGACAGCCTGCGCGACGTCGAAGAGGAAATCGTGCGGGCGCGCGCCGCCTGATTCGCGTTCGGTCATTCCACTCGTTCGGAGCCTTCCTGCCCATGAAAACACGCATCACTGAACTGTTCGCGATCCGCTATCCGATCATCCAGGGCGGCATGCATTTCGTCGGCCTGGCCGATCTGGCGGCGGCCGTCTCCAATGCCGGCGGCCTGGGCATCATCACCGCGCTGACGCAGCGCACGCCCGAGCTGCTCGCCAAGGAAATCGCGCGTTGCCGCGAGATGACGGACCAGCCGTTCGGCGTCAATCTGACCTTTCTGCCGACGTTCTCGGAGCCGCCCTATGCGGAGTACATCGCCGCGATCGCCGAGGGCGGCGTGCGCATCGTCGAGACCGCGGGCCGCAGTCCCGAGCAGTACATGCCGGCCCTGAAGGCGGCCGGCATCAAGGTGATCCACAAATGCACGTCGGTGCGCCACGCGCTGAAGGCCGAGAGGATCGGCTGCGATGCGGCCAGCGTGGACGGCTTCGAATGCGGCGGCCATCCGGGCGAGGACGACGTGCCCAACATGATCCTGCTGCCGCGGGCCGCCGAAACACTGAAGATTCCGTTCGTCGCCTCCGGCGGCATGGCGGACGGCCGCAGCCTGGTGGCCGCGCTGGCGCTGGGTGCCGACGGCATCAATATGGGAACGCGCTTCCTGGCCACCGAGGAAGCGCCGGTGCATGTCAACGTCAAGCGGGCCATCGTCGGCGCGAGCGAACTCGATACGCGGCTGATCATGCGGGCGCTGCGCAATACCGAACGCGTGCTGAACAACGGCGGCGTCGAGCGGCTGCTGGAAATCGAACGCGAGAAGGGCGCCGATCTGAAGATCGCCGACATCTACGACCAGGTTGCGGGCATCTATCCGAAGGTGATGGTGGAGGGTGATGTCGAGGCCGGTGCATGGAGCTGCGGCATGGTTGCCGGCCTGATCCACGATATCCCGAGCGTCAAGACCCTGATCGACCGGATCGTCAGGGAAGCCGAGCAGCTGACGTTCGAGCGGCTGGCGGGGATGTTCGACGCGCGGCGTTGAGCGGTAAAACATGGGCGAGGCACGGTGCCTCGGTGCCATGCGGGGAAGCCGGGTGCCGGAAACGCGGAAAGCCGGAGCCCCGAGCCCCGAGTCCGGCGCCCGCAGCCCGCAGCCTGGAGCCTGGAGCCTGGAGCCTGGAGCCTGGAGCCTGGAGCCTGGAGCCTGGAGCCTGGAGCCGGATCCCGAGACCGGTGCCGGGTCCGGGTCCGGGTCCGGGTCCGGGACTGCCTGGAGTCAGATCACCACGCCTCGATCCAGGGCCGCAGATCGAGCTCGTGCGTCCACGCGTCCCGCGGCTGCTGGTGCAGCATCCAGTAGGCGTCGGCGATATGCTCGGGATTCAGGATGCCGTCGCGATCCTTCAGCGCGTAGCGCTCGGGAAAGTTCTCGCGGATAAAGGCGGTGTCGATGGCGCCGTCGATGATCGGGTGCGCAACGTGAATGCCCTGCGGCCCCAGCTCCTTCGCCATCGATTGCGCCAGCGCGCGCAGGCCGTGCTTGGCGCCGGCAAACGCCGAGAATCCGGCGCGGCCGCGCAGGCTGGCCGTGGCTCCCGTGAAGAAAATCGAGCCGCGTCCGCGCGGCACCATCACGCGCGCCGTCTCGCGACCCATCAGGAAGCCCGCGAAGCAGGCCATCTCCCAGACCTTGAAGTAGACCCGGGCCGTCGTGTCGAGAACGTCGAAGCGGACGTTCGCGCCGATGTTGAACACCGCCACCTCGATCGGCGCGATGTCGGCCTCGATCCGCTGCACCAGGCTGGTCATTTCCTCTTCCTTGCGCGCGTCCGAGCCAAAGGCATGGGCAATGCCGCCTTCGGCTTCGATCCGCTGGACCAGCGGTGCCAGCTTGTCGGCGTTGCGCCGGGTCACGCAGGCGATATAGCCCTCGCGCGCAAAGCGCCGCGCGATCGCTCCGCCGGTCGCGTCGCCGGCACCGATGACGAGGATGGCCTTCCTTTGGCTCATGGTGTCTCCTTCGAATGGGGCGCTGCTTCGCCGGTCATCCGGCGGCAAGCCGATTGAGAATCTTCGCAACGCCAGACAGTGTCCGCGATTTCGCCGAATGCTGCCGAGCGAGCCATCGATGTGCCGCGCGATCGGGCGTTGATCGATGCCGGTCCGCCGGGCGGCATGAAACGCAAAATGCGTGTCCTTCTGTGAAGCATCGAGAGCTCATGCGGAGGATGCTGTCGGCCTCGACACTCCTAAGTTATCGGCTCCAACCATGGTTCAGCTCGAAGACGCCAGCTACAAGCAGTTGTTTTCCTCTCCATCGATGGTTCGCAACCTGGTTTAAGGCTGAAATACCTGTTGCTGGATAGCGGACGCATCGGCAAGGCGCAACTGCGCGCGATGCGCAATCCGGTTGCCGTGCTGATGCAGCTGGAAGAGGCGGAAACCCAGCAGGAGGTCGGCGAGTTGATCGACAAACTCGCCGACATCGTGAAAGGCGACGAGGAGCTGCAGCGAATCTTCCTCAACGTGTTGCCGGGGCTCATTGGCCGGCGTAGTGGCAACACGCTGGACGTACCGGTGGTCAATGATCTTGTGGAGATGAAGATGAAACTAAGTCAGAGCTTCAAGGTGTGGGCGCATGAATATAAGGCGGCCGGACGGCTGGAGGGCGAGGCCCGGATACTGCAGCGGCAACTTGCCACTCGCTTCGGAACGTTGCCAGAATATGCGGTAGCCAGGATTCAGGCCGCAACGGAGGAGCAGCTCGATCACTGGTCAACGCGATTGCTTCGCGCCGAAACCCTGGCCGAGGTATTCGAAGACGACCCAGCATGACCGCCCGGCCCTTTCACAGAGGCCAACATCCAAAACGGCGCCGCCGTCCACCCGACCCGAACGACCGCGCCGATACCTCCCTCAACATCAATCCGCCTGAATCCCGAACTCCTTGACGATCCGCGCGTAGCGGTTCGCGTCGGCCGCAATCAGCTTGCCGAGATTCGAAGCATCGCCGCCGACCGGGCTGATGCCGAAGGTCGCCATCTTCTCGACGATGTCCGGCATCTTCAGGATCTCGTTGATATGCCCGTTCAGCGTGCGTACCACGTCCGCGGGCATGCCCTTGGGGCCGAGGATCGCCTGCCACGCGCCGACTTCGACGTCCTTGTAGCCCAGCTCGGCCAGCGTCGGCACGTTGGGCGCGAACGGCGAGCGCTTCGGGTCGGCCACGGCGATCGGCAGCAATCTACCGTTGCTCACGTACTGGAACACCGCGCCATAGGTGGAATAGGTCATCGGCACCTGGCCGCCGAGCACGTCGACCACCGCCGGGGCGGTGCCCCGATACGGGACCTGCGCGATCCGCACGCCGGCCGCCTTGTTGAACAATTCCCCCAGGATATGCATCGGCGAGCCGTTGCCCGGCGAGGCATAGGTTTGCACCGTGCCGGCCTTGGCGCGCGCGACCAGATCGCTCATCTTGCTGATGCCGGTCGACTTGTTGACGACCACGAACAGCGACTGGCTGCCGGTCTGGATCACCGGCGTGAAGTCGCGCTGCACATCGTAGGCCGCGCCGGAGCCGGGTTTGAGAACGAGCGGGGCGAGCGCCACGGTGTTCGGCGCGGCCAGCAGCGTGTAGCCGTCCGGCGCCGCCTTGGCGACGTAGGCGCTGCCGATCGTGCCGGCGGCGCCGGTGCGGTTCTCGACGACGACCGACTGGTTCAGCCTGATCGCCAGCTTCTCCGCGATCATGCGGGCCAGCACGTCGGTATCTCCGCCGGCCGGATAGGCGACCACGATCGTGATCGGCTTGCTCGGATAGCCTTGGGCCTGCGCGGCGCCCGTGCCGAGCAGCGCGCTGGCCACGGCAACGGCGGCGAACAATTTGCGGGTGGTGGACTGCTTCATGGTTCCTCCAGTTTTCTGCGCTCGGGGGCGATGGTCGGCGATCAGAACACGTGCTTGATGCCCAGCATCGCGCCGAGCTGCGAGCCGCCGGGGCGGGTGTTCGAACCCGGCGATCCGCCGCTGACCGAAGTGGTCAGCGTGCCGTCGTTGTCGATGAAGCCCGCGGTCGCATAGACCATGGTCCGCTTCGAGAAGGCATACGAGCCGCGCAGCGCGTACAGCATCTGGTCGTTGTCGCTGTGGCGGTACTTCAGGTAGTAGACCTGCCCGGCAAGCTGGAACGCCGGCGTGATGTCGTAGGCCAGGCCCGCGTACCACATGTCGCTGCGCGGGGTGGGGCTG
Source organism: Cupriavidus cauae (assembly GCF_008632125.1). GTDB lineage: Bacteria > Pseudomonadota > Gammaproteobacteria > Burkholderiales > Burkholderiaceae > Cupriavidus > Cupriavidus cauae. The sequence goes on from NZ_VWRN01000015.1 coordinate 60,095, forward strand.
GCCTCGTTGTCGCGGCGGATCAGGCCAGCGCCGGCCTTGACGCGGTCGAGCAGCACATAGCCGCCGACCGACACGCGGTCGTCGGTCAGGCTGCTGCTGGTCAGGCCCGCGAATGCACCGGGGCCGCCGCGCAGCGAATCGTAGGCGGCATGCACGCCCCAGGTCTTGGTCGCGTACTGGACCAGCGCCGACCAGGCGCGGCAGGCGCGCGCATCGGCGGGATTCTCGCCCGCGCAATTGGTCCCCGACGGGCTCGGGCCGGCATTGGCCGCATCGCGGCCGAAGCTGTACGAGGCGCCCACCGTCAGGCCGCCGAAGGTGCCCTTGTAGACCACGGCATTGTCGTGGCGCGTGTTGGGGATATAGCTGTCCAGCGAACCAGAGCCGTAGACGTTCGGCCCGAGGATGTCCGAATCGAGGATCGCCCAGAACAGCATCGTGTACTGCCGGCCCAGCGAGATCTGGCCCCACGGACCGGACACGCCCACCCAGGCCTGACGGCCGAACAGCCGGCCGCCCTGGTTCGCATTGCCCGTATCCGGGCCGAAGCCCGACTCCAGCACGAACAGGCCCTTTAGGCGGCCGCCCAGGTCCTCGGTGCCACGGATGCCCCAGCGTGACGGCACCGTCGCCGTCAGATTGGGCATGCGGACGAGGCTGTCCTTGTTGGGGCCGACATTGTTCACGTACTCGATGCCGGTATCGACCACGCCATACAGCGTGACCGATTGCGCGGCCGCCATCATCGGCACAGCGGCAAGCGCAGCCAGTGCGATCCGTCCAAATTTCATTGCGATTCCTTCCCGTTTCCGTCTCGTGGTGGTTGCTGGCAGCCGCGTCGTCTCTGTGGCCGATCGCGTCCGCCCCCTTGTTGTGGTGGCAGTCATGATTGTCCGTTGCGTTTCATATATAAAACGACGAATTACATAGGAAACGACAAGCGCAATATAGCGGGGGTTTTCGCTTGGGGCGGGCAGGGAATTCCCTAGCGCGGCGCTAGGTGTTTACGCGGATCTTCAGCGGGTTTTCCGGGCGATATAGTCGGAAAGTTTTTACCGACGGACGTAGGTTTCATATATGGAACAATATGCGAGACCCAATCCGGCCTCCATGCTGGCCGGGCTGGCGGATACGTTTGCGGAAGCCGTAGCCACGGTGGATGCCGGCGGAGCCCAGGTGGCCTACCGCAGCGGCGGCGGCCAAGGGCCTGTGGTGCTGCTGTTGCACGGCATCAGCTCGGGCGCGGCGTCATGGTTGCCATGCGCAAGCCTGCTGGCCGCGCACGCCCGCGTGATCGCCTGGGACGCGCCCGGCTATGGCGCGTCGAGTCCCCTCGCCGGGAAGGCGCCGCGCGCCGCCGACTACGCGGTCCGCTTGCAGGGCCTGGTGCGGGCGCTCGATCTGCGGCCCGCCGTGATCGTCGGTCATTCGCTCGGTGCATTGATGGCGGCGGCCTACCTCGCGCAGGCCGAGCCGGGCCGGCGCCCGGCCCGCGTGTTGCTGGCCAGTCCCGCACAAGGCTATGGCGCCACCGGCAAGGAACGGAAGGCGGCGGAGGTCGCGCGGCAACGGCTGGAGGCGCTCGCCACGCTGGGCGTGTCCGGCCTGGCAGAACGCGGGCCCGCGCGGCTGTTGAGCCCGCACGCGGCCGCCGGCGCGCGCGAATGGGTGCGCTGGAACATGAGCCGCCTGAATCCGGACGGTTATCGCCAGGCGGTGGCGATGCTGTGCGGCGACGACATCGACGCCTACCTGGCGCGCCGGCCGGAGGGCGTGCCCGTCGAGATCGGCTGCGGCACGCTCGACGTGGTGACGCCGCCGATCGGCGCCGAGACGCTGGCCCAGCGGTTCGGGCTGCCGTTCACGCCGATCGCCGATGCTGGCCATGCCTGCTACATCGAGCAGGCTGCGGCGGTCGCGCGATGGATTCGCGCGGCGTTGGACCAGCGTCCCGCCCGCTAGACGGCGTCGTTCCTGCGGAGGCGGGGACGACAACATCACCTCTTTCCTCTCCAACGCCCGGTTCCGGGGTAAACCCCAGTCCAATCCCGCAACGCCGAGGTCTATAGTTTAACCGTGTTCAATACATGGATCGCTGTTCCATATATAAAACATACAGCGAGACACCGGCCGATCGGAAAAAGGAGCAAGCGCAATGGAAATCCTCGACTACAACCCGCAGCTCGCGCCCTGGGACAAGCCCACGCCGAACAACGTGGCGGGCAAGGGCTATATCGAGCGGCCGGGCAAGGTTCCCAACATCGTCTGGCAGACGCGCTCGGCGCCGCCGACCGCCTACGAGAACGCGCTCGGCGACGCGCTCGAAGCCGCCTTCGAGGCAGGCGCGACGACTCCCGAAGACGTGGTGCGCGCCTTCAACCGCGCCGGCTTCCTGACCGCGGACGGCCAGCCCTGGACCGAAGCGCGCTTCCTGGCCGAGATGCAGCGCCTCGGCGCCTGACCCGCACGATCCCCGACGACACCCAGCGGTCCCGCAAGAGAGAACAACGATGGAATCGAACAAGCAAGCCCGCATCGAAGAACGGCTCAATACCGGCCTGCGCAACTACTGGTATCCGGTGGCCGCGTCGTGGTCGGTCACCCATGCGCCGATCGGTATCACCCGCCTGAGCCAGAACATCGTGCTGTGGCGCGACGGCGCCGGCCGGGTCCACGCGCTGGAGGACCGCTGCCCGCACCGCGGCGCACGCCTGTCGATGGGCTGGAACCTCGGCGATCGCGTCGCCTGCTGGTATCACGGCGTCGAGGTCGGCGGCGACGGTCAGGTCAAAAGTGTGCCGGCGGTCGAGAGCTGCCCGCTCGAAGGCAAGACCTGCGTGCGCAGCTATCCGGTCCAGGAGAAGGCCGGCGCGATCTTCCTGTGGTTCGGCGACCGCGCTCCGGTCGAGGGCGCCGACAGCGCCGACGCGCTGCGCCTGCCCGAAGAGCTGGAGAACCGGGAGCACAGCCACTTCCTGTGCGTCGCGCACTGGGACTGCAACTACCGCTACGCCATCGACAACGTCATGGACCCGATGCACGGCGCCTATCTGCATGCGGTCTCGCATTCGATGGCAAGCGGCGAGAAGCAGGCGGTAATGGCGGTGCGCGAGACCGAGCACGGCCTGATGTTCGAGAAGACCGGCCAGCGCGGCGTCAACTTCGACTGGGTCGAGTTCGGCGAGACCGGCACGATGTGGCTGCGCCTGGCGATCCCGTATCGCCCGAAGGTCGGCCCCGGCGGTCCGTTCGGCATCGTCGGCGTCGCCACGCCGGTCGACGAGGACCACTGCATGGTGTTCTTCTGGCGCACCCGCCATGTCCAGGGCTGGGAGCGCGACGTCTGGCGCTTCCTCTACCGCAACCGGCTGGAAAAGCTGCACTGGGACGTGCTGGAGCAGGACCGCGTGGTGCTCGAGTCGATGGCGCCGAACGCCCGCGATCATGAAATGCTGTACCAGCACGATGTCGGCATCACGCGCGTGCGCCGCCTGCTGCGCCGCCGCGCCGAGCAGGAGCTGGCCGATGCGCCGGTGGCGATGCTGCAGCCTGCCACGGGAGTCGCCAGCCATGCCTGAGTTTGCGCATCCCGGCGGCGCGTCGCCGATGCTGAGCGGCCGCAAGGTGCTGGTCACCGGCGCCGCGCGCGGCCTGGGCCTGGCGTTCGCCACCGCGATCGCCGAAGCCGGCGCCTCGGTGGCGATGGCCGACATCCTGGCCGATCGCCTGCATCAGGAAGCCGACGCGCTGACGTCCCGCGGCTTGCACGCGGTGGCGCTGCCGCTCGACCTGGCCGACCCGGCCTCGGTGCAGGCCTGCGCCGCCGAGGCGGTGCGCAAGCTCGGCCGGCTCGACGGCCTGGTCAACAACGCCGCGGTGACCGACTCCGGCGGGCGCGATGCCAGCGCCATCGATATCGCGACCTGGGACCGCGTGATGAACGTGAACGTGCGCGGCACCTGGCTGATGACCACGGCCTGCCTGCCGGCGCTGCGCGACAGCGGCCGCGGCGCCATCGTCAATCTGGCCTCCGACACGCCGCTGTGGGGCGCGCCGAACCTGCTGGCCTACGTGGCGAGCAAGAGCGCCATCATCGGCATCACACGCTCGCTGGCACGCGAGCTGGGGCCGGACAACATCACGGTCAATGCCGTGGCGCCGGGCCTGACGCTGGTCGAGGCCACCGAATATGTCCCGCAGAAACGGCACGAGCTCTATCGCGAGCAGCGCGCGATTTCGCGCGAGCAGCTGCCCGCCGATGTCTGCGGCGCCGTGCTGTTTGCGCTGTCCGATCTTTCCCGCTTCGTGACCGGCCAGACCCTGGCGGTGAACGGCGGCTTTGTCATGCATTGATGCATCGATGCACCGACGTACCGACGCATCGAAGACCCGCAAGACTCTCAAGACCCTCAAGACCCTCAAGACCTGAAGACACCGAAAGACCGAAGGAAATCCAAATGAGCGATCTCTCCGAACAACAAGACCTCAAGCGCAGCTGGGACCGTCCCGAGGGCGCCTCGTTCGAACAGTGGATGGAAGGCCGGGTCGCGCGCTTTGCCACGCGCCGCTACGACTGGAACGCGCTGAAGTTCCAGGCCGATTACGACCCGAAGTACCGCCGCGCGCAGATGCGCTATCTGGGCACCGGCGGCACCGGCGTGGCCGCGGACAGCAACACCGTGCCGTCGGAGCATTTCACCTTCTCGACGATGATCATCCCCGCCGGCCATGAGGGTCCGTCGCATCTGCACACGGATGTCGAGGAAGTGTTCTTCATCCTGCGCGGCAAGATCAAGCTGGTGCTGGAGAAGGACGGCGAGCGCTACGAGACCATCCTGACCGATCGCGACCTGGTGTCGGTGCCGCCGGGCGTCTATCGCGAGGAAATCAATATCGGCGAGGAAGACGCGCTGATGTGCGTGATGCTCGGTGCGAAGAAGCCCATCACGCCGACTTATCCGCCCGACCACCCGCTGTCGAAGATCAAGCGCTGACATCCCGCGGCGGCCGCTGAGCGAAGCATCACGACGCGATACAAGCGGCCGCCACGCCCGACCCTCGGATTCTCATGACCCAAGCTCTGCCGCCGGACACCGTCCAGGACAAATACATCGTGCCCGGCCTCGAACGCGGCCTGCGGCTGCTCGGCGAATTCAGCCGCGCGGAACGCACGCTGAGCGCGGCCGAACTCGCCCGGCGTCTGCAGGCGCCGCGCTCGACCGTGTTCCGCCTGCTGGCCACGCTGGAGATGCTGGGCTTCGTCGAGCGCACCGACAACGGACGCGAGTACCGCCTCGGCATGGCCGTGCTGCGGCTGGGCTTCGAATACCTGGCCTCGCTGGAGCTGACCGAGCTCGGGGCGCCGCTGCTCGACCGCCTGCGCGACGAGACAGGCTATCCGTGCAACCTGGTCGTGCGCGACGGCCGCTCGATCGTCTATGTCGCCAAGTCGGTGGCGCCGCGGCCGTTCGCCAGCAGCGTCAACGTCGGCACGCGGCTGCCGGCGCATGCCACGGTGCTGGGGCGCGTGCTGCTGGAGGACCTGACGCTTGCCGAGCTTCGCGAGCTCTATCCCGAGCCGCAGCTGGAGGCCTTCTCCGAAGGCACGCCGCGCACGGTCGATGCGCTGTTCGAGATGGTGCAGACCGACCGCGAGCGCGGCTACGTGCTGCAGGAGGGCTTCTACGAAGCCAGCATCTCGACGATCGCCGCGCCGGTGCGGGACCGCAGCGCACGCGTGGTGGCGGCGATGGGCGTGACCATCCCGGCCTCGCATATCGATCCCGAGGAACTGGGCGGCATGGTCGAAAAGGTCAGGAATACCGCGGGCGAGCTGTCGCGCCTGCTCGACTACCGGCCGCAGCTCGGCCGCAAGGTGGTCAACCTGTGAACGCAGTCAGTGCAGTGAACGGAGCAAGCAAGATGTCCATGATTGAACTCGGCGGCAAGGTTGCCGTCGTGACCGGCGGTTCCTCCGGCATCGGCCTGGCCACGGTCGAGCTGCTGCTGGAGGCCGGCGCCGCGGTGGCGCTGTGCGGCCGCGACGCCGACCGGCTGGCGACCGCCGAGGCGCAGCTGCGCGACGCGCATCCGGGCTGCCGCCTGCACGCGGCGACCTGCGACGTGCTGCAGCCCGAGCAGGTACGCGCCTTCGCCGCCGAGGTCGAAGCGAACCTCGGCCCCGCCGACATGCTGATCAACAACGCGGGGCAGGGCAGGGTCTCGACCTTCGCCGATACCGAGGACCAGGCTTGGCTGGAAGAGCTGCAGCTGAAGTTCTTCTCGGTGATCCACGCCACCCGCGCCTTTCTGCCGCAGCTCGAACGCTCGCCCAGCGCATCGATCGTCTGCGTCAACTCGCTGCTGGCGGTCCAGCCCGAGCCGCATATGGTCGCCACCTCGGCCGCCCGCGCCGGCGTGCACAACCTGGTGCGCTCGCTGGCCACCGAGTTCGCGCCGAAAGGCATCCGCGTCAACGGCATCCTGCTGGGCCTGGTCGAATCGGGCCAATGGCGCCGCCGTTTCGAGGCCCGCCCCGAGGCCGACCGCCATCTGGACTGGGCCGCGTGGACCGCGCGCCTGGCGCAGCAAAAGCATATCCAACTGGGCCGTCTCGGCCTGCCGCAGGAGGCCGCCCGCGCCATCCTGTTCCTTGCCTCGCCGTTGTCTTCGTACACCACGGGCAGCCACATCGATGTTTCCGGAGGACTCTCCCGTCATGCGTAACGAACAACCCCAACAAGATCAACAAGCCGCGCGCGAGCAGCAGGTCACGGTCGGCTGGGCCATCGCGGCCTTCCTCGAGCAGTGCGGCGTCAAGGCGGCCTTCGGCGTGATCTCGATCCACAACATGCCGATCCTCGACGCGATCGGCGAACGCGGCAAGATCCGCTTCGTGCCGGCGCGCGGCGAGGCCGGCGGCGCCAATATGGCCGATGCCTGCGCACGCACCACCGGCGGCCTGGGCGTTTGCCTGACCAGCACCGGCACCGCCGCGGGCAATGCCGCCGGCGCGATGGTCGAGGCGCTGACCGCGGGCACCCCGCTGCTGCATATCACCGGCCAGATCGAGACGCCGTATCTGGACCAGAGCCTGGCCTACATCCACGAGGCGCCGGACCAGCTGACCATGCTCAAGGCTGTGTCGAAGGCCGCCTTCCGCGTGCGCAGCGCCGATACCGCGATCAGCACCATCAAGCTGGCGGTGCAGACCGCGCTGACCGCGCCGACGGGCCCCGTCAGCGTCGAGATTCCGATCGACATCCAGGCCGCGCTGATTCCGCTGCCGACCGACCTGCGCCCGCTGCCGGTGCCGACCCACGTGCCGTCGGCGCACGCGCTCGACGCGCTGGCCGAGCGTCTCATCAATGCCCGCCGTCCGCTGCTGTGGCTGGGCGGCGGCGCGCGCCATGCCGGCGCGCAGGTCAAGCGGCTGCTGGACCTGGGTTTCGGCGTGGTCACCAGCACGCAGGGCCGCGGCATCGTGCCGGAGGACGATCCGCGTTCGCTGGGCGCCTTCAATCTGCACAAGCCGGTCGAGCAGTTCTATCAGACCTGCGATGCGATGGTGGTGGTCGGCTCGCGGCTGCGCGGCAACGAGACGCTGAAGTACGAACTGAAGCTGCCGCGTCCGCTGTTCCGCGTCGACGCCGATCCGGCCGCCGAGGGCCGCTGCTATCAGAGCGACTACTTCGTCAGCGGCGATGCCGCACTGGTGCTCGACGGCCTGGCCGATCGCCTGGAAGCCCGCATGCAGATCGACCCGGCGTTCGCCGGCGACCTGCGCCGCGCGCACGAGATCGCCGTCAAGGGCCTGGTCGACGGCCTCGGGCCGTACTCGGCGCTGGTCGAGGCGCTGCAGGGCGCGGTGGGCCGCCATTTCAACTGGGTGCGCGACGTCACGGTGTCGAACAGCACCTGGGGCAACCGCCAGTTGCGCATCTTCGATTCGCGCGCGGGCGTGCATGCGCTGGGCGGCGGCATCGGCCAGGGCCTGGCGATGGGCATCGGCGCCGCGGTCGGCGCGGCGGCCACCGGCTCGGGCAAGAAGACGTTCTGCCTGGCCGGCGACGGTGGCTTCATCCTGAACCTGGGCGAGCTCGCCACCGCGGTGCAGGAGCGCGCCGATCTGGTGATCGTGCTGATGAACGACAAGGGCTACGGCGTCATCAAGAACATCCAGGACGCGCAGTATGGCGGCCGCCGCCACTACGTCGACCTGCATACGCCGGACTACGCCGCGCTGTCGAAGGCGCTGGCGCTGCGCCATCGCCGCGTCAGCCGCCTCGACGAGATCGGCGCCGCGCTCGATCAGGCCACGATCGAGCCGGGTCCGTTCCTGCTGGAAATCGACATGCTGTCGATCGGCAGCTTCAAGACCGCGTTCGCCGGCCCGCCGGTCAATGCCGCCGAGTCGGCGGAGGAACCGGCCCAGCGTGCCGCCGAACGCGCCACGCTGACGGCCTGAAGGAGAAGCGCGATGCTGCATGTGTCGATGGTGGGCTGCGGCGCGATCGGGCGCGGCGTGCTGGAGCTGCTGAAGTCCGATCCCGACGTGGTGTTCGACTTGGTGATCGTGCCGGAAGGCACGATGGACGAGGCGCGCAGCGCGGTGTCCGAGCTGGCGCCCCGCGCCCGCGTCGCCACGCATCTGAGCGAGTCCGACGGCCGTCCCGACCTGCTGGTCGAATGCGCCGGGCATCGCGCGCTGGAGGAGCACATCGTGCCGGCGCTGGAGCGCGGCATCCCCTGCATGGTGGTGTCGGTCGGCGCGTTGTCCGAGCCGGGCCTGGCCGAGCGGCTGGAAGCGGCGGCGCGGCGCGGCGGCACCCAGGTGCAGCTGCTTTCCGGCGCGATCGGCGCGATCGACGCGCTGGCCGCGGCCCGGGTCGGCGGCCTCGATGAGGTCGTCTATACCGGCCGCAAGCCGCCGCGCGCGTGGAAGGACACGCCGGCCGAGCAGCGCGTCGACCTCGATGCGCTGGACGGTCCCACGGTGATCTTCGAGGGCAGCGCGCGCGATGCCGCGCGCCTCTATCCGAAGAACGCCAACGTCGCCGCGACGCTGTCGCTGGCCGGCCTGGGCCTGGACCGCACGTCGGTCAGGCTGCTGGCCGACCCGGGCGTCGAAGAAAACGTCCATCACGTGGAAGCGCGCGGCGCCTTCGGCGGCTTCGAGCTGACCATGCGCGGCAAGCCGCTTGCCGCCAACCCCAAGACCTCGGCGCTGACCGTGTTCAGCGTGGTGCGCGCGCTGGGCAACCGCGCGCATGCGGTATCGATCTGAACAGCCGAAGCGAGACGCAAACATGAAGACGCAAGACCTTCTCCCCATCTGCATCGCCGGCCAATGGCGCCTCGGCGGCGGCGACCGCTATGCCACGCGCTATCCCGCCACCGGCGAGGTGGTGGCGGAACTCCATGCGGCAAGCCTCGCCGACGTCGAGGAAGCGGTGCAGGGCGCGCAGCGCGCCTTCGAGACCAGCGGCTGGGCCCAGCGCAAGCCGCACGAGCGCGCCGCGGTGCTGTATCGCGTCGCCGAGCTGATCCGCGCCCGCGCCGAGCCGTTGGCGCAGCGGCAGCGGCTGGACAACGGCAAGCCGATCAGCGAGACGCGTGCGCTGGTCGCCAGCGCCGCCGGCACCTTCCAGTTCCTCGCCGCCGCCTGCGAGACGCTGGAGGAAACGCTGACGCCGCCGCGCGGCGACTTCCTGACCATGAGCGTGCACGAGCCGATGGGCGTGGTCGCGGCGATCACGCCGTGGAACTCGCCGATCGCCAGCGAGGCGCAGAAGCTGGCGCCAGCGCTCGCGGCCGGCAATGCGGTGGTGGTCAAGCCGGCCGAGGTCACGCCGCTGATGGCGCTGGAACTGGCCGCGATCTGCGAGGAAGCCGGCGTGCCCCCGGGCCTCGTCAGCGTGCTGCCGGGCAAGGGCTCGGTGATCGGCGATGCGATCACGCAGCATCCGCTGGTGCGGCGCGTGTCGTTCACCGGCGGCACCACCACCGGCAAGCACATCGCGCATATCGCCGCCGACAAGATGATGCCGGTATCGCTGGAACTGGGCGGCAAGTCGCCCACCATGGTGTTCGACGACGCCGACCTCGACCATGCGGTCAACGGCGTGCTGTACGGCATCTTCAGCTCGTCGGGCGAATCGTGCATCGCCGGCTCGCGGCTGTTCGTCGCGCGTTCGCTGTACGAGCCGTTCATGGATCGCCTGGCCGCCGGCGCGGCGCGCCTGCGCGTCGGCGACCCGGCCGACGAGCGCACCCAGATGGGGCCGCTGATCACCGACCGCCATCGAGATTCGATCGAATCGTTCGTCGCGATGGGCGTGGAGGAGGGCGGGCAACTGCGTACCGGCGGCATGCGGCCGAGCGTGCCCGGTCTGGAGAACGGCTACTTCTATACGCCGACCATCATCGAGGGGCTGGATAACCGCGCCCGCATCTGCCAGGAAGAAATCTTCGGGCCGGTGCTGGTGGCGATGCCGTTCGACGACGAGGACGACCTGATTGCCCAGGCCAACGACAGCGTCTATGCGCTGGCGGCCGGCGTCTGGACGCGCGACTACAAGCGCGCCTGGCGCGTCGCGCGCGCGGTGCAGGCGGGCAACGTCTGGATCAACACCTACAAGCAGTTCTCGATCTCGACCCCGTTCGGCGGCTGGCGCGACAGCGGCCTGGGGCGCGAGAAGGGAAGACTGGGAATCCTGCAGTACATGGAGCAGAAGAGCGTGTACTGGGGCCTGCATCAACAACCGCTGCCGTGGGCCAACTGCAATTGAGCCGACGGCCGCTGGAGACCGACATGAATCAAGTACTGGGCATCGACGAGATCGTCTACGGCGCCGACGATTTCGACGCCTGCCGCGGCTTCTTCAACGATTGGGGTTTGACCCTGAAGCGCGACGACGCGCAAGGGCTGGACTTCGAGACGATGAACGGCTGCCGCGTGCTGGTGCGTCGCATCGGCGATCCCGCGCTGCCGCCGGCCATCGAGGCCGGCCCGACGCTGCGCGAGGTGGTCTGGGGCGTCGACACGCGTGCCGCGCTGGACCGCATCGCCGAAGCGATCGCCGGCGAAGCGGGCTTCGTCCGCCAGGGCAGCGGTGACGAGGCGCGCATCGGTTGCACCGATCCCAACGGCCTGGCCGTGCGCTTCCAGGTCACCCGCAAGCGCGACATCGAAGTCGAATGCGCGGCGATGAACACCTGGAGCGCGAAGCCGCGCGTGAACCAGCGTGGGCCGATCTACGAGCGTGCCACGCCGATCGAGGTCGGCCACGTGGTGTTCTTCGTCAAGGATGTCGAGGCCACCGAGCGCTTCTACACCGAGAAATTCGGCTTCGTCGCATCGGACCGCTATCCGGGCCGCGGCGCCTTCCTGCGCTGCGCCGACGAGGGCGGCCACCACGACCTGTTCCTGCTGCAGTTGCCGCAGCCCAGGAGCGGGCTGAACCATGTCGCGTTCACCGTGCGCGATATCCACGAGGTGTTCGGCGGCGGCATGCACATGTCGCGCACCGGCTGGGAGACGCAGCTCGGCCCGGGCCGCCATCCGATCTCGTCGGCCTACTTCTGGTACTTCAAGAATCCGGCCGGCGGCCTGATCGAGTACTACGCCGACGAGGACCACCTCGACGCCCACTGGGAGCCGCGCGAGTTCGAGCCGGGCCCGACGATGTTCGCCGAATGGGCCATCGAGGGCGGCATCGACGGCAATACCCGCCGCCAGAAGAATGCAGGCGGCCCGGAAGGGAAATTCCTGACCGAGAAACGTTGACAACCTTGGCGTCCCGCCTGCGCGGGAACGCCATGGCGGCAGTCGGGGCTTTCGCAGGCATCGTTGCCGTATCGCGCCCCGGCGCGAATCGATTCAGAAGGAAGTGTGATGAGTGCCAGCCCCACCCTGACGATGCGCGTGCAGGCCATGCGCTACGAAGCCCGCGGCGTCGTCAGCATCGAACTGCAGGACCCCGCCGGGGCCGCCTTGCCGGAATTCAGCCCCGGCGCCCATATCGATCTGCATCTGGGCAATGGCCTGGTGCGCAGCTATTCGCTGTGCGGCGCGCCGGAAGCCCGGCACAGCTACACCGTTGGCGTGCTGCTCGATCGCGGCAGCCGGGGCGGCTCGCGCTACATCCACGAGCAGTTGCGCGTCGGCGCGACGCTGCCGGTCGGTGCGCCGCGCAACAACTTCGAGCTCGACGAGAGCGCCTCCCATACGGTGCTGGTCGCCGGCGGCATCGGCGTGACGCCGATCGTCTGCATGGCCCGCCGCCTGCATCAGCTCGGTCGCGCGTTCACGCTGCTCTACTGCGCGCGCTCCCGCGAGGAGGCCGCCTTCGTCGCCGAACTGCAGGCCTATGGCGACGCGGTGCGCCTGCATTTCGACGCAGAGGCCGGCGGCCCGCCCGATCTGGCCGGCATGCTGGCCGGACAGGAGCCGGGCACGCACTTCTATTGCTGCGGCCCGGGTCCGATGCTACAGGCCTTCGAGTCGGCCTGCGAGGCGCACGGCTATCCGAACGTCCATATCGAGCGCTTCGCCGCCGACCCGTCGGTGGAGGCGGTGCAGGAAGGCGAATACGCGGTGTCGCTGGCGCAATCGGGCATGGAGGTGAAGGTGCCCGCCGGCAAGTCGCTGCTCGACGCGCTGCTCGAAGCGGGCATCGCCGTCGACTACAGCTGCCGTGAAGGCGTATGCGGGTCCTGCGAGACGCGCGTGCTCGAAGGCGAGCCCGACCATCGCGACGGCGTGCTCAGCAAGGCCGAGCGCGCTGCCAACCAGTCGATGATGGTCTGCGTGTCCGGCTGCAAGGGCAAGCGGCTGGTGCTGGATCTGTAGCCGCGCCGGTAGGGCCTCTCCTCCGTGGCGCGCCGTGTCCCGCGGCGCCGCCGGTTTTGTCCCTCACCGTCCGTTCCCACGACAGGTCCGCCTCCCGACCGCGGACCGGCCACGGCAATATCAGGAAGCAAGCATCGTGTTGACAGAAAGACAAGAGCTGGCGCCCGCCAGTGTTCCGGGGCCGGCCACGGCCATGTTTCGCGGCGGCGCGGATGGTGAGGCCGCCGGTGTCGGCGCCGATGCGTCAGCCACGAACGGCACCAACGCCACGGCCGCCGATGCCGCGGGTGGCGTGACCCGCGGCCAGATCGTCGCCCGCATCGAGCGCCTGCCCAACAACCTGATGCACGTGAAGGCGCGATTGCTGATCGGGTTGGCAACGTTCTTCGACGGCTTCGACGTGATCGCGATCGCGGCCACGCTGCCGCTGCTGATCGCGCAGTGGTCGCTGACGCCGGGCCAGATCGGCTTCCTGATCGCCGCGCCCTCGGTCGGGCAGCTGGTCGGCGCCCTGTTCTTCCCGTGGCTGGCCGAGCGCTATGGCCGGCTGCACTCGATTGCCTGGAGCGCCGGCATCATCGGCCTGATGAGCATCGCCTGCGGCTTCGCGCCGTCGTTCGAGCTGTTCGCGCTGCTGCGGATCGTGCAGGGCCTGGGGCTGGGCGGCGAACTTCCGGTCGCGGCGACCTATATCAACGAGGTCACGCGCGCGCATGGCCGCGGCCGCTTCGTGCTGCTGTACGAGGTGGTGTTCCCGATCGGCCTGCTGGTGTCGAACGGGGCCGGTGCCTGGCTGGTGCCGCGCTACGGCTGGGAGGTGATGTACTTCATCGGCGGCGTGCCGATCGTGCTGTTCTTCGTGCTGCGCAAGATCATCCCCGAGTCGCCGCGCTGGCTGGCCGAGAAGAATCGCATGGCCGAGGCGGACCGCGCGGTGCGCGCCTTCGAATCGCATGCGCGCACGCCGTTGCCGCCGGTGTGCGATGTCGCGTCGTTCGATGCGATGGCGGCCAGGCATCCGAAGCGGCGCGTGCGCGATCTGCTCAGCGGTGCCTACCGGGGCCGCACGCTGGCGGTGTGGATGCTGTGGGCGACTTGCGGCTTCATCCAGTACGGTCTTTCGACGTGGCTGCCGACGATCTACAAGACCGTCTATCACGCGCCGCTGCAGCTGGCGCTGAACCTGGCGGCGGGGGCTTCGGTGCTGGGCGTGGTCGGTTCGCTGGTCTGCGCGATGGTGGTCGACAAGGTCGGCCGCAAGCCGGTGATCAACGTGTCGTTCGTGCTGTGCGCGCTGTCGCTGGCGCTGGCCGGGCTGCTGCATGCGCAGTCGGTCTATGTCGTGGCGACCCTGTGCGCGTTCGCGATGGGCTTCCTCGCCAGCGGCTTCATCACCGCCTATGTCTATACGCCGGAGCTGTACCCGACGAGCGTGCGGGCGATGGGCTGCGGGTTCGGCGGCGCCTGGCTGAAGATCGCGGCGATCTTCGCGCCGACGCTGATCGCCGGCACCATCGGCAGCGGCGACCTGAGCAGCGCCTTCTATGCCCTGGCCCTGGTACCGTTCGCGGCAGCGCTGACGGTGCACTGGCTCGGCATCGAGACCAAGGGCAAGGTGCTGGAGCAGCTTGAGGCCTGAGTCGTGCGCGGGAACTGCGACCGAAAGACACCAGGCCGCCATCGCGACCTCGTTTGTCCCTCAGCTGGCCTTCCTTGGCCGGGTGCCGGGCTCCACCCCGGGACCCATCACGCATTGCGCGTGCAGTTTCCGCAGCGCCCGATACAGCGCCTCACGCTCGCCGGTGTCCAGCAATCGCAGTACCGCGGCCTGGTGGCGCCGCGCCAGCGGGATGGCCTGGTCGTGCAGCGCCATGCCCGCGCGCGTGATACTGCAAAACAGCTTCTTGCGCGGCGTATTGCCCGCGGAGGTCAGCTTTACCAGCCCCCGCTGTTCCAGCAGGCGCAGCGTACGGCTGACGAGGGCCTTGTCCGAGGTCGACTGCACGACCAGTTCGGCGAATGGCAGCTCCCCCGCATGCGCCAGCAACGCCAGCAGCCGCCATTCCGGCACGGTCAGATCGAATTGCTCGGCGTAGGGCTGGGTCACGGTCCGCCGCAGCGCATTGACCAGCTGACTCAGCATCGTGGTCAGGAAATCGTCGACCGTCAGGCCGGTTCCCTGTTCATCGAGCCCGGTCCAGGGCGTGCGCGCTTCGCGTGTTCCGGCGACGCCCTGGCGGCTGACCTCTGCAGATGTCTTCATCGTATCGGCCTGGATCCAAGGGGAAGGGGGGCGATTGTCGCACAGGGATCGGCGGCGACAGATCGGATGCGGCGCGGGGAAGGCAGCGATTCTGAAGTCGCGCGCCATTCCATAAAGGAAGACGGCACCGATCGGTGCTTTCCGTTCCCGGCGCCGGCGTGTTATATGAGTGTCGATTATCTGGATGGAATGCACTCCGAGAATTCGAGAACCGATCATGAACAACGCTTCCCTGCCCGACGATTCCCAGGAACGGTACATCGTGCCCGGCCTGGAGCGCGGCCTGCGGCTGCTCGGCGAGTTCAGCCGCACCGACCGCACGCTGTCGGCGGCCGAACTGGCCCGGCGCCTGCAGATTCCGCGCTCGACCGTATTCCGCCTGCTGGCGACGCTGGAGATGATGGGCTTCGTCGAGCGCACCGACGGCGGGCGCGAATTCAAGCTCGGCATGGCCGTGTTGCGGCTGGGCTTCGAGTACCTGGCCTCGCTGGAGCTGACCGAACTGGGCCGGCCGCTTCTGGAGCGGCTGCGCGACGACATCCAGCTGCCCTGCAATCTGGTGGTGCGCGACGGCCGCTCGATCGTCTATGTCGCCAAGTCGGTGGCGCCGACGCCGTTCGCCAGCACCGTCAATGTCGGCACGCGGCTGCCGGCGCACGCCACCGTGCTGGGACGCGTGCTGCTCGAGGACCTGACGATGGCCGAGTTGCGCCAGCTCTATCCGGAGCCGCAGCTCGAAGTGTTCTCCGACAGCACGCCGAGGACGGTCGAGGAACTGTTCGACATGGTGCAACGGGACCGCGAGCGCGGCTATGTGCTGCAGGAAGGCTTCTTCGAGGCCAGCATTTCGAGCATCGCGGCGCCGGTGCGCGATCGCAGCGGCAAGGTGGTCGCGGCGATGGGCGTGACCATCCCGGCGGCGAAGATCGATCCGAACAAGCTGGATACGCTGGTCGAGAAGGTACGTGGCGCGGCCCTCGAACTGTCGCGCCTGCTCGACTATCGGCCCCAGGACGAGGGCAAGGTGGTGCCGCTGCATCGCGGCTAGCCGCCAACTGGAAAGGGCGGCCGGCCGGCCGCGGACACGGGAGAGCACGATGAAACGGCGCATGCCCTTTGCCACAACCCTTGCCCTGGCGGCCGCCGTCGCGGCCGGCACGCCGTCGGCCCACGCGGCCACCGCCTGCGCCACGACACGTATCGTAGTGCCGTTCCCCGCGGGCGGCCCCGCCGATCTGCTGGCGCGCACGCTGGCGCACGGCATGCAGCGCGGGCAGGGCCGCACCGTGATCGTCGACAACAAGCCCGGCGCGAACGGCAACATCGGCATCGACGCGGTGCGGCGCGCGGCCGGCGATGGTTGTACGGTGCTGATCGCGCCGGCCGGCAATCTGACCATCTATCCGACGCTGATGCCGCAGCTGCCCTATCGCGTCGAGCGCGACTTCCGCCCGGTGTCGCTGCTGGCGAGTTCGCCGAATGTGCTGGCGGTCCATCCGTCGGTCAAGGCGACGTCGGTGGCCGAACTGGTGGCGCTGGCGCGCACCGCCGAACGTGAAGGCAACCCGCTCGGCTATGCCAGCCCGGGCGTTGGCAGCGGCCTGCATCTGGCCGGTGAACTGTTCCGACAGAAGGCCGGCGTGGCGCTGCTGCATGTCCCGTACAAGGGCACGACCCAGGCGCTGAACGATGTGGTCGGCGGCCAGGTGCCGATCCTGCTCGGCACGCTTCCCACACTGGCGCCGTTCATCCAGTCCGGGGCGCTGCGCGCGATCGCCGTGACGCAGGCCAAACGCTCGCCGGCCGCGCCGAATATCCCTTCGATGGCCGAGCAGGGCATGGCTGGCATCGAGGTCAGCTCGTGGTACGCGATGCTGGCACCGCGCGCGACGCCGGCCGAGACGGTCGTGCAGTTGCACGAGGCGGTGCGGGCCGTGCTGGCGACACCGGCAGTCCGGGCGGACCTGCAGCGCCAGGGCATGGAGCCGCAGGCCGACACGCCGGAGGCGCTGGCCACGCGTATCCGCGAAGAAACCGCGAGCTGGGCCGAGCTGATCCGCGCCAACGGCATCAAGGCGGAATAGCGCTCCGGCGCGGCGTCGCGGCGCCTCAGCTCGTCTGCTCGGGCTCCCGGTCGCGCGGGCGTACCACCAGCGAACGGCGCGGCAATTCCGAATCGAGCACCAGGCGCCCGTGCACGCGCCCGTTCATCCGCGTGATGTGGCGCGTGCAGTCCTGCATATGCGCGGCCATCAGCTTGCGCACCTGCTCGGCATCGCGCGCGCGGGCCGCGGCGACGATCTTCTTGTGGAAGCGGACGTTGGATGCGCCGAACTTCTCGTGCTCGCAGGCCGGCGTGTCGTTGCCGAACACCACCAGCTGCCGCAGCATCTCGTTGATCAGCTCGCAGCAGAACCGCAGCATCGGATTCGGATTGGCCGCGGCCAGGATGTCGTGGAAGCTCAGGTCCTCCTGGCGCTGGTCCAGCGGCGCCGCCGCCGAGGCCGAGGTGGGGTCGCACAGGTCGATCGTATGTTCGAGCGCGCGGAAGTCGTCCTCGGTCAGATGCGGCACCGCGCCGGCGGCCAGCTCCGGCTCCAGCAGCCGGCGCACCGTATAGACGTCGGCAATGCCGACGTCCTTGAAGAACAGGTAGTTCTGCATCAGCTGGAAGGTGCGGTCCAGCGGCACCTCGACGATGGTGCCGCCGCCGGCCGGGCCGGTGCTGACGCTGATCAGCCCCTGCACCTCGAGCGACTTCAGCGCTTCGCGGATCGTGCTCTTGCTGACGCCGAAGGTCTGCTGCAGCTTGATTTCCTGCGGCAGCTTGTCGCCGGGCTTCAGATCGCGCTCGGTGATCAGGCGCTTCAGTTCCTCCGCCACCAGGTCGGCGCGCTTCTGCTTGCGGATCGCCAGAGCCGGCGCCTTCGCGCCGCGGAACGTCACCATGGATTGTCCTTCCTTTCGTTTGATCGCCATGCCGGTGCGGCATGCGCCTTGCCGGCCCACGGCGCGCTGCAACGGTCCTGCCGCGGTCCGTCGCGGTGCGCGCGGCACCGCCATCGCGCATCGGGATCGCGTCCCTGGGCGCAGGTAAACCCTGACCGGCGCTTCATTGACAGTCCCGCAAACCGGCTCCTATGATGCCTTCAACCAGTTTATACGTATAAATAGAATAAACGGGTTCGATTCTTGCTGTAGCGCTGTTGCGATCCTGTCGCGTGCCGGACCTTCCCTTTCGATGGACCCCACAGATCCAAGGAGTGAGCTTTGAATCGTCGTGACGTGCTCAAACTCGGCGCGCTGGCCGCCGTCCCCGCCTCCCTGCTGCGCGCCGGTGCCGTGCTGGCCGCCGACGATGCGATCGAACTCGGTTGCCCGGTGCCGATGTCCGGCCCGTTCGCCGCCAACGGCAAGTTCGCCGACCTCGGCATGAAGCTGATCGTCGAGCAGTACGGCAAGGTGCTCGGCAAGTCGTTGCGCTACAGCGTGCTCGATACCGAAGGCAAGCCCGCCACCGCGGTGCGCAAGGTGCAGGAACTGGCGCAGCAGAAGAGCGCGCGCTACTTCGCCGGCGGCATCCTGTCGTCGGAATCGCTGGCGATGGGCAAGGAGGCCGAGAAGTTCGGCGGGGTGTTCGTCACCACCGCCGGCGCGGACGAGATCACCGGCAAGGACTGCAACCGCGCGACCTTCCGCTGGTCGGTGCCGACCTACGGCGCGATCGAGCGCACCGTGCGGCCGCTGATCGAGTCGATGCCCAAGGCCAAGCGCTGGTACACCATCACGCCGCAATACGTGTTCGGCGAGGGCCTGCTGTCCGCCGCGAAGAACATCTTCAAGGAAAAGGGCATCGAGCACGTGGGCAACAGCTACCACGCGCTCAACGAGAAGGAATTCAGCGGCTATCTGACCAACGCGATCGCCGCCAAGCCCGACGTGCTGCTGATCCTGAACTTCGGCTCGCAATCGGCCGACACGCTGCGCCAGGCGGTCAGCTTCGGCATGAAGAAGAACACGACGATCCTGCTGGCCTGGGCCTCGGGGCTCGAGCAGTTCGAATCGCTGGGCGCGGACCTGTGCGATGGCGTCTATTTCGGCGCGCAGTACTGGCACGGCGTCGATACGCCGCTGAACCGCGATCTGGTGCAGCGCTGCAAGGCCACGTTCAAGTCCAATCCGAACTACAGCCTGGCCGGCTCCTATATCTGTACCAAGCTGATGCTGGACGCGATGGTCAAGGCGGGCAGCGCAGATCCGAAGGCCGTGATCGCGGCGATGGAAGGGCTCAAGTACGAGGGGCTGACCGGCCCCGAGGAAATCCGCGCGGCCGACCACCAGGTGCTGAAGAACTACTACCTGCTCAAGGGCAAGGCCAAGGCCAGGATGAAGGACAAGGACGACTATGCCGACGTGATCAGCGTCGGCAAGGCCTTCCTGCCGCCCGAGCAGACCCAGTGCAAGATGGCGTAAGCCTCTGCCACCGGGTTGTCTCCTCTCGACGACCGCTCCCCAACCCTCTCCCCTTGATCGGGAGAGGGTGCCCGCCAACGCGATAGCCAAAGCGAAAAGCGCTTCATGAACGTCTACCTGTTGCAGGTCATCAACGGCATCGGCATCGGCATGCTGTATTTCCTGCTGGCCGTCGGACTGTCGATCGTCTTCGGCCTGCTGCGTTTCGTCAATTTCGCGCACGGCGCCTTCTATGCGCTGGGCGCCTATCTGTGCTTCCAGGCGCTGCAGCTGGGCATGAACTTCTGGGCCGCGCTGGTGCTGGCGCCGCTGGTGATCGGCGCGCTCGCCTGGCTGGTCGAGCGCGTGATGCTGCGCCACGTCTACGCCCAGCCCCATGAGTTCCATATCCTGGTGACGGTCGGCCTCGCGCTCGCGGTGCAGGAGCTGATCATCGTCGGCTGGGGCCCGCTCGGTGTCGACGTGCCGCCGCCCGACGCGCTGCAGGGCGTGGTGATGTGGGGCGACTTCATCTATCCGAAGTACCGGCTGTTCGTGATCGCCTTCACCGCGCTGCTGGCGGTGGCGCTGTGGTGGCTGCTGGAGGGCACGCGGCTGGGCAGCGCGGTGCGCGCCGGCAGCGAATCGACCGAGATGGTGTCGCTGCTCGGCATCAACGTGTTCCGGCTGTTCAGCCTGATGTTCGCGCTGGGCGCGGCGACGGCGGCGATCGCGGGCGTGCTGGCCGCGCCGATCCGCGGCGCCGAACCGTTCATGGGCGTCGAGGCGCTGGGCGTGGCCTTCATCGTGGTGGTGGTCGGCGGCATGGGCAGCTTCACCGGCGCGCTGATCGGCGGCCTGCTGGTCGGCGTGGTGCAAAGCCTGATGAGCACGCTGTGGCCCGAGGGCGCGCGGCTGATGATCTATGTCGCGATGGCGGCGGTGCTGCTGCTGCGCCCGCACGGCCTGCTGGGGAGGGGATGATGGCGTATCGATTCTGGTGGCTCGCGCTGGCCGTCACGCTGCTGCTGCCGCTGACGCTGCGCTCCGGCACGCTGGCGACCGAGGTGCTGATCTACGCGATGGCGGTGATGGCGTGCAATCTGCTGCTCGGCTATACCGGCCTGCTGTCGTTCGGCCAGGGCATCTTCTTCGGCCTGGGCAGCTATTCGCTCGGGCTGGCGCTGACCCGCATCGCGCTGCCGGTGCCGCTGTCGCTCGCGTTGGCGATCGGCATCGGTGCGGTCGCGGCGGCGCTGGTCGGCTGGTTCTCGATCCGGCAGCGCGGCACCTACTTCGTGATGCTGACGCTGGCGTTTTCGCAGATGTTCTATTTCCTGGCCTATTCGGTGCCGTCGCTGACCGGCGGCGACAACGGCCTGCTCGACATCCCGCGGCCCGCGCTGTCGATCGCCGGCCGCGAGCTGGTCTCGCTGGCCTCGCCGTGGCAGTTCTACGGCTTCGTCGCGGTGCTGTTCCTGCTGGTGTTCTTCCTGGTGCTGCGCGTCACCGATTCGGTGTTCGGCCGCACGCTGCTGGCGATCCGCGACAACGAGGAGCGCGCGCTGGCGGTCGGCTACAACATCAAGGCGTTCAAGCTGCTGGCCTTCGTGATCTCGGGCGCGGTGACCGGCCTGGCCGGCGGCCTGCACGCGATGCTGACCGGCATCGCGCCGCTGGCCAATATCGACTACCACGTCAGCGAGATGATCCTGATCATGACGGTGATCGGCGGCACCGCCAACGTGTTCGCCTCGGTGCTGGGCGCGGCGTTCTACGTGCTGCTGGCCGACTGGCTGTCGACGCTGTGGCCGCGCTGGCTGATGCTGCTGGGCTTCCTGCTGATCGCGGTGAGCCTCTTCATGCAGCGCGGCCTGTGGGGCCTGGGCACGACGATATGGCTGCGGCTGCGCGGCATCCGCCGCGAGCCGGCCGCGATCGGCCCCGACCCGGAGGCCGCCACGAAAATCGTCACCACGGGGGAGGAACGCGCATGACCGCCCCGATTCTCGAGGCCACCGGCGTGGTCAAGCAGTACGGCAAGTTCATGGCGCTCGGCGGTGTGGACCTGCGCGTGATGCCGGGCACCGTGCATTCGGTGATCGGGCCGAACGGCGCCGGCAAGACCACGCTGTTCCATATGCTGACCGGCACGCGCAGCGTCACCAGCGGGCGCATCGTCTTTGACGGACACGACGTCACCGGCGAGACCGACTACCAGCGCGTGCAGCGCGGCATCGCACGCTCGTTCCAGGTCACCAGCCTATTCCCCAGCCTGCCGGTGCGCGAGAACCTGCGGCTCGCCGCGCTCGGCACGCAGCCGCGGCGCGCGATGAACTGCTGGCGGCGGCCGGTCGGCGAGCTGGCGTGTACGGACACCGTGGAACGCGTGCTGGAGCGGCTGGAGCTGACCCGCGTCGCCGATGCCGTGGCCGGTGCGCTGTCGCACGGCCAGCAGCGGCGGCTCGAGGTCGGCATGGCGCTGGCCGCGCGGCCGCGCGCGATCTTCCTGGACGAGCCGACCTCGGGCATGGGCGTCGACGATCTCGGCGCGATGAAGCGGCTGATCCGCGGACTGGCCGAGGACCATACCGTCGTGCTGATCGAGCACAACATGGACATCGTGATGGACATCTCCGACACCATCACCGTGATGCAGCAGGGCAAGGTGCTGATGGAAGGCCCGCCCGACAGCGTGCGCGGCGATCCGCGCGTACGGGCCGCCTATCTCGGCAACATGATCACCGGAGGCCAGCGATGACGATGCTCGATGTGCAAGCCATCCATGCCTACTACGGCAAGAGCCACGTGCTGCAGGGCGTGTCGCTCGCGGTGGGCGAGGGCGAACTGGTCACGCTGCTGGGCCGCAACGGCGCCGGCAAGTCGACCACGCTGAAGGCGATCGCCGGCGTGGTGCCGCCGCGCGGCGGCCGTGTGCTGTTTCGCGGCAACGAGATCGGCGGAATGCCGCCGCATCGCATCGCCGCGCAGGGGCTGTGCTTCGTGCCGGAGCATCGCGGCGTCTTCAAGCTGCTGACCGTCGAGGAGAACCTGAAGCTGGGCGCCCGGCGCGATTCGCCGTGGCAGCTCGACGACGTCTACAAGATCTTCCCGCGGCTGCGCGAGCGGCGCCGCAATGGCGGCGCGCAGCTGTCCGGCGGCGAGCAGCAGATGCTGGCGATCGCGCGGGCGCTGATGAACCATCCGCGCCTGCTGATGCTGGACGAGCCGGTGGAAGGGCTGGCGCCGGTGATCGTCGAGGAGATCGTCGCGCAGCTGAAGATGATCAAGGCGGCCGGCGTGCCGATCCTGCTGGTCGAGCAGAACCTCGAAGTCTGCACGCAGCTGGCCGACCGGCACGTGATCATCGAGCAGGGCGCCGTGGTCTATACGGGCACCAATGCGCAATTCATCGCCGACGAGGCGGTCAAGGACCGCTATCTCGGCGTCGGCCTGGCGGCTTGAATCGAACGATGTAGCGGACGCGAATTGACGGACATGGCAGAAGACACCACCACCAACACAAAGGCCGGCAACCGGCAGGCCGGCAGCACGCAGATTGGCAACCCGCAGGTCGGCGTCCCCCAGGCAGGCACCGCGCCCGCCGGCAACGTGCAAGGAGGCGCACCTCACGCCGGCACCGCGTCGCTGCGCATCGACGGCGCCCGGCTGTGGGACGCGCTGATGCGGCTGGCGAAGATCGGCGCGACGCCCAAGGGCGGCGTCTGCCGGCTGGCACTGACCGATCTCGACCGGCAGGGCCGCGACTTCTTCGTCGCCGAGGCCAAGGCGATCGGCTGCACGGTGCGCGTCGATGCGATCGGCAATATCTTTGCCCGCCGGGCCGGCCGCGACGGCACGCTGCCGCCGGTGATGACGGGCAGCCATATCGACACGCAACCGACGGGCGGAAAGTTCGACGGCAACTATGGCGTGCTGGCCGGCCTCGAAGTGTTGCGCACGCTGGCCGACGCCGGCATCGTCACCGATGCGCCGCTCGAGGTCGCGGTGTGGACCAACGAGGAAGGCTCGCGATTCGTGCCGGTGATGATGGGCTCCGGCGCCTTCATCGGCGAATTCGCGCTGGACCATGTGCTGGCGCAGACGGACCGCGATGGCGTCCGCGTCGGCGACGCGCTGAAGGAAATCGGCTATGCCGGCGCCGAGCCCGTGGGTGGCCGCGCCGTCGGGGCCTATTTCGAGGCCCATATCGAGCAGGGGCCGCTGCTGGAGGCGAACGACACCGTGATCGGCGTGGTCACCGGCGCGCTGGGCCAACGCTGGTACGACGTGGTGTTGACCGGCATGGAGGCGCACGCCGGACCGACGCCGATGGCGCTGCGACGCGACGCGCTGCTGGCCGCGTCCGAACTGGTCGGCATCGTCAATCGCATCGCGCTGGATCACCCGCCGCACGGGCGCGGCACGGTCGGCTGCCTGTCGGTCCATCCGGACTCGCGCAACGTGATTCCCGGCCGCGTGACGATGACGGTGGACCTGCGCGCGGCGGACGACACCGTGCTGTCCGCGATGGACGCGGCCCTGCATCGGGCCTGCACCGCGCTGTCCGAACGCTCGGGCATCGATATCGACGTCAGGCAGGTGGTCTACTTCCCGCCGCAGCCGTTCGAGCCGAGGCTGGTGCAGGCCGTGCGCGACGGCGCCGCGCAGCAGGGACTGTCGGCGATGGACGTGGTCAGCGGCGCCGGCCACGATGCCGTCTATCTGGCCCGCGTCGCGCCGACCGCGATGATCTTCGTGCCCTGCAAGGACGGCATCAGCCATAACGAGATCGAGGACGCGCGCCCCGAGCATCTCGAGGCGGGCGCCAACGTGCTGCTGCACGCGATGCTCGACGCCGCGCGCCGGCGCTGATGCCGCCGACCTTGCCGCCGACGCTGAAACGCTGACGGCGCTGACCGCGTCGCCTGACACGGCCTCCGACCCACACCGCACCGACCGGATCCACGCGATGAAAATCCTGATCGCCCGCCTCAATCACGAGACCAATACCTTCTCGCCAGTGCCCACGCCGCTGGGGTCGTTCGATCCGCGCTATGGCGAGGACGGCTACCGCGCCGCGCGCGGCACGCGCACCGCGGCCGGCGCCTTCATCGACCTGGCCGAAGCGGCCGGCGCCGAGATCGTGGTGCCGGTGATCGCCGGCGCCAATCCCAGCGGGCGCGTCGCAGCGCAGGCCTATACCGCGCTGTGCGACGCGATCGTCGCGGCCGCGCCGGGCTGCGATGCGGTGATGCTGGACCTGCACGGCGCGATGGTGGCCGAGAACAGCGACGACGGCGAGGGCGACCTGCTCGAACGCCTGCGCGCGGTGCTGCCCGACGCGCCGATCGCGGTCGCGCTGGACCTGCACGGCAACATCACGCAGAAGCTGATCGACCATGTCGACGTGGCGGTCAGCTTCAAGACCTATCCGCACGTCGACATGTACGAGACCGGCGAGCACGCGGGCCGGCTGCTGCTGGACCATATCGCGGGCCGCACGAAGCCGGTGGTGGCCTGGCGCCGCCTGCCGCTGCTGACGCATACGCTGTGCAGCCGTACCGATCAGGGTGCGATGCAGCGCGCGGTGGCGGCCGCCAGGGAAGCGGAAGCGCAAGGCATGTTGGGAGTCTCCGTGCTGGCCGGCTTTGGCCTCGCCGATATCGCGGCCCCTTGCCTCAGCGTGATCGTGGTCGGTGACGGCGATGCGGCCGCCGCCGATGCGGTGGCGCAGCGCATTGCCCAGCAGATCTGGGACGACCGCGCCGGCTTCGTCTATCGCAGCGAGCCGCTGGCGCAGTCGATCGCGCACGCAGCCAAACTTGCCGACGCGCCGGGGGAAGGCCCGGTGCTGCTGCTCGACCACGGCGACAACTGCATGTCAGGCGGCACCTGCGACAACATGGCCGTGCTGCACGAAGCGCTGGCGCAGGGCTTGAGCGGCATCGCGGTCGGGCCGGTGTGCGACCCGGAGGCGGTGGCGGCGCTGGTCGCGGCCGGGGTCGGCGCCACGGTGACGCTGCCGGTCGGCGACAAGGTGGCCCTGACCCAGCTGGGCGTCTATCCGCAATCGAAGCCGCTGACCGGCAAGGTCGCCGCACTCGGCGATGGCGAATACGTGATCAGCGGACCCACCTATACCGGCCAGCGCATCCGCATGGGGCGCAGCGCGCTGCTCGATATCGGCGCGGCGCGGATCGTGATCGTCGAGACGCCGCAGGAGCATTGGGACCTGGGCATCTTCACGCATATCGGCGTGGACCCGCATCGCGCGCGTTTCCTGCTGCTGAAATCGCGGATGTACTGCCGGCCGGTGTTCGTGCCGATCGCGCGTGCGGTGGTGGAGTGCGACGGCGAGGGCGTGACCAGCTCGCGCTACGAGCGCTTCCCGTTCCAGCGCGTGGCGCGGCCGGTCTATCCGCTCGACCCGGACACGCGCTGGCCGTAAATCGCTCGCGGTAAAGGAGAACGGGCCGATTCATCGGCCCGCATGTCGCTCAATCTGCCGCGGCAAGCTTCAATCGCGCAATTCCGGCGGCAGCTTGCCGCCGTTGGCCGCGAGCTCCTTCATCACGCGCTTGTGCAGCCATACGTTCATGGCGGCCGAGTCGTTCATGTCGCCGCGGTATTGCAGTTCGCGCGCCAGCTCCTTGCGGTGCTCCAGGCTGCTGTCGATGCCCAGCGCCTTCATGGTGTCGACGATGGACGTGCGCCAGTTCAGCTTCTGGCCGCTCTGCTGCGCCAGGTCGTCGAGGATCTTCTCGACATCGACCTCCGACAGCGGCGCGCTGGCGGCGCCGGTCGCCGTTCCGGCCGCAGTGCTACCCGCCGCAGCGCCGCCCGCCGTGGTGTTGCCGCCGCCGGTGCCCGCCGTCACCGGTGCCGTGGCCGGCGGCGCGGCGCCCTGCGTCTGACCGGCAGCGCCGGTCTGCGGCTGGCCCGCGGTGCCGGTCTGCGGCTGCTGGGCCTGTGTGGATGCCTGCGGGGACGCCTGCGTGGAAGGCTCCGGCCGCGCCTTGCCGCGCAGCCTGTTCAGGATTTCGCCAAAGATGCTCATTGCAGATCCTCCGGTTGCGATGTGCTGCCAAGTACTGGGATGTGCTGGGCTGTGCAGGGGGGCAGCCCGGACGCCGGGCTGCGCCACGCCACCACGCAGGATCCGCGCCACGGCGCGGCGGCCGGTGCTGCCGTGAGGCGGTCTCGGCAAGGCGGGTACTTTTGACAAGGATTGCCGCTTTTTGGGGGGGGCAAAGCCGCGCGCCAAAGCAAAACGGGCCGCATCGCGGCCCGTTCCGTGTTTGTCACTGCACCGATCAGGCGAGTGTCATCTGCGCCGTACCGAGTCGGAACGTCGACACGGCCTGCTTCAGGCGTTGCGCCTGCTCTTCCAGCGAGCCGGCCGCGGCGGCGGCCTGCTCGACCAGCGCGGCGTTCTGCTGCGTCACGGTGTCCATCTGCGTGACGGCCTGGTTCACCTGCTCGATGCCGGCGCTCTGCTCGGCGGACGCGGCGCTGATCTCGCCCATGATGTCGGTCACGCGCTTGACCGCGCCGACGATCTCTTCCATGGTCTGACCGGCTTCCGACACCAGCTGCGAGCCCTTTTCGACGCGCTGGGCCGAATCGTCGATCAGCGACTTGATCTCCTTGGCGGCGGTGGCGCTGCGCTGCGCGAGGCTGCGCACCTCGCCGGCGACCACCGCGAAGCCGCGGCCCTGTTCGCCGGCGCGCGCGGCTTCCACCGCGGCGTTCAGCGCCAGGATATTGGTCTGGAAGGCGATGCTCTCGATCACCGCGATGATGTCGGTGACCTTCTTCGACGCACCGTGGATCTCGTCCATGGTGTCGACCACCTGGCCGACCACGGTGCCGCCCTTGACGGCGATGTCCGAGGCATCGACCGCAAGGCGACTGGCCTGCTTGGCGTTGTCCGCGTTCTGGCGCACGATGCTGGTCAGCTCTTCCATGCTCGAGGCGGTCTGCTGCAGCGACGCGGCCTGTTCCTCGGTGCGCTGCGACAGGTCGGTATTGCCCGCGGCGATCTGGCCGGTGCCGGTGGCGATGGCCTCGGTGCCCAGGCGCACCTCGTTGACGATGCGCAGCAGGTTGCCGTTCATCTCGGCGAGAGCCTGCAGCAGCTGGCCGGTCTCGTCCTTGCTGTCGACGTCGATGCGCGCGCTGAGGTCGCCGGCGGCGACCGTGCGCGCGATATGGACCGCGCGATGCAGCGGACGCGTGATGCCGCGCGTCAGCCAGACCGCGAAGGCGATGCCGATGGCGAGCACCAGCACGCCCAGGCCGATCAGGCGGTTGCGCGCGGTCTGGTAGACGGCGTTGATATCGCGCGCGGTGGCGTCGATGCTGGCGCGCTGGATGTCGAGCAGCTTCTGGATCTCGGCAAGATAGGCGTCGCCGGCCGGCACGAATTCCTTCTCCAGCACGGTGTTCGCTTCGTCGGTCAGCCCTTCCTGCTTGAGCTTGGTGATCTTGTCGCGCGAGGCGTTGTAGGGCTCGCGCACGCGCAGGATGGTCTGGAACGCCTGCTTCTCGGCGTCGGTGCTCAGCAGCGGCTCGATCTTGTCGCGCAGATCGGCGATCGCCTTGACCGAGCCCTTGGTCTCGTTCGCGAAGAACGCGCCGAGCGTCGGGTCCGAGCTCTTGGCCACCGCGGTGGTCCGGCGCACGCTGGTATGCATGTAGCGGTACCAGTCGCTGACCAGCCGTTCCTTGGCCAGCGGCTGCTGCATCATGTCATGCGTGCGCTCCGCGACCTGCTGCAACCGAAGGATGCCAAGTCCGGTCATCAGCGTGGACAGCAGCAATACCACGCCAAAGCCGATGCCAAGGCGCGCACCTATTCCCAAGTTTTTCATTTCTTCTACCTGATGGACATTGAATCGCGGCGAACAACGCCACGCCCGCGGAAGTCCCGCGTGCGTGGTCCGCATTCGCTCTTCGCTCTTGTGTTGCCGCCCGTTCGCTGACGATTGCTTCGGGGGTCGATGTCAAACAACGGCAGTTGGTAGAAAAACTTGAGGAGAGGGCGTCTCGGCAACGGAGAAACCGCGCAGGGTGTTCAGTCCGCGCGGATGCCCCGCGCGCGGATCAGCTTGCCCCATTTGTCGGTTTCCTTCGCCAGATGCTGCTTCAGCTCGGCGGGCGTGCTGCCGATCGGCTCGGCGCCGATCGCGGCCAGGAGCTTCTGCACCGCGGGCTTGCGCAGCGCGTCGACCATCGCGCGGTGCAGCGTCTCCACCACGGCTGGGGGCGTGCCGGCCGGCACGAACGCGGCGAACCACGGCGACAGCTCGTAGCCCGGCAGGCCGGCCTCTGCCACCGTCGGCACGTTGGGCAGCGTGGCCGAGCGCTTGCTGGTGGTCACCGCGATGGCGGTCAGCTTGCCGGCATCGATATGCGGCTTGGCGGACGTGATGCTGTCGAACATGTAGTCGACCTGGCCGCCGAGCAGGTCGGTGACCGCCGGACCGCTGCCCTTGTAGGGCACGTGCAGCAGCTCGACGCCGGCCATCGACGTGAACAGCTCGCCGGCCAGGTGGATCGAGGTGCCGTTGCCCGCGGACGCATAGGTGTACTTGCCCGGCTGGCTCTTCGCGCTGGCGATCACCTCCGGCACGGTCTTCGCGCTGGTCTTCGCCTTGTTGGCGACCAGCACGTTGGGCACCACGGCCAGCAGCGATACCGGCGCGAAATCCTTGATCGGGTCGTAGGTCAGCTTGCGGTACAGCGCCGGATTGACCGCCATGCCGTTGGCGACGATCAGCATCGTGTAGCCGTCGGCGGGCGAGCGCGCGACCAGCTCGGCGCCGATATTGCCGCCGGCCCCGGGGCGGTTCTCCACGACGATCGATTGGCCCAGCGTTTGCGACATCTCCTCGCCGAGCGTGCGGGCGATATTGTCCATCGCGCCGGCGGCGGGGAAGGGGACGATCCAGCGGATCGGACGTTCGGGGTAGGCGGCCTGCGCGGCCGGCGTGGTGAGGGCCGCGGCGAGGCCGAGGACCACGGTGGCGAGAGTGAGCGACTTCATTGTCTCCGTTCCTTCGTGAAGTTCGAAACTAGGGTGCCCGGCCCGCGTTGGGCGCGGCTCGGTGGCGTTATCCAGCGGTGATGCGGCTGTGGTGCGGCGCTTACACGGGCGTGGTGCGGCCGTTATGTGGCCATCATGTCGTTGTTGTCGGTGCTATGCGCAATCGCGCCGGTAATGTGCGAGCTTGTCCTCGTCCAGCGCCAGACCGAGCCCGGGACCGTCCGGCAGGCGCAGCGCGAAGTCCCGATATGCGGGACGTTCGAGCACCACGTCGTCCTTGAGCAGCAGCGGCCCGAACAGCTCGGTGCCCCAGGCCAGTTGCGGCAGCGTGCAGAAGCCGTGCGCCGCGGCGATGGTGCCGACGCTGCCTTCGAGCATGGTGCCGCCATAGAGCGCGATGCCGGCTGCATCGCCGACCGCGGCGGTGCGCAGCATGCCGAAGATGCCGCCGGACTTGGCGATCTTCAGCGCGAATACATCCGCGGCGCCCAGGCGCGCCAGTTCCATCGCGTCCTCCGGCCCGGTCACCGCTTCGTCGGCCATGATCGGCACCACGAAGCGCGCCGCCAGCCGCGCCAGCCCGACACGATTCTCTCGGGCGATCGGCTGCTCGATCAGGTCGATGCCGGCGGCCTCCAGCATCGCGATGCCGTTGGCCCCGTCCGCCTCGTTCCAGGCCTGATTGACGTCGACCGTCACGCGGGCGCGGTCGCCCAGCGCGCGCTTGATCGCGGCGACATGGGCGACGTCGTCGCGCACGGCACGGCGGCCGATCTTGAGCTTGAAGGTGTCGTGGCGGCGCTCGGCCAGCAGGCGCTCGGCCTCCTCGATATCGCGCGCGGTATCGCCGCTGGCCAGCGTCCACAGCACCGGCAGCGCGTCGCGCACCGCGCCGCCGAGCAGCGTGGCGAGCGGCACGCCGAGCCGCTTGCCCTGTGCGTCGAGCAGCGCGGTTTCCAGCGCCGACTTGGCGAAGCGGTTGCCGCGCGCGACCTTGTTCAGCCGGGCCATCGCGCCATGGACATTGGTGGCGTCCTGGCCGATCAAGGCCGGGGCCAGATAGGTATCGATGGCCAGCTTGATGCCTTCCGGGCTTTCCTCGCCGTAGGACAGGCCGCCGATCGTGGTGGCCTCGCCGATGCCTTCGATGCCGTCGCTGGCGCGCAGCCGCACGATGACCAGCGTCTGCTGCTGCATGGTCGCCATGGCCAGCTGATGCGCGCGGATGGTGGGCAGGTCGACCAGGATCGCGTCGACGGATGTGATGGTGGTTGCCATACCTGGAGGATTGGATTGAGGGTTTGCGGTCGAGTATGCGGCTTGACCGGAGGCCTGTCCAAGACCGAAGATGTCTGATTCCATACCCGTAAGGTATGGATGGAAGGTCAAGGAGGCCACCATGGAACTGCGCCATCTGCGCTATTTCCAGACCGTCGCGCGCGAGCTGAACGTGACCCGCGCCGCCGCGCTGCTGCATATCGCCCAGCCGCCGCTGTCGCGCCAGATCCGCCAGTTCGAAGACGAACTGGGCGTGCCGCTGTTCGAGCGCGTCGGGCGCGGGTTGCGGCTGACCGAGGCGGGGCGCTTTCTGCTCGAACAATCGCTGCAGTTGACGCAGCGGCTCGACGAGATGATCGAAGGCACCCGGCGCATCGGCCGCAACGAGAAGCGCTGGTTCGGCATCGGCTTCGTGCCGTCGGTGCTCTATGGCGTGCTGCCGGACCTGATCCGCGAGTTGCGCGCCGACCAGAGCGAGGTCGAGGTCGGCCTGACGGAAATGATCTCGGTTCAGCAGCTCGAGGCGCTCAAGTCCGGCCGCATCGATCTGGGCTTTGGCCGGCTGGCGCTGAGCGATCCTGCCATCGTGCAGCAGGTCGTGATGGCAGAGCCGCTGGTCGCGGCGCTGCCGGCGCGGGCCGCCCCGCGTGAAGGTGAAGGCGGCGATGGCGGTGGCCGTGGCCGCGTCGGTGGCGATGGCCGTGGGGGTGGCGATGGCCCGATGGCGCCGGCCGAACTGGCGCGGCGCGGGCTGATTCTCTATCCCGCGCGTCCGCGGCCCAGCTATGCGGACCACGTGCTGTCGCTGTTCCGCGCCCAGGGGCTGCAGCCGCGCGTGGTGCAGGAGGCGAACGAGCTGCAGACCGCGCTGGGCCTGGTCGCCGCGGGGCTCGGCATCACGCTGGTGCCGGCCTCGGTGCAGCGGTTGCATCGGGACGATGTCCGCTATTGCCCGATCGACGCGCCGGGCTTCGTGTCGCCGGTGATCATGAGCTATCGCGCGGGCGATGCGTCGCCGTTCCTGGCGAGGGCGGTGGCGTGGGTGCGGAGGCAGGCGGAAGCCTCGGGTTGAAACCTCGGGCTGAAACCTCGGGCTGAAACCTCGGGCTGAATCGGGGCCGTCGCCGATCGTTCATTCTTCGGCAAAACACCGCGCCAGAAATTCCACCACCGCCCGTACCGCCGGAAGCTGCCCGCGCCGATGCGGCATCACGACCGACGTCATCACGTGGCCGGCGGTCCAGTCCGGCAGCACGCGCACGATGTCGCCGCGCTGCAGGGCCGCGCGGCAGACCGACAAGGGCAGGCATGCAATGCCGAGGCCGGCCGCAGCCGCGCTGAGCAGCGCGGTCGATTCGTTGGCGGTCATGCGTGGACGCGGGGTAGCGATGACCGTCTCGCCGTCACGGCTCAGTCGCCAGCTCGTCGCCAGCGGGCGGGTCAGCAGCCCGTCATGGCCGGCCAGCGCCGCGGGCGTCTGCAGCGGGTCGGCGGCGGCGAGATAGCGCGGCGAGGCGACCAGGATGATCGGCTCGGTCGACAGCAGCCGCTGCACCAGTTCGGAATCGGGCAGCGGCGCGAAGTGGCTGCGGATCGCGAGGTCGTAGCCCTCCTGGGCGACATCGACGAAGCGGTCCGACACGTCCAGCTGGAGATGCAGCTTCGGGTAGGCGAGGGCCAGTTCGGGCAGGCGCGGCGCCAAGGTTTGCTGCGCGACCGGTACCGAGGTCGTCAGGCGCACCGTGCCGCTCGGCTCGGCGGCGCGCTGGCGCACCACGTCGTGCGCGGCCTCGGCCTCGATCAGCGCGGCGCGGGCGTGCTCGTGGAAGGCTCGGCCGACGTCCGTCAGCGCGAAGCTGCGCGAGTTGCGGTGGATCAGCCGCGCGCCCAGCCGCTGTTCGAGTTCGGCGACGCGCTTGCTCAGCGTCGACTTCGGGATGCCGAGCTGGCGGGAGGCCGCGGCAAAGCCGCCGTGTTCGACGGCGGCGACGAACAGCGAGAGGTCATTCAGGTTGAGCATGGGAGTCCGCAGCAGCGCATCAAAGTCCATATATATGGACGTTGCGTTGAATTTTTGCCGACTACCGCTTCAATGTCCACAAATCTATAGTCTCTCCATCGACCCGATGCCCGGGTCCTTCACTCGGAGAAACAACATGACCCCCATCCTCTTCTATGGCGTTCCGTCGGGATGCTCGTTCGGTTCGATCGTCGCGCTCGAATGGCTGGGCCAGCCGTATCGGCTGTCCCGCATCGAGATGCCGGAGGTGGTGACCAGCGAGGCCTTCCGCCGCATCAACCCGGTGGGCGAGACGCCGGCGTTGGCCACCGATGCCGGCGCGATCGTGACAGAAAGCATGGCGATCATGAACTGGATCGGCGCGCGCGGCATCGACAGCGCGCTCGGCTTTGCCCAGGGCACACCGGAATTCAACCGGCTCAACCAGATGCTGGCCTACCTGAACACGACCTTCTTCAACGCCTTCGTGCCGCTGTGGCATCTATACGAGCACGCCAGCGACGACACCACCAAGGCGGTGCTGCGCGAGTTCGGGCGGGTGAAGGTGGAGAAGGCGCATGCGCAGCTGAACGCGATGCTGGGCGATCGCCGCTGGCTGCTGGGCGACCGGCGCACGGTGGCCGACGCGTACTTCGCCGGGATTGCGCGCTGGACCGACTACCACGGCGTCGTAAACCGCGCGGACTACCCGAACCTGGATCGGCTCTATCGGCAGCTGCAGGAGGATCCGGCCGTGCGCTTCGCGCATGGGATCGAGGCGCAGGCCGAGGTGAAATCGGCCGGCGGCTTCGCCGGCCATGTGGAACTGGAGCAGGCCTGGGCAGAGACCCTGGCCGCGCGCCAGCAGCGGCTGGCGGCTTGAAGCTTGAGGCTGAGGCTTGAGGCTTGAGGCTGAGGCTCAGCCTCGCTGAGCCGAGGCTTGTGGCGCGGCCGGCGGGGATGTCGCCGGCCATCCCCGCAGTACCTTGGTGTTCGCTTACTCGTCGTCGCTGTACAGCACGCGGCCGACCACGCCGGCGGCGATTGCACCGACGATCGGCGCCACCCAGAACAGCCACAGCTGATGCAGCGCCATGCCGCCCACCATCAGCGCCGGGCCGGTCGAGCGGGCCGGGTTGACCGAGGTGTTCGACACCGGGATCGTGACCAGGTGGATCAGCGTCAGGCACAGGCCGATCGCGAGCGGCGCCAGCGCGCCGTGCGCGCGTTGCGCGGTCGCGCCCAGGATGATCAGCACGAAGAAGAAGGTGGCCAGCACCTCGGTGGCGAACACCGGCATCATGCCGAAGCCGGACGGCGAGCCGGCGTCGAAGCCGTTGGCGGCCAGGCCGCTGACGGTCACGTCGAAGCCGGGCTTGGCGTCCATCAGCTGCAGCAGCGCCAGCGCGGCGAGCGCGCCGCCGATCACCTGCGCCACGATATAGACCGGCGCTTCCTTCCACGGGAAGCGCCCCGCGGTGGCGAGGCCAACCGTCACGGCCGGGTTCAGATGGCATCCCGACACCGGACCCACCGCATAGGCCATGGTCAGCACGGTCAGGCCGAAGGCCAGCGAGACACCGGCAAAGCCGATGCCCAGGTGCGGAAATGCGGCCGCGAGCACGGCCGAGCCGCAGCCGCCGAAGACGAGCCAGAACGTGCCGAAGGCTTCGGCAAGGGGGCGCTTGAAGTGCATGGATCCTTCTCCCGATTGTTTTGAGGCGCGCCGCACGGACACGCGAGGGCGACGTCCGAAAGGTCGCAGCGTGCGGGAGGATTCTAGGTGCCGGTTACGGCGATGTCATGACTCAGGGCGCACTCTTTGCAGTCGTTCACAATTGGCCGGATGAGTGAGACAGGCTTGAACCCAACGTGAATGCTCTCGTGCCAGCCGATGTCTCGAATGCGGGCTGTCAGCAACGGCGCTGGTGGGAGGCGGCTTTCGAGTGGAATGCGTCATGCTTCCTCAGGCTCGAAGCAGGGCTGCACCTTCGTCCGGCATGCCGCGAATGCGGCCGCCGACAGCGCCCCGTCGAAAGGGTCGCAATGCGTCAGCAAGCAGGCTGCGGCCGGACAAAGCGAGCGGACAACGCGGTCGATATCCTGCTTGCGCTGTGCCAAGTCGGGGAGGTGGGCCACGCGTTCCCAATGGGACACCCGATTG
This sequence comes from Cupriavidus cauae, assembly GCF_008632125.1. Classification (GTDB taxonomy): domain Bacteria; phylum Pseudomonadota; class Gammaproteobacteria; order Burkholderiales; family Burkholderiaceae; genus Cupriavidus; species Cupriavidus cauae. The sequence continues at coordinate 95,155 of NZ_VWRN01000015.1, forward strand.
CGCAGTGTTCGTAGCGGTTGCAAGAGAGCACTGATTGCGTTGCGTTGTCGCAGGTGCCGCGGCGCATGCGGGAAGATGGCTCTCAGCAGATCTGGTTGGGCGCGCCAGTAGGCCTCGTAGTACCCCGCAAACAAGCCCGCCCAGAACCCCATTGTCAGTTCGGCAACTAATCGATCTGGTGTTTCGGTCTTTTGTGCCTTGTGAAGGGTTGTGCGCGCGACCGCAATCTGGCCGATCTGCTTGTACCCGAGCCACTCCGCCGTGTCGTACCACGTCGCGGTGCCGTATTTCGCCGAAAAGGCGCTGTGGATATTGTTGCGAAGCGCCACCTCCAGCACGTGCAAAGCCGGAGACAAGCGCATCGCGACATCCATGTTGTGTGCATAGCGCGTGGCGATGTCGAGTTTCGAAGGGGCCGGTTCGCCATCGTGGTAGGCGTGCAATCGAGCCACCGAGAAGGTACGCTGAAGCGCCGGGTAGAAGCCTTGCATGGGGATTCCGTCCTGCTATACTCGCCGAGTAATCCCCGGCAAGGTCTTCTCCTGGCCACGACCCGCGCAAGCGGGGTGCCAAACAGTCAGTGCTCAGACTCCGGGGCTGGGATTGGAAAAGGGCGCCTAATAAGCGCCCTTTTCGCATTTGTGCGTGCCGTTAGGCACAAAGACTGATCTTAGCTTCGGGACGCCGACGTTACATCCGCTTCTTGCTTGCAAAGCAGTGGGGCTTGTTGCATTCCAATAGTGTGGCGACGAAATCGAACGCGGTTTGTGGGCCGGCTCGATTGGGTTCTCGCTGTTGCCGGCCCGCCCCGCATCGCAGCATGACAACGCATCGACCGACGCCGAGGATTTCGGTCGGGGTTGTCCGCTTGCGAGCGATTCGGACGTCGCGATGTTTCCGCTGCGAGAACCGCATGTACAAAGTCTATTGGACCACCTACGACGCCGACGGCGTGCCTGCCGCGCATGCCGAGGACTACGGCCCGGATCAGCTTGCCGCCGTGCTGGCGCGTTGCGAGGCGCTGCGGGCGCGGCAGCGCGCCGGTGAGCCGGTCGGCTTTGTGACGATGGTGTCGGAGAATCCGTATAGCGTCGGGCATCCAGGGGCGGCCGATGTCGAGCCCGGCTATGCCTGGTACAAGCGGCGGCCGCCGCCGCGCTAGGGCAACGGGAGGATGCCGAGGCTTGCGCCTGACTACTGCACCGCCTCGATGTCCCCCATCCACGGGCCGAGCTCGCGCCGCAAGGTCGACAGGTCGATCGGCTTGCCCAGCACGCGCGCACCGGCGATCGGCTCCTGCAGGTCCGCGCCGGCGCCATAGCCGGTCATCAGCACCACATCGATATGCGGCTGCTGGGCGCGCAGCGCTACGGCCAGCGCGTCGCCGGCCATGCCCGGCAGCGTGATATCGGTCAGCAGCACGTCGAAGCGCCGGGCGTCGGCCAGTTGCAGCGCTTCCTCCGCCGAAGCTGCCGCGGAGCAGTCCAGGCCGAAGCCGAGCAGTACTTCCTGCAGTGCCTCGCGCGACGGGACGTCGTCCTCCACCAGCAATACGGTGGCGGCCACGCCATCGCGCCGGGGCTGCGGCAACTGGGCAGGCGCCGGCTCGCTCTTGCGCCGATGGGCGTCCAGCACGGCGCGGACCGCGCGGGCCAGATCGTCGCGCCGGTAGGGTTTGTTCAGCAGCGTCACCCCGTGGTCGAGCCTGCCCAGGTGAAAGATCTCGTCGCGGGTATAGCCGGAGGCGAACAGCACCGGAATCGGCGGCCGGCGCTGCGCCGCCCGGCGCGCCAGTTCGCCGCCCTTGATGGTGCCGGGCATGATCACGTCGGTGAACAGCAGGTCGATGCCGATGCCGCTGTCGATCAGCGACCAGGCGGCGTCGCCGTTCGGCGCGATGCGCACGCGATAGCCGAGCTGGGCCAGCATCTCGACCGCGGTGATGCGCACGTCGGGATCGTCCTCGACCACCAGGATGGTCTCGCCGCCGCCGACCGGCGCCGGCTCCTGCTCCGCGGTCTCGGGCGTTTCTGCCTCGACGCAGCGGGGGAAGAACATCTGCACCGTGGTGCCGCGGCCGACGGTGCTCTGGATCGCGATATGGCCGCCGCTCTGCTTGACGAAGCCGAACACAATGCTCAGGCCCAGGCCGGTGCCGTGGCCGTCGGCCTTGGTGGTGAAGAAGGGCTCGAAGGCGTGCTCCAGCACGTCGGCGGTCATGCCGGTACCGGTGTCGGCCACGCGAAAGACCACGTAGTCGCCGTCCGGCCGTTCGGGCGCGTTGGTGGTCCAGGTGTCGGCGTCGGAGGATGGCATGCCGTCGAGCACGATATTGGCGGCCGAGATGGTCAGCGTGCCGCCGCCGCGCATCGCGTCGCGGCCGTTGATGGCCAGGTTCAGCAGCGCGTTCTCGAGCTGGTTGCGGTCCGCCTTGATGTTCCACAGGTCGTCGGGCGTCTGCGTCTCGACCTTGATCGCCTCGCCCAGCGCCCGATGCAGGATCTCGGCCATGCCGCCGATCAGCCGGCCGGGATTGACCACCGCCGGCGACAGCGGCTGGCGGCGCGCGAAGGCCAGCAGGTGCGAGGCCAGCTTGGCGCCGCGGCGCACCGCGTTGGCGGCCGTCGCGATGCGGCCCTGCGCGATCGGGTTGTCGCCGGCTTCGGTGGCGAGCATCTGCAGGTTGCCGCTGATGACCTGCAGCACGTTGTTGAAGTCATGCGCGATGCCGCCGGTCAGGTTGCCGATCGCCCCCATCTTCTGCGCCTGCCGCAGCTGGCCCTCGGCCAGCGCGCGCGCCGCGATCGCGTCGGCGACGCGCTTTTCCAGCGTCTCGGTTAGCTGCCGCAGCGCCTGCTCGGCGAGCTTTCGCTCGTCGATGTCGATCAGCACGCCGGGAAAGCGGTAGGGCTCGCCATGCGAGTCGAACTCGCACTGGCCGTTGGCCTGGACCCACAGATAGCTGTCGTGGGCGCGCCGGATCCGGTATTCGGCGCGGAACGGCGCGCCGGTGCGGATGGCCTCGTCGGTCAGGCGGGCCAGTTCCTCGATGTCGTCCGGGTGGATCACCGCGTTGATGATCGTGCGCGGCACGCCTTTCACAGCCTGGGCCAGTCCGACCGAGAAGGTGCGGGCGAAGCGTTCGTCCCCGGTCAGGGTATCGGAGGCGATGTCCCAGACCCAGGTGCCCAGCACCGCGCCGGTATTGAGCGCCAGCTGCAGCCGTTCGTTGGCCTGCTGCAGCGCCGTCTCGGCTTCCTGCCGCCAACGCTCGGTCAGCACGCGCTCGGTGGTCTCGACCACCACCGCCAGCACGCCGGAGGGGGCGCCGTCGTCGTTGGCCACCGGGCTGTAGTAGAGGTCCATCCAGACCTCCTCGGGACGTCCGTTGCGCAGCAGCACCAGTTCCTTGTCGCGGAAGGACAGCGTGCCGCCGGCCAGGCAGGTCTGCATCACGTGGCGGTTGAAGTCGGCCACCTCGGGCCACCCCAGTTCGACCGGGCAGCCCAGCAGATACGGATGCCGGCCGCCTGCGAAGACGGCGTAGGCATCGTTGTAGATCATGTAGCCCGGCCGGCCCCACAACATCACCATCGGCACCGGCGAGGCCAGCAGCAGCCGGACCGCGGCGGCCAGGCTGGGCGGCCAGCGGTCGATCGGGCCCAGCTCGGTGGTGGACCAGTCGAACGCGCGGATGCGTTCGGCCATTTCGCCGTGCCAGCCGGAACAGTCGTGATGTTCTGCCAGGAATGGCATGGTGTGAAGCGAGAGTGGCGACAGGGAGATTGTGCTGGCGCAGAGGGCGTTTGCCAATGCCGGCGCCCCGGGGAGGGCGGCTCCGCGGACCCACCCCTATATATAGAGAGAGGCCAGAGCCGCGGAGGCGCATCGTCGCGAGCGCGCTGTCTAGCGGCGGTCGAGCGCGCAGTCGAGCGGAGGGTGGAGCGGACGGTCGCGCAGGCGATCAAGCGGACCGCGCCGCCCCGTCACTGCGCTCCGGCCACGACCGGCTGAGACGGATGGGCGCGGCGGCCGGAGCCGCCGCGCCGGTCTCGGTGGCCGAGGCTCAGTCGCGCGTTTCGAGCGCGCGGTTGATGCGCAGCGCCAGCATCGTGCACGCGACGCCGGACAGCAGGTAGATGCTGACCGCGACCAGGCCGAACTTGACCGACAGGCCGAGCGCGACCAGCGGGGCAAACGCGGCGCCGAACAGCCAGGCGAAATCCGAGGTCAGCGCCGCGCCGGTATAGCGGAAGCGCCGTTCGAAGTTCGAGGTCACGGTGCCGGACGCCTGGCCATACGACAGGCCGAGCAGCAGGAAGCCGATCAGGATGAACAGGTCCTGCGCCGCCTCGCCGCCGCCGAGCAGCATCGGCGTGAACAGGCTGAACACGCCGATCAGCGTCGCCAGCAGGCCCAGCGTGGTGCGCCGGCCGATGCGGTCGGCGATCCAGCCCGACAGGATGGTGCCGACGATGCCGACCAGCGCGCCGGCGATCTGCACCTTCAGCACGCTGTTGACACTTTGCGTCGCCTGCAGCGCCAGCCAGGACAGCGGGAACACCGTCACCAGGTGGAACAGCGCGTAGCTGGCCAGCGCGGCGAAGGCGCCGATGAAGATGTTGTAGCCCTGGCCGCGCACCATCTCACGGGTGCTGATCGGCTCGAGCTCGCCTTCCTCCAGCAGCCGGGTGTATTCCTCGGTCACCACCAGGCGCAGCCGGGCGAACAGCGCGACCACGTTGATGGCGAAGGCCACGTAGAACGGATAGCGCCAGCCCCACTCGAGGAAGTCGTCCGCCGCCAGGTTGGCGTGCAGGTACAGGAACAGCCCGCTGGCGACCAGGAAGCCGATCGGCGCGCCCAGCTGGCCCAGCATCGCGTACCAGCCGCGTCGATCGGGCGGCGCGTTCAGCGCCAGCAGCGACGGCAGGCCGTCCCACGAGCCGCCGAAGGCCACGCCCTGCAGGAAGCGGAACACCGCCAGCATCACGATCGCGTTCTCGCCCAGCGAGGCATAGCCGGGCAGGAAGGCGATGCCGACGGTCGAACAGCCCAGCAGGAACAGCGCGGCGGTCAGCTTGACGCCGCGGCCCCAGCGCCGCTGGATCGCCATGAACAGCGCGGTGCCCAGCGGGCGCCCGAAAAAGGCGATCGCAAAGATGGTGAAGGCGTAGAGCGTCCCTTCCAGCCGCCCAACGAACGGGAAGAACACCGACGGGAAGACCAGCACCGAGGCGATGCCGTAGACGAAGAAGTCGAAGTACTCGGAGGCCCGGCCAATGACGACGCCGGTGGCGATCTCGCCCGGCGCGACCGGCGAATGCGATCGGTCGTCGCTGGCGGGAAGTGAAGGGAAAGGCGCTTGCGAATCGTGCGTGATACTCGACATGCTTCCTCGCTAAATCAGATAGCGCTACGCCGGACGGACGCGCCCGCCAGGCGCCGCGACCATTGGGACAAAATGTCCAATTCTCCGCGCTTGCCGAATAGAGTACATTTCGCTCCGGTTGTAACAGCTGCGTCCGTCGCACCCGAAGCATTCGTAGTACCAGTCTCCCCCAAGACGGCTACGCTATTTCCTCTGCCGGCAATGCCCCTCATTAATACCATTCGCGGGTTGATTTTGCTGCCCGCCATTACCCTATTGACAGGTTGTAATGCTGTGTTGTTGTCTCCTTCGGGTGACATTGCGGTACAGCAACGTAACCTAATATACATCTCCACGGCGCTGATGCTGCTGATCATCGTCCCGGTGATCGCGCTGACGCTGTTCTTCGCCTGGCGGTATCGGGCGTCGAACAAGGACGCCCCCTACTCGCCCGACTGGGACCATTCCACGGTGCTGGAACTGGTGATCTGGTCGGCGCCGCTGCTGATCATCATCGCGCTGGGCGCGATCACCTGGGTCAGCACCCATGCGCTGGACCCGTACCGGCCGCTGGAGCGGATCGACGCCAAGCGTTCGCTGCCGACCAACGTCAAGCCATTGACGGTGGAAGTCGTGGCGCTGGACTGGAAGTGGCTGTTCTTCTATCCGGAGCACGGCATCGCCACCGTCAATGAAATGGCGGCGCCGGTCGACCGTCCGATCCAGTTCAAGATCACCGCCTCGACCGTCATGAACTCGTTCTTCGTGCCGGCGCTGGCAGGGCAGATCTACGCGATGCCGGGCATGGAGACCAAGCTGCATGCGGTCATCAACAAGCCTGGCGAATACGAGGGCCTGTCGGCCAACTACAGCGGCGCGGGCTTCTCCGGCATGCGCTTCAGGTTCCACGGCCTGGACGAGCAGGGCTTCGAGCAGTGGATCGCCAAGGCCAAGGCCAGCGGCCAGACCCTGACCCGCGAGGACTACCTGAAGCTGGAGCAGCCGAGCGAACGCGAGCCGGTGCGCTACTACGCCAGCGTCGACAAGGGCCTGTACGACAAGATCCTGAACCGCTGCGTCGAAGCGAACCGGATGTGCATGAACGAAATGATGGCGATCGACGAGCAGGGCGGCCAGGGCAAGCCCGGCGCCTTCAACGTCGCCACGCTCGACCCCGCCACGCGCGCGCGCCTTGGCCTGCAGGATGCGCCGGTGCGCAGCTATGTCGGCGGCATGTGCACGGTCGCCGATCCGGACGGCTCCGGTGCCTTCGGCCCGGCGGCGTCCACCTTTGCGCCGGCCGGCGAATCCGCCGCCGTGACGCTTCCCCAGCTACCCCTCACACAACGCGCTGTAGCCGGCGTTGACCAGCATGCTTGACAGTTTCGACCTCACCAAGCTCATTTTCGGCCGTCTCTCCTGGGAGGCGATTCCGCTGCACGAGCCCATCCTGATCGCCACCTTCGCGGCGGTCGTGCTCGGCGGGCTGACGCTCGTCGGCGCGCTGACCTATTTCCGCGCCTGGGGCTACCTGTGGCACGAGTGGTTCACCAGCATCGATCACAAGAAGATCGGCATCATGTACATGGTGCTCGGCCTCGTGATGCTGCTGCGCGGCTTTGCCGACGCGATCATGATGCGTCTGCAGCAGGCGATCGCCTTCGGCGACAACATGGGCTACCTGCCACCGCATCACTACGACCAGATCTTCACCGCCCACGGCGTGATCATGATCTTCTTCGTCGCGATGCCGCTGGTCACGGGCCTGATGAACTACGTGGTGCCGCTGCAGATCGGCGCGCGCGACGTGGCCTTCCCGTTCCTGAACAACTTCAGCTTCTGGATGACCACCGCCGGCGCCGTGCTGGTGATGGTGTCGCTGTTCGTCGGCGAATTCGCCAAGACGGGCTGGCTGGCCTATCCGCCGCTGTCGGGCATCCTGCAGAGTCCGGACGTGGGGGTGGATTACTACATCTGGGCCTTGCAGATAGCGGGCATCGGTACCTTGCTGTCAGGCGTCAACCTGCTGGTGACCATCGTCAAGATGCGCGCCCCGGGCATGAGCATGATGAAGATGCCGGTCTTCACTTGGACCTCGCTGTGCACCAACGTGCTGATCGTCGCCGCCTTCCCGGTGCTGACGGCCGTGCTCGCGCTGCTGTCGCTGGACCGCTACGTCGGCACCAACTTCTTCACGAACGACTTCGGCGGCAACCCGATGATGTACGTGAACCTGATCTGGATCTGGGGCCACCCCGAGGTGTACATCCTGATCCTGCCGGCGTTCGGCATCTTCTCGGAAGTGGTGTCGACCTTCTGCCGCAAGCGCCTGTTCGGCTATGCGTCGATGGTCTACGCGACGGTCGTGATCACGGTGCTGTCGTACCTGGTCTGGCTGCACCACTTCTTCACGATGGGTTCGGGTGCCAGCGTCAACTCGTTCTTCGGCATCACGACGATGATCATCTCGATCCCGACCGGTGCGAAGATCTTCAACTGGCTGTTCACGATGTACCGCGGCCGCATCCGCTTCGAAGTGCCGATGCTGTGGACCGTGGGCTTCATGGTCACCTTCGTGATCGGTGGCATGACCGGCGTGCTGCTCGCCGTGCCGCCCGCCGACTTCGTGCTGCATAACAGCCTGTTCCTGATCGCCCACTTCCACAACGTGATCATCGGTGGCGTGCTGTTCGGCCTGTTCGCCGGCATCAACTACTGGTTCCCGAAGGCGTTCGGCTTCAAGCTCGACGATTTCTGGGGCAAGGTCTCGTTCTGGTTCTGGCTGGTCGGCTTCTATGCCGCGTTCATGCCGCTGTACGTGCTGGGCCTGATGGGCGTGACCCGCCGCGTCAGCCACTTCACCGATCCGTCGCTGCAGATCTGGTTCCAGGTCGCCGCCGTCGGTGCGTTCCTGATCGCGATCGGCATCGCCGCCTTCGTGATCCAGCTGGTGGTCAGCTTCAAGCGCCGTGCCCAGCTGCGCGACGTGACCGGCGATCCGTGGGATGGCCGCACGCTGGAATGGTCGACCTCGTCGCCGCCGCCCGCGTACAACTTCGCGTTCACGCCCGTGGTGCACGACAACGACGCCTGGTGGCAGATGAAGGACCGCGGCTACGAGCGTCCGCAGAAGGGCTTCCTGCCGATCCACATGCCGAAGAACACCGGTGCGGGCATCATCCTCGCCGGCCTGTCGACGGTGCTGGGCTTTGCGCTGATCTGGCATATGTGGCTGCCGGCCGCCGTCGCGTTCGTCGCCCTGCTGGCGGTCGCGATCGGCCACACCTTCAACTACCAGCGTGATTACTACATCCCGGCGGAGCACGTCGTCCGCACCGAGGAAGAACGCACCCGCCTGCTTGCACAACATGCTTGACACCATCGCAACCCAACCGGCCGGCGCCAGCGGCGCGCCGGTCCGCGGCGGCTCCAACGAGCTGCGCTTCTACCTGCCGACCGAGCATCACCCGCAGAACGGGACGATGCTGGGCTTCTGGCTGTACCTGATGAGCGACTGCCTCATCTTCGCCTGCCTGTTCGCCGTGCACGGCGTGCTGGGCCGCAGCTATGCGGCCGGCCCGTCGGGCGCCGACCTGTTCGACCTGCCGCTGGTGGCGCTGAACACGTCGATGCTGCTGCTGTCGTCGATCACCTACGGCTTCGCGATGCTGGAGATGCAGCGCAACAAGCTCAAGGGCACGAAGGTGTGGCTGGCCATCACCGGCCTGCTGGGCGCGGCCTTCGTCGGCCTGGAACTGTACGAGTTCTCGCACCTGATCCACGAAGGCGCGGTGCCGCAGCGCAGCGCGTTCCTGTCCTCGTTCTTCACGCTGGTCGGCACCCATGGCCTGCACGTGACCTTCGGCATCATCTGGCTGATCACGCTGATGTTCCAGCTGAACAAGCACGGCCTGATCGCGGCCAACAAGCGCCGCCTGATGTGCCTGTCGCTGTTCTGGCACTTTCTGGATGTGGTCTGGATCGGCGTGTTTACCTTCGTCTATCTGATGGGAGTGATGGTATGAGCGCCCACGACTATTCGTTCTCGAACCTGGCCGACCAGGGCGGCCACGGCCATCACGGCGATCACGGCCATGGCCACGACGATCACCACGATCACGACGACGGCGCCGCGCATGGCACCCTGAAGAGCTATGTGATCGGCTTCGTGCTGTCGGTGATCCTGACGGCGATCCCGTTCTGGCTGGTGATGGGCAAGGTCATCGACAACCAGAACACCACCGCGCTGGTGATTCTCGGCTTCGCCGCCGTGCAGATCGTGGTCCACATGATCTACTTCCTGCACATGAACACCAAGTCGGAAGGTGGCTGGAACATGCTGGCGCTGATCTTCACGATCGTGCTGGTCGTCATCACGCTGGCCGGCTCGCTCTGGGTCATGTATCACATGAACACGAATATGATGCCGGTGATGACGCACGACATGAAATCGATGCCTTGACCACGCCTCGTTCCGCAAACCACAGCCCGGATCGCAAGCCCGTTCCCCGCAGCCCGGCCGCCCTCGCGGTCCTGGCGCTGCTGGCGGTACTGGCTTTCGCCGGGCTGTTTGCATTGGGCACCTGGCAGGTCGAGCGCCGCGCCTGGAAGCTCGACCTGATCGAACGCGTCGAGTCGCGCGTGCATGCGCCGCCGGTGGATGCGCCGGCGCCCGAGCGCTGGCCGCTGGTCAGCGCCGCGGCCGACGAATACCGGCATGTGCGCGTGACCGGCACCTTCCTGCACGATCGCGAGACGCTGGTGCAGGCCACCACCGCGTTCGGCGGCGGCTTCTGGGTGATGACGCCGATGCGCATGCGCGACGGCACCGTCGTGCTGATCAACCGCGGCTTCGTGCCGCCCGAATTCCGCTCGCGCGAGAGCCGCGCCAAGGACGAGCCGTCCGGCGAGACCACGGTCACTGGCCTGCTGCGCATCAGCCAGACCGGCGGCGGCTTCCTGCGCCGCAACGACCCCGCCGCCGATCGGTGGTATTCGCGCGATGTGCAGGCCATTGCCGCCGCGCGCGGGCTCGAACGGGTCGCGCCTTACTTCATCGATGCCGACGCCGGCCCGCAGGAGGCGTTCGGCGCGTCGGGCGCGCCGCGCCGCTGGCCGGTCGGCGGGCTGACCGTGGTGACCTTCCACAACAGCCATCTGGTCTACGCGCTGACCTGGTACGGGCTGGCGCTGATGGTGCTGGGCGCCGCCTGGTACGTCGGCCGCGAGGAACTTCGGCTGCGCCGCGGCCGATGAGGGACAATGCGGGGCATGCCGGTCCGCCGGGCTTGCCCCGCACGTCCGGCACGTCCGGCACGTCCGGCATGTCTGGCATGTACGGCATGCCACGGCCCGCGCCGCGGCGGCTCGCTTCGAGCCCCGGCGCCATCCTGCTTCGACCCTGATTGATGCCTCTTTCCACCGATTCCCCTCCGAAGCCCGCGGGCGCCGCGCTGTCCGCCGCCAAGGGCGCCCCGGCCCCCGAGCGGCGGGGCGAGCGCGCGCTCGACGCGACCGCCCGCAAGAACATGGAGCAGCTGATCGAGCTGCGCTGGATCGCGGTGCTCGGCCAGGTCGCCACCATCAGCGTGGTGCATTTCGGCCTCGACGTGCCGCTGCCGGTCAACCAGATGCTGGCGGTGCTGCTCGGCCTGATCGCCTTCAACGCGCTGAGCCTGCTGCGGCTGCGCTTCGTCGCCGAGGTCTCGCAGACGCAGCTGTTCGTCTCGCTGCTGGTCGATATCGGCATGCTGACCGCGCTGCTGTACCTGAGCGGCGGCGCCTCCAATCCCTTTGTCTTCCTCTACCTGCTGCAGGTGATCCTCGGCGCGGTGCTGCTGCAGGCGTGGTCGATCTGGGTGATCGTGGTGGTCACCGCCTCGTGCTTCGCGGGCCTGGCGCTGGTCGGCAAGCCGCTGGCGCTGCCGCCGGATCACGAGCAGGGGCTCGCCAGCCTCTATATCCAGGGCATGCTGATCTGCTTCGTGCTGAACGCGGCCCTGCTGGTGGTCTTCATCACGCGGATCATGCGCAATCTGCGCGCCCGCGACGAGCATCTGGCCGACCTGCGCCAGCGCGCCGCCGAGGAAGAACATATCGTCCGCATGGGCCTGCTGGCCTCCGGCGCCGCGCATGAACTCGGCACGCCGCTGGCCACGCTGGCGGTGATCCTGTCCGACTGGCGCCGCATGGAACCGTTCTCGAAGGACCCGGAACTGCTGCAGGAACTCGGCGAGATGCAGACCCAGGTGCAGCGCTGCAAGTCCATCGTCAGCGGCATCCTGCTGTCGGCGGGCGAGGCGCGCGGCGAGGCGCTGACCGAAACCACGGTGCGCCGCTTCGTCGACGATCTGGTCGCCGAATGGCGCGCGACGCGGCCGGTCGGCGAGTTCTCCTACGAATACCGCTTCGGCCAGGACCTGCCGATCCTGTCGGACTCGGCCATCAAGCAGATGGTCTGCAACGTGCTCGACAACGCGCTGGAGGCCTCGCCGCGCTGGGTCGGCTTCGACGTGCGGCGCGAGGATGATACGCTGGTGCTGTCGGTGCTCGACGAAGGCCCCGGCTTCGCGCCGCAGATGCTCGAGCGGCTGGGCAAGCCCTATCAGTCGAGCAAGGGCCGGCCGGGCGGCGGACTGGGGCTGTTCCTGGTCGTCAATGTCGCCCGCACGCTGGGCGGCAGCGTGGCCGCGCACAACCGTCCGCAAGGCGGCGCGATGGTGACGATGAAGCTGCCGCTGGCGGCAATCACGCTGGAAGAGGAGGCCGAAGATGCAGCCCAATGATCCCGAGCGCGACGCCGCTGCGGCCGATCAATCGACCCAGACGACCCAGCCGCAGGCCGAGGCCGGTCGCGTGCTGATGATCGTCGAGGACGACGCGGCCTTCGCCCGCACGTTGCGCCGCTCGTTCGAGCGGCGCGGCTATCAGGTCCTGCATGCGACCAGCCTCGAAGGGATGAAGGAACTGCTGAAGGAGCATTCGCCGGGCTATGCGGTGGTGGACCTGAAGCTCAAGGGCGAGGCCTCGGGCCTGGCCTGCGTGCAGGCGCTGCATGCGCACGATGCGGACATGCTGATCGTGGTGCTGACCGGCTACGCCAGCATTGCCACCGCGGTCGAGGCGGTCAAGCTCGGCGCCTGCCACTATCTGGCCAAGCCGTCGACCACCGACGACATCGAGGCCGCCTTCGAGCGCGCCACCGGCGATGTGGACGTCGAGGTCACCGGCCGTCCCACCTCGATCAAGACGCTCGAGTGGGAGCACATCCACGAGACGCTGGCCGCCACCGGCTTCAATATCTCCGAGGCGGCGCGCCGGCTCGGCATGCACCGCCGCACGCTGGCGCGCAAGCTGGAGAAGCAGCGGATCAAGTAGGGCCGGGCGGCGGGCATCCCCCGTCGTACGTCTGCCGCCGTACGTCTCCCGGGCGGACGTCTCCCGGCGGACATCTCCGGGCGAACATCTCCGGGCGAACATCTCCGGGTGGACACCTCCGGGCGGACACCTCCAGGCGGACACCTCCAGGCGGACACCTCCAGGCGGACATCTTCCGTCCGGCGTCTCCGATCGGCGGAAATGGGTATAGGCTAATTCGTGCCGATGTCGGGCCCGATGCCGGCGCCCATTTCTCCAGGAGACGCGAAATGACCAGCAAGAACACCATCTGTCTGTGGTACGACGGCGACGCGCTCGACGCCGCCAACTTCTATGCCCAGACCTTTCCCGACAGCGCTGTCGGCGCCGTCCACCGTGCGCCGGGCGACTATCCCGACGGCAAGGAGGGCAATGTCCTGATGGTCGAGTTCACCGTGATCGGCATCCCTTGCCTCGGGCTGAACGGCGGCCCGCATTTCAAGCACAACGAATCCTTCTCCTTCCTGGTCAGGACCGAGGACCAGGCCGAGACCGACCGCCTGTGGAACGCGATCGTCTCGAATGGCGGCCAGGAAAGCGAATGCGGCTGGTGCAAGGACCGCTGGGGCCTGTCGTGGCAGATCACCCCGCGGGCGCTGCTCGATGCGGTGACGAGTTCCGATCGCGCGGCGGCCAAGCGCGCCTTCGACGCGATGATGACGATGAAGAAGATCGACATCGCCACGATCGAGGCGGCACGGCGGGGGCAGGCCGCGTCGTCGAGTTGAGCAAGCCGATCGAGCGATCGAGCCAATCGAGCCGATCGAGGTGGTCCATACCCCGATTCGTTGTTACGGTATGGGCCCGTATACTCGTGGAACCGATAACTGCACGGGATAGATGTAGCGCTTACAATGAGCGCTGACCGAATTAGAAAAAGAGGTCGGCCAGATTCGCGTGCCTTGCGTGGATGCGCCTCGCCATGGCGCATGCATCGGGCCGGCCCCATCACGGAGACTTCCCGCCATGCAGATCGCGTCCCTGCTGGACCAGCCGCTCGGCAATCTCGCCGACTGCGTCCGTGCCCACGCCAACGCCCGTCCCGCGCATCCCGCCGTCATCGACGATCGCGCCAGCCTGTCGTATCGCGAGTTCGACGAACTGGTCGACCGCGTCGCGGCGGCCCTGCAGCGCGATGGCCTGCAGCCGGGCGATGCGCTGGCGATCTGCGCCGCCGCGTCGATCGAGTACGCGGCGGTGTTCCTGGGCGGGCTGCGCGCCGGCGTGGCGATCGCACCGCTGGCACCGTCGTCGACCCCGCAGGCACTGGCCGGCATGATCGCCGATTCGGATGCGAGGCTGCTGTTCGTCGACGCGCCGGTGCTCGACGCCCTGCAGGGCGCCGGCATCGAAGCCACGGTGCCGCGCATCGGACTGGGCGGCGCGCAGACCGGCAAGGCCTTCGCCGACTGGCTGGCGCCGGCCGGCAGCCGGCCGCGCGAGACGCCGCTGCGCGAGGGGCAGGTCTTCAACATCATCTATTCGTCCGGCACCACGGGCGCGCCCAAGGGCATCGTGCACGACCACGCGCTGCGCTGGAACCAGATCCGCCGCACGCACGAGAGCGGCGGCTACGGGCCCGACGCGGTGACGCTGATCGCCACGCCGCTGTATTCGAACACCACGCTGGTCAGCTTCATTCCGACGCTGGCGCTCGGCGGCACCGTGGTGCTGATGCCGAAGTTCGATGCGCAACGCTATCTCGAACTGGCCGAGCGGCACCGCGTCACGCACGCGATGCTGGTCCCGGTGCAATACCAGCGGCTGCTGGCCAGGGAGGATTTCGATCGCTACGACCTGTCGTCGTTCCGGATGAAGTTCTCGACCAGCGCCCCGCTCGGCGCGGCGCTGAAGGCCGACATTCTGCGCCGCTGGCCGGGTGGACTGGTCGAGTACTACGGCATGACCGAAGGCGGCGGCAGCTGCGTGCTGGCCGCCCACGAGTTTCCGGACAAGCTCCATACCGTCGGCAAGCCGATGGAAGGGCACGACATCCGGCTGATCGACGACGACGGCAACGAGGTGCCGGTCGGCCAGATCGGCGAGGTGGTGGGGCATTCGAACACCATCATGGCGGGCTATCACAAGCAGCCCGACAAGACCGCCGCCGCGGAGTGGTATGACGCCACCGGCAAGCGCTTTATCCGCACGGGCGACGTCGGCCGCTTCGACGAGGACGGCTTCCTGACGCTGATGGACCGCAAGAAGGACATGATCATCAGCGGCGGCTTCAACATCTATCCGAGCGACCTCGAGGCGGTGCTGCAGCAGCATGCGGACGTGGTCGAATGCGCGGTGGTCGGCGTGCCTTCGCAAAGCTGGGGCGAGACGCCGGTGGCCTTCGTGGTGTTGCGCCAGGGCGCGGCAGTCGATGCCGAGGCGCTGCGCGAATGGGTCAATGCGCAGGTCGGCAAGACCCAGCGGCTCGCCGCGCTGGAGCTGTGCGCGCAGCTGCCGCGTAGCGCGATCGGCAAGGTGCTCAAGCGCGAACTGCGGGATGGGTTTCGTGGGGGCAAGGCGATGGCATGAGGCGTCAGGGTGGCCGCCACCCGCCCGCTATAATCCGCCGACCGATCGACTGCCCAACGCTCCCCTCCATGCTCAAGGACCCTGTCGAAGCCCGCCCGACGCGCCGCTATGTCGAGAAGCGCGAGACCATTCTCGATGCGGCCGCGATGCGCTTCAATCGCAAGGGCGTGCGCGGCACCACGCTGTCGGATGTCGCGCAGGACGTGGGCCTGAGCACGAACAGCATCACCTACTACTACCGCAAGAAGGAAGACCTGGTGGTCGCCTGCCTGTTGCGGACCATCGACGAGATGGTCGGCATCGCGGCGCAGGCGAGCGAGCTGCCCACGCCGGGCGAGCGGGTGGCGGGCTTCATCCGCTTGTTCTTCGCGCGGCTCGCGCTGACGGCCACCGGAGAACGTCCGGAGCTGATGAGCTTCCGCGAGATCCGCACGCTGCCCGACAGCCATGCCGAGGTCGCGTTCAGCGCGTACAACGACATGTTCCGCCGCATCCGCCAACTGCTGCGCGAGCGCACGCCGGTCGACGCGGCCGAGCGCAGCGTGCTCAGCGCGCGCGCCCACCTGCTGCTGTCGCTGGCGACGGGCGCGATGGTCTGGATCGAGCGCTACGAGCCCGAGGACTATCCGAAGGTCGCCGAGTCGGTGATCGATCTGCTGCTGCACGGCATCGGCTCGCGTGCGGCGCGCTGGCAGCCGACGCTCGATACCGCCGCGCTGCTGCCTTGCCTGGACCAGCCGGAAACCACGCAGCAGGCCTTCCTGCGCGCCGCCACCGAACTGCTGAACGAGCAGGGCTACCGAGGCGCCTCGGCTGACCGCATCTCCGCCCGGCTCAATCTGACCAAGGGGTCGTTCTACCACCACAACGAGAACAAGGACGACCTGATCGGCGCCTGCTTCGATCGGATGTTCGACGTGATACGCAGCACGCAGACGCTGGTCGAGAACGGGTCGGGCACCGGCTGGGACAAGCTGTGCGCGGTCACGCGCGCGCTGGTCCACTACCAGTTCTCCAGCCAGGGGCCGCTGCTGCGGCTGACGATCTATGGCGCCTTGCCCGAGGAAATGCGCAAGGAGAAGATGCTGACGATGAACCGGCTGTCGGCACGCTTCGTGCGATTCCTGGTGCAGGGCATGCAGGATGGTTCGATCCGGCCGCTGGACCAGTCGATCGCCGCCCTGCAGATCAACGGCATGATCAACGCCGCGGTCGAGCTGCGCCGCTGGGTGCGCGATGCCTCGGCCGACAACGCGGCCGACCTGTTCGTGCGGCCGCTGCTGATGGGGATCCTGTCGCCGGCGTAGCGGCGTGGCGGTGCTGCGGAGTTCGGCGCCGCCGGCTCGGTCGACCGAGCCGACCAGCCGTCAAGATTAGTCATACAGATGGCACGCCACCATCTGCCCGTCGCCGCTGTCGCGCAGCGCCGGCTCCTGCGATTTGCAGCGCTCCATCGCCACCGGGCAACGCGTATGAAAGCGGCAGCCCGACGGCGGATGCATCGGGCTGGGCACCTCGCCCCGCAGCACGATGCGCTTGCGTTGCCGTTCCGCCTGGACATTGGCCACCGGCACCGCCGACAGCAGCGCCTGCGTGTAGGGGTGGCGCGGCTGCGCATAGAGCGCGTCGCGATCGGCGATCTCGACGATGCGGCCCAGGTACATCACCGCGATGCGGTCGCTGATATGGCGCACCACCGCCAGGTCGTGCGCAATGAACAGGTACGACAGCCCGAGCCGCCGCTGCAGGTCCATGAAGACATTGACCACCTGCGCCTGGATCGAGACGTCCAGCGCCGACACCGGCTCGTCGCAGACGATCACGCCGGGCTTGAGCGCCAGCGCACGGGCGATGCCGATGCGCTGGCGTTGCCCGCCGGAGAACTCGTGCGGATAGCGGTCCGCCATATACGGTAGCAGCCCGACCATCTCCAGCAGCTCGCCCACGCGCGCCCGCACGGCCGCGCGATCGCCGGCCATGCCATGGATCTCGAGCGGCTCGGCCACGATGTCGCGCACCTTCATGCGCGGGTTCAGCGAGCCGAACGGGTCCTGGTAGACCATCTGCACGCTGCGGCGGAAATGCTTCTCCTGCGCGCGCGTCATCCGGGCCAGATCGGTGCCGTCGTAGTCGATGTGCCCGCCGCTGGCGGCCAGCATCTTCAGGATCGCCAGGCCGGTGGTCGACTTGCCGCAGCCGCTTTCGCCGACCAGGCCCAGCGTTTCGCCCTGGCGCAGCGTGAAGGAGACACCGTCGACGGCCTTGACCGAGCCGACCTGGCGCTTGAACACCACGCCGCGCGTGACCGGGAAGTGCACCTTCAGGTCCTGCACGCGCAGGATCTCGCGGCCGATGGTGCGCGGGCTGGGCGCCGGAGCCGGGGCGGCGAGCGGCATGCCGCCGGCGTTCAAGGCGGCGTCCTTCATGGCGGGCGTGTCGAGCGCGGCGGTGGCGGTCATGGCGTCTCCTGCAGGTGGCACGCATTCAGGTGAACGGACAGGCCGCGGCCGCCGGTGGTCCGCAGCATCGGGCGCGTGACGCGGCATTGCGCCTGGGCCAGCGCGCAGCGCGGCTGGAACGCGCAGCCGGGACCGAGCGCGGTCAGGTCGGGCGGCTGGCCCTCGATCGGCACCAGCGCCTGGCTGGTATCGCCATCGAGCCGCGGCACGCAGGCCATCAGCCCGCGCGTGTACGGATGGCGCGGCTGGCGGTACAGGTCGTCGGCCGAAGCCATCTCGACCAGGCGACCGCCGTACATCACCGCGACGCGATCGGCGTAGCGCGCCACCACGCCGAGGTCGTGCGTGATCAGGATCAGCGCGGTGCCGAGCCGCTGCGCCAGGTCCTTCAGCAGATCGAGGATCTGCGCCTGCACCGTGACGTCGAGCGCGGTGGTCGGCTCGTCGGCGATGATCAGCTGCGGCTTGCAGGCCAGCGCCATCGCGATCATCGCGCGCTGCCGCATGCCGCCGGAGAACTGGTGCGGATAGGCATTGAGGCGGCTGGCCGGCTCGGGGATCTGCACCTGGCCGAGCAGCTCGGCGGCCATGCCGAGCGCGGTCTTCCACGGCAGCTTCTGATGCAGCTGGATCGGCTCGGCGATCTGCTTGCCGATCGTCAGCGCCGGATTCATCGACGACATCGGCTCCTGGAAGATCATCGCGATGCGATTGCCGCGGATCGCGCGCATCGCGTCGGCGTCGAGCTTGAGCAGGTCCTGCCCGTCGAACAGGATCTCGCCGGCGTCGATCGAGCCGGCCGGACGCGGGATCAGCCCCAGGATCGACAGCGCCGTCACGCTCTTGCCTGAGCCCGATTCGCCGACGATGGCGAGCGTCTCTCCGGGCGCCACGTCGAAGGAGACCTGATCGACCGCGGTGACCACGCCGCGATCGGTGCGAAAGCGCGTGGTCAGGTCGCGGACCTGCAGGATCGGCTGCGTCATCGCTTGCTCCTGGTGGTGCGAGGTTGGCGCCGGCATCGGGCAAAGCTGCCGGCGGCGTGTGCGGGCTTGGGCGGGTTTGGGCTCAGAAGCCCATCTTCTTCTTCATCTCCTGATCGATCCACAGCCGCGCGTAGATCGGTCCGGGCCGCACCGCGCCGGCACGCAGTTCGCCGCCGTAGTTCTTGACCCACGGCCACCAGGCCGTATAGACGTACTGCGTCGGCAGCCAGATATACGGCGCCTGCGCGACGATCTCGCGCGTCAGCGCGCGCAGCGCCTCCTGCCGCTTGCCGACGTCGCGCAGCTCGAAGGCTTCCTCGACGCGCTTGTCGAACTTCGGATCGTTCCACTGCGAGGCGTTCCACACCTGGCCGCTGACGAAGCTCTTGCGGATCGTCGTGGTCGGATTGGTGTGGCCGTTGTTCATCATGTAGCCGGGCGCGTTGGTCTTGGTCGTCATCGCCGACAGGAAGGCGCCGTACTCCATCGGCTGGATCTGGATGCGCACGCCCACCTGTTCGAGGTAGGCGGCGATCAGCGGCAGCAGCTCCATATGGTCCGGGCTGCAGGCGCACACCTGCACCTTGAAGGTGAAGCCCTTCGGATAGCCGGCCTCGGCCAGCAGCTTGCGTGCCTTGTCCGGATTGTAGGTAAACAGCTCCTTGACGTTGTCCGGCATCGCGCTGAGCGGCTCGTAGTAACCGACATAGTCGGGATGCTGCGGATAGGCGAACAGCTCGGCGTTGCCGCCGTAGTACTGCTTGACGATCTCCTGCTTGTTGATCGCCATGTTCAGCGCCCGCCGGACGCGGATATCGTTGAACGGCTTGGTGTCGACCCGCAGCGCCAGATACTGGCCCGTGTACGACAGCCAGCGCGACCACTGCAGCTGCGGCGCGCTGCGCTTGAGTTCGTCCACCGCGGTCCAGCGCAGGCCCTCCATGATGTCGAGCTTGCCGGTGCGCAGCATGGTGTTGCGCGTGGCCTCGTCCTTGATCGTGCGCAGCACCACCTTGTCGACGAAGGGCAGCTTGTAGTCCTTGTTGCCGATGCGCTCGCTGTCCCAGTACTGCGGATTCTTCGTGTAGGTGCTGGCGTTGCCCTGCACGAACTGCGTCAGCGTGAACGGGCCCGTGCCGTTGACGTTCTTCCAGTTGGCGGCGCCGGCCGTGGCCACCTCCTTGGGCATGATCCCGGAGTAGTAGCCCCAGCCGAAGCGGTAGTCCCATTCGGCGTTGAATTCCTTGAAGCGGAACACCACCGTGTGCTTGTCGCGCGCCTCGACCTTGCTCAGGTGATCGAAGTACGTCGGGATCTTCTTCGCGCTGGCCTCCTGCCGGCTGTAGCTGAACACCACATCCTCGGCGACCAGTTCGCGCTCTTCCATCACGCCGGGCTTGGCGGGGAACTTGACGCCCTTGCGCAGCTTGACCTCGAGCGTCAGCGGATCGGTCCATTTCCACGACTCGGCCAGCTCGCCGCGGATCGCGTCCTCCGGCAGCCAGGCATCGGCCTGGAAGGCGTACTTGCCGCCGTTGCGCTTGGCCTTGCTCAGGTCGGCGGCGAACAGATGCTCGTAGACCTGGCCGGTGTCGTAGTTCTGCTTCCAGTTCCAGTCGGCGAGATCCCACGACAGGGCGGAGATGGTCGGGTAGACCGAGCCGATCTCCACGGTGCCGCCGTATTTCGGCGCCTCGGCCTGCGCGATGGCGCTGCCGGCGGTCACGGCCATTCCGGCCAGCGCGACAGCCGCGGCGATGGCCGCTGCCCGTTTCGCCGTGCGGTGGACCGCCTTGTCGTTGTCGATCATCGCTGTCTCCTGTCTCTGTTCTTGTAGGGGGTGAGTCCGTGCCGTGCTGCCGGGCGCCGTGTTCACGGCTGCCGTGGCACCGGGTGCTGCAGTACCGGTTGCCGCGTTGCCGGGCACCGTCGCTACCGCGTGCCCCGCATGCGCGGATCGAGCAGGTCGCGCAGCGCGTCGCCGTAGACGTTGATCGCGTAGACGACCACGGTCAGGCAGGCGCCGGGCGCCAGCGCCAGCCACGGGCCCTGGAACATGAAGGTGCGGCCGTCGCCCGACAGCATGCCGCCCCAGGTCGGCGCCGGCGGCGGCACGCCCAGGCCGAGGAAGGACAGTCCCGACTCGGCGAGGATCGCGGTACCGACGCGGGTGGTGAACAGCACGATCACCGGCGGCAGCACGTTGGGCAGGATGTGGCGCCACAGGATGCGCGGCGTCGACGCGCCCATCGACTGCGCGGCGTGCACATACATGTTCTCGCGCACCGAGACGACCGCGCTGCGCACGATGCGCGAGCCGCCGATGCCGAGCAGCAGGCCCAGCGTCACCACGATCTGCCAGCTGCCCGGGCCGAGCACCGACACCACCACAATCAGGATCACCAGGTCCGGAAAGCTCATCCACGCATCGACGAAGCGCTGCGCCACCAGGTCGAACTTGCCGCCGAGATAGCCGGTCAGGATGCCGAGCAGTACCGATACCGCGGTGGCCAGCGTCGCGGCCGACAGGCCGATCACCACCGACAGCTGCGCGCCGTACAGGCAGCGCGACAGCATGTCGCGGCCGAGGTTGTCGGTGCCGAAGGGATGGGCCCACGACGGCGCCTGCAGGCGATGCAGCATGTTGATCTCGTTGACGCCGTAGGGCGCCAGCACATCGGCGAAGACACCGCAGAACAGGAAGATCGCGCAGATCACCGCGCCTGCCGCGCCGAGCGGCTTGTCGCGGAACAGGCGGCGCAGCAGGCCGAAGCCGGGCCAGTGGCGGGCCGTGGCGGACGCCGATATTGCCGTTGCTGCGGTTGCTGTCGCCGTTGCTCCGGAAGCCGCTGCAGTCGCCGCGGCGGCGTCGGCCGCCACCGGCGCGACAGGAGTCAGGGGAGTCGCGGAACGTGCCATCAGCGGTGCCTCACTTTCGGATCGAACAAACCGTAGCTGAGATCGACCAGCAGATTGATCAGCATCACCGCCACGCCGACCACCAGGAAAACGCCGGTGATCACCGGATAGTCGCGTTGATGCACCGCGTCGAGCAGCAGCAGGCCCATGCCGGGCAGCGCGAAGATCTGCTCGATGATGACGGCGCCGCCGATCAGCAGCGGCGCCTGCAGGCCTACCAGCGTCACCACGGGAATCAGCGCGTTGCGCAGCGCATGCCGCAGGATCACCATCCGTTCGTTCAGCCCCTTGGCCCAGGCGGTGCGGATATAGTCCTGGCGCAGCACCTCCAGCATCATCGTGCGCGTCATCCGCATCGTGATCGCCGACAGCGCCATGCCCAGCACGATCGCCGGCACCAGCATCTGCTCGATGTGCTGCAGCGGGTTTTCGCGGAACGGCACGTAGCGAACCTCGGGCGACCAGCCCCACCAGACCGAGGGAAACACCATCACCATCGTGCCCAGCCAGAAGCTCGGCACCGCCAGCATCAGGATCGAGAACGAGCGCGCCACGTAGTCGGCCGCGCTGTCCTGCCGGATCGCCGACAGCACGCCGATCGGCAGCGCCACCGACAACGCGACCACCAGCGCGATGGCGCCAAGCGACAGCGTCACCGGAATGCGCGCCATCACCATCTTCAGCACCGGCTCGCCCTGCCACAGCGACACGCCGAGATCGCCGTGCAGCACGATATTGCCGATCCAGTGCAGGTATTGCTCCCACATCGGCCGGTCGAGGCCGAGCAGCTGCATCAGTTCCTCGCGGCTGCGCACATCGGCGCTGATGTCGTTCTGGCTCAGCATCAGGTCGACCACGTCGCCCGGCACCAGCCGCACGATCGAGAACACGATGATGCTGGCGAACAGCAGCGTGGGCAGCAGCGCCAGCAGCCGGCGCATCAGGTAGGCGCTCATGGACGCCTCGCGTGACGAGGGGCGCGGCTGGCCGCGCGCGCCGATGCCGGCGGGGATACCGGCAACACGATTTCTGCTGATGCTCCGGCCATGCTGTCTCCTGTTTCCGTCCACAGGTCATTGCCTGTGGCGGTATTTCGGCACGCGGAATGCAGTTTTTGTGCGGGACGATACAGCGACCGGCTTTGCGCCAATCGCGATCCCAGCATACTCATCGTTCGAAGCGATGACAACCCGGAAGCGCCCCCGGCGCTCTAGTGAATTTCCCGGGGGCGGGCCGCGGCGCGGCCTCTGCTTTGTCGCCGCGGCGGCTAGTAGCCGCGCAGCCGGGCCCAGCGATCGGCGTGGAAGTTCGCGTCGCCCAGCCACTCCTGCGCGGTGCGTGCGCGCTTCATGAAGAAGCCGATCTCGAACTCGTCGGTCATGCCGATGCCGCCGTGCATCTGCACGCCTTCCTGCACCGCCAGCGTCGCGGTCTCGCCGGCGCGGGCCTTGGCGGCCGACACCAGTGGCTCGGGGCCGTCCGGCGCCGATTCGTCGAGCCGTTGCTGGCAGCGCAGCACGATCGCGCGAGTGAGTTCCAGTTCGGTGAACAGATGCGCGGCGCGGTGCTGCAGCGCCTGGAATTCGCCGATGATCTTGCCGAACTGGCGGCGCTCCTTCAGATACGCCAGCGTGCGGGCGAAGGCCTCGTCCGCGATGCCGAGCAGCTCGGAGGACAGCACCGCGCGGCCGATGTCGAGCGCGCGCTCAAGCAGGGCGCCGCCGCCGTCGACTGCGCCGAGTACGGCGTCCGCGGGCACGTGCACGCCTTCGAAGACGATGCGCGCGGCCTGCGTGGCGTCGGCCAATACCACGCGTTCGATCCGCACGCCCGGGGTGGCGCGGGGCACCAGCAGCAGCGTGATGCCTTGCGTGTCGTCGGCTCCGGCGGCATTGACGGCGTTGGCGGCATTGGTGGCATTGGTGGCATTGGTGGCATTGGTGGCTTGTCCCGCCCGGGCATCGCCGGTGCGCGCCGCGACGATCAGCGTATCCGCGACGTGGCCGTCGACGACCAGCTGCTTGGTGCCGTCGATGCGATAGCCGCCGGCATGCGGCGTCGCGCGCGTGGCCAGGCGGAACGGGCGATGCTTGCCGGCCTCGTCGAGCGCCAGCGCGGTCAGGTGCCGGCCAGATGCGATGGCGGGCAGCAGCGCGTCGCGTTGTGCATCGCTGCCGTAGTGCGTCAGCAGGGAGGCGCCGATTACCGCGGTGGAGAGGAAGGGGGAGGGCGCCAGCGTGCGGCCGATCGCCTCCATGATGACGCCGGCTTCCACCACGCCGAGCCCGCTGCCGCCGTAGGCCTCGGGCACCAGCACGCCGGCCAGGCCGAGGTCGGCAAAGCGTTGCCACAGCTCGCGCGAGAAGCCGACCGGATCGCCGCTGTCGCGCATCGCGCGCAGCGCGGAGATCGGTGCGTTCTCGCGCAGGAAGGTCAGCGCGCTGTCGCGCAGCATGTCCTGGGTGTCGTTCAGTACGATGGCCATGTCGATGTCCGCGAAGGGTGCCGGGGCGCCGTGCGATCGCGCGGCCCCGGCCCGGTGAAGGGAAGGAAGGGGCAGTGGCGTCAGGCGCCGGGCAGGCCCAGGATGCGCTTGGCGACGATGTTCAGCTGGACCTCGCTGGTGCCGCCCTCGATCGAATTGGCCTTGGTGCGCAGCCAGGCGCGCGCGGTGGCGCCCTGATGGCTGCGCTCGCTTTCCCATTCGAGCGCATCGCTGCCGCCGATCGACATCAAGAGCTCGTAGCGGCGCTTGTTCAGCTCGGCGCCGTAGTACTTGAGCACCGACGAGAAGGCCGCGATGCCTTCACCTTGCTTCGCCAGGTCGCGCACCCGTTCGCCGGCGAAACCGAACGCGGCCTCGTCGATCTCGAAGCGGGCCAGTTGCGCGCGCAGCATCGGCTCGTCGAGCCGGCCGGCCGCATCGGTGCCGATCGCCTTGGCGGCGTGCCGCCCCAGCGGCTGCCGGAAGCCCCGGCTGCCGATCGCGCTGATCATGTCGCGCTCATGGGTCAGCAGATACTTGGCGATCTCCCAGCCGCCGTTGAGTTCGCCGACCAGCTGGTCGCGCGGCACCACGACGTCGTCGAAGAAGGTCTCGCAGAACGGCGACTTGCCGGAGATCAGCACGATCGGGTGGGTCGTCACGCCCGGCGTCTCCATGTCGAACAGCAGGAAGCTGATGCCGGTGTGCTTCTGCGCGGAGAAATCGGTGCGCACCAGGCAGAAGATCCAGTCGGCCTTGTCGGCATACGAGGTCCAGATCTTCTGGCCGTTGACGACGAAGTGGTCGCCACGGTCCTCGGCGCGGGTCTGCAGCGCCGCCAGGTCGGAGCCGGCGTTCGGCTCGGAATAGCCCTGGCACCAGCGGATCTCGCCGCGCGCGATCTTCGGCAGGTGCTCGCGCTTCTGCGCCTCGCTGCCGTACTTGAGCAGCGCCGGCCCGAGCATCGAGATGCCGAAGCTCTGCAGCGGCACTCGGCAGCCGAGCCGCTGCATTTCCTCGCGCAGGATCTTGGCCTGTTCGCGGCTCAGGCCGCCGCCACCGTATTCGCGCGGCCATTCGGGCACGGTCCAGCCGCGCTCGGCCATCCGTTCGAGCCATTGGCGCTGGGCCTCGGAGCGGAAGCGGAACTTGCGTCCGCCCCAGCAGATGTCCTCGTCGTCCTGCACCGGCTGCCGCATCTCGGGCGGGCAATTGTCCTGCAGCCAGGCGTGTGTCTGCTGCCGGAACGTCTCCAGGTCTTCCACGGTGGTCTCCTGTCGCGGTGGCCGGCCTCTGCGGGCCGTGGTCGTTGCTTGAACCCGTTGCTTGAACCCCTTGCTCGAACCGTGCGCCGCCGAATACGGACTGCGCCGATCCGGGGCCGCAGGGCCGTTATACAAGCGGGCGCTCGCCACCGTCAATACGCTATTTACGAAAACGGTATCGGCCATGCAGAGCGCGCATATCGAATATGCCCCATGCGGTGCAGTTTGAAAGGCAATATGGCGGAGCGCGAGCGCTGTGTTAGCATCGCCGGAAACATACCAGAGTTACGAAACAGGTCGACGGCGCGATGCGCCGGAGCGGCCGAGGTGGAGACATGGAGACCAGCGAGGCTTCGATCGACGAAGCGGTGTGGACCTTCCCCGGCGCGCGCGCGCCCGACCGCCGCCGCTGGGTCGACGCCAGCGGCCTGCGGCTGGCCGTCTACGAATGGGGCGAGCCGGATGCCACGCCGCTGCTGCTCGTCCATGGCGCGCTCGATTTCGCCCGCACCTTCGATGGCTTCGCGCCGCTGCTGGCCGATGCGGGCTACCGCGTGGTCTCGTACGACCATCGCGGCCACGGCGATTCCGATCACGCCGATCTCTACAACTGGGTCGCCGATGTGCGCGACATGCTGGCGGTGGCGGATTCGATCACGCGTGAGCCGTGCCTGGCGGTCGGCCACAGCAAGGGCGGCTCGCTGCTGGTGCAGGCGATCCAGGCGCTGCCGCACCGGTTCATCCGTTTTGCTTCGATCGACGGCCTGCCGTTCCGCAGCCCGCATGCCGACAGCGCCGTACGCGAACGCAAGTCCTCGCTGACCGGGCCCGTCATCGCCCGCTGGCTCGATGCGCGCCGCCGCAGCGGCGAGCTCGAGCGCCGGCCCGGCACGCTCGAGGAACTGGCACAGCGCCGCGCCCGGATGAACCCGCGCCTGAGCCATGAATGGCTGTGCTACATCGCCTCGCACGGCGCGCGCCGCGACGAGCAGGGCTGGCGCTGGAAGCTGGACCCCGCGATCGGCGTGGGCGGCTTCGGACCGATGCGGGTGCGCTGGATGACCGACAGGCTGCCGGGTTTTCCGATCCCGATGCTGGCGATCTTCGGCTCCGAGAAGGAACCGATGGGCTGGGACGCGACCGCCGACGACCTGATGCCGTTCTTCCCGGCCACCACCGAGGTCCATCGCATGCAGGACGTCGGCCATTTCATCCATATCGAACGGCCGCAGGAGACGGCGCGCCGCATCCTTCAGTTCTTCGGCGCATGACCATGTCCTCGATTCCATCTCCGCGCCAGTCCCCGCGCCAGTCCCCGCCCCACTACCTGCGCCACCATCGTCTGCGGCTCGCGCTGCATCGGCTCAAGGATGGCGGCGGTCATCCGCTGCTGTTGCTGCATGGGCTGGGCGAACGTTCGCCGGCTACCCTGCCGGCCGAATACGCGAGCTGGCCCGGTCCGATCCATGCGCTCGACTTCACCGGCCATGGTGAATCGGACCTGCCGCGCGGCGGCGGCTACAGCTGTGAATTCCTGATGGCCGATGCCGACATCGCGCTGGCGCATCTGGGCCCCTGCACGGTCGCCGGACGCGGCATCGGCGGCTATGTCGCGCTGCTGCTGGCCGGGGCGCGTCCGGGCGAGGTGCGCGGCGCCATCGTGCGCGACGGACCCGGGCTGTCCGGCGGCGGCGGCGCGGCGCGCAGCCCCTATATTCCGGTGCCGGATCTGAACCAGTTGGCGCCGCCCGATCCGTTTGCGATTGCGGAGCTGGCCAATGACGTCCGCCCGCCCAGCTATGCGTCGAGCTTCGCGATGCTGGCGTCGCAGCATTCCGACCTCGATACGCCCATCTCCGTCTGCTGCTGCGAGCGCCCGCCGTGGCTCGCCGCGGTGATGGAGCTGCTGTCGCTGGAGCCGGTCGCGCTGGACCAGGCGTTGCAGCAATACGCGGCGGCTGCGGGCGCCGGCATCCGCCCGGAGCGGGAGTCGGCATGAGCCCGGCCCTGTCGTCCGCGCGCGAGTCCGCCGACGCGGACGACGATGCCGAGCGCGGCTATCTGGACCATGTGTCGCGGCATTTCCGCCGCAATGCGCTGGCCTTCCTGGCCCACGGCATGCTGGGCATGACCGGCTTCCGGCTGGTCACCGCGCCGACCTTCGTGCCGGCCTATCTCTACCTGCTGTCCGGCTCGAAGCTGACCGTCGGCCTGGTGCTGTCGGCGCAGTACGCCGGCATGGCCGCGTCGTCGCTGTGGGGCGCGACGCTGATCGAGCATCGGCAACAGGTGATGCCGATGCTGTACCGCGTCGGCTGGCTGGTACGGCTGCAGGTGCTGGGGCTGGCGCTGTCGGCGCTGTGGCTGTCTGGCACGGCGGCGCTGACGGCGGCGGCCGTCTTCCTGCTGCTGTTCGGGCTGCTGAACGGCGTGCAGAACGTCGCCTTCCAATACCTGACCTCGAAGATCATTCCGCTGCATCGGCGTGGCGGACTCAGCGCGCTGCGCAACTTCTTCGGCGGCCTGACCGCGGCGGCGGTGGCCTGGCTCGGCGGGCGCTATCTGGTCGGCAACGACGTGCTCGGCAACGGCTATGCGGCGACCTTCCTGGCCGCCTTCGTGCTGACCAGCCTCGGCATCTCCGCCCTGGCCGGCATGCGCGAGCCCGCCTTGCAGGACGTGCGCCTGCCGGTCGGCTTTCGGCGCCGCATCCGCGAGGTGCCGGCCTTGCTGCGGGCGCAGCCCGACTTCGTGCGCTTCTTCGTCGCCCGCGCGCTGGTGGCGCTGGGCATGATGGCGATGCCGTTCTATGCGATCTACGCCGGCCAGCATATCGACCTGTCCGGCGCGACGCTGGGCTATCTGAGCCTGGCCTATCTGCTGGCGCAGACCGCGAGCAATCTGCTGTGGGGCCGGCTGGCCGACCGCTGCGGCTATCGGCTGGTATTTCTCGCCAGCATCGCGCTATGGATCGCCGCCACCGCGCTGCTGCTGTGCTGCGGCTCGCTGGGCTGGTTCGTGCTCGCCTTCTGTGGGCTGGGCGCGGGCTTCGGCGGGTTCTTCATCTCGGCCGACAACCTGGTGATGGAATTCGGCGCACGCAAGGACCGGCCGATGCTGCTGGCCGTCGCGGGCACCGGCACCTACGCGATGATGGCGATCGGCCCGGTGCTGGGCGGCATGCTGGCGCAGGGCGTGCGCTTCTGGCTGGTGTTCGCGCTGGCCATCGCGGTCAAGTGCCTGGCGTTCGCGATGGCGCTGGCGATGAAGGACCCCCGACGACGGCCCGGCCCGTTGCCGCCGAACCAGGGCGATCCCATGACGTCGTGACGTGCTGACGCTCTGACGCTTGGGTACGCCGATGCCCGGACGACGACGCTTTGCCCACGGTCTGCTTGCTTCTCCCGCCTGCGGGAAAGGGCTGGGGCAGAGGGCAAAAGACAAACACCAGGAGACGAGATGGAAGCCAGAACCTATCCCGAGTTCAGCACCCACTATCCGCTGCTGCTGACCACCATCATGCGGCGGCCGGTGCGGATGTATCCCGATCAGATCGGCGTCGTCTACCGCAATCACCTCAGCGGCGAGTACTTCCGCTTTACCTGGGACCAGTGGTATCGGCGCGTCTGCCGGCTGGCCAACGCGCTGTCGTCCGAACTCGACGTCGTGGCGGGTACTCCGCGCGAACCGGGCGACCGCATAGCCACCATGGCGCTGAACACGCACCGCCACCTGGAGCTGTACTTCGGCGTGCCCGGCGTCGGCGCGACGCTGCATCCGGTCAACGTCCGGCTGTCCCCCGAGCACATCGTCTACACCATCCGCCATGCGCAGGACCGCGTGCTGTTCTTCGACGACGCGCTGCTGCCGCTGGTCGAGGGCATCTACGACCATATCAAGGACGTGGTGCAGCGCTTCGTCTATCTGTCGGACAAGCCCGGGCTGCCCGAAACGCGCATCGCCAACCTGATCCACTACGAGGATCTGCTGGCGCGGCAGCCAGAGCAGTTCGACTGGCCGGCCCTGCACGAGGACGTCAACGCGACGCTGTGCTACACCACCGGCACCACCGGACAGCCCAAGGGCGCGACCTTCACGCATCGCCAGCTGTATCTGATGACGGTGCACGTGATGGCGCAGATGGCGATCGCCAACACGCCGTCGATCGACATCGAGGACGGCCTGGGCGTGCGGCTCGGCGAATCGGCGGTGCCGCTGCTGAACACGCCGATGTTCCATATCCACGCCTGGGGCGCGCCCTTCATCGCGGTCTACAGCGCGCAGAAGATCGTGCTGCACGGCACCTTCACCGTGCAGGGGTTCTGCGAGCTGGTCGAGCGCGAGAAGGTGACCTCGGTCGGCATCGTCGCCACCATCGCGGCGATGCTGCTCGAATACCCGGATCTGCACAAATACGACCTGAGCAGCCTGGTGCGCGTCAACGTCGGCGGCGGTGCGCTGCCGCTGGGCCTGAAGAAGAAGCTCGAAGCGCTGATTCCGTCGTTCCGGATGAGCTCCGGGTACGGCATGACGGAGACCGCCCCGACCATCGTCACCTCCTTCATCAAGAAGGACCTGGTCGACCTGGACCGCGAGCAGACCGATGCGCTGCTGGTCAAGGCGGGCCTGCCGATCCTCGGCGTCGACGTCGAGGTGGTGGACGATGACGGCAAGCCGGTGCCGAAGGACGACCAGACCGTCGGCGAGATCGTCGTGCGCGCGCCGTGGACCACCGAACGCTATTTCCGCGATCCCGAGAAGAGCGCCGAGCTGTGGCGCGGCGGCTGGCTGCATACCGGCGACCTTGCCAAGGTCGATGCGCACGGCTACATCACGATCGCGGACCGCATCAAGGACGTGATCCGCAGCGGCGCCGAGATGGTGCCGACCGTGCTGCTGGAAAACCTGATCGCGATGGCCGACTTCGTGCAGGAGGCGACCGTGGTCGGCGTGCCCGATCCGGTCTGGGGCGAACGGCCGATGGCGCTGGTCAGCGTGCGCACCGGCTTCGAGGCCGACGAATACGCGGTCATCGATTTCCTGAAGACCCATGGCGTCGACACCGGCCGCATCACCAAATGGATGCTGCCCAAGCTGGTGGCGATCACGCGCGACATCCCGAAGACCAGCGTCGGCAAGTACAACAAGAAGCGCATCCGCGACGAGCTGGATCGCTTTCTGGCCATCGCGCGGGATGTCAGCGATCGTGCGAGCTGAGGTGGGGGCGGGCTGCGTGGTGTTGATCCTTGCCCGATCCCGATCCCGATTCGGACCCCGAGCCCGATCCTGAGTGCGGATCCAGTTCTGATTTCAATTCCCAATTCCAATGGAGACATCTCGATGACGACCATCAACCCGGTCACCGACCTCACCGTGGACGCCGGCGTCGCCGTGCTGACGATCGACTCGCCGCCGGTCAACGCGCTGTCGGCCAATGTTCGCGCGGGCATCCTGGCGGGCGTCCGGCAAGCCGTCGCCGACGACGCGGTGAAGGCCATCGTGCTGATCTGCGCCGGCAAGACCTTTATCGCGGGCGCCGATATCACCGAGTTCGGCAAGCCCCCGACCGGCCCGTCGTTGCCCGAGGTGCAGGCCGCCATCGAGGACGCGCCCAAGCCGGTGATTGCCGCCATCCACGGTACCGCACTCGGCGGCGGACTCGAAGTCGCGCTGGTCTGCCACTATCGCGTGGCGGCGCGTTCCGCCAAATGCGGCCTGCCCGAGGTCAATCTGGGCCTGCTGCCCGGCGCGGGCGGCACCCAGCGGCTGCCGCGCATCGTCGGCGTCGAGAAGGCGCTGGAAATGGTCACCTCGGGCACCCACGTGCCGGCGCCGGCCGCGGCCGAGATGGGCCTGGTCGATCTGCTGACCGACGACGCCAGCCTGCGCGCCGATGCGATCGCCTTCGCCCGCCAGGTCGTGGCCGAGGCGCGGCCGCTGCGCAAGGTCCGCGATCTCGACGACAAGATCGCCGCCGCGCGCGGGAAGCCGGAGATCTTCGCCGAGTTCCGCCGGGCCAACGCCCGGCGCTTTCGCGGCTTCGATGCGCCGGAATACAACATCCGCTGCATCGAGGCGGCGGTCGAACTGCCGTTCGACGAAGGGCTCAAGCGCGAGCGTGCGATGTTCGTCGAGCTGCTGAACGGCAACCAGTCGGCGGCGCAGCGCTACTACTTCTTCGCCTCGCGCCAGGTCTGGCAGTTGCCCGATATCGGCGCCGATACGCCGCTGCTGCCGGTCAAGCAGGTGGGCATCATCGGGGCCGGCACCATGGGCGGCGGCATTGCGATGAACTTTCTCAATGCCGGCTATCCGGT
Source organism: Cupriavidus cauae (assembly GCF_008632125.1). Lineage (GTDB taxonomy): Bacteria > Pseudomonadota > Gammaproteobacteria > Burkholderiales > Burkholderiaceae > Cupriavidus > Cupriavidus cauae. Next base: position 126,902 of record NZ_VWRN01000015.1, read on the forward strand.
CACCATCGTCGAGACCTCGCAGCAGGCGCTGGACCGTGGGGTGCGGACCATCCGCGCCAACTACGAGAACACGGCGAAGAAGGGCCGCATCACGGCCGCCGACATCGAGCGCCGCATGGCGCTGCTGACGCCGACGCTGCAGATGGAGCGGCTGGCCGACGCCGATCTGGTGATCGAGGCCGTGTTCGAGAACATGGACGTCAAGAAGGACGTGTTCGGCCGGCTCGACCGCATCGCCAAGCCGGGCGCGATCCTGGCGACCAATACTTCGGCGCTGGACGTCGACGAGATCGCCGCCGCCACGTCGCGGCCTGAGGCGGTGATCGGCCTGCATTTCTTCTCGCCGGCCAATGTGATGAAGCTGCTGGAGGTCGTGCGCGGCGCGAAGACCGCCAAGCCGGTGATCCGCACGTCGATGGAACTGGCCCGCAAGATCGGCAAGATCGCCGCGCTGGTGGGCGTCTGCCCGGGCTTCGTCGGCAACCGGATGCTGGCGCAGCGCCAGCGCGAGGCACAGAAGCTGGTGCTGGAAGGCGCGCTGCCGTGGGATGTCGACCGCGTGCTGTACGACTTCGGCTTCCCGATGGGACCGTTCGCGATGAGTGACCTCGCCGGCCTCGACCTTGGCTGGGTCCGGGAGAAGTCGAGCAGCTCGACGCTGCGCGAAATCCTCTGCGAAATGGATCGGCGCGGGCAGAAGACCGGGGCGGGGTACTACGACTACGACGAGAAGCGCAACGCCAGGCCGTCGCCGGTGGTCGAGCAGGTGATCCGCGATTTCGCGGCGAAGCAGGGCCGCACCAGCCGCGTCGTCTCCGAGCAGGAGATCCTGGAGCGCTGCATCTATCCGATGATCAACGAGGGCGCCAAGATCCTGGAAGAAGGCAAGGCGATCCGCGCGTCGGATATCGATGTGATCTGGGTCAACGGCTATGGCTGGCCGGTCTACCGCGGCGGCCCGATGTTCTATGCGGACACGATCGGCCTCGACAAGGTGCTGGAGACGCTGCGGCGCTACGAGGAAAGCTTCGGTGCCGACTTCAAGCCGGCCGGGCTGCTCGAAGACCTGGTGGCGCAGGGTCGCAAGTTTGGCGACCTGAAGTAGGCCCATCAGTCCAGGCATTGTGGCCGCCATACGGGGCCGCCATACGGGGCCGCAATGCCGTCGTCCCCGCGAAACGGGGAAGCGGCGGCCCGTATGATCCTGCATTCCGCATCGGCGGAAGGACCAACTCCGCCGTGCGATCTCGGTCGGCCTAGGCCGGCACGCCGTGCGGCTCGGCCATCGCCACCACGACCTTGCGCGGTCCGCTGAACGGCTCGCGCGCATGCGCGGTCAGCATATTGTCCAGCATCAGCACATCGCCCTGACGCCACGGGAACACGATCTTGTGCGCGTCGAGCACCGCGCGGACGGCGTCCAGTTCGGCGTCCGGAATCGGCGCGCCGTCGCCGTAATAGACATTGCGCGGCAGGTCCTCTTCGCCGACCGTATCGAGCAGCACCTCGCGCATCTCGGGCGCCAGCGCCGACAGATGGAACAGGTGCGCCTGGTTGAACCACACCGGATCGCCGGTATGCGGATGATGGGCGATGCCCTGCACCCGCTGGCGCGTGCGCAGTTCGCCGTCGTCCTTCCATTCGCAGACGATGCCATGCCGCGCGCAGTAGGCCTCGACCTGGGCGCGGTCCTCGGTGTTGAACACCTGCTGCCACGGCACATCCATGCCATTGCCGAAGTTGCGCACATAGCAAAGCCCGCGCGTGGCAAAGCGCTCCCGTGTGCCGGCATCGACCGCACGGTAGATCGCGCGGCTGTCGGCGATCGGCGTTTCGCCGCCCTGTGGCGCCGCGCGCTCGCAATAGAACCAGATCTTCATCGGCCATTCGCGCGTATAGGCCTGCTCGTTGTGCAGCGGGATCGACTGGTGCGCGGGGTATTCGGTCGAGGTATAGACGCCGCCGGTCACCTTGCTGCGCGGCGTGGAGCCGAACTCATAGCTGAGCAGCGGATGGCCGAAGGCGGCGGCGAAGGCGCGAAAGTCCTCGGCGCCGTCGACGGCGAACGAGCGGAACAGCACGCCGCCGGTGGTGCGCAGGTGTTCCTCGATCTGGGCGCGCAGCCGTGGCAGCGCTTCGATCAGCGGCTCGCCCGCACTGGCGGCCTCGATGGTGAAAGGCAGCTCCGCCGCGCGCGGCAACGACGCGGCGGTCAGCGACTCGACGGTAGGCGTGGACAGATCGGTCATGCGGTCCTCATCGGGAGAGCTTGGGCGGAAATGCCTTCGGCGGGAAGGGCTTCGGCGGAAATGCCTTCGGCGGAAAGGGCTTGGGCGGGAAGCGCTTCGGCGCGAAGGGCGGAAACGGTGTTTCTCCCCTCTCCCGCTTGCGGGAGGGCGGGGCAGAGGGAAGTATCAGGAGCCCCGGTGAGCAGCGCCAAGGCGGCGCGATATGGCGCATCGTCGGCGTTCGCTTGGCACGGCAGCGAAGCAACCTCGCAGGCCTGCGCCGGATGCCACGCCCCCGCGGCGGTCGGTAGCGCCGCCCCCGGACCGTGCGGCCGCCAGCGGCCGTCGCCCGACCCCTGCAGCGCGACCTGCTGCCAACGGGGATCGGCGATGCCGGTGCCGGCCGCCTTGGTCAGGGCTTCGCGCGCGGTCCACAGCGCATAGAAGCGATCCAGCCGCAAGGCGGGATGGCAGCCGCACAGCATGGCCTGCTCGTCCGCCGAGAACGCCGATGCGGCCAACGTCAGCGGCTCCACCGGGCGGCATTGCTCGATGTCGACGCCGACCGCTGCGATCGCGGGATCCGTCGCGATGGCGATCAGTCCGATGCCGCCGCTGTGCGAGACATTGAAGCGCGGCGCGCCGTCGATCCCCGGCGGCAAGATCGGTTTGCCCAGCGGATCGGCCTCCAGCGGGACCGCCTGCGGCGCAAGTTCGACAATCGCGCCAAGCAGACGGCGCAACGCGGCGCGTACCGCGGCAAAGCGGGCCCGATCGGCACCGCGACGATAGCCGAGCAGCCGCGCCGCTTCCTGCGGCGACAGGACTGCCAGGTCACCGGGTGCGGGCTCGGCCCTGACGTCGATATCGATCCGCCAGACGCGCACGTCGTAGGACTCGAGCGGCGCGGGCAGCGGCACGGGCGTCGGCTCCATCGATCGCAGCGGCGCTAGCATGCGCTGACCTCCACGGCTGCGCTCCCCGCCGCGGCCGCAGTCGAAACGCCAAGCTGCGTGCCGATCCGCGCGAGCATCGATGCGGCGTGGTCGCGCAGGAAGAAGTGCCCGCCGTCGTACCAGTCCAGCGTGAAGGCGCCCTCCGTTTCGTGGCCCCAGCCGGCGATCGTACCGCCGACGGTGCGGTCGCTGCGCCCGCCGAAGGCATGCAGCGGACAGCGCAGCAACGCCCGCTCGCGATGCCGATAACTCGCGCAGACACGGAAGTCGGCACGCAGCACCGGCAACGTCAGCGCCATCATTTCCTCGTGTTCCAGCAATTCCGGCGGCGTGCCGTCGAGCGCGCGCAGACGGTCCATCAGCGCGGCGTCGTCCAGCGGTCCGGCGAAGCGGTCAGGGTCGCGCAGGCGCGGGGCCGGACAACCGGAGACCACCAATGCGCAAGCGGGCTCGCCCTCGCCCTGCCAGCGGTGCGCCAGCTCGTAGGCGATCAGCGCCCCCATGCTGTGGCCGAACAGCGCATGGCGGCTGCGCGGCGATTCGGCCAGCAGCCGCTGCTGGCGCAACTCGAGCGCCAGCTGGTCGCACAGCGTATCGAACGATTCGCACAGCGGCTGCCCAATCCGGGTGCCGCGGCCGGGCAGTTCGACCGGCCGGATCGTCAGCCCGGCCGGCGCCGCGCGGCGCCATCCGGCATAGGCCGCGGCGCCCGCGCCCGCATTGGGCAGGCACCACAGCGTGACCGGGCCGGTGGCGGTCATCGCGCCGCGGGCTCGCCCTGCGCTTGCATCGCGGCACGCAGGCTCGCGGGCCGCATATCGGTCCAGTGTGTCTCGATGTACTCCAGGCATTGCTGCCGCTGGCCGCTGAAGCCGACGGCGCGCCAGCCCGCCGGGATCGGACGGTAATCGGGCCAGATCGAATACTGCTCTTCCGGATTGATGACGACCTGGAAGAGCAGGGTGTCGCTGTCGAAGCTCATGGTGTGTCCCTCGTCTGACTGGATGCGTGGCAGTGGCGGCGCCCAAGCGAACGCCCGTGACAACTAGACGGACCGCGACGGCGCGAATTTAGTCGAGAGGGACCCGGCGGGCTCGCGTCGGCGATCGCCGGATTGAATCCAAAATCTAAATATCGCCCGCCCCGGATCGTCACATCGGATATCCCCGCACGAGACGCGGGGTCGGCCGCTGCGTCGGTCGCCGAACTCCCACCGCAAGGGGCATCAGATGACAAGCAGTGCTTTGGAATACGACCTACTCGGCATCGGCTTCGGGCCATCGAATCTGGCGCTGGCCATTGCGATGGAAGAGCGCGCCGGTGCCGCGGCGGCGGCCCGCACCGCGCGGCCGCCGCGCTATGCCTTCATCGAGCGCAAGCCCGATTTCGTCTGGCATGGCGGCATGCTGCTGGACGACACCGACATGCAGATTTCCTTCCTGAAGGATCTGGCGACGCTGCGCAATCCGCGCAGCCCTTATACCTTCATCAACTATCTGCACAGCCGCGGTCGGCTCGAAGCGTTCATCAACCTGAAGACGTTCTTCCCGAGCCGGATCGAGTTCAACGACTATCTGGCGTGGGTCGCGTCGCACTTCGGCGAGCGCTGCCACTATGGGGAGGAGGTGATCGACGTGCTGCCGGAGCCGGCGGACGGCGTGGTGCAGCGCCTGCGCGTCCGCTCGAGGGATGCGGACGGGCGCATTCATGAGCGCCTGACGCGCAATCTGGTGCTGGGCGTCGGCGGCGAGCCGCAGGTGCCCGCGGCCTTCCGTGGCTGGCGCGATGCGCGCGTGGTGCATTCCTCCGGCTATCTGGACCGGATCGCCCAGTATCGCGACGACAATGCGCCGCGGCGGATCGCGGTGGTCGGTGGCGGCCAGAGCGCGGCCGAGGTCTTCATGGACCTGGTCAAGCGCTTCCCGGCCTCGGAGGTCGCGATGGTGTTGCGCGGCGGCGCGCTCAAGCCGTCGGACGACAGCCCGTTCGTCAACGAGATCTTCAGCCCCGGCTTCACCGACTTCATCTATCGGCAACCCGGCGAGCGCCGGCAGCAGATGCTGCAGGAATATCGCAATACCAACTACTCGGTGGTCGACCTCGACCTGATCGAGCGCATCTATCAGCTGCTCTATCAGCAGAAGGTGGTCGACAATCCGCAGCACCAGCTGATGCCGGGCAAGGACATCGAGGCGGCCGCGCCGCAGCCGGACGGCATTGCCTGCGTGCTGCGCGACCGTGCCAATGGCGCCGTGCAGCGCCAGCAGTTCGATCTGGTGGTGCTGGCCACCGGCTATCGGCGCCAGGCCCACCAGCGCATGCTTGCGCCGCTGGCCTCGCTGATCGGCGAGGGCTTTCGCGTCGACCGCCACTATCGGCTGCAAACGTCGACGCGTTGCCTGCCGCAGATTTTTCTGCAGGGTTGCTGCGAGGACAGCCACGGCCTCAGCGATACCTTGCTGTCGGTGCTGGCCGTGCGCTCGCACGAAATCGCCGAGGCGGTGCTGGAGAACGAGATGCAGGCGGATCGTGATGCCGTGCGCGTCGCGCGGGACGCCGCCGACGTGCGGCCGCTGGTTGGCACGGCATAGCCGGCCGTGTGGTGTCTGCCGGTTTGCGCCGGCCCTTTCCTGCCGATCTCGGCAAGGCGGCCGGCGCGTTCCGGCCGTCAGTCGTTCAGGACGCTCAGGACGCTTGGGCCGGTGACGGTGCGGTTCCCAGTCCGTCCCGGTCCGCGGGCAGGTACAGATGCTCGCCGAAGAAGCGCTCGCGCAGCAGCATCACAAGCATCGCCTGCTTGTGCGGGAAGTCGAACAGCTTGACCTTCGAGAAGCCGGCCCGATCCAGGTTGGCGATCTGGCGATGGTGGTCGGAGCGGGGCTCGCCGACGATGCGCTGCGTGCGCGGATCGTCCAGGAACTGGAAATGCTGGATGGCCGGGAACCATGCGGTCAGGAAGGCCTTGCCCCGAAACGCCGGCTCGCCGATCAGCACATGCCAGCCGCGATCGAAGTCGTTGGCGTCATAGAACGGCGCGATGCGGTTTTCCTTGGCCCAATAGACCTCGAAGTAGCCGAACGGCGTGCCATCGATCGACGCGATCAGCGGCAGCATGTGCGGATCGTCGATCAGCCCTTGCAGATAGCACCGATGCTTTTCCTCGTCGCCTTCCTCCTGCCAGAAGTGCGCGACATCCGGATCGTTCATCCAGCGATGCAGGCTGGCAAGGTCGTGCTCGACCGTGGCGGCGTGCAGCGTAAAGGTCCGGCGCAGCCAGGGGATATAGCGGGCGTAGACCGTGCCCGCGGGCTTCGGCGGCCGCACCGGATGGCGCTTCTCACCGGTCATCGCATAGCGCAGCGGATAGGGCGCCTCGGCGCGGCTGCCCAGCCATAGCGGCGCGTATTGCCACAGCATCGCGGCCTCGCAGCGGTCGCCGTCGGCGTGCGGACGCACGACACCGCGCCGATGCAGCAACGCCCGCGTCGGCTGGTGTTCGATGTCGACATCCACTTCGGTGACCGCCCACTGCGTCGTGATCGCCTCGAGCGCCGCGATCGCGGCATCGGCGGACGCGTCGGTATCGGCAAAGGACTCCGCGAGGCGCAGTACCGGGCGCGGTCCCGGGGCAACGGCGAAGCTCGCGAGCGGTTCGTTGCGGCGGGCGTCACGTACCTCGAGCCGCCCGGCTTCCCACGACGATTCCAGGGCGTCGCCGCGCGCCTCGAAGGAGCGAAACCCCTGGAAGGCGGCGGCCGCGCTGCCCGACTGTTCGATCGGCATGATGTTCTCCATGGTGATGGCCGGCAAAGGCGTTCGACCGGTGCTGGAGAGACGGTGGGCGAGGCGGGAAATTTAGCGCGTGGGGCACGCTGTGCCGGCGCCTGCGCCCGTAGGCTATCCGGGGGCCGCCAGACCCATATAGAATGCGAATCATTCGCAAATAGAGATCGACCGCCGCCGGGCGCCAGCCACCATGCATATCCGAACGTTCCGCATCTGGTACCTGATCCACAAATGGACCAGCCTGATCTGCACCGTCTTCCTGCTGTTGCTGTGCCTGACCGGCCTGCCACTGATCTTCGGGCATGAGATCGACCACTGGCTCGGCAATGGCGTCGAGGCGCCGGAGCTGCCGGCCGACGCGGGCCGGGTGCCGGTCGATCGCATCGTCGCCGACGCGCTGGAGCGGCGCCCGGGCACGGCGGTCCGTTTCGTCACCGCCGACGACGAGGAGCCGGTGTGGTTCGTCTCGCTGTCCTCGCGGGAAGCGCCTCGCCAGGGCGGGGCGCTGCTGACCTACGACGCCCGGACCGGCGACCTGCTGCGCGATACGCCGCTGCGGTCCGGCTTCATGCTGATCATGGTGAAGCTGCATACGGACCTGTTCGCCGGGCTGGCAGGCACGCTGTTCCTGGGCTTCATGGGCCTGTTGTTCGTGATCTCGATCGTCTCGGGCATCGTCGTCTATGGCCCGTTGATGAAGAAGCTGCCCTTCGGCACGGTGCGCCGCGAACGGTCGACCCGGCTCAAATGGCTGGACCTGCATAACGTGCTGGGCATGGCCACGCTGTCGTGGGCCTTCGTGGTTGGGCTGACCGGCGTGCTGCTGACGCTGGCCAAGCCGACGTACAGCTTCTGGCAGGCCACCGAGCTGAAGGCGATGGTCGCGCCGTTCGCGGCCAGGGACGGCGCGTCGCCCGCCGCGGCCGCGCCGCCGGAAAAGCTGGCCTCGCTCGACGCCGCGATCGCGCTGGCCAAGGCCGAGGAGCCGGACATGACCACCGCCTTCGTCGCCTTCCCCGGCACGCCGCTGGCCGGCAACCATCACTACGCCGTGTTCATGCGCGGCGACGCCCATATCACCTCGCGGCTGATCAAGCCGGTGCTGATCGACGCGCAGACCGGCGCCTTCGCGGCCAAGCGCGAGATGCCCTGGTACGTCGCCGCGCTGCGGATCTCCGGGCCGCTGCATTTCGGCGACTACGGCGCGATGCCGCTGAAGATCCTGTGGGCCATCCTCGATGTCATCACGATCGTGCTGCTCGGCAGCGGCATCTATCTGTGGGTTGGCCGCACGCGTACCACCAATGCGCGGCTGCGCAAGATGGAAGACGAACAGCGCACGGCCGAGCGCGCCGCTCCCGCGGTCGCCGCGGTGAGCCAAACCGGAGCGAGCCGATGAAAACGCCCGGGACGTTTCTGTGGATCTATGGCATGCCGATCGTCCTGGCCATCGCCGGCTGCGTCGGCCTGGCGGCCGCGCTGTTCGCGGACGGGGTATGGGATTGGGTCTCGTGGCTGGCCCTGGGCGCGATGACAGCGGCAGGGCTCTGGTATGCGCTGATCCCGGCCGCCTCGTCCACCGAGCGTGGCGTCAACCGTTCGCCGGCACGGCCTCCAGCCGATCGCGCAGCCCCTCGATAAAGGCCGGCGCCCGCACGATCCCCAGATGGGTCGCCGCGACGCGCTGCGAATAGGCCGGCTGCCGTTCCAGCAAGGCAACCAGCCGTTCCATATCGTCCTCGGCGCGGTCGGCTGCCCACCAGCAGGTCGGCGCCACCTGCAGCGCCTGCAGCGACATGTCGTGACTGAGCTCGCGCAGCCGTTCGGCCGTGGCGAACATCCGTGACAGTTCGTCCGGGCCCGCTTGCTCCGCGCCGCCGGCCAGCGCGAAGGCGCGCCGGATCAGATGCTCGACGAGCTCGGGACCTTGCATCTCCGCCTGTGCCCTCGTCAGCTCGTCCGCAAAGCCGCTGTTTGCCAATTGCGGGAACAGCTGCAACAGATACGCGTGGAGTTCGTCGATCGAGCCACGCTGCCTGACCGGCGCCGTTCCCTGGCGCGGCACCAGGCTGTCCACCAGGCCGAGGAAGGCCACGGTCTCGCCGGCGTCCTCCAGGATCGCAGCCATCCGCGCCGCCAGTGCGCCACCGAGCGACCATCCCAGCAGCCGATAGGGACCCGTGGGCTGCACGGCCCGGATCGCCTTCACATGCAGATGGGCGAGATGTTCGAGCGAGTCGAACGTGTCCACCGGCGGGCACGCAAGCCCATGGACCTTGCAGGCCCCCTCAAGTGCTCGCGCAAGCGGCGTGTAGTCGAACACATTGCCGAAGGATGCGTGCACGCAGAACAGCGGCGGCGTCTCGGCGGCGGACCGATTCAGGGGTACAGGCCGATGCTGCGCCGAGCCCGCGCCGCCGAGCACCTGGCAGAGCGAGGCGATGGTCTGATGTTCCATCAGATGGCGCAGCTCGATGGCCAGACCGGCGCCGGTCGTGGCACGCAGGCGCGTCAGCACCTGCAGGCACAGCAGCGAATGTCCGCCGAGTTCGAAGAAGTTGTCGTGGATGCCGACCTGGTCGACGCCAAGGACTTCTTGCCAGACCTGCGCCAGCAGGGTCTCGATCTCGTTGCGCGGGGCGATGTAGCCTTGCGTCTCCCATACTGGCGCGGGCAAGGCGCGACGATCGAGCTTGCCGTTGGGCGTGACCGGCAGGCGGTCCAGCGCGATGATTTGCGCCGGGACCATGTGGTCGGGCAGTTGGGCCTTGAGCTGGGTTTTCAGTGTGACGGTATCCGTGCCGTCCAGCACGCAGTAGGCGACCAGCCGGTCCTCATGGACGATCACGGCGGCGTCCTTGACGCCAGCTTGCGATCGCAGCAGATGCGCGATTTCGCCGAGTTCTACGCGATAACCGCGGATCTTGACCTGTTCGTCCTGGCGGCCAAGGTATTCGATTCGGCCTGCCGCATCCTGCCTGACGCGGTCGCCGGTGCGGTACATCCTTGCCCCGGCGGTGAAGGGATCGGGGACGAAGCGCTCGGCGGTCAGTCCCGGGCGACCAAGGTAGCCGCGGGCCAGTTGGGGCCCGGCGATATAGAGTTCGCCGACGATGCCGGCGGGAACCGGGTTCAGGTCGGCGTCAAGCACATAGACGCGGGAGCCCGGCAACGGCGTCCCGGTCGGCAACTGCCGTTCGGGCACGGTCACCGCTTCATGCGTCAGCACGCCGACCGTGGTTTCGGTCGGGCCGTAGTGATTGAACAGCCGACAGTGCGGCTTCAGGCCGCGGATCGTCCGAGCCAGTTCGGCCGAGGTAGCCTCGCCGCCAAGAATCAGCGCCTGCTCGGGCAGCACGTCCGCGGGTTGCCGCGCTTGGAGCAATCCGCGCAGATGGCTGGGTACGATCTTGAGCACGCCGACGCGGTGCCGGGCCATGTACTCGGCGAAACGATCGGGATCGAAGCCCCGCTCGCGCGAAATCAGATGCAAGGTGCGGCCGCTGCAGAGGGCGCCGAACAGCACGGTATGGCCGAGGTCGGCGGCGGTGGTGGATACCATCGCCATCGAGGCATCGGCAGGCAACTGCAGCCGGTGCAGCACGCCGCAGACGTAATGCGCGAGCGCGTCGTGGCTGACCACCACACCCTTCGGGGTGCCGGTGGAGCCAGAGGTATAAATCAGGTACGCGGCTTGGCCCGGAAGCAGCGAGACGGACGGCGCATCGTCGACCGGCGTCACGGACGTCGGATCGATGCAATCGAACCCCGGCCCGAACCCCGGTCCGAACTCCGGCACGGAGCCCGGCCCCGAGCCTACGACAACACTGGCCCCAGCGTCGTCCAATAGCTGGCGCAAGCGCTCGGCCGGCTGCGCCGGGTCGAGCGGCACGCAAACCGCCCCGGCCTTCAGAATCCCAAGCAGCCCGGTCACGAACCCTGGCGAGCGTCCGACACAAAGCCCAACCCGCATCTCGCGTCCAATGCCGCGTTCGGCCAGCGCCGCCGCGATGCCATTGGCAATTCGATCGGTCTCGCCCCGAGTCAGCGTCTGATCCTCATATCGCAGCGCGACAGCCGGAGCATCCTCCACGACGCTACGCCGCCATGCCGTCAGCACATCGACCGGCCTGGAGGCCCCCGCCTCACCGATCAGCCGTCCTTCGCCCCTTTCTTCGTCCCCGCCATTCAACACGAACTCGCCAACACGAAGCCCCAGCCCCGCCGCCATCTGCTCGAGGACGCCAAGGTAGTGCGCCAGCATCCGTTCAACCGTACGATGGTCGAAAAGATCGCACGCATATCCCATGGCCCCGAACACCGCGCCGGTCTGGTCCTCCTGCGTATCGAGGGACAGGTCCACCTTGGTCGAGCGGACCGATCGCTCCACCGGTTCCAGCTGCAATCCCGGAAGCCGTTGCGCGATGCTGCGGTCGCGCCGTTGGTGGTTCAGCATGACCTGGAACAGCGGGTTGCGTGACGGGTCGCGTTCCGGTTGAAGGGCCTCGACCAGTTGCTCGAACGGGAGCTCCTGATGCGCTTGCGCTTGCAGCACCGATTCCCGAGCGCGGGCGAGTACCGCGTCAAACGCCATGCCGCCGTCGATTTCGGTGCGCAAGACCTGCGTGTTGACGAAGAAGCCGACCACGCCTTCGGTCTCGACCCGATTGCGATTGGCCACGGGGACGCCGACGCGCAGGTCGCGCTGACCGGTGTAGCGGTAGAGCAGGACCTGGAAGGCGGCCAGCAGCACGGTAAAGAGCGTGGTGTCGGCACGGCGCGCCAATGCCCTGAGCTGGGCTGACAGGCCAGTGTCGAGCGAGAACGAAACCGCGCCGCCGCGGTGACTCGGGACAGCCGGGCGCGGCCGGTCGGTCGGCAGTTCCAGCACGACGGTGCCATCGTCTGCCAGATGCGACTTCCAATAGCGCAGTTGCCGCTCCAGTTCGCCGGCCTCGAGCCACTGCTTCTGCCACGCCGCATAGTCGGCGTACTGGATCGGCAGCGGCGCCAACTGCGCCGGCTGGCCGCTGACGAAGCCCGCATAGAGCCGCGCGAACTCGTCGATCACCACGTTCATCGACCAGCCGTCGGAGACGATATGGTGCATGGTGACCAACAGGATGTGGTCGTCGTCGGCCAATCGCAGCAGGCGCACGCGCAGCAGCGGTCCTTGTTCGAGGTCGAACGGCGCTTGGGCCTCGGCGTCGACCAGCGACTGGACCGTGGCGTCGCGCTGCGTCGGATCGGTGTCGCGCAGATCGCTGATGGCGATCGGCAGGGGGGCGGGCGGATGGATGCGCTGCACCGCCTGCTCGCCCCCCTGATGGAAGGTGGTGCGCAGGCTTTCGTGCCGCTCCACCAGCGCATCGAAGGTCCGCTGCAGCGCCGATCGATCGAGGTTGCCGCGCAGGCGTACCGCTCTTGGGATGTTGTACGCGGCGCTATTGCGGTTCCATTGCCACAGGAACCATAGCCGTTGCTGGGACCAGGACAACGGGATCGCGGCGCTGCGATGGGCCCGGGCCGGAGTGCGATCCGCCGTCGCTGACGAAGACGAAGACGAGGCGCCGTTCTGATTCGTCGCGATCGCCTGCGCAAGGTCGCCCAGTACCGGGTTGGCAAACACCTGCTTGGGCAACAGCTTGTGACCGGCCTTCTTCAGGCGGGCGATCAGCTTCAGCGACAGGATTGAATCGCCACCAAGCTCGAAGAAATTGTCGGTGGCGCCGACGCGCTCGACGCCAAGGACTTCTTGCCAGACCTGCGCGAGCAGGGTTTCGATCTCGTTGCGCGGGGCGACGTAGCCTTGCGTCTCCCATACCGGAGCGGGCAGGGCGCGGCGGTCCAGCTTGCCGTTTGACGTGACCGGCAGGCGGTCGAGCGCGATGAGCTGTGCCGGGACCATGTGGTCGGGTAGTTGGGCCTTGAGCTGGGCTTTCAGTGTGACGGTATCCGTGCCGTTCAGCACGCAGTAGGCGACCAGCCGGTCCTCGTGGACGATCACGGCCGCGTCCTTGACACCGGCTTGCGATCGCAGCAGATGCGCGATTTCGCCGAGTTCTACGCGATAACCGCGGATCTTGACCTGTTCGTCCTGGCGGCCTAGGTATTCGATCCGGCCATCGGCGTCCTGCCTGACGCGGTCGCCGGTGCGGTACATCCGTGCCCCGGCGGTGAAGGGATCGGGGACGAAGCGCTCGGCGGTCAGCCCTGGGCGACCGAGGTAGCCGCGCGCCAGCTGCGGTCCGGCGATATAGAGTTCGCCGACGATGCCGGCGGGAACCGGGTTCAGGTCGGCGTCAAGCACATAGACGCGGGAGCCAGGCAACGGCGTGCCGGTCGGCAACTGCCGTTCGGGCAGGGCCACCGCTTCATGCGTCAGCACGCCGACCGTGGTTTCGGTCGGGCCGTAGTGATTGAACAGCCGACAGTGCGGCTTCAGGTCGCGGATCGTCCGAGCCAATTCGGCCGAGGTCGCTTCGCCGCCAAGAATCAGCGCCTGCTCGGGCAGGACGTCCGCGGGTTGCCGCGCTTGGAGCAATCCGCGCAGATGGCTCGGGACGATCTTGAGCACACCGACGCGGTGCCGGGCAATGTACTCGGCGAAACGATCGGGATCGAAGCCCCGCTCGCGCGAAATCAGATGCAAGGTGCGGCCGCTGCAGAGGGCGCCGAACAGCACGGTATGGCCGAGGTCGGCGGCGGTGGTGGATACCATCGCCATCGAGGCATCGGCAGGCAACTGCAGCCGGTGCAGCACGCCGCAGACGTAATGCGCGAGCGCATCGTGGCTGACCACCACACCCTTCGGGGTGCCGGTGGAGCCGGAGGTGTAGATCAGGTAAGCGGCCTGGCCGGGAAGTAGAGAGACCGAAGGCGCATCGCTGACCGGCGTCACCGAGGCCGGATCGATGCAATCGAACCCCGGCCCGAACTCCGGCACGGAGCCCGGCCCCGAGCCCACGACAACACTGGCTCCAGCGTCGTCCAATAGCTGGCGCAAGCGCTCGGCTGGCTGCGCCGGATCGAGCGGCACGCAAACTGCCCCGGCCTTCAGGATGCCAAGCAAGCCTGTAACGAACCCCAGCGAGCGCTCGACACAAAGTCCGACCCGCGTCTCCCGCCCAATGCCGCGTTCGGCCAGCGCCGCCGCGATGCCGTTGGCGATCCGATCGGTCTCCTCGCGCGTCAGCGTCTGATCCTCATATCGCAACGCCATCGCGGAAGGATCGGCCTCGACGCCGCGCCGCCAGGCAGCCAGGACATCCGGCAGCGCTCCGTCGACGGTTTCGGCAACCAGCACGCCCCCGTCCCCGGCGATGCCGATCTGCCCGAGCCGTTGGTCGGGGTCGGCCAGCATACGTGCCAGCGCCTGTTCCATCCGGCCCAGCAACGCCGTGACGTCCCGGTCGGCGAAGCGGTCGCGCTGGTACGCGAGCGTCAGATGCAGGCGCTCGTCCATCGCCGCGATCAGGCTCAGCGGATAGTTATTGCGGCCGCTGATGACAAATTCAGCGCCTGCCTCCTTGACGGCGGCGCCCAGCAGGCGGATGTCGATCTCGCCCTGCCGCTGTTTCAGCGCGGCGTCGACGGGGTAGTTCTCGAACACCACGATGCTGTCGAACAACGCGCCGCCTTCGCCCGGGCGTGCCAGCCGCTGGATGTCCGGCAGCGGCATATGTTCGTGCTGCTGGTTCTCCACGGCCTGTTGCTGGATGGCGCGCCACCATTGCCGGACCGGCAGGTCGCTCGGCAGTCGCACACGCAGCGGAACCGTGTTGATGAACAGGCCGACCATCGATTCGATGCCGAGGAAATTGCCGGAGCGGCCCGACACCGTGGTGCCGAACACCACGTCGCCGCCGCCGCCATGCCGTGCCAGTGTCCAGGCCCACAGCCCTTGCACCAGCGTATTGACGGTGACGCCTGCCTGCCGCGCCAGCGTGCGCGCGGCTTCGCTGAGGGTGGGCGACAGCGACAGCTTCTGCTCCGCATAGCCGGATCGCCCGACCTCCGGCGCACTGGCCGGCAACGGCGTTGGCACTTCCACATCCGCCAGTGCCTGCTGCCAGTAGCTGGCCGACGCCGCCTTGTCGCGCTGGCCCAGCCACTGCAGATAGGCGCTGAAGGGACGCGGCGCCGTGGCGGGCAGCGGCTGGCCGCGGCGCAGCGCCAGATACGACTGCAGGACATCGCTCAGCACCATGCCAACGCTCCAGCCGTCCATCGCGACATGATGGAAGGACCAGGCCAGCCACCAGCGCCGCGCCTCCACCTGGACCAGGCAGAGCCGAAGATCGGCGGCGCGGCGGAAGGGGAATCCGTCCTGCCGCTGCGCGCTGAGCCTGGCTTCGAGTTGCCGGCGCTGTTCGTCCGGCGGCATGCCGCGCCAATCGACCTGTTCCAGTTGAACGGGCCGCCGCTTGTACGCGATCTGCAGCGGCACGTCGCTCTCGCCCCAGATAAAGTCGCTGCGCAGGGCCTGATGCCGGTCGGCGGTCCATTGCCAGGCGCGGACGAAGTCGTCGATCGCCAGCTCGCCGCGAATGTCGAAGACGCGCTGATAGTGATAGGGGTCGCCGTCGCCGCGTTCCAGTGCGTGGAACAGGACGCCCTGCTGCAAGGCGGTCAGTGCCGCAATGCTCTCGATGTCCTGTTTGCGTCGTTCGGTGGCAGTCGTCATGGTGATCGGATTCAAAGGCAGCAAGCGGTATGGAGCTCGTTTCAGAGCTCGCATTTGGGAGCACGGTTTAGAGCACGTTATCGAGCAGCGCGTCGAGCGCGTCCTGGTCGATCTGGACATTGACCAGGTCGGATGGCGTCATGCCGTGGTTGTCGTGACAGAGGCAGTGCTCGATGACGGCTTCCAGTTCGCGACGGAGTGCATCGCCCAGGCGCTCGATGGTGGCGGGCTCGAACTGTTTGCAGCTATAGCCGAGTTTCAACACCAGCTCGGCGCCGAATACCTGGCCATTGATGGTCAGCGCGTTGCCGAGCGGGGCCTGGGCATCGCGGCTGGCCCCGCTCGGTTCGTCGGCCATGGCGAAGTCGGCGTCCTCGCCCGCGGTCTGGTCGAATTGCCCCAGATAGTTGAACGTGATGCGCGGCTCGGCGCGGCGGGCCAGCTCCGACCGGATCTCCGCGGGGCCCAGATGACGCAGCAGGCCATAGCCGATGCCGTTGTCGGGGATCGCGCGCAAGGTCTCCTTGACCTGCTTGATGGTGTCGCCGATATCCGGCGCGACGGGCAGCACCACGGGGAACACCGTGGTGAACCAGCCCACCGTGCGGCTGATGTCGACCGAATCGGAAAGCGCTTCCCGTCCATGCCCTTCCAGCTGGATCGCGACACGCGGCCGTTGCGTCCATGTGCCAACGGCACGGGCGACGGCGGTCAGCAGCAGGTCGTTGATGCGGGTGCGATAGGCGCCGTGCGCTTGTTGCAACAGTTGCGTGGTTCGCGCCGCGTCCAGGCGGATCGTGTGCTGGCGCCCGTCGATGGCAAGCGCCGGTTCGTCGTGATCGGGTTCCAGCGCCGGCACGTCGGGCTGCGATAGCCAGTAGTCCGCCTGCTGCCGCAGGGCGTCCCCATTGGCGTGCGCCGCCAAGGTCTGCCCCCACGTCTTGTACGACGCGGTCTTGGGCGCAAGGACGATGGCTTCACCTTGCCGTGCGAGGCGATACGCCTGCTGCAGGTCTTCCATCAGGATCCGCCATGACACCCCATCGACCACCAGATGGTGCACGGCGAGCAGCAGCCGCTCGCTGCCGTCGGCCAGTCGCAGGTGCAGCGCGCGCAGCAACGGGCCCTGTTCGAGGTTCAAGCTCCGTTGGGCATCGCTGCAACGGTCCGTGATGGTGGCGAAGTTGGCCACCTCCTCGTGCCGCAGCAGGTCATGATCCTCGTGCTCGGCGTAATGCTGTTGCCATTGGCCGTCGCACTGTCGATAGCGCAGGCGCAAGGCATCGTGATGGGCGACGAGGGCCTGAAGCGCCTGGCGTAGCGCTGCCTGGTCGATCGGTGCAAGAGGCTTCAGCAGTACCGACTGGTTCCAATGATGGCGATTCGGCATCGGCGTCTCGAAGAACCATCGTTGAATCGGCAGCAGCGGCACTTCGCCCGTTGGTTTGTCTTCGACGGGCCGTTCCGTGTCCTCGCGCGTCGCCGCCCGGGCCAGCGCCTGCACGGTCTGATGCAGGAACAGGTCCTTGGGCGTGAAGCGCAGGCCAAGGCGTCGCGCCTTGCTGACGGCCTGGATCGACAGGATCGAGTCGCCGCCGAGCTCGAAGAAGTTGTCGGTGATGCCGACTCGCTCTACGCCAAGGACCTCCTGCCAGACCTGAGTCAGCTTGGCCTCGACCTCGTTGCTCGCGGCGACGTAGCCCTGCACCTCCCACACCGGCTCCGGAAGCGCCCGGCGGTCGAGCTTGCCGTTCGGGGTGACCGGCAGCTGGTTCAGCGGCATGATCTGCGCCGGCACCATGTAGGGCGGCAGGACGTTCTCGAGATATGCCCGGAGCCGCGCCGGGACCTCCACCTCGCCGTGGTCTGGCACAACGTAAGCGACCAGCTGTTTGCCACTTGGACCATCGTGGGCCACGACCACCGCTTCCCGCACGGTGGCGTGGGCGCGCAGGCGCGCCTCGATCTCGCCGAGTTCGATGCGATAGCCGCGGATCTTGACCTGATGGTCGAGCCGGCCGACGTATTCGATGCTGCCGTCGCGGCAGCGCCGGACCAGATCGCCGGTGCGGTACATGCGCGCGCCGGCGGTGAACGGGTCCGGGATGAAGCGTTCGGCGGTCAGTCCCGGTTTGCCGACATAGCCGCGCGCCAGGCCGTGGCCGCCGATATACAACTCGCCGGCCACGCCTACCGGCACCGGATTCAGATCCGCGTCGAGCACGTAGGCGGTGCGGTCGCCCACCGGTCGGCCGATCGGCACGTATGCGCTCGGGCAATCGGTGTCGCGCGGCCCGACCCAAGCCAGCGGCGTGACCACGGCCTCGGTCGGTCCGTAGCCGTTGATCAGCGTGCCGGCCTGGAACTTCTGCTTGATGCGAGCCAAGGCCTCGCGCGACATCGCTTCGCCGCCGAAGGAAAGCAGGCGCAGCGGCACCGGTTCGGTGGCCGCCTCGGCCAGTCGCAGCAGGTACGCAGGCGGGAAGCCGGCATTGGTGACGCCTTCGCGCGCGATCACTTCGAGAGTCTGCTCGGCGCTCCACAGGGCGTCGTCGCGCAGCACCAACTGGGCGCCGGCGATCAGCGGTACCAGCCAGCGTTCGTGGGCCCCATCGAAATTGAACGACAGGAAGTGCAACTCCCGGTCATCCGGTCCCATGCCGTATTGCTCGACGGTGGCGTGGCAGTGCATTGCCAGGGGGCCGTGTTCGACGGCGACGCCCTTGGGCGTGCCGGTGGAGCCGGAGGTGTAGATGAGATAGGCGAGCTGGCGAGGATCGACGGTCGGCAGTTGCACCGCCTCCGGTTCACCAACGTCTTCCATGACGATGACCGGCAGGGTGGTATCGATGCGGCCGGCCAGCGCCTGGGACGTCAGAACGAGCTTGACCCTGGCGTCCTGCAGCAACTGATCGATACGGGCGCGCGGCAGTTCCGGGTCCAGCGGCAGGTAGGCGGCGCCGGCCTTCAGCGTAGCGAGCAAACGCACGATCAGGTCTGGGCTGCGGTCGAGCACCACGCCAACGACGGTTTCCGGGCCCGCACTGGCTGCATGCAGGGCGTAGGCAAGACGTGTGGCGCTGGCATCGAGTTCGCCGTAGCTGACCGCGCGTTCGCCGCAACGCAGCGCAATGGCATCAGGGCGCTGTGCCGCCTGACGCGCGATGGCGACGTGGACGGGATCCGCAGCCGAGTAGCGGCGATCGGCGACATTCCAGTCGGTCAGCTGGTGTCGCTCGTCCGCAAGCAGCAGCGGGATCGCGGCGATGGCGATCGCCGGTTCCTCCGCCACGGCGCGTAACACGCCGACATAGTGCCGCTGCAAACGCTCGACCGTATCGTGCTCGAACAGATCGGCGGCATAGCCGAACACGCCGCTGAGGGCGCCATGCTCGTCCTCCTGCGTATCGAGCGCCAGATCGACCTTGGCCGCGTTGGCGGTACGCTCGACTTTCTCCAGCACCAGACCGGGCAGGCGATCCAGCGCGCGCAGGTCGCGCCGCTGATGGTTCAGCATGACCTGGAACAAGGGGTTGTGCGACAGGTTTCGCTCGGGCTGCAGCGCCTCGACCAACTGCTCGAACGGCAGTTCCTGATGCGCCTGCGCTTGCAGCACGGACTCGCGAGCGCGGGCGAGCACCGCGTCAAACGCCATGCTGCCGTCGATTTCCGTGCGAAGGACCTGCGTGTTGACGATGAAGCCGACCACGCCCTCGGTCTCGACGCGATTGCGATTGGCCACGGGGACGCCGACGCGCAGGTCGCGCTGACCGGTGTAGCGGTAGAGCAGGACCTGGAAGGCGGCCAGCAGTACGGTAAAGACGGTGGTGTCCGCACTGCGGGCCAGCGTACGGAGCTTCGACGACAGTTCGGCGTCGAGCGAAAACGAAACCGCGCCGCCGCGATGGCTTGGCACCGCAGGACGCGGCCGGTCGGTCGGCAGTTCCAGCACCACGGTGCCATCGTCGGCCAGATGCGACTTCCAGTAGCTTAGTTGCCGCTCCAGTTCGCCGGCCTCGAGCCACTGCTTCTGCCACGCCGCATAGTCGGCGTACTGGATCGGCAGCGGCGCCAACTGCGCCGGCTGGCCGCTGACGAAGCCCGCATAGAGCCGCGCGAACTCGTCGATCACCACGTTCATGGACCAGCCGTCGGAGACGATATGGTGCATGGTGACCAGCAGGATATGGTCGTCGTCGGCCAATCGCAGCAGGCGCACGCGCAGCAGCGGTCCTTGTTCGAGGTCGAACGGCGCCTGGGCCTCGGCGTCGACCTGCGATTGCACAGCAGCGTCGCGCTGTGCCGGATCTGTGTCGCGCAGATCGGTGATGGCGATCGGCAGGGGCTGAGGCGCGTGAATCCGTTGCACCGCCTGCTCGCCCTCCTGATGGAAGGTGGTGCGCAGGCTTTCGTGCCGCTCCACCAGCGCATAGAAGGTCCGCTGCAGTGACGACCGATCGAGCGCGCCGCGTAGTCGCACGGCGCGCGGAATGTTGTACAGGCCGCTGTCCCGCTCGAGCTGCCACAGGAACCATAGCCGCTGCTGCGCATACGACAACGCGGCCTCGCTGCGTCCACGCGCCGCGATGGGCAGTCGGCCGAAATCCATGCCGCGGGCCTTCAGTTCGGCAATGAATCGCTGCTGCCCCTCGGGCGACAGACTGGCGAACCGTTGTGCGAGGCGGAGTTTGTCAACGCTCATGCTTCTGTCTCCAGCGTGTCCAGCCACGCGTCCATGTCGGCCCAGCCTTCGGCTTCGGCCGCCTTCTCTTGCTTGTGCTGAAGGCCATTCGACGATTCGATGCTGGCTGCCATTTCGGCGAGCGTCGCCGATTCGAAGTAGACGCGTAGCGGGACCGGCACCGACAGACGGGCGTTGACCAGCGCCGCCAGCCGCGTGACCAGCAGGGAATGGCCGCCGAGTTCGAAAAAGTTGTCGCGGATGCCGACCTGCTCGACGCCAAGGACTTCTTGCCAGACCTGCGCCAGCAGGGTTTCGATCTCGTTGCGCGGGGCGACGTAGCCCTGGGTTTCCCAGACCGGGGCGGGCAGGGCGCGACGATCGAGCTTGCCGTTTGGCGTGACCGGCAGGCGGTCCAGCGCGATCAGTTGCGCCGGGACCATGTGGTCGGGAAGTTGGGCCTTCAGTTCGGTCTTTAGCGTGGCGGAATCCGTGCCGTCCAGCACGCAATAGGCGACCAGACGGTCCTCATGGACGATCACGGCGGCGTCCTTGACACCGGCTTGCGACCGCAGCAGATGCGCGATTTCGCCCAACTCGACCCGGTAGCCGCGGATCTTGACCTGTTCGTCCTGGCGGCCAAGGTATTCGATCCGGCCATCGGCGTCCTGCCTGACGCGGTCGCCGGTGCGGTACATCCTTGCACCGGCGGTGAAGGGATCGGGGACGAAGCGCTCGGCGGTCAGTCCCGGGCGACCGAGGTAGCCGCGCGCCAGCTGCGGTCCGGCGATATAGAGTTCGCCGACGATGCCGGCGGGCACCGGGTTCAGGTCGGCGTCAAGCACATAGACGCGTGAGCCCGGCAGCGGGGTGCCGGTCGGCAACTGGCGTTCGGGCAGGGCCACCGCTTCATGCGTCAGCACGCCGACCGTGGTCTCCGTCGGGCCGTAATGGTTGAACAGCCGGCATTGCCGCTTCAGGTCGCGGATCGTCCGAGCCAGTTCGGCCGAGGTAGCCTCGCCGCCAAGAATCAGCGCCTCTTCGGGCAGGACGTCGGCAGGCTGCCGCGCCTGCAGCAATCCGCGCAGATGGCTGGGTACGATCTTGAGCACGCCGACGCGGTGCCGCGACATGTACTCGGCGAAACGATCGGGATCGAAGCCCCGCTCGCGCGAGATCAGATGCAAGGTGCGGCCGCTGCAGAGGGCGCCGAACAGCACGGTATGGCCGAGATCGGCGGCGGTAGTCGAGACCATCGCCATCGAGGCGTCCGCAGTCAACTGCAGCCGGTGCAGCACGCCGGAGACGTAATGCGCGAGCGCATCGTGGCTGACCACCACGCCCTTGGGGGTGCCGGTGGAGCCGGAGGTGTAGATCAAGTAAGCGGCTTGCCCCGGAAGCAACGAGACGGAAGGCGCATCGTCGACCGGCGTCACGGATGCCGGATCGATGCAATCGAAGCCCGGCCCGAACTCCGGTCCGAACTCCGGCACGGAGCCGGGCACCGAGCCGACGACAACACCGGCGCCGGCGTCGTCCAATAGCTGGCGCAAGCGTTCGGCTGGCTGCGCCGGATCGAGCGGCACGCACACCGCCCCGGCCTTCAGGATGCCAAGCAGTCCGGTGACGAATGCAGGAGAGCGTTCGACACAAAGCCCAACCCGCGTCTCGCGCCCAATGCCGCGTGCGGCCAGCGCCGCCGCGATGCCATTGGCGATCCGATCGGTCTCGCCGCGCGTCAGCGTTTGCTCCTCATATCGCAGCGCCATCGCGGAAGGGTCGGCGGCGACATTGCGCTGCCAGGCGGCCAACACATCGGCAGCTCCGGTGTCCTGCGCGTTGCCCACCAGCTTTCCGTCCTCTGCGCTGGCAAACTGCAATTCGCCAACACGAGCGTCCGGCGCCGCGGCGATCTGCTCGAGCACGGCTACATAGTGCCGCTGCAATTGCTGGACGGTCGCCTGCGAAAAGAGATCGCACTGGTAGCTGCAACCGATTTCGAGGGTGGCACCGGCCGAGATCACCAGCGTCAGCGGATAGTTGGTAGTCGCCGCATGGCTGACCTCGCCGAGCTTCAGGCCGTTCTGCTCGCGCTGGCGCAGTGCCGCATCGACCGGGTAGTTCTCGAACA
>NZ_VWRN01000016.1 GCF_008632125.1 Cupriavidus cauae
GAAGCGCCGTTCGAGCTCGGCCTGGCGTTCGAGCTCCGCCTGCTCGTCGCTGAAGGCGACATCGCCCAGCATCGACAGGCCCAGGCGCGCCTCCGCCTCGCTGGCATCGGCGACCACCGGCTTGACACGCCGGCGCAGCATCACGCCGCCGATCGCCAGCGCCAGCGCGGCCGCGCCGCCGGCTACCGCCGCCGGCCATGGGCCGACGCCGACCGGCACGGTCGACGCCGCGGCGGCATCGACGATGCGCACCGCGCTGCTGCGGTCGGCCTGCACCAGCGACAGCTGTTCGATCTTGCGGCGCAGGGTCATGTACATGTCCTCGGCCACCTTGACGTCGCGCGTCAGCGCCACCGATTCGCGCTCGGACAGCGACAGGTTCTGCATGCGCTCGTCGAGTTCGCGCCGCTCGCGGATCAGCTGCTGGATCTGGCTGTCGACGGTCTTCACCTCGTTGGCATCGGTGGTGAAGCGCTGCAGCAGCTTGGTACGCTCGAGCCGCAGCGCGGCGATCTGGCGCTGGTACTCCATGCTGCCTTGCAGATACGACTGCGCGTCCTGCGTCGGCTGGATCGAGCCGGAGCGCGAACGGTAACGCGTCAGCGCCGCCTCCGCGCGTTCGAGCTCGGCCTGCACGCGCGGCAGCTCGGCCGCAAGGAAGGCCAGCGACTCGGCCGCGTCGCCGCGCCGCGCGCTGGTCTGGCCGCGGATATAGCCATCGGCGATGCCGTTGACCAGATCGGCGGCCTGCTTGCGATCGCCGCTCTGCCAGGACAGCCGCACCGTGCCGCCCGGCATTTCGCTCACCTTGAGCTGGTTCGCGACGGCGTCGACCGTGGCCACCGGATCGCGCCGCATCAGCGTGAAGCGCGTGCCCGGCCGCGCGTCGATGCGCGAGATCAGCACCTCGACGCCATCGACCGCCGCCGACTCGCCGACTCGGCCTTCGAGCAGCGTACGGTTGCCATCGCTCAAGCGAAACGCGCCGCCGCTGAGCACCTCCAGCGTCAGCGGCTTGTTCAGCAGCCGCTCGGGCACCGCCAGCGTATCGAGCGCGATGCGCTCGCCGCCCCATGCATAGCCCATCCCCGGCGGCCAGGCGCCGCGCACCTGTCCCGGCTCGGACAGGCGTGCCGCCAGGGCGCCGACCAGCGGCGCGCGCACGGGCTCGGCGGTGATGCCGAGCCTGAGCTGCTCGATCACCGGCGCGGCCACCGCGCGGCTCTTCAGAATGCTGGCGTCGAAGCCGGCCGCGGGAGTCGACGGCGCGCCCGGTGCGCCGGCGACCGCAACGTCAGGCTGCGCGACCTGGATCAGCGCCGCGGCCTCGTAGCGCGGCGGCACCGTCAACGCGGCCAGTCCGGCCACGGCGGCGCCGGCCAGCGTCGCACCGACCAGCAGGCCGGCGCGATCCTGCAGCGCACGCGCATAGCCGGCCGGCCGCTGCGGCACCACGTTGGGAGCCGGCATCGTTCCGGCGAAAGACAACCTGTCCACGGCAATCTCCTGACGCACTGGCGCAGTTCACGCTTCGGCGAGGGCCGGCAGCAGCCGGTCGAACTCGCGCTTGACGAGCTTGTAGCATTCGCACGAATGCGCTTCGAGCCCATGACGATCCAGCACCGTGATATGGCCGCGGCTGTGATGGATCAGGCCGAGGTCCTCCAGCTTGCCGGCGGCCTCGGTCACGCCCTCGCGGCGCACGCCGAGCATGTTGGCGATGACCTGCTGCGTGATCACCAGCTCGTTGGTCGCCATGCGATCGAGTGCGAGCAGCAGCCAGCGGCACAGCTGCTTGTTCAGCGAATGATGGCGATTGCAGACCGCGGTCTGCGCGATCTGCGTCAGCACGGCCTGCACGTACAGCAGCGTGGCGCGCTGGATCGTCGGCGAGCGCATGAACTCCTGGCGCAGCGTGCCCGCCGACAGCCGATAGGCAAAGCCGGGCGTGCGCACCTCGACGCGGCACGGCATGGTGTCGCCGCCGGTCAGCACCGGAATGCCGACCAGGCCCTCGTTGCCGATCGCGGCGATCTCGGCCGTCGCGCCGTTTTCCAGCAGCGACAGCATCGACACGATCGCCGTGGTGGGAAAGTACACATGGTGGATGCGTTGACCCGAGTCGGTGAGCAGTTGTCCCGCGCGCATCCGCACCAGCTCCAGATGACCCGACAGCGTCTCCCACTCCTTGCGCGGCAGCGAGGCCAGCAGGTGGTTGACGTGCAAATCCGAACGTTGACCGATCATTTCTGTTCTCCCTTCTTGTCCTTTTTGTTGCTGTTTTTCCCCCGCCTCGCACCAGGACCCGTCGACGACGTCCGTCACAACCACGAGACAGCGATGCTGACCGTGACGGCGACGCGGTGCGGCTTGCGTGCTTCCATTAAGTTCCATCTGTGGGACGCCCAACAGTAGCCGCACGGCTGAAACCTGCTCATCCTTCGGTAGGTGGGAATCGGGAGGGAGCCGCGTTACAGCGGTGCAACCTTTTGGCACGGCGCAGCGGCGATGCCCGCGCGCGTTGTGATGGGGATTGGCTTGCGCGACGATGCGCTACGCGCCGTAGCCAAGTGGACGAGGCGCGTTCAGCGCGCGAATCTCACCCATCGGGATGGCGGTGTTCGCCAGACGGTTTAGGCCTTCTCCGCCGCCTTCATTGCCGTGCCCCTCCCGATCACGTGGTCCCTCGTCGGCACGCAGCAGCACACGGCGGCTCGCACCGGGTGCGAGATGGAAGTAATCGCTTGCCGGTTGCAGGTTCGCATCGTCGATCTGCACCCAGCGCGCGAAGCGGCGCGCCGATATCGTCAGCCACCACTGACCGTCGATGCGCTCGACCTGCGCATGCAGCTCAGGCGGCGTGAGCGCGTTGGCACTGCGATCGGGCAGATAGAAGGCTTCGCTGACGAGCGAGCCACTGGCGTCGAACCACGCCGCATGCACCACGTCATGCAGGCGCGGACCAAAGCGATAGGCATGGGCGAAGTCGAAGAATTCGCCCGCCAGCTCGGCGCCGCTGACGCATTGCACCGAGCGCGGCGCCAGCGTGAAGTCGCGTGCCACGTCGAGCAGCGGCGTCAGTCCGTCGCGCAGGCAGCGCAACTGCAGGCGTATCGGCTGCGGGGCCCCGGTCTCGTTGATCAGGTGCACATGCACGCCGTTCAGCCCTTCGTCGGTAAGCAGCACTTGCCGCGGCTGCCAGACCTGGCGCAGCGCATGCCAGGCGGATTTGGGCCGGCGCAGCGCATCGACGATGCCCCAGCCGGCGCCCGGGGCCAGGTCCTGCCATTGCCACACCAGTCCTCCGGCGCAGCTGGAGCCCGCGCGGCGCCATTCGGCGAAGACCTCGCTCATCAGCTCGGCGACGACCGCACGCGAGCACTGCAGATAGCGCGCCGGATCCTCCCTGCGCAGGCGTGCGGGATCGACGGCGTACAGCGATTGCAGATAGAAGTCGCGCACGTCCTCGAAGTCCCAGCTCGCACCGGCATCGCGCGGCACCGCGCGCTTCCAGCGCGGGTCGTGCACCGGCGCGACGCCGGCCATCGCCTCGCGCAGCGTGCGCTCGCATGGCACGTTGGCGAAGGCCAGGCATTCGGCGGCAAAACGCACGCGCGCGCGCCGCGCATCGTCGAGCGGCCGTTGGTAGGCGCCGACGCCGTAGTAGTGGCTGACGCCGCGATCGGGCTGGAATGGCCACGCACCGCCGCTGGGCGAGTTGCGGACATACGGCACGGCAACACCATGCGCGGCGATGCAGTCGGGAATCACCGTGTCGAACAGCGGCTGGCGCCACGCCTCGCGCGGGGCTCCTAGCATCGCCGCCTGCTGTTCCGCCTCGCTGCCGCCGCACAGCACGGCCAGGCTCGGATGGTGGCCATGCGCGGCCAGCCATTGGTGCACCTCGCGGCGTGCGTCGTCGAGCAGCTCGGCGGCGGAGCCGGCCTGGGCGCTGGTCCCGGAGTTGGTTGCGGCGTCAGTCCCGGCATTGGTCACGGCATTGGTCACGGCATTGGCCGCTGCGTTGATGCCGCCGCTCGGCCCGACGTTGGCCGAATAATCGAAGTTGGCAAACAGGAAGTCCTGCCAGACCAGCAGGCCCATCGCATTGCAGGCCGCGTAAAACGCCTCGCCCTGATAGCACGTCACGCCGCTGATGCGGATCATGTTCATGTTGGCGTCGCGCGCCTGTTCGAGCCACGCGGCGCAGGTCCGCGCATCGGGCGCGTGGCCATGCAGATCGAGGCTGGCCACGCAGGCGCCGCGGCAGAACACCGGCACGCCGTTGACGCGAACGACGAAGCCGCCGTCGCGCTCGTCGACATCGACGTGCCGGAAGCCGACGCGCGCACACGGCAGCGTCTGCGCGCCGGCGCGCAGCATCACGTCGTACAGCACCGGCTCGCCGTGCGTGTGCGGCCACCATTTGCGCACGCGGGGCACGCGTACGCTGCCGTGCCATACAAGGTCGTGTTGCGGGCTGCGCTGTGAGCCGTGTCGTGGGCCGTGCTGCGGGCCGTGCTGCGGGTCGTGCTGCGCGTCGTGTAGCGGGTCGTGCCGGCATGTCAGCGCGGCCTCGTGGCCGTCGACGATCACCGTCAGCGGCCCTTGCGCGAGCGCAGCGACGCCGCGCACCTGCACCGATACGATGCCGTCGTCGCCGTCCAGGCGCGCGATCGTTTCACAGCGGGCGGCGTCGAGCGCTCGCGCGGGCTCTCGCATCGGCAGCAGATCGATCTCGCGCCACGGGCCCACCGCGTGTACCGATGGACACCAGCCGGGCATATGGCCGAGCAGCGTGGTACGGACATGCCGCAACGACGGCAGCGACACCAGCCGCGGCTTCCATCGCACCGGACCGCGCCGGCCGCGCAGCGCGCGCTCGAGCGAGCGGAAGCACAGCGTCAGCGTGTGAGCACCGGACAGCATCAGTGCGATCTCGTGTTCGACGAACATCGAGCGGCTGTCGAGCACGCGGGTGTCGTCGAGCCACACCTCGCAGATCGTGGCGAGGCCGCGCAGCCGCAGGCAGTGGGCGCCCTCGCCGGAGATCGGCACGCGATACCAGTAGTCGCGCTGGTGCAGCGCGGGCGGCGCCTCGGCGCACCAGCGGCCCGCCGCCTGCAGCGCCTGCGCGACGGTGCCAGGGACCGGCGCCGGCAACCAGCCCACATTGCCCGGCACGGCGTCGGGCAAGTCGGGCGGCAAGTCGGGCGGCAAGTCGGCGGGCAAGTCAGTCGGCAAGTCAGTCGGCAAGTCGCCCGGCAACTCCGACGGCCTGGCGATCGCATCGGCCCCGGTTTCCAGCATCCGCCACGGACCGGCCAGCGGCTGCCGCGTCAGCGGCCGGCCCAGCGGCATGGCCGCCGCCATCCGTTCGCACACATCGGGCGCGGTCGTCGCTACGGCCGTGGGCGCGGTCGCGAGCGCGCCCGCGGCGTCAGGGCTCGCCCTCGCCGACATAGGCGGCAAGCGCCGGTACCGCGGCCTCGTAGCAGGCTTCCATCTGGTCCAGGCAATCCTGGCAAGCGTCGGGCCGGCGGCCGAGGATCGAGCGGATCAGCCGGAACTGCATCACCATCGCCTCCGATGCCAGCCGCTGGCAGGCCGTGGCGATCGCGGCCGGCAGCGGCTGTCCCTGCAGGCTGAGCCAGCGCAGGTACTTGCCCAGCAGCTCGAAGTTGGCGCCCAGCTGGCGCAGCACGTTGAAGGCGTACGGGTGGAAGGCCGGTTCGCCGCGCACCGCCAGTTCGTCCAGATGCTGCGGAAACACCTGCCGGTACGCCGCGATCGGGTTCTGCCGGGGTCGCCGCGCCAGATGCCGCCGCAACAGCGCCAGCGACGCGCGCAGCAGCATCGGCCCGGACAGCGGCGGAAAGCGCCGCCGCACCACCTCGGCATACGGGAACAGCAGATTGGGATCGGCCTGCAGGTCGGGCAGCAAGCGGAACAGCCCCGCATAGTCGTCGCCGCGTGCGACGTGGTAGCCGTCGTTGTGGTAATAGCCGACGCCGCGCGCCTCGGGCATCAGCACGTCGATGCCGATGGTGGTCTTGGTGTGCTGGCGCCGGTACGAGGTGGCGCGATTGTCCGGCAGGTAATAACCGTCGACCTCGAGCAGCACCACATGGCCGCGCGCGGTCTGCGTCGCGACATGGCGCTCCATCGCGTCGTAGAGCGAGAGCTCCTGCACCACCACGCCATAGAGCCGCTCCAGGTCGTCGACCGGGTATTTGAAGAAGGTGAATTGATCGCCCTCGAAGTCCTGCGCGACGGTAAACGGCAGCGCCGCCAGCGGATCGAGCTGCCAGCCGTGCAGCAGTTCGATCCACAGGTCGACGTAGCAGTTGGTCTGCGGCCAGACCGCCTGCTCGGTATGCAGGACATGCGAGGCATGCACGGCTGGCGCCAGCCGCCCGGTGCCGTCATACATGGCGCAGTCCCAGCAGCTCGCGCACCTGGCTCGGCCAGCGTGCCAGCGCAAAACCATGGTGGCGCAGCAGCGCCAGAATCAGCCGCTCGATGCCGAAGCCGACGCAACCGGTGTGGGCGCGCGCGCCGTCGGCGGTGCGCAGCGGCCAGACTTCGGCGAAGTGGTCCTTGTGGTAGTTGAAGCTCATGCAGGCAGTGGGCGGGGCGTCGTCGTGAATCGGAATCAACAGTTCGAACTTCAGTTTCTGCTCGCGCTGGCCGTCGGCGACGATCTTGCCGCCGCGGCCGAAGAACGGGTCGTTGGCCAGGTCGAGCTGCCAGGGCAAGGCCAGCTGCTGCGCCAGCGCGCTGCCCCGCTCGATCCACTGCGCGCGGAACGCGGCGACCTGCTCGGCGGTGCCCAGCCGCACGTACTCGCGCATGCGGAACAGCTGCATGCGCGCCGGATCAACCGAGGGCTCATGGCGGAAGCAGTACGACAGCACGTCGACGACTCGGCCCTGCGCCGGCAGCGGTCCGCGCGCGGCCATCACCGGATAGATCGGATAGCAGGCGGCCGGCGTCAGCACCACGCGCGTGGGCCGCTGCTGGTCGGCCCATTCCTCGCCGGCATCGAGCCTGGCCAGCAGCCGGTGATGATCGCGATCGCTGCCGCAGAAGCTGTGCACGGTGCCGGCCAGTTGCGGAAAGCTCTTCAGGTATTCGCTGGCTTCGAAGTCCTGCCGCGCCATCGCCGGCGGAAAGCGCATCACCTCGGCCTGCTGGTCGGCGCCGAGCGCGCCGATGGTGGCGTTCAGGCCGTCGGCAATGGCCTCGAAGTCGGCGCTGCGGCCATACAGGCCATCGACGCCGGTCGGAATCAGCAGGCCGGCCTCGATCAGCGCCTGGCGAAAGCGCCGCTGCGCCGCCAGCGCGGCCTCCTCCGGCGATCGTGACAGGCGCTGCGGCGGCGCCGCGGTGTCGGCAGGCTCGACGGCGCCACCGTGCTGGCCGCTCTGGTAGTCCATGCCGATTCTCCTCAATGCGAACGTTCGGCCAGCAGCAGGCTGGCGGTATTGGTCAGGATGCGGTCGTTGCTGATCATCAGCGGCGCCGACCACAGATCGCGCAGATGGCGGCCGACGCTGAACGGCGTGCCCTGCTTGTAGCCGGCCATGCCGCAGATCAGCAGCGCGATCTGCACCGCCTCGAGCGCCAGCGCCGACACGCTGGTCTTCAGGCCGTTCATTTCGGCGGCAAAGGCAAAGTCCGCGGAGACGGATCGGCCCGGTGTGTGCTGGCGGTAATGCGCGAGCGCCATCTGCACGCGCGCCTCCATCGTGTCGATCATCGCCGCCGCCTCCGCCAGCCGCGTGGCCGACGGCGGCAGCGTGCCGGGCCGCGAGCGCGCCTGCCCCTGGAAGAAGGCCTTGGCGCGCTGTACCGCGTCGGCGGCGATGCCGGTCCACAGCGCGCTCCACAGCATGTGCGACACCGGCGTCATGGTCGCGTCGGCGATCTCGCCGAACGGCACCGGCACGATCTGCTCGCAGGCGCCGCGCGCCTCCAGCCGGAAGCCGTTGCTGCAGGTGCCGCGCATGCCCAGCGTGTCCCAGCCGCTCGTGCATTGCAGCGTGCAGTCGCCGTCGAGCACGCAGACCAATACCTGGTCGGACTGCGGGGCCTCCGCATGGCGGCGCGCGGTGGCGAGGATCACGTCGGCCTGCGCGCCGTACGAAATGGTCGGCGCCATCTTGACCAGATGAAAGCGTCCACCGTCGGTGGCCACCGCACAGCCGCTGGTGCGCAGCGCGCCGCCGATCGACTGCTCCGAGGTGGCCGAGGCCAGCAGCAGCTGCTCGCCGGCGATGCGCGCAAGCAGGCGCTCGTGCCAGATACTGCCGCGCGCATGCGCGACCAGGCAGGCGACCTGGATCTGATGCATCGCGTAGATCATGCCAGTGGCCGCGCACGCGCCGCCGAGCACGCGGCAGATCGCCGCGATGGTTTCGAGCGACGCGCCGCCGCCACCGAGTTCCACCGGCACCATCGCACCGAGCAGGCCGCGCTCGCGCAACGCGGCAAAGGCGGCCTCGGGGAACGCCGCCTCGCGGTCCACGCGATCGGCCTGCGCCGTCGCCGGCGGCACCACCTCGCGCGCGGCAGCCAGCATGTCCCGCGGTGGATGCGCCGTGTCCGGCGGATCGACATGCGCCGCATCGGTGCCGGCATCGTGCGGGCGGGGCTGCACCGCCTGCGCCGTGAACGCGTTCATGCTGCCTCCTGCTGCTGGCGCAGATACACGATCGCGTCGGCCAGTGACTGGATGCTGCGAAACAGCTGGCGCGTCAACATGCGGTCCGGAATCTCGATATCGAAGGCGTTCTCGATGGCCAGCATCACGTGCACCGTGGCGAGCGACGACAGCCCGGCTTCATAGAGGTCGGCGTGATCGTCCAGCGTGTCCGCTGGCACCTCGAGCCGGCCCACCTCCGCCAGGATCGTGCGTATGGTGGCTTTCATGGTCTCCTCCCGCTGGGGTCTTGGTATGCCCCATTTGGCTCGACCGTACCCGCCGGCACCGTGCGCTTGCCAACGCACGTTCGCCACAGCCGTGGGCCGGAACTCTTTCAGAACGCGCTCTTGCCGGTCCAGCCATGCAGCGCGGTACGCGCGATGATCCGCAGGTCCAGCTGGAAGGACCAGTTGCGGATGTAATAGATATCGAACTCGATGCGCGCGCGCATCTTCTCGACCGTGTCGGTCTGCCCGCGCAGGCCGTTGATCTGCGCCCAGCCGGTGATGCCGGGCTTGACGCGATGGCGCAGCATGTAGCGGTCGATCAGCTCCTTGTACATCTCGTTGTGTTCGAGCGCGTGCGGGCGCGGGCCCACCACCGACATCTCGCCGCGCAGCACGTTGAAGAACTGCGGCAGCTCATCGAGGCTGGTACGGCGCAGGAAGGCGCCGATGCGGGTCACACGCGGATCGTTGCGCACCGCCTGCGTGACACCGCGGTCCTGGTGGACCACCATGGTGCGGAACTTGAAGACGTCGAAGGGCTTGCCGTCGATGCCCAGGCGCTTCTGCCGGAACAGCACCGGGCCCGGGGAGGACAGCTTGACCCCGATTGCGATGGCGACCAGCAGAGGCGACATGCCCAGCAGCGCCACCGCGGCGAACACGCGATCGAAGCTTGCCTTGAGCAGGCCCGTGATGCGCGAATCGGGCGGACTGTTCAGGTCGATCACCGGCAGGCCGAGGAATTCGCTGAAGCGGTGGCCCAGCAGCTCGACCGACATGATGTCGGGCACCCAGCGGATGTCGACCAGGTCGTTGCGGAACTGGTATACCACGTCGCACAGATCGCGGCACGCCGCCATCGGCAGCGTCAGCCAGATCTCGCGCACGTCCTGGCTGCGCACGAAGCGCGTGACGTCGCTCATTTCGCGCAGGATCGGCACGCCGGACGGCAGCGTGTCGTCGTCGTGGTCGCAGTAGATGCCGACCACGTGATAGCCGGCCTCGCGGATGCGATGCACGCGCCGGTACATCTCGTTGCCGAGCGGGCCGTAGCCGAAGATCAGCACGCGCTTGGCGTTGATGCCCTGCTGCCGCACATTGCCCAGCAGCTGGTACAGCACCAGCCTCGAGCCGATCAGCGCCAGCGAGACGGCGCCGAACCAGGTGGTCGACCACAAGCGCGACACCGCGCCGATCTGATGCATCAGGTAGGCCAGCACCAGGCCGCTGACCGCGACCAGGCTCCATGCCGCCAGCGTGCGCACGCCCAGTGCGGCGCGGCTGCGGCCGCGCCACGATTCGTAGAGCCCGCAGGCGGGGAACACGATCAGCGTGGCGACCGCGCAGAACGCGGTCAGGAAGCCATGTATCGGCGCCGCCGATGCCAGACCGCCCTCGGGAAACCAGAATTCGCCGACCAGGATGCCGCAGATGCCCACCGTCAACGCATCCGAGACCCGATACAGCAGTTGCAGCGCCGTCTGCCGCTCGACGATCGCCTGCGCGCTTGCCGTTGCCATGACCCTCTCCCCTTGCTGCCGTGTTCGATGCCGTGCGTCGGCATATCGGGAACATCGTCGCGCTCGGGTCGGCGTGGGGTCTGTTGGGTCCCCCACACAGGTGGGGCTGCTATACGGGCGAGGAAGACGGCGCGGTAGACGGGAAGGTGGACGCGGCCGGAGGCGCGATCGTCGCCGCTTCGCGCCGCTGCCAATCCTCGCGTTGAAACGGTCGCGCGCGGCCGGACAGATACAGCGCGATCTGTTCGATCCACTGCTCGGTCGGCGCATGCGCGCCCGATGCCGGCACCCCGAGCAGCAAGGCGCCGATCAGCAGCAGCAGCGGCGCGCGCCGCGATCGACGCCACCGCGGTGGCCGCCGCTGGCGCCGCCGCGGCGCGGTGGCCAGCAGATAGCCGCCGCTGACGGCAAATCCCAGCGCCAGTCCGCCCACCACTTCGCTGAGCGAATGCGCGCCCAGCGGCAAACGCGAATAGCCCACCAGCAGCGCCAGCGATGCGCCGAGCGTTGCCGCGATCCACCCGAGGCGCGGCCGCCGTCCCGGTGCGAGCCGATGCAGCAGCACCGGCAGCACGCTCGCCGCCATCATGCTGTGGCCCGAGAAACCGGTGAAGTCCAGCGCCGGCACGCCGATGCCCCAGCCGATAAAGGCCAGCTTCGATGCAAGCGTCAGTCCGGCGGCGGCGGCGAACGCCAGGCACCAGTCGCGCGCCGCGCGCCATTCGCCGCGATGGCACAGCGACAGCAGCAACAGCGCGGCGCACGGCAGCAGCAGCGCGGCGTCGCCGAAGCGCGAAATCAAGTGCCAGTGCCACATGGTGTCGAATGCCCCGCGGAATGCCCCGCGCCGCCGCGGCGCGACCGTGGGCTTTTGGTCCTTTTGGTTGATGGAAGTCGCAAGATCGATTGGATATCGTCAGTCTTGTGGTGGGCCAGGCGGAATCGGCCTGCCACTTTGGAGCCCGCATGGTCCCCCGGTCTGCGGGCTTCTTTTTTCCCCCTTCCTTGCGTTGCGGTCGTCGTCTGCGGTTGTCGTCTGCGGTCGTCGTCGACGGCCGCGCTCTTCCCAAAAAAGAAAGGACCCCGGCGTGCCGTCTGTCGAGCGGCGGCTCCGCCGTGGTCCGCAGATCCGGCCGGGCGATCGCCGCAGCCGATACGCGCGTGTACGCATGTCGTTCGATTCGTCATCCGACATGCGGCTCCCCCGAGCACGCGCCTTATTTCCCCCCTTCGTGTTCGTTCGCCTGGCTCTATCGCTTACCGATCGTCCGGCCGCGGCGTCCTGATGTCGCGGCCATCGCCCGCGCACGTGCCGGGCGCCACCGACAGGAACGATGTCGCCAGTCCCGCGGCAATGCGCCGCCGCGCTTCGCGCTCGCCGGCTTCGCGGGCCGCGATTACCGCGGCATCCTCGCTGCAGAACGCGCGGCCATGCAGTTCGCCGCGATGGACCAGCGGCCCATCGCATGCCGACGCCAGCCGGATCTCATAACAACACGCCCACTTGTTGCGGCCCTCCGGCACGGCAAAGCCGCGCACGATCAGGACCGCCGCTCCTCCATTCATATGACCCCCCGCTCCTGCCGGCGGCGGACCTTCTGATCCCGGGTCCGGCTACGCCAGCAGCGTAGTGCCAGCATAGGCCGCATCGCCGGTGGACGACCATCAGCCGCTTGCCGTAGAACCAGGGCGCAGAAAGTTGGAGGTCGCAGCGGGAGAGGGAGCAGGCGCCATCAGCCACGCCATGCTGGCGCGCGGAAAGCATTGGCCGCCGGCGGCGACCAGCGCCACCGCCGCGGAAAGCAGGTCGGGCGAAGCCGGTGCCAGCAGGCAGCCGCCGGCCCCGAGCCGGGCGGCGCGCTGCGTCAGCGCCGTGGCGCCTGGCCTGGCGATCAGCAGCCACCGGCGCGGCGCGATGCGCTGGCACAAGGCGTCGATCAGCGCGCCGGCATCCGCGTCGCTGCTGCTGCAATCGAGCAGCGCGAAATCGACGGGCTGTTTGGGCAATTGGGCCGAGGATGCGTGCAGCAGCCATTCCGGCGACTGCAAGGTCAACGGGCAGGAGGCCTGACGCTTGCCGAGGTGGCGCGACAGCGCGCGCAGCATGATCGCGTTGTTGGCCAGAAGAAGGGTCGTCATCGACTCGGGCGAGCTCAGGGGGGCGAGGTGACTGCCGGCGTGCATGTCCATAAGCCTAGCAAGCCGCCTCCCGGGCCGCCTCGACCATTGGAATGAAGTCCCTCAGCCGAAAGGATGAGTTCGCGCAAGCACATGCCACCGTGACCGGCGCCTTGCAACTCAGGCCGCCTGGCAGACCGCCGGCAATCGCATGGCGTCGACGTGCAACGGCACCGCGCCCAGCGTCGAGGGTCCAGGCCAGTTCAGCTTGGCGCCGCGCCGCAGCGCTTCGTAGACGGCCTCGCCCTTGTTGCGCACATGCAGGCGGTGGTACAGCGTGCAGGCGTGGGTCTTGGCGGTGGCCACCGAGATATTGAGCACGCGGCTGACCGTCTTGATCGGGTAGCCGCGTGCCAGCAGTGCCAGCACCTCGTATTGCCGCTCGGTGATATTGAGCAGATGCGAGCCGAACGACGGTGTTTCGATATCGGGCTGGATCAGCGGTGCGGTGCGGATGGCGATGTCCGCGGACCAGCCGGGAACGGCGCGGGTCGACTCGATCGGTTCATCCGGCCGGGTGGCCGTCCCTTCCCTGCCGCCGGTGTTCTGCAGGCCGGACAGCCCCGTTTGCCGCGTCGGCTGGGCGTGGACCAGCGCGGGAAAGCACTCGCCGCCGGCCAGCACCAGGCGGATGGCGGCGTCGAGCACCTCGGCGCAGCAGTTCTTCGACAGCAGGCCCGCCACCATCGGGGGCACGGATTCCTGCGCCATTGCGGCGGGCAGGCCATCGGCCAGCACCAGCACGCGCTGCGGCGCCAGATAGCGGCACACGTCCTCCATCGCTTGCCAGGTGCCGCTGCCATCGTCGTGCCAGCCGTAGATCAGCAGGTCGGCGTCGCGCAGGCGGGCGTCGTCGGGCGACGGCAGCGCGGCCGGTTCGACATCGATGACGTGGACGGGAAGCTCGGATTGCGCCAGCAACTGGCGCAGGCCCAATCGCAGTAATGGATGAGGCTCGATCAACAGAATGGTGGCCATGCCGCTCTCGTTCTTGTTGCGACACGTGCGCCGCGACGGTCGCCCGTGTGATCGGAAGTGCGGTGCTATGTTGCCCCTGCCCCTCCCTACGATCCATCCCGCTTCTGTTCGGCGCGGCGTTCAGCGCGGCCGTCCCTTCCCGTCAAGCGTGATGCAATCGCCCCGTTTGCGTGTTTGCACGCTTTCGATCCCTCTAAAGACAGACTTAACTTTCACTTATTCTGCGGTCCAGCATATGCATGCGAAAACAGGAAAGCAAGGCTTGCCAGATGGTGGGTAAGTCGCTTTTGTGCGAATGCGTACGCAGCACAAGGCTGGAGGCGGGGTAAGGATTTTCCCTTACGTCAATCGCAAAGCGGCCGCGTTCTTAGGGTTCGGACCGATGTTTGGGCGGTATTCGACCGATGTCCGGTCAATGTTTCAGGCGATGTTCGCGGCGATTTTTCGCCATGCTCTGCTGGCACGGGTAGACCTTTCGGACGCTGTGCCGAGAAAATAATTTACATTACACTTCGGGTAGCAATTTGGGCAGGTTGCGCTACTCGTCTGCTCAAAGTCGTTATCAATCAATCACTTAAGGGCGATTGCCGATGTCTGTGCGGGACGACACGCTGGATCCCTCGAAACTGACCCGGACCGAATTCGCCGTGGTACGCGCGTATGCCCAGGGCATGGCCGCGGTCGATATCGCCAACCGCTATCTGCTCGACCCGGACGAAGAGGAGGCGCTGACCGAGCATCAGGCGGTGCAGCGCATCCTGCGGCTGCGCGATCGGCTGGTCCAGTTCGCGCTGCAGAACAACCGGCCGGATATCGCGGCGATGTTCGACTCGCTCAAGGGTCGCTCGAATGTCGCGATGGACCGGCGCGTCGACGCGCTGTCGTCGTTGGAGCGCTTGTCGCCGGGGCGGCCGGCGCTCGATCACGCGGTGTCGTTGTGGTTCGGACCGAGCCTGTCACGCCGCCTCGCGGCGGGCGGCATCGAACGCATCGGCGACCTGGTGGAGCGGGTCAACCGGCGCGGCGCCGCCTGGTGGCGCGGGGTGCCGCGCTTGGGCGCCAAGTCGGCCGACGTGGTACGGCACTGGCTCGAGCGGCAGCGCGACACGCTGCGGGCGAGCGATGGGGGACCGGTGTTGGGGCCCCAGGTGGGCGCGCTGGTCGCGCCATCGCAGCGGCCGCGGATGTCGCCGGCACCGTTGGACGAACGGCTGGCGGCGCCTGTTCCGCTGGAATATATGCTCTGTACAGCACTTAATGGTGACTGGCGAGCCGTTCTTGGCGAGGAGTTGCAGTTGGTACGCCAATGGTTGGAGGGCAAGCGGCACGGCTCCCACACCTGGGCCAGCTACCGGCGCGAGGCGGAACGGCTGCTCCTGTGGGCGGCGCGGCGACGGCAGCCCTTGCGCGGCATGAACGCGGTAGATCTGTCGGCGTATTGGGATTTCCTGGCCGATCCGCAACCGGCCTCATTCTGGCAGGGACCCGCCGGCCCGCGCGACCGGATGCCGTGGCGGCCGTTCGAGGGCGGCTTGCGGGACAGTTCTCGCCAGGCGGCCATGCGGGTGATACGGGCGCTGTTCGGCTGGCTGCGCCAACGCGGCGTGCTGGCGCATCATCCCTTCGATGGTTTTGCGATACCGCCTGCGGCGGCGGCATTGCACGACGATCGGCCAAGCGACAAGGCCGACGGAGAGCTAGAGGATCAGGCAGCCGATCAGGCAGATGGTCTGGCTGGGCTGGCCGGTCACCGGGAAACGGCTCCCGGGCTGGCGGCCGGCGCGGGGACGAGTGTGGCCGCATTTCGCCGCTGGCTCGATGGATCGGATGGCACGCCGATATGGCGGGCGGCCAATGCCGCCGCGTATCTGATCGGCGATTGCGGGATGCGGATCGGCGAAGCCGTGTTGGTCACCGGGGGCCATCTTCGGCTCGGCGACGGCAGCCGCTGTCTGGTTCGCCCGCGGTTCGACCGCGGTGGGTCCGGAATCGTGATGTCGGACCCTGAGCCGGGCCGCATCGAGAAGCGCTTCGCCACGCTCAGCGACGATGCCTGGAACGCCCTCTCCCTGCATTGGGCAGACCGCGGTTTGGCGGCGGACGGGCTACCCCACGCCGCGCCGTTGTTGGGTCCGCTGATGTTGCCGCCGACGTCGCGAGGCCAGGCCAAACGGGCCAGTCAGCCGCTTGCCGGTTATTCCCCCAGCGGCCTGGACCGGCTGCTTCGCGCGGCGTGGCGGGATTTCGTTGCGCTGCCCGAGCATGCCGAGCATCGCGACCTCCGATTCACGCCGCGCATGCTGGTGCGGCGGCACGCCGGGCAGCCGTGATGGCGTGCTGCGCGGGCGGACCATCTTCATGGCCCACCGGCGCGCCGCCCGTGCAGGCTGCTACAGCAGCGATTTGTCCAGGCCGAAGCGCGCCTTCAGGGCTTCCAGCAGCGCTTCGCGGGCATCGCGATCGGTCAGCTGGACGTCGAGCACGACACGGCCCGAGTCCCATTCCTTGATCGTCCCCAGCAGCTCGCCGCCGCTGGTGCGGATCTTGTACTGGCGGCTGATTTCCTTGACCTTGCGCGCCTTGCCCTCTTGCGCCTGCTTGCGAATCGCCTCGACTTCGCGGCTCGAC
Source organism: Cupriavidus cauae (assembly GCF_008632125.1). Lineage (GTDB taxonomy): Bacteria > Pseudomonadota > Gammaproteobacteria > Burkholderiales > Burkholderiaceae > Cupriavidus > Cupriavidus cauae. The sequence goes on from NZ_VWRN01000016.1 coordinate 16,239, forward strand.
AGGCCGTCGTTCATGATGCGCATCGCCAACTCGCGGGTGCGCTCCTCGCCCGCCAGCTTGTAGTACAGCGTCAGCTCATAGCCGGCCGCGATGCCGATCGCGCTGGGACGCTCGCGCATCACCATCAGCACGGACTCGGGCAGTTTCAGCAGCGCCAGCGTCTTGTTGACCGTGCCGGCCGACATGCCGGTCAGCTCGCAAATATCTTCTTCCTTGGCAACCTTGCCCTCGTCCAGCAACTGGCGCCACGCGATCGCATTGTCTAGCGCCGACTGGTCCGAGCGCTGTTCGTTCAGCAGGAAGGATAGGCGGTAGAAGTCGAGGTCGCTGAGGTCGCTCTCGACGAAGCACTCCATCTCGAGCTTGCCGGCCGCCGCGAGCGCGCGTTTGCGGTAGTGGCCGTCGATCAGGATGTAATGGCCGGGACGGGACGGATCTGGCGCCGCGAGACCCGGCGTCTTCTGGCCGTGGGTCGCGATCGACGCGGCGCGCTCCTGGACGACGGCGGGATCGTAAATCCGGCGCGCGTTGAGCGGGTTGTCGTGCAATTGCGCCAGCGGGATGCGCTTGAGGACGCGGCCGTCTCCCGAACGCTCCTCGTTTTCAGCGCTGAAAGTGGGCGGTGTTTCGGCGCCCTTTGCCTGCAACAGGCCGTGCGGATGCTTGGCGATCGCCGCTTCCGCGCGCGCGAAGCGGTCCAGCGTGTCGGCGCGGCTCTTTTCCGCCGCCATGCCGGCCAGCATGCCGGCCCGCAGATTCTTCATCTTCGTTGCCATTCTCTTTACTCGATCAGGGACAACACCTCGTCCACCATGATGTCGACTTCCTGCACCGCCTCGCGTGCGCCGGGTACGCCGTGCACGGTACAACCGATGGCCTGGCACTCACGGAACGCCGAGCGCGAGCCGATCATCGATTGGAGCAGGGGAAAGTCGCCGTCATCGCCCAGGATTTCGATAGCCTGGCGCGCGATGGAAACGCGGCGTTGCACCATATTGGCCATCACGCGGACGGTCAATGTTTCGTTCTGGACCTGCGCGTGCTGCGCGAGGGTCTTGGCCGCCACCGCCGCCCACAGATCCGGGGGCGATGGGACAACCGGGATCACTGCCAGATCGGAGATCAGCAGGGCGCTGGACGGCGCTGCGGAGTGCACTGCGGGCGGACAGTCGACGACGATATAGTCGTAGTCCTGGACGAACTTGCGCACTTCGCGGTGCATCGCACCGCCGGAGGCCGCCAAACCAATGACGGAAGCGGGGAACGGGCGCTCGTCCGAGGCTTGCGCCGCCCAACGCGTCGCGGTTCCCTGCTCGTCCATATCGACCAGCATTGCGCGCGCGCCGCGCAAACCCAGCGTTCCCGCGAGATGCATGCTGACCGTTGTCTTGCCGCAGCCGCCCTTCTGATTGAACACCGTGATGATTTTCGCTGCCACCGGGGCCTCTCTCTTTCAGCGCTGAAAGCGCGGTTTGACTGTAGGCGAAACTTTAGTCAATCGCCTTGGTGCTATCAACCGATTTCTTCAATTACACGAATTCGTTACAGCCCGGAAGCCAAAAAGGCGCACAAGTTTCTTCAAAAGTTGTGCTTGAAAATCGGTCGAGAATCGGCCTACATTAGAGGTTGTGCGTTGTACGCCGCACATGACACGGTTAGACAAACTGGATATGATGCCCAACACAGTCGCGTCAAGTCGTGTCACCCTCGTCGGCTTCCGTTCGGTATCTGCGAGAAATCAACGTGCTTGAACGGTTGTTTGCGTCGTGTACAAAGAACTTGCGTCGAAAGGAAACTCACATGGCAACCGGTACGGTTAAGTGGTTCAACGAAACCAAGGGGTTCGGCTTCATTACCCCGGACGATGGTGGCGCGGACTTGTTCGCCCATTTCTCGGAAATCCAGGGCACTGGATTCAAGACGCTGAAGGACGGCCAGCGAGTGACCTTCGAAGTCAAGGAAGGTCCGAAGGGCAAGCAAGCTTCCGGCATCAAACCGGCCTGATTGCCCGCGTCGCCGCTGGTTCACGGCACTCGTCGGGAGCCAGCAAAAAAGCAGGTGTTCAACACCTGCTTTTTTTATTGCCGCGCCCAATATTGCCGAGGCGAAGGGGCCCCGGCGCGTTCCTGCAAGGACAGTCGCTCAGGCCAGCTTGCGCACGCTGGTACGCGAGGGCTGCAGAATCAGCGCCTTCGACGAGTCGGCGTCGACCTTGGCGTCCGGATACACCACCAGCACGTCCTTCAACGCCTTGCGGAACAACGCGCGGAACTTGCGCTCGCTCTCGGTCTCGGTACCGAACTGCATCTGCAGCGCTTCCCATGGGATCTCGGTGCGCCGCTGGATGGTGAAGAAGCGGTAGGTCAGCCAGGAATAGACGTCCAGCGCGAACGGCGACTGCTTCAGCGCCTTCAGCGCACGCATATCGACCGGCACCGGGCGATTGACCAGCTCGTTGAAGAACGGCTCCGACAGCACGACAAAGCTTTCGAACATCGAGCCCTGGCCCGGCTGCATCGGATCCCACCAGGTCGACAGCTGATCTGCCAGCAGGTAGCCGACCCGATCGATCGACATCGGCTCGTGGTTGTTGGTCTGGTTCTGCGTCGGCGCCGATTTGTTCTGGACGATCGCAATGGTCGCGGAGAACAGGCGGATCATCTGCTGGCGCACCAGCGTCATGGTGCCGCGCTTGCCGCCCGTGGCCATCGGGATGCCGAGGTTGTACATGAACTCGGACAGCGAGTTGCCCAGCGAGATGCGGCGGTCGTCCACGGTGCCGGTAAACTCGCCCCGCTTCTTCTTCGCCATGATCTCCTTGCCGATCCAGGCCAGCATCAGCCGCGGATAGGAGCCATAGGGATACCCGAGCGAGACCGTTTCCGACACCAGCTTCTGGCGGCCGTTGCTGGCGCGCTCGGAACGCTGCTGCGTGAAGTAACCGGGCTGGATCATCAGCGAGATGTTGCCGCTGGTCCGGGTCCAGACGGGCGGCGCGCCCTTCGGCGCCCGGTAGGGAAGCGTGACCTGCACACTGGCGCGGCTCAGAAAGCCGACCTCGCCACTTTGCCAGGCGTCTTCGCGCTCCATGGCTTGCGCTTCGTCGAACAGCCGCTGAAATTTTTCGGACGGAACCAACGGCGCATCGTTGCCGGGAACGATGATGCGCGAGGGACCGGTTTCCACGTCAGTGACGGTGCGGTCGTCCGGGGTGGCCAGGGAACGTTTGATCGGCATATCGGCGTGCTTCGAATTACCCGCCTTTTTACTTGATGCCGCCACCCTTGTCACGCAGAAACGGGTACGTTCGGAGATTCGGGCGTATACCCCGTCGTGTGGCGAAATCTGGCCGGGTATACCCCGCGTTCGCAGCGGCTTCGCGCCGGCCTGGTCAGCCCTTGGCTCTGTGCCGATATCTCTCTCTTGCCAGCTCGCATGCCGTGCGGCAGGGGGCAACCCGGCAGGGTTGTCCACTTCCGCGCGGTCATCCACTACAAGCAATACATACCTTTACGGTTAACTACTCGTAAACCGTATACGGGCGCCTAAGCCGTTGAACCGTAAACGTAAACCGACCCCCTTCGTACCCGATTCTGCGCCGCAGCGTACTCGATTCTGCGGAGCGTCGAACCCGAATCTGCGTATACCCGAACCTGTTTCAGCGAAAGCGGCGAACCGCTTTCTGCGGGGATAACTTCGGCATTGCACAGGCTTATCCACAGCGGCCGCGGGCCCGGTGCGTACCCGTTTCTGCGCCGTATCGGCGTGCCGGTGGGGATCGAAAAGACTGGAAAGCGCCTCATAAAGCGCATTGGACCCGGTATTGCACGCATCCCGGCGTGGCCGTACCCGTTTCTGCGTGAAGATGCGTGGGACTAATTGGGGGAAGTGCGTACCCGTTTCTGCGGCGTACCCAGTTCTGCGAGCGACAGGCGGGTGAGCGGCCTCCGCAAAGCGTACCTACTTCTGCGTACGCGATGGGGCATCGGTGGAGCGACGAGCGTACCTGTTTCTGCGCAGCTTCCAGGCCGTGAAGCCGCGCCGCTCACGGCAAAGGCCCACGTATACGTACATCCTGTTAAAAGCGAGCGCTTCCAAACGTCTGCCGGCCGGAAACGTTGCCAATGCCTGAGGGCGTACCCGTTTCTGCGTCGGAGGTCGGATCTCGCAGAAGAAATCGCCGGAGGACTGCCAGACGGCCGTACCCATTTCTGCGCGTCTGGTACGTGTCCGACCGGCGCGATCCGCGTACCTGTTTCTGCGGGAAACGGTGCCGCATTGATCCCGAGGGGATGCACCCGGGAAAACGTACCCGTTTCTGCGTCGCGACAAAAAAACCGGCAAACCGTACCCGATTCTGCGGACGCGACCCGTGCGCGGACCGCGGATCGGCCTTCAGTGCCGGCCTATCCGTACCTGTTTCTGCGTGCCGAAATCCTTGTGGGGTGGGCCATGGCGTACCCGTTTCTGCGGCTGTCGGCAGTCCGAAAAGGGCCAGCGATGCCAATCCGTACCCGATTCTGCGGACGGCAATCCGCGCTGCCCGTACCCGTTTCTGCGTGGTGAGGCCCGGCTGATGGCGGTGCGCCAAACTGTTCTGGCGCGCGGGCAACCAAGGGGAGGACCTGAGCAAAGGCGCGGCGGAGGGGGGAGAGCCGAGGGGAAAGGGTCGAGCGGACGGGGGGCGAGGAGGAGGGGCGGAGGACGGGGCGAGTGAAGGGGCGAGTGAAGGGCCAGTGAAGGGCCAGTGAAGGGCCAGTGAAGGAGCCAGGGAAGGAGCCAGTGAAGGAGCCAGTGAAGGAGCCAGTGAAGGAGCCAGTGAAGGAGCCAGTGAAGGAGCCAGGGAAGGAGCCAGGGAAGGAGCCAGGGAAGGAGCCAGGGAAGGAGCGAGGGAAGGAGCGAGGGAAGGAGCGAGGGAAGGAGCGAGGGAAGGAGCGAGGGAAGGAGCCAGGGAAGGAGCCAGGGAAGGAGCCAGGGAAGGAGCCAGGGAAGGAGCCAGGGAAGGAGCCAGGGAAGGAGTCAGGGAAGGAGCGAGGGAAGGGCCCGAAGAGAGACGTCGAACCCGGACGGCGCCGCCCGGCGGCAAGCGCTTGGCGGACCGACGAAGTTCGCCGCGCCACAAAACAAAAAGCCCCGCACGGGGCGGGGCTTTCAGTGTCTTCTCGCCCGAAGGCGAGGAGCGCGAGGCCTTACAGCGGGGTGATGTTCGCTGCTTGCAGGCCCTTCGGGCCGTTCTTCACTTCGAACGAAACGCGCTGGTTTTCTTGCAGCGACTTGAATCCAGAGCCCTGGATTTCCGAGAAGTGGGCGAACAGATCATCACCGCCTTCGTCCGGCTTGATGAAACCGAAACCCTTGGCGTCGTTGAACCATTTGACGATACCGGTTTTCATGGTCTTGCATTTCCTAAAAAAAATTAAAAAACGGAGGCGCTCAGGGCGCTTCCGGCAGAGCAACTCAAGGAAAGGACACCATGGACAACCGAAGTACCATGACGGTGGCTAACGAATGTGCTGTTGCCTCGTCGCTTGAATCTAGCGCGCTTTATACGGGGGATCGGAGCCCACGTCAAGAGCGGTGTTCCCCTGCTGCAGGCTAGATCACGCGAGTGCCCTCGTGCGATCATCACCCATTTTGCATACAGTCTATTTGTCCGTATCGGCGCACCTGTATACAAAAGTGTAAGACATTACGTGTGCCTCCCTGGCCAACGCGCCGGAAGGAGGCTCTTGCCTTTTGCGAGAGACGGGACAAAACGATACAGGAGACACAGCATGTCGATGCCCGAACCCCTTTCCGAACCCAACGACACACCCGCCATGACCGCGCCGGCGCGCCGCTCGCCGCTCGAACGCCTGTTCAAGCTGAGCGAGCACCAGACCGACGTGCGCACCGAGATACTGGCCGGTGTCACGACCTTCCTGACGATGGCGTACATCATCTTCGTCAACCCGACCATCCTGGGCGATGCGGGCATGCCGAAGGACGCGGTGTTCGTCGCCACCTGCGTGGCCGCGGCGCTCGGTACGCTGATCATGGGCTTCTACGCCAACTATCCGATCGCGATGGCGCCGGGCATGGGGCTCAATGCCTATTTCGCCTACACCGTCGTCAAGGGCATGGGCCTGCCGTGGGAAGCCGCGCTCGGCGCGGTGTTCATCTCGGGCTGTCTGTTCCTGCTGGTGACGCTGCTGCGTGTGCGGGAGATGATCGTCAACGGCATCCCGCATTCGATCCGGGTGGCGATCACCGCGGGCATCGGGCTGTTTCTGGCCATCGTCGCGCTGAAGAACGCCGGCATCGTCACCGCCAGCCCCGCCACGCTTGTCACGCTCGGCGATCTGCATCAGCCCTCGGCGGTGCTGGCCATCGTCGGCTTCCTGGCGATCGTCGCACTGGACCGCCTCAAGGTGAAGGGCGCGATCCTGATCGGCATCCTGCTGACCACGCTGCTGAGCTTCGCGTTTGGTGGCAACACCTTCCACGGCATCGTGTCCGCCCCGCCGTCGATCGATCCGACCCTGTTCAAGCTCGACATCACCGCCGCGCTGTCGATCGGCATCATCAATGTGGTGCTGGTGTTCTTCCTGGTCGAGCTGTTCGATGCGACCGGCACGCTGATGGGCGTGGCCAACCGCGCGGGGCTGCTCAAGGCGGGCAAGATGGATCGGCTGAACAAGGCGCTGATGGCGGACAGCACGGCCATCATGGCCGGCTCCTTCCTCGGTACCTCGTCGACCACGGCGTACATCGAAAGCGCCTCGGGTGTGCAGGCCGGCGGCCGCACCGGCCTGACCGCGGTGACGGTGGCCGTGCTGTTCCTGGCCTGCCTGTTCATCGCACCGCTGGCCGGCACCGTGCCGGCTTACGCCACCGCGCCGGCGCTGCTCTATGTCTCCTGCCTGATGCTGCGCGAGCTGGTCGACATCGACTGGAACGACGCCACCGAAGTGGTGCCGGCGGTGCTCACCGCGCTGGGCATGCCGTTCACCTATTCGGTCGCCAACGGCGTGGCCTTCGGCTTTGTGACCTATGCGGGCCTGAAGCTGCTGACCGGCCGGGCCAAGGACGTGCCGCTCATGGTGTGGATCATCGCCGCCGTCTTCGTCTTCAAGTTCTACTATCTGCCCGGCCATTGACCTGGCGGCATCGCTTGCAGCAAGGGCGGCCACGGCCGCCCTTTTTCATGGCCATCGTCCGGGACGTGCCCCCGAACGTTCGAAATTTCGCTGCAAAGTCACCGGACCGTACCCGTTTCTGCGTGCGCTGCAGCAGCGCGGAACGCGGGCACCGTACCCGTTTCTGCGTTCAAGGTAAGTACTTATTTACCTCCCGCACCATGATGGGCCACCGTTGTTACGGTCATACCGAAGGATGATTTTGGGCGCATGCCCCGCGTGGGGGCTAGACAAACGAAGCCAAATGCACTGAACTAGAGGCGTGCTATTCCGGGGGCGCTTCGAAGCGCCCCTTGTTGACTCCGGGCAACGGAGTGCGCCCATGGCGCGACGCAGACCCATTCGATCCGCGTGAAGCGGACGTACAGACAGACCGCCTTCAGGCGGCTTCGCCTCCACGACGAGAGCATGCGCAAAGCGTGCCGAAACAATAAGCGGAACAAGTGGTAATCGCGAACGTGTAGTGCCGGGGGATGTTGTTCAACGGGGAAGAATCATGACCGCAGGAGAAGTCCATCGGCCCGTTCTCGAGCCGACTCGATCCGCCACGCCTTCGATTACCCGCGCCTGGAGCCATCTGGCCAATGTCGCCGGCGCCAAACCCGAACACGCTCCCAGCCAGTCCCATCGCGAGCATCGCGACGAATCCATCGCCGATGCCGTGGCCGCCGTGCTCGCGGCCGACGACAGCGTGCCACCGAACGTCCGGCAGGCCATCGAAGGCCTGTTGCAACGCCACCGCCAGCTCGAAGCCGACATCGCCCGCCTGCGCGCCCAGCGCGAGGAATGGATCGTCAACGTGCTGACCTATCAGGCCCTCTATCACCGCTATTCCGGCCAGACCCTGCATGCCCCGAGCGATCGCCTGATGCGCGAGCGGGACAGCATGCGCCGCACCATTCGTGAACAGCTGCGCAGCGGCACGACGCCGACCGCGATGTTCGATCTCCCTCCCCACAGCGTTTCGAGCGTGTAATGGCGGCCGCCCACCTGGGTGCCCAGCCGCACCGCATACAACTGGACCGCAGCCCGATCCCGTCCGCCAGCCGGCGCAGCGAGACCGTGCGGCATGCGGCCACGCCAAACGCGCGGGAGAACGGGATGGACCGACTCAACAAGCCGACATCGCGGGCCGCGCAGGTCCTGGTGGTATCACGACAGCAGAACTTCGGCATCGACGCGAGCCAGTTCGGACCCGGCTGGGAGATCCGCCACCATCACCAGTTGCGCGACCTGCCACGGGTCGTTCGCAGCAGCGCGCCGATGGCTGGCGTGCTCGACCTGGAGACCGAATACACCGATGCCGAGATCGCGCTGCTCGAGCAGAGCCTGCAATGCCTGCACGTGATGTGGGTCGCGATCACCTCGCCGCAGCGGCTCGAGGACGAGCGGGTGCGGCGCCTGATCCGCGACTATTGCGTCGACTATGTGCGCGTGCCGTTCTCCTACAGCGAACTGGCCTACACGCTCAAGCACGCGCATGGCATGGCCGCGCTGCACGCCGCCCGCGGGCCGGATACGGCGGTGCAGGGCAAGATGATCGGCGAATGCGCGCCGATGCGGGCGATGTTCCGCTCGCTGGCCAAGGTCGCGCACAACGACGCCCCGGTGTTCATCTCGGGCGAGTCCGGCACCGGCAAGGAACTGGCCGCGCAGGCGATCCACGAAGCGTCGAACCGGCGCAAGGGGCCCTTCGTCGCGATCAACTGCGGCGCGATTCCGCCGCACCTGGTGCAGTCCGAACTGTTCGGCTACGAGAAGGGCGCCTTCACCGGCGCCAACCAGCGCAAGATCGGCTGGATCGAGCAGGCGCAGGGCGGCACGCTGTTTCTGGACGAGATCGGCGATCTGCCGCTGGAGAGCCAGGTCGCGCTGCTGCGCTTCCTGCAGCAGGGCATGATCACGCGCCTGGGCGGCCATCAGTCGATACCGCTGGACCTGCGCATCATCTCGGCGACGCACGTGGACCTGGTCGCGGCGCAGGCCGAGGGGCGCTTCCGTTCCGATCTGTTCCACCGGCTGTGCGTGCTGACGCTGTCGATCCCGCCGCTGCGCGAGCGCGGCGAGGACATCCTGCTGCTGGCCAACGCGGTGCTCGCCGAGCACGGCCACGAGGCCCATCGGCGCATTCGCGGTTTCTCGCCGTGCGCGACGCAGGCGATGATGCAGTACGGCTGGCCCGGCAATGTGCGCGAACTGATCAACCGGGTGCGCCGCGCGATCGTGATGACCGACAATCGCAAGATCACCGCCGAGGACCTGCAGTTGCACGGCAACAGCGACGCGCCGCGCAAGACCCTCGACGCGATCCGCGAAGAGGCCGAGCGCGAGGCCATCCGCTCGGTGATGGCGAGCCACGGCTTCCACGTGGTGCCCGCCGCGCGCGAGCTCAACGTGTCGCGTGTCACGCTCTACCGGCTGATGCACAAGCACAATATCCGCGTCGAAGGCCAGTCGAGCCACGCCGAGTAGCGCACCGCCGAGACAGCGGCAATCAGCGGGGCCGACGATTCGTCGGCCCTTTTTTTCATGGCGCTTGCCGCTCAGCGCCGCGGCGCCAAAGACGAGGCCGGCTTCCAGCAGCCCGATGCCAGGCCGCCACCGTAGCCGACCGAATCGGCCGATGCCGCCAGCAGATCGATCGGCAGGCGGGCCACCTGCCGTGTCTTGCCGTCGTCGTCCACCGCGGACTGCTGGCCGGGCGCCTCGTCGTCCTGCGCGCCGGCGCCGAGCAGGCCCAGCGACAAGCCGAAGCCCTTGACGTAGATATCGTTGCTCCATGCCGTATGGCTGTGGATCTCGGCATCGTCGGACCGGTCCAGATGGCTGAAGCTGCCGGCCGCGGCGCTGGTACAGAACGCGGCCAACGCAGCGAATGCGCAAAGCCTGGTTTTCATTGTGTCTCCTCCCTGATCGGATGCCGGATGGCCAGCCGGCGCGCCGCGGCGCGTGGACAGGCCGACCTGTGGGCGGCCCGTGGCCGCCGACGATCCACGGAAGGGCGGCTATCGCCGTGTCCGGCTGCGGAAGGCCGCGATCGGCAGGACGCGGTTGGACTCCGTGCAGAACGACGATGTCGCCCGATGCGGCAACCGCGGCGCAGCCAATAGCGGGGGCGACAGCAGTTGCAATACCGACGGCGCGGCGCGCGCCGGACGCTGGGCGCGGCGTCGTGCCGTCATGCGTGCTGGAGGGTGACGCATGGTGGGGCGCTCTCCCGTGGCTGAAGCGTGGGTCCTGGCTCTCCACGGCCTGTTGCGACAAGCGTGCCAAGATGCGCCCGCCGTTGTCCCCGTTGGGTTTGCGGCGATTGGCCGCGCGCGCGACGGATCGCCCTGGACGGACCGGTCCGATTCTGTTGCGGCCCTGAAACCGGGGTGGCGGCGGCTGCGCGCACGGTGTTTCCCTCCCGGCCATGCCGTCGACGCCGGGACGGTGGCCAACGGCGCGCCGGCACAACGGCACGGGCGCCGGCATCCGTCCAAAGGAGGAATTCCGGATGAAGTCAGGGCAGGGAACGGCGCGACGGGCTCGCCGATACGGCCGAAGTCCCCTGCCTGGCCCGCGCCGCGCAGCCAAGGCCGGCGCGGTTACACCGGCTTAACGCACGGGTGCCGGACGCGTGCAGACGGGCGAAAAGCGCGACGGCGGCACCCGACGCGTCCATAACACTCGGAAACCCACACACGAACGTCCGCAGAAACGGGTACGCATCGGCCTGCGACGAGCATCGGCGGCCCCCCAACGTCGGCCCCAGACGGGGCCAAACCGCGGCGAAACCGCGGCCAAATCGCGGCCCAAACCGACGCCCAAACCGAGGCCGAAACCGAGGCCGCGCCTCGGCGTCATTCCTTGCGAGCCGGCGGGTTGGTCGAAGGCGCGGTGTCGGCGGCGGGCGTGTCGCCCGAAATCGGTTTCGGGCCGGGCTGGCTGCGGTCGCAGCCGGCGGTCGCCAGGATGGCGGCGACGCCCAGCGCGAGTGTGCCGAGCCGGAGGGCGGGGAAGGATGCGATCGGAAAACGGATCACGGTACCTCCTGAAGGAGAGAGAAGAGACGAAAGACGCGGCGGCGGAATGGCGCGCCGCCCGCTTTTACTCTAGCAGTTGGTCGCGGCCGGCCCTTGCGCCCGCTCTTTCACAGGCCCTCGCGCAACCTCTTGTACTGACGCTCGCGCCAGCCCTTGCACCCGCCCCTGCGCCCGCCCCTGCGCCCGCCCCTGTACCGGCTCTTGCACCGGCTCTTGCACCGGCTCTTGCAACGACTCTTGCACCGGCTCTCGCGCCCGCTCGCGCCCGCCTGCGCGAGCCCTTGCCCCGAACGCGGCTTGGGCACAGCCGCCAGGCGCGGTATCCTGAACACTGCCCCGCCGGCCGCGCCCTGCGGCGGCACGACCCCCAGCCCCTCCGGACCTCAGCCCACCGACCAAGCCAGGGAGCGCCTTCTTGCCGATGTACCAACCCGACCCCGAGCACCGCGACGGCCGCTGGCACGGCCTGGCCCGCATGCTGCCCGACCGCCATACCCTGCGCCGCACCGCGATGGTGGTGACGGGCGCCGTGCAGGCCTGGTTTGCGCACCGCGCCGCCAGCAAGGGCGCCGCGCTGTCGTTCTACATGCTGTTCTCGCTGGCGCCGATCCTGGTGCTGGTGATCTCGATCGCGGGGCTGTTCTTCGGCGCCGAAGCGGCCCGCGGCGAGATCTTCGAGCAGCTCGAGGGCCTGCTCGGCACGCAGGGCGCGACGGCGATCCAGGAAATCCTGGCCGCCACGCACCGCGCCGGCGGCAGCGGCGTGGCGGCGCTGATCGCCACCGGCATCCTGATCGTCGGCGCGACCAGCGCCTTCGCCGAGCTCAAGGCGAGCCTGGACGATATCTGGGAGGCCGATGCGACGCCGGCCAGCGGCTGGCGTTCGCTGGTGCGCACGCGGCTGCTGTCGTTCAGCCTGGTGCTGGTGCTGGCCTTCACGCTGCTTGTGTCGCTCGTGGTCAATGCCGCGATCGCGGTGGTGCAGCGCTTCTGGGACGGCATGTGGTTCGAGTCGTGGCTGGCCCCGGTCGCGACCACCATCTCCAACGGCTTCTCGTTCGCCGTGGTCACCGCGCTGTTCGCGGTGGTGTTCAAGATGCTGCCGCGCGTGCGCGTGACCTGGCGGGACGTGACGATGGGCGCGGTGATCACCGCGGTGCTGTTCTCGGTCGGCAAGCGCCTGATCGGCATCTACCTGGGCAACAGCGCGGTGGCGTCCTCGTACGGGGCGGCCGGCTCGGTGGTGGCCCTGATGCTGTGGGTGTACTACTCGGCCCAGATCTTCTTCTTCGGCGCCGAACTGACCCATCAGTACGCGCTGCAATTCGGCAGCCTGCGGGAGCGGCAGCGCCGCGGCGAGGCGCCGGCACCGGTCGGCGCCGGGAACCGGTAGAATAGCGGCCCATTCCCTCGGGCGCTCCGCCGCGACAGCCGATCCCAAGCCGGCCGCCGCGGAACGCGACACACCAGGCGCGGCGCGATCGGCTTCGCCATCGCCTCTGCCGCGCCCTCCGGGTCCCGATCCAATCGCCTGCCATCCGAACGTCCTACCGTGAGCTCGCTCGTATCCGAAATTGCGCGTCGTCGCACCTTTGCCATCATTTCCCACCCCGACGCCGGCAAGACCACGCTGACGGAAAAGCTGCTGTGGTTCGGCGGCGCGATCCAGGTCGCTGGCGAGGTGCGGGCGCGCAAGGCCGACCGCCACGCCACCTCCGACTGGATGGAACTGGAAAAGCAGCGCGGCATCTCGGTGACCTCGTCGGTGATGCAGTTCCCGTACCGCGAGCACATCGTCAACCTGCTCGACACCCCGGGCCACGAGGACTTCTCGGAAGACACCTACCGCACGCTGACCGCGGTCGACTCGGCGGTGATGGTGATCGACTCGGTCAACGGCGTGGAGGCGCAGACGATCAAGCTGCTGAACGTCTGCCGGCTGCGCGATACGCCGATCCTGACCTTCATCAACAAGCTGGACCGCGAAGGGCGCTCGCCGATCGAGCTGCTCGACGAGATCGAGGACGTGCTGAAGATCCAGTGCGCGCCGATGACCTGGCCGATCGGCATGGGCAAGGCGTTCCGCGGCGTCTATCACCTGATCGACGACAAGGTGCAGCTGTTCGATCCGCACGGCGAGAAGGGCACCGCCGCCATCCTGGACGGACTGGACAATCCCGAGCTCGACCGCGTGCTCGGTTCGCAGGCCGAGGAACTGCGCGTCGAGATCGAGCTGGTGCGCGGCGCCTCGCACGCCTTCGACAAGGACGCCTTCCTGGCCGGCAAGCAGACCCCGGTCTATTTCGGCTCGGCGATCAACAACTTCGGCGTACAGTCGCTGCTCGACGCGCTGTGCGACCTGTCGCCCTCGCCGCAGCCGCGGGCGACCGACAGCCGCACGGTGCAGCCCGAGGAAGCCAAGTTCAGCGGCTTCGTGTTCAAGATCCAGGCCAACATGGACCCGCGCCACCGCGACCGCATTGCGTTCGTGCGGGTCTGCTCCGGCCGCTTCACGCGCGGCATGAAGCTGCTGCACGTGTCGGCCGGCAAGACGGTGGCGATCAACAACGCGATTACCTTCATGGCGCAGGACCGCAACACCACCGAGGAGGCCTACGCCGGCGACATCATCGGCGTGCCCAACCACGGCACGATCCGCCTGGGCGATGTCTTCACGGAAGGCGAGGCGCTCAAGTTCACCGGCATCCCGTCGTTCGCGCCGGAACACTTCCGCCGCGCACGGCTGAACAATCCGCTGAAGGTCAAGCAGCTGCAGAAAGGCTTGCAGCAGCTGGCCGAGGAAGGCGCGACGCAGATGTTCCGCCCGATCGCCTCCAACGAGCTGGTGCTCGGCGCGGTCGGCATCCTGCAGTTCGACGTGGTGGCGCACCGGCTCGAGCACGAGTACGGCGTCGACGCGATCTTCGAATCGCACGAGTGCGCGACCGCGCGCTGGCTCAAGGGTGACCCGGCCGAGATCGAGAAGCTGATCGAGAAGGCCGGCCACAACGTCGCGCTCGACGGCGCCGGCGACCACGTCTATCTGGCGCCGAGCATGGTGAACCTGCGGCTGACGCAGGAACGCTTCCCGAACCTGCAATTCATGGAAACGCGCGAGATCGTCTAGGCGGCGCGCGCCGCATCGTCGTCCCCGCGCAGGCGGGGATTCAGCGTCTTGCCCGCGGACACGCAACGTGCCCCGGGCAAGCGCCCGGCAGGCCTCGCTTCAAACCCCGCCCCCGCCCAGCTCAAGTCCCTCAGAACGCCAGCGTCGCCTGCACGTAGAACGTGCGCGGCATGCCGACGTACTTGCCCAGGTTGTTGTCGGTCGAGCGCGTGAAATAGCGGCGATCGAACAGGTTCTTGACGCCCACCGCCAGCTTCAGGTTCGACATCGACTTGCCGAAGTCGTAGCCCAGGCGCATGTGCACCAGCGCGTAGCCGGGGATGTCCCCCAGCGCGCCGTTGGCGCTCTCGGCGGTCTGGTACGGCGTGCCGTCGGTCGGATCCCCGGGCGAATGCTGGCGCGATTGCGCGAAGCCATCGACGTTCAGCGTCCAGCGGTTGCGGCTGTAGCGCACGCCGGCGGTGGCCACATGGCGCGAGTAGAACGGCAGGTCGCGCCCGGCGAAGGTGCCGTGGTTGTAGGTCGCCTCGGTATAGGTATAGCCCGCATACGCCGACAGGCCGGCCAGCGCCTTCGACAGCGTGCCGAAGTCGTAGCGCAGCGAGCTCTCGACGCCGCGGTGGCGCGTCGCGCCGAGATTGGTCCACGCGTCCGGGCTGCCCATCGTGCCGCCGCGCAGCTGCAGCTCGTCGTCGAAGTCGATGTTGAACAGCGTCAGCTCGCCGCCCCAGCCGTTGGCGTTGAAGTGCGTGCCCAGCTCGTAGGTCTTGGCCTTTTCCGGCGCCAGGCCGTTGGTGGTCTGCGCGATCTGGAAGTACTGCAGCGGCCCGAACGAGACGCCGGCATTGCCGAACAGCTTCCAGTTGTCGCTGACGTGGTACATCACCGCCAGCGAGGGCAGCGGCTCGTCCGACTTGATGTCGGTGCGGCGCTGCGTGAAATGGTCCGTGATGTTCGAGCGGATCATTTCATAGCGCAGGCCCGGCGTGATGGTCCAGTTGCCGACGTTGATGGTGTCGTCGATATAGACCGCGTTCGCCGTGGTGCCGCCGCTGCGCCATTGGTACATCGGCGAGGCGATCGTGGTCGGATCGACCGTGCCCGGCGTGTAGAACGCCGTGCGCGATGCCTGCTCGTCGCTGGCCTCGCGCAGGTAGCGGTAGCCGACGCTGACCTCGTGGCTCATGTTGGCGCCGCGGAACAGCTGCGAATAGCGCGGCTCGACGGCGAAGGTGTGGTAGTGGCGCGGGAACGAGCCAAGGCGACGGCGGCCGGCGCTCTCGCTCTCGATCTGGCTGCCACGGAAGCTGTCGGTGTAGTACGTCAGCACCTCGAACTTGCGGTTGTTGTCCTGGTGCGAATACTTCAGCGAGACGTCGCTGCGGCGGCCGGCGAAGGTGTCGTACGGCCGCACCGACTGGAACGGATCGGCGGCGTACTGCGCGGCGGTCAGGCCGCCCGGCATGTCGGCCAGCGCCTCGTAGTAGTGATAGCTGGCGGTGATCTGGTCCGTGCTGGAGATGCGGTACGAACCCTTGAGCATCAGGTCGTCGATATCGACGCGGTCGTTGCCGCGGCGATAGCCGTCGCCGTGCACGCCCGAATACATCAGCGCGCCGCCGAGGCCGTTGTCGTTGGTGCCGCCGATGAAGACGCTCGGCATGGTCTTCACATTGCCGCCGTGCGTTGCCACCTCGGTCTCGACCGAGGCCTGCGCGGCAAAGGTCTGCGGAATCGGCCGGGTCACGAAGTTGATGATGCCGCCGACGTTCTGCGGGCCATAGCGCACGGAGCCCGCGCCGCGCACCACGTCGATGGTGTCGATATTGCCCATCGACAGCGGGGCCATCGACAGCTGCGGCTGGCCGTAGGGCGCGACCGCCAGCGGAACGCCGTCCAGCAGCACGGTCGAGCGGGGCGACAGGCGCGAGGCCAGGCCGCGCACGCCGACGTTCAGCGAGATGTCGCTGCCGCCGGTGCCGTTGCTGTCCTGCACCTGCACGCCCGGCATGCGGCGCAGCACCTCGCGCACATTGGTCGCGCCGCTTTCCTCGATGGTCCGGCGGTCGGCGATCGAGCGCGCGCCCGGGTGCTCCAGCACCTTGGTTTCGTTTGGCTGATCCAGCCAGTTGCCGACCACGGTCACCGTGCTCAGCGTCTTGTCGGCGTCCGCGGCGGCCGGGGCGGCTTGCGCCTGAACTGCCTGGGGCTGCGTCTGAGCTTGCGCCTGAAGTTGCGTGTGCGCCTGCGGCGACGCCTGGGCGATCACGATGGGCTCGGCCGAACGGGCCGGGGACGACAGGCACAGCAGGGCGACGCCGGCGGCTGCGGCGGTCAGGCGGAAGGCGGCTTGCAAGATCGGATCCTGAACAGAGGCGGGAAAGCGGCGAAAGCGGGGTCGGATCCGCGCGATGGCGCGGCGACCGGACCGCGACCAGGTGAAAGCGGCATCACGGCCTCCGCGTCACCCAAGAAGCGGCGAATTATAAATGCGAAGCATTCTCAGGCGCCGCAAACCGGCCCCGTCGTCATGGTCGACGTTGCGTGACGCCAACACCGCGCTGCCAGCAGGGTTTCATGTAACGGGGATTCATGTAACGTCCAGCGCGCCTGGCGCCGCTCCGCTAGAATTGCGGCTTGCCGGCGGGGCGGGCCATGGGCCTCTCATGGCCCGCTACACCGGCCTTCCGCTGTCCCGGCAGCCGCCACCGCACAAGGCGGCGCCGCTTCCCTCTCCCGCCATGCCTCCCACCCCTGCCAGCAGCACGCCGTCCGCCTCCGATCCGGATTCGGTCTTTCGCGACCCCGGTTTCCGCATGTTCTGGTGCGCCCGTCTCTGTACGACGATCGGCTACCAGATCCTGACCGTGGCGGTGGGTTGGCAGATGTACGACCTGACCGGCGACCCGCTGATGCTGGGCCTGGTTGGCCTGGTGCAGTTCCTGCCGTCGGTGGTGCTGCTGTTGATGTCGGGCCACGTCGCCGACCGCTTCGACCGTCGCCAGATCGTGCGGATCTGCCAGCTGACCGAAGCGGCAATTGCCCTCGGCATGGCGGCGGCCAGTCTCGCCGGCTGGGTCCGGCACGAACACATTTTTGTGTTCGTCGCACTGCTCGGCGCGACCCGTGCCTTCGAAACCCCCACGCTGCAGGCGCTGCTGCCCAGCGTGGTGACGCCGCGCCAGCTGCCGCGCGCGGTCGCGCTGTCGAGCTCGGCGACGCAGACGGCGATCATCGTCGGCCCGGCGCTCGGCGGCTTTGCCTATGTGGCGGGCCCCGGCGTGGTCTACGGCATCGGCGCGCTGCTGTTCCTGGCGGCCGCCACGCTGATCACGCTGCTGAAGTTGCGGCAGCGGCCGCAGCGGTTGACCGCCCCGGTCAGCATCAGCACGCTGTTCGCCGGGTTTGCCTATATCCGCAGCCGGCCGGTGCTGCTGGGCGCGATCTCGCTGGACCTGTTCGCGGTGCTGCTGGGCGGCGCGACTGCGCTGCTGCCGATCTACGCGCGCGACATCCTGCATACCGGTCCGTGGGGCCTGGGGCTGCTGCGCTCGTCGCCGGCGATCGGCGCGCTGGCCACCGCGATCTGGCTGGCCCGTCATCCGCTCGAACGCAAGGTGGGCCGCGTGATGTTCGGCGCGGTGGCACTGTTCGGCCTGGCGACGATCTGCTTCGGGCTGTCGACGCTGCTGCCCTTGTCGATGCTGGCGCTGGTGGTGCTGGGTGCCTCGGACATGATCAGCGTGGTGGTGCGCTCGACACTGGTCCAGCTCGATACGCCGGATGACATGCGCGGGCGGGTCGGCGCGGTCAACTCCGTCTTTATCGGCGCCTCCAATCAGCTTGGGGAATTCGAATCCGGCGTGACGGCGGCCTGGCTGGGTCCGGTCGGCGCGGTGCTGCTCGGCGGCATCGGCACGCTGGTGGTGGTGGCCGTGTGGATGCGGCTGTTCCCGGCGCTGGCGAACCGCAACCGGCTTCACGACAGCCCCGGGGCCACCTGAATCCCGCCAGATTCCGCCCTGAGTTCGACCAGAGTTCGGCCGGAGTCCGCCCGGAGTTCGACCGGAGTTCGACCGGAGTTCGACCGGAGTTCGACCGGAGTTCGACCGGAGTCCCAGCCGAACCGTACCCGTTTCTGCGTGCCGCCATGCCGCTGAAAGCGACGCCGGCGGCACTCTTTGCGAAATTTTTCCAATCCGCTGCAGCCCTTGCCCGGCAAGGGCTCGCGCCCGTTCGCCCGGGCCCTGCCAAATATTCACGGAAACCATTTCTCCATCGATCTGTCCCGAAAATATTGTCAATTTCGATTATCTGTAGGCGAATTCCGACATTGCGTCGGATGAGCGCGGGCAGACCCTGGCATCGCCCCGTGCGATAAGCAAGGGTGTCCCGCGCGCCTGCGGGCAAGGGAGCAGACCATCGATGTGCGGTATCGCAGGAGAAATACGTTTCGATCAACAAATGGCGGACCTTCACGCCGTGGCCGACATGGCGCGGGTGCAGGCCGCGCGCGGCCCTGACGGCGAAGGCTTGTTCGGCCTGGGCCGGCGCGCCTTCGGGCATCGGCGCCTGCGGATCATGGATCTGTCCGAGCGCGCCCATCAGCCTTTCATCGACAACGCGCTGGGGATGGGCATCGTCTTCAACGGCGCGATCTACAACCACCACGCGCTGCGCGAGGAACTGAGCGCGCGCGGCTACACGTTCTCGTCGACCGGCGACACCGAGGTCATCATCAAGGCCTGGCACGCCTGGGGCCCCGCGGCGCTCGATCGCCTGGCCGGCATGTTCGCGTTCGCGCTGTGGGAGCGCGACACCGGCATCACGCACCTGGTGCGCGACCGCCTCGGCATCAAGCCGCTGTACTACAGCCAGGACGCGCGGCGCCTGCGCTTTGCCTCGACGCTGCCGGCGCTGCTGGCCGGCGGCGACATCGATACCGCGCTCGATCCGGTCGCGCTGCATCACTACCTGACGCTGCACGCCGTGGTGCCGGCCCCGCATACGATCGTCCAGGGCGTGCGCAAGCTGCCGCCCGCCACGCACATGACCGTGCATGCGGATGGCCGCACCGAAACCCGTACCTGGTGGCGGCTCGACTTCGTCCACGACGCCGCCGACGAGGCGCGCACCTTCGAGGAATGGCGCGACATGACGCTGGCCGCGTTGCGCGACGCGGTGCGCCTGCGTACCGTCGCCGACGTGCCGGTCGGCGTGCTGCTGTCGGGCGGTGTGGACTCCAGCCTGATCACCGGCCTGCTCGCAGAAACGGGTACGCCCGACCTGCGCACCTATGCGATCGGCTTCGAGGCGGCCGGCGGCGAGGCCGGCGACGAGTTCCACTATTCCGATCTGGTGGCCCGGCATTTCGGCACGCGCCACGAGAAGATGATGATCCCCGCGGCCGATCTGCTGGACGCCTTGCCCGATGCGATCCACGCGATGAGCGAGCCGATGGTCAGCCACGACTGCGTGGCCTTCTATCTGCTGTCGGCGGCGGTCGCGCGCCATAGCCGCGTGGTGCAGAGCGGGCAGGGCGCCGACGAGGTGTTCGGCGGCTACCACTGGTATCCGCCGCTGGCGGCCAATACCGATGCCGACGGCGGCGTCGCTGCCTATCGCAAGGTGTTCTTCGACCGCACGCAGTCGGAGATGGCCGAGCTGCTGTCGCCGCAATGGCTGGCCGACGATCCGAGCGGCCGCTTCCTGGCGGCGCATTTCGCCATGCCGGGCGCCGACAGCGCGATCGATCGCGCGCTGCGGCTGGACACGACCGTGATGCTGGTCGAGGACCCGGTCAAGCGCGTCGACAACATGACGATGGCGCATGCGCTGGAGGCGCGCGTGCCCTTCCTCGATCACCGCCTGGTGGAACTGGCCGCGCGTATGCCGGCGCGCCACAAGATCGCCGCGGGCGGCAAGCACGTGCTGAAGGAAGCCGCGCGGCAGGTGATCCCCGCCGAGGTGATCGACCGCCCCAAGGGCTATTTCCCGGTGCCGGCGCTGAAGTACCTGCGCGGTCCCTTCCTCGACTACGTGCGCGGCCTGGTCGACAGCGACGCGGCACGCCAGCGCGGCCTGTACCGGGCCGGCGTGGTCGAGTCGATGCTGGCCGACCCCGATGCCCACATCACCCCGCTCAAGGGCTCGAAGCTGTGGCAAGTCGCGCTGCTCGAGGGCTGGCTGCAGTCGCATGGCCTGTGAGGGCTGCCATGACTGGCAACAGACCGGGACCGGCAGCCCCCCACTCTGACGATGACGCCAACGGCCGCCGCGCGCGGCCGCAGTCCCGTGTCGGCCACGACCGCGGCCAGAACCCGGACAACAACGAGGAGAAAGATCGAATGTCGACCGTCAATGCGGAAGTCCGTCCAGCCACCAAGCCTTCGACCAAGCAGTCGGCCACGCAGTCGGCCAAGCAGTCGGCCAAGCAGTCGGCCAAGCCGTCGGTACTGGCCGATTCGCTCCATCTCGGCGCGCCCACCGGCGCCGAAGGGCAGCCCCCGCGCGCCGTGATGCACGACGCCGGCGGCGCGCCGGTGCAGCAGGAACCCGCCGTGCAGCCGAGCCCCGCTCCCGCGCCGGTGTCGGCGCGCCCGAATGCGATGCTCGACTGCGGCTGGGGCCGGCTGATGTTCGCGCCGTCGTTCGAATCGCCGGCGCGGCTGGCCGCCGAGCTGCAGCAGGAAGCGCCGGGCCGGCGTGATATCGCGCTCTATGTGGAAGCGCCGCAGCTGCTGCTGGCCGAGGCGCCGCAGACGCTGTTCCTCGACCCGTCGCTGCTGTTTCGCCGCACGCTCGAGGACGGCGATGCCGCCGCGGCCGCAGCAACCGGCGCGGCCGGCGTCACGATCCGGCGCCTGACGACACGCGCCGATATCGCGGCGATCAACCGCCTCTACGCGGCGCGCCACATGGTGCCGCTCGATCCCGCCACGGTCTGGCGCCAGCGCGACCACGACGCGGTGATCTACCTGATCGCCGAGGACGAATCGACCGGCGACATCATCGGTTCGGCGATGGGCGTGGACCATCTGCTGGCCTTCGGCGACGAGCGCGGCGGCAGCAGCCTGTGGTGCCTGGTGGTCGATCCGCAGACGCATCTGGCCGGCGTCGGCCAGGCGCTGGTGCGCGAGCTGATCGCGCTGTTCGCCTCGCGCGGACGCAAGCATCTCGATCTGTCGGTGCTGCACGACAACCAGCATGCGATCGGCCTGTACCACAAGCTCGGCTTCGTGCAGGTCGACGGCTTCGTCGTCAAGCACAAGAACGCGATCAACGAGCCGCTGTTCGCCGGCTCGAGCGAGTGCGACAACCTCAATCCGTATGCCGCGCTGATCGTCAAGGAAGCGCGCCGGCGCGGCATCGGCGTCGAGATCATCGATGCCGATGCCGGCATCTTCAGCCTGCGCTATGGCGGGCGCGAGATCCTGTGCCGCGAGTCGCTGTCCGAGCTGACCGGCGCGGTGGCGATGACGTGGTGCCAGGACAAGGCGCTGACGCGCAAGCGGCTGGAGCAGGTCGGACTGAAGGTGCCGGCGCAGCGCCAGATCGGCACCGATGCCGAGAACCTGGCCTTCCTCGCCGAGCACGGCTCGGTGGTGGTCAAGCCCGCCTTCGGCGAGCAGGGCCGCGGCATCAGCGTCGACGTCCGCACCGAGGACCATCTGCGCAGCGCGATCGACACCGCGCACCAGGAGGGCGGCACCGTGCTGCTCGAATCGTTCTGCCCGGGCCAGGACCTGCGCATCGTGGTGATCGGCTACGAGGTGGTGGCCGCGGCGATCCGCAAGCCGGCCGAGGTGGTTGGCGATGGGCAGGCCGACCTGAAGACGCTGATCGAGCGCCACAGCGCGCGGCGCAGCGCCGCCACCGGCGGCGAGAGCCGCATTCCGCTCGATGCCGAGACCGAGCGCTGCCTGGCGGCGCAGGGCCTGACGCTGCAATCGGTGCCGGCCGCCGGCCAGCGCGTGCCGGTGCGCAAGACCGCGAACCTGCATACCGGCGGCACGCTGCACGACGTCACCGGCCAGCTCCATCCGGTGCTGCGCGAGGCCGCGCAGACCGCGGCGCGAGCGCTGCGCATCCCGGTGGTCGGCCTGGACTTCCTGGTGCCGGCCGCCGACCAGCCCGAGTACGTGATCATCGAAGCCAACGAGCGGCCGGGCCTGGCCAATCACGAGCCGCAGCCGACCGCGGAGCGCTTCGTCGACCTGTTGTTCCCCTTCACCTCCTGAGCCAATTCCTGAGCGGATTCGCGCGCCATGTCCCGGGCGCGCGGCGCCAGGCATCGACATCCATGCAGAAACTGAACATCGACCGGCTGTACCTGAAGACCGCGTTGCTGGAGCTGCTCGCCATCCCCAGCCCGGCCGGGCTGACCGACGAGATCGTGCACTACACCGCCAACGTGCTCGATGGTCTGGACATTCCCTACCAGCTGACCCGGCGCGGCACCATCCGCGCGACGCTGCGCGGCAACCGCGCCAACAGCGGCATGGGGCCCGACTGCGCGATCGTCGCGCACCTGGACACGCTCGGCGCGATGGTGCGCGAGCTCAAGCCCAACGGCCGGCTCGCGCTGGCGCCGATCGGCACCTGGTCCAGCCGCTGGGCCGAAGGCGGCCGCGTGACGCTGTTTACCGAACATGGCAGGCATCGCGGCTCGGTGCTGCCGCTGCTGGCCTCGGGCCACGTCTACAACGAAGCGGTGGATACGCAGCCGGTCAACTGGGACCAGCTCGAACTGCGGCTCGACGAACCGGCGGCGACGCCGGAGCAGATCCGCGCGCTTGGCATCCAGGTCGGCGATTTCGTCGCCTTCGACGCCAACCCCGAAATCCTGGACAACGGCTATGTCGTCTCGCGGCATCTGGACAACAAGGCCGGCGTCGCCGCGGTGCTGGCCGCGCTGAAGGCGGTGCGCGAGAGCGGCGCCTCAGTGCCGATGGACTGCCATGCGGTGTTTACGCTGACCGAGGAAGTTGGCTCGGGCGCGACCGCGGTGATCGAGGACGACGTCAGCGAGGTGATCGGCATCGATATCGGCCCGGTGGCGCCGGGGCAGGGCGCGCGCGAGGCAGGCGTGACGATTCCGCTGATGGACTCGGCAGGCCCGCACGACTATCACCTGACGCGGCGCCTGCTGCGGCTGTGCGACGAGCATGGCATCCCCAGCCATCGCGACGTGTTCCGCTTCTACCATTCGGACGCCGGCGCCGCGGTCAGCGCGGGCCACGACGTGCGCACCGCGCTGCTGTGCTTCGGTGCCGATGCCTCGCATGGCTACGAGCGGACCCATCTGGACGTGCTGGTCAATCTGGCCGAGCTGCTGACCGTCTATATCCAGAGCGGGCCGACGCTGCCGGAGGACCGCCAGCGCCGCATGGGCTCGGTGGCGGGCTTCTCGCATCAGCTCGATCCGCGCCAGCTGACGCGCAGCGAGACGCCGTTGCCCGATGCCGGCGAACTGGTGCATACCCGCCGCGAAGGTTCGTCGTGATGCACCGTGACGCCTTCGTGATGCCATCCTTTCCGGAGCCGACGCCATGGATCTGAATTTCATCGACGCCGACAAGCTGCAGGCCACCTGGGCCTATCTGCTGCAGCTGGCTGTGCACCAGGGTTTGAACGTGCTGGCCGCACTCGCCATCCTGCTGGTGGGCTGGTGGCTCAGCGGCCGCGCGCGCAACGCGGTGCTGCACGCCTTCGACCGCCCGCATGTCGACGCGACGCTGCGGCCGATGCTGGGCAGCGTCACGCAGTGGGTGGTGCGCGTCGTCACCGTGATCCTGGTGCTGTCGCAGTTCGGCGTGCAGACCGCCAGCATCATCGCGATGCTCGGCGCCGCGGGCCTGGCGATCGGGCTGGCGCTGCAGGGCACGCTGCAGAACATCGCCGCGGGCATCATGCTGGTGCTGCTGCGGCCGTTCCGCGTCGGCCAGTACATCGACGCGCAGGGCATCGCCGGCACCGTGCGCGAGACCGGGCTGTTCATGACCGAGCTGACGACCTTCGACGGCGTCTGCCTGCGCGTGCCGAACAACAAGATCTGGGGCAGCGCGATCACGAACTACAGCGAGAATCCGACGCGCCGGCTCGATATCGAGGTCACGGTGCCGTTCGGCGCCGACGTGCAGACCGCGTTGCGGGTGCTGCGCCATATGCTGGCCGACGACGAGCGCGTGCTCGAGGTGCCGGCGGCCGAGGCGATGGTGGTCAACTTCACCAGCGAGGGCGTGACGCTGAACCTGCGCTGCTGGACCTCCAACGACAACTACTGGAACCTGCGCTTCGCCTTCTACGAGCGCGTCAAGCGCGAGCTGCAGGCGGTCGGCATCGATATCGCGGTGCCGGTGCAGGAGCTGCGCGTGCCGGGCAATGGCGGTCAGGGCGAACAGACCGCGCTGGTGCTGAACCATACGCCGCAGCCCCATACGCCGCAGCCGGCCCAGCGGCCCCAGCCGCCGCAGTCCGCGCCGGGCGGCGAGCAGCGACACGCCTAGCGGTGGCAGGCAGGGGCCGCGCCCCTGCCGCTCAGGCCCTCGCCGCCGCTCAGGCCTCGTCCGCGAACAGCGTGCAGGCGCCTTCCTCCGCCGTGCTGACGTTGCGGCGGAAGTTGCCGAACAGGTCGCGGCCGACGCCATGGCGATGGCGGCTCAGGTCCGGCACGTCGATCGTGCGCGCTTCCCATTCGGCCTGCGGCACCAGCGCGGTCAGGATGCCGGCCGGCGCATCGACGCGGATCATGTCGCCGTCGCGGACCTTGCCGATCGCGCCGCCCTTGAGCGCCTCGGGGCAGACGTGGATGGCGGCCGGCACCTTGCCCGAGGCGCCCGACATGCGGCCGTCGGTCACCAGCGCCACATGAAAGCCGCGGTCCTGCAGCACCGTCAGCGTCGGCGTCAGTTTGTGCAGTTCGGGCATGCCGCAGGCCGCCGGTCCCTGGTACGGCAGCACCGCGACGAAATCGCGCTCCAGCTCGCCGCGCTTGAAGGCGGCCAGCATGTCGTCCTGATGATGGAACACGCGCGCCGGTGCCTGCACCACCTGATGCTCGGCCTTGACCGCCGAGGTCTTGATCACCGCGCGGCCCATATTGCCGTCCAGCACCTTGATGCCGCCGTCCGGCGCGAACGGCTCGCCGGCGCCGCGCACCACCGACGCGTCCAGCGATTCGGTCGGCCCGTCGATCCAGACCAGCTTGCCCTCGCGCAGCGCCGGTTCGCGCGTGTAGTCCTCCAGCCCCTGCCCGACGATGGTGGTGACATCGTCATGCAGCAGCCCGCGCGCCAGCAGGCCGCGGATCACCAGCGCCAGGCCTCCCGCCGCCTGGAAGCCGTTGACGTCGGCCTGGCCGTTCGGATAGACCCGCGCCAGCAGCGGCACCACCGCCGACAGCTCGTCGAAGTCGTCCCAGGTCAGCACGATGCCGGCCACGCGCGCCATCGCGATCAGGTGCAGCGTGTGGTTGGTCGAGCCGCCGGTGGCGAGCAGGCCGACGATGCCGTTGACGAAGGCGCGCTCGTCGAGCACCTGCGCGATCGGCGTATAGCGCTCGCCCTGGTGCACCAGCCGCAGCACATGCCGCGCGGACTCGCGCGTCAGCGCCTCGCGCAGCGGCGTGTGGGGATTGATGAAGGCGGTGCCCGGCAGATGCAGGCCCATGATCTCCATCAGCATCTGGTTCGAATTGGCGGTGCCGTAGAACGTACAGGTGCCCGGCGAATGATACGACTTGCTCTCGGCCTCGAGCAGTTCCTCCCGGCCGATCTTGCCCTGCGCATACAGCTGGCGGATGCGGGCCTTTTCCTCGTTCGGGATGCCGGTCGGCATCGGGCCGCCCGGCACGAACACCGCGGGCAGATGGCCGAACGACAGCGCTCCCATCACCAGCCCGGGCACGATCTTGTCGCAGATGCCCAGATACAGCGCCGCATCGAACATCTGGTGCGACAGCGCGACCGCGGTGGCCTGGGCGATCACGTCGCGAGAAAACAGCGACAGCTCCATGCCGTCCTGGCCCTGCGTCACGCCGTCGCACATCGCCGGCACGCCGCCGGCGAATTGCGCGGTGGCGCCGGCCTCCAGCGCGGCTTCCTTGATCCAGGCGGGGAACTCTCCCAGCGGTTGGTGCGCCGAAAGCATGTCGTTGTACGAGGAAACGATCGCCACATTGGGCCGTTCCTCGGCCTTCAGGCGGATCTTGGCGGGCTCAGGCATCGAGGCGAAGCCGTGCGCGAGGTTCGTGCAGGACAGCTGCGCGCGTTGCACCTTGCTGCCGGCCATGGCCTGCGTGCGGGACAGGTAGGCCTGGCGCGTCGGCGCGCTGCGGGCCACGATGCGGGCCGTCACTTGTTCGAGTACGGGATGGGGCATGGGGCTCTCTCCAGCGGATTCTTCAATGCCTGGCATGTCGCAGTTCAGCCTAGCGCATGTTGCAGGGGCTTGCACGGAGCATGCCCGCCGCGCCGCCTCTCGTGGCCACACGCGCCGCCACACCCACGACCACGGCCGCCGCTGGCTGCCGCGTGGCTCGCAAAGCGCCCGCGACTCACGTAAACTGGCCGCAACGGCCGCGCTACGGGGTCTCTATCAAGCGACAAGGAGGTCAGGGTGAGCATGCCCGATTTCGACATGGTGCTGGTTGGCGGCACCGGTGACCTGGCCAGGCGCAAACTGCTGCCGGCCTTGTTCGACGCGCATCGCGCCGGATTGTTGCATCCCGCGGCGCGCATCCTGGCCACGGGCAGCCATCCTTCCACCACCGAGGAATACGTCGCCACGCTCGAGCAGGGCATGCGGCCGGGCCTCGAACACGCCCCGCCGGGCGACTGGGCCAGCTTCGTCGCGCGGCTGTGCTACGTGCAGGCCGACGCCCGCAAGCCCGAGCATTTCGATGCGCTGGCGCGCAAGGTGCTGGACCGCCAGCCCGAGGTCGTGGTCTGCTACCTGGCCACCGCGCCGCATCTGTTCGTGCCGATCTGCGAGCAGTTCGGCCGCACCGGCCTGAACCATCCGAAGGTCCGCGTGGTCCTGGAAAAACCGCTGGGCCACGATCTGGATTCGAACGAGGCGATCAACGCGGCGGTGGCGCGCTACTTCGCCGAGGAGCAGATCTACCGGATCGATCACTACCTGGGCAAGGAGTCGGTGCAGAACCTGATGGCGATCCGCTTCGGCAACGCGCTGTTCGAGCCGCTGTGGCGGCGCGAATGGGTGCAGGACGTGCAGATCACGATCGCCGAGGAACTCGGTGTCGAGGGCCGCGGCGATTTCTACGACCAGACCGGCGCGCTGCGCGACATGGTGCAGAACCACCTGCTGCAGTTGCTTTGCATGGTCGCGATGGAACCGCCCACCAGCCTGACCGAAGACGCGGTGCGCGACGAGAAGATCAAGATCCTGAAGGCGCTCAAGCCGATCTCGCCGCAGGAGGTGGCCGAGAAGACGGTGCGGGGGCAGTACCGCGCTGGCGCCATCGCCGGCAAGCCGGTGCCCGGCTATCTCGAAGAGCCCGGCATCGCGCCGGACAGCCGCACCGAGACCTTCGTCGCGATCAAGGCCGAGATCGCCAACTGGCGCTGGGCCGGCGTGCCGTTCTACCTGCGTACTGGCAAGCGGATGCAGTCGCGCGTGGCCGAGATCGTGATCCATTTCCGCGACGTGCCCCATGCGATCTTTCCCCGTCCGCTGACGCTGTCGCCGCAGAACCGGCTGGTGATCCGGCTGCAGCCCGAGGAAAGCATCCGGCTGTATTTCCTCGTCAAGCAGCCCGGCGACACGGTCGCGCTGACGCCGACCTCGCTCGACCTTGATTTCGCCAACTCGTTCAAGGTGCGCCGCGCCGGTGCCTACGAACGCCTGCTGCTCGACGTGATACGCGGACGGCTGGGCCTGTTCGTGCGCCGCGACGAACAGGTGCAGGCATGGCGCTGGGTCGAGCCGATCATCGACACCTGGGCCGAGAGTTCGCTGCCGCCAAAGCCCTATACCGCCGGCACCTGGGGACCGGCCGCGTCCTCCGCGCTGCTCTCGCGCGACAACGCGCTGTGGCACGAGGAGGTCTGACGCCGGCTCGCCCGCTTTGGCGAATCGGCCCGCCGCTCCGCTCCAACGAACCTTGACCCGGAAATCGCCATGCGCCGCTTCGAACATCCCTCGCTGCTGGACCAGGCCGAAGCGCTGGCCGCCTCCGTCAGTCACGCGCTCGACCTCGCCATCCAGGACCGCGGACACGCGGTGCTGGCCGTTTCGGGCGGGCGCTCGCCGGTGCCGATGTTCGAGCGGCTGCGCTATCGGCCGGTGCGCTGGGACGCGGTCACCATCACGCTGGTCGACGAGCGCGCGGTGCCGCCCGGACACGAGGACAGCAATGCGCGCCTCGTGCAGGAACACCTGCTGCGCGATGCCGCGGCCGCCGCCAGCTTCGTGCCGCTGATCGCCGATGCGGTCGAGGCGTCCGAGCCCGCGCGGGCGGTGGTGCGCCTCAATGCCGCGTTTCGCCAGCCCGACGTGGCGGTGCTCGGGATGGGCGAGGACGGCCATACCGCGTCGCTGTTCGCCGATGCGCCGGAGCTCGGCGAAGCGCTGAACGGCGATACGCCCTGCTATGTGGTGACACGCCCGGCCAGCGCGCCGCATGCGCGCGTGACGCTGAACCTGGCCGCGTTGCTGGCGGCCGAGCGCGTCTTCCTGGCGTTTGCCGGCGCGGCCAAGGCCGAGGTGTTCGAGCGCGCGCTGCAGGAGCCGGGGCCCGCGTTGCCGGTGGGGCTGGTGGCCAGCCGGCATCGGCATGGGTTCGATGTGTTCACTGCCTGACTGCGAGGCCTGACTACGCTGACTCGATACGCCGCTTCGATACGCCGCCCGAACACACCGCCCGAACACGCCCCCGAACACGTAGCCCGAACACGTAGCCCGAATGCACGCGTTGCCACCACGGCCCGAATTTCGCCCGATGTTTTCCGCCCTGCGATGACTACCTACCCACGCCTGCTCGCCGATGTCGGCGGCACCAATGTCCGCTTCGCCCTGCAGACCGCGCCCGATGCGATCGGACCGGTCACGGCACTGAAGGTCGCCGACTATCCGTCGCTGGAAGCGGCGATGCGGCAATACCTGTCGCAGCTGCCCGGCCCGCAGCCGCGCCACGCGGCGATCGGCCTCGCCAATCCGGTCACCGGCGATCGCGTCAAGCTGACCAACCACGCCTGGGCCTTCTCGATCGAGGCGGTGCGCCAGGCGCTGGGCCTGGAGACACTGCTGGCGCTGAATGATTTCACCGCGCTGGCGCTGGCCCTGCCGTACCTGCAGCCTGGCGAGCTCGCGCCCGTGCGTGCCGGCACG
Organism: Cupriavidus cauae; assembly: GCF_008632125.1. GTDB lineage: Bacteria > Pseudomonadota > Gammaproteobacteria > Burkholderiales > Burkholderiaceae > Cupriavidus > Cupriavidus cauae. The sequence continues at coordinate 45,923 of NZ_VWRN01000016.1, forward strand.
CCCGCCACGGACACGCCGCTGGCCCTGATCGGCCCCGGCACCGGGCTCGGGGTATCGGGGCTGATCCCCGGCCGCCACGGCGCGGGGCCCGTGGCCTTGGCGGGGGAGGGCGGGCATGTCGAGCTGATGCCGGCCACCGACGACGAGTGGATTGCCTGGCATGCCGCGCATCGCGAGCACGGCCGCGTCTCGGCCGAACGGCTGCTGTCGGGCATGGGGCTGTCGCACACGCATGCCGCGCTGGCCGCAGAAACGGGTACGCCCGTGCGCGTGCCGCTGACCGCGGCGGAGGTCACCGAGGGCGCCTTGCAGCGCGGCGATGCGCTGTGCCAGCGCGCGCTCGCGGTGTTCTGCGGCCTGCTCGGGTCGGTCGCGGCCGATGTGACGCTGATCCTCGGCGCGCGCGGCGGCGTCTATATCGGCGGCGGCATCGTGCCGCGCTTCGTCGAGGCGCTGGCGGCGTCGAGCTTCAACGCGCGCTTCGTCGACAAGGGGCGCATGCGCGCGTTCCTCGAGCCGGTGCCGGTGCAGGTCATCACCGCGCGCTTTCCGGCGCTGCCCGGGCTGGCGCACGCGCTGGCCGAAGCGGTCGACCGGCGATGAGCCGCTGCGCACGCCCGGCGGGGCGAACGAACGGAGCGAAGCGATGCGTGTGCTGCTGATCGAGGACGACACGATGATCGGCGATTCCGTGCGGCTGGCGCTGCGTCAGGAAGGCTTCGCGGTGGACTGGGTACGCGACGGCGAGGCCGGCCTGTCGGCCGCTACGCAACCGCCCGGCGTCGCCGCCGGCGGCGCGGCCGAGGGGCAGCACGATCTGGTGCTGCTCGATCTCGGCCTGCCGCGCCGATCCGGTCTTGATGTGTTGTCCGGCATGCGGGCGCGCGGCGTCGCCACGCCGGTGCTGATCCTGACCGCGCGCGATGCGGTCGCCGATCGCGTCGCCGGATTGAACGCCGGGGCCGACGACTATCTGGTCAAGCCCTTCGACCTGCAGGAGCTGGTGGCCCGCATCCACGCGCTGGCTCGGCGCGCGCAGGGCCGCGCCGAGCCGTTGGTCCGCTACGGCGCCATCGTGCTCAATCCGGCCACGCGCGAAGTCACGTTGTCGGGCGAGCCGGTCCATCTGTCGGCGCGCGAATACGCGTTGCTGGCGGCGCTGCTGGCGCGTCCGGGCAAGGTCTGGTCGGTGCCGCAGCTGCAGGAGAAGCTGTACGGCTGGGACGACGAGGTGGGCAGCAACACGGTCGAGGTCTATATCCACGCGCTGCGCAAGAAGCTCGGCCAGGGTTTGATCCGCAATATCCGCGGTGTCGGTTATGTCTGCCCGAAGCTCGATGAAGGCGTGCAGCAGGGGGACAACGGCGGCGAGAAGGACAGCGAGACGGGCAGCGAGACGGGCAGCAAGAAAGACGGCGGCAAGGACAATGAAGCCGCTGGAGGAGCGCGCTGATGCGATCGATCCAGCGGACCCTGCTGTGGTGGCTGGCGCTCGGCCTGCTGGCCGGCATCGCCGCGGCCACCGCGCTGATCTACGGCCAGGCCCGGCAGGAGGCCAACGCGCTGTTCGACTACCAGATGCGCCAGGTCGCGCTCGCGCTGCCGAGCCAGTTCAGCGGCCCGGCGATGCCATCGCTGCCGCCGCCGCTGCCGCCCGGCACCGACAATCTGTTCCGTTCCGACGAGGACGTGGTCATCCATATCTGGGACGGCACCGGCCGCAGCCTCTATCTGTCGCATTCGCGGCCGTCGCTGCCGCCGCGCGCGGAGCTCGGCTTCTCCAATGTGCGCACCGACGACGGCGAGTTCCGCATCTACAGCGTGCAGCTCGGGCCGGCGGTGGTGCAGATCGCGCAGCCGATGAGCGCGCGCCGCGAAGTGGCGGCGCGGATGGCGCTGCGCACCGTCGCACCGCTGCTGTTGCTGCTGCCGCTGCTGGGCTGGATGGTCTGGCTGGCGGTGGGCCGCGGACTGCGGCCGGTGCGCGAGATCGCGCGGCAGGTCGGCAAGCGCGATGCCAATGCGCTGTCGCCGCTGGCGGTGGCGCAGATGCCGGCCGAGATCGCGCCGCTGACGGAGGCGCTCAACCTGCTGCTGGCGCGGCTGTCCGACGCGATCGACACGCAGCGCGCGTTCATCGCCGATGCCGCGCACGCGCTGCGCACGCCGCTGACCGCGCTGCAGCTGCAGGCGCAACTGGTCGAACGCGCCGACAGCGAGCCGGCGCGCCGCGAGGCGGTCGGCAATCTGCGCGACGGGCTCGAGCGGCTGACGCATCTGGTGACGCAGTTGCTGACCCTCGCGCGCCACGAGCCCGGCGCGGCCGTCGCTGGCCATCAGCCGGTCGCCTTGCGCGAGCTGGCCGCAACGGTGGTCGGCGAGATGACGCAGGCCGCCCTCGATCGGCATATCGACCTGGGGCTCGACACTACCGATGGCGACGGCGGTGCCGATGGTCGCCATGGTGGGGATGGTCGCCATGGTCGGGTTGGTCACGATGGCGACAACGGTCACGATGGCCGCGATGGAGACTCGGCCGGGCTGACCGTGCAGGGCGACCCCGACGCGCTGCGCATCCTGCTGACCAATCTGATCGACAACGCCCTGCGCTATGTGCCGGCCGGCGGCAAGGTCGACGTGCGCGTGCAGCGCGCGGATGCGGGCCGCGTCGCGCTGATGGTCGCGGACAACGGTCCCGGCATCCCGCCCGAGCAGCGCGCCCGCGTGCTCGATCGCTTCTACCGCCTGCCCGATGCACCGAGCGGCGGCAGCGGCCTGGGCCTGGCCATCGTCGACGAGATCGCCCAGGTGCATCGCGCCACGCTGTCGCTGGAAGATAACGAGCCGGGGCTGCGGGTGCGCGTGGTGTTTCCCGCAGCGGGCGACGCACGAGGCGAACGCCGCCACTAGTCCGCGGCATACGGCGGTGGTGGCGATTTTCTCCAATAGCGTACCCGTTTCTGCGTACGGCTTTCGCCAACCGTTTGCATCCTCTGCCCTGCTGTCCCACTGATTCAGGAGGTACTCATGCAGATCGATCTCACCGGCAAGACCGCCCTTGTCACCGCCTCGACCGCGGGCATCGGGCTGGCCATCGCCATCGGCCTCGCGCGCAGCGGCGCCACCGTCATCGTCAATGGCCGCAAGCAGGACACCGTCGAGGGCGCCATTGCCGACGTGGTGCGCGAGGTGCCGGGCGCCACGGTGCGCGGCGTCGCGGCCGACGTCGGCGGCGCCGAGGGCTGCGATGCAATCGTGGCCGCCGAGCCGGCGGTGGACATTCTGGTCAACAACGCCGGCATCTACGGTCCGCGCGACTTCTATGAACTGAGCGACGAGGACTGGACCCGCATCTTCGATGTCAACGTGATGTCGGGCGTGCGGCTGGCGCGGGCGTATACGGCGGCGATGGCGGCGAACGGTTGGGGCCGCGTGGTGTTCATCTCGTCGGAGTCCGCGCTGAACACGCCGGAGGACATGATCCATTACGGCTTCTCGAAGACCGCGCAGCTGGCGGTATCGCGCGGCCTCGCCAAACGGCTCAGCGGCACCGGCGTGACCGTCAACGCGGTCTTGCCGGGGCCGACGCTGTCGGACGGCCTGCGCGAGATGCTGCGGGAGGACGCGCAGAAGGCGGGGCTGTCGATCGAGGAGGCGGCCGCCGAGTTCGTCAAGGCGCATCGGCCCAGCTCGATCCTCCAGCGCGCGGCCACGGTGGAGGAGGTCGCGCACATGGTGGTCTACGTCTGTTCGCCGCAGGCATCGGCGACCACCGGTGCCGCGTTGCGGGTCGATGGTGGCGTGGTGGATACCATCGCCTGAGCCTGGCGATGGCGGGATGATGCGACGGTGCCATGGTGCGACGGCGTGACGGTGCGATGCCGTGCATCGCACCGTCATGCCGGACCTGGTTTCGCACCGCTGCCAGGCACGCAGAAACGGGTACGCTTTGCGCGCGGCGTCCATATTGATTGAGTTCGCGCGACGCAGAAACGGGTACGGCGCCGCTATCCATCGCCTGCCGGCACGCCGGTTTTACCGGCGGTTTCATCGCAATCAGCCGGCCCATCGACGCTCGCGAACGGGTACGCAGAAACGGGTACGGTTTGCGCGAGGGGCACGCAGAAACGGGTACGCTTTCGCCGGCATGCGGGGCCCGGTGCGTGCGCGATGCATGCTCGGCACGTGTTCCGATACTTGTCCTGATGCATCTCCAAGGCGTGCCCGAGGCGTGCCCGGACGCATCCACGCCAACGATGAAACGAAAACACCGGCGCGCATGGCGATGCCATGCCGCGCCGGTGTCGTTGTTTCAGGCCCGTATCAGATCCGTATCAGATCCGTATAAGACCCCGGATCAAACCCCGGATCAAACCTCTGCCGGCTCCGACGCGGCGGCACGCGCCGCCACCACCGGTGCGAGCGGCCGCGCCATCCGTGGCGCCTCCGGCAGCGGACCGCAGAAGCCAAAGTCCACCTCCGGCACGCGGCCGCTGATCAGCTCGGCGATCGCGCGTCCCGAGCCGCAGCCGTGGGTCCAGCCCAGCGTGCCATGGCCCGTGTTCAGGTACAGCCCCTGCACCGCGCTCGCGCCGATATACGGCACGTTGCCCGGCGTCGCGGGTCGCAGGCCAGTCCAGTAGCGCGCCAGTTCGGGACGGCTGACACCGGGGAAGATCTCCAGCGTGCGCCGCACGATGGCCTCGCAGCGCACCGGGTTCAGCTCCATCGAATAGCCGTTGAGCTCCGCGGTGCCGGCGATGCGCAGCCGGTCGCCCAGACGCGAGAACACCAGCTTGTACTCGTCGTCGGTCAGGCTGACGCTCGGCGCGCGCTCCGGGTCGAGCACCGGCAGCGTGGCCGAATAACCCTTGGCCGGATAGATATCGAGCTTGACGCCGAGCGGCCGCGCCAGCATCGGGCTGAAGCTGCCGAGCGCGAGCACGTAGGCGTCCGCCTGCTCGACGGTGTAGGCGCCGGTCTCGTCGGCGATCTCGACCCCGCGCATGCGACCGCCTTCCGCCAGCAGCCGCTGCACGCGCACGCCGTAGCGGAAGCGCACGCCGCGCGCCTCGCACAGCGCGGCCAGCCCGGTGGTGAAGCGGTGCACGTCGCCGGACTCGTCCTCGCTGGTGTAGGTGGCGCCCGCCAGCCGCGGCGCGATCGAGGCCAGCGCCGGTTCGAGCTTCACCACTTCGTCGGGACCGATCACGCGGCGCTCGCAGCCCAGCTCGCGCATGATGCGCGCCGGCTCGATGGCCGCGTCGAATTCCTTCTGGCTGGTATAGAAGTGCAGGATGCCGCGGGTCAGATGATCGTATTCGATGCCCGTCTCGGCGCGCAGCGCCTGCAGGCTGGCGCGGCTGTAGGTGCCGAGGTTGAGCAGCTGGATCATGTTGCGGGTGGAACGCCGGGCCGGACATTCGCGCAGGAACTTCAGCCCCCACGACCATTGCGCCGGGTCGGCGCGCAGGCGGAACAGCAGCGGTGCGTCCTCGCGTCCCAGCCAGCTGAGCAGCTTCAGCGGCGCCGAGGGGTTGGCCCAGGGCTCGGCATGGCTGACCGAGATCTGGCCGCCGTTGCCGAAGCTGGTTTCGCGTGCCGCGCCGGCATTGCGCTCGAGCACGACGACCTCATGGCCGGCCTTGGACAGATACCACGCCGAGGCCACGCCGATCACGCCGGCCCCCATCACGATGACTTTCATTTCAGGCTCCAGGATGCAAAAAGGGGCAGCCGGCCGGCATCGTCGATGCCAACCCGGCTGCCCCCACTGTCCTTTTGCCTGAGAGATTCACCGCGTCCGCCCCGGACCCGGTTTGCCCCTTCGGCGGCCGTCATCGCTGAACCATGATGGCGGCGCTCTCCAGTTCGTTGTCGTCTCCAGTCTTCGGTACCTGAGCGTTTCGGGGGTACGCCTTCGGCAGCGCTGCCGCCGCGCTGTCGCGCCGCAGGCTCGCTTTCTCCTGGATGGGCGGACAGTAACACGGCGCGGCGGCGGCCGCAACGCGAGTTACTGTGGCGCGGCGGGCGGCGTTCCCTTCCTGCGTGCCTTGTTGGCGTACATCGCCTGGTCGGCCTGCGCCAGCAGGTCGGCGATGCCGGTGTGCCGGGCGGGATCGAAGGCGACCGCGCCGGCGCTGAAATCGAGCGCATAGCCGCGCTGGCTCTGCGCGTTGTACGCGTCCACGACTTGCCGCAGCCGGGCCAGCATCGCGTCGCACTGGTCGGCCGAGGCGTCGACCAGCAGCACGACGAACTCGTCGCCGCCCAGGCGTCCGATCAGGTCGGACTCGCGGAAGGCCTGGCGCAGGTGGTCGGCGAAGGCGGCCAGCGCCAGATCGCCCTCGGCGTGCCCGAAGCGGTCGTTGATGGCCTTGAAGCCGTCCATGTCGAAGAACAGCAGTGTGACGGGCATTCCCTGGCGCTGGCAGACCGCCAGCGCATGCTGCGCCAGCGCCGAGAAGCCGCGGCGGTTCGACAGCATCGTCAGGTCGTCCATCGAGGCCAGTTGCGCCGACTCCAGTTCCTGCTCGGCCAGGCGACCCAGATCGTGCAGCAGCGCCTGATCGTCCTTGTCGAACTCGCGCGGCTCGGTGTCGATCAGGCACAGCGTGCCGACCTTGGCGCCGCCCCGTACCGCGAGCGGGCAGCCGGCATAGAAACGCACGCCGGGCGCGCCCGTGACCAGCGGGTTGTCGTGAAAGCGCTGGTCCTGCAGCGCATCGGGCACGATCAGCAGGTCGTCGCGCAAAATCGCATGGCCGCAGAACGATTGCTCGCGCGGCGTTTCGCGGGCGGCCAGGCCGAACGAGGACTTGAACCACTGGCGCCTGGCATCGACCAGGCTGACCAGCGCGATCGGCACGTCGAACAGCCGCCTGGCCAGGCGGGTCAGCCGGTCGAAGCGCTCTTCGGCGGCGGTATCGAGCAGGTTCAGCGAGTACAGCGCGTCGAGGCGCCGCTGGTCATCGGCGGGAATGGGAGCAGGAATCATCTCGTCAATGCGATCGTTGTTATCCCCGATCGTCGTCTGCCCGTCTCAAGCGGGTTTGTCGCCGGCCGCCGCGGCAGCGCGGGGCCGGTCGATAGGGTCGTTCCATGTGTGGGCGGCCGCATGCGCGGTCGTGGACGTGTCCGCCAGCACCGGTGCGCCGCGGCGCTACACCTCGCGCGTCATCCCTTTCAGATCGATCCACTGCTCGAACTGCTCGGCGGTGACATGGCCGGAGGCGATCGCCGCCTCGCGCAGCGACAGGTTGCGGGCCACCGCGAGCTTGGCGATTTCGGCCGCCTTGTCGTAGCCGATATGCGGATTCAGCGCGGTGACCGGCATCAGCGAGCGTTCGAGCAGCTCGGCGATGCGCGCCCGGTCCGCTTCGACGCCGGCCACCATGTGTTCGGCGAAGCTGGCCGCCGCGTCGGCCAGCAGTGTAACGGACTGCAGCAGGCTGTAAACGATGACCGGCTTGTAGGCGTTCAGTTCCAGCGTGCCCAGCCCGTTGGCCAGCGTGATGGTGGTGTGGTTGCCGATCACGCGGCAGCAGACCATCGCCAGCGCCTCGGCCTGGGTCGGATTGACCTTGCCCGGCATGATGGACGAACCCGGCTCGTTGGCCGGCAGCTGCAGCTCGGCAAAGCCCGCGCGCGGGCCCGAGCCCAGCAGCATGAAGTCGCGCGCGATCTTCAGGAAGGACGAAGCCGTGGTATTGAGCGCGCCCGACAGGTCGGCCAGCGCGTCGTGCGCGGCCTGCAGCGCGTAGCGGTTGGCGGCGGGCTCGAACGGCAGGCCGGTGTAGTCGGCCAGCGCGCGCGCGAAGGCGGCGGCAAAGCCGGCCGGCGCATTGAGGCCGGTGCCGACCGCGGTGCCGCCCTGGGGCACCGGCATCGCGCGCAGCACGGCATGGTGCAGCCGCGCCTGCGCGTCGGCGACTTGCGCCTGGTAGCCGGAGAACTCCTGGCCCAGCGTCAGCGGCACGGCATCCTGCAGATGGGTGCGGCCGACCTTGACGATATCGGCGAAGGCCTCGACCTTGCTGCCCAGCGTCTTCTGCAGCGTCTCCAGCGCCGGCAGCAGCTGGCGCTGCACCGCGCGCGCCGCGGCGATATGCATCGCGGTCGGGAAGCTGTCGTTCGACGACTGGCTCGCGTTGACGTGGTCGTTGGGATGAACGGGCCGCTTGCTGCCGACCTCGCCGCCGAGCAGCTGGATCGCACGGTTGGCGATCACCTCGTTCAGGTTCATGTTGGTCTGCGTGCCCGAGCCGGTCTGCCAGACCGACAGCGGAAACTCGTCGGGCCACTGGCCGGCGATGATCTCCTCCGCGGCCTGTTCGATCGCCTGCGCCAGCCCCGCGTCGAGCACGTTCAGCTCGCGGTTCGCGCGTGCCGCGCACAGCTTCAGGATCGCAAATGCCTCGATCAGCGCCGGCGGCATCTTCTCGTTGCCGATGCGGAAGTTCTGGCGCGAGCGCTCGGTCTGCGCGCCCCACAGGTGGTCGGCGGGGACGGGTACCTGGCCCAGGCTGTCCTGTTCGATGCGGGTCGCTGGGGGCTGCTGGTCTGACATGACTGGCTCCTGTGAACGAACGGTACGAATCGGTCTTCTAGGATACGCCGCCAATGCTCGGGTTGCCGCCGGTGCCGCCGCTGCCGGATCCGCCCGTGGCGCCGACGCAGGGCGGCCCCGGCGGCGAAGGCGGCGAAGGCGGCAAAGGCGGCGAAGGCGGCAAAGGCGGCCCTACGAGCGCGCCTCGCGCGACCGGTTCGCCAGCTCCGGCGGGCCGATCTCGAAGCGGCCGCGTCCGCCGTCCTTGGCGCGGTACAGCAGCGCATCGGCCTCCTTGGCCAGCTGCTGCCACGTGATCGGGGCACCCTGGTACAGCGCGATGCCGATGCTGACATTGACGTCGACGAAGGCGCCCTCGATGAAGAAGCGCCGGCCCACCGAATGCAGGATCGCCCCGGCCACGCGCACCGCGACATCGGGCCGGTCGATGTCCTCCATCACGATGGCGAACTCGTCCCCGCCCAGGCGCGCCACCGCGTCGCGCTCGCGCACGCAGCGCTGCACGCGCTTGGCGAAGCTCTGCAGCAGCTGGTCGCCGGCCGCGTGCCCATAGTGGTCGTTGACCGCCTTGAAGCGGTCCATGTCGAGGTAGAGGAGCGCCATCAAGCGCTCCTGCGAACGGCTGCGCGCCATCGCCTCGGCGAGCCGCGTCTCGAAGGCGCTGCGGTTCAGCAGCTGCGTCAGGTGGTCCAGGCGCGAGATCTGCGCCAGCCGCAGCGTCTCGAGCTTGCGCGCGGTGATGTCCTGCACGTGGACATGCACGCCCTCGACGCGGCTGCCGTCGGCACTCCACTCGGGCCGGAAATTGGTCTCGGTGCAGTGGTAGTCGGGGTCGTGGAATTCGGTCTCGAAGGTGACCGCGGTGCCGGCCAGCGCCTGCTGCAGATACGGCTGGATGCGCGCGTAGCGGGCCTCGCCCAGCAGCTCGCGCAGCGTCATGCCGCGCAGCTGATCGAGCGGAATGCCGAAGGTGCGCTCGTAGGCGAGGTTGTTGAAGACGTAGCGCTCTTCGGTGTCGATGAAGGCCAGCAGCGAGGGCAGCGTGTCGGTGACCGCGCGCAGGCGCGCCTCGCTGCGATGCAGCTGTTCGCGGCGCTCGCGCACGTCGCGCATCAGCCGGGCGAAGGCGCGCGCCAGCACGCCGATCTCGTCGTGGCGATCGGTCGACAGCCGCTCGAAGGCCGACAGGTCGCGCGCGCTGTCGCGCACCACGCGCCGCAACTGCGCCAGCGGCGCGAACATCCAGTGCACCGCGAACCAGTTCAGCATCGCCACCATGCCGACGGCCACCGCGGACCACAGCAGGAAGCGCTGCTGCATCGCGTGCAAGGGCTGGAAGGCTTCCTTGGCCGGCAGCACCGCGACCAGTTCCCAGCCGGTGGTGGCCATCAGATACCGTGCGATGACCGGCTGGCGCGGGGTCAGGAATTCGAACGTGGCCGGTTGCGCCTGCACCCCGCAGGTCTCGCCCTGCGCGCGCGCCGGTCGTCCCACCTGCTGCTGCAACCGGTGCTGCACGTAAACCGGTTGGGGCCCGGCCGAGACCAGGCAATAGAAGCCGGTGCTGCCGATCGGGCTGTGCGGCACCTCCACCAGGAAGTTGGAGCGCCCCAGGTCGATCCAGCCGCCTACCAGTCCGAGGAAGGTCTTGTCGTCCGAGACGATCGGCACGGCCAGCAGCACGCCGACCGAACCATCGGCCCGCGCCCGGATCGGCGGGCTGATCACGGGCGCCAGCGTGCGTGCGGTCTCGCGAAAGTAGGTGCGGTCCGCGACCGATACCACGGTGCCGTCGCGGGCCAGCAGCATGCCCCTGGCGTCGACCACGACGGCGCTGTTGAAGGTGCCGGGAATCGGCAGCGCGCGGCTGAGCATCGCCTGCAACTGGGCGGGCGGCGCGTCCATCATGGTCTTGAATTGCGGGGCCAGGTGTTCGAGCAAGATCAGGCGATCGCTGACCGCCGTGTCCAGTTGCTCCGCGGTCAGCTTGACCACGGAATCCTGCTGCGCCTGCAGGGCGTCACGCAGATCGGCGTGGGCCGATTGCAGCGAGCCGACCACGATGGCGGCGCCAAGCACGGTCGACAGACCGGCGGTGACCAGCGCGATGCGGGTCGTCAACGACAGCGCGAAACGCGGACGACGTGTCTGTGCCGCGGGCGCTTGCGCGCGGCGATCGTCGTTCGGTGTGTCGGGCGGTCCTTTCTGCGGTGCGTTGGGCGAGGCGTCGAGCAAGGGGGACGGGTGCATGCGTGCCCGCAAGGGCGTTCCCCGGGGTCGGCGGGTTCCGTAGGCGTCACCGTATCACATCGAGCGGCATGGTGCGAGTAGCCGGGGCGGGCCTGGCGGCTGTCGCAAAGTGCATTTCGCGCGGTATAGTCCAAGCCGTGATCGGAGCCTGGACGCCAGCGGCATCGGTGCCGGTCACCGCTCTGGCGCCACGCTCCGGCGCCCCAATCCAGGCCGCCCCGCCGCCCCGCCGCCTTGCTACCGCGATGAAACTGCCTTCGCTTCCTCCTGCCGTCCTGGCTCTGCTGGTCGTGGCCGCCGGCGCCTGCGTCACCGCGGTGGCCGCCGTGCAGACCGCCGCGTGGAGCGAGCGGGCCGCCGCGCAGCGCCTCGATGCGATGCTGACGGCGAGCGTAATGGCGGTGCGCCAGCGTCTCGACACCGGCGAGCGTCTGCTGCGCGGAGCCAGCGGCCTGCTGGGGGCCGATCCCGACACCACGCGCGACCAATGGCGCGCCTATATGCTTGCCACGCAGGTCGACGATCTGCCGGCCGGCATCCACTCGGTCGGCTATGCCAGATTGACGGATGCATCCGGGCTGGAGGCGCTGATCGACACCGTCCGCGCCGACGGCCTGCCCGCCTTCGACGTGTTTCCGCGCGGCGAGCGCGAGGTCTACGCGCCTGGCATCTATGTCGAGCCCTTCGCCGGCCGCACCATCGGCGCGCTGGGCTTCGACCATCTGTCCGACCCGGCCCGCCGCGCGGCGGCAGAAGCGGCGCGCGACGCGATGCAGGCGCGCATGACTTCCCGCGTGACGCTGCTGCGCGAGGCCCATCGCAGCGTCGCGCTGCAGGGCACGGTGCTGTATCTGCCGGTCTACCGCAACGGCATGCCGCTGAACGCGGTGGATGAGCGCCGGCACGCCGTGCTCGGCTATGTCTATGCCGCCTACCGGCTCGGCGACCTGCTTGCCGATGCCGCGGCGATCCATGGCGGCAAGCTCTCGCTGTCGCTGTATCAGGGGCGGCCCTCCGCCGCCAGCACCGTGCTGCTGGCCCGGGCGGGCGGCGAGGCGGCGCCGCGCACGCATTCGCATCCGCTGCGCCAACTCGATCGCGAGCTGTCGTTCGGCGGCCAGACCTGGACCGTGCGCGCGAGCACGCTGCCCGCCTTCGAAGACGGCGGCCCCGCCCCGGTACCGCTGGTGATCGCGGCCGGCACGCTCGGCACCGTGCTGCTCGGCGCTCTGGTGTGGCATCTGGCCGCGCGGCGCCGCAACGCCGAACGTGCCAGGCAGTCGGCCGACGTGGTGGCGCAGCGGCACGCGCGCCTGCTCGACCATGCGCCGATCTGCGTGATCGGGTTCGACCGGCACGGCACGATCACCTCGATCAATCGCCCCGGCGAGCAGATGCTGTGGTACCAGGCGCACGAACTGGTCGGACGCATTCCGTACAGCGCGCTGCACGAACCGGGAGAACTCGCCGCGCGGGCCCGCGCACTGTCCGCCGAACTGGGCCAGCCGGTGGCGCCGGGTTTCGAAGCGCTGATCGCCAAGCCGCGCCTCGGGCTGGTCGACGAGCACACCTGGCATTACGTGCGCAAGGGCGGTTCGACGCTGCCCGTGCAATTGACGCTGTTGCCGCTGCCGGGGGCCGGTGGCGACGCCGGCAGGCACCAAGGCGACGCGGGAGAGGACGGCGCCGGCGGCTACCTGGCGATTGCCCACGATCTGACCGAGCGCCGGCGCGCCGATGCCTATATCGATCATCTCGCGCACCACGACACGCTGACCGGGCTGCCCAACCGCGACTATCTGAGCGGCCGTGCCGACGCGCTGCTGCAGGCGATCGGTGCCCGTGACGGACGGGTTGCCTTGCTGCTGATCGACCTCGACCAATTCAAGCGCATCAACGATTCGCTCGGACACCATGTCGGCGACGACGTGCTGCGCACCATGGCCGACCGGCTGCGCGCCGCCGTGCGCCGGGCCGACCTGGCGGCGCGGATGGATGGCGACGAGTTCGCCGTGGTGTTGTCGGACATCGCCGATGAAAGCGAGGCCGAACTGGCGGCCGCCAAGATCGTCGCGCGGCTGTCCGAGGAATTGCGGCTGGGCGGCGTACGGCTGCGCGTCGTGCCGTCGATCGGCATGGCGCTGTTCCCGGCAGACGGCAATACCGTCGCCGACCTGCTGCAGGCGGCCGATGCGGCGTTGCATGCCGCCAAGCAGGGCGGCCGCGGCCAGGTGCGCCGCTTCTCGCCGGACATGAAGGAGGCGTCGCTGGCCCGCTTCACCATCGAGGGCCTGCTGCGGCGCGCGCTGGTCGAGCAGGAATTCACGCTGCGCTATCAGCCGCTGGTCGACACCGCCAGCCAGCGCATCGTCGGCGTCGAGGCGCTGCTGTCGTGGCACACCCCGGAGCGTGGCGCGATGCAGCCGGGTCAGTTCATCCCGATCGCCGAGCAGTGCGGGCTGATCGTGCCGATCAGCGAATGGGTCCTGGCGACCGCCTGCCGCGAAATCCAGACGCTGCGGATGCGCACCGGCATCGACCTCGAGGTCGCGGTCAATATTTCGCCGCCGCATCTGCAGCAGGCGGACTTTCCCGAGTTGGTCGACCGCTGCCTGCGCGAAAGCGGGCTGCCGGCCCGCAATCTGGCGATCGAAGTCACCGAGGGCATTTTGATCGAGGGCACGCCGCAGACCATCGAGGCGTTCCGCGGCATCCGCGCGCTCGGTGTGGGCCTGTCGATCGACGACTTCGGCACCGGCTATTCGGGTTTGAGCTATCTGACGCGGCTGCCGATCAACAAGCTGAAGATCGACCGCTCCTTCGTCGCCAACCTCGCCGGCGGCGACAGCAATGACGAAGACCGCGCGGTGGTGGCGGCGATCATCGCGCTCGGCCATCAGTTGCGGCTGCAGGTGGTGGCCGAGGGCGTCGAAACCGCCGACCAGTTCCACTTCCTGCGGGAGCAGGGCTGCGACGCGGTGCAGGGCTTCCTGTTCGGTGCCGGCGTGCCGCTGGCGGAGCTGATCGAGCGCTGCGAGCAGGGCGTGACGTTGCAGCCGGTGTAGCGCCGCGTTGGCGAGGGGGTTCGCAGAAACGGGTACGTTTCGGCGTGGGGCGCGCGGCGGCGGATCGTACGGTGCGGCCCTCGGGGGTTCGCGGTCTCCGAGCCTTCCGCGATCTCCGCAATCAGGCAATCCCGGCAATCCCGGCACCAAAAAAAGAAGCCGCCAGTTGCCTGGCGGCTCGTCGGGAATGCGTCGGAGGGGTCAATTAACTCTGGCGCAGGTCAGAGTTTAATTCACTTAAGGCGTTTTGTCACTGCTTGTAATATTTACCCTTTCCGTTGTGGGGTCAAGCTGATGCCGTCGCGCAACAGTTGCGTCCTTACATCGCCGATCGCCGTCCCGGGGCGATGCGCATGTCCGAAAACGGCTTGCCATTGGCGGACGACAGGGGTCAAATCCGCCCATCCGCGCACAGTCGCGCACTCGACGCACACCCCCGCGCATTCACCGCGCATTCACCGCGCGCCACAAGCGCCGATCCCGTCATGACTCCCGCCGATTTCCTCCGCCTGCTGTCGCTGTCCGCCATCTGGGGCGCCAGCTTTCTCTTTATCCGTGTCGGCGCGCCGGTGCTCGGTCCGCTGACCGCCGCCTTCGTGCGCGTGGTCATCGGTGCGCTGGCGTTGGCGGTAATCCTCGCCGCGCTGCGTATCCGCTGGGACATGCGCGGCAAATGGGGCCGCGTGATGGTGCTCGGCGCCGTCAATTCCGGCATCCCCTTCGTGATGTACTCGGTGGCCGCGCTGTGGCTGCCGGCCGGCTATTCGGCGGTGTTCAACGCCATGACGCCGTTGATGGGCGTGCTGATCGGCGCGCTGTTTTTCGCCGAACGCATGACGCTGGCCAAGGGCGCGGGCGTACTGATCGGCGTGGCCGGCGTCGCGGTGTTGACGCGGACCGGACCGGTCGCGTTCAGTCTTGAAGTGCTTTTCGGTGCGCTCGCTTGCCTCGCCGCCACCGCCTGCTATGGCCTGGCCGGCTTTCTGACGCGCCGCTGGATCAGCCAGCAGGGCGGGCTGGATGCGCGGCTGGTGGCAGCGGGCAGCATGGTCGGCGCGACGCTGTTCCTGCTGCCGTTTTGCGTGGCGGCCCTGGTCCGCGAGAACACGCTGCCCGCGGTCAGTGCCGGCGTCTGGGCGGCGATGGCGGCGCTGGGCATCGTCTGTACCGCGCTGGCCTACATCCTCTACTTCCGGCTGATCGCCGATATCGGACCGGTGCGGGCGCTCAGCGTGACCTTCCTGATTCCGCCGTTCGGCATCGTGTGGGGCGCGGTGTTTCTGGGCGAGTCGCTGTCCTGGGCGCACGCGGTGGGCGGGGCGCTGATCGGCGTGGCGTTGTGGCTGGTGTTGAGGCCGGCGACGGTGCCGGCGGTGCCGGCCGCCGGGCGGCCGTGAGCGGTCTGCGATCGTGATCGAATGAGAAGGCGTCGGCTCGCCTAGGCGGGAGTCGCCCCTGCCGCGCGGCCGCCCTGGCCCGCAAGACTGGCGGCGGTGACGTTATAGCGTTCGCGCACCAGCATGATGACCTGCCGCGCATGGCGCAGGTCGCGGACGGCATCGTCGTCGCATCGTTCGGGAAAGTCGACTTCCGCGCTCCAGTTGCAGCCGGTATGGTCCGGCCGGTGCACGCACACCGCGCGCAGCTGGCAATCATGGCAACCCGGCTGCTCGCGCAACTGCCGCGCCAGGATGCGTTTCAGTTCGGTCAACGGCTTGAACAGGCGTTCCATCGCGAAGCTCCATCGGTGCCATCGGGTGGGCCGGCATGGCGAAGCGGCGGACAGCCAGTGGAAGGCGCTCGATGCGCCGGCGCGAGAAGCGCGCCGGGCGACGGAAGTTCCGGCTGCCGCGCCCTGGACGGGCGCCCGGAAAGACACGCCGTGCAGAAGCACGGCGCCAGGAATAAAAAGGTGGCTTTGCTTGCCGACGGAGTTTGGCGATCAAGAAAGCGGGGTCTGGTTGCTTCCCTGATCCTCCGGCGACTGGCTACTGCCAAACGCTCCGCGGTACGGAGCGGTCCCCACAAAAGACGGTTGTCGGACACCGCCAGGCGGCGTCGCGGAATTCGTGCGGCGGGCGCGAGCGTTGCGCTGCCGGCTTGGTCTGCGACGCCACCGTGAAACTCGGGTGTCGGCGTCGTCAGACAGTGATGCGATAGTAAATGAGAATTGATCTCATTACAAGTATTGATTGGGGGAGATACATCCTGTTACTCCTCCTTTGATGGAGGGCGCCGAGGGCAGACGGGCAGCCACCCTCGGCGCGTCAGCGTTTCGAGACTTCAGTACTTCCACAAAATCTTCTGCAGCTCGCGCGTGTCGTTGGTCTTGGTCAAGGCCAACGCGGTCAGGATGCGCGCCTTCTGCGGCAGCTGGTCGTCCACCACCACCCAGTCGTACTTGTCGTCGGGCTGCTCGCCGTTGCGGATGACCACGCCGCTGCCGGTGCGCGAGGCGCGGACGATCTGTACGCCCTTGGCGCGTGCGGCCTTCAGCGGTTCGACCATGTACTCGCCGACGCTGCCATTACCGGTGCCGGCATAGACGATCGCCTTGGCGCCGTTCCTGACCGCTGCGTCGACGCTGCCCGGGTTGGCGTTGCCGTACGCATAGACGATCGCCACTTCAGGCAGGCGGTCGATCCGGTCGATGTCCCATTCGGTCGCGGTGGTGTGCGGACGAGCCGGCAGGCGGTAATACAGCGTGCGGCCCTCGACCACGTAGCCCAGCGGGCCGAACGGCGAGCGGAAGGTCTCGGTCTTGAAGGTGTTGCTCTTGGTGACGTCACGGCCCGTGTGGATCTCGTCGTTCAGCACCACCAGCGTGCCCTTGCCCTTGGACTCCGGGCTGGAAGCGACCAGCACCGCGTCGTACAGGTTCAGCGCGCCGTCGGCGCCCAGCGCCGTCCCCGGACGCATGGAGCCGACCACCACCACCGGCTTGTCGCTCTTGAGCGTCAGGTTCAGGAAGTAGGCCGTCTCTTCAATGGTGTCGGTGCCGTGCGTAATCACGACGCCGTCCACGTCCGGCTGCTTCAGCAGTTCCGAGACGCGTTTGCCGAGCTTGAGCAGACGCTCGTTGTTGAAGCTCTCCGAACCGATCTGGAAGATCTGCTCGCCCTTGACGTTGGCGACCTTCGAGATTTCGGGAACCGACGCGATGATCTTGTCGACCGGCACCACCGCGGACTGGTAGGCGGCGGTATTGATGGCCGAGGCGCCGGCGCCGGCGATGGTGCCGCCGGTGCCGACGATCACGATATTGGCCTTGCGGACCTGGCTCGGCGCGGTCGCCGCAGGGGCCGTGGCGGCTTCCGGAGCCGTCGTCGCGGCGGGTGCGGCGGGTGCGACGACGGTCTGTGCGTGGGCGGCGCCGGTGAGCAGGCCGGCGCAAAGCAGTAGCGCGGCGATCGGACGGACGGGGTGAAGGGTGGTGGTACGGGCCATGATGCTCCTCTGAATGGATGGCTTCGCGTCGCCTTGTGAGCGCGCGGCCGTGTGCAACTGTCCTTGTTGGTATTGAGTCCCTGCGCTCGCGGGCCGGATGTTCACCGGCTTACGTCAAGCGCAGAGCGTGGACTATACACACGACACGGTAGGCCATCCAGAGGCACCCAGCACGTCCCGTCAACATGCCAAGTCACCCTCCCGCCTGGGTCTTCCAGATCACGCCGCCAACCGGAACGTCCCCACCGCGCGGTGCAGCGCGTCGGCCTGGTCTTCCAGCGAAGCCGCGGCGGCGGCCGCCTGTTCGACCAGCGCGGCGTTCTGCTGCGCCATCTGGTCCATCTGCGTGACGGCCTGGTTCACCTGCTCGATGCCGCCGGTCTGTTCCTCGGTGGCGGCGCACATTTCGCCGATCAGGTCGGTGACGCGCTTGACCGCCTCGACGATCTCGCCCATTGCCTTGCCGGCGTTCTCGACCAGCGCCGAGCCGTCCTCGACGCGCTGCGCCGAGTTGCCGATCAGCGCCTTGATTTCCTTGGCGGCGGTGGCGCTGCGCTGAGCGAGGCTGCGCACTTCGCCGGCCACCACGGCGAAGCCACGGCCCTGGTCGCCGGCGCGGGCCGCTTCGACGGCGGCGTTCAGCGCCAGGATATTCGTCTGGAAGGCGATGCCTTCGATCACGCCGATGATGTCGACCACCTTGCCGGACGCGTCCTTGATCTCGCCCATCGTGGACACCACCTGATGGACGATCTCGCCGCCGCGCACCGCGATCTCCGACGCGCCTTCGGCCAGCCGGCTGGCCTGGCGGGCGTTGTCGGCGGTCTGGCGCACGGTGCTGGTCAGCTGCTCCATGCTGGCGGCGGTCTCCTCCAACGAGGCGGCCTGCTCCTCGCTGCGGCGCGACAGGTCGGCGTTGCCGGCGGCGATCTGCTTGGCCGCGCCGGCGATCGAATCGGCCGAACCGCGGATGGTGCCGATCGCGCCGGTCAGCCGCTGCTGCATCTGGGCCATTGCGAACAGCACGCTGCGCTGGTCGCCGGGCGCGACCTCGACGCGGCTGGCCAGATCGCCTTCCGCAATCCGGCTGGCGATATGCGAGGTGAGCGCCGGCTCACCGCCAAGCTGCTTGTGCAGGCCGTTCGCGATCCGGACGACGACCAGGCTCATCAGCGTGCCGATCACCAGCAGCAGCCCCAGCGATTGCCACAGCGAGGCGCGGAAGGCCGCGTCGATATCGTCCAGATAGACGCCCGAGATGAAGTTCCAGTCCCACGGCTTGAAGTTGGCGACATAGCTGAGCTTGGGCTGCGGCGCCTCCGCGCCCGGCTTGGGCCACAGGTAGTGGACGAAGCCGGTGCCCGGCCCCTTGCCGATCTCGGCGATGTCGCGGAACAGGTAGGTGCCGGCCGGATCCTTGAAGTCGGCCATGCTCTTGCCGTTCATCTCGGACTTGATCGGATGCATCACGACCACGGTGTCCGAGCGCATCAGCGTGAAGTAACCGTCGCTGCCGAAACGCATCGCCCGCACCTTGTCGACGGCGAATTCCTTGGCCTGTTCGACGGTCATCTTGCCGGCCTTCGCCTCGGCCTCGTAGGCCTTGACCACCGACAGCGCGGTCTCGGTGACATGGACGAGGTCGGTGCGCCGCTCGTCGAGCCGCATGTTGCGCATCTGCCAGGCATCCCACAACAGCAGCGCCAACAGGCACACCCAGCTGAGCACCAATGGCAGCAGCAATTTCTTTCTCAAGCTAAGACGTTCCAGCATCGTGTTTCCCCGTGGTCCACCGTAAAAATTGTGTTTGTCCGCGGCATAACGGCGGACCGGCGGACAAACTTGACCGAGGAGGGCCTAGGGCTTTCCATGAGTGCAAATGCGGGCACAATCGTGGCAGTACGCGTAAAGTTACATGCACTTACTTACAAGTTAGGCTCGCGTGAAATGCGCTGTAATACTTATTAATCACGCGCGCATTGCAGGACCAAATGAGAACAATTATTCTTTCGGTCTCCTGAAACTCCCGTTACGACGGGCCGACGACGGACGGCGAGAGAGCCTGCGGCAAGTCGCTGCGCCGCCGTCCCGCACGCCGCATTGCCCCGGCGACGAGCAACACGCAGTAGCGCCGGAACACAGTCATGACCGAATCCCGCCTGGAACCCCCTTTGGAGCCGCGTATGGAATCCCATATGGGCGCGGCGCAGCAGCGCCGGGCGTTCTGGCTCAAGCACCTTCACCAATGGCACTGGATCAGCTCCGCGCTCTGCCTGATCGGCATGCTGCTGTTCGCGGTGACCGGCTTCACGCTGAACCATGCCGGACAGATCGAGGCCGAGCCGAAGGTCGTGGTTCGCAATGCCGAGGCGCCGGCCCCGGTGCTGGCGGCCTTGCAGGCCCGCAAGGCGGCCCTGGCGGGCACGAACGGCGATAGCAGCGACGGCGGCAATAGCGGCAATAGCGGCAAAAACGGCGATACCGGCAACCGCGGAAATAACGCCGCCCAGGACAAGAGCCCGGTTCCCGCCGAACTCGCCGACTGGCTGCAGCGCGAATTCGATATCGACGCGCATGGCCGCGAGGCCGAATGGTCTCCCGACGAGATTTACGTGCCGCTGCCGCGCCCGGGCGGCGATGCCTGGGTCAGCGTCGCACTGGACAGCGGCGAGACGCAGTACGAGCTGACCACGCGCGGCTGGATCTCCTACCTGAACGATCTGCACAAGGGCCGCAACACCGGCGGCGCCTGGAGCCTGTTCCTGGACCTGTTCGCGTTTGCCTGCCTGGTGTTCTGCGTGACCGGCCTGTTCCTGCTGAAGCTGCACGCCGGCGCCCGCGTCGCCACCTGGCCGCTGGTCGGCCTGGGGCTGGTGGCACCGCTGCTGCTGGCCATCCTGTTTATCCATTGACGAGGTTCCCTGTATGCGTCGTTTGCTTAACGTCTCCATGACCGGCCTGGGCGGCCTCAGTGGCCTGAGCGGCCTGGCGGCGGTCTCGTTCGCCGCGCCCGCCGCGGCGGCGGAGATGAACGTCAAGGTCGAGATCCCTCGCCTGAGCGTCGCCGAATACCACCGCCCTTATGTGGCGATGTGGCTCGAGCGCGCCGACCAGAGCCCGGTGGCGACATTGTCGGTCTGGTACGACGTCAAGCTGAAGAACGCCGAGGGCACCAAGTGGCTCAAGGACATGCGCCAGTGGTGGCGCAAGGCCGGCCGCGATCTGCGGATGCCGGCCGACGGCATTTCCGGCGCGACCCGCGCACCGGGCGAACACACCGTCACCTTCACCGACGGCAAGGCGCCGCTGGCCAAGCTGCCCGCGGGCGAATACCAGCTGGTGGTCGAGGCCGCGCGCGAAGTCGGCGGCCGCGAACTGCTGCGCGTGCCGTTCGCCTGGCCGCCGGAAGGTTCCAAGTCGGCGCAAGCCAAGGGCCAGCACGAGCTGGGCGCCGTCACCGTCAGCCTGAAGCCGTGAGCGTCGTGCCCCGCGCCGCCGCCCGCCGCATTCCATCCGTCCATTTCCGATCCCGTGCCCTGGAGCCCTCGATGAACCGTTCCGCGATGTCCCTCTCCGCCAGGCTGTCCGCGCTGGCCCTGGTTGCGCTGCTGCCGCTGTCGGCGCATGCCCACCGCCAATGGCTGCTGCCGTCGGCCACCGTGCTGTCGGGCAGCGATCCGTGGGTGACCGTCGATGCGGCGGTGTCCAACGACCTGTTCTACTTCGAGCATTTCCCGCTGCGCCTGGACAACCTCAGCGTCAGCGCACCGGACGGCAGCCCGGCCAAGGCCGAGAACCAGAGCACCGGCCGCTATCGCAGCACCTTCGACGTGCACCTGACCGCGCCGGGCACCTACAAGCTGGCGGTAGTCAACAACGGCCTGTTCGCCAGCTACAAGGAGAACGGCCAGACCAAGCGCTGGCGCGGCTCGGCCGAGGACTTCGCGCAGAAGGTGCCGGCCAACGCCCAGGACCTGCAGGTGACCCAGTCCGAGAGCCGGCTCGAAACCTTCGTGACCGCCGGCAAGCCGACCACCCAGGCGTTGAAGACCACCGGCCGCGGGCTGGAGCTGGCCCCCGTCACGCATCCGAACGACTTGTTCGCGGGCGAGCCGGCCAATTTCCGCCTGCTGCTCGACGGCAAGCCGGCGGCCAACGTCGAGGTCGAGGTGGTGCCGGGCGGCAATCGCTATCGCGACCAGCTCGGCGAGATGAAGGTCAAGACCGATGCGGACGGCAAGTTCACCGTCAAGTGGCCGTCGCCGGGCATGTACTGGATCGAGGCCGAGGTGCGCGATGACAAGGTTTCGATCAAGCCCGCCAAGGCGCGCCGCGCGGCCTATATGGCGACCTTCGAGGTGCTGCCGCAGTAAGCGCGGCGCGTTGGGTCGAGTTGGGTCCTCCGATGCTGCCGATGTCCGCCGCCGCGGCGGCTCGCATGCGGTCCACGCCGTCATCCGAGCTACCATCCGCGCCGCTATCCGCCGCGCGGCGCGTGCTGGTGCCGCTGCGTTTCGATGCGCCACCGTCGCCGCCCGAAGGCGCGGTGGTGCTGCATCGATGCGGCGGGCAGACGATGGGGACGACCTGGTCGGTGCGCTGCCTGCTGACCGCCGATGATGCTGGCGATGACAGGGGCAAAGACGCGGGCAATGACGCAGGCAAAGTCGCGGGCAATGACGCGGGCAATGACGCGCCCGGTTTCGATGCCGATGGCGATGCCGATATCGATGCCGCTGTCGATGCCGCAACGATCCAGGCCGGCATCGACGCGTTGCTCGCACAGATCGTCGGGCAGATGAGCAACTGGCTCGACGACTCCGATATCGGCCGTTTCAACGGCGCGCCCGCCGGCAGCTGGGTCTCGTTGCCGCCCGCCTGCTTTTCCGTGCTGCAGGCGGCGCTGGCGGTCGCGCGCGACAGCGGCGGCGCCTACGATCCGAGCGCGGGCCCGTTGGTGTCGCTGTGGGGCTTCGGCCCCGACGGCGCACGCGCGCTGCCGCCGACCGCCGACGAAGTCGAAGCGGCGCGCGAGCGCTGCGGCTGGGCGCGCATCGAGCTCGACGAGGAAGGACAGCGCGCGCGCCAGCCCGGCGGCGTGTCGATCGATCTGTGCGCGATCGCCAAGGGCTATGCGGTCGACGCCGTATCGGCATGGCTGTCGGCGCGCGGCGTCTCGCACCATCTGGTCGAGATCGGCGGCGAGCTGAGCGGCGAGGGCGTCAAGCCCGATGGCATGCCGTGGTGGGTCGAGCTGGAAAGCCCGCCGGCCACGGATGACGCCCGCGGCGGCGATGCCACCTTGCACGCCCGCGATGCCGCCGCCCCGACCGTGGTCGCGCTGCACGGCCTGTCGGTCGCGACCTCCGGCGATTACCGCCGCTATTTCGACAGCGGCGGCCGCCGGTACGCCCACACGCTCGATCCCCGTACCGGCTATCCGGCCAGCCATGCGCTGGCCTCGGTGACCGTGCTGCATCGGCAATGCATGATGGCCGACGCGCTGTCGACCGCGCTGACGGTGCTCGGCCCCGAGGCCGGCATGGCCTTCGCCACGCAACGCGGCATCGCGGCGCGGATGCTGCTGCGCACGCCGCACGGCTTTGCCGAACGCGTTTCGCCCGCCTTCGCGGCGATGCTCGCATGAACGCGCCGCGACGATTCGGCCTGCCCTCACTGACGAGCGCGCTCGGCGTGCTCACCGCCATCAGCGGAGTGGCCGGCGCGTCCGGCCTGGCGCTGTCGCTGGCCGGCGCGGGCAAATGGCCGACCGCGGGCGGCGTCGCGCTCGCCTACGCCGGCTTCTGCGGCGCGATCCTCGCGCTGCATCGCCGTCGCCGCCAGGGCAGCGCCGCCTTCGCGTCGACCGCCGACGATGCCACGCTGATCGCCTATGCCAGCCAGACCGGGTTTGCCGAACAGCTGGCGCTGCAGACGGCGCAGGCGCTGCAGCACGCCGGCCTGCCGGTGCGGGTCGCCTCGTTTGGGGAGCTCGATCCGTCCGCGCTCGCGCGCTGCCGGCAGGCGCTCTTCGTTGCCAGCACCACCGGCGAGGGCGATGCGCCCGACAGCGCGGCGGGCTTCACGCGCAAGCTGGCCGCCGCGAGCGGCGACGGGCTGCGCCGCCTGCGCTACGGCATCCTGGCGCTGGGCGACAGCAGCTACGCGAATTTCTGCGCCTACGGTCATGCACTGAGCGCGGCGCTGCAGCGCGCGCAGGCGCAGCCCTTGTTCGACCTGGTCGAGGTCGACAACGGCGACACCGGCGCGCTGCGCCATTGGCAGAACCACCTGTCCGCGCTGGCCGGTGGCGCCGAGATCGCGGACTGGGAGGCGCCGCGCTACGGCCGCTGGCGGCTGGTCGAACGCCGGCTGATGAATCCGGGCAGCGCCGGTGCGCCGGCCTTCCATCTGGCGCTGGAGCCCGAGTCGCCGGCCGCGCTCGACTGGCAGGCGGGCGATATCGCGGAGATCGGCCCGCGCCTGCCCTCCACGCAGGTCGCGCAACTGCTGCGTGACCTGTCCCTCGATGGCGGCGCCGCGGTGCGCTGCGATGGCGAGGCGATGCCGCTGGCGGACGCGCTGGCCACCCGCATGCCGTTGCCCGCGCCGCATGCCGAAGCGATGCGCGGCTTGTCCCCGCAGGCGCTGATCGACGCGCTGCCGCCGCTGCCGCATCGCGAATATTCGATCGCTTCGCTGCCCACCGATGGCCGGCTCGACCTGCTGGTGCGCCAGACCCGCCACGAGGATGGCCGGCTCGGGCTCGCGTCTGGCTGGCTGACCGAACACGCGCCGCTCGGCGCGCCGATTGCGCTGCGCGTGCGCACCAACCGCGCCTTCCATGCACCGGCCGACGACCGGCCGCTGCTGCTGATCGGCAACGGCACCGGCATGGCGGGCCTGCGCGCGCTGTTGAAGGCGCGCGCCGCCGCCGGGCACCGGCGCAACTGGCTGCTGTTCGGCGAACGCAGCGCGGCGCACGACGCCTTCTATCGGGAAGAATTGCAGGCCTGGCAGGCCGACGGCACGCTGCCGCGGCTGGACCGGACCTGGTCGCGCGACGGTGCGCCGCTGCGCTACGTGCAGGACGCCGTGCGCGCCGCCGCGCCGCAGATCCGCGAATGGGTCGCGGCCGGCGCGGCGATCTACGTCTGCGGCAGCCTGCAGGGCATGGCCGCGGGCGTCAACGATGCGCTGGCCGAGGTGCTGGGGACGCAGGCGCTGGCGGCGCTGGCCGAGAACGGGCGCTATCGGCGCGACGTCTACTGAGCGGGATCCCCCGCCGCTTCACGGACTGTTTTCACCGGCCCCTTCACTGGCCCCTTCACTGGCCCCTTCACCGGCCCTCATTCGACGCCCGGAAACCGCATGTCCTCGTACCTGACGAAGCGCGTCTTGCGCGTCCAGCGGTAGCCCAGCCAGATCGCCAGGAAGATCGGAATGCCGATATAGGTGGCGGCCACCGACCACCAGTCGATATTGCCGCTGAGGAAGGCCTGGAAGTTCTGCCCCAGCGCGATCACCAGGCACAGCACGAACGCGAAGATCGGGCCGTACGGGAAGAAGGGCGAGCGGTACGGCAGCCGCGACAGGTCCAGGCCCCGCCGGGTCCAGCCCTTGCGGAAGCGGTAGTGGCTGATGGCGATGCCCAGCCATGCGATGAAGCCCGTCATGCCGGACAGGCTCAGCAGCCACAGATAGACCGTCTTGCTCTCGAACAGCGAGGTCAGGAAGCACAGCGCGCCGACCGCGGTGGTGGCCAGCAGCGCGGGCATCGGCACGCCGTTGCGCGTCAGCCGGGCGAACACTCGCGGCGCGCGGCCCTCGGTGGCGAGGTTGTAGAGCATCCGCGTCGACGCATACATGCCCGAATTGCCGGCCGACAGCACCGCGGTCAGGATCACCGCGTTCATCAGCCCGGCGGCGAAGGCCAGCCCGGCATTGCGGAACACCAGCGTGAACGGGCTGACGCCGATGGTCTGCACATCGCTCTTGAGCAGGCTCGGATCGGTATAGGGAATCAGCACGCCGATCACCGCGATCGCCAGCACATAGAACAGCAGGATGCGCCAGAACACCTGCCGCACCGCGCGCGGGATATTGCGCGCCGGATCGGCCGATTCGCCGGCGGCGACGCCGATCAGCTCGGTGCCCTGGAACGAGAAGCCGGCGATCATCGCCACGCCGATCATCGCGGGCAGCCCACCGACGAAGGGCGCATCGCCCAGCGTCAGGTTGGCCAGGCTCGCCGGCACGTCGCCGCGCAGGATGCCGAAGATCATCAGCGTGCCGATCGCGATGAACGCGATCACGGTCACCACCTTGACCAGCGAGCACCAGTATTCGGCCTCGCCGAAGCCGCGCACCGAGATCGCGTTGAGCCCGAACATCAGCGCCAGGAACAGCGCGCTCCACAGAATGCCCGGCGTGTCGGGGAACCAGTACTGCATCACCAGCTGCGCTGCGGCCAGCTCCACCGCGATCGTCACCGCCCAGTTGTACCAGTAGTTCCAGCCGAGCGCGAAGCCGAAGCCCTCCTCGACATACATCGAGCCGTAGGTCGAGAACGAGCCGGCCACCGGCATATAGGCGGCCAGTTCGCCCAGGCTGGTCATCAGGAAATAGACCATCGCGCCGATCAGCAGGTAGGCGGCGAGCGCCCCGCCCGGGCCGGCCTGGGCAATGGTCGCGCCGGAGGCGACGAACAGTCCCGTGCCGATCGAGCCGCCGATGGCGATCATGCTCAGATGGCGGGCCCGCAGCTTGCGCTGCAAGGTCGGACGCGCGGTGTCGGCGGCCGCCGCGGCGCGCGTGTCTTGGGAAGCGGTCATGGTCAGGACAGGAAGGCCAGCAATGGGGCGGCATCCTATAAGAAAACCCGCCGGCGGGATAGACGGCGGGATACCCGGGCCGCCAACTCGGTAGAATCGTGGCTTCCCTGCCCGCGCGGCCGAGCGGCGCTGCGGCGCCGCGGTCCCGACACCATGAAGCTGAATCTGGATTTCAACGACAGCATCCTGCTGCATATCGTGCTGAGCGTGCTCATCGTTCTGGTGGGCGTGCTGCTGGTCAAGCTCAGCAACCGCTTCTTCGTCTCGCGCCAGCTCGCCGATCGCGACAACCTGCGCAGCTATCGCACCTGGACCGTGGCCTCGCGCAACCTGATCGGCGCGGTGGTGTTCCTGCTGCTGCTCGGCATCTGGGTCTCCGAACTGAAGAGCGTCGCGATCTCGCTGGCCGCGTTTGCCGCCGCGCTGATGATCTCCGGCAAGGAGCTGGTGATGTGCTTCCTCGGCGCGTTCATGCGGATGCTGACGCGGCCGTTCCAGTTGGGGGACCTGGTGGAGATCGGCCAGTACGCCGGCGAGGTGATCGACATGGACGCGCTGACGACGACGCTGGTCGAGGTCGCGCCGACCCGGCAATTCACCGGCTTCACGGTGCAGGTGCCCAACAGCCTGCTGCTGACGGTGGCGGTGCGCAATCATTCGCAGGCGGGCAAATACACGCTGGACACCGTGCGCATTCCGCTGGCGGCGCAGTGCGACCCGGACCGCATCGAGGCGGAACTGCTCGACATCGCGCAGCAGGCCTGCGAGCCGTTTCTCGAGGCCGCGGGCCAGAGCCTGCGCCGCTATGGCGACACGCGCTTCCTGGACCTGTCGCAGTTCGCGCCGCGCGTGATGTTCGAACCGGTCGGCACCGACCGGCTCGACGCGATCGTGCGCTTCCCCGCGCCGGTGGGCGGGCGGCTGCCGGTGGCGCAGCAGATCATCCGGCGTTTCTATCGGCAGCGGATGAGCGACAGCAAGGAGGCCGGCGCCGATGCGGCCGCCGAGGCCGCCACGGAAGCCGACCAGCGCGAGGCCGCCGAGGACCGCGCGCGGATGGCCCGCGCCGGACGCCCTGGCACGGCCGGCGGCCCGGGCGCGCCGGACGCCAGCGGGCCGCCTGCCTCGTCGCCTGCCTTCTGATTGCCTGCCCTGTAACGCGCCTGGCATACCGGCCCAGCTCGCGGCCCCGGTTCGCAGCCCGGTTCGCAGCCCGGTTCGCAGCCCGGTTCGCAGCCCGGCTTGCGGCCGGTGACCGCACAGCGCTGCCGCTCCACTGGCGCAGTGCGCCATGACCGCCGCGACGCTTGCCCTTACACTAGGGCGATCCGATGACGGCCCGCGCCATGTCCGCGCGCCGCCCACCCGATCTGTTCGACCCGTATGAATCCATCGAATCCCACTCCGGACGCCGCCGCTGGCGCCTCATCTGCCGCGCCAGCGAAGCGTCCGCGCGCTCCTTCGCTGCGCCACGCGGCCAGCGTGCTGGTGCTGCGCGACGGCGCCGACGGCATGGAAGTGCTGCTGGTGCGCCGGCCCGAACGCCAGGACGACCGCAGCAGCGGCGCCTATGTGTTCCCCGGCGGCACGCTCGATCCGCAGGACAACCAGCTGCACGGCCTCTGCGAAGGGCTCGACGATGCCGCCGCCAGCGCGCGGCTGCGCCTGCCGGCCGGAGGGCTCGACTTCTACCTGTGCGCGGTGCGCGAATGCTGCGAGGAGGCCGGTCTGCTGTTCGCCTACCAGCGCGACGGCGAGATGGTCGCGCTCGAACGCTTCGACGACGCCCAGCTGGCCTGGCTGCGCGAGGCGGTCCGCTATGGCGGCCCGGGCATCGCCGAGGTCTGCCGCCGCTTCGATCTGCGGCTGGCGATGGACAGGATGGCCTATATCAGCCACTGGCTGACGCCGCCGGGCCTGCCCAAGCGTTTCGATACGCGCTTCTTCGTCGCGGTGCTGCCGCCGGGCCAGAGCGCGATGCACGACGGCATCGAGGCGGTCGATCATCGCTGGGTGCGCCCGGCCGAGGCGATCGCGCCGGACAGCGGCATGACGCTGGTCAACGTGACGCGGCGCATGCTGGCGTCGATCGCGCATTTCCCCACGGCGCAGGCCTGCTTCGACTACGCGCAGGGCCTGCGCGAGATCGCGCTGATCATGCCGCGGCTGGCCAATGGCCCCAAGGGCGTGCGCCCGGTGCAGCCGGACGAGCCGCCCTACGCGGAGATCGCGCGCATCGATCCGGACGGCGCCGGCCACGGCCGCTATGCGCTCGAACCTGGCGTGCCGGTGCGGCTGTCGGAACGCGTCTGGCGCGTGACCGCCGACAACGGCAACGCGATGACCGGGCCAGGTACCAACACCTACCTGGTCGGCGGCGGCAAGCGCAACGAATGGGCGGTGATCGATCCGGGCCCCGACGACGAGGCGCATCAGCGCGCGGTGCTGGCCGCCGCGCCGGGTCCGATCCGCTGGATCCTCGCCACGCATACGCATATCGATCATTCGCCGGGCGCGGTGCGGCTGCGCGAAGCGACCGGGGCCCAGGTGCTGGGGCGCATCGCAAACCGGCCCGAGCGGCAGGACCCGACCTTTGCGCCGGACCGCGTGCTCGAACACGGCGAGCGCATCGTGCTCGGCGACACGGATGTACCGGGCGACGCCATCACGCTGCGCGTGGTGCATACCCCGGGCCATGCGTCCAATCACCTGTGCTTCCTGCTCGAGGAAGAGAAGCTGCTGTTTACCGGCGACCACGTGATGCAGGGCTCGACCGTGGTGATCGGCCCGCCCGATGGCGACATGCGGGCCTATCTGGCCTCGCTCGCCGCGCTGCTGGACGAGGATCTCGAATGGCTCGCGCCCGGCCATGGCTTCCTGATGCCGCGGCCGCGCGACGCGATCCGCCTGCTGATGCGCCATCGGCAGCATCGCGAGGCCAAGGTCGTCAATGCGTTGCGCGAGCTCGGGCCGGCGCCGATCGAAACGCTGCTGCCGCGCGTCTACGACGACGTGCCGCCGCGCATGCTGCCGGTCGCGCAGCGCTCGCTGCTGGCGCACCTGCTGAAGCTGCAGGCCGATGGACAGGCGCAGGAAGCGCAGGGCGACTGGCGCATGCTGCAGTAGGCTTCGCTCCGAGCCCGAGCCCGAGCCCGAGCCCGAGCCCGAGCCAGAGCCAGAGCCAGAGCGGAACCAGCGCTGGGACCCGGACCCGTCCCGGGCGATGCGCCGGCGGGCGCAACATCGCAGTGGATTTCCCGATAGCCCATCAAGCGGAACAAGGAGACACCATGAAAGCTGCCGTGCTGCATCAGCCCAGGACCCCGCTGGTCATCGAAGACCTCGCCATCGACAAGCCCGGCCCGCGCGAGGTGCTGGTCCGCACTGCGGCGGTCGGTGTCTGCCATTCGGACCTGCATTTTCTCGACGGCGCCTACCCGTTTCCGATGCCGGTGGTGCTGGGCCACGAAGCGGCCGGGGTGGTCGAGCAGGTCGGCGCCGAAGTGCGCACGGTCAAGCCCGGCGATCATGTGATCACCTGCCTGTCGGCCTATTGCGGCCACTGCGAACACTGCCTGAGCGGGCATCTGTCGCTGTGCGTCGCGCCCGATACGCGCCGCCGTGACGACGAGCCGCCGCGGCTGCGCGCCGCCGGCGCGGCGATGAACCAGTTCCTGAACCTGTCGGCCTTCGCCGAACAGATGCTGATCCACGAGCATGCGCTGGTGGCGATCCGGCGCGACATGCCGCTGGATCGCGCCGCACTGATCGGCTGCGCGGTGACGACCGGCTTCGGCGCGGTCACGCATACGGCCGGCGTGCGGCCGGGCGAGACCGTCGCGGTGATCGGCTGCGGCGGCATTGGCCTGGCCACCATCAACGGCGCCGCGCTGGCGGGCGCGGGCCGCATCATCGCGATCGACCGGCTGCCCGGCAAGCTGGAGCTGGCGCGGCGCTTCGGCGCCACCGATGTGGTCGACGCCAGCGCGGCCGATCCGGTCGACGCGGTGCGCACGCTGACCGGCGGCGGCGTCCATCACGCCTTCGAGGCGATCGGGCTGAAGGCCACGGCCGAGCAGGCGTTCGCCATGCTGCGCCGGGGCGGGGCCGCCACCGTGATCGGCATGCTGCCGCCGGGCGTCAAGGTCGAGCTCAAGGGCACCGACTTCCTCGCCGAAAAGCGCATCCAGGGCTCGATGATGGGCTCGAACCGCTTCCCGATCGACATGCCTCGCCTGGTGGACTTCTATCTGTCGGGCCGGCTGGAGCTCGATGCGCTGATCGCGCAGCGGCTGCCGCTCGAGCGCATCAACGAGGCCTTCGACGAGCTGCGGCGCGGCGAGCTGGCGCGCTCGGTGATCCTGTTCGAGCATTAGTCCGGCCGCGGCAGAGCGCCGGACCTGCGATGCCGCCCGCGCTGTGGGAAAATCCCGCTCGCGCGCCGCATCTCAGGCGCCGGCGAACGGGACGATGAAGACGATCGAATGGAAGGATTGGGAAATCTTCTGCCGCGTGGTCGAGGCAGGCACCTTCACGCATGGGGCCGAACTGGCCGAGGTGCCGAAGTCATCCGCGAGCGCGGCGATCGCCCGGCTTGAAGCGCAGCTCGGCGGACGGCTGTTCGAGCGCAACACGCGCCGCGTGCGCGTGACCGAGCAGGGCCAGCGGCTGTACGAACGCGTCGCGCCGCATTTCGCCGCCTTGCGCGAGATCAGCGCCGAGGCCGCCTCGGCCAGCGAACAGGTCAGCGGCACGCTGCGGATCGCCACCCCGTACGAGGTCGGCTCGCAGCATCTGGCCCCGAGCCTGTCGCGTCTTCTGTCGCTGCATCCGAACCTGAAGGTGCAGATCGACGTCACCTGGGACCAGCCGGACCTGCTCAAGCACGGCTACGACCTGGCCTTCGTGATGACCAACACCACGCTGCACGACAGCTCGTTCGCCAGCAAGCGCGTGGTGCTGGTCGAGCGCGCTTTCTATGCCGCGCCATCGCTGATCCAGGCGCGCGGGCTGCCGCGCTCGCCCAGCGATCTGAACGGCTGGCCCGTGATCGGCAACGCCGACGATCGGCGCTGGGAGTTCGTGCAGGACGGCGCCGAGGTGGCCGTGCTGCCGGTCGACCCGCGCATTCGCACGCACAACGCGGAGATCCGGCTGAAGGCCGCCACCGACGGGTTGGGCGTCGCGCGCCTGTCGCCGAAGTTCGTCGACGAGCAGGTGCGCCAGGGCCAGCTGGTGCGCGTGCTGCCCGCCTATGCGTCGTCGCCGCTGAAGGTCTACGTGCTGATGCCCGCGCGCAAGCTGATGCCTGCCGCGGTGCGGGCGCTGCTCGATGTGATGGAGCACACGGTGGGGGCCGCGGCGCCGGCGCGAGGAGTGCGGCGGGCGGGGAAGGCGGAGGCGAAGGGCGATACCAAGGGCGATATCAAGGCCGACCCCAAGGCCGACCCCAAGGCCGATATCAGGTCCGACACCAAGGCCGATATCAAGGCTTGATGCGGCCGCGGCCGCTGCGCTCAGAACGACTGGTCGCCGGTCCTTAGCTCGATGCCCAGCGTTTCGCCGATCGCCAGGATCTCGTCATCGTCCTCGGCGCGCGCGATCCAGCCCGCGTAGACGCCGGAGCCGATCTCCCAGTGCCATAGCGTGATGCCGGCCGCGCGCAGTTGCTCGTGCGCCTGCTCCATCAGTTCGGGCACGCTGGTGCTGCCCAGGAAGTCCTCGTCCTCGGGGTCGTCGACGCCCCAATCGAGCACCAGCGCCACGCGCGCCGCCAGCTGGTTCATGCAGTCGATAAAGGTGGCGGTGTCATTCTGTTCGACCTGGAAGCCCGCTTCCCAGTCCACCACGTCCTGCACCACCGACAGCAGTTCGGTGCCTTCCACCGTATCGTCGGCTTCCTCCAGCGCCTCGTCCAGCAGCGCCAACTGCTTCTCGACCATTGCGCCGTCGTCGAAATTGATCATGCCGAGCAGCCGTTCGACCGCCTGGCGCGACTCGTCGTCGATGACTCCATTCACGGCTTGCCCTCCCGCTTCCCATGCAAAACATCCAGTGTGCCGGACCGCCGTCCACTGTGTCGGTCCGCTGTGCCGGTCCACTGCGTCGGTTCACCGCGTTGATCCGCCGTGCCGACCCAGCGGCCAACCTGATTCGCCAGTTGCCCGATTTCCCGCATCCCGCGTGGCGTCACCCGCAGCGCGCGCGACGATGGCGTGCGCTCGACCCAGCGCTGTTGCAGCATCGCGTCCAGCAAGGCCGCGCCCAGCGCGCCGCCCAGGTGCGGCTTGCGCTCGCTCCAGTCGGGACAGGTGCAGGCAAATTGCCTGCGCTTGCGGCGTGCGCCGTCCAGATCCACGCCGAGCTGCGCCATGCCGTGCGCGCCGTGCTCGGACAATTCCACCGCGCTGTCCCGCACGAGGATCCATCCCGAATCGGTCATGCGCGCGAACAGGTCGACCGCCAGTTCGCCTGCCAGATGGTCGTAGCAGGTCCGCGCGTGGCGCAGCGTCGCCGGGGCGGTGCGCGAGGGCGGCACCGCACGCAGGCGGGGCGGGCGGCTTGCCAGCGAGGCAGCGGCCAGCGCCTCGATGGCCACGCCGATCTCGGGCGCGGCCAGCCGGTAGTAGCGATTGCGGCCATGCGTCTCGACCGCCAGCAGGCCGCCCTCGGCGAGCCGGGCCAGATGGCCGCTGGTCGACGAGGCCGACAGCCCCGCGATCAGCCCCAGCTCGCCGGCCGGTCTCGCGCTGCCGTCCATCAACGCCCACAGCATCGCGGCGCGGCCCGGGTCGGCCAGCAGGCCGGCCAACTGACTGATGCTGGGAGCGTATTCCATAGTTCATTCCACGGTGAAACAACGATCGCAGTATAGGCCGATACTTGCCGATATCAACCATGCCTTGTCGGCGGTCATGCCGCGGCAATGTCGCGGCAATACCGCCGTAGCGCCGCCCCGATGCCGCGGCAATGCCGAGGTAATGCCGTCGCAACGCGGCCGTGAACCCCCTGTGATCCCCATGACCCTGTACCCGACCAAGCCGCCTCCCGATCCGCTGGCCGCCGCCACGCATCCCGACCCCTATCCCTACTATCGCGAACTCGCACGCGCGCAGCCGTTTCACCGCGACGCGATGCTGATGCTGTGGGTCGCCGCGGGACCGGACGAGGTGGCCGCGGTGCTGTCGCATCCGGCGTGCCGGGTGCGGCCGCCGGGACAGCCGGTGCCGCCGCCGCTCGCGCAGTCGCCCGCCGGGACCTTGTTCGCGCGGCTGATCCGCATGAACGACGGGCCGGGCCATGCGCCGTTGAAGGTGGTGCTGCAGCGGCAGTTGGCGACGCTGGACCTGAACGACGTGCGTGCTGCCGCCTCGGCATGGGCGCGTGTCCTTGCGGTGACGCACGATCACGGCGCGACCGCGAATCGCTGGAGCAGCGCGCTGCCGGTGATCGCGATCGCGGGTTTGCTCGGGTTCACGGCCACCGACGACGAGGCCACGGCCGGCCGGATGGCCACGCAGATCGCCAGCTTTGCCGCCGCCATGTCGCCGTTGGCGGGTCCGGCGGAGATCGCGGCCGGCATCGAGGCCGCCGCGGCGCTGCAGGCCCAGCCCCTGCGTGCCGATACGCCGTGGACGCAGGCGCTGCGCGAGCAGGCGCGCACGGCCGGGGTCGACGCCGCCGCGATCGCCGCCAATCTGCTGGGGTTGATGGTGCAGAGCTGCGAGGCCACCGCAGGCTTGATCGGCAATACGCTGCTGCGGCTCGCACGCGATGCGGCCGCGGCCGACGATCTGCAGGCGACGGTGGCGGGCGTGCTGCGAACCGATCCGCCGATCCACAACACGCGCCGCTTCATGGCCGAGGATGCGTACGTCTGCGGCGTGCCGCTGCGGCGCGGCGATGGGATCCTGGTGCTGCTGGCCGCGGCCGCCGCATCGGAAGGCCGACCAGCCAGTGTCTCGGCGAATGCCCCGGTGAATGCCCCGGTAAGTGCCCCGGTGAGTGCCTCGGTGAGTGCCTCGGTGTATGGGCCGCCGAATTCCGGCGAGCGGGCCTGGACCTTCGGCCATGGCGCGCATCGATGTCCCGGCGACGCGCTGGCGGCGACGCTGGCCGAAGCCACCGTCGCCGCGCTGCTGGCGCGCGGCATCGAGCCGGCCGCCTTGGCAAAGGCGTATCGTTACCGGCCATCGCTGAACGCACGGATCCCGCATTTCCTCTGATCCCCATCTTTTCGGATCCCGATCTCCGCACAGGACCACCCAACACAACTCAAGGACGCCCCGATGATTGCCGTGATCTTTGAAGTCGAATTCGCCCCAGGGCAGAAGGACGCCTATCTCGATATCGCCGCGCAGTTGCGCCCCACGCTTGAAGCGATCGACGGCTTTATCTCCGTCGAACGCTTCCAGAGCCTGAGCACGCCAGGCAAGGTGCTGTCGCTGTCCTTCTTCCGCGACGAGGCCGCGGTGCAGGCCTGGCGCAATACGGTCGAGCACCGCCATGCCCAGGCCGCGGGCCGCGGCGGCGTGTTTGCCGACTACCGGCTGCGCGTCGCGCAGGTGCTGCGCGACTACGGCATGCATCGGCGCGAGCAGGCGCCGGGCGACAGCCGCGCCGTGCACGATGCCCGTACCGGCGACCAGTAAGGGAACGCGGCATGGATGCTCACACGCTGGGCGCACAGGCGCTGTTCATCGGCCTGACCTTTCTGCTGGCGGGCTTCGTCAAGGGCGTGGTCGGACTCGGCCTGCCGACGGTCGCCGTCGGCCTGCTTGGGCTGGTGATGCCGCCGATGCAGGCCGCCGCGCTGCTGGTTGCGCCATCGATGGTGACCAACGTGGTCCAGCTGGCCGCCGGTCCGCGCTTCGGCGCACTGGTGATGCGGCTCTGGCCGATGCTGCTCGGCATCGTCGTCGGCACGCTGGTGGCCGGTGCGCTGGCGCCGCCGTCGGCCATGCAGCAGGCCACCGCGGCGCTTGGCATCGCGCTGATCGCCTATGCGGCGGTAGGGCTGTCGTCGTGGCACCTGAACGTGCCGGCGGCGCATGAGCGCTGGCTGGCGCCGCTGATCGGCCTGGCCACCGGCGCGATCACCGCGGTGACCGGCGTGCTGGTGATTCCGGCGGTGCCCTATCTGCAGGGCCTGGGCCTGGCGCGCGAGGAACTGGTGCAGGCGCTCGGCCTGTCGTTCACCGTGTCGACGGTGGCGCTGGCGATCAATCTGTTGATGCATGGCGTGCTGGCGCAGACGCCGGTGCTGGGCGCCTCGCTGGCGACGCTGGTGCCCGCGCTGGCCGGCATGTGGCTGGGCCAGCGGCTGCGCAACCGGATCAGCGCGGCGCTGTTCCGGCGGCTGTTCTTTATCGGGCTGCTATTGCTGGGAGCGGACCTGGCCTGGCGCGGCTGGCATTGAGGGCCGGCTTGCCCGGCAACGGCACCGTACTGGCAGCGGCATCGGCATCGGCGTCGGCAACTGCAACTGCAACGGCAAGGGCAAGGGCAAGGGCAAGGGCAAGGGCAAGGGCAAGGGCAAGGGCAAGGGCAAGGGCAAGGGCAAGGGCAACGGTATCGGCGTCTGCACCGCATCGGCATGCCGCGCTCCGGCTTGCCGCATAATGGCCTCGGTCCCGACCCGCGGACCGCAATGCGTAAAGCGCAAGGCTGACCGATGCCGACCCCACGCCGCCGCCGCACCGTCAATCCCTGGGCCAAGCTTGGCAAGACCGCTGCCCGCCAGATGCAGCAGATGCAGCGCGCGGTCGCGCGCTCGGTGACGAAGTCCGTCACGAAGACGGTGGCGCAGACCGTCGCGCATACCGTGGCGCAGTCGGTCGGCCATGCGGCCCAGCAGGGCCGGGAAGCGCGGCGCGTGCTGTCCGGTGTCACCTCGCCGGTGCCGGCGCCGACCAGCCGCGGCGGCGGCCGATGGCAGGAGGGCGTCTGGGGCTTCGGTCCGCTGGCGCAGCGCCACTATCGGCTGTTCATTCCATCAGGTGTCGGCACATCGCGGCCCGCGCCCTTGCTGGTGCTGCTGCATGGCTGCGGCCAGGATGCCGCCAGCTTCGCCGCCTGCACGCGCGTGGCGGCGCTGGCGCGCGCACGCCGCTGCATCGTGCTGCTGCCCGAGCAGTCCTCGCGCGCCAATGCGCATCGATGCTGGAACTGGTTCCGCAGCGAGGCGCAGGCCGCGGCGGAGGCCAGCCTGCTGATGGGAATGATCGACCATGTCTGCCGCGCGCATCCGGTGCAGTCCGATCGCGTGCATCTTCTCGGCCTGTCGGCGGGTGGCGCGATGGCGTTGATGCTGGCGCTGCGCTATCCCGACCGCTTCGTCGCCGTCGGCTCGCACTCGGGCGCGGCCCCGCATCTCGCACGCAACGCCACGCAGGCCGGCCGCGTCATGCGCGGCGCGCTGAACGGACATACGGCCGCGCAATTGCAGGCGCTGCGGCTGCAATTGCAGGGCAGGATGCCGCCGCCGCTGCTGCTGATCCATGGCGATGCCGACCGTGTCGTCGCCTACGACAACGCCATCGCCAGCGCGACGCTGTGGTTGTCGCTGTCGACCCCGGGCGCGTTGCCGGCCGCGGCGGCCCAGCCCTCGGTGCGCGTGCTGCGGCGGGGAGAGCGCCGCCCGGTTGCGGTGCATGACTGGCGCCGCGACGGCAGGCTCTATGTGCGGCTGGTACGGGTTGAAGGGCTGGGCCATGCATGGAGCGGCGGCGCGGCCAGCCAGGCCTATGCCGATCCGGCGGGGCCCGATGCGCTGCGGATCGCGCTGGCGTTCTTTGCCGCGGTTGCGCCGGCGCCGGTGCGCAGGCGCGCGGTCGCCTGAGCGTCGCGGGCTTAGTCCTGCCGCCGCGCGCCCGGTGCGACGATCTCCAGATCGGATTGGGGGCAGGCGACGCAAGGCAGCAGATAGCCGTCTTCCTTTTCGTCGGCGCTCAGGCCCGGCCATTCAATCCGATAGCGGATGCTGCCGGACACCAGCCGGGACAGGCAGGCGCGGCACGTGCCGTTGCGGCACGAGCTGGGCAGGCGAATGCCGGCGCGCAGCGCGGCCTCGAGAATGGATTGCCCCGGCTCCGCCGTGAACTCGAACCCGGATGGGGCGATACGCACGCGCAGCGGCGATGCCGTGTCCGGGCCGCTCCTTGGTTCGCCCATCGCATCGTCCCTCGGATCGCCTTTCACCTCGCCCATGGGCTCGCTCATCGGCATCCCTCGTTGTCCGGGTCCGCCCGCGGAAACTGCGCGCGGCCATGGGTGGCATCGCGCAGCGCCGCGCGCGCGGTGTCGGCTTCGCTGGCGGGCAGCCTGACGATGAGCTTCACCGTCGAGCCATAGGCGCTGTCGGCCAATGTGTGGCCGGTCTGTTCGAGCCAGCGCCGCACCCGCGCCTCGTCGGCATAGTCCACCTCGACCGCCAGGCTCGCATACGCGATGCGCTCGACCCGTTCGGCGGTCTTCAGCGCGGCGGCGATCGCATCGGTATAGGCCCGCACCAGCCCGCCGGCGCCGAGCTTGATGCCGCCGTAGTAGCGCACCACCGCGGCCAGCACGCCATCGAGTTCGTGATGGCGCAGCACCTCGAGAATCGGCCGCCCGGCGGTGCCCGACGGCTCGCCGTCGTCCGACATGCCGGACTGCCCGCCGGCCAGCAGCGCCCAGCAGACATGCGTCGCCGTCGGATGTTCGGCGCGCAGCGACTGCACGACGCGCATCGCCTCGTCGCGATCGGCGACGGGCATGGCGACGGCGAGAAAGCGGCTCTTGCGGATATCGAGCTCGGCGTGAACGGCGGCGGAAAGGGTGTACGTGGGCAAGGGGGCTACGGCGGGGAAATGGCAACGGCGGGGCCAGTGTATCGCAGTGGCGATTCGGCTCGACAGCGGGACCGTTGCTGGTAGGCTGTCAGTCTCGCCGTTCGAACCGGCTGCCCGACCGACCGATGCCCATGCTGCCTGAACACGTCCATCCCAACCACCGCCGCATCGCCCCCGCTGCCGAACGCAATCGCGAGCCGATTCTTGATGTGTTGCGGCGCGTATTGCCGGCGGCCGGCAGCATTCTCGAGATCGCCAGCGGTACCGGTCAGCATGCCAGGCACTTCGCCGCCGCGAATCCGGCGTGGATCTGGCAGCCCAGCGATCCGGACCCCGCCGCGCGGCGGTCGATCTCGGCGTGGAAGGTCGAGGCGGGCTTGCCGAACCTGCGTGATCCGCTGGCGCTGGACGTGCTGCAGGCCGACTGGGGCATCGAGCATGCCGATGCCGTCGTCTGCATCAACATGATCCATATCTCGCCGTGGCAGGCGACGGAGGCGCTGTTCGCGGGCGCGGCGCGCTTGTTGCCCGTCGGTGGCGTGCTTTATCTGTACGGACCTTACCGTCGCGACGGCCAGCACACGTCGCCGAGCAACGCGATCTTCGACGAGCAGTTGCGCGCGAGCGA
Source organism: Cupriavidus cauae (assembly GCF_008632125.1). Lineage (GTDB taxonomy): Bacteria > Pseudomonadota > Gammaproteobacteria > Burkholderiales > Burkholderiaceae > Cupriavidus > Cupriavidus cauae. Next base: position 84,547 of record NZ_VWRN01000016.1, read on the forward strand.
CGCCTCGTGGGGCGTGCGCGATATCGAGGCCGTGATCGCGCTGGGGGACAGCGTCGGGCTGCGCTTCGAGGAAGCGGTGCCGATGCCGGCCAACAACTTCAGCGTGGTGTTCAGGAAGAACTAGCCTGCGGCAAAAAGACCGGCCGCAGCGGCAAACGCCTCGGCCGCGCACCGGCACCAACACTGCCTCGGCCCCGCGCCAGCATTACCGCCGCCTCAGCCCCGCACCAGCATCACGCCCGCCTCAGCCGCGCGCGGGCATCACGCCGCGTCGCCGCGCGCCAGCATCACCAACCGCGTCGGCCGCGCGCCAGCATCAACACTGGCTCAACCCCGCACCAGCATCACCACCGCGGTCGCGATCAGGCACAGCGAGAACCACGCCCGCAGATGGCGTTCGGGCATGCGGTGCGCCAGCGCCACGCCCCAGGAGATCGTCAGCATGCCGCCGAGCGACAGCGGGATGCCGCTGGCCCAGTCGACGTGGCGGGCCTGTGCATAGGTCGCCAGCGCGACCACCGCGCCCGGCGTGACCAGCGCCAGTGCCAGCCCTTGCGCCGCCGCTTGGCGGAAGCCGAACAGACCGACCAGTGCCGGCGCGGCCACCACGCCGCCCCCTACGCCAAAGAATCCCGACAACGCGCCCCCGACCACGCCGACCGCCGGAATCCAGCGCGACGACAGCCGGTCCTTCTGCACCGTGACCGCGCGGCCAGGCAACAGCCGCCACAGGAAATACACGGCCATGCCGATCATGAACAGCGCGAAGATCCGCCGCAGCAGCACCGCATCCATCGCCGTCGCCAGCCGCGCGCCCACATAGGTCGCCAGCACCGCGGACAGGCCCAGCACCAGCGCGGTGCGCAACGCGATGTCCGCGCGGCGGCGGTACTGCCAGAAGCCGATCAGCACATTGGGCGCGATCATCACCAGCGCGGTGCCCTGCGCCAGCTGCTGGTCCATGCCGTAGAGCAGGCCGAGCGCGGGGATCGCAATCAGCCCGCCGCCGATGCCGAAGAGCCCGCCGACTGCGCCGAGCGCACCGCCGAGAAGGAAGGTCAACAGCGCGGGGAGCAGCGGAATATCGGGCATCGTCGATCGAGTGGAGGGGGCGGGCGCCACCGTGGCGGCCTCGCGCAAAAGTATCGATCATAAAACATGGAGACATCGCCCACACGCTGGACGTCAGGACATTCCCGCGGAATCGCGCGCTGCAAGCTAATCGTCAAGATCTTGAAAGCCGATTGAAATCCGGTTTCGCTCCAATGCCGCCGGAGATCGTGCCGGGCCCGTTGCCAAAGGGGCCGCACGGTCGCGTCGCGCCGGCCTTGCCGGCGCGCTTCGTGTCTGCGTTGCCTGAGTCGAGCCTGTCATCGTGCATGTCCGTCGTCATCGCTTTGCCCACCTCCGCCTGCTGCTCGCGTCGATCGCCGCCTCGCTGCTGCTCGGCGCGCCGGCCCGTTTCGCCGCCGCCGCTCCGCCGCCGGCAGCCGTCGCACCGCAGCCAGATGGCGAATGCCGCGCGCCCGGCGCGGGCGCGACGCTGACGCTGTCCGAGGCGCGCGCGCTGGCGCTGCGCTGCAATCTCGACCTGCTCGCGGCTCGCCGCGCCGTGCAGGCGGCCGAGGCCGATATCCGGATCGCCGGGCAGCGGCCGAACCCGGTGCTGAGCCTGGGCGTGGAGAACATCAACCCGCATGCCGGCGTCGGCGCCGGCAGCTGGCGCAACAAGACCGTCGATTCGACGGTGCGCATCGACCAGGTGATCGAGACCGCCAACAAGGCCGGCCTGCGCGTCAAGACCGCGCAGGCGGCCAGCGTGGCGGCGGGCCGGCAGGTGCAGGCGGCCACCGTGCAGCAGATGGCCGCGCTGGAGCAGGCCTTCTTCGATGCGGCGGTCAGTCAGCAGCGGGTCGACGTGCTGGCGCAGACGCTGGCGCTGTACGAGCGCACCGAGCAGGCCAACAAGACCCGCTACAAGGCCGGCGACCTGGCGCGCGCCGACGTGACCCGGCTCGAGCTCGATGCCTTGCGCGCCCGCGCGGACTGGCGCGAGGCACGGGCCGATCATCAGCGCGACCTGGCCGAACTCGCACAGCGCATCGGCATCCCGGGCACGCTGCAGGACGTCGCGCTGTCGCCGCGGTGGCCGGGCCTGGCCGAGCCGGTGCCGTCGCTGGACGAACAGGCCTTGCAGGCGCGGCCCGATGTCGCCGTGGCGCAGGCGCGTCTGCAGGCCGCCGCGGCCGCGCGCGAGCTGGCGCGCGCGGCACGCGTGCCCGACGTGACCGTCGGCGCGCAAGCCGAGCGCTATCCGGCCTCGGCCACCAACCAGCAGGGCAGCGGCAACAGCTTCGGCGTGTTCGTCAGCATCCCGCTGTATCTGCGCCACAGCTATGGCGGCGAGGCGCAGCGCGCCGAGGTCGATTACTACGCGGCGCTCGACGAACGCAACCGCGTGCTGCTGGCCGCGGGCAACGAGGTCGGCCGGCTGCGCACGGCACTCGATGCCGCGCGCGAATCGCTGCGCCAGATCGACGAGGCCGTGCTGCCCGCGGCCGAGCGCGTCGCCGCCGATGCCGAGTTCGCCTTCGGCAAGGGCGCGATCGGCGTGCTCGAACTGCTCGATGCGCGCCGCGCGCTGCGGCAGACGCGCCTCGATGCCGCGCAGGCGCGCGGCGCCTATGCCAAGGCGCTGTCCGCCTATCTGGCCGCCACGCGCACTGCGGATGAAGCGGCCGCCGCGGCTCCGGCCGGTGCTGCCGATCTGCCGCTGCAGGACGTCGCCCCCTTACCTTTCCGTCCACTAGCCGGACACGTTCCGGCTTTCCCGATCCCGTCGCCATGACCCTCCGTTCCCTGTTGACGATCGTCCTGCTTGCCACGTCGCTGAGCCTGACCGGATGCGGCCGGAAGGCCGAACCGGAGTCCGAGTCGCCGCGCGTCGAAGGCGCGGCCGTCGTCTTCCCCGATACGGTCAAGTCGCTGCCCGGCATTGCCGCCGAACCGGTGCGGCGCGGCGCGGAGCGCGTGCTGACGCTGCCCGGCCGGCTGGTCTGGAACGAGGACCGTACCGTGCGCGTGATGAGCCCGTTCGCCGGCCGCGTCGCCGAGATCCTGGTGCAGCCGGGCACCACCGTCGCCGCGGGCCAGCCGTTGGCGCTGCTGTCCTCGCCCGACTTCGGCGCGGCGCAGGCCGACGCGCGCAAGGCGGCCGCCGATGCCGCGCTGGCGTCCAAGGGCCTGGCGCGGCAACGCGAGCTGTATGGCGCCGGCATCGTCGCGCAGAAGGACCTCGAGCAGGCCCAGGCCGAGGCCGCACGGGCCAGCGCCGAACTGCAGCGCGCGCAGGCGGCCCTGCGGCAGGTCGGCGGCGAACTGGGCAAGCCGGGCGCGATCGGTGTGGGCGCCCCGGATCGCTTCGCACTGCGCGCGCCGATCGCCGGCCTGGTGGTCGAACGCAACCTGAATCCCGGCATGCAGCTGCGGCCCGACCAGCCGCCGGCCGCGCCGCTGTTCCTGCTGACCGACCCTTCCGACCTGTGGGCGCAGCTCGACGCGGCCGAGGCCGATCTGGCGCTGTTCCGCCCAGGCGGCAGCGTGACGCTGACCTCGACCGCCTATCCGGGCGAGTCCTTCCCGGCCAAGGTCGTCAAGATCGCCGATTACGTCGATCCGGCCGCGCGCAGCATCAAGGTCCGCCTGTCGGTGCCAAATCCCGAGCGGCGGCTGAAGGCCGAGATGTTCGTCACCGCGCGCATCCAGGCCGCCGGCTTCGACGGCATCGCGGTGCCGGCCCGGGCGGTGTTCCTGGCCGACAATCATCACTATGTGTTCGTGCGCGTCGACGCGCATCGCTTCGAGCGCCGCGAGGTCAAGGTCGGTGCGAGCCTGCCGGGCGTGACCGAGGTGGTGTCTGGGCTCGAACCCGGCATGCAGGTGGTGACCGACGGCAATCTGTATCTGCAGGACATCCTGCGCGATGCGAGCGCGACGCAGGCCGCGCTGCGCCAGCAAGCTCGATGAGGGCGGCCGCGTCATGATCTCGCGCATCGTCCATTTCGCGCTGCACCAGAAGCTGTTCGTCTGGATGGGGCTGGCGCTGTTCGTCGCCGGCGGCCTGGCGGCCTTCAAGAACCTGCCGATCGAGGCCTTCCCGGATGTCTCGGACGTGCAGGTCAACGTGATCACGCTGTATCCCGGCCGCGCGGCGGAGGAGGTCGAGCGCCAGGTCACGATTCCGATCGAGACCGCGCTGGCCGGCACGCCCAATTCGGTGCGGGTGTTCTCGCACACGCAGTTCGGCCTGTCCTACCTGATGGTGACCTTCAACGACAAGGCCACCGACGTCACCGCGCGCCAGCAGGTGATCGAGCGCCTGCGCGGCGTCGATCTGCCCGACGGGGTGCAGCCGGACCTGGCGCCGCTGTCGACCGCGATCGGCGAGATCTACCGCTTCCGCCTGAAGGGCAAGGGCCACACGCCGCAGGAGCTGCGCACGCTGCAGGACTGGGTGGTCGAGAAGAACCTGCGCCAGGTACCGGGCGTCGCGGACCTGGTGACCATCGGCGGTACCATCAAGCAGTACGAGGTCAACCCGAATCTGGCCCGCATGCGCGACGCGCATATCTCGCTGGCGCAGCTGTTCGAGGCCCTGCAGCGCGGCAACTCGAACGCCGGCGGCGGCGCGGTCGCGCAGGGGCGGCAGCAGTATCTGCTGCGCTCGCTCGGCAGCTTCCGCAGCTCGGCCGATATCGCGAACGTGGTGGTGTCCGAGGTCAACGGCACGCCGATCCTGGTCAAGGACATCGCCGAGGTGCGCGTCGGCGCCGCGCCGCGGCAGGGCCTGATGGCGCAGGACGACGAGGAGGACATCGTCTCGGGCATCGTGGTGATGCGCAAGGGCGAGAACCCGTCGGAGGTGCTGACCGCACTGAAGGCCAAGATCGCGCAGCTCAACGAGCAGATCCTGCCGCGCGGCGTCGAGATCGTGCCGTACTACGACCGCGCCGACCTGATCGACAAGACGCTGCACACGGTGTTCGGCAACCTGGTCGAGGGCGCGCTGCTGGTGATGGCGGTGCTGTATCTGTTCCTGGCCAACGTGCGGGCCGCCGCCATCGTCGCGCTGGTGATCCCGCTGGCGCTGCTGTCGACCTTCATCGGCCTGACCTGGGTCGGCATTCCGGCCAACCTGCTGTCGCTCGGAGCGATGGACTTCGGCATCATCGTCGACGGCGCGGTAATCGTGGTCGAGAACATCTTCAAGCGGCTGGGCGAACTGAAGGAGCAGAAGATCCGCGACAGCCGCGCGCGCTTGCACGCGATCGCGCGCGCGACGACCGAGGTCGGCCGCCCGACGGTGTTCTCGATGGTGATCATCATCGCCGCGCACCTGCCGATCTTCACGCTGCAGCGGCACGAAGGAAAGATCTTCGCGCCGATGGCATACACGGTGACGGGCGCGCTGGTCGGTTCGCTGATCGTGTCGCTGACGCTGGTGCCGCTGCTGTGCTACCTGCTGCTGAAGAAGGACATCGCCCATCACGACAACGCGGTGGTGCGGCTGTGCAAGCGCGCCTATGCGCCGATGCTGGCGTGGGCGCTGGACCACAAGCGCGCGGTGGTGGCGAGCGCGGTGGCGCTGCTGGTGGTGACTGCCGGCGTCGGCAAGCTGCTGGGCAGCGAATTCCTGCCCGAGCTCGACGAGGGCGCGATGTGGGTCAGCTTCGACCTGCCGGCCTCGGTGTCGACCGACGAGGCGCGCGAGCAGGCCGCGCGGCTGCGGCGCACGATCCGGCAAACGCCGGAGGTCAAGTCGACCATCTCCAAGGTCGGCCGTCCCGACGACGGCACCGACCCGAAGCTGATCAATACGGTGGAGATCCTGGTCGACCTGAAGCCGGAAGCGGAGTGGCGCCGCGGCTTCGACAAGCGCCGCATCATCGGCGAGATCAACGCCAATCTGCGCAAGCTGCCGGGGATCGAGCCGAACTTCTCGCAGCCGGTGCGCGACAACATCCTCGAGAGCATCTCGCAGATCAAGGGCCAGATCGTCATCAAGGTGCAGAGCGACAGCCTCGAGCAGAACAAGCGCGTCGCCGACCAGATCCTCGCCAACGTGCAGACCGTGCCCGGTGTGATGCGGGCCTTCATCGACCGCGACGGCGAGCTGCCGCAGTATGTGCTCGACTTCGACCGCGCCCAGGCCGCGCGCTACGGCATCAACGTGGCCGACGTGCAGGACCTGATGGAGACCGCGCTGGCGGGCAAGGCCGCCACCGAGTTGTGGGAGGGCGAGCGGCACTTCAGCGTGGTGGTGCGGCTCGCGCCCGGCGAACGCGAACTGCCGAACCTGCCGAACATCCTGATGCAGACCGCCGAGGGCGCCCAGGTGCCGCTGTCGCAGCTGGTGCATTTCCATGCGGCGTCCGGCGCGATGAATATCAGCCGCGAGAACGGCCAGCGCACCACGTCGATCGGCGTCTTCATTCACGACCGGGACATGGGCAGCGTGGTCAAGGACATGCAGGCGCTGGTGGCGAAGAACGTGCGCGCCGACGACGTCAAGATCGGCTGGTCCGGCGAGTTCGAGAACCAGCAGCGCGCGATGGCGCGGCTGTCGATCGTCGTGCCGCTGTCGGTGCTGCTGATCTTCCTGCTGCTGTTCCAGGCGTTCAAGTCGTTCAAGAGCGCCACGCTGATCCTGTCGAACATCCCGTTTGCGCTGGTGGGCGGCGTGTTCGCGCTGTTCCTGACCGGCATTCCGCTGTCGGTGTCGGCGGCGATCGGCTTTATCGCGCTGTTCGGCCAGGCCGTACTCAATGGGGTGGTGATGGTGACCTACTTCAACCAGCTGCGCGAGCAGGGGCTGCCGCTGCGCCAGGCCGTGCTGGCCGGGTCGATGGACCGCCTGCGCACCGTGCTGATGACCGCGCTGCTGGCGATGCTGGGCCTGTTCCCGATGGCGGTCTCGCGCGCGATCGGCTCGGAGACGCAGCGCCCGCTGGCGATCGTGATCATCGGCGGGCTGATCACCGCGACCGTGCTGACGCTGATCGTGCTGCCGACGCTGTACGAATGGATGGTCAGCCGCAGCTGGCCGGATGAGGCGGCGGAGGAAGATGAGGTTGCGGCGGGGGCAGCAGGGGTGCGACGGGACGACGAGGCGGTGGTTTGATTGCCGCCTCTCTACCGCCTGCGCCGCCGGCGGGAAAGGGCGGGGGAGGGCAACGGCGTTCGCTATCCCTCCGCCGCCGTCACGTCCCGCACGACGCCAGCCCGCAGCATCCGCGCAATCTCGGCCTCTCCATACCCGCACTCGGCCAGCAGCGCCCGCGTGTCCTCGCCCAGCCGCGGCGGCGGCCGCCGGTATTGCGCCGGCGTCTCCGACAGCTTGATCGGCAGGCCGATGCTCTTGACCGGCCCGGCCTCGGGATGCTGCTGCTCGACCACCATTTCGCGCGCGAGAGTTTGCGGATGCGACAGCGCCTCGCCGATCGAATGCACCGGCCCGGCCGGCACGCCCGCCGCGTCGAACGCCGCCAGCCATTCGGCCGAGGGCTTGGTGCGCAGGATCTCCGCCATGGCCGGCAGCAGCGTGTCGCGGTGGCGCATGCGGTCCGAGTTCAGTCGATAGCGCGGATCGGTCAGCCATTCGGGCCGGCCCAGCACCTGCGCGATCCGTTCCCAGTTCTTCTCGTTGGCGCCGCCGACGATGATGTGCCCGTCCTGCGTCGGAAAGGCCTGGTACGGGGTCGCCAGCACATGCGCCGAGCCGCTCGGCCCCGGCGATTCGCCGGTGGCGAAATGGATCGCCGCATGCCAGTACAACTGCTGCAGGCCGGCTTCGATCAACGAGGTCTCGACGATCTGGCCGCGCCCGGTCTTCTGCTTGTGCTGGTAGGCCGCCAGGATGCCGAACGCGGCCAGGATGCCGGCATTGATGTCGGCGATCGAGTTGCCGGTGCGCAGCGGCGGTCCGCCTTCCTCGCCGGTGATGCTCATCAGCCCGGTATAGCCCTGCGCGATCAGGTCGAAGCCGCCCTTGTCGGCGGCCGGGCCGGTACGGCCATAGCCCGAGATCGCGCAATAGATCAGGCCGGGATTGATTTCCGACAGCACGTCGTAGCCGAGACCAAGCTTTTCCAGCGTGCCCTTGCGAAAGTTCTCGATCAGCACGTCGGCGTCGCGCACCATCCGCAGCAGCACCGCCTTGCCTTCGGCCGTCTTCAGATCGAGTGCGATCGCGCGCTTGTTGCGGTTCAGCATCAGGAAGGGCGCCGACACGCCGTTGATGCGCGGATCGCGATAGCCGCGCGCATCGTCGCCGCCATCGGTCTTCTCGATCTTGATCACGTCGGCGCCGAGGTCGGCCAGCATCATGCCGCAGGTCGGGCCGGCCATGATCTGCGCCAGCTCGAGCACGCGCATGCCGGCGAGGGCGCCGGCCTGCGGAGAACGTTCGGATTGCATGGGGGAAGCCATCGCTGTCCTTCGAGGTGGAGGCCGCTCAGCGGCCGTGAAACTCGGGCGTCTGCTTGGCGAGGAAGGCGCGATAGCCGGTGCGGAAGTCCTCGGTGTCGAAGCAGTCGAAGGCCTCGTCGCGCTCGCGCTCGCTCAGCGGCGTGCCGGCCGCCAGTTGGCGCGCGAACTTCTTGTGCCAGCGGGCGACCAGCGGCGCGCCGCTGGCGATGCGCTGCGCGGTCGCGGCCGCTTCGGCGGCGACCTGGTCGTCGGGCACCACGCGCGACACCAGGCCCATGCCATGGGCCTCATCCGCGCCGACGATCCGGCCTTCGAACAGCAGCTCCAGCGTGCGCGACTCGCCGATCAGCCGGATCACCGGGGCCATTTCCGCATGGGCCATCACCAGCCCGAGGTTCTTGATCGGCGCGCCGAAACGGCTGCCCTGGCCGCAGATGCGGATGTCCGCCATCGCGGCGATCTCCAGCCCGCCGCCGACGCAGATGCCGTGGATCTGCGCGACCACCGGATGGCGGCAGTCCTGCAGCGCCTGCGCGGTGGCGTGCATCACCTTGCCGTAGGCGGTGGCCTGCGCCTTGTTCGAGCGCGCCTGCGCGAACTCGCCGATGTCGTTGCCGGGCGAGAAGGCCCGCTCGCCGGCGCCGCGCACGATCACGCAGCGCACGCCGTCGTCGGCGGAGAGGGCGCGGAAGGCGTCGCCCAGTTGCTGCCACATCGACAGCGTCATCGCGTTGAGCTTGGCGGGGCGGTTCAGCACGACGGTGGCGATGGCGCCGTCGCGGATCGTCAGCACGGGGCTGTCGTCGGTGCCGCCCGGTTGGGGATCGACCCGGGAATCCGGTCGGGCTTCCGGGTGCGAATCGGGTCCGGAATCGGGTCCGGAATCGGGAGAAGCGGAGGCGGGCATCACGGTCATCGAGGGCGCTCCTGGCAGGTTGGCGACATGGTGTCTTGCCGCATCGTTGATTTGGTATACCATATCCCAAATCATCGCCACATACCAAGGAAGCATCGCCCATGGTTAACCCGGAAGACGCGCCGGCAACGCTGGCGCCCGACCTGCCCCAGGCGCGCACCGGCGGCGAGCGCGGCCGCCGCACGGGACCCGCCACCGCCGCCAGCGCCGCAGCCGGCCTGTCGGCAGACGGCGACGACCCGCTGGCGATCGCGCATCCGACGCTGGCCGCGGTGGTGGCCGAGCGGCTTCGGCAACTGATCATCAACGGCACGCTGGTGCCGGGGGTGTGGCTCAACGAGCGCGATCTGTGCGAACGGTTGCGCGTCTCACGCACGCCGCTGCGCGAGGCCTATCGCATCCTCGCCGCCGATGGGCTGGTGATGTTGCTGCCCAAGCGCGGCGCGCAGGTGATCGCGATGTCCGAGCGCGACGTCGCCGACCTGTTCGACGTGCTGGCCGTGCTGGAAGGACTGACCGGACGGCTCGCCGCGGAGAAGGCCAGCGACGAGGAACTGGCGCAGATCGCCCGGCTGCATCGCGCGATGCTCGACGCCTATGCCGCGCGCGACCTGCACGCCTACTACGAGGCCAGCATGGGCACCCATCTGGCGATCAGCGCGGCCGCCCATAACCCGACGCTGGCCGACACCCATCGCCGCCTCAATCTGCGCGTGCAGAACCTGCGCTTCCGCTCGAACCAGGACCGGGACGAATGGGCCCACGGCGTCGAAGACCACCAGCGCTTCGTCACCGCCTTGCTGGCGCGCGACGGCGCCACGGTGGAGACACTGATGCGCGAGCACGCGCTGCAGAAGAAGGCGCTGGCGATGCGCGAGGCCCGCGAGCGCGAGGCCGCCGCGACGCGATAGCCGCAGCGATGGACGCCGCGATCGTCGCAAGCAGTTATTTCGGCTGTAACGCCGCATTACGCGACGAACGCGGCCGCGCTGGCGGCAGTACGGGCGGCAGCATGACGGGAAGGCGGGCGCAGCGGCCGCCAGCCTCGCCCCGGCAAGGGCCTGGGCGCTCTCCAGCGTGTGTCGAAGCCGGTCTCCAGCGCCCGCCCGCTTGTGAGACGGTCTTACAACTGCATCCGTCCGAGAGCGCGACGCATCGCTACAGTCGAGCCATGTTCAACGCGCCGCCAAGCCGGGCAGCGCATCAGGAGAAAAACATGACTCGCCAATTGCTGATCGCACTCGGAACCCTGGCCGCCGGCGCCCTGTTCGGGCTGGTGTCGCCCGCCCAGGCGCATTCGGACCGCCACGACCATCGGCATGGCTACCATCGGCACGAGCACTACCGTCCGGCGCCGCCGCATGTGCGGCGCCACCACTACCGCCATGACCACCATCACCATCGCTACTACGCCCGTCCGCACCATGGCCACGGCCACTACGTGTCGCGCCCGGGACACCGCTACGTGCCCGAGCGCTGGGTCAGGGACTCGCACGGGCATGTCGTGCGGCGTCCGGGGTATTGGACGCGCTGAGCAATGGGATCGCGGTCTTGCCATCGCTGCCAGGAAATGCCGGCCGGTTTGGCCGGCATTTTTCTTGCGCGCCGGCTCCTTATGGACCGTCTCCTTACGCGTTGTCCGCTTGTGCGTTGTCCTTGTGCATCGCGGCAGCAGAATCGGCCTGCCCGGGCACAGAACGATCGGCGCGCGGCCGCAAGGTCATCAGCACGGTCATCAGCACGGCCAGCAGCGCTGCCAGCGCGCCGACCATGAACACGCGCGCATGGCCGAAATGGTCGGCGATCCAGCCGGCCAACGGCCCGGTCGCGCCGTAAGCCAGATCCTGGAACGCCGCGAAGCCGCCGATCGCGGTGCCGCGCAGATTTGCCGGCACGCGCCTGACCGCTTCCAGCCCCATCGACGGAAACACCATCGAGCAGCCCATGCCGGTCAGCAGCGCGCCGAGCATCGCCACGGCGGGCCCGGGCGCCAGCCACAGCAGGCACTGCCCCGCGGCCTCGATGAGCAGCGAGACCAGCGCCACGGGCACGCCGCCGAGCCGGTCCGGCAAGGTGCCGCACAGCAGGCGGACCGCGACGAAGCCCAGGCCGAAACAGGTCAGCCCGTAGCCGGCGCCGTGCCAGCCGTTGGCCAGGAAATACAGCGGGAAGAACGCGCCGAGCGCGGCGAAGCCGATGCCTTGCAGGCCCACCACCGCGCCCGGTTGCCAGATGCGCCCGAGCACCTGGACGAACGGCGGACGGCGTCCCGCTTGCGGCGGCGCCGCCGGGGCGGTCCGCCACAGCATCAGCGCGCCGAGCAGCGGCATCGCCACGCAGACCAGCATCAGCCCGGCGAAGCCGCAGCGTTGCAGCAGCCATAGACCCAACGGTCCGCCCGCGGCGAACGCGCCATACATGCCCGCGCCGACCAGTGCCATGACGAGGCCCGAGCGCGCTGGCCCCATCGCCCCCATGCCCCACGCCAGCATGCCGACCAGCGCGGCGCTTTCGCCTAGCCCCAGCAGCAGCCGGCCCGCGAGCAGTACCACGTAAGAGGCCGTGCCGCTGCCGAGGGACGGCCAGGAAGACAGCCAGCACAACAGCGAGGCCAGCGCGTACAGCGCGAGACCGCGGAACATGGCGGCCTTGCCGCCGCGTTCGTCCGCCAGCCGTCCGGCCCAGCCGCGACTGAGGATCGTCGACAGGAAGGCAATGCCCACCGCCAGGCCGGAGGCGACATTGCCCATGCCGAGCGCATCGGAGACGTGTATCGCCACGGCGGGCATCGCCATGGCGACGGCAAGGTAAGTCAGGAACAGCGCCACGGTCATCCAGACCAGCCGGCGCAGGGAAGAATCTTGCAGGACGTTCGACATCGACCGCCGCTCCTTCAGAGAGAGGGCGGCACCGGAACGATCGACAGGCGGGGAACGATGCAGACGCGAGGCATGACGCAAGCGGTCGACACACACCGCCAGCCGGCCGGAGGTGCCGCTGGTGATGCGTTGGTTCACGTGAACGCTTACGACCGCGCGCCCGGGACATCGTTGGGCATGCGGCGGGAGCGATTCTAACCGCCCTGGGCGCGCGCGCAATAAAAAACCCTCGCCTCAACGAGGCGAGGGTTTTGCATGCCGGCGCGGGAGTCGCGTCGGCGCAGCGGCAAACGCAGGCCGATTACAGCGCCGCGTCCTTCAGCTTCTTCAGCGCGCGGACCTTGACCTTGACCGACGCCGGCTTGGCAGCGAACCACTGCTCCTGGCCGGTGAACGGGTTCTTGCCGAAACGCTTCTTGGTGGCGGGCACTTGCACGGCGGTGACCTTCAGCAGGCCGGGCAGCGTGAATTCGCCCGCGCCCTTCTTGTTCAGCGCGCCGATCATGGTGTTTTCCAGCTGGGCCAGCACGGTCTTGACCGTCTTCGGATCGAGTTCGGTCTGCGCGACCAGGTGCGACACCAGGCTCGACTTGTTGAAGGTGTCCTTCAGCGGCTTGGGCGTCGGCGCTGCCGGCGCTGCCTTCCTGGCGGCCTTCACCGGAGCGGCGGCCTTCTTGGCGGGCGCCTTGGCGGCGGTCTTGGTTGCTGCAGTCTTCGCGGTCGGTTTAGCTTTGGTGGCCATATCGATGTCGTGAACAGGTTCAATGTTGGAGCGCAGTACCGTCGGAAGCCGCCGGGCAGCGCCGCGCACAGAATAGCAAAACGCGCGAACGGTGCCTATTTTCAAGGGGTTTTCGGCGCGATTTGGCGGTTGGACCGTGCAATGTGTCGCGCGGATGCCACCATCTTCGCGATCGCCCCTGTCGCGATGCCCTGCGCGCTGCAAACCGGTGCGCCGATCAGCGGCGTTGCGCGACCCAGATCCCGGCCACGATCGCGGCCAGTCCGACGCCGTGGTACCAGTTCGGCCACTCGCCCAGCAGCAGCGTGGAGAGGATCGCGGCGAAGGCCGGCGTCAGCGTGACGAAGAACACCGGCAGCTGCGCGCCGGCACGCGCCACCGCGCGATCCCAGGCGAAATACGCCAGCAGCGACGGAACCGTGGCGACATAGGCGAGGATGCCAACCGTCTTCGTGCTCCAGACGATGGCCTGGCCGTCGATGCCCAGCTCCCAGGCGACGAACGGCACGCTGACCACCACGCCGGCGACGATCTGCGCGTACAGCAGCACGATCAGCGGCAGCGCCGGCCGCTGCTTGCGCAGCAGCCACGTATAGCCGCTCCAGGCCAGCGTGGCCGCCAGCATGAACAGGTCGCCCGGCACGAAGTCGAGCTGCGCAAGCCGGCCCAGTTCGCCGCGCACCAGCACGAAGGTCACGCCGACCAGGCACAGCAGCGCGCCCGCGATATGGCTGCGTGTGGCCGGCTCGCGAAAGAAGGTCACGCCGACCGCCAGCAGGAACAGCGGCATCGAGGCGCCGATCAGCGTCACGTTGATCGGCGTCGAGGTGGTCAGCGCCAGATATTGCAGCGCGTTATAGCTGGCGATCGACAGCACGCCGAGCGCGAGGATCAGGCCCGCATGGCGCCGCAACGCGGCAGCGTGCTCGCGCACGCCGTTCCATGCCAGCGGCGTCAGCAGCAGGCCGGCCAGCAGCCAGCGCAGGAAGTTCAGCGTGATCGGCGGCACGGCGCCGGCCGCCAGATGGCCGACGATCGCATTGCCGGCCCAGCTCAGCGGCGGGAAGGCGAGCAGGAAGAGGGTCAGCCAGCCGGCGCGCGAGCCGGCGATCGGAGAGGAGGACATGCGGTCGGAAGGCGCGCGGGCTCGGGCGTCGATGTGGGCGACGCGGGCCCGAAGCAGTGGTACCGCCTCGGGGCAGCGTCGCCAATGGCCCTTGCCGCGGACGCGGCGGCGTAGCAAGTGGAGCGCGCATTATGCCGCCTGCCGCGGCACAGCATGGGGCCGGCCCTGTTTTCCGCGCGGGGATTGCGGCTCGCAACCCTACCGGCGTGCTACCCCCGATCGGGGATGGCGTATTCAACCCCGGTTACCGCAGAGTGCAACCGAAATCAGTACGGCGGCGCAGCGTTAGGGCATACCATGTCCGCTTTCCGCCGGTCTGGCAGCTCAAACGGTCACGCCATGTACGCCATCCTGCCCGCCTTCGTCTCGTCGATCTTTCTCGGTTACGGCCTCTACGTGCTGGTGACGAAGGGCGTCACGCGCCTGACCACGTCCTTCTTCCTGATGTGCGCCACCACGTTCGCGTGGCAGGGCACCTGGGCCTTCCTGTTCCAGACCGTGCATCCGGATGTGGCGCTGCTGCTGGCCAAGGTCGGCTATCTGTTCATCCTGTTCCTGCCGACCACCTTCTATCACTTCATGACAGAGGTGACCGAGCGCCGCGGCGAGCGGCCATGGCTGCTGGTGTCGTACGGCATGTCGCTGCTGCTGGCGGTGGTATTGCTGACGTCGGATCGCCTGGTCTCCGACTACTACCTCTACAGCTTCGGCAATTACCCGCGCGCGGGCGTCCTCCATCCCCTCCATGTCGCGCAGACCGTGCTGCTGGCGCTGCGCAGCGGCTGGCTGCTGCGCGACGCGCGCCGCAGCGCGGTGGGCGAGAAGCGCCAGCGCCTGACGCTGTGCCTGTGGAGCCTGGGCCTGTATTCGCTCGCCGCGATCGACTATGCGGCCAACTATGGCCACGACTTCTACCCGCCCGGCGTGGTCTTCATCGCCGTCAGCCTGGGCCTGATCGCGCTGTCGATCGTCCGCTACGACCTGATGCATCCGTACTCGCTGGCCGCGACCGTGGCGCACGAGGTACGCACGCCGCTGGCGACGATCCGCATGCAGACGCAGGAGCTGGCAGTGGCCTGGCCCACGGTGCTGGACGGCTACCGCCGCGCCGTCGAACACGGCCTGATCGAGGACCAGCTGCGCCCGGCCCAGCTCGAGCGGCTGCCCACGCTGCTGGCGGCGATCCGCAGCGAGGTCGACGGCACGCAGGCGGTGATCGAGATGGCGCTGGCCTCGATCACGCTGGAGCGGCTGGACCGCGGCAGCTTCGTGCCGCACGGCGTGGCGCAATGCGTCGATTCGGCGCTGGAGCGCTACCCGTTCCGCGCCGGCGAACGCGAACGGGTCTCCGTGCATGCGATTCCGGCCGGCTGGCGCTTCCGCGGTTCCGACACGCTGCTGGTCTACGTGCTGTTCAATCTGCTGAAGAACGCGCTGCAGGCCATGCGCGCTCATCAGGGCGCGCACCAGGGCGCGAACCCGGCCGCGCGCGAGGACGGCGGCCGCATCGAGATCTCGGCGCGCGAGTCGGGCGGCTTCTATCAGCTGCGCGTGCGCGATACGGGGCCGGGCATTCCGCCCGATGTGCTGCCGCGCATCTTCGATCCCTTCTTCTCCACCAAGCCGCACGGCAGCGGTGCCGGCATGGGCCTGGCCTTCTGCCGGCGCGTGATGGAGGCCTTCGGCGGCCGCATCGAGTGCGAATCCGCGCCCGGCCGGCATACCGTCTTCACGCTGCATCTGCCGGTCGCGCTGGCGGCCGAGCCGCCGGCCTCGGCGAACGCGGCCACGTCGATCGGCCCGCTCGGTCCACTCGAGACGCTGGAGCGGATAGATCGGATCGAGCCGATGCAGTCGCTCCAGCCGATGCAGCCGCTGGGCCAGGGCACGGCCGCCTGACGCGGCGGCCGTGCCCGGACCGGCTCGCATGGCCGGCCCGGCTGGCACTGGTTGGCGCTAGTTGGCCAGCACCGGCGCGCTCACCTCATACTCCTTGACCCGCTCGACGATCTCCTTCGGGAACCGCGCGATCCGCTTCTCCTTGTCGGCGAACACGATCTGCTGGTAGCCCAGCGAGACCGGCCGCTCGTCGACGCAGAAGCGGAACAGCAGATACGCCGAGCACTGCTTGACCTGGAACGTGTTCAGGTAGCAGTCCACCCGCTGGAACGGGAAGGTTTCCTCGACATATTCCTGGTGCGCGCGCTTGGTCACGAAGACGCCGCCCGCGGCCAGCAGATTGCCGTGGATGCACTCGTGGAACCAGCGCTCGCGGCAGATGCCCTGCCACTCGAAATAGCGCGCGAAGTAGGTGTTCATGAAGGCGTTGGAATCCTTCAGATAGATGTCGATCGTGTGGTGGAACGTCTTGCGGGGTGGGGTCTCGACCTGATCCTGCGCCAGCTGGCCGGTGCCGCGGTTCAGGATGTGGGGGATCACGTCTCGCATCAACATGGAAAAGCTCCTGGATCAATGGCTGCGAGCGGCAGCCGCGCTTGCCCCGGGGGAGAGGGGGGCATGCCGCATTCTGGCCGGAGACCCTCCACGAACGTCACCCACCTTTGCGGGTAGACCAGGGGCCGGCACACGTAAGCGGAACTTGCCATTGCCGGGCCTTCGTTGACTGCGGGATGCCGCACCAACCCGCGGTAAACCCTAGTGGTATAGGTAACTAGACCTTATTACAGTGGCAGTTCGCCGAACCCCCATTTCGAGGGACGCACGGCCTTCGTTTGTCTCGCGTCCATCCGCGGCACGGCGCCGCGCACCGGTCCCTTCGCCTGCCGCCATCGATGCCCGCATCCCTGTCCTCGATCGAACTGCTGTCGCGCAGCCGCGAGCCGGTCTATCTGCAGCTGGCGACCATCTTTCGCCGCCGCATCGAGAGCGGCGCCTGGCGTCCCGGCGAACGCATACCCTCGCTGGAGGACCTGTGCCGCCAATACGGCGTCGCCCGCATGACGATGCATCACGCGCTGTCGGTGCTCGATGACGAAGGGCTGGTCGCGCGCTCGCGCGGCCGCGGCACTTTCGTCAAGGGCGGCGGCAAGCGGCGCCGGCCGGTATCGCTGCCGGTCACCTGGGGCCAGGCGGTCGAGGTCGGCGAGCAGCTGGGCACCGAGGCGCTGGTCGAGTCGGCGGGCAGCGTGCCGCTGCCGGACGAGCTCGGCATGCCGTGCGAGGCCGAGCGCGCGCCCGCCTACCATTTCCTGCGCCGGCTGCACCGGCTCGACGACCGGCCCTTCGCGATCGGCGAGGTCTATATCGAGGAAGGCCTGTTCGCGCGCAATCCGCGCGCGTTCCGGCAGGGCGCGTCGGTGCCGGTGCTGGACCGCTTTCCCGGGCTGCGGGTATCGAGCGCGCGGCAGCGGCTGTCGATCATCGCCGCCGGTGCCGAGTCGGCCGCGGCGCTGGCGCTGCCGGTCGGCGCGCCGGTCGCCGAACTGCGCCGCCATGCCTGCGCCGACGGCGTGATCGTCTACTACGCCCGCATCGAATTTCCGACCGAATACGTCTGCCTGGACTTCGACCTGCTCGACCCGGGCGGGCCGGCGGGCTGAACGGCGGCGCATCACGAAGGCATCACGAACCATCGCCGACGCATCGCCAGCGCTGGCACAACCGAACCCCACCTGATTTCGAATCGACCGACCCCAGACCAAGGAAGCGCGCATATGCAGACCAACCAATCCCAGCAACCCGGGCAGACGCTCAACGGCGCCGAGAGCCTGGTCAAGACCCTGCTCGCCTGCGGGGTGGATACCTGCTTCGCCAACCCGGGCACCAGCGAGATGCATTTCGTCGCGGCGCTCGACCGCATCCCCGGCATGCGCTGCGTGCTGGGTTTGTTCGAGGGCGTGGTGACGGGCGCGGCCGACGGCTATGCGCGCATGGCCGACAAGCCCGCGGCGACGCTGCTGCATTGCGGACCGGGTCTGGCCAACGGCCTGGCCAACCTGCACAACGCCCGGCGCGCGCAGACGCCGATCGTCAATATCATCGGCGACCAGGCCACCTATCACCGGCCGCTCGATGCGCCGCTGACCGCCGACACCGAGGGCTGGGCCCGTCCCGTTTCGGTGTGGACCCGCACCGCGCAGCGCGCCGATCAGGTCGGCGCCGATGCCGCGGCGGCGGTGCAGGCCGCCTGCGCCGCGCCTGGCGGCGTGGCGAGCCTGATCCTGCCGTCGGATGTGTGCTGGGACGAGGGCGGGCAGGTTGCCGCGCCGCTGCCGCCGCTGAGCGCGCCCAAGGTCTCGCCCGACGCGATCGAGCAGGCCGCGCGCTGGCTGCGCTCGGGCCAGCCGACGCTGCTGGTGCTGGCCGGCACGGCGCTGCGCGAGGCGCCGCTGGCCGACGCGCATCGCATCGCCGCCGCCACCGACGCGCGGCTGATCACGCCGATGTCCAATGCGCGCGTGTCGCGCGGCCGCGGTCGTTTCGCGGTCGAGCGCGTGCCCTACTCGGGCGATGCGGCGCGCGCCAGGCTGGCCGGCATCCGCCAGGTGATCCTGGTCGGCGCGCCGCCGCCCGTGACCTTCTTCGCCTATCCCGGCAAGTCGCCGCGCCCTTATCCCGAGGACGCGCAGGTCCATGTGCTGGCGCGCCCCGAGCAGGACCTGGCCGATGCGCTCGCGCGGCTGGCCGACGCGCTCGGCGCGCCCGCGGTGCCGGTGCCGGACGCCGTCGCACCCGCCGGCATCGCCAAGGGCGCGGTGACCTCGGAAGCCGTCGCGCAGACGCTGAGCGCGCTGCTGCCCGAGCAGGCGGTGGTGGTCGAGGAGAGCGTCAGCTTCGGCCGTGCCTTCTATCCCGGTACGGTGCATGCCGCCCCGCACGACTGGCTGCAGCTGACCGGTGGCGCCATCGGCGCGGGCCTGCCGCTGGCGGTCGGCGCCGCGGTGGCGGTGCCGGATCGGCGCGTGGTCGCGCTGCAGGCCGACGGCTCGGGCATGTACACCGTGCAGTCGCTGTGGACGATGGCGCGCGAACAGCTCGACGTCACGGTGGTGGTGCTGGCCAATCGCAAGTACGCGATCCTGCTGGGCGAACTGGCCGGCGTGGGCGCCAACCCCGGCAAGACCGCGCTCGACATGCTCGATATCGGCAATCCCGACCTCGACTGGGTCAAGCTCGCCGCCGGCATGGGCGTCGAGGGGGCGCGTGCGGTCGATATGGAGAGCTTCGCCGACCTGTTCGCGATGGCGAACAAGCGCAAGGGGCCGTTCCTGATCGAGCTGGTGATTTGACAGGGGCGATGAGGCGCCGCTTGCCCTCTCCCCCAGCCTCTCTCCCGCATGCGGGAGGGGAGCAAACCGCCGCGCCGACGAACGACCGGTGGTGTTCTGCCTCTCCCGCTTGCGGGAGAGGGCCGGGGAGAGGGCAAGGGCGGCCCCATTCGCGATTGAATAATCCACCCTTCCGGACAAGCGAATTGTGCAGCCGCCAATGACTGCGGCAAGCTGCCCCCGGAAGGCACCGAGCCAGGAGACAGCATGACAACACCCACCACCGAGGCGCAGGCCGAGCAGGGGCCGGACCGCCTCTACGCGGCCCTGCTGAACGAAGGGCGCTTTCGCATCCAGCACTGCCGCGACTGCGACCGCCACGTGTTCTATCCCCGCAATCTCTGCCCGCACTGCGGCGGCGAGGCGCTGGACTGGGCCGATCCGAAGGGCACCGGCACCGTCTATTCGACCAGCGTCGTGCGCCGCAAGCCGGACGCCGGCGGCGACTACAACGTCGCGCTGATCGACCTGGACGAAGGGGTGCGCATGATGAGCCGGGTCGAGGGCGTGGCGCCGCAGGCGGTGCGCATCGGCATGCGCGTCAGGGCGCGCGTGGCGCCCGCCGCCGGCGACGGCGTTCCCGCGATGGTGGTGTTCGATCCGATGGAGGGCTGACGCGATGCCAGCACAATCGTTGCGCGGTGGCGTCGCCATCGTCGGCGTGGGCCAGGCCGGACTCGGCGAGGCACACGGCAAGACCGAAATGGAAATCCTGGCGGAGGCGGCCAAGGCCGCGGTCAAGGACGCCGGCATGTCGATGCGCGAGATCGACGGCATCGCCACCGCCAGCGTCGGCGCCACCATGTGGGTGATGCCGGTGGCCGAATACCTCGGCATCCATCCGAAGTTCGTCGACAGCACGATGATCGGCGGCTCCAGCTTCGTCGCGCATATGCTGCCCGCGATGCTGGCGCTCGAGGCCGGCCTGTGCGACGCGGTGCTGGTCTGCTACGGCAGCAATCAGCGCACCTCGACGGTCGGCCGCGCCGGCATCGCCAAGGTGCGTTCGGTGCTGGACCCGCAGCCGTACGAGAACCCCTACCAGCCGATGCAGCCGATCACCTCGTACGCGTTGGCGGCCGCGCGGCACATGCACCAGTACGGCACCACGCGCGAGCATCTGGCCGAGGTGGCGGTGGCCGCGCGCAAGTGGGCGCAACTCAATCCCGATGCGCTGATGCGCGATCCGTTGAGCATCGACGACGTGCTGAACGCGCGCATGGTGTCCGACCCGCTGTCGGTGCGCGACTGCTGCCTGGTCACCGACGGCGCCGGCGCCTATGTGATGGTCCGCGCCGAACGCGCCAAGGACCTCGCCAAGCCGCCGGTCTATGTGCTCGGCAACGCCACCGCGACCTGGCACCGGCAGATCTCCAGCATGCCGGACCTGACCGTCAGCGCGGCGAAGGAATCGGGCGAGCGCGCGTTCGCGATGGCGGGCGTCAAGCCGGCCGATGTCGACGTGCTCGAGCTGTACGACGCCTTCACCATCAACACGCTGCTGTTCCTCGAAGATCTTGGCTTCTGCGCCAAGGGGGAGGGCGGCCCCTTCGTCAGCGGCGGGGCCATCGCGCCGGGCGGCAGGTTGCCGGTCAATACCAACGGCGGCGGACTGTCGTGCGTGCATCCCGGCATGTACGGCATGTTCATCACCATCGAGGCGGTGCGCCAGTTGCGCGGCGAATGCGGCGAACGCCAGGTCGGCGGTGCGGAGATCGCGCTGGTGCACGGCAACGGCGGCACCTTGTCGAGCCAGTCGACCGCGATTCTGGGAACCGCGGCGGCGCTGTAGCGGCCCCGACTGCCGAACCGATGCTGCGACGACATGCCGCAGCAGGCGTCAGGCAGGTACGCAAGCGCGCAAGGCAATGCGGACGGACGATTAACGCGTTCGTCCGCATTTTTTCGTTTGCGACACCAGGTCCCGTCGAAGACTCGCGAAGTCGGCATTGGCCGTCAACGATGGCGCCGCGCCACTCGTCTAGAGAGTGCGAGGGCGAATCGCGGACCGGCAAGGCGCTGCCGCTCGGCCCGTGGATCGTTCACGCTGCCGCTCGGCCTGTGGTTCGCCCACGCCCCTGCCTTGTCCTTTTGAGCCTGCCCGCATCATGACGCTGTCCGCCCGTCCCATCCCATCGTTCCTTCCCCCGACGCCACGTATCGGAGACCCGCGATCCCGCGCATGGCAGGCGCCGCTGCGGCCGCGCGATGCCGCGCAGGTGGCGCGCACCGCGGCCACGCTGTTTCTCGGCGAAGGCAGCATCGACGTCACGCTGGCCGCGGATCGAGGCGGACGCTTGCGTTCGGTCTTCGCCGACATCGAGCGGGAATACCGCATCGGCGGACGCAGCTGCGACCGCGCACCCGATCCCGAGGCAGCCCATGCCGCGCTGGAGCTCGAGATGGGCATCAAGGTGCTGATGCGGCTGAGCGATTGCCTCGGCGCCCTGTTCGGGGCGCAGGACGGCGTACGGAACGGCGTACGGAACGGCGTACGGAGCGACGTACGGGACGACGCAGGGGGCGCCGCACAGCCCGACGTTCAGCGCGACGCGCATGGCGACCATATCGCCCGCCGCGCCGCGCTGCTCGAATGCGCGGCGGCGATTGCCGACGAGGCGCTGATCTGCCGCGACGAGCGTGCCGTAAAGGCCGACGCTGCACCGGTGCAGCGCTGCCTGTCGATTTGCGCGGGCGCAGGCGGCGAGATTCGCCTGCACAAGTTCACACGCTGGCAGCGGCAGCCGGAGCGGGGGACCGATCGCACGGGTGGCACCGGCAGGCCGGATAGCGCCGACAGTGCCCTTGGTGCGGGTGCAGACGGTGCGGATGGTCCGGTGACACAGGCTACCGAGATGGACGCGTGCCTGGCCTTCCGGATCGAGCCGTGGCGCCGGACGGTGCGCCCGCGCCGCGGCGATCCACGGCGTGTGCTGCTCCGTTGCCGCATCCGGCCGGTGCGCGTCGGGGATGCGCGGCGCATGCACGAGGCCGTGCCGATACCCGGCCCCGGTGTACGTGATCGGCTCGCCGCCGGCGACTGGCGCGGCGCGTTGCTGATGCTGCTGACCCGGCTGTTTCGTCTGCCGATGCCTCGCCGCGGCGAGATCGCCGGCAGGGCGCAGCTGAAGGTCTATCCGATGCCGCGCGACGGGCGCGCGGCGGTGGTCGTGCGGATGAGCGGCGAGGGGAAGCGCCGGGAAGGATACCGGGCGGCCACTCACGGCGTCGAAGCGGTCAGGCGGGAACTGGAAGGTCCGCGGTGCCTCCTCTCGGCACTCCCGCCGGAGCCGGAGCCGGCAGTGCGCGACGACGAGGTGCGCTGCTATTGAGCCGCGGAGGCATGGTGTAGCGCGCTACCGTGCTCTCCTTTCGTGCCCCCCGTCCGTGTGCCCCATCCTTTCGCGAGGTCCCTGCGCGCCATCGGGGCGCCCCGGCTGCGCTGCTGATCAGCGCTCCGGATCCGTACTCGCGATCCGTGCTCGCGATCCATGATTTGCCGCACCGCACCCACGGCCGTGCAAAAGGCCGCCTTAGCCAAATGCAAATGGCGAGCGCCCCGGCGCGCCCACACACTGCGGTGATGGCATCGGCGGGAGCGCCCGGGCTTCCCTCTATATGTATACGGACGTATGCGGAAAAGACCTGCGCAAACCAAGAAAGTGCGCCGGCCGAGCCAGACCGTTCACCACAGGAGGAGACGCATGGCAACGAAGCAAACACGATGGCGGCCCGCCGGCATGCTGGCGACCGTGCTGGGCGCGCTGGTTCCACTGGCCGGCGTGGCCTCGCTGGCGCTGAGCGATGGCGCCGCGGCGGCCGACGCCTATCCGTCGCGGCCGATCAAGCTGATCGTCGGCTATACGCCGGGCGGTCCCGTCGATACCGCGGCGCGCGTCTATGCCGATCACCTGGGACGAGTGCTGAAGCAGCCGGTGGTGGTCGACAACCGTGCCGGCGCCAGCGGCGCGATCGCCGCCGAGATCACGGCCAAGGCGCCGCCCGACGGCTATACGCTGTACTTCGTCGCCAGCCCGACCATGACGATGACGCCGCTGATCCAGAAGGCGGTCAACTTCAATCCGAGCCGGGATTTCAGCCACATCGGGCTGATCACCGACTACACCAACGTGCTGCTGATCAACAAGGACTTCCCGGCCCGCAATGTCGGCGAGCTGGTGGAGTACGCCCGCAAGCACCCGCAGGGCGTGGCGTTCGGCTCGGCCGGCGTCGGTGCGTCCAACCATCTGTCGGCCGAACTGCTGGCGCAGATGAGCGGCGTCAAGATGCTGCACGTGCCGTACAAGGGCAATTCGCCGGCGATGACCGACGTGATCAGCGGCAAGATCGCCTTCATGTTCGATATCGCCGGCACCGCGATCGGCCATATCCGGGGCGGCAAGGTGCGGCCGCTGGCGGTGACGTCGAAGGAGCGCAACGCGGCGCTGCCGAACGTGCCGACCATGGTCGAGTCCGGGCTGAAGGACTATGCGGTGACCGGCTGGTACGCGCTGATCGGACCGCCGAAGCTGCCGGCCGAGGTGGTCGACACGCTGGTCAAGGCGCAGCAGACCGTCGGCGACGATCCGGCCTTTCGCCAGCGGATGACGCAGGGCGGCTACGACCTGAACATCACCGGCCCCAAGCCGCTGGCGGAGCGGATCGAGCGAGAGCTGCGGCTGTGGGGCGGGGTGGTCAAGACGGCGAAGATCGAGGTGGAGTGATGCAGTTCCGTCGTTCCCCGAATGCGGGAACGACGGAGGCACGTGTGGCGGTGCAGCGCAGGCGGTGGCGCAGGGCAGGCGGTTATTCCTCGACCACCGCCCATCCCTCCATCGCCTGGCCGCCGGCATCGTCGCCAGTCCACAGCAGCACGCGCCCGGGCTGCTGGTCATCGCGGCGGCCGCCGACCGTGACGAGGTCGTGGTCGAACAGCGGCGCCATGCCGCGGAAGCCGAAGCGTTTGACGTTCGCCTGCGGCAGTTCGCGCCGCAGCAGGTCCACCATCAGCACCGCCTGCAGCGGACCGTGGACGACCAGGCCGGGATAGCCCTCGACGTCGCGCACGTAGTCATGGTCGTAATGGATGCGGTGGCCGTTGAAGGTCAGCGCGGAGAAACGGAACAGCAGCACCGGATCGGCATGCAGCTGGCGCTGCCATTGCGGCTGGTGCGGCAGCCGCGGGCGCGCCGGCTGGGCCTGGCCGGGCTCCGGCATCGCGCGATAGACGATGTCGTGGCGCTCGCTCAGTGCCGTCTCGCCGTCGACGGTCAGCACATGGCGGACCGAGACGAACCACAGCTCGCCGCTGCGGCCGGTTTTCTGCTGCACCTCCTCGATGGTAGAGGTACGCGTCACGGTGTCGCCGACGCGCAGCGGACGCTGGAACTCGAGCTCGCTGCCGGCCCACATCCGGCGCGGCAGCGGCACCGGCGGCAGGAAGCCGCCGAGCACCGCGTGGCCGTCGCGGCCCAGCCTGTGCTGGGGCGCACGCGGCAGGAAATACAGCCAGTGCCACAGCGGCGGCAGCGGTCCGCGCGCGATCGCCTCGCCGTCCAGATCCAGCGTGGCGGCGAGGCCGAGCACCGGTTGCAGCGCCAGCGTTTCGGTACGGCTTTCGCTGCGGCCGATCCACCGGCGCAGCGCTTCGAGGCTGGTATCGGTATCGAGATGGGTTTCAGAGGCGGCCGGATCGGCCGTGAGTTGTTGGGCCACGGTTGGGAATCCTCTTATGGTTTGGGGAACGGCAGGGACGGCAGTCTTCGCGCCGTCTCTGCGAGCGTAGGAGTTCAGGCTGCGGCCGGCAACCAGTCCGCCATGCTTTCCGTGTGTTCGAGCGCCCAGACGCGCGCGATGATGGTGCGCATCTCGGCCTCGCTGGCGCCCTGGCGGAAGGCCGCCAGTTGCAGCGCCTTCGCTTCCAGTTCGGGCCGGCTCAGCGTGTTGTCCGGATCGCCCTTGGGCACGTCGACGCGGGCCTCCAGCGTGCGGCCGTCGGTGGTCGCCACCGTCACGCGGCCGATCCACTGGCGCGGATAGGCGGCGTTGATCTCCGCGTCGAGCGCCATCGTCACCTTGTCGCGGAAGGCCGCCACGCGCGCATCGCGCAGCCCATGCTGCTCGAACTCGCCCAGGCCGGCGTGGCCGTGCCAGGCGACCAGCCCGAGCACCGTGCCCATCGAGAACTTGGCCTGATGGATCGTGACCGGATCGACCACGGGGCCGAGCACGTCGATCGCGCCCTGGTGCACGTGCGCGGTCACGCTGGCGATCTGCTCGGGGTCGAGGCGCTCGCGCTGCATCAGCGCCTTCAGCGCATCGGCCGCCGGATGGGTGTGGCGGCACGAGGCGAAGAACTTGAACGAGGTCTCGGCGGTGGCCCAGCGTGTGCCCAGGCCGTCGGTCAACCGCGCCGGATCGGCGTCGCTCGACATGCCGGCCGCCATGCCCTGCGCGCCCTCCAGGATGCGGCGCGCGCCGGTGAAGCCCGCCCGCGCCAGATGGGCCGACATCAGCCCGTCCGCCGCCGCCTTGGCGGTATGCAGCTGCTTCGAATCGGCGGCGTCGCGCAGGAATTCCCACAGGCCCGCGGCCTGGGTGCCGGCCGACCCCAGCGCCTGGTTGATGCCCTCGGCATCGAGCCCGTACAGCTTGGCCACCGCCGCCGCGGCCGCCAGTGTGCCGACCGTGCCGGTGGTATGGAATACGCGATAGTGGGAGCGGCCCATGAATTCGCCGATGCGGATGCCGGCCTCGTAGCCGGCGATCGCCGCGGTCAGCAGCTGCGCGCCGCTCTTGCCCTCGGCCTGGGCCGCGGCCAGCACGGCGGGAAACACCACCGCGGCCGGATGCAGCACCGAGCCGTTGTGCACGTCGTCCTGTTCGACCACATGCGAGGCCGCGGCATTGACCAGCGCGGCGAACCACGGCGAGGTGCGGCGGCGGTCGACCAGTACCTCGGACGGGCCCTGCTGCGGGCCCATCGCCACGGCGAACTCCTGCAGCCGGCGGATCGCCGGAGCGTCCTTGCCGGCGAGGGCCGAGGCGATCCAGTCGAGGAACAGGTCCTTGGTGCGCTCGACCACGTGCGGCGGCACGTCGGACAGCGTGAAGCGGGCAAGGAACTCGCAGAGTTCGCGCGTGGGATAGGAGCTTGGCATCGGTTTGGCGGGGATCGGCTTGGCGTGGATCGGTTTGGTGCGTATCGGCTCGGTGCGTATCGGCTTGGTGCGTATCGGTCTGGCGCGGAAGGCCTGGCGCAAGGCGGTGGCAACGGCGCTGAGGAAGACGCCGGCCTAGAAGGACCGCGGCAGTCCCAGCACGTGCTCGGCCACATAGGACAGGATCAAATTGGTCGAGATGGGTGCGACCTGGTACAGACGCGTCTCGCGGAACTTGCGCTCGATGTCGTATTCGGCGGCGAAGCCGAAGCCGCCGTGGGTCTGCAGGCAGACGTTGGCCGCTTCCCACGAAGCATCGGCGGCCAGCAGCTTCGCCATGTTGGCCTCCTTGCCGCAGGGCTGGCCGGCGTCGAACAGCTCGGCGGCCTTGTAGCGCATCAGGCTGGCGGCCTCGACGTTGACGTAGGAGCGGGCGATCGGAAACTGGATGCCCTGGTTCTGGCCGATCGGCCGGTCGAACACCACGCGCTCGCGCGCATAGTGGCTGGCGCGCTCGACGAACCAGTAGCCGTCGCCGATACATTCGGCGGCGATCAGGATCCGCTCGGCGTTCAGCCCGTCGAGGATGTACTTCAGGCCCTTGCCTTCCTCGCCGATCAGGTTCTCGGCCGGGATCTCCAGGTTGTCGAAGAACAGCTCGTTGGTCTCGTGATTGACCATGTTGCGGATCGGCTGGACCGTCAGGCCGTTGCCGATCGCCTCGCGCAGGTCGACCACGAACACCGACAGGCCCTCGGACTTGCGCTTGACCTGGTCCAGCGGTGTGGTGCGCGCCAGCAGCAGCATCAGGTCCGAATGCTGCACGCGCGAGATCCAGACCTTCTGGCCGTTGACGACATAGCGGTCGCCCTGGCGCACCGCGGTGGTCTTGAGCTTGGTGGTGTCGGTGCCGGTGGTCGGCTCGGTCACCGCCATCGACTGCATGCGCAGCTCGCCCGCGGCGATGCCCGGCAGCCAGCGCTGCTTCTGCGCCTCGGAGCCGTGCCGCAGCAGGCAGCCCATCACGTACATCTGGCCGTGGCAGGCGCCGGAATTGCCGCCGCTGCGATTGATTTCTTCCATGATCACCGAGGCGGCCGTCAGCGGCAGGCCGGAGCCGCCGTAGTTCTCGGGAATCAGCGCCGACAGCCAGCCGGCCTGCGTCAGCGCCTGGACGAACTGCTCGGGGAAGGCGTCCTGCTCCTCGACGCGCTGCCAGTAGGCGGAATCGAAGCCGGCGCACAGATCGCGCACGGCCTCGCGGATTTCGGGGTAATGCGCATCGTGCGCCTGGTCGATCGTCATCAAGGGGCCTTTGCGGGAAATCACGGGAATGCGGCCATTATTCCCGAGCCCGCCACGGACCGACATTCGCATTTGCCAAAGAGCGGCTTAGGGCGGGCCTTACCTTGCCGGTGCCCTGGCCGCCGTGGGCCGATGTGGCGCGCTGGGACCCGCCGGGGCCTCGGTGGCCAGCGATGGCTGGCGGTGGCATGCGGGTGGCACGTCGTGGCCCCCGGCGGTCCGCGATGCCGGACGCGCCCGCTCAGACCGGCTCGCGCGCCGCGTCGATCAGGTAGTGCACCAGGGTCTCGGCGAACTGCGGCAGCTCGCGGCCGGGCCGGCGCACCAGGCGCAGCTCGCGCTTGGCCCAGTCGTCCTCCAGCGTGATGAAGCGCAGCACCTTGCGGCTGGCGTAGCGGCGCGCGCAGCTGTTGGGCACGATCGCGATGCCGGCGCCGGCCTCGACCATGCGGCAGACCGCGTCGAAGCTGCCGACCTGGATGCGCAGGCTGATGCGCTTGCCCATGCCGCTGGCGATGCGGTCCAGGAAGGACTGGATCGCGCTGAACTGGTTCAGGCCGACGAAGCGGCAGGTATCGAGCAGATCGGCGAAATGCAGCCGCTTGAACTGCGGCAGCGGGTGGTTGACCGGCGCGATCACGATCAGCTCGTCGCTGCACAGCTGCATCACGTCCAGGTCCTCGGTGGCGACCTCGCCGGCGACGATGCCCAGGTCCGCCGCGCCGGCGCCGATGGCCGAGACGATCTCCTGCGACAGGTGTTCCTCCAGCTCGATGTCGACGTCCGGGTTCTCCGACAGGAAGCGCGACAGCGCGTTGGCAAGGAACGAGTTGGTCGCGGTGGTGTTGGCCAGCAGCCGGACCTTGCCCTTGACGCCCTTGGCGTAGGGGCGCAGATCGGCATGCAGGCATTCGAGCTCGCGAAAGACCTCGCGCGCGTGCCGCAGCAGCGCGTCGCCGGCCGGCGTCAGGCGCACCCCCTTGACCTGGCGGATCAGCAGCTGGGTCTGGAACGCTTCCTCCAGCTGCTTGATGCGGGTGCTCGCCGCCGGCAGCGACAGGAAGCTGCGTTCGGCCGCCCGCGTCAGGTTATGGGTTTCCCCTACGTTCAGGAACAGGCGCAGGTCGGTCAGGTCGTAATGCATCGTGTCGTGATGGGTTTGGCGGGATCGAACGGAGGGTTTCGGCAGGCGGAAGGCGTCTTTTGGGATTGGCGAATTCCCCTTTCGCTGCCGGCAATTTATCGTATATGCCGCTTCAATAGAACCTCGTAGGTGGGACA
Source organism: Cupriavidus cauae (assembly GCF_008632125.1). GTDB lineage: Bacteria > Pseudomonadota > Gammaproteobacteria > Burkholderiales > Burkholderiaceae > Cupriavidus > Cupriavidus cauae. Next base: position 113,731 of record NZ_VWRN01000016.1, read on the forward strand.
GGAGACCGATGATGACGGCGAAGGTGGAAGGATCGGCGGCAGGCGCGATGGCAGACTCGACGGCTGGCACGATGGCGGGCAAGGTCGCGGTGGTGACCGGCGCGGGAGGCGGCATCGGCCGCGGCATCGCGCTGGCGCTGGGCGCCGCGGGCGCGCGCGTGGTGGTCAACGATATCGGCGTGTCGCTGAGCGGCGAGGGCGGCGATGCGGGACCGGCGCAGCGCGTGGTCGAGGAAATCCAGGCCGCCGGCGGCGAGGCGGTCGCCAACACCGACAGCGTGTCGAGCTGGCAGGGCGCCAACGCGATCGTCCAGTGCGCGCTCGATCGGTTCGGCCGCATCGACGCCGTGATCAACAACGCCGGCAACCTGCGCGACCGCATGTTCTTCAAGATGAACGAGGAGGAATGGCGCGCGGTGATCGACGTGCATCTGCACGGCACCTTCTTCGTCAGCCGCGCCGCCGCGCCCTACTTCAAGGACCAGCAGAGCGGCGCCTATGTCCATATGACCTCGACCTCCGGCCTGATCGGCAATTTCGGCCAGGCCAACTACGCCGCCGCCAAGCTGGGCATCGCGGCGCTGTCCAAATCGATCGCGCTGGACATGGCCCGCTTCAACGTCCGCTCGAACTGCATCGCGCCATTCGCCTGGAGCCGGATGACCAGCTCGATCCCGTCGGAGACGCCGGAGGAGCAGGCGCGCGTGGCCAAGCTGCAGAAGATGGAGGCCGGCAAGGTCGCGCCGATGGCGGTGTTCCTCGCCAGCGAGGCGGCGCGCGAGGTCAATGCGCAGATCTTCGCGGTGCGCGCCAACGAGATCATGCTGATGAGCCAGCCGCGGCCGGTGCGCTCGGTGCATGCCAGCGAGGGGTGGACGCCGGAGTCGATCGCCGAGATCGCGATCCCGGCGATGCGCAACAGCTTCTATCCGCTGGAGCGCTCGCCCGACGTCATCAACTGGGATCCGATCTGAGGATTCGCTTCCGACGATCTGATCCGAGATATGCCGCTGCCGGCAATGCGCTGGCAGCACGACGCGCCGGGTGCTGACGCCCGGCGTTTTCATTGTCTCGCTCTTCTCCGCTCTCTCCTCTCCTCTCCTCTCCTCTCCTCTCCTTCGCCGTTTCGCCTCTCCTCCTTCGATCGATTGTCGCTCGCGCGCACGTCCTCGCGCATTGCGGTTTCCCCTCATCGCCGTCGGCTGTCGTCGGTGAATGCCGTTCGTCCACCGCCTTCTTCGTCGACCGTCCGACCATCGTTCCGCTCGCCCCGTCGCATGTGGCCCGCAATTTGCTGGTGTACCGACAACGGTGGCCGACGGATGCCGCCGCGCGGGCAACCGCGACGGGGAGACAGCGATGCGATCGACGCGATCGAATGCGAACTGGAACCTGTAGCGGTTTCGGCATTCCAATGGGCACGCACCCGCACGGTGCGCGCCACGATTCCAAAGGGGAGACGCGATTGCCTCGACGGTGCATGGAGACAACCGGCGAACGATGCTTCGCCACACCCGGGCCGACAGCGGGCCAGCGCCCGGGCCGATGGGTTAACCCTGCTTTTTGGCAGCGCGATGCGCGATGTCGCGGCGCTCCGTTTTCATCCCGCTTCGATCCCCGTTTCTGTCCCTGCGTGCGTCGCTGCTTCGATCGCCTTCCCGCGCATCGAGAACACGACGGCAGCGTGTCGCGCGACGTTGCGCGCGAGGCCTTGGCAGCAGCAACGATGCAGGATGTGCCAACGTACGACCCCACCCGTTCCAAGGTTTTGCAGTCCCGGTATGTCGTCGATGCTCGCCGGAAGCAATCGTTACAAACAGGGCAGTGCAGCACCAAAGGGAAAGGTGTAAGGTGTGTCCCAGAACATGGTCGCGCCGCCCAGTGCGAACCGGTCAGCGTGCCGCTCAGTCGCACGCAGCCAGAACGCAGTTTTCACGAGCAGGACCGCGCCGTTGCCAGTGCGCAATGCGCGTCAACAAGCTCTTCCCCCTGGGCGTTATTTGACTATGATGAAGTAAAGACTTCGCAACATGGTCAGTCTTCCGCCAAGCCGGGGTGGCGGTATTCAAAGGCTGATACGTGGAATGAGGCAGGGTACCTACCTGCAGACGGACTGCGTTCGCCTCGGACGAGACTCTGACGGGAGTGAGGTATGGACATTTTCGGCCACTACGCCACGCGCTTCGAAGCTCGCAAGGAAGAGGAATACAGCATCCAGGAGTATCTGGAGATCTGTAAGAAAGACCCTACTGCCTATGCGACCGCGGCCGAGCGCATGCTCGCCGCGATCGGGCAGCCAGAGCTGGTAGACACGCACCACGACCCGCGCCTGTCGCGCCTGTTCTTCAACAAGGTCATCAAGATCTATCCGGCCTTCCGCGAGTTCTACGGCATGGAGGACACGATCGAGCAGATCGTCTCGTTCTTCAAGCATGCCGCGCAGGGTCTCGAGGAACGCAAGCAGATCCTCTACCTGCTCGGGCCTCCCGGCGGCGGCAAGTCCTCGCTCGCCGAGAAGCTCAAGTCGCTGATGGAGCAGATCCCCATCTACGCGCTGAAGGGCTCGCCCATCCATGAATCGCCGCTCGGACTGTTCTCGCCCGAGGAAGACGGCAAGATTCTGGAGGAGGACTACGGCATCCCGGTCCGCTATCTGAACACGATCGCCTCGCCATGGGCGGTCAAGCGCCTGCACGAGTTCAACGGCGACATCACGCGCTTCCGCGTGGTCAAGCTGCGGCCCTCGGTGCTGTCGCAGATCGCGATCGCGAAGACCGAGCCGGGCGACGAGAACAACCAGGACATCTCCTCGCTGGTCGGCAAGGTCGATATCCGCAAGCTCGAGGACTATCCGCAGGACGACCCGGACGCGTACTCGTACTCCGGCGGCCTGTGCCTGGCCAACCGCGGCCTGCTCGAGTTCGTCGAGATGTTCAAGGCCCCGATCAAGGTCCTGCACCCGCTGCTGACGGCGACGCAGGAGGGCAACTACAAGGGCACCGAAGGCTTCGGCGCGATTCCGTTCGACGGCGTGATCCTGGCCCACTCGAACGAGGCCGAATGGCAATCGTTCAAGGCGGACAAGAACAACGAGGCCTTCCTCGACCGGATCTACATCGTCAAGGTGCCGTACTGCCTGCGCGTGTCGGACGAGGTCAAGATCTACGACAAGCTGCTGCGCAGCAGCTCGCTGTCGGCCGCGCCATGCGCGCCGAACACGCTGAAGATGATGGCGCAGTTCGCGGTGCTGACGCGGATCAAGGAACCGGAGAACTCGAACATCTTCTCGAAGATGCGGGTCTACGACGGCGAAAGCCTGAAGGACGTCGACCCGAAGGCGAAGTCGTACCAGGAGTATCGCGACTACGCCGGCATCGACGAGGGCATGAGCGGGCTGTCGACGCGCTTCGCGTTCAAGGTGCTGTCCAAGGTCTTCAACTTCGACAACACCGAGGTCGCGGCCAATCCGGTGCACCTGCTGTACGTGCTCGAGCAGCAGATCGAGCGCGAACAGTTCCCGCCGGAGCAGGAAGCGAAGCTGCTCTCGTACATCAAGGAATACCTGACGACGCCCTTCGTCGAGTTCATCGGCAAGGAGATCCAGACCGCGTATCTGGAGTCGTATTCCGAATATGGCCAGAACATCTTCGACCGCTACGTGGTGTTCGCCGACCTGTGGATCCAGGACCAGGAGTACCGCGATCCCAATACCGGCGAGATCCTCGACCGCAACGCGCTGAACGACGAGCTGGAGAAGGTGGAAAAGCCGGCGGGTATCTCGAACCCGAAGGACTTCCGCAACGAGATCGTCAACTTCGTGCTGCGGGCGCGGGCCAACAACGGCGGCAAGAACCCGAACTGGACCAGCTACGAGAAGTTGCGCATGGTGATCGAGAAGCGGATGTTCTCCACCACGGAGGACCTGCTGCCGGTCATTTCCTTCAACGCCAAGTCCTCGCGCGAGGACCAGGAGAAACACGAGAACTTCGTCAACCGCATGGTCGAGAAGGGCTATACGCCCAAGCAGGTCCGGCTGCTGGTGGAGTGGTACTTGCGCGTTCGAAAATCATCGTAACGGCGCCTGCACGGGGCCTCTGAACGAGGGCAACCAATATGGCCACGGTCATCGATCGGCGGGAGAATGGCGGCAACAAGAGTGCGGTCAACAAGCAGCGTTTCATCAAGCGTTACCGCGAGCAGATTCGGCAAGCCGTAGCGAAGGCGGTGTCCGGCCGGAAGATCATGGACATCGAGCAGAGCGGGCAGGTGTCCATTCCGGTCAAGGACATCTCCGAGCCGATTTTCCACCATGGCCAGGGTGGCAAGCGCGAGTGGATCCACCCCGGCAACAAGAAGTTCGTCCGCGGAGACAGTTTCGACCGCCAGCAGCAAGGGGCGGGCGGAACCGGCTCGCGGGCGAGCGACTCGGGCGAGGGCGAGGACGATTTCGTCTTCACGCTCTCGCGCGAGGACTTCCTGAATTTCTTCTTCGAGGACATGGCGCTGCCCGACATGGCCAAGCGCCATCTGGCCAAGATCGCCGAGGTGCGCAAGGTGCGCGCCGGCTTTTCGATCGACGGCACGCCCTCGAACCTGTCGGTGCTGCGCACGATGCGCAGTTCGCTCGGCCGCCGCATCGCGCTGTCCGGGCCCTACCAGCGGCGCCTGCAGGCGCTCGAGCAGCAGTACAGCGAGGTGCTCGAGGAAGAGGGGCCCTACACGGCCCGCGCGCAGGAGATGATGAAGGAGATGCGCCATCTGCGCGCCTGCATCGATCGCGTGCCCTTCATCGAGAAGCTGGACCTGCGCTACAACAACCGCGTGCTGAAGAAGCGTCCGCAGGCACAGGCGGTGATGTTCTGCCTGATGGACGTGTCGGGTTCGATGGACGAGAGCCGCAAGGACCTGGCCAAGCGCTTCTTCATGCTGCTGTACCTGTTCCTGAAGCGGAACTACGAACGCATCGACGTCGTCTTCATCCGCCACCATACGGTCGCCAAGGAAGTCGACGAGGAAGATTTCTTCCACTCGCGCGAATCGGGCGGCACGGTGGTGTCCAGCGCGCTGAAGCTGATGGTCGACGTGATCCACAACCGCTACCCGGCCAGCCAGTGGAACATCTACTGCGCGCAGGCGTCGGACGGCGACAACTGGGCCGGCGACTCGGAACTGTGCGGGCGGCTGCTGCGCGAATCGATCCTGCCGCTGGTGCAGTACTACGCCTATGTAGAAGTCGCGTCGGAGGAGCCGCAGAACCTGTGGGAAGAGTACATGACGGTCAAGGGCGCGCACGAGAACTTCGCGATGCAGCGGATCATCGGCGCGGACGAGATCTATCCGGTCTTGCACGACCTGTTTCAGAAGAAGGCGGCCTGGCCGAACACCGGGCGTTGATGCGCTGACGCCTTGATGCGTCGATGCACCGGCGCAGCGGCGCCCGGGCATGGTGTCAATGCAGGGGTGCCGCGCCGGACAGGCCTTGGCTAACCGGCGGAGCCGCGATCGCGGGCCGCCGACATGGGGGTGGGAAATGGCATACCTCTCTACCGGTTCGGAGTGGACCTTCGAACTGATCCAGCGGTACGACCGGGAGATCGCGCGCATCGCGGCCGATTTCGGCCTCGATACCTATCCCAACCAGATCGAGATCATCACCGCCGAGCAGATGCTGGACGCCTACGCGTCCGCGGGGCTGCCGGTCGGCTACAGCCACTGGTCCTACGGCAAGCACTTCCTCGCTTCCGAGCGCAGCTACCAGCGCGGCCACATGGGCCTGGCCTACGAGATCGTGATCAACTCCAACCCCTGCATCGCCTACCTGATGGAGGAGAACACGATGCCGATGCAGGCGCTGACGATCGCGCACGCCTGCTACGGCCACAACTCCTTCTTCAAGGGCAATTACCTGTTCCGCACCTGGACCAATGCGGACGCCATCGTCGACTACCTGCTGTTCGCCAAGAACTACGTGGCCGAATGCGAGCAGCGTTACGGCGAGCAGGAGGTCGAACTGCTGCTCGACTCCTGCCACGCGCTGCAGAACTACGGCGTGGACCGCTACAAGCGCCCGAAGAAGCTGTCGATCACCGAGGAGCAGGCGCGCCAGGCCGAGCGCGAGAACTATCTGCAGATGCAGGTCAACGATCTGTGGCGCACGCTGCCGAAGCACCGCTCGCACGCGCTGGTGACCGAGGACGAGACGCCGGAGGCCGAGGCCACCTTCCCGCCGGAGCCGCAGGAAAACCTGCTGTACTTCATCGAGAAGAACGCACCCAAGCTGCAGCCCTGGCAGCGCGAGATCGTCCGCATCGTGCGCAAGATCGCGCAGTACTTCTACCCGCAGCGGCAGACCAAGGTGATGAACGAGGGCTGGGCCACGTTCTGGCACTACACGATCCTGCACGAGCTGTACGAGCAGGGGCTGGTCAACGACGCCTTCATGATGGAGCTGCTGCAGGCGCATACCAACGTCATCTACCAGCCGCCGTACCACAGCCCTTATTACAGCGGACTCAATCCTTACACGCTCGGCTTCCTGATGTTCCAGGACCTGCGCCGCATGTGCGAGCGCCCCGAGGAGGAGGATTATCGCTGGGCGCCGGAGATTGCCGGCAGCGACTGGCGCAAGACGCTGGACTTCGCCATGCGCAACTTCAAGGACGAAAGCTTCCTGCTGCAGTTCCTGTCGCCGCGCGTGATCCGCGAACTGAAGCTGTTCTCGGTGCTGGACGACGACCGCGAAAGCAAGCTGCGCGTGACCGCGATCCACGACGACGAGGGCTATCGCCGCATCCGTCAGCTGCTGGCCAGCCAGTACGACCTGTCCAATATCGAGCCGAACATCCAGGTCACCAACGTCGACGTCGGCGGCGACCGCTCGCTGACGCTGCGCCATCTGCAGAACGACCGCCGGCCGCTCGCGCAGAACTTCGAGGAGGTGATCCGCCATGTCACCCGGCTATGGGGCTTCACCGTGCGGCTCGAGGTTGTCTACGAGGACGGCCGGCACGAGATCAAGTACGAATGCCGGCCCGAGCGCAAGCATCATCGCAAGGCGGCATAGGGCGGCATAGGGCGGCAGAGGGCGGCAAATAGGGCGACATGAGGCGGCATAAGGCCGCGTGAGGCGGCGTAAGCCGGCGGAAACGATCCGATAGCGGTCCGCGCGGCGAGCCGGGTGCGGCAAGCGAGCAAGGCAAGAGCGGGGATTTCAGCGCTGAAATCTCCGCTCGTTTTATTTGGAAGCGATTGGGCGGGTGGGAAGCGGTTCGAAGCGTTCTTCCTGTGCCAGGCATCCCTACGCCGCCCCCGCACTCCCCTCGCTTCCCGCAATCAGCGGCTTGACGTCCGCCGCGCCGCCGTCCAGCTGCAGCGTCATGTAGGGCGAGGCCATGCGGATCCCCGCCGCGTCGAACTTCTGCTTCAGCGTCGCGTTGAACGCCCGCGTGATCTCGAACTGCGCCAGCGGCAACGTCTTGAACTGGGCCAGCACCACCGGGCCGGACGGATCGAAGCGGTCGAGCCCCAGGATGTCCAACCCCGACAGCAGCCGGTGCGTGAAACGGATGTCCTGCGCGATCTCGTCCCCCGCCTCGCGGATCAGCGCCATCGCGCGGTCCAGGTCGCTGTCGTAGCGCAGGCCGATATTGAAGACCGCGAAGGCATGGCCGCGCGACAGGTTCTTGATCGCCTTGATCTGGCTGTACGGCAGCACGTGCAGCGCGCCCTTTCCGTCGCGCAGCTTGATGGTCCGGATGGTCATGCCCTCGACCGTGCCGCTGTGGTCGGGCAGCTCAACCACGTCGCCGATGGCAATCGAATCCTCGATCACGATGAAGAGCCCCGTGATCAGATCCTGCACCAGCGTCTGCGCGCCGAAGCCGATGGCCAGGCCCACCACGCCGGCGCCGGCGATCAGCGGCGTCACGTTGACGCCGAGGTTGGCGAGCACCGCGATCAGCGCCATCACCAGCAGCGCGACGAACACCGCGTTGCGCAGCAGCGGCAGGATGGTGCGGGCGCGCATGCTGGGCGGCTGCCCGCGCCCGTGTCCCGGCGACAGCGCTTGCGTGATGGCGGTGTCGATCACCAGCCAGAACAGCCACGACAGCAGCACCGCGGCCAGCGCGCCGAATACCGCGTCGGCGAAGCGGCGGCCCAGCGCGGTCGAATGCATCAGATGCAGCAGCGAATTGCCCCAGACGCGGCTGGCGAGCTCCAGGAAACCCAGCCAGATCGCCAGGCGCACCAGCGCGACCGCAAAGCGGCCGAAGCGCGCCAGATAGGCCGAACGCCGCTGCCAGCGTTGCCGCGGTCCATGCTGGGTGGCCTGGGGCGAGCGTCCGGTCACCACCGTCAGCGCCAGCGCGGCGACCAGCAGCGCCACCGTCAGGATGGTCCGGCCCAGATAGTCGTCGGCATGGCCCGCGGCGAGCAGGGTGCCGACCACCGACGCGAATACCACCGCCAGCACCGGCAGGTGCCAGGTGCCGCCGGCCAGCCGCAGCACATCGGTGATGGCGGGATGGGCCTGGCGGAAGGCCAGCGGCCGGTTGGCGATCAGATGGCCGATCTGCCGGCGAAAACGCAGACAGAACCAGGCCATCAGCAGCGCCGCGGCGATATTGGACAGATTGGCGGTCACGGCGGACAGGTTGACGCCGAGCGCGGCGATCACGCGCGCGTTGGTCGCGGCGTCGCCAAGCGCCGCCAGCGAGCCGATCGCGAACAGTACCGGGCGCGAGTGCTGGTGCAGGTCATGGACCGCGCGCCGCCGGTGCGCGGTGTTGAAGACGGCGAACAGCGTCTGCGATACCGCCGACAGCACCGCGCCGGCGACCAGCGCGTAGGCCACCGTCAGCGCCGCCACGCCGGCCGGCACCAGATGCAGCGCCAGCGCGCGCACGATCCAGATCGCCACGCCGAAGGCGATCGCCCACGGGCCGACCCGGCGCAGCATGAAGATGCCGACGTCGGTCCACGACGGCACGGTGGGCAGCTGGACCCGATCGACCGGCCGCATCAGCCGGCCCCGCACGCGCCGCGCCAGTTCGTGCAGCAGCCAGCCGCCGACGGCCCAGCCCGCCAGCACCGCGGCGAACAGCTGCGCCGAACGCGGTGCGCTGCCCCGCCCGCGATCGGTCAGCGCCTGCTGCCATTCCTCACCGGCAAAACGCAGGCGCCAGCTCCAGTAGCGCCACGGCCCCTGGTCCTTGCCGAGCCGGTCGTCCACCTGCTCGACCGCTTCGGCCAGCGCGCCGACCAGTCCGCCGGCCTCGGCGTCCGAGGCCGCCGTCGCCGTGGAAGCCGCCGGGGCTGACGCGCCGAGGCCGTCGCGCACCGCCCGCAGCTGGCCGACCAGCGCCGCGCGCTGCTGGTCGTTCTGCAGCGTCTCGATGACCTGGTCCAGCGATTGCGCCAGCGGCACGCTGGCGGCGGCCTCGGAGGCGGGTGCCGACGTAGCGGACGGGGGATGGGCCGCGGGCTTGCCCAAGGGCGTGGCCGCACCGGCGTGGGGCACGGTACCGATCGCGCAGAGCCAGATCAGCGCCAGCCATGGCAGATGACATCGCAGGTTCATCGTCGCGGGAGCCTCGTCGAAACCGGTCCTCGGCCCGGTGGGCGGGCCGCCATGGGCGCACTGTAACCGATGCCCAAGGGCCGGACGACCGGTGTCCGTCCGACGCCGCGGAGCCGCCAATCCCGCGCCGCACGCAACTTCGCCGATAGTGCTACTCTAACTCCCCTCTTTTCTCCGACCCCTTTATTCAGGTTCTACTCAGGTTCTACTCAGGCCCCTAACTCAGGAGATTGTCGTGGCCCGCAAAACTCCCATCGAGCGCTATCGCAACATCGGCATCAGTGCGCATATCGACGCCGGCAAGACGACCACGACCGAACGCATCCTGTTCTACACGGGCGTCAGCCACAAGCTGGGCGAGGTGCACGAAGGCGCCGCCACCATGGACTGGATGGAGCAGGAGCAGGAGCGCGGCATCACCATCACGTCGGCCGCCACCACCGTGTTCTGGAAGGGCATGGCCGGCAAGTATCCCGAGCACCGGATCAACATCATCGACACCCCCGGGCACGTCGACTTCACCATCGAGGTGGAGCGCTCGATGCGCGTGCTCGACGGCGCGGTGATGGTCTACGACGCGGTCGGCGGCGTGCAGCCGCAATCGGAGACGGTCTGGCGCCAGGCCAACAAGTACGGCGTGCCGCGGCTGGCCTTCGTCAACAAGATGGACCGCGTCGGCGCGGACTTCTTCCGCGTGCGCGAGCAGATCGCCGAGCGCCTGAAGGGCGTGGCCGTGCCGGTGCAGATTCCGATCGGCGCCGAGGACCACTTCCAGGGCGTGGTCGACCTGGTGCGCATGCAGGCCATCGTCTGGGACGAGGCCAGCCAGGGCGTGCGCTTCGAATACCGGGAGATCCCGGCCGAGCTGGTCGACACCGCGCAGCTGTGGCGCGAGCGCATGGTCGAGGCCGCGGCCGAGGCCAACGAGTCGCTGCTGGAGAAATACCTCGGCGGCGAGGCGCTGAGCGAGGACGAGATCAAGGCCGGCCTGCGCCAGCGCACGATCGCCAACGAGATCGTGCCGATGCTGTGCGGCAGCGCGTTCAAGAACAAGGGCGTGCAGGCGATGCTCGACGCGGTGGTCGACTATCTGCCGTCGCCCGCCGACGTGCCCGCGATCCGCGGCCATACCGAGGACGATCGCGATGCCGAGCGCCATCCGAGCGACGACGAGCCGTTCTCCGCGCTGGCCTTCAAGATCATGACGGACCCGTTCGTCGGCCAGCTGATCTTCTTCCGCGTGTATTCCGGCGTGGTGAACTCGGGCGACACCGTCTACAACCCCGTCAAGGGCAAGCGCGAACGCCTGGGCCGCATCCTGCAGATGCATGCCAACACGCGCAACGAGATCAAGGAGGTGCGCGCCGGCGATATCGCCGCGGCGGTGGGCCTGAAGGAGGCAACCACCGGCGACACGCTGTGCGACCCGGCCAACGTGATCATCCTGGAGCGGATGACCTTCCCCGATCCGGTGATCTCGCAGGCGGTGGAGCCCAAGACCAAGGCCGACCAGGAGAAGATGGGCGTGGCGCTGAACCGCCTCGCGCAGGAAGACCCGTCGTTCCGCGTCAAGACCGACGAGGAGTCCGGCCAGACCATCATCTCCGGCATGGGCGAACTGCACCTCGAAATCCTGGTCGACCGCATGAAGCGCGAGTTCGGCGTGGAAGCGACCGTCGGCAAGCCGCAGGTCGCCTATCGCGAGACCATCCGCCAGGCGATCAAGGGCGTCGAGGGCAAGTTCGTCAAGCAGTCGGGCGGCCGCGGCCAGTACGGCCATGTGGTGATCGACCTGGAGCCGCAGCCGCAGGGCAAGGGCTACGAGTTCGTCGACGCGATCAAGGGCGGCGTGATCCCGCGCGAGTTCATCCCCGCGGTGGACAAGGGCATCCAGGAGACGCTCAATGCCGGCGTGCTGGCTGGCTTCCCGGTGGTGGACGTCAAGGTCACGCTGGTGTTCGGCTCGTACCACGAGGTCGATTCGAACGAGAACGCCTACCGGATGGCCGGCTCGATGGCCTTCAAGGACGGCATGCGGCGCGCGCGTCCGGTGCTGCTCGAGCCGATGATGGCAGTCGAGGTCGAGACCCCGGAGGAGTTTACCGGCAACGTGATGGGCGATCTGTCGTCGCGCCGCGGCATCGTGCACGGCATGGACGAGATCGCGGGCGGCGGCGGCAAGCTGGTGCGCGCCGAGGTGCCGCTGGCCGAGATGTTCGGCTACTCGACCTCGCTGCGTTCGCTGACCCAGGGCCGCGCGACCTACACGATGGAGTTCAAACACTACGCCGAGGCGCCGGCCAACGTCGCCGACGCGGTGGTCAACGCGCGCCGGCAGTAGGCTTCGAAGGCAGGGCGCTCCGACCCGGGGCGTCCCCGGCGCTAAAACGGACGGCGTTGAAACGAACGGCGCCCCATCGAACGTCGCTCAAACAAAAGTCGCTCAAACGAAAGGCGGCTCGCCCTGCCAGTCGAAGAAGTCGGGCATGTCGCGCGACACGGTCTGCGGGAACGCGGCCGGGCGCTTCTGCAGGAAGGCCTCGACGCCTTCCTTCGCGTCCGGCGAGCGCCCGCGCGACTGGATCGCGCGGCTGTCCAGCTTGTGCGCCTCCATCGGATGCGCGGCGCCCGCCATCCGCCAGATCATCTGCCGCGAGATCGCGACCGACACCGGCGCAGCGTTGTCGGCGATCTCGCGCGCCAGCGCGTAGGCCGCCGGCAGCAGCTCGTCGGGCGCATGCAGCGAGCGCACCAGGCCGCGCTCCAGCGCCTCCTGGGCCGGGAACACGCGGCCGGTGTAGCACCACTCCAGCGCGGTCGAGATGCCGACCACGCGCGACAGGAACCACGACGACGCGGCCTCCGGCGTGATGCCGCGGCGGGAGAACACGAAGCCGAACTTGGCCGTGGTCGAGGCCAGCCGGATATCCATCGGCAGCTGCATCGTCACGCCGATGCCTACCGCGGCGCCGTTGATCGCCCCGATCACCGGCTTCAGGCTGCGGAAGATCCGCAGCGCGACACGGCCGCCGCCGTCGCGGTGCGGCGCGTCGGCCGGCGCGCCGTAGCGCTTCTCGAAATCGAAGGTCGAGCCGCCCGAGGACAGATCGGCGCCGGCGCAGAACGCGCGTCCCGCGCCCGTCACCACCACCGCCCGCACCGCATCGTCGGCGTCAGTGGCATCGAAGGCCGCGATCAGCTCCTGCATCATCTGCGCGTTGAACGTATTCATCTGTTCCGGCCGGTGCAGCGTGATGGTGGCGATGCCGTCGGCGACGGCGTAGCGCAGCGTTTCAAACTGGGATGGTTGCATGGGGGCTCCGAGGTTGCCGATCAATGCCGGGAAGGTCGAGTGTGGCCGCTGACGCGCGATGGCGATGCCCGCGCCGCCGTGCTCAGGCGAAGGTGATCGCGCCGCGCCGGTCCGCGCGCTCCAGATGCGGCACGTTGTTGAAGCTGAGCAGCCGCTGCGTATTGCGGCCGCAGATGATTTCGCAGAAGGCGGTGTTGCGGAACTGCAGGTTCAGCTCGATCGCCGTCTGCGCCGGCGCGTGCAGCATGTCGGCCACCGCACGCCCGATCGCGCCACCCGAGCTGACCACCAGGATCGCGTCCTCGCGCGCCGAGCCCTCGGCGCCGTGCGCCAGTCCCGCCGCGATGCGCTTGCCGAATTCGTCCCAGCTCTCGGGCATGCCGGTCAGCGTGCCGGCGGTCCAGGCGGCGAAGGCCGCGCGGAAGGTACGCCAGTAGTCCGCATAGTCGCCGTTCTGATGCGCGCGATGATCGGCGCCGCCGGTGTGGGCGCAATACAGCGCCTCGCCGTCGTACTCGTTGAAGCCGGGATGGGTTTCGATCGTCAGTCCGGCACCGGCCTCGCCCATGGCGGCCAGGATCTCGCTGGCGGTGTCCTGCTGGCGCACCAGCGAGCCGGCGATCACGCGGCGGAAGCGCACCCCGCGCTCGACGAAATACTCGCCAAGCCAGCGCGATTGCTGCCGGCCCTGCGCCGACAGGCAGTCGTAGTTGGCCGCGCCGAAGGAGGCCTGGCCGTGGCGCACGAAAAATAGCGTTGCCATAGAGGGAGAGCGGAAGGTTGGGAGGAGGCCGGCCCACCGGTCCGGCCGGCGGGCCGGCGATGGCCGTCGCGCTCGATTGTAGGGCGCGCTCCGAGTGCCGGCCAAGCAAGCGTGACACGCTGCATACCGGTCATGGCCGCGCTGCATTGTCGTCGTCGGCGGGCCTTTCGCGTCTCAAATTCCAAAAGGTGGCGGCATGTTACGCAAATGGCGTCGCCATACGCGGTTACCTTGGCGCCTGCCCGGAGGAGGGCGTTCTTCATTCCATCCAGACATCGGCATATCGGGACACCGGGGCACCTGGGACATCCCGGACATCCCGAACCTCCCGGACGTCGGGACATCAAGACATCAAGAGGTCGAGACGATGCGTACGTATCACACCCTGTCGTATCGCGACTGCACCGCCTTCAGCGCGGCAGTCGAATCGCCGCATCTCGGGCCGGCGATCAACGCGGCGCTCGTGCGCGGCGAACTGATCGAAGTCCAGGGGCATCGCTTCCGCCTGTGCCGATCCGGTTCCGGCTGGAAGATCAAGACCGCTTCGCTCTGGCAGATGACGCACCGGCAGCGCTTCGCGCGGCTGATGCGGTGCCTGCGCCTCGGTGGCGACGAAGTGCTGTGGGAAGCGAGGGTGCGCCGCTTCGTCAAGCATGACGCGCTGCGCGTGCAGGTCGATGGCGGTGGCGGCGCCGATGGCAACGGCGGCGCTGCGCGGCCGCGCGTGCTGCCTCGCTACGTCAACGGTTGGCTGCCGCCGGCTCTCGACCGGGGCAGCCTGTCGACGCAGAGCGCGGCCGCCGGCCGTCGGCGTCGCGCCGAGCTGCTGCAATACGTCCAGCGGCCGCACGCGGAACCCGACGGCGCATCGGAGGCCGCATCCGAGGGCGCATCCGAGGGCGCATCCGAAGGCGCGGGCAAGGTGCCGCCGCAGAGCCGGCCCGCCATGCCGCCGGGCATCGACCTGCGCCGGCTTTGTCCCGACGTCGCGGCGCATCTGTTCGGCCCAGGCGCGGACTTGCGCGGACGCAATCTGCGCGACAGCGACCTGGGCCCGCTCGATCTGAGCGGCGCCGACTTGCGCGGCGCGGTGCTGATCCGCTGCAAGGCCGCCGGGGCCAGCCTCGTCGGCACCGATCTGCAGGGAGCCGATCTGCGCTGTGCCGACCTGCGCGGCGCCCGGCTGGACGCGGCCAAGCTGTCCGGCACGCGGCTCGCCGCGGCCCGGCTGCAGAACGCCTCGCTGCATGGTGCCGATCTGCACGGCCAGACGCTCGACATGATGGCTTTGGCCGGCGCGACGCTGCACGGCGCGGACCTGACGGGCGCGCGCCTGGTGCTGGCCGGCGACGTGTTCACCAACGGCGCCGTACGCCGGGCCATGCTCAAGCCCTTGCATCAGCGCGAGGACAATCTGCTGTGGACGCTGGTCTCCCTGCCGGATCCGGACCGGCGCCGCGAATTGATGCGGGCGATCGTGCGGGCGCTTTGGCACGCCGTCACCCAGGGCGAGGACGTCTCCGACACCCATGATGCCCTCGCCGCGGTGCTGCTCAGGAACATCGACGACTATTGGGGCGACCCGCGCGACAAGAACGCCGACATCGCGTTGAACGGCTGGATCCAGACACTGGCCCGGCATCAGTGCCTGCGCCTGGCCGACGCGCTGCCCGAGCCCTGCGAAGGGGCGCTGCTGCAACTGGCGGACCGCTATCGCGCCATGTTTGCCGAGCGCGGCGGCCTGCCATGGGAGGTGCCGCTGAAGTTACGCTCGCAAGCCGTCAGTCGAGCCTGACGCCGGTATCGGCGGTCAGCTTCAGCACCACCGGCAGATAGGCGCGATACGCGCTGCTGGCCTCGGCCGGCAAATTGCCGACCGGCTCGGCGCCCATTTCGTCGATCCGGCGCGCCAGCGGGCCGCTCCTGACCAGCGCGCTGACCTCGCGCCCGAGCCGCTCGACGATGGCGGGCGGCGTCTTCGCGGGGGCCAGCAGTGTGGTCGGCCCGACGACCTCGTAGGCCGGATCGCGGTAACCCGCCTCGGCGAAGGTCGGCACATCGGGCAGGCCCACCGCCCGGCGCGTGCCGATCACCGCCAGCGGGCGCAGCTTGCCGGTGGCGATATGCTGCTTCAGCGCGGTCACCGAGCCGATTGTCATGTTGACCTGGCCCGCCAGCAGATCCGACACCATCGGCCCTTCGCCGCGATAGGGCACGTGCAGGATATCGAGGCCCTTCGTCTTGGCCAGATACGACTGGATCGTATGCGGCTGCGTGCCGGGTCCCCATGATCCCATCCGCAAGGCGCCGGGATTGGCCTTCGCGTAGGCGAGCAATTCGTCGACGCTCTTGACCGGCAGCGTGCTGTTGACCACCAGCACGGTGCGCATGGTGGCGATGTCGGAGACCGGCTGCAGATCGGTGCGCGGGTCGTAGGGCAGCTTCCTGTACAGCGCCAGGTTGGCCGTGATCGGCCCGGGCACCGTCATCAGCAGCGTGTAGCCGTCGGGCGCTGACTTGGCGACATGGTCGGTGCCGATGATGCCGCCCGCGCCGCCCTTGTTCTCGACCACCACCGGCTGGCCCAGCCGCTGGCTCAGCGTGTCGCCCAGCGTGCGGGCCAGCGTGTCGGTCGAACCGCCGGCCGGATAGGGCACGACGATCCGGATCGGCTTGCTCGGGTAGGTGTCCTGCGCATGCAGTGGCATGGCTGCCGCCGTCAGCAGCGCCAGGGTGGCGGCGCGCATCGCCGTCGTGCTTCGCGCCAACCATCGTGCCATCGTGTATCGCGCCATCGTGCATCGTGGCGCCTGATGCCTGGCCGCCTTGCTGCGTGGGTTCATGCTGGTCTCCGTCTTGTGATGATGGTTTGGGATCGCGATGGGCCCGGCCCGCTCGCTGGCTTCAATCCCGCATCGGCGCCAGATAGCTGCCGATCAGCCGCGCCATCTGCACCGGCAGTTCGTCGTCGTCCAGCCGCACCGGCAGCGGGTCATGCAGCAGCGCATTGACCAGCATGCCGAACACGGCCTGCATGGCGAAGCGCACCTTCGCCTCGGCCCGGGTGTCGTCGCCGAGCCGCGGCACCAGCAGCGCCACCATCCGGTCCGCAAAGGCCGTCGCACAGTCCCCATGGGGCTGCCACGCCTGGGGGCGAGCGCCGGCCTGCTGCAGCGCCGCCCGCAGCAGGCCCCGCTGGGCGCGGCAGCCGCGCACCAGCAGGCGCATCGCCTTGTCGAGCAGCACCGCGGTCGGCAGCGCGGCGCAGCGCGAAGACGCCAGATGGTGCGCCATCGCCTGCTGCGCCTCGTGTACCGCCGCCGTCTGCAACGCTTCGAAGAAGGCCGCCTTGTCGCGGAAGCGCCCATAGAAGGCGCCGACCGACAGCTCGCAGGCCGCGACGATCTGCGCCACCGAGATCGCTTCGAAGTCGCGCGTGGCCAGCAGCGTGCGGCCCGCCGCCAGCAGGGATTGCTCGGTATCGCGGGCACGCTGGCGCTTGGGCGCGTGCAGCAGCGAACGGGTGTCGAGGGCGGGGAAGGCGCTGCGCGCGGTGCCCGGCAGCGGGAACGGGGAGGCAGGGGTCATGGGGGCTTCCGGAGGCGGCTACGGATACGGGTGCGGACAAGGGATGCGGACAGGGATGCGGACCGGAATGCGGACCGGAATGCGGACCGGAATGCGGACCGGAATGCAGGCTCGACCGGCGACGCCGATGCGTGCGCCATCTGTCCGGCCCAGCGTCCGATCCAGTGTCCGGTCACGTTAGGGGCACGCGCGGGGAGCGTCAACGGAAGCCGCTCTATTTCCAATATCTGGAAATTCGTTCCATCATTTGACGGTCGTTGCCGAGGCCACCCACACTGGATTTCAGGAGACAACATGAACACGCCGGTCGAACAATTCATCGCCGA
Organism: Cupriavidus cauae; assembly: GCF_008632125.1. Classification (GTDB taxonomy): domain Bacteria; phylum Pseudomonadota; class Gammaproteobacteria; order Burkholderiales; family Burkholderiaceae; genus Cupriavidus; species Cupriavidus cauae. Next base: position 131,301 of record NZ_VWRN01000016.1, read on the forward strand.
GCGCCGCCGCGACGACCCGTCGTTCGGCGGCCTGCTCGCCAAGGGCTTTGCCTTGCTGCGCTGCTTCATCGACGAGCCGCAGCCGATGGGCAATGGCGAACTGTCGCGCCGGCTGCAGCTGCCGCGGGCGACGGTGTCGCGCATCTGCAAGACCTTGTACGAGCTCGGCTATCTCGACTGGGACCCGAAGCTCGACAAGTACTTCGTCAGCGCGCAGGTGCTGGCGCTCGGCTACCCCTACCTGACCGGCCTGCCGATGCGGCATACCGCGCGGCCGCTGATGCAGGCGCTGGCCGACCGCATCGAGGGCGCGGTGTCGATGGGCGTGGCGCACCGGCTCGACGTGACCTATCTGCTCACCTGCACCCACAACGAGGGCACGCCGGCGCGGCCGGGTGTCGGCGCGGTGCGTTCGGTGCTGAACACCGGCATGGGCCGCGCGTTCCTGTGCACGCTGTCCAAGGCCGAGTTCCAGCGGCTGATGGAGATCGCCCAGCGCGAGCGTCCCGACGAATACGCCGCCAGCTACGACCGCATCTGCCACAACGTCGCCCACTATCCGAAACGCGGCTTCGCGACCAACGAGGGCGAGGCGGGCATCGGCGTGCATGGCGTCGGCATCTACTCGCGCATCGTCTATCTGAACCGCCCGCTGCTGTTCAACTGCGCGATCGCCGGCAGCAAGCTGCGCCGCGGCATGCTGGAAAAGCGCGTGGCGCCGATGCTGGTCGAGATGGTCCGCAGCATCGAGCAGGCAGCGGGCGTCGGGCGATAGCGCACGCCGGGCCGCCGCCCGGCCACCGCCGGCGTGGCACGTTCCCGCAGCGGGTTCCGGCGACCTGGCGAACGCGACAACATGAGAGACACCACGATGCCGCCGCCACGGCGGCATCGGCCCACAACGATAACGGAGACATCGATGCCAGACCCGACCCCTGCGCCGACCCCCGCGCCGACGCGCGAACCGACCCCCGCACCGCTCCCCGACCTGACCGCCTTGCTGCGGCCGCGCTCGATCGCCGTGATCGGCGCCTCGTCCCAACCCGAGAAGGTCGGCGGCATGCCGATCCGGTTGCTGCGCGAGCTCGGCTACGGCGGCCGCGTGCATCCGGTCAACACGGCATCGGCCGAGATCCAGGGGCTACCCGCCACGCCCTCGCTTGCCGCGCTCGGCGAGCCGGTCGACCTGGCCATCGTCGCGGTGCCGGCGCTGGCCAGCGCCGACGTGATGGCGCAGCTGGCGGCCAACGGCACGCGCGCGGCGGTGTTCTTCACGTCTGGCTTCGCCGAGGTCGGCGAGGAGGGCACCCGCATGCAGCAGGCGCTGGCCGAGCAGGCGCGGCATCACGGCATCACGCTGCTGGGGCCCAACTGCCTGGGTGCGATGAACCTGCGCGAGCGCATGTTCGCAACCTTCTCGCCGATTCCGCTGAGCGGGCTGCCGCCGCTGGGCGATGTGGGACTGGTCAGCCAGAGCGGGGCCTTCGGCGCCTATGCCTTCGCGCTGGCGCGCGAGGCCGGGCTCGGCCTGAGTCACTGGGTCACCACCGGCAACGAGGCCGGGCTGCAGGTGGCCGACGTGATCGAATGGCTCGCGCACGACCACGACACACGCGTGATCCTGGCCTATATGGAAGGCTGCCGCGATGGCGAGCGGCTGCGCCGCGCGCTGGCGGCGGCGCGCGCGGCCGGCAAGCCGGTGGTGGTCGCCAAGGTCGGCGTCACCGAGGCCGGCGCGCGCTCGGCGCAATCGCATACCGCCAGCCTGGCGGGCGAGGACGCGGTCTACCAGGCGGTGTTCGACGAATACGGCGTGCATCGCGCCGAATCGCTGGAAGCGTTCTTCCGGCTCGGCTATGTGCTGTCGCGCGGCCGGCGGCCGTCGCGCTGGCACAGCGCCAGCGGCCTGGCCGCCGATGCGGTGGCGCCGGTGGCGATCGTCACCGTGTCCGGCGGCGTCGGCATCATGATGGCCGATCGCGCCGAGCAGCTGGGTTTGCCGATGCCTGCGATGCCGGCCGGCCCGGCTGAAGCGCTGCGTGCCGCGATCCCGTTCGCCAGCACCGCCAATCCGATCGATGTGACCGGCCAGATCGTGGCCCAGCCGCGCGTGTTGCTGGACGCGCTGCGCGACGTCGCCGAATGCGGGGAATACGGCAGCGTGGTGGCGTTCCTGGCCGCCGGCGCCAATGCACCGGCGCTGTGGCCCGAGCTGCAGCGCACCGTCGCCGCGCTGCACGAGACGACCGCCAGCGCGCCGCTGCTGCTGTGCGGGCTGGTGGCCGATGATCGCCGCGCCTGGCTGGAGCAGCACGGCTGCCTGGTGTTCCGCGAGCCCGCGCACGCGATGGAAGCGGTTGCCGCGCTGGCGCGTGCGGCGGCGCAGGGTGCGGAAAGCCGCGGCGAGTCCGCGGCTGAGGCCTTGCCACAGTTGCCACAGTTGCCACAGTTGCCACGTATTGCCGCCGACGCCAACGCGCTGTCCGAACACGAGGCGATGCAACTGCTGGCCGAGGCCGGCGTGCCGGTGGCCCCGCACGGTCTGGCGCGCGATGCCGACGAGGCGGTGCGCCTGGCCGATCGGCTCGGCTATCCGGTCGCGGTCAAGCTGTGCTCGCGCGAGATCCTGCACAAGAGCGATGTCGGCGGCGTGGCGTTGAACCTGCACGATGCCGATGCGGTGCGCGCGGCCTTTGCGCGGGTGCGCGACGCGATCGGCCGGCATGCGGCCCGGCATGGCGGTGCGCCGGTGCCCTTCGAGGGCGTGGTGGTGGCGCGCATGGTGCGCGGCTGGGGCGAGCTGATGGTCGGCGTGCGGCGCGACCCGGTGTTCGGGCTCGTCGCGCTGGCCGGCATCGGCGGCACCGCGGTCGAGGTGTTCCGCCAGATGGCATTCGGACTGGCGCCGCTGTCGATGCCTCGCGCGCTGGCGATGCTGCGCGACAGCCGCGCCGAGGCGCTGTTCGCCGGCCATCGCGGCAATCCGGCCGTGCCGCTCGAACAGGTGGCCCAGGTGCTGGTGCGCGTGTCGCAGGCGGCCGCCGCGATCGGGCCGCGGCTCGACACGCTGGAGATCAATCCCTTCATCGTCACGGCCGACGGGCCGGTGGCGGCCGACGCCGTCATCACGCTGCGGCACGACGCGCATTGAAACCCCAAGCGAGCACCCGAGATGAACCATCCCGCCAGCCCCATCTTCTCCGCCCCCGTCTACGACAACCCCCAGCAGGCCCTGACCGCCGCCGCGGCGCTGCCGCTGGTGATCTACGGCTACCCGCTGATCGAAACGCTGCGCACCTGCCGCCTGCAGACCTCGGTCCAGGCGGCCACCGGCTATGGCCGCGCGCCGGTCAACGTGCTGTCGGCCAGCACGCGCCAATGGACCCACGAGGACCGCGACATCGTCACGCCGGCCAACGACCTGCTGTACTTCTGCGGCTGGATCGACCTGTCCGACGGTCCGGTCACGCTGCAGGTGCCGCCGCTGAGCGACCCGGACCGCTACTACGTGGTCGAACTGCTCGACGCGCATACCAACAACTTCGAGAATCTCGGGCCCCGCAATGTGCCGGCCGAGGGCGCCGCGGTGAAACTGGTCGGCCCCGGCCAGCAGGCGGGTGCCGGCCGCGCGGTCGCGTGTCCGACGTCGCTGGTCTGGCTGATCGGCCGCGTGCTGGTACAGGGCGAGCAGGACCTGCCGGCCGCGCATGCGTTCGAGCAGGGCTTCCGGCTCGATGCGCCGGCGATCGGGCGCCAGCCGCAATGCGTGCGGCTGTGGCGCGAGACCGGCGACGCCGCGCTCGACTTCTTTCACAACCTGTTCCAGGCGCTGCGGGAGTTTCCGCCGTCGCCGGAGGAGCGCGGCCTGCTGACGCTGCTGCGGCGCCTGGGCATCCGGCTCGAGGACGAGGTCGACATCGCCGCGCTGCGGCCGGCGGTGCAGGCGGGCCTGGTCAGCGCCTATCGGCAAGGCATGGATCTGATCGAGGCGCATACGCGCAGCCAGGGACGCAAGAGCTGGGGCTACAGCCTGAAGCTCGGCGTCTACGGCGACGACTGGCTGATGCGCGCGACCACCGCGATGAAGGGATTGGGCGCGCTGCGCGCCGACGAGGCGGTCTACGCGATGGCGGACTTCGATGCCGACGGGCAGCCGCTGACCGGCGCCGGCACTTACGAGTTGCGCTTCCCGGCGGGCCATCTGCCGCCGGCGCAGGCGTTCTGGTCGGTGTCGCTGTACGGCGAGGACCGCTTCTTCACCGCCAACGCCATCGGCCGTTATGCGATCGGCGACCGCACGCCGGGCCTGCGCTACGAGGACGACGGCAGCCTGGCGATCGCGATCTCGCATGCGCGTCCCGCTTCGATCGACAACTGGCTGCCGGCGCCGGCGGGACCGTTCTATCTGATCCTGCGCCTCTATCACCCGAGCCCTGCCTTTATCGCGGGCCAGTACGTCATTCCGCCCGTGCGGCGGATCGCCTGAGGGGGCCGCGATGATGCGCTCCGATGTAGTCCATGGCTTTCGTGTCCTTCGTGTCTTTCGGATGCTTGATGTCCTTCGCGGCGGCCGGCTCGCCAAAGGTCTGATGGCCGCCTTGGTGCTTGCCGTCGGCCTTGCCCTGGCCCCGGTCGCCCACGCCGACAGCTACCCTTCGCGCCCCGTCAAGCTGGTCTCGCCCTACGGCGCCGGCGGGTCCAACGACACCTCGGCGCGCGTGCTGGCCGACGCGCTGAGCCAGAAGTACGGGCAGCAGTTCGTAGTCGAGAACCGGCCGGGCGCCGGTACGCGCGTGGCCAACGAGCTGGTGGCGCATGCGGCGCCGGACGGCTACACGCTGCTGTGGGCGGCCGCGCCGTTCGCGATCAACACAGCGGCGGGGCTGAAACAGCGCTACGACGTCGCCAGGGACTTCAAGCCGGTCGGCCCGCGCGTGGTCGGGCCGGTCTTCCTGATCGTCAATGCCGCCTCGCCGGCGCGCACGCTGGCCGATTTCGTCAAGCTCGCGCGCGAGAAGAAGGACGGCATCACGTTCGCCTCGCCGGGCATCGGCTCGGGGCCGCACCTGACCGGCGAGCTGTTTGCCGCGCAGGCCGGCTTCAAGGCGCTGACCGTGCATTACAAGGGCGATGCCACCGCCTATACCGAACTGCTGGCGGGTCGCGTCGACGCGACGCTGACCGCCATCACCTCGGCGCTGCCCTTCATCAAGGCGGGCAAGCTGCGCGTGCTGGCGGTCGCGTCGGAGCAGCGCAGCCCGGTGTATCCGGACGCGCCGACCTTCGCCGAGCAGGGCCATGCCGGCGTGGTCGGCTACGGCTGGTTCGGGCTGGTGGCGCCGGCCGGCACGCCGGACGCGATCGTGCGCCAGCTCAATCGCGATGCCAGCGCGGTGTTTGCCGACCCCGCCATCCGGGCGAAGCTGCACGGGCTCGGCCTGCAGCCGGAGCCGATGAGCAGCGCGGCCTTCGGCCAGTTCATCGACGGCGAGGTGCGCAAATGGGGCGAGCTGATCCGGCGGACCGGGCTGGTGCTGGAATAAGGTGCAGGAATAAGGTGCAGGAATAAGCGGCCCCGCCAGTGCCAGTATCGCCGGCGGGATCGCAGCCACTATGGGAAGCGCGGCGCCAGATCGGCCTTGAGCCAGTCGATCAGCGCGCGCGTGCGCGCCGGCAGCATCCGCGCATGCGGATAGAGCACCGACAGCGGCCACGGCGCCAGCTCGTAGTCCTCCAGCACGATGCGCAGCTTTTTCTCGGCCACCAGCGGCGCGACCTGGTACGACAGGAAGTGGCCGAAGCCGGCGCCGGCCGCGCAGGCCGCGACCGCCGGGGCGGTCTGGTTGAATTCCAGATTGCCGGTGACCGGCACCTGGAACACGCGGCCATCGTCCTGAAAGGTCCACCAGTGCGGATTGCCATTGCTGAACCGCAGGCAGGGCTGCCGCGTCAGGTCCTCCGGATGGCGCGGCACGCCATGCTTGCGCAGGAAGGCCGGCGTGGCGACCACCACGCGGCGGATCCGGCCGACCGGCTGCGCGATCAGCGTCGAATCGCGCAGGGGCCCGATCCGCACGCCGACATCGACCCCTTCCTCGAGCAGGTCGACCACCCGATCGGCGAAGTTCAGCGAGCAATGCACCGCGGGATAGCGCTGCACGAAGCGCGTGATCGCGGGCGCCACATACATCTGGCCGAACAGCATCGGCGCGGTCACGGTCAGGTGGCCGGCGAGTTCGACCTGCCGCGTCGTCAATCCGGCCTCGATCTCGTCGATGGTGGCCAGGATGCGGCGACAGCTGTCCAGGTAGCTGCGGCCGTCCTCCGTCAGCGCCAGCCGGCGCGTGGTGCGGTTCAGCAGGCGGACCTGCAGATGGGCCTCCAGCGCGGCCAGCGTGCGCACCACCGCCGGCAGCGAGGTGCCGAGCGAGGCCGCGGCGGCGGTCAGGCTGCCCTTGTCGACGATCCGAACGAAAGTCTGCATCGCGCGAAGTTTGTCCATCGCGCGACATTACTCCATTTATCGGAGTAGTCAAATACATTCGGCGCGCTTTATTGCGGACCGGTCGCCGACCACAATGCGGGCATTCGCCAACCGCTTCAACGTCTTCAACCTCTCCAACGTCTTCAACCTCTTCCAGACGCTTGCCGTCAATGGAGCCGACCATGTCCGCTGTCCTGAACTCCCTCTCATCCCCGGTCTCCCCCTCGCATCCCGCTGCCCCGCTGGTCCTGTATCACGTGCCGCTGTCGGGCCATTGCCATCGCGTCCAGCTGCTGCTGTCGCTGCTCGACCTGCCCTACCGCTGCGAGCTGGTCGATGTCCGCGGCGGCGCGAACAAGGCCGAGCCCTTCCTGCGGCTCAATCCGTTCGGCCAGATTCCGGTGCTGGACGACAACGGCACCGTGATCGCCGACTCCAACGCGATCCTGGTCTATCTGGCGCTGCGCTACGACCACGAGGGCCGCTGGCTGCCGCGCGATCCGGTCAAGGCGGCGGCCGTGCAGCGCTGGCTGTCGGTGGCCGCGGGCGAGATCGCCTATGGGCCGGCGCGCGCCCGCATCGCCAAGCTGTTCGGCCGTGACTTGCCGGTGGACGACGCGCGGCAGCAGGCCGCACGCCTGTTCGAGGTGATGGAGCCGCTGCTGGCGGCCGCGCCGTATCTCGCGGCCGACCATGCGACGCTGGCCGACGTCGCCGCCTACGCCTATATCGCTCGCGCCGAGGAAGGCGGCGTCAGCCTGGCGCCGTATCCCGCGATCCGCGCGTGGCTCGCACGCGTCGAGGCGTTGCCGCGCTTCGTGCCGATGCCTGTTGCGCAAGCGGCCTGAACCAACCTGTCATTGCGGAGCGCGATCATGGAACTGCCGACCTGGCCCTACGAGGGCTCTCCCTTCCACCGCGGCGAGCGCCTGGCGCAGCAGCGCGCCGGCAAGCGTGAGCAGATGGAAGGGGTAGGGCGCCGCGTGGTGCGCGGCGAAATGCTGGAACAGCACCGGCTGTTTTTCGCGCAGCTGCCGTTCATGCTGGCGGGCGCGCGCACCGACGATGGCGGCGTCTGGGCCACCATGCTGGCCGGGACGCCGGGATTTGCGCACGCGCTGGATCCGCTGCAGCTGCGCATCGATGCGCTGCCGCTGCCCGGCGATCCGCTCGATGGCGCGCTGCGCGATGGCGCCGAGCTTGGCCTGCTCGGTATCGAATTGCCGACCCGCCGGCGCAATCGCCTCAATGGCGTAATCGCCCGGCGCGACGCAGCCGGCTTTACGGTGCAGGTGCGGCAGAGCTTCGGCAACTGCCCCCGCTATATCCAGCAGCGGGAGCTGTTGCCGGTGCACGTGCCGTCAGAGGATGCGGGCGTCGCCCAGCCGCAGGTACTGGACCGGCTCGACCACGAGGCGATCGCGCTGGTGCGGCGCGCCGACACGCTGTTCATCGCCTCGCATCACAGCGATCCGGAGGCACCGCACAGCGGCGGCGCCGATGTCTCGCATCGCGGCGGCAAGCCGGGCTTCGTGCGCGTGGATGGCGACGACACGCTGGTGATGCCCGACTTCAACGGCAATGCCTACTTCAACACGATCGGCAATCTGGTCGCGAGCCCGCGCGCCGGCCTGCTGTTCGTCGATTGGGAGACCGGCACGCTGCTGCATGTGGCGGTCCGCGCCGAGATCGTCTGGGAAGGGCCGGAGGTGCAGGCCTACGCGGGCGCCGAGCGGCTGGTGCGGATGCGGGTCGAGCAGGTGATTCGGCGCCCGGGCGTGCTGCCGCTGCGCGGGCGGCTCGTCAGCATGTCGCCGGTGCTGGCGCAGACCGGCGAATGGCCGGGGAATGGATCCGCGAACCGGGCCGCGAACCGGGCCGCGAACGGGTCCGCGCCAGCGGCCATCACCACCGATCACCCGCTGATCACCCGCTGATCACCACTGATAGGTGAGCGTCGCCATCACGTTGCGCGCTTCGCCGTAGTAGCAGTTCAGCAGCCCGGCGCACGAGGACACGTAGGTCTTGTCGAACAGATTGGTGGCGGCGACACGTAGTCCCGCGCCCTTCAGCGACGCGCTGATGCGGCTCAGGTCAAGGCGCATCATCAGGTCGACCAGCGTGTACGACGGCACCTTCAGCGAGTTCTCGTTGTCGGCCCAGCTGGTGCCGACATAGCGCACGCCGGCGCCGACCGTGAAGCCGGGGAACACCAGATAGTCGGCCCATACCGAGGCCATGTGCTGCGGCGCCTGGTACGGCGTGTTGCCGACCACGCCCTCTGGCGACTCGACGTAGCGCATATGCGTGTAGGTGTAGCTGGCCAGCAGCGACAGCTTGTCGGTCACGCGCGAGCGCGCCTCCAGTTCGAGCCCGCGCGAGCGGACCTTGCCGGCCGGCTGGTAGTACGGGGGCGACAGCACGCGCGCCGCGACCTTGTCCTGCGTCAGGTCGTACAGCGAGGCCGACAGCAGCGTGCTGCTGCGCGGCGGCTGGTAGCGGACGCCGATCTCGACCTGCCGGCTCTCGGTCGGCGGCAACAGGCTGCCGTCGCGGGCGGTGCTGCCGCTCGGGTTGAAGCCCTCGCTATAGCTGGCATAGGGCGCGATGCCGTTGTCGAACAGATAGACCAGGCCCGCGCGCCTGGTGAACTTCGAACCGTCCCATTCCGAGCGCGAGGCGGCGCCGAAACCGAGGTTCGAGACCTTGGCCATGTCGTGGCGGCCGCCGAGCACCAGGCGCCAGCGCTCCCACGCGATCTGGTCCTGCAGATAGAGGCCGGTCTGCTCGAGCTTGCGGTCGATATTGGCGCGGAACAGGCCGGACAGGCCCGCGTTGCCGTAGACGGGATCGAACGCGTCGATCGGCGCGGCGCTGCCCGATTCCCACCAGCCGTCGACATGGCGGTGCTGGTAGTCCACGCCGAACAGCAGCGTGTGCTTGAGCGGACCGGTATCGAACTGCCCCTGCAGCTGGTTGTCGACGATGAAGGCGTCCAGGCTTTCGTTGGCGCCCGAGTAGTAGCGGGTCAGCGTGTTGGGGCCGGCCCAGCCATAGCCGTAGACCTGCTGCAGCGTGACATCCGACGACAGATAGCGGAAGTTCTGCCGTAACTGCCAGCGGTCGTTGAACGCATGCTCGAACTGGTAGCCGACCATGCGTTGCGTGCGCGTGAATTCGTTGTGGCCGGGCTCGCCGTCGAAGAAGCTGCGCAGGATGCGGCGGCCGTTGTGCGCGGCGGTGATGGTGGCATCCGACGGAATCGCGCCGTGATAGCCGCCATGCGGGTCGCGCTGCAGATAGGCCTGCAGCAGCAGGCGCGTGTCCGGGCTGATGTTCAGCAGCAGCGACGGCGCGATGGCGAAGCGTTCTTCCTCGACATGACGGTACTGCGTGTCCATCGAGCGGCCGATCGCGGTGATCCGGTAGGCGGCGACGCCGTTGTCGTCGATCGGGCCGGTCACGTCGAAGCCGGCCTCGTAGCGGTTGCGATTGCCTACCGTGACCTGGGCCTCGCCGGCGCGCTCGAACTGCGGCCGCTTGCTGGTCAGCGCGACCACGCCGCCGGGCGAGGCGCGCCCGTACAGCACCGAGGCGGGACCGCGAATCACGTCGATCCGCTCGAGGAAATACGGGTCGACCTGCATCGAGCTGTAGCTGCCGGGATCGCCCAGTACCTTCAGGCCGTCGAGCAGCGAGTTGTCGACGCTGCTGTCGATGAAGCCCCGCAGCGCGACGTAGTCGTAGCGGTTGGTCGCGCCGACCAGCGCGGTGAAGGCGCCGGGCGTGTAGTTCAGCGCCTCGGACACGCTGCGCGGCTTCTGGTCGTCCAGCTGCTGGCGCGTGACCACCGAAATCGACTGCGGCGTTTCGGCGAGCGGCGTGTCGGTCTTGGTGCCGGCGGCGCTGCGCCTGGCGACGAAGCCGACGCCGGGGCTCAGCGCGGTTTCCTGGCTGCCGGTGACGGTCACCGCCGGCAGCATCGCGGCATCGGCCGGCGCGGCGCTGGCCTGCGGCGCCGGCGTGGCGGCGGGCACGAGCAGATAGCCGGCCGGCGTCCTGCCGATCGCGTAGCCGCTGCCGCGCAGCAGTACCCCGAAGCCCTCGTCGACGCCATAGCGGCCGCGCAGGCCCTGCGTGCGCAAGCCGCGCAGCTTGTCGGCGTCGACCGTGATGGCGACGCCGGCCTGCTGGGCATAGCGCGTCAGCGCCTCGGCCAGCGGGCCGGCAGGGATGTCGTACTGGGCCTGCGCTGGTGTTGGTGTTGGCGTCGGTGTTGGCGCCTGCCGCGGCGTCTGCGTTTGCGTCTGCGCGTGGCCCCGCGCGGGCAGCGCCATGGCGCTCGCCAGCGCGGCGCCGACGGCAAGGTGGACCGTCAGCTGGACGGCGAGGGCGCGCGGATGCAGGCGAGGCCGCGCGGGCTCGGAATGGATGTGGCTCATGATGTCGCGGTTTCCGTGCTTTTGTTGTTCTTGTGCTTGACGGATGAGGGACAGCGACCGGAACCGGAAGGGCGGGATGGCGGTGTTTTCTCCCGTCCCCGCTTGCAAGGGGGCGAGGGAGAACACCATCGCGGCGCGTCGACTTACTGCGCCGCCGGCGCGTCCACCCACACGAGATATGGCGTCAACTGCCGCACCCGCACCGCGGGCAGCGCATTGGCCAGCAATTGCAGCGCCTGCTCGGTGTCGTCCAGCGGCAGTACCGCGAAGACGCGTATGTCGGCGATCTGCTTGCGGTCGTAGCCGATCCAGCCCGGGCGATGCCGATTCAGCGCGTCCAGCAGCTCGGGCAGCGGCTGGCCGCGGGCGATCAGCTGGTGGCGTTGCCAGGCCTGCTCGATGCTGCTCGCATCGACCCGTTCGATCGGCCCGAGGCCGGCCGCCGTCACCGCGACGCGTTCGCCGGCCGACACCACCGCCTGGCGCGGCTCGCTGTGCGCGCCGGTGGCGCGGGCCCGGACCTTCGACTCCAGCATCGTCAGCACGGTCCGGCCATCGTCGCGGTCGACGCTGAAGCGCGTACCGAGCGCCTCGATATCGGCCTGCGCGGTGCGGACCACGAAGGGCCGTGCCGGATCGCGCGCGACGTCGATCAGCACCTCGCCGCGGATCAGCTCAATCAGGCGGCGCCCCTCGTCGTAGCGCAGGTCCACCGCGCTGCCGCTGTTCAGCGTCAGGCGGCTGCCGTCGGGCAGCGTGTGGGTTTGCCATTGTCCGGTGCCGGTACGAAGATCGGCCAGCAGATAGGCCGGCGGCCACGCATGCAGCGACAGCGCGAGGACGGCGGTCGTCACCAGCGCGGCGGCCAGGGCGCCGAGATGACGTGGCGTGCGGCGGCGGCGCGACGGTTTGCCGTCCCGCATGCCGTCGCGCACGCCGTCATGCGGCCCGTCATGCAGTCCATCATGCGGTCCGTCATGTCGTCGGTCATCTCGTCCGGCACGCCGCCCTTCATGCCGCCCGTCGTCGAAGGCGGCGCGCAACGCGGCGCGGGCGGGCCGGGCATCGCCGCCGGCGTGCTCGCGCAGGCCTTGCAGGCGCTCGAGCAGCGATTCCACGCGAGCGGCGGCGCGTGCGTGCCGCGGGTCGGCGGCCTTCCAGCGTGCGAACTCGATCTGGGCGGTGGCGCGCTCCTGGGGATCGTCGGCGGTCAGCCGGGCGACCCAGTCGGCGGCCTGCGCGACCGGGTCGTCGTCCTCAAGACGCGCGCTCATCGCGCGCGCGACGCTGCAGCGGTGACGCCGTGTTGGGTCTCCACCGCGCCCGCGTCGTCATCCGCCAGCGCGCAATGCGCCAGCGCCTGCACCAGGTATTTATGGATCATCCGTGTCGACACGCCCAGATGCGCGGCGATGCTGGCATGCGTCAGCCCGTCGAGGTAGTGCATCAGGAAGGCCTCGCGCGGCTTCGGCGGCAGGCCGTCGAGCGCCGCGCTGATCTGCGCCAGCGCCTGCAGCGCGGCCACGGTCTGCTCCGGCGACGGAAAGCCCTCCAGCGAGACCGCGGCCTGTTCCAGCTCGGCCAGATAGGCCTGCTCGAGCTTGTGCCGCCGCGCGCGATCGATGATCAGCCGCTTCGCGGTGGTGGTCAGATACGCGCGCGGCTCGCGCACGCCGGCCAGCGCATCGCGCGAGGCCAGGATCCGCACGAAGGTGTCGTGCGCCACGTCGGCCGCGTCGTGCGGGCAGGACAGCTTCTTGCGCAACCAGCCGAACAGCCACGAATGATGGTCGCTGTACAGGGCATCGATCGGCGGCGACGGCAGGGACTCGGCGGCGGACATGGGGGCTCCGGCCATGGCGCGGGTCCAGGTCCGGTGAATGCTAGGAAATGAGAACGATTCGCATTTTATGAATGTGGGTCGGGTTTGGCAACGGTTATCGGCGGGTGATGGGCGGGTGATCGGCGGAAGGCCGTCCGTCCTCTCCATCGCGCGCTGGCTGCGGCCTGGCGGGGCGAAGATCCTCTGCGCACCGGGCAGACCATCGCGTCCGACAGCAAGCCCCTCGGTTTTCTCTTGTCCCTACCCGCGCCCTTAACGGTGCCCTCATGTCGCGGGGGCCTCGCACGCGTGTTCTTTCAGCCGACGCACCGCCTCGCGCGCCTGCGCGCCCAGCTCCGCGAGATCCACGCCCGGAATCGCATCGTGTTCGGCCACCACGCGGCCGGCGACGATCAGCGCGCGCAGCGCCGGGCGGCCGCCGCTGGCGACCGGCGCGATGGCCGGGTCGTGCAGGCCGAAACAGCGCGGATCGTCGAGCCGGTAGATCGCCAGATCGGCGGCCATGCCCGGCCGCAGCGCGCCGACCGCGTCGAGACCGAGCACGGCGGCGCCGCCGGCCGTGCCCCAACGCACCACGTCCTCGACGCTGGCGGCATCCGCCCCGCCTTCAAAGCGTCCGCCCTCGAACACGGGCCGCGCCGCGTGGCCGCGCCGCGCCCGTTGCAGCAGCCAGGCGGCGTGGGCCTCGCTGATCATGTCGGCGGCCTCGTTCGACGCGGCGCCATCGACGCCGAGCGAGACCGGCACGCCGGCCGCCTCCAGCGCCGGCAGATCGGCGATGCCGCTGCCGAGCCGGCCATTGCTCTGCGGGCAATGCGCGATGCCGGTCCTGGTTGCACCCAGCATGCGGATTTCGTCGCGGTCCAGCTTGACCAGATGGGCGAACCAGACGTCGGGGCCGAGCCATTCGACCTCGGCGCAGAAGCCGACCGGCGTGGTGCCGTGCATCGCGCGGGCGGCGTTCTGGTACTCGACGGTCTCGGACAGATGGCTGTGCAGCCGGATGCCGAGCCGTCGTGCCGTGCGGGCACAGGTCCGCAGTTCGTCGGACGACATCGAGTACAGCGGCGTGGTCGGCGCCATTACGACGCGCCGCATCGCATCGGCGGCGCTGTCGTGGTAGCGCGCGGTCAGGCGTTCGCAATCGGCGAGGAAGGCCTCCAGCGTTTCGGGGCGCAGCGCCTGGGGCAGCTCGCTTTCGAGCTGGCGCGTACGGGTCGCGCCGCCGCGGCACAGCACGAAGCGCAGGCCCAGCGCCTGCGCTTCCTCGAACAGGATAGCCGAGCCGTCGAACGGCATGCCCGGGTAGTACAGGTAGTTGTGATCGGCGACCGTGCCGCAGCCGCTGCGCAGCAGTTCGATCAGGCCGATGCGGGCCGTCAGGCGGAAGCTCGCCTCGTCGAAGGCCCCGCGAAAGCGGTACGGCGTGGCGCCGAGCCAGGGCGTCAGCGTCAGGTTCAGTCCGGCCGGATCGCCCTTGAGCAGCGACTGGAACAGGTGGTGGTGCGTATTGACCCAGGCGGGATAGACCACGCAATCGGTGGCGTCGATCACGGTGTCGCCGGGGAGCGGCGGCAGCGTGCCGATCGATTCGATGCGGCCGCCGCGCAGGCGGATGTCCGGTCCGGGATGGCGCGCCGCATCGCCGGCGAGGCCGGTCAGGATCGCGGTGGCGTTGCGGATCAGCAGCGTGGGCGCGGTATTTTCCGCCATGCGGCCGGTTTCGATGCAAGGGTAGGCTTCGCTCATGCCAGCTCGCTTTCATGCCAATGGGACAGCGCCAGCCGCGACAGCATCACCATCGCGCCGAACAGCAGCACGCCAGTCACCGTGATCAGCACCAGCGCGGCAAACAGTCGCGGGATATTGAGCGCGAAGCCGGCCTGCAGGATCTGGTAGGCCAGGCCCGCCCCGGTGCCGCCGGTGCCGGCGACGAACTCGGCGACCACCGCGCCGATCAGCGCCAGGCCGCAGGAAATCCGCAAGCCGCCGAAGAAGTACGGCAGCGCGCTCGGTATCCGCAGCCGCCGCAGCGTGTCCCAGCGCGTGGCCCGGTTGATGCGGAACAGGTTCAGCAGTCCGGGATTGACGCTGCGCAGGCCCAGCACGGTGTTCGAGATGATCGGGAAGATCGCGACCATGGTGGCGCAGATGACCAGTGCCAACGTGGGCTCCTTGACCCAGATGATGATCAGCGGCGCGATGGCGACGACAGGCGTGACCTGCAGCAGGATCGCGTAGGGAAACAGGCTCGCCTCGATCAGCCGGCTCTGCACGAACACGAAGGCGGCCGCGGTGCCCAGCACGACGGCCAGCGCGAACGCCAGCATCGTGATGCGCAGGGTCACCCAGAGCGAGCCGGACAGCAGCGCCCAGTCCTCGACCAGCGTGCGGGCGATCGCCGAGGGCGTGGGGACCAGATAGGGCGGCACGTCGAGCCAGATGCAGACGGCCTGCCAGGCCAGCAGCATCAGCGCGCCGACGGCCAGCGGCGCGGCGATGCGCTGCACGGCGGCACGGGACAGCAGGGGGGATGCCATGATCGGACTCCTTCGAAGCGCGTTGGCGCGGCTATGCAGGATCGGCCGGCGCGACGCCGGTATTGGCCTGCGCCAGCAGCGCCGACAGCCGCGCGCAGTGCTGCATGAACTCGGGCGAGACGCGGTAGGCCTCGTCGCGTACCGCGGGACCGTCGATCGCCACGTCGGCGATCACGCGGCCCGGCCGTGCCGCCATCACCACGACGCGGCTCGACAGATAGACCGCCTCGTAGATGCTGTGCGTGACGAACACCACGGTCAGGCCGCGCTCGGCCCACAGCGCCCGCAGATCGGCGTCGAGCCGGTTGCGCGTGAATTCGTCGAGCGCGCCGAAGGGCTCGTCCATCAGCAGCAGGTCCGGCTCCGTCGCCAGCGCCCGCGCGATCGACACGCGCATCTGCATGCCGCCGGACAGCTCGCGCGGATAGACCTGGCCGAACTGCGCCAGGCCAACCAGTGCCAGCGCCCGCCGCATCCGTTCGTTGGCCTGCTCGCGCGGCATGCGGGCAAGATCGAGCGGCAGCCGTACGTTGTCGGCGACGTTCGCCCAAGGCATCAGCGTGGCCTCCTGGAACACCATCGCCAGCGTGCGGCGCGCGCCGTCAGCGGCAGCGGGCCTGGCGCCGGGCAACGTGCCTTCGCCCCACCAGCGCAGGTGGCCGGCCGAGGGCGCTTCCAGCCCGGCAAACAGCTTCAGCAGCGTGCTCTTGCCGCAGCCGGACGGGCCCAGCAACGAGACGAATTCGCCGGGCCGGATCGACAGCTTGACGCGCTCGAGCGCCACGGTGCCGTTGGGATAGGTCTTCTCGACCTGGTTGGCGAACAGGATCGGCGCCTCGAAGGCGCGGGTATCGCGCGGGTCCGCGAACATGGCTCAGCCGCCGACGACGGGCACGCGGACGACGGGCACGCGGAACACTTCCTTCTCCCCGTGCTTCTCCAGCAGATCCAGTAGCATCCTGCGCATCAGCAGGCCCGGCTTGTCCGACTCCATATGGAACTCGACGCGGCGGCGCGTATCGATGCAGGCGTCGTAGTCCGTGGCTTCGAGGATTTCGCGGTCTTCGGCGACGATCGGCGCGTCCCAGGCGATCAGCTCCTCGGTCGAGCAGTCTTCCTCGCGATCGTTGCGGTACAGCCATTGCGACAGCATCACCGTGCCGTCGTCGATCGGCGTCGCGCAGTTGTAGATGATGTGATGGCGTCCGCTCGCCGGATAGATGCAGCCGAAGCGGCGCGTGAAGGGCATATCCCAGCGGTTGAACATATGCCGGTACGTGATCGGCTCGGTGGTGCCCGTCACGCGATGGCCCGCTTCGATATTGCGGATCGGCACCAGCGTCTCCGCCTCGAAACCCCAATCGCGCTGCGTCAGCTCGTATTTCTCGGGCCTGGGCTGGTCGGCGATGCCGAAGTTGGCGCGATGGACGAAGCTGAAGTGCGAGTTGTCGAAGGCGTTCTCCATCACGCGCAGCGGGCTGGTGTTCCATCGCTCGTAGTACTGCAGGATGCGGCGATAGGCGGGGTCGCCTTCTTCGGGGAAGTCGGGAATCGGCTGCAGCGGATCGTCCAGCGCGACCCACACGTAGCCGTACTTCTCCTGCGCGCGATAGGCCGGCACGCGGGCGCCCGCGGGGACCCGGTTGTCCGGTGCCTGCGGAATCCGCACGCAGGCGCCGGTGCAGTCGTACTCCCAGCCGTGATAGCCGCAGACGATGTCGCCGCGTTCGTTGACCCAGCCCTTGGACAGCCTCGCGGTGCGGTGGCAGCAGCGGTCGCGCAGCGCGGCCAGCGTACCGTCTGGGCGTTTCCACAGCACCAGGTTTTCGCCGAGCAGCGTGAAGGGCTTGGGGCCGTCGTCGAGCATCGAGACCGGCATCAGCGCGTACCAGAAGCGGCGCAGCACGGGTTGTCGGGTGACCAGCATGATGAATCCTCGGAATGCGAAGGGAAGACGCGCGATGGCGCCGGGTTTGAATGTGCGATGGTCAGTGCGGGCGCGCCGCTCAGGGCATGACCTTCAGGTCCCTGACGAACTGCGTGGTGTAGGCCTGCTTCCAGTCGGTCTCGGCCTTGAGCAGCCCCGCGCCGACCATGAAGTCGCGCGTCTTCTGCCAGCGCGCGTCCGTCATCACGCCGATGCCCTGGCGCGCCGCGTCGCCGCCGTCCACCAGCCGGAATTCCTTGAGCTTGGCCAGGCCCCAGGCAAGTTGGTCGTCCTTCATGTTGGGGTTGTCCCGCTTGATCAGCGCGTTGGCCGCGGCGGGATTGGCGAGATAGCTTTTCCAGCCTTCCATCGAAGCGCGCACGAAGCGTGCGACCAGATCGGGCTTGTCCTTGACGGTCTTCTGCATCGTCACGATGGTGGTGCCGTAGGGCGGATAGCCATCGTTGGCGAACAGGAAGAAGCGTGTCTTGACGCCGGCCTTTTCCGCGGCGAACACCTCCGACGAGGCGTACGCCTGCTGCGCGGTGTTGCGGTCGGCGAGGAAGGGCTGCAGGTTGAAGGTGTAGACGCGAGATTGGGCCTCGTCGAGCTGGTACTTCGCCTTCAGCCATGGCCACCAGGTGGTGCGGCCCGAGGTGGAGACCAGCACCGTGCGGGTCTTCAGATCGGCAAGGCCATTGACGTCGTCGTGCGTCATCATCCCTTGCAGATCGCTCTGGAACGAGGCGCCGACCGTGGTCACCGGCACGCCCTGCTCGATGCTCTTGAGCACCTGCAGGTCGTAGCCCATCAGGAAGTCCGCCTGACCGCTGGTCAGGATCTGCATGCCGTTGACCTGCGGCCCGCCCATGCGGATGGTCACGTCGAGGCCGTGCTTCTTGTAGATGCCCTCGGCCACGGCCTGGTAGAAGCCGCCGTGCTCGGCCTGCGCATACCAGGAGGTCAGGAAGGTGACCTTGTCGGCGGCGAAGGCCGTCAGCGGTGCGATGGTCAATGCGGCCGCGGCTGCGAATGCGCCGGCAAGCAGGCGCCTGCGCGGGCGGTGCGGGACGATGGGCGATGCGGTCTGTGCCGCGAAGGAGGAAGCGAGGTGCGACGTGTTCATGGGGCCTGGGGTGTCGTGTCGTCGTCGAAGGGAAGGGCGAAGCGGGGGCGCACCGGCGCTTACGGCGGGCGCGGTACGGCGAGGCGATGGGGCGGGAAGGAATGGCAGGGACGGGACATCGTGTGCGCTCTCTCTCGTTCGCGGCCGGAGCGGCCGGGTTCAACACGCGGCGCGCGCATGGCGCTGCCGGTGACGACCGGTGGTCGTGAGAGCAATGTCCCGCGCCGGGGCATCGGCCTGCGATGGCGATGCGTCGGCGCTAACCGCTTCTACTCGAACGGGAATATCGCAAGAGGCATGCCACGCGGCATCGGCGCGCGCGGTGGCATCGACGGGGCCCGATGCGCCAACTGGGGGCGCCGGGGTTGGGATCGCATCGCGGCTTTGGTGCGGCGTGATGCGATCCGGTGCGGCTCAACCCTTGGGCTTGCGATTGAGCAGCGCGGCGCAGCGGCCGAGGGCGGTGGTCAGGCAACAGGTGTCGCCGCTCCAGTCGCCGCCCTGGACAATGCCATCGGCGCCGGCCATCAGCCGGCGCTGGCAGCGGCCCACCGTGGCAGGCGCCGGGTCGGTCGGCGCGCGCGCTTCGCGCGGACCGCTGCCGGGCGCTTGCGCGCGCGGCAATTCGTCGACCCAGACGTAGGCGTTGCCATTGGCGAGGGGCTGCACGGAGGCCGGCGGGCCCCATTGGGTACTGGCCTGGTCGATCGGGGTCCCGCGCCACGAGTCGACGATCGACTGCATCGCGCCGGTCTGCGGGCTGACGCAGCCGAACAGCGACGCCGCGGCAAGGGCGGTGGCCGCTGCTGTGGCTGTCGCTTTTGCTCTCCCTTTCGCTTTCGCAAGGCGCTCGCGCCAGCGCGAGGCCGGTGTGTGGGCCGGGGATGAAGCGCGAATCGAAGGCATGGCGGCTCCCGCTGCGGCTGTTCCGTTACGAGGCAGGCTATGCGACCTGGCGCGCATTGCCAAGGCGGCAATGTGCGGCGGCGTACAGACGATCGACTCCTTGACTATCTCGGCCGGCGCGCGTCGATGGCTGGTGGTTGCTCAGAACTCGAACAGCGGCAGCGGCGTCTGCGCGGCGGGTATGCGCCTGGGCCGTGCCGGTCCGGCCGCGCTGTCTCGTCGCGCGGCGACGATCGGCTCGCAGGGGCGCAGCTCGAAGGTCGACGGACGAGGCAGCACGATGGCCTCCGCAAGCAGCCGCCCGCGGTGCGGCGCCAGGATCTGATAGCTGTCCAGGTCGAAGCGGGCCGGCTCGGCCAGCAGCGTCTGCGCATCGTCCATCGAGGCCACCGAACCGAGATAGCACCAGTTATCGATGACATGCCATTGGGCGCGCGCGTGGTCCTGCTCGCGCCAGGCAATCGGGCCGGCGAAGGGCCACGGCGCGACCGCCAGCGGGCGCAGCGCGTCGGCCAGGCGCTCCCGATGGGCGCGCAGCGGCTCCGCGCCGACGCAGGCGCCGGCGCATCGATGGAGCTGGCGCGCGAAACACGGCGTCCCGATCCGAGCCTGCGGTTCCAGCGTCAGCGTGGCCTGGCAGAGGCCGTGCTGTTCGGCCAGTTCGCGCAGCCGGGCATACGCGCCGGCGCGGCTGGCGCTGACGCCGAACAGGCCGCGATGCCGGCTGAAATCGGTATCGCGGTCCGAACGCAGGCGCGGCGCCATCAGGCCGTCCGGCAGTTCCCACGCGAACAGCGGCCCCTTGCGCCGCAACAGCGTGTTGTGCACGGGCTCCAGTTGCTTGACCAGCAGCGCCTCCTGCAGCAGCGCGCCGATCTCCCCGCCGGTCTCGCGCCATTCGACGCGCCGCACCGCGCGCGACAGCCGCAGGTCCTTGCCGTAGCGATAGTCGCCCGAGAAATGCGCGCCGATCCGCTGGCGCAGGTTGACGCTCTTGCCGACGTAGAGCGGCGCGTCGTTGTCGCCGTGGAACAGATAGACGCCGGGCGCCTGCGGGACGTCGTCGAGCGCGGTCTCTTCCAGGCCCGCCGGCAGGCTGGCGCGCTTGACCAGCGAGGCGATCGCCGATTCGACCAGCTCGACTGAATAGAGTCCGTGCACCTGTTGCCAGAACTGCCACAACAGCTCGGCGTCGGCGAGCGCGCGGTGCCGGCCTTTCGGCTGCAGGCCGAAGCGTGCGATCAGCGCGTCCAGCCCGTGGCGCTCCACCGAGGGAAACAGCGCGCGCGACAGCCGGACGGTACAGAGCACGTCCGCGCGGAACGTAATGCCGGCGCGGGTGAACGATTGCTTCAGGAAGCCATAGTCGAAGCGGGCATTGTGGGCGACGAACAGCTTGCCCTGCAGCCGCTCGGCCAGGCTCTCGGCCAATGACTCGAAGGTCGGCTGGCCGCGCACCATCTCTTCGGTGATGCCGGTCATGCGCTGGATGAAGGGCGGGATCGCGCAGCCGGGGTCCAGCAGCGTGTCCCATTCGGTCACGCCGTCCGGGCCGACCTCGACCACGCCGATCTCGGTGATGCGGTCGCGCTGCGCGTCCGTGCCGGTCGTTTCCAGATCGACGAAGACGATGGGCCTGGCCAGGGCGGTCGCCAGGGCGACGGCGTCGAGCTGGCGCGGCGCGTCCGCGGGCAGGCGCTCCGCTAGATAAGTAGGCTGGTCGTGGTGGCTGGGCGGGTTCGGCATCCAGCGATTCTAAGCGCCGCGATCGCGTTGGGGCCTGATTGATCGATCGGTGGGGCCGGATTGATTCCATCGCTGGCGCTCGATTGATCCCATCCCTGGCACCCCATCGATTCGTGGAGTGATTGATGCGGCGCGTGAAGCGGGATCTCGGGGTCTGGAAAAAAGCGCTTGCAATGACTGTCACGCTCCCTTAATATTCGCCCCCTCGCAGCCGAACGGCGGCGGGGTTGGCGGGGAAGGCGAAGGCGCTGCGGTGCTGGAGCCGCAGCAAAAAAGTGCTGACAACCTGTTGACGAGAAGCGAAACGTTCTGCATAATCTCGTTTCTCTGCTGCTGACAACGCAGCGACGCGAACGGCAAAGCCGGCGCGTGAGTTCTTTAACAAACGAACAACCGATAAGTGTGGGCGCTCGATAGCGGCAGTCACAGCCGATTCTTCGGGATCGGCGACAGCTCAAAAGTTATCAAGTGCTCGCACAGCAAAACGTGGCTTCATCGGCGTCAAGACGATGGAGCCAGTCAGTTTTCTGAGAGTGAGCGACCGCTCGAAAGAGCGA
>NZ_VWRN01000017.1 GCF_008632125.1 Cupriavidus cauae
GCGCCGGGCGGGGCGCAGCACCTGGCCGCGGCGCCCGAGCCGCAGCGGCATCGCGGCCAGCCAGGCGGCGCCATGGGCGGTGGTGCCGCAGCCGATCTGCGCGAAGGTGCCGAGGCTGCGGATGCAGGCGCGCACCGCGCGGCACAGCGCGCGATGGCCGCCGAACAGGCGCAGGCTGGCGGTCACGTCAAGCGCGACGGTGGCGGGGCCGAGTTCCTCGTCCATCGTGACCTGCGGCGTGAAGCGCAGCAGGGACAGCGCGGCCGCGGTCAGCAGTTGCGCTTCGGCGGCCGGGTCGCGCTCCAGATGCACCACCTCGGCCGACAGCGCCTGCACGCCGCCGCGCCGCATGCCGGCGGACACGCCCAGCGACATCGCCGGCCGGTTGGCCAGCACCACCCGTTCCTGCTCCAGCACGACCGTCGGCACCGCATGGCTCAGCGTGCCGGCAATGCCGGCGGTGCCCGCGGCCTCAGGCCAGCTGGGGTGCAGCGCGTCCAGCGGCAGGCGCGGCAGATGCACCGCGATCCAGAACGGCATGATCGGACTCGTGGAGGGATTCGTGGGCGGATTCGTGGGCGGTTCCGGACATCGTTTCGGACATCGATCCGGATGCCGGTTCGGATGTCGATCCCGACACCACCGAGCGCCCGGCCGGCACCGCCGGCATCGCGCCGAGCGGCAGGATCAGCGGGGTATCGCGCACCGGCCCGCGCCGCTTGTGGAAGACGATCGACAGCGCATTGCCGGGCAGCGGCGACAGCAGCAGCCGCAGCACCGCCGGCGACGATTCGCGCAAGGCCGCGGCCGGACGGCAGACCCAGACCACCGCCTCGCTGGCCTGGGCCAGTACCTGCAGGCGCCGCACCGCCTCGGGACGGGCCGAAGGCAGCCACACCAGCACGCCGCCGAAGGCCTGGCTGCGCAGTACCTGCTCGGCGGCCCACAGCAGATCGGCCTGCCTGGTGGCCTGCCTGGTGGCCTCCTGAACGGCTTGCCGAGCGGCCTGGCCGGCCTGGCGCCCCAGGCGCCTGCCCCTGGAGGCGGCCTGGCGAGCCGCGCCCTCGGCACCCTCCTGCCCCTCGCCCGCACGGACCCAATACACCTGCCGTGCCGGCAACCCCCAGGCGGCCAGCGCCGGCGCATTGAGGGCATGCGGCGCGCCGACCCATACCAGCCGGCGCCCGGCCTCGGCCAGCGATTGCAAGGCCGGCCGTAACAGGCGCACTTCGCCGACGCCGCTGTCCGGCACCAGCAGCTCGGTCACCGCGCCGACCGGCCAGCCGCCGCCCGGCAGCTGCGCCGACAGCGTGTCGTAGCCGGTCGGCCATACCGGCAGCGACGCGGCACGGCCAAGCTGGCCGGCCCGCCACAGGTCGGGATGGCGCCGTTCCAGCTCGGCCAGCGCGCGCTGGCGATCCAGCGGGGGTTCCGGGAGGGAAGGAGGCGACGTGACGGCAGCGGCAGGCGGTAACGTGACGGCAGGTGATGACGCAATCATTGTGTTTTCAAGGTCTCTCGATGCGTTTTTTGTGCATTTCAAGCGCTTTCTCTGCGCTTCAAGGAGCCTTCAGTGCACTTCAAAGCGCAAAGAAACTCAGCTTTCGGATACTGTATGTTTATACAGTATTTTGACCATCATCAAGAGAGACCCACTGCCGGACTCGGGAAAATCAGCCGCCGATCCGATGCCCCGCCGCCTCGGCCCGAATCCACGCCACCACCTTCAGCACATCGGGACGCGGCCGCTCGTCCGCCTGGATCAGCCAGTAGCCGAAGCTGTCGCCCGCGGCTGGCGGCGGCGCGGCCACCACGCCAAGCTGCCTGTCGTCGAGCAGGTCGCGGATCAGCTCCAGCCGTCCCAGCGCAACGCCCTGCCCCGCCAGCGCGGCATGGATGACCTGATCGTATTGGTTGAACTGCGTCATCGCGCGCGGCTTCGCCCCTTGCCAGCCGCGCTCCTCCAGCCAGTGGCGCCAGCGCAGCCGCGGATTGGTGTCGTCGTCCAGCTCGAGCAGATTCAGGCCCTGCAGCGCCCGCACGCTGTCGATCGCCGCGACGCCCAGCGCGGGATGGGCCACCGGCACGATGGTCTCGCCGAACAGCGCGATCGCGCCCGGCGGCGCATGGTCGGCGGCGCAGTAGCGGATCGCCAGGTCGATCTGCTCGGCGCGCAGGTCCGCCACCCGGTTGCTCGCCGACAGCCGCAACTCAAGCTCGGGATGCGCCTGCTGCAAACGCCCCAGCCGGCGCAGCAGCCATAGTCCGGTGACACCGACGCTGGCGGTCAGCGTGACGGGCCGCTGCGCGGCCTGCACGCGCAGTTCGCCGACCACGTCCTGGATCTGCTGGACCGCGGCATTGGCGCTGCGGAACAGCCGCTCGCCGGCGCCGGTCAGCGCGATCGCCCGATGCCGGCGCACCAGCAGCTGGACGCCGAGCTGCGCCTCCAGCGCGCTGATCTGCCGGCTGACCGCGGACTGGGTCAGGCACAGGTCTTCGGCGGCGAGCGTGATGCTCATGCGCCGGCCGACGGCGACAAAGCCCTTGAGCAGATCGAGCGACGGCAGGCTGACGAGGGTTTGCATGGCGGTTTTCACATTCGTGGAGCGCATGCGAGCGGACGAAGAAATCAATTGAGCTGGCCACATGCAGCCGGCTTAATGGAATCCGGTGATTCCACCGCATGCTAACCGCTCATTCGAAGGCCGTCACGACCATGTCCCGCTCCCGCCTCCGCTCTCCGCTCGGTTCCGCCTCCCCCGCTCCCCGGCTGTCCGCCACCGATCCCCTGGTACTGGCCGTGGCCGGCGGCCTGATCCTCGGCCTCGCGCTCGGCATGCGCCATGTGCAGGGGCTGTTCCTGCTGCCGATCACGATGGAGCGCGGCTGGACGCGCGAGGCGTTCGGCTTCGCGATGGCGGTGCAGAACCTGGTATGGGGGCTGGCGCAGCCCTTCGCCGGCATGATCGCCGACCGCTTCGGCTCGGCGCGCGTGATGCTGGCCGGCCTGCTGCTGTATGCGCTCGGGCTCTACACGATGACGCAGGCTACGACCACCGCCGCCTTTGTCTGGAGCGCCGGCATCTGCCTGGGCCTGGCGCTGTCGGGCACGACCTTCGGCGTGGTGTTCGCCGCGCTGAGCCGGCTGGTCAGCGCCGAGCGGCGCGGCTGGGCGCTGGGCGTGGCGGGCTCGTTCGGCGGCCTCGGCCAGTTCCTGCTGGTGCCGGCGGTGCAGGCCGGCGTCGAGCGGATCGGCTGGAGCGCCGCGCTGTGGGCGATGGCCGCGTGCGTGCTGGTGGCGCTGCCGCTGGTGTGGCCGCTGCGCGAGCGGGGCGCTCGGGCAGTCGACGCACCGGCCACCGCACCGGCCGCACCGGCCGCACCGGCCGCACCGGCCGCACCGACCACGCCGGCCACACCGGCCACCGCCCCCACCGCAGCAGCGGCCGGCGCGAACGGCAGCCAGCAATCGATGCGCGCCGCGATCCGCCAGGCCTGCGGCCATCGCGGCTTCTGGCTGCTGAATATCGGCTTTCTGGCCTGCGGCTTCCAGCTCGCCTTCATCGCCTCGCACCTGCCCGCCTATCTGCTCGACCGCGGGCTGCCCGCGCGCGACGCCGTGATCGCGCTGGCGATCATCGCGCTGGCCAATATCGCCGGCACCTATCTGTGCGGCCTGCTCGGCAACCATGTGCGGCGGCATCGCGCGCTCAGCGGCATCTATCTGCTGCGCACCGCGGCGATCGCGCTGTTCCTGCTGGTGCCGCTCTCGAGCGTCAGCGTCTTCGTGTTCGCCGCGGTGATGGGCTTCGTCTGGCTGGGCACCGTGCCGCTGACCAGCGGCCTGGTCTCGCAGGTGTTCGGCACCCGCTATGTGGCCACGCTGTTCGGCTTCGTCTTTCTCGGCCATCAGCTCGGCTCCTTCCTCGGCGTCTGGCTCGGCGGCTATCTGTTCGATCGGACCGGTTCCTACGACCTGGTGTGGATGGGCGCGATCGTGGTCGGACTCGGCGCGACCGTGCTGCACTGGCCAATCGACGACCGGCCGGTCGGTCATCGCGAGACGGCGATGGCGCCGGCTTGAAACCTGCGGCGCAGCCGTCATATCGAGGGGATTCCTTGTTCTCGATTTCCCTTAGTTGCCCTCGAACTGCCTTGGTTTTCGTGTACGTTACGCCGTTCAAAAACATGACAGGGAGACATGGATGACGCTGCACCGCAGTGATGCAGGAGAGCCGACGATCGTGGCCCTGGTCGAGGCGATGAAGGCCTGGCAGCGCGCGCTGGATTCGACGCTGTCCACCTCCGGCCTGACCTACGTCAAATGGATCCTGCTGCGTGCCGTCGCGCGCGGCGACTATGTCCGGCACCGGCCGTATCTGGGTGCGATCCTGATCGACGTCGAGATGGGCGAGCATCTGCTGGCCGAGCTGCATCGCGACCGCTGGATCGCCTTCGTCGATCGCGCCGGCATGACCTGCGGCCCGGCCCAGCCCGAGGCGCAGCCCGTCGTCCCCGAGGCCGAGCGCGCGCGCGTGCAGCGCATTGCGCAGTCGCTCAAGGCCCTGCATTCGGTGTCGGTCAGCCCGTTCAGCAGCGACGAACGCACGATGCTGTCGACGCTGCTGCAGCGGATGCAGGCCAACCTGAACGAATTCAGCGACCGGCGCGATGCACAACACGCCGATGCCGACGGCGAAGAGATTTCGCTGATTCGCGCGCATGCGATGCTGGGCGCTTCGGCCAGGTCCTCCCAAGGGTCCAGATCGTCGACATCGTCCAGATCGCCGAACGCATCCGCGTCGCCCGAGCGCGCCGCGAAGGCATCCATCGCGGTCCCGTCCGCGGCCGGCAAGACTGTCGAATGCGGTCCGATGCCGGCCCGCCCGGCGCGCCGCAAATCGTCGCCTACCTCACTTCCCTGCCGAAGTTGAGGCAAGATAGAGCGCTGCACCGACACCGTCGGGGCCCACCACGACCGCCACACGAGGCCGCGATGACCAAGGTAATGCTGCTCGAGAACATTCACGAAAGCGCCAGCGAACGGCTGGCAGAGGCCGGACTGCAGGTCGACCGCCGCGCCGGTGCGCTGGCCGGCGGCGAACTGCACGAAGTGCTGGCCGCCAACGAGCTGATCGGCATTCGATCGGCGACCCATCTGCATGCCGAGGACATTCGCCATGCGGCGAATCTGCTATCGATCGGCTGCTTCTGCATCGGCACCTCGCAGGTCGACCTCGCCGCCGCGACCGCGGCCGGCATCCCGGTATTCAACGCCCCGTTCTCGAATACGCGGTCGGTGGCCGAGCTGGTGGTCAGCGAGGCGGTGATGCTGCTGCGCCGGATTCCCGAAAAGAACACGCTGGCGCATGCCGGCAAATGGGCCAAGGGCGCGGCCGGCGCCTTCGAGGCGCGCGGCAAGACGCTCGCCATCGTCGGCTACGGCAATATCGGCTCGCAGGTCGGCGTGCTGGCCGAGGCGATGGGCATGCGGGTGGTCTACTACGACGTGCAGCCGCGCCTGTCGCTGGGCTCGGCCAAGGCGGCCGGCTCGCTGGCCGACGCCGTCGCGCATGCCGACGTCGTGACGCTGCACGTACCGGCGACGCCGCGCACGCGCAACATGATCGACGCCACCGTGCTGGCCGCCTTCAAGCGCGGCGCGATGCTGATCAACGCCTCGCGCGGCAGCGTGGTCGATATTGCCGCGCTGGCGCAGGCGCTGCGCGACGGGCGGGTCGGCGGCGCCGCGATCGACGTCTTCCCCAGCGAGCCGAAGAGCAACAAGGATGCGTTCGTCAGCGAGCTGCAGAACCTGCCCAACGTCCTGCTGACCCCGCATATCGGCGGCAGCACCGAGGAGGCGCAGCAGAACATCGGCGTCGAGGTGGCCGCCAAGCTGGTCAACTATCTGACGACCGGCGCCACCATCGGCGCGGTCAATTTCCCCGAGGTCGATCCGGGGCCGGTCGATTGCCCCGCGCGGCTATTGAACGTCCACGGCAATGCGCCGGGCGCGCTGGCAGCGTTGAACACGCTGCTCGCGCGCGAGGGCATCAATATCGCGGGCCAGCATCTGGAAACGCGCGGCACCACCGGCTATGTCGTCACCGACCTGGACAAGGCGCCCTCGGCCGAACTCGAACAGGCGCTGGCCGCGCTGCCAGGCGTACTGCGGCTGCGCGTGCTCAGGCGCGACGAGGCCGGTGCGGCCTCGTAGGCGGTTCATGACGGTTGATGGCCGTAATGGCCGTAATGGCCCGTAATGGCGGGATCTGCAGCAGAAACCTGCAGAGGGGATCGGCGGGTCAGGCCGCTGGCCCCTGGCGCCGGCTGCCCCACAGCAGAATCGCGCT
The DNA here is from genome assembly GCF_008632125.1 of Cupriavidus cauae. Lineage (GTDB taxonomy): Bacteria > Pseudomonadota > Gammaproteobacteria > Burkholderiales > Burkholderiaceae > Cupriavidus > Cupriavidus cauae. The sequence goes on from NZ_VWRN01000017.1 coordinate 6,360, forward strand.
GATGACCCAGCCGCAGAAAAACAGCGCGTCGCCGAACTGATTCAGCACGAGCGGCATCGATTCGCCGCGGAACATCTGCGACAGCATGTCTTCCGGCAGGCGTGAGGCAATCCACAGAAATACGGCCGGTGCGCTGCAGTAGACGCCCGGCTGCCACCATGGCGCACGCTTTTTTTCGGCATTGGCCTGGGCCGATGCCGGTGCGCCGGCATCGGGCTGTGCCGCCGGCCGGTTGGCAGCGATGAAACCCTCATTGGCGGTCATGGCGCCCTCCCTGTTTTGTGAGCGCAGTATTGCCCAGAGGGTGGCGCGGCGCCATCGGCGCCTGTCTGACACGCGTGCGGCAGCGCACGCAAGGGGGGCTGGCGGGATGGAACGGGCGGGCGCCAGGCGGTCGCCCCGCTTCACCGCCCCGCCTCACCGCCCCGCCTCACCGCCGCCACTTCACCGCTTTTACCGCCCCACCGCCCGCTGCACCGACCGCCTACGCAGCCTGCCGGGGCCTGCCCGGGCGCCGGAGCCTCGGCCGATCAGCCCGGCGTCCAGCCCTTCAGATCGTCCATCTTCGCCGGCGATTCGCCGCTGTCGCGGCGGACGCGAATGTCGTTCTCCACGTCGGTCACGCCGAAGACATTGTCGACCAGGTCCTCGATGTCGTACTTCTCGTTGCGGTTGCGCACCGTGCCGGCGAGCTTGACGATGCCGCCGTTGACATCGACCGTCACCTCGCTGACATCGAGCCCTTCGGCATAGGCGAGCCGTTCGCACACCGCCTCGCGGATACGCTCGTCGCTGCGGCGATAGCCCTTCGGACCGACGCGGCGCTGCGGCCGATCGTCGGTGCCGAAGAATTCGCTGACCGCCTCGCCGATGCGCCGGCCGATGTTGTACAGCGGGCCGTGCTCCTCGCGGTCATCGTCGCGCCCGTAGCGGCCGTCGTCGCGCCCGTAGCGGCTGTAGCCGCCGCCATAGCTCAATTCGCCGGCCGACTGCCGGCCCGCCTCGCGCCCGGACCATTCCTCCCGGTAATCGCCGCCGTAGCGGTGCTCCGGCACGGCATAGTTGCGGCCGGGCCAATCGTCGTCGAAGCGGTCCCAGCCGTAGTTCGACGTGCCGGCATTGCTGTAGCCGCTGCTGCGTTCGGCTTCGCGCAGCCAGTCCTGATCGCGGTTGCGCATGCCCTGCCGCTGGCCGCCGCGCCACGTGGTGGTCCCGCCGTAGCGCTCCTCTTCCTCGCGCCATTCGTCGCCGCGCGTGCCGGTGGCGTACGAGGGCCCGGTGCCGGTCTCAAGCGCGGCGGCGCCTGAGTAGCCGGACTGCCAGGGATCGGTGCGATATTCGTTGCGGCGGGTCGACGATTCGCCGCGGCCGCGCCAATCGCCGCGTTCCTCGCCGCGGCCATATCCGGCACCATATCCGCCGCCATATTCGCTGCCATATCCGCCGCCAGATTGGCGCCCGTATTGGCCGCCATACTGGCCACCGTACTCCGACCCATATTCAGAGCCATAGCCGGACTCGCCACTGTACCCGCCACTGTATCCGCCACCGAATCGGCCACCGCCATGCTCGCGCCCGTACTGGCCGCGCCCATACTGGCCGCCGCCTTGACCGCCGCCTTGAGCGCGGCCGTATTGACCGCGGCCCGACGGTCCGCTGGTGTATTGCTCGCCGCTGTAGCGTCCCTCGCCATAGCCGCTGCTGGTGCCGCTGCTGCTGCCGCTGCGGTATGGCTGGCTCTGCCGGCCGGCCTCGCGGCCGTAGCCGGTGCCATAGGTGTCGTCGTCCTCGAAGGCGCCGCGCGGCGGGCCGCCCTCGCTGAGCTGGTACGGCGTCAGGCGTGCCCTGCGCCAGCGCGACTCCCAGTCGTTGCCGTCCGATTCCGCCTGCCAGTCATCCTGGGCCCAGCGTTCGGAACGGTTGTCGCTCCAGCCATCGTCACGTTGATCGTAGCCAGGCCAGGATTGCTCTGGCCGATTGCGTCGCATGGATTCGTTTCGCATATCGATCTCCTGCAGGTGGTCCGGCGCGATGCGCGCCCGTATCCGTCATGCCGCGCAAGAACCGTACCGCCGCGTCGATCGGTCGCGCACTGCGTGTCACGGCGGCGTCATCCGCGCAGGCGCTCTGGAACGCATCTTGCGAAACCGTGGATGCGTGCGAAACGCGCGCAGTGCCAACTATCCGCAAGGAGAAACGACGATGGCAACCCAGATGCAAGGAGGCGGCGCCCAGCGGTCCGGCGGCGTTCTTCGCGATGTGATGACCGCACAGCCAGCCTTTCTGACGCAGGACGACACGATCAAGCGCGCGGCCGAACTGATGGCCCAGCTCGATGTCGGCGCGCTGCCCGTTTGCGACGGGCGCCGGCTGACCGGCATGGTGACCGACCGCGACATCACCGTGCGCTGCACCGCGGCTGGGGCGGACCCCGCCAGCACCAAGGTGACCCAGGCGATGAGCGAGGACGTGCAGTGGTGCAGCGATGACGAGTCCATCGACACCGCGCGCGAGAAGATGGCGGCGCATCAGATTCGCCGTCTGGCGGTGATCGACAAGGATCATCATCTGGTCGGCATGGTGTCGCTGGGCGACCTGGCCGTGAAGACCGGCGACACCGGCGGTACCGGCGAGGCGCTGCAGGGCGTTTCGCAACCGGCGCAGCCGTCCCGCTGATGTCGCGCTGACGTCGCGCCGACGTCGAATGCCGCTTGCCTGCGGGCGCAGGCAACGACCGGGATTTACAAGGCTTGCAAGATTGCACCGATCCCCGCCCACCCGATTCGATGACTCAATGGAGGACACGATGCCAGCCAAATCGAAATCGCAGCAAATGGCCGCCGGGGCCGCGCTGTCGGCCAAACGTGGCGACAAGAAGGTCGGCGAGCTCAAGGGCGCGTCGAAGTCGATGTACAAGTCGATGAGCGAGAAGGAACTGCACGACATGGCATCGACGCCGCAGAAGGGCAAGCCGGACCACAAGTCCGAGAGCTGATGCAAGTCACCGGCGTCCGATCGGGTCCGATAGGCCCGTCAGGCCCGTCAGGCCCGATGGGTCCGAGAGGTCCGAGAGGTCCGATGGGACTGATGGGCTCACCAGCCGGCGACGTCCGTCGATGGAGATTCGCGATGACGACAAGCGCATTCACCCCTCGCACGGCGGCCCGGCTGTTGCTGGCCGCCGCCGCGTTGGCCACCGCGCTGGCCGCGGGCCCGGCGCCGGCGCAGCCCGGCGCGGCCTCGCCGCTGGCGACGCCGCCCACGGGCGCCTCCAAGCCGCCTGCGACCTCGCTGTCGACGGACGACCTGCGCTTTATCGACGAAGCGATCCTGACCGCGGCAATGGGCGTCGAGACCGCCAACATGGCGCTCGAGGTCTCCGCCGATCCGACGCTGCTGGCCTACGCCCGCAGCGCGGCCCGCGACTACCGCGCGCTCGCGGCGGAACTGGCACGCATCGCGCAGAGCAAGGGCGTGCAGCCCGAACAGCGGCTGCCGGAGGCGCCGGAGGTCACCAAGCTGCGCTCGCTCAAGGGCGCCGAGTTCGACCGCATGTTCGTGCAGATCGTCGCGGTCGACGCCAATCGCCAGGCGCTGGCGCTGTTCCAGCGGCAGGCCGAGATCGGCAAGGACCCGGCGCTTCGGGCCTTCGCCAAGCGCACGCTGCCGATGCTGGAAGAGCGCCTGTCGCAGGGCAAGTCGATGTCCACGCGGACCATGACGTGGCGCAGCGGGATCGCGCAGCGATGAGGTCGCGGTCCGATTTCCCGACTGGACGGGCGCGCGAAGACAACGGCGCGCGCCTCTCTTTGCTTTCCTGACTCAGCGAGCACGCCCATGCCAGACTCCATTCCTTCTCAGCCCACCCCGCCGACCGCCGCCGCCACCTCCGCGCAGGACGACGACCTGCTCCGGCAGGCGCGCGACCATATCGCCGAGGAATTCGGCGGCTCCCTGCCGCAGGGCATCGAGGTGGGCATCGAGGACAAGCGCATCCGGCTGCGCGGACGCGTGGCCGATCTGCCGACCGCCGAGCGCATCGCCAAGGCGGCGGCCATCGGTCCCGGCATCCTCGGCGTCTACAACGAACTGCAGGCGGCCGATAACAGCGAACCGGCCAGCCCGATCGCGGGAGCCGAGGCCGCCGATGCCATCGACGCGCCCGAGCCCGGCGAGCGGGGAGAACGCGGCGCACCGTTGCCGCCGCCGCCCGGGCCGATCCATCACAAGGTGTGAGACCGCGGGTGTGAGACCGCGGGTGCGAGGCCGCGGGTGTGAGACCGCGGGTGCGAGGCCGCGGGTGTGAGACCGCGGGTGCGAGGCCGCGGGTGCGAGGCCGCGGGTGTGAGACCGCGGGTGTGAGACCGCGGGTGCGAGGCCGCGGGCGTGAGACCGCGGGTGTGAGGCCGCGGGTGTGAGGCCGCGGGTGTGAGGCCGCGCCGCTGTGAGACCGCAGCACGGCCGCTGAAAACGCCTGCGGCGCGGTATGAATCCGCGCCGCAGGCAGCCGAGGCCGTCAGGCGAGCCTCAGCCGACGAGCCTCGGCGACGAGGCCTTAGTGACGAGCCTTACGCCATGGCCCCCATCAGCTCTTCCTTGCGGGCCGTCATCTGCTCGGCCATCTCGCCCAGCTCCACGTTCTTGCTGATGACCATCTTGAAGAGTTCGTTCTCCTCTTCCTGCACGTGGTGGTTGACGTATTCGGACAGCACCTTGTAGTTGGCCTCCAGCATCTCGCCGCTCAGGTCGCCTTCGATCGCCGCGATCAGGTCCTTGGCGACCTGGTGTTCGACCTTCGCTTCATCGAGCATCTCGTCGATCTTCTCGTGGACCCCGCGCAAGCCGGGATAGAAGATCTCCTCCTCGATCTGCGCATGCACGGTCAGCTCATGGCAGGTCTGCTGCGCGATCTGCTCCTTCTCGGAACGCTCCTTCGCGCTCTCGAACGACTTGAACAGCTTCTTGACGTTGCGGTGGTCGTCGAGCAGCAGGCTCAGCGCGGCGCGTTGCGCGGTCGGAATCTTGGACTTGTCCATGCGAAACTCCTTTTATCGTGGTGGGGAATTGCTTTGTGGTGCTGCGTCAGTGCTGCGTGGGCCGTTACCGAAGCCCTGTTTCCATCCGGTCCGTCGTTACCCTTCGGCGGGTGCCGTCAGGCCCGGGACTCGCTGCGATCCGGCGCGACCCGGATCCGGTTCTCGATATCGGACACGCCCTGGCAGGCGTCGACACACTCCTCGATCTGCCGGCGCGCCGTACGGCTGCCGACCTGGCCTTCGAGCGTGACGTGGCCGCCTTCGACGCGGACCGATACCTCGCTGACATCGAGCCCCGCGCGCCACAGGCGCTCGCAGACCCGATCCAGAATGCGATCGTCCGAATAGCTGATGCGGTTGCCCGCACCGCGGCCGGCATCGCCTTGCCGCTGATAGCTCGGGTTTTCGTTCTTGAAGCCGCCGTAACTGCTTTGACCGGGATCGGCACTGCGGCTGCGCACCTCGTCGCCAGACCGGTCGGTGCGGGTCCCCGGCGCGGCAAACGGTGCCCCGGTGACACTGCGTTCTCGCGGATTGCTGGTGGATTGCTGCATGCCTCGACTCCTTGTGCTCCGGTTTGCATCGATCGCCGCGGGCCGGCGCTGAGGCGCGTCCAAGCTGCGGCTTCGAGCCAAGACGCAATATCCATACCGCCGGCACGACGGCCACTCTTGCACACGCTCTCGCCGGGAAATGGCCGCTGCCGGCGTGTTTGCGGCGTTCGGAATTGCATGCAGCGCCGCTTTTTACACACTTTCCCGATGTCCGCCGCGCGCCACGTGGCAAAGCGTGCAGATTTGACCAAGGCGCGTCGGTGGCATGGAATCTGCACACGCGATGTGGATGTCGATGTCGTTTTGGATTGGGAAAGCGGGAGGAAAACGAGATGAATGCCCATGAGGAGGCCGCACGCTTTCTGTTGCGGCATGGCCTGCGCCTGGCCACCGCGGAATCGTGCACGGCCGGCCTGATCGCCGCGCGCATCGCCGATGTGCCCGGCTGTGGCGACGCGCTGCGTTGCGCGGTGGTGGCCTATGCCCCGGCAATCAAGCATCGCGTGCTGGGCGTGTCGCCGGAAACGATCCGCCGCCATGGGCTGACCAGCGAAGAGGTATCGCTGGCGATGGCGCGCGGCGTGCTGGCGCTGACCGATGCCAACCTGGCGATCGCCAACACCGGCATTGCGGACGGCAAGGGCGATGACGGCACGCCGCCCGGCACGCAGTGTTTCGCCTGGATCTTCAGGCAGACCGGTCGCGGCGACGGCCGTACCGTCGAGTTTTCGGAGACGGTACGCCTGCGCGGCGGCCGCAACGAGGTTCGCGAGGCGGCCGCCGAATTCGCACTGGCGCAGATCGCCCGCTATTACGCGCTGGCACAGCAGCGGGAGCGATGATCTCGCTGGTTTCGCCGACCTCGCCGACCTCGCCGACCTCGCCGACCTCGCTGACCTCCCTGACCTCGCTGACCTTGCCGGCCGGGCTGACTGGCCGGCCAAGCTGGCGGGGCAACGCGTGCCCCGATGAGATCAGGCGCGACGGGACGGCTGGCACGCCGGCAGGAACAGCGTGACCGTGGTTCCCTTGCCCGGAGCCGAGCGCACCGTGACCGCACCGCCCGCCTCGCGGCAGAAGTCGCTGACCTGGCTCAGGCCGAGACCGGTGCCGGCGCCGTCCGGCTTGGTAGTAAACAACGGCTCAAGCGCCCGGTCCGCGACGTGAGCCGGCATGCCGATGCCGCTGTCGCTGACCCAGAGCCGCACGTAGACGCCGCGCATCGGCGTCGCGGCATCGCGCGAATCGTCTTCGGCGCGGTCTTCGTCCGCGCCGTCTTCTGCGGCGTGGTGTGCTCCGGCGCGGTCTTCTTCGGCGTGAGCTTCCGCCCGAGGATCGGCACGATCGGCAGTATTGGTACGATCGGCAAGATGGACATCATCGGACGGCTCCGCTGACCCGCGCCGCGCGGCGAGTCCCGGCGGCAGCGAGGCCCCACCGCCATAGGCCGCGCCGAGATTGGCGGCACCGATCTCCAGCACCCCACCCTCGGGCATCGCATCGCGCGCGTTGGCCGCGAGGTTCAACAGCGCCAGACCCAGCTCGCAGCGGTCGGCAAGGACCGGCAGGCAATCGGGACTGAGCGCATAGCGCAAGGCGATGCCGGAGCCGAGCGTCGCGCGGATCAGCGGATCGCATTGCTGCAGCTCCTCGTGCAGCGCAATGGCCTCGCTGCGATGTTCGCGCCGCCGCACCACGCCGAGCAGCCGCTCGGCCAGCAGCGCGCCGCTGGCCAGGCTCTTGCGGATGCCGGCCAGCGCGGTACGGTTGGCGCGGTCCGCCCGCTCGGCCCGGTCCGCATTTCCCGCGACACCGGGCCGCAGCAGCAGCACGTCGGTATAGGCCGAAATCACCGCCAGCACATTGCGGAAGTCGTGCGCGACCGAGCCGATCAGCTGCCCCATCGCCTCGAACTTGCGCGACTGCCGATAGCGCTTTTCCAGTTGTTCACGGCGCGCGCATTCGTCGCGCCAGCGCCGCCGTACCGCTTCCTCGGCGCGAATGCGCCGCAACGCGCTCCATAACGACAGGCACAGCACCGCCGAGACGATGCCCGCCGCCAGCGAGGCGGGCGCCATGCGTTGCCACCAGGCGCGATAGACCACGCGATACGGCACGCTGACCATGGCGCTGGCCACGCCGTCTTCGACCGGATGGACCGTGACCAGCCATGCATGGCCGTCGGCGCGCTCGACTCGCTGTGCTGCGTCGCCGTCCCGCGCATGCCGCACCATGGCCGCGAAGCGCGCCGCGTCGGGGTCCGGCCAGGGATACGCCGCCAGCACCGCGCCATCGCTGCGCACCAGTGCCGCGCGGTAACCGTCGGTGTGCTCGAGCAATTGCCGGTAGAAGTCGGCGAAATAGGAAGGCCGCAGCGAGATCGACACGATGCCGGCGAGCCGTTGGCCATGCATGCGCGGCATGCTGGCCTTGAACACCGGCTCGGGAATCACGCCGCCGATCAGCACCGCGGACAGGTGCATGGGCTCGCGATCGACCATGATCGCCCGATAGTCCTCCCGTTCCGAGATATTGAGCATCGGCGCCGGGTAGAGCAGGCTGCTGACCAGCAGCGTGCCGTCGTCGCCGAAGATGCCGAGCGCAAAGGCTTGCGGCAGACCACGGCCCATCCGTGCCATGCGCCGATGCAGTTCGAGCTCATGGTGGCGAATGTCCGCGTTGCTCCATTGCACCGTCAGGTCGCGCAGGCGCTGGTCAGCCAGCCGGTTGCTCTCCATCACCTTGCTCGCGTGCTCCTGCACCACCCGTGCTAGCAGCGCGCATTGACGCTGGGCATCGGCGAACGCATCGCGCAGCGCGAGCCATCCCCAGCCGGCCAGCAGGCACAGCGGCAACAGCAGAGTGCTGGCCAGCAGCAGCGCGGTGACGCGCCGGCGCAGCGGAAAATCGGCTTGGGGATCGGCCTGCGTGGCCTCGGCGGAATCGAAGGTGTTCATGGCGGGACCCGGGCGCGGGATGGCATCGCCGTTCGGCCGGATGCGAGCCAGCTTAGTGAGCGGTAGCGAGGCCGCAAGACCGGGAGGGTCAAAAGCTATAGTCCGCGTCCGGGCGAGTCCCGTATGCGCCGGACTGCCGCGCCGGACTGCCGCGCCGGACTGCCGGGCCGGACTGCCGCGCCGGACGCCGCGCGGAATCGCCCTGCTTGCGGCCCGGCCTGGCCAACGAATTACAACGTCCATGTAAAACCGGCCGAAAACTGGGCGTATCGCGCCGCGCCTCGCGGTGCAGAGCGCTGCGGTGCCAGCAATCGCGATTGGCATGGTTAGTGCTCATGCGTGGGAAGTGCAACTTGCCTTCGACGGAGTGGACGCATGGCAACAGAATCTCGGCCCGGGACCGCATCCCCTGATACCGGCAACACCGGCGCCGGCGATACCGGGCGGCAAACCAGCGCCCCGGTCGGCCAACGCAACGATCCGGGCGGGAGCCAGACCTCCGGCCCGACCCCGGCGCAGAGCGCGCCTGATGCCGGTGGCCGCAATGGCCAGCGCGACAGTCGGAGCGACAGTCGGCAAGATCAGCGCGACAGCGGCGGCAGCTCCGCAAGCGAGTCCGACCCCGCGGCCGGGCGCGACCTTCCCGATGAAAACGGCGAGCCGCCGTCGGTGAAGCGCCCCGGCGGCAATCCGCAAGAAAGTGAGCCGCCGGTGGAAAACACCTGAACCAATTCCGAAAAACGTTCTAAAACACTAGAGCACGCCGCCATCAGCACGCAGCCAAGCCCCGGCATGCGGTAGCGCGCCCCGGATCCCACCGATCCGCACGACCTCCGCCCCCCTTGCCGAGCCGAGATTGCCGTGTTTGCCCAAGCCCGTTTGCCGAACCGTCCGCACACTGTGAAATCGACCTCTCCGTCTCCAGACGACCCGGCCGCCATGCTGGCGGCCCTGGGCGAACTGGCCGCGCTCTGCGGGCAGTCGCTCGAAGCCGCATCGGTGAGCGCCGCCGATCCGCAATTGCGGGCGCTGCTGATCCACCGCGCCAACCTGCAACGACGCGCCGCCGCCGATCTGTCGCAGCGCGCCGCCGGTACGCCCGCCGCACCGCCGCGCGGGGATGGCGCGGCGCATCGCGAGCGCCCCGGCGATACGCCGCTGCAGCTGGCCTGCCGCCGGGCGGGGCGTTCGGTGGCCGCCTGCGGGGCGCTGCTGCGCGGCGAACTGGAGGATCCGATGCTGCGCCCCTGGCTGATCCGCTATTACCACGAGGCGGCCGACCTGCTGCGGGTGCTGGAGCAGTTGACGCGCGAGCAGTACCCGGCCACCACGCGCCGCTCGCCGTCGCGGCCGACCGTCAACCGGCCGCTGCCACACCGCTAGACCACGAAGGCTGTGTCGATGCCGACGAATCCGCCCAACTCACCCGACTCGCCGAATTCCCCCACTGCGCAATCCCCGCGCAATCCCGCTGCCGATCTGCGCCGCGCGCCGGCGGACCCGGTGCCGCCGGCCGCCACGCCACTTGCCACGCCGCTTGCCACGCCGCCGGTCACGCGGCCGGCATGGACGCGCCTGCTCGATGCGCTGGCAATGACGCTGCTGGTCGTCGCGGCCGTGCACGAGGCGGTCATCTGGCTGGGGGGAGAAGGCTGGCTGGCGCGCCTGCCGAGTGCCGGTGGCAGCGACAATGCGGTGGTGGTCGGCGTCATCTTCGCGCTGGCCGCGGCCTATGGGGCCTACCTGGTCGTGCGCAGTTGGCGTCGGGTCGGCTGAGCGGCGGGCCGGCCATCCGACCGGCCGTCACCTCAGTTCACTCACCCTGGCGCGTTCACCCGAGGTCATGAGGTCCATCACCTGAGGTCATTCGCCCGAGGTCATTCACCTTAACCTCCGCCTCCCTCACCCCTCCGTCACCACCGCCGCGCGCTGCTCGCGCTCGGCGCCATGCTCGCGCCGCCAGCGTCGGCAACGATAAAACTCCTCGACGAAGGGCAACACCCCGCATAGCGCCGTCGCCGCCAGCACCGCGGCGAGATACCAACCGGGCAGCGGCGGCTGTTTCGGCGTCAGCGAGAAGTCGGGAGCCCGGTCGCCCAGTCCGAACAGCGCCAGCGCCTGCGGCCAGTGCGCGACTGCCACCAGCGCCACCGCCGATAACGGCAGCACCTCAAGCAGCCCGTGCATATGCTGTTCGGTCGGGCCGATGACCCTGCGGCCGTACGTGTAATGCACATCCCACCAGGCGGTCGCGGCGTGCACCACCACGGCGACGATCATGATCGCCAGCACCAGCGCATTGACCTCGAAGAACAGCGCCAGCAGCACCGGCACGCCGACCTCGGCCAGCATCAGCAGATGCAGCGCCGATTCGTAGGTGCCCGCATTGCGCTCGATCCGTTCGCGACGATGGCAGGCCCAGTCGCCCAGTCCCGCCACCAGCCACAGCGGGACGAGGCCGTACATCAGGATCAGCGTGGCCGCCTCAGCCATCGTTGCTGCTCATCGCTCATCGCATGCGCGTGCGCCGCATGCCCAGCGCCGCTGCGAGCGCCAGCGACGCGCCGACCACCATTGCGCCGGTCATCACCGGATGGCGGGTGCTGGCGGTATAGGGGCAGGTGCGGACCACGTGCCGGCGCCCTTCGCGCTCGACCAGGTCGTTGGTGGCCTGGAACAGCGCGTTGTTCTCGCGGGGACCCGCGGGACGGGCGGTGCACTGCGCGCGCCCCAGGAAGCGCCGCATCACGCGGTCGTACAGGGCCGGCATGTGGTAAGCCGCGGACGACATGGCCTTGGAAGCGGCGCCGACGAACATGTCGCGGCGCGGATGCTCGGCGGCGAACAGGATCGCCTCGGCTGCCATCTCGGGATCGTAGACCGGCGGCGCGAGTTCCGGCTCGACGTCCAGATAGTTCTTGGCATGGCTGGCGAACGGCGTGTCGAGCGCCGCCGGCTTGATCAGCGTGACCGACACCGGCGCGCGTTCCTGTTCGAGCTCGAGCCGCAGCGAGTCGGTAAAGCCCTTGATCGCATGCTTGGACGCGGCATAGGCGCTCTGCAGCGGCAGCGGTACATCGGAGGCCTCGCTGCCCATGTTGATGATCGCGCCGCCCCGCTCGCGCAGATGCGCGGCCGCGACCAGCGAGCCATGGACCACACCCCAGTAATTGGTATCGAACAGCTTGCGCTGGTCCTCCATCGGTACCTCGTTGTACCGGCCGTAGATCGTCACCCCCGCGTTGTTGACCCAGGTATCGAAGCCGCCGAAGCGCTCGATCGCCGCTTGCGCGAGCGCCTTGACCGCCTCGAGATCGCCGACGTCGGTCGGCACGGTGATCACTTCGGAACCGGTCTCGCGCAACTGTTCGGCGAGCTGGTGCAGCGCCTCTTCGCTGCGCGCCGCAAGAACCAGCTTCGCGCCGCGCGCGGCCGCCTTGCGCGCCGCGAGCAGGCCCACGCCGCTGGTGGCGCCGGTGATCACGATCACCTGCGACCCGATTTTCTTCAGCGTCATTCTCATCTGCTTGCTACTCCAGCGGCCCGGGTCTCCATCCACCGCATCGCGGCGCCGCACCACGCGCGTGGCAGCCGGCACGGGCCTCGCCGCCGGCAGCCTTGACCTTCCTGCAAAGAGCGTTCCCGGAGTTGCTCCGGCGATGCTCGTGCGCTACCGCGGCACCGTTGTGCAACGGAAGTGCGCACGCAGCGCAAATGGAGCGCCGGTGCGTCGCGCGCGCGGGACATGCAACAGTGGCCCATCGCCGCCTGCTTGCGCGTATTACAAAATGCTGCAATTTCGCCATGGCGCCGGACAGCGCCCTGCGAACGCCCGCGCAGATTTTCATGTGCGGCATGGGAACCGAACGAGAAGCGATATAACGCTTCTCGCCGTCAACAGCCTGAGAAGTCGCACGCTGGCATGCAAGCTGCAATCACGCTGGCTTTACTAGCGAGCGGATCGCCCGGCTGCGACGGCCGGCAGCTCGCTCCCCTGGGAGCCAACCATGCAAAGGATCGCGCTGATCAGCGAGCACGCTTCCCCTCTGGCCGGGCCGGGTAGCGTGGACAGTGGAGGACAGAACATCTACGTGGCGCAGCTGGCGCGCCATCTTGGCAAGCGAGGCTATCCGGTGGACGTGTTCACGCGCCGCGACAAGGGCCTGTTGCCCGAGGTCGTGGCGTTCGCTCCGAACGTGCGCGTGATCCATGTTCCCGCCGGCCCCGCGGTCCACGTGCCGAAGGAACAGCTGTTGCCTTATATGGACGAGTTCGGCGCGTATATGGCCGAATTCATGGCGCGCGATCGCGTCGGCTATATGGTGATGCACGCGAACTTCTTCATGTCAGGGTTGGCGGCGCTGCGCGTCAAGCAAAAGCTTGATATTCCGCTGGTCATGACGTTCCATGCGCTCGGCAAGGTCAGGCGCCAGCACCAGGGCAGCGCCGACGGCTTTCCCGACTGCCGCTTCGAGATCGAGGAGCGACTGGTACGCGAGTCGGACTGCGTGATCGCCGAATGCCCGCAGGACCGGCACGACCTGATCCGCCTCTATGGCGCCGATCCCGGCACGATCGAGACGGTGCCGTGCGGCTTCGACGGCGACGAATTCTCGCCGGTGCCGCGCCTCGAAGCACGGCGCGCGCTCGGCTGGCCGTCGCATGAATTCTCGGTGCTGCAGCTCGGCCGCATGGTGCCGCGCAAGGGCATCGACAACGTGGTGCGTGCGATGGGCGAGCTGCGGCGCGCGTTCGGCCTGCGCGCCCGGCTGTATGTGGTCGGCGGCAATTCCGATCAGCCCAGCCCCGCGGCGACGCCGGAGATCGGCCGGCTGCAGAAGATCGCCGTCGAGGAAGGCGTGGCCGACGCGGTGACCTTCGTCGGCCGGCGCGGCCGCGAGCAATTGCGGTTGTTCTACAGCGCGGCCGACGTGTTCGTCACCACGCCGTGGTACGAGCCGTTCGGCATCACGCCGGTCGAGGCGATGGCCTGCGGCGTACCGGTGATCGGCGCCGCGGTCGGCGGCATCCGCAGCACCGTGCTGAATGGCCGTACCGGCTACCTGGTGCCGCCCAACGATCCCGCGGCGCTGGCCGCTCGGCTCGCGCGGCTGGCGTGCGACCCGACGCTGGCCGAGCGCATGGGCGCATCCGGCCGCCGCCGCGCGCACGCGCATTTCACCTGGGCCGGTGTCGCCGCGCGGATGGAAACGGTATATGCGCGGCTGGCCGGTGTCACCGTCGACGACACGGCGCAAGCGCCGCAAGTCGCGGCCTGAACGGAGCGACCCCATGAAAGAAGCCAATCGACGCCGCGTGCTGGTCACAGGAGGCGCGGGCTTTCTCGGCTCGCATCTGTGCGACCGGCTCGTGCGGGCCGGACACGACGTGCTGTGCGTGGACAACTTCTATACCGGCAGCAAGGACAATATCGCGCACCTGTTGCGCGAGCCGAATTTCGAGCTGATGCGTCACGACGTGACCTTTCCGCTCTATGTCGAGGTCGACCAGATCTACAACCTGGCCTGCCCGGCCTCCCCGGTCCACTACCAGAGCGATCCCGTGCAGACCACCAAGACCAGCGTGCATGGCGCGATCAATATGCTGGGGCTGGCCAAGCGCGTGAAGGCGCGCATCCTGCAGGCGTCGACCAGCGAGGTCTACGGCGACCCCGACTGCCACCCGCAGCAGGAGTCGTACTGGGGCCATGTCAATCCGATCGGTCCGCGCTCCTGCTACGACGAAGGCAAGCGCTGCGCGGAGACGCTGTTCATGGACTATCACCGCCAGCACGGCGTCGACGTGCGCATCGCGCGGATCTTCAACACCTACGGCCCGCGCATGCATCCCGCCGATGGCCGCGTGGTGTCCAACTTCATCACGCAGGCGCTGTCGGGCCAGCCGCTGACCGTCTATGGCGACGGCTCGCAGACCCGCTCGTTCTGCTATGTCGACGACCTGATCGAAGGGCTGATCCGGCTGATGGACGCGCCCGGCGACCACAGCACACCGATCAACCTGGGCAATCCGTGCGAGCTGTCGATGCTGGAGATCGCGCGCAAGGTGCTGGCGGCGACGGGCTCGTCCGCACCGATCGTGATGCGCCCGCTGCCGGAGGACGATCCGCGCCAGCGTTGCCCCGATATCACGCAGGCGGGACTGCAACTGCAGTGGGCGCCGCGCATCGATCTGGACGAAGGGCTGCGCCGAACCGTCGCCTACTTCGCCGAGCGGCTGGCGCGTGGCGCCGGCATGCCGGCACCGGCGGTCAACGACACCGTCGCGCAGCAGGCCGATGGCGGCCTGGCCGTCGCGGCGCAGGCAGCGCAGGCCGCCGCCGGCATTGCGACGCTGGCGCCGCGGCGCGGCGCCGGTCCAGGCCCGCGGGGAGCAACGCGATGAGCGGCAACATCACCTTTCTGGTCTACCGGCTCGAATGGCATCGCCGCCGTGCCGAAGCGCTGCAGGCCGCGCGCACCGGCCTCTATCGGCAGCTTGAAGATCTGCCATCGTGCAAGATCTACTGGGCGGCCGACACCTTTGCACACCGCAGCCCCTCCGGCGCGCGGCCCCTACAGGGTCCACTGTCAGGTCAGATATCGGGCCCGATGTCCGGCCCAATATCTGGCCCAATATCCGGCCCGACTTCGAGCGCGACGCCCGGCACGACCGAGGGCGCGGCGCCGGACACCACGCAGCGCACCCCACTGCGCGCCACCGATTGGCGCGATCCTTGCACCATCGCGGACCTGCAAACCGAACCGGATTGAACCATGTCCCTGTCGGTCTCCGTTCCCCTGGTGGTGATATCGCCCCACCTGGACGACGCGGTATTCAGCTGCGGCAATCTGCTCGCGGCCTGTCCCGGTTCCGTGGTCGTCACCGTCTTCGCCGGCGTACCGCCGGTCGACATGCCGGCGCCGGACTGGGACCGGCGCGCCGGCTTCTCCAGTGCGGCGCAGGCGGTGCTGTCGCGGCGCGAGGAAGACCGCGCCGGCCTCGCCATCCTCGACGCGCAGCCGGTCTGGCTCGATTTTCTGGACAGCCAGTACAACCGGCGCCACACCGCGGGCGAGATCGCCGCGCAACTGTCGAAGGTGATCTCGCTGCATAACGCCTGCGCCGTGGTGGCGCCATGCGGCCTCTACCATTCGGACCACACGCTGGTGCACGAAGCCTGCGCGCGGCTGTGGCGTGAACGCGATCACGGCGGTCCACCCTGGCTCTATTACGAAGAGGCGATCTACCGGCGCAAACCCGGCATGCTGCACAAGCTGCTGGCGCGCTGGCACGCGGCCGGCACCGTGTCCACGCCGGTGGACCTGGCCATCGGCGAGCACACCGCCACCAAGGCTCGCGCCTGCAACGCCTACGCCAGCCAGCTGGCCATGTTCGACTCGAACACGATCAGCGACCTGAGCGCGCCCGAGCGCTATTGGCAGTGGGAGGCCAGCGCCGGCGATGCGACCGAGGTCCAGACCGCCTGCACCAGCGAGGGCAGCGTGTGAGCGTAGCGGACGGCATCACGGCGCCTGCGCCCGGCGGCGGCCGGCAATCGCAGGCGCGGGCGCAGGTGGAGACGCGCGTCAGCGTGGTGGTGTTGACCTACAACCGTTGCGAATGGCTGCGCGCCACGCTGTCACGGCTGTGCGCGCTGCCCGAGCGTCCCGCCATCGCGGTGGTCGACAACGGCTCGAGCGACGGCACCGCCGACATGGTGCGGCGGGATTTTCCGCAGGCGGCCTTGCTGCGGCTGCCGGCCAATCTCGGCGCCGCGGCGCGCAATGTCGGCGTCGACTGGGCGCGCACGCCCTATGTCGCGTTCTGCGACGACGATACGTGGTGGCATGCCGGCGCGCTGAAGCTGGCGGCAGACACGCTGGACCGCCATCAGGACGTCGCCGCGCTGACCGCGCACCTGATGGTGGTGCGCGAGGACAGCGAGCCGCAGACCGACCCGATCAGCCGCATCATGGCCGACAGTCCGCTGCCGTCGGCGGGCCTGCCGGGCAAGGCGATCCTCGGCTTGCTCGCCGGTGCGACGGTGTTCCGCGTGGACGCCTACCGCCGCGCCGGCGGCTACCATCCGCGGCTCTTCATCGGCGGCGAGGAAACGCTGCTGGCGCTCGATCTGGCGGCGCTCGGCTGGCAGCTGGTCTACTGCCCCGAACTGATCGCCTACCACCAGCCCTGCCCGATCCGCGCGCACAGGATGCGCCGCCGCCTGCTGGCGCGCAATGCGATCTGGTCGGCGTGGCTGCGCCTGCCGGCGGGCGCGGCGCTGCGCGAGAGCGTGCGCATGCTGCCGGCGCTGCTGCGCGAAGGCGGACTGGCGGGATGCGTCGATACCGCACGCGGGCTGCCATGGGTGCTGCGCGAACGCACGGTGATTCCGCCGACGGTGGAGCAGCTGCGGCGGTATCTGGGGTCGGCGCAGATGCGGTAAGGCGCGGCAGGTGGGGAATTGGGCCGCCTGCCCTTCGCGAGAGCGCCCAGCCCCTTCCCTCTTACTGGGTCACCTGCCGCAACACCTCGCACCAATCCCCGACAAAGCGCCCGATCCCGAAGCGTTCCTGCGCGCTGGCGCGCGCCTGCTCGCCCCACTCCCTGGCCAGGCCAGGATCGTCGATCAGCCGCCGCATCACCTCGACCAGCCGCTCGAGTCGGGTATCGACATAGCCGTTGTATTCGTTGCGGATCGCCGTCGACATCTCGGTCGTCGCCATCCCGACCACCGGCATGCCGATCATCATCGCCTCGACCACGGCGAGCCCCAGGCTCGTATAGCGGATCGGATTGAAGAAGAAGCGGTAGCGCGCGATAAAGGCCGCCAGCTCGGGATTGGGCACCTCGCCCAGTCCGCCGGCCTCTTCCGCGGCCATGCCGACCAGATCGAGCGGCACCTGCTCGCGCGCCTGCGCGAAGATGTCGGCGCCAAGCCGGCGCCCACGTTTGGTCAGGTTGTTGACCACGCTGATGCCGCGCGGGGCCTCGCCGCTGTAGCGCACGGACGGATCGACGACCACCCCATGCTCGACCACGCAGTGCGGCGTGACGCCGCTGTCCCACATCAGCGCATTGAACGGCGTCACATGGACCAGCATCACGTTCGGGTCCTGCACCGGATGCACGGTCGCGGTCGGATGCTGCTGCGGCGGATCATGTTCGAGGAAGATCGTCGGCAGACGCCGCTGCGCCTCGGTCAGCAGCGTCTCGCGATCGCTATCCCAATGGCGCTGGTGCTGGTACAGCACGCAATCGAACTCGCGGTTCGGCACGTCCTCGTAGGCGACCTCGTGCACGTTGGCGCCCCAGGGCAGCGCGCCGACGGCACCGGCATAGCCCGGCGGCGAGCCTGGCCTGGTCACCAGGTACAGGTCGTGCGGGATCTGCGACAGGTAGTACAGATAATTGCCGTGAACGTGCCAGGTCAGGATGCGCAGCCGCTCACGCATGGCTGACCTCCTGCGTCTCGCGCGACTGGCCGGTCATCGCCATCGCGGCCGCCACTACCTCGTCGACCCCGACGCCCTCGGCGCACAGGTGGCCCACCGGGCAATCCTGATGCATGCACGGGCGGCAGGCCGGATAGTCGGCCAGCACGCGATGGCTGGAGCTGTCGAGCGGCGCCCAGCGCGCCCTGTCGCTGCCGCAGGAAACCACCACGCTCGGCGTGTGCATCGCCGCGGCGATATGCGAGGCGCCGGTGTCGTTGCACAGCAGCAGCCGCGCGTGTTTGACGACCGCCGCCATCGCGCCCAGATCGGTCTTGCCGCACAGATTGATCACCGGCGAACCGAGCGTGTCGCACAGCCGCCCGACCAGTTCCGCCTCATCGGGCGTGCCGGTCACCACGATCTTCCAGTGCTGGCGCAACACGTCGGCCACCGCGGCAAAGCGCTCGACGGGCCAGCGGCGGGAATGCATGCGCGCGCCGGGATGCACGCAGATGAAGTTGCCGGGCATCAGGTCGTACATCAACGCCAGCCGCTGCCAGGCCGCGTTGTCGGCGGGCCGCAGCGGAAATTCGAGCTGGGTGCCATCGGGCGGATAGCCCAGCCGGCTGGTCAGCGCCAGCAGCCGCTCGATCTCGTTGCCGCCGGGCCAGTCGATCAGCAGCTCCTTCACCGGACGCGCGCCGTACGAGACGACGCCCGGCTGCCATTTGCGTTCGGCGCGGCCCGCGACCGGCGCCGCGGGGACCGGCCGGAATCCGGCCATCTGCCGCGCGCCCAGCTGCCGCACGATCGCGTTGGTCACCAGCCCGCTGCCATGCAGCTGGATTGCCAGATCGAACCGGCGCGCGCGCGCCTGCTCGTAGAAGGCCTGGGTTTCCTCTTCGCGGATCGGCTGCTCGGGCATGCCGGGCGCCCCGGGAAACACCATCAGGTCGTCGATCAGATGCGAGAAGCGCTCGACGAACGAGGCCGCCCACGGCAGGCCGATCAGCGTGATGGCCGCATCGGGCTCGGCCTTGCGCAGCGCGCGCAGCGCCGGCACCGCGCACAGCATGTCACCCAGTTGCAGCGCGCGGAATACGGCGATCCGGCGCGGACGGTCCGCGAATCTGATCATAGGAAACCAACCTTGAAGGCAAGGGCGCCGCGCAGGCGCCAGTACAGGGAAAGCGGGGGAATCAGAATCGACGTCGCGATCATCTCGGCGACATGCGAAGGGGTCAGCGCCGCGCCGCGCAGGCGGCGGCAGCAAAACCACGCCGTCAGCACGAACCACACGCCGAAGCCGCTCCATGCCACCGCGGCATGGCCGGCCAGCGCGGCGACCAGGGCGACCAGCAAGCCGAGCACCGACACGTAGTAGTGCCAGGGCGGAATCGGGCGGATGCGCTCGCGATACCAGCGCGGATGCTTCTTGTACAGCAGCGCGTCGAAGAACACCTTGGACTGCGCGGCGATGCTGCTGCCCCACGGAGCCGGCCGCACCGGATGCACCACCATCGCCCCGTGCGCGGTACCGATCGGGCCGACCTGCTGCAGCAGGCGGAACTGCAGATCGGAGTCCTCCCGCCACGCGCGCGTGAAGCGCTCGTCGAAGCCGCCGACCTTCAGCAGCGCCTCCTTGCGGACGAAGCAGTTGGCGGTGACGAACTCCGCGGTCGCCAGGCCGCCGGTATCGCGCTGATGGTCGGTCGGACGGGCCGGCAGGGGCACCACCACCCTGCCCGTGATCGCGCAGCATTGCGGCGAGGTCGACAGCGCCCGGCAGCCTTCGCGCAGCCAGCCAGGATCGGGAATGGTGTCGTCGTCGGTGAACGCGATCACCGACGCGCGCGCGATGCGCCAGCCGGCGTTGCGGGCGCCGGCGGGTCCTTGCGTGTCGGGCACCGGCAGATAGCGCAGCGTGCAGCGCGGCCACGCGCCGTTCAGTTCCTGGACCAGGCGCTCGACCTCGGGCTGGCAACCGTCATCGGCGACGATCACCTCGAACGTGCCGGCGCCGAACTGCTGCACGCCGATCGCGCGCAGGCAGCGGTGCAGCAGGTCCGGGCGGCGGTAGGTCGGGATCACCACCGAGACCAGCGGCTCGGCGTCCGCGGTCTCGACGTGGCCGACTGCCTGATCCGCGGGCTCATGCAGCGGCATGGACGCCCTCCCGCGCAGGCTTTTCCAGCAGGAACGGACCGATCACCAGCGCATCGAGCGGCGACGTCCAGAAGCATTCGACCGCATCGCGCGGCGTGCAGACGATCGGCTCGCCGCGCGTGTTGAACGAGGTATTGACCAGGATCGGCACACCGGTGCGCTGCTCGAAGGCGGCCAGCACGTCGTAGTAGGCGGGATTCTGCTCGCGCCGCACGGTCTGCACGCGGGCCGTGCCATCGACGTGGCAGACCGCCGGGATGCGGTCCTCGCGCCCGGACTTGACGTCGAACACGAACAGCATGAACGGCGCGCGCCAGTTGCCGGGACAGGCCGCCGTAAACCATTCGGCGGCACGTTCCTCCATCACTACCGGCGCCACCGGCCGGAAGTCCTCGCGGTCCTTGATCTGGTTGAGCTTCTGCTGCATCGACGGATCGATCGGCGAGGCCAGGATCGAGCGCGCGCCCAGCGCGCGGGGGCCGAATTCCATGCGGCCCTGGAACCAGCCGATGATCTTGTTCTGCGCCAGCAGTTCGGCGGTCTCGCCGGCAACGTCGTCGAGCCGGCGGTACGGCAGCTTGGCCTGGTCCAGGAAGGCCGCGATCTCCTGCTCGTCGAAGGCCGGGCCGTAATAAGCGTGCTCCATCGTCCAGCGCCGCGCCGGCTTGCCGCGCTGCTGCCAGTCGATCCACAGCGCCGCGCCCAGCGCGGTGCCGGCATCGCCGGCGGCCGGCTGCACCCAGACCTCGTCGAACGCGCCCTGGTCGCGCACCCGTGCGTTCATCACGCAGTTGAGCGCCACCCCGCCCGCCATCGCCAGCTTGCGCTCGCCGGTCTCGGCGGCCAGCCACGCCGTCATGCCGAGCACCGTCTCCTCGAGCACCAGCTGCAGCGAGCGCGCGATATTGAAATGCTCGCGCGTGAATTCGCTGCCGCGCACGCGCGGCGGCCCCAGCACCGCTTCGAGGTCGGCCTGGTCGATGCGATAGCCGCCCTCGCGGTCGCCATGGACCATCGCGCGGAACACGTCGGCGCGGGTCGGCTCGCCATACGAGGCCAGCGCCATCACCTTGTACTCGTCGGACGAATGCAGGAAGCCCAGATGCCGCGTCACGCGTTCATACAGCAGGCCGAGCGAATCCGGCAGGTCGATCTGCTTGATGCGGCGGTAGTCGCGTCCGTCGAACACGCCATAGCTGGTGGTGGCACTCTCGCCGCGGCCGTCCATCGTCAGCACCGCGCAGCGGTCGAACGGGGCCGCGAGGAAAGCGCTGGCCTCGTGCGCCATATGGTGCTCGACGTAGTGCCAGCGGTACGGCGCCTCGGCGCTGCTGCGCACGGTGGCGAAGCGCTTCTGCAGGTGATGCGGCACGCCCGACACCAGTTGCCGCGGCGCGTTGACGACATAGGACAGGAACAGCGGGTCCCACGGGGAATCGGCCACGCCGGGCTGCGCATGCCGCGACGGCTCCAGCGGCAGCGTCACCGTCTCGTCGTGGCGCCGCTCGCCGAGCATGATCGCGGGGTCGAAGGAATAGGCGATATGGTCGATATCGGCCAGCGTGATGCCGGCCTCCTTCAGGCAGTAGTCGATCGCATGGTAGGGCAGCTCCCAGGCCGTGAACGGCACCGGCCGCTTGCCGTGCTTGATATGCGTGAACCGTTCGTCTTCCGCCGCGGCGATGACCTCGCCGTCGCGCACCAGGCAGGCGGAGGTGTCGTGATAGGCGGCGTTGATTCCAAGCGTGTACATGGCGGCTCCTCTGCGCGATTCCCTCTGCGCGATTCCTTGTGTCCGGTTCAGGTCGCCAGCGCCGCGCCACTGGCGCGTACCGGCGGCAACGGGGGCATGACGGGAGCGGGCACGATCAGCGGCGGCAGCGCATCGGTGACGGCCGGCGCGCCGGCCAGCAGTTCGCGCGCCGCGGCCACGACCTCGGCCGCTTCGACATCGTTCAGGCAACGGTGGTGCTGCTGCGGGCAGACGCTCTTGTAGCAATAGCGGCACGGCACGTCGGCATACAGCGTGCGGTGCGGCACCTGCCACGGCGTGTGCTGCGGATTGGTCAGCGCATAGAGATCGACCACCGGCGTGCCGAGCGCGGCCGAGAGGTGGACCGGCCCGCTGTTGTTCGAGACCAGCAGATCGGCATGCTCGATCAGCGCGCCCATCTGGCCGAGCGTCAGTTCGCCGGCGATGCCCACCACGCGTGGATGTCCGGCGGCGCGGCATACGCTGTCGACCAGCGCCTGCTCGCCGACGCCGCCCGTCAGCAGCACCAGCGCGCCGTCCTGCTCGGCCAGCGTGCGGGCGACCTCGGCGAAGCGCGCCTCCGGCCAGCGGCGCGACTCGGCGGTGGCGCCGGGATGCATCACCACGCAGCGGGCGGAGGCGGCGCTCTCTGGCACGCCCTCCCCTTGCCACCGTTGCAGCAGCCGCTGCACCGCGCGCCGGTCGTGGGGCTGCACGCGGAAGCGCAGCCGCGTGTCGGCCGGCACCGCGCCAACCGTCGCCACCAGATCGAGCTGGCGCTGCGTCTCGTGGCGAACCTGCGTCTGGGGCTCGGTCTCCGGCACCCAGTCGCTCAGCAACTGATAGGGGTTCTCGCGGCAATGCGCGAGCCGCAGCGGAATGCCGGCCATCGTGCAGAGCAGTGCGGCGGGCAGCGGGTTCTGGCTGTAGACGGTGAAGATCACCGCCGCGTCGAAGCGCGCCGCCTGCAGCCGCTGCGCCATCGGCATCACGCTGCTGCCGGTGCGGTTGCCGATGCCGTTGCCCTTCACCCACGGCGCATCCCAGGTCAGCACCGTATCGATCATCGGCAGGTGGCTGGCGAGCGCCGCCGCGCCGCTCGAGGTCAGCAGGGTCAGATGACGGGACGGGTCGCTGTCCTTCAGCGCCTGCATCGCGGGCGTGGTCATCAACACATCGCCCATATTGTCCAGCCGCACGCACAGGATGCGTTTGGCGTCGCGCCATGCCGTCATGAGGCCTCCACCCGGCAACGTTCGGCGTGCCGCACCGTGCCGCCCAGATGGCGGACCACGATGCGCGCGGCCTGGTCCAGATCCGCGACGACATGCTCCGGCGTGCGGTACGGCCCGCGCACCCATTCGGTCTCGTTGCCGCAATCGACCAGGATGGTGTGGCAGCCGGCGCGCTGGCCGGCCTCGATGTCGTCGAGGATGTCGCCGATCATCCAGGAGCGGCGCAGGTCGAAGTGCAGCATCGCCGCGGCATTGCGCAGCAGCCCCGGCAGCGGCTTGCGGCACAGGCAGGTGCGCGTGAAGCGCGGCACCACGCCTTCCGGATGATGCGGACAGAAGAAGAAGCCCGACAGCCGCGCGCCGTGGGTCGCGAACAGTTCGCCCAGGCGCTGGCGCATTGGTCCCAGCGCCTCCGGTTCGAAGCGGCCGAGCGCCAGGCCCGGCTGGTTCGACACCACCACCAGCGGCACGCCCAGCCGGCCGAGCCGCCGCAGCGCGCGCGCCGCGCCCGGCGCGAGCCGCATCCTGTCGGGGTCGACGTTGTACGGCACGTCCTGCAATACCGTGCCGTCCTTGTCCAGCAGTACCGCGCCGGGGAGTCCACCGCCGCCTCCGGCCGGTACTGCGGCGCCCGTGATCCGGCCAGTGTCGGGGCCAGCGCCGGGACCAGCCCCGAGGCCGGCGCCGGGGTCGTGGATCACGGCCACGACGTTTCCTTCATCGGCAGCACCATGACCTCGGGGATCACGGTCTCTTCGGGCTGCGTCAGCACGAAGCGCACCGCGCGGGCGACATTGGCCGGGTCCTGCAGGGTGGACTGGTCGATGTCGGCGAAGCGGTCGAGCAGGAAGGGGGTGCGCATGCCGCCCGCGACGATCGCCGACACCTTGATGCCGTGCGGCCGCAGTTCCGCGTGCAGCGCGTGCGAGAAGCCCAGCAGCCCCCATTTGGTGGCGTGGTAGGCCGAGGCGTTGGGCCAGGCCCGTTTGGATGCCGTGGACGCGATATTGACGATATGGCCGCCGCCCTGCGCCTTCAGCATCGGCACCACGGCGTGCGACATCAGATAGGGACCGTACAGGTTGACCATCAGCACGCGGTGCCAGCGTTCGGTCTCGACCTCGTCGACCGGCAGCGTGATGTCGATCGCGGCGTTATTGACGATGCCATCGAGGCGGCCGCTGCGCTCGCGCACCTGCTCGAAGGCCGAGCGGACGGCGGCCGGCTCGGCCACGTCGAAGGACAGCGAATAGGCCCGCTCGCCGCTGGCGTCGAGCTTCTCGGCACAGTTGCGGGCCAGAGTTTCGTCGACGTCGGCAACGACCAGGCTGGCGCCTGCGGCCGACAGGTTCTGGCAGATCGCGGCGCCCAGCCCGCGCCCTCCTCCGGTCACGAGAAAGGTCTTGCCTTGCAGGCTGGCGTCTGGCGCATCGGTCATTTCGGCTCCTGAAGTTGGCTTGGAAGGCGTGACCGGATGCGTCGCGGGCGCAAGGGGATGCGGCGCGAAGCGCGGCGCGAGGTGCAGCGCCGGCGGGCGGACGGAAAAGGGAATGCACGGCATCGCTCCCCATTTCCGGCTACCCGCCGCCCCGTGCGACGGCGGCGAATCCGGTTCTCTGTGGGGATGCCTTCAGCGAATTGCATGCCAGACGCGTGATGGCGCAGTGGCTTGCCGTTTCAGGGGTAACGGTTCCCCCATGTCCGGAGTTACATAGGGGGCGTTGGCGTTTATGCCGTGGCTGGTAAAAGTTGCATGGGCGGTGCTGCCCTCTCCCCAGCCCTCTCCCGCAAGCGGGAGAGGGAGCGACCTGTTCGCCAGCGCGCTCGCCGTCGCGTCATTCGCTCGCTGCACGAACTCTCCGCGGCGCGACCTACCCTTGCTCCCGCCGCCGCTGCTGCGCCACCGCCCGCAGCAGCGCCGCCACGCTCAGCGCGAAGGCTTCGTCATACCAGGGGTTCGCCCCGCTGACCGCCACCACGATGCCGTCGAGCACCACCGCGCCGCCGAGCATCGATTCCTCCGCGCGCAGCAGATGCGGGGCGCGCGCCTGGACCTGGTCGGTCGCCATGCCGGTGCGCCAGGCCACCTTGGCCTTCTCGCGCGCATACCAGGCGTAATCGGCGTCCCACCGCTCGCGCCCCGGCGCCGAGTATTCGTACAGGATTGCCTGCTCGAACGGGCAATCGGCCGGACCCTTGCCCGGGTCCATCACCACCAGATGCAGGAAGCCGCCTTCGCCGACCTCGCGGTCCCGCACCGCCGCTTCGAGCATCGGTCTCGCCAGCGCGACCGCGCGCTCGGCGCTGGCCGCATCGGCGAACCGGCTGCCCGGCGCCCTGCCCGGCGAGGCAGTGGCGCCGGGCACGTCAGTGGAAGACCGGGACGGTGTGGAACTGGGCAGATCGGGTCTGTCGTGAGGCTGCATGGTTTCTCCTCGATCGTGTAGTGGGTTGGGTTGTGAAACGGAATCGATGGACCCGCAACGGCGACCCCGGGCCCGAGGCCCGAGGCCCGAGGCCGGAGGGCTGCGACCGGGGGCCGCGGTCCGGTACCGGGAACCGGAGACCGGCAGCGCCCTGGCGCTAGCTTCGCGGCCCCGGCACCGTGGTGTCGACATCGCGATGGCGCACCAGCGAATGGATCGCCACCACCAGCTCGCCGATCTGCACCGGCTTGGACAGGTGCACCTGGAAGCCGGCCATCATCGCGCGCATGCGGTCCTGCGCCTCGGCATGGCCGGACAGCGCGATCGCGCTGAGGCGGCAGGCCAGCGGCACGTTGCGCTCGGTCTCGAGCCGGCGCACGCGGCGCAGCACGGTGTAGCCGTCCTCCTCGTCCAGCGCGATATCGCACAGCAGGACCTGCGGCCAGTGCTGCGGATCGGCCTTGCCCAGCAGCTCCAGCAGGTCGTCGCCGCGGCCGAAGGCCTGGGCGTCGGCGCCGTAGTCCTCCAGCGTGCTGGTCAGTACCTCGCGCGTGGGCTCGTCGTCGTCGAGCACCAAGATGCGCAGGCCCTTCAGCGCGTCCGGCGCCGGCAGGGTCGCCGCGATGTCGGGCGGGGCGACCGGCGGTGGCGCCGGAGTTTCGCGGATCGGCCGCAAAGGCATCGCGATGCGATAGCCATGTCCGTGCGGATCGACCGTCAGCCGCACCGCGTGGTCCTCCAGCAGGTTCTCCAGCTCGCGCATATCGGGCAGCGGCGCCTGCCGGTCCGGCGCGGCCACATAGAGCGAGGCTTCGCCGCCCTGCCGTTCGAGCCGCAGCTCGATGCGCCCGCCCGGCTCCATGTCGTCGATCAGCGCATGGCACAGCTCCCACACGGCCTTCTGCACCACGCCCGGATCGCCGGTGACGCGCAGTTCCGCCTCGCCGAGCACGGTGAACAGATTGACCTGCCGCTCGGCAATCAGCTCGCGCAAGCCGTCGACCACCGCGGCGACGATGGCCTCGAGCCGGATCGGCTGCAGTGCCAGCTTCTGCTCGGTCCGTTCCAGTTCGCGCTGCTGCTGTTGCAGCCGCCACATTTGCGCATAGACGCCGCGCCTTGCCAGCAGCGCATCGTGGGTGCCCTCCTCCACCACGCGGCCATGCTCCATCACCAGGATATGGTCGGCATCGGCGATCGTGGACAGCCGGTGCGCGATGATCAGCGCGGTGCGGCCCTTCGCCACTTCGGCCAGCTCGCGCTGGATCGCGCGCTCCGAGCGCGTGTCGAGCGCCGAGGTGGCCTCGTCGAAGACCACGATCGGCGGCTTCTTCAGCAGCGCGCGGGCAATCGCCACGCGCTGGCGCTCGCCGCCCGACAGGCGCACGCCGCGCTCGCCGACGCGGGTCTCGTAGGTGTCAGGCAGCCGGTCGATGAAGGTATCGAGCTGCGCGGCGCGCGCGGCCTCGACGATATCGGCGCGGGTCGCGCCCTCGCGGCCGTAGCCGATGTTGTAGGCAATGGTGTCGTTGAACAGGATGGTGTCCTGCGGCACGATGCCGATCACCTCGCGCAGGCTCTGCTGCGTGACCAGCCGCAGGTCCTGACCGTCGATGCTGATCTTGCCGCTGTCCGGCAGATACAGCCGGAACAGCAGCCGCGCCAGCGTCGATTTGCCCGAGCCGCTGCCGCCGACCACTGCCACGGTCTGGCCGGCGCCGATGCGGATGCTGACGTCCCACAGCGTCTGCCGGCTCGGGTCATAGCTGAAGTTGACGTGCTCGAACACGATCTCGCCGCGCGTTACGTGCAGCGGTCGCGCGCCCGGCGCATCGTGGTCCTCGCCCGGCGGACCTTGCGCGTCGAGCAGCGCGAACAGCCGCTCGACCTGCGTCATGGCGTCGTTGGACTCGCGGAAGATGAAGCCCAGCGTATTGAGCGGCAACACGACCTGGATGATGTACGCGTTGATCAGCACCAGGTCGCCGACCGTCAGCGCGCCGGTGACGACCCGCTCGGTCGCCAGCAGCATCACCGCCGCCACACCAAGCGCAATACAGCAGCTCTGGCCAACGTGCAGCGCGGACAGCGCGTACTGGTTCTCGACGCTGGCGTCGACCCAGCCTTCGAGCAGGCCGGACAGGCGGCGCGTCTCGAAGCGCTCGCGCGCGAAGAACTTGACGGTGTCGTAGTTCAGCAGGCTGTCGACCACCTTGCTGTTGGTCTGCGCCTCCACCGCGTTGACCTTGCGCTGCACCCGCGTCCGGCGCCGCGTCATCACATAGGTGTAGCCCGCATACAGGGCGAAGGTCACCACGATGATCGCGGCAAAGGCACCGCCATAGGCCGCGATCATGATCACCAGCACTGAGCCGATCTCCATCAGCGTCGGCACGATCGTAAACACCGCGACGCCGAGCAGGAAGCCGATCGCCGCGGTGCCCTTCTCCAGGTCGCGGATCACGCCGCCGGTTTCACGGCGGGCATGGAAGCGGGCCCCCAACGCATGCAGATGGGAGAAGGTGCGCTCCATGAAGGTCGCCACGGTGCGCTGGGTCACCGGCGCGAACACCACGTCGCGCAACTCGTTGAAGGCGTTGCCGAGCAGGCGCAGCGCCGCGTAGGCGAGCACCAGGAACACCGGCATTGTGATCGCCGCGCCCGCCATCGCGGCGGCGCCGGTGGCCACCGGCGCCACGTCGTCGACCACGAGCTTCAGCACCAGCGGCACCGCTACGGCGGCGGCCTTGGCCAGGATCAGCAGCACCACGGCTACGCCGACGCGGCCGCGGAAACGCCAGATCGTGGCCCAGAGTTCGGCCGCGATCCGGCGTTTGGAAGCAGGGGCGGGATGTCCGTTGGTCGTCGGCATCGTCTCGCTGGTCGGGGGCGGCGCTTAGGGGAGTACCGGTTCGGTCATCGCGGCCGTCATCGGGCGGTCATCGTGGTGGTCATCGGGTCCGTCATCGGATTCCTCACGACCGGTTGTCGACCTTCGGCGCGTCCGGCGTGGTGCTGCCCGGGTCGCGCAGGTCGCCCTCGCCGACTCCCGGCGGGAACTGTCCGCGGCGGATCTGGCGGAAGGTGTCGTTGGGCCCGCTGGGCTCCGGTGTGGTGGTGGCGCCGCGCACCAGTTCGGGCTCGTCGGTCTTCTCGCCCGGTTGGCGATGCGACTGCGCCGATTCCCAGGCTTCGCGCGGTTGCTGTTCGGCGGGGTGCTGGCCCTGCCCTTCGCGTTGCGCTGGGCTCTGGCCTTGAGTCGCGCCATGGCCCGCACCTTGGCTCGTTCCTTCGCTCTTTCCTTGGCCCACGTCTTGAGTCGCTCCTTCACTCGCGCCTGGGCTCGATCCCTCGGCGGCCGACCCAGTCTGGCTGCCAGCGTCCTGCTGCCGCGGTTCGCCCGCCCGCTGGCCCTGCATGCGGCCCTCGTCGCCCTTGCTGACGCCCTCATGCGTGGTGGTGTGCTGGCCCGGGGTCAGCAGCACGCCGAGATCGCGCTCGCCGTTTCCAGCCTCATGCCCGCCCGGCTGCCCGCCTGTCTGTCCGCCGGCATGCCCGCCCGCCTGCCCGCTCACTTGTCCGGGATGGCGGTCTTCGTCCTGCCGGACCGACTGGTCGATCTCGCTACCCGGGTCCTCGTTGCCGGTCGCGCTCAGCGCGCCCTCGCCGAGCTGGCCCGCGCGCTCGTGCGGTGCGGTCTCCTGCAACGGCTTCGGTGTGCCAAGCGGATCGAAGTCCGACCAGCGGCCGTTCTCCCATTGGCCCTCGGCCTGCTCGAGCTCGCGCCCGCCTTCCAGGCGGATCAGTTCGGCCGCCGTCTGCAGCCGTTCGGGCTCGACCCGCGCCGCCAGCAGCACGCCGGGCGGGCGCGCCAGTTCCTGCGTGGCCTGCGGCGTGCCAACCGTGAAGATCGACACATCCCATACCGAGAATCCGTGTCCATAAAGCCCTCGCGCCGCGCGCTCGGCGTCGGCGAAGGAATCGAAACGCCCTGCCACGATGGTCGACATGATTGGCTCCTGGGTTCGGCAACGACATTCTTCGCGTCGTGCAAGGAATGCGCCCGCGCGTGCCGGCACGCAGCAGCGCGCGTCATCGCTGGATGGCTGTTCGTCGCGCATGTCGAACTTGCAACACCCACACCGATCTACACGGACCGACTCGATCGACACGGGCCTGCACCGGCCCATCGCGATCCGGCCTGCGCGCGAGGCAGGCTCGGCCGCTTCAGACCGCGTCGTCCGGCCGGCGGTCCTTGCGCGCCTTCGAGTCGAGCTCCGCAGCGATCTCCTCCTCCAGATCGTGCCGCGCCTCCTGCTTGGCGACGTGCGTCTGCAGCGCATCGTCAAGCCCGTGGGTTTCCTCGATATCGCTTTCGCGCTCGGCCAGCTCGGACAGCTGCCGGTAGAAGGCCGCCAACTTCTTGAGGTCCTCTTCGTCCAGGTCCTCGATTGCCACCAGCCGGCTGCTGGCGTGGCGATGCGAGGCCAGCAGCTCGTTCAGCTTCAGGTGCACCGCCAGCGAGTCCTTGTTCTGCGTCTGCTGAATCAGGAACACCATGACGAACGTGATGATGGTCGTGGCGGTATTGATGACAAGCTGCCAGGTCTCGGAATAATCGAACATCGGCCCCGTCACCGCCCACAGCAGCACCACGCCCACGGCGGAGGCGAACGCGATCGGCGAGCCGGCGCCCCGCGTGGCATGGCCGGCGAACCATTCGAAGGCGTGCATCACACGTCGTCGCCAGCCCTGCCGGTCCTCTTCCGACGCGCCATTGCCGGCGCCATTGCCGGCGCCTCTGGCATTGCCGTTGGCTGCCTTGCCGTTGGCGGACTTTCCGTTGATGACTTCGCGGGCGGCGCTGGCGAGGCGTTCGCGGTCGGTACTGGCTACGTCGGACATGGCTGTTCTCTGGGCGCCTTCCGGCATGGCGGGCCACAGCACGCAAGGCACGCCCGCGCCGGTGATGGGCAATACCGCTATACGGCAAGTTCCATACCTGCGACGTCGATCCGTCAGGCGCGACGCACGCAAATGACGAAAGAGACTGCGCTTCGGTGACGGCCCCGCCATGCGCCGTACTTTTTACAAGTGACGGCGGCAAACTTTGCATGTGGATTGCTGGCGCCGCGGCGATCGCGGGCGATGCGCGCGCCCCGCTTTCGCATGCCGCCTCTCGCGCACAGCGGTACGGTTCTTGCGGTTCTTCACCCGGCCGGGCAGCAGCAGAGCAGGAGCAACATCCGCCCGGCGCAGTGCGCGGCGCGTGCCGCCACTTGGTACGCAAGGAGGGACAAATGAGCAACGGTAGCAATCAGCGCTACCCCGGCGGCTACGGTGGCTATGGCGGCGGTCCGGGGCGGGATCAGGGGAGCGGCAGCGAATGGTGGCGCGACAAGGACGGTGACGACATGGGCGAAGAAATGCGGTTTGGCGAATACGGCGACGAGGGCGAGTCACGCGAGCAATACGGCCGCGGACAATCCGGCCGCGGGCAGTCCGGCGGATACGGCGGCCAGCGCTCGGGCCAGCAGCGGTACGGACAAGGACAGGGGCAGTGGCAAGGCCAGGGCCAGCAACGCCATGAGAACGAACGCGAACGCTGGCGCGATGAATGGGGCGCTGGACGCGGCGGTGGTGGTGGCGGCGGTGGCGATCGCTCGCGCAGCGGCGGCGGCGGTTCCTCGTTCGAGCAGCAATCCTCGCCGCGCTATCGCGGCAGCGGCCAGGGCCGCTATGATCCGACCGACATGGGCGGCGCGCGCAATCCGTACAGCAGCGGCTATGCCGGCTACGACCCCAGCGGCGGTGGCGTGGAGCGCTACGGCATGTACGGCGTGCGCGATACCGGCCGCGAGGACGATTGGGAAGCGGGCCAGGGCTACGGCAGCCAGCAGTACGGCAGCCAGCAGTACGGCGGCCAGCAATCCGGCGGCCAGCAGTACGGTGGCTATGGGCGCGAGCAAGGCCGCCGCGGCGGTGGCGCGGAAACCTGGCGCGAACTCGAGGCGCGCGACCGTTCGCGTCGCGGCGGCAACGAGCCCGGCTATGGCGGCGGCTACTACGGCAGCAGCTCCAGCGGCGGACAGTCGTACAGCGGTGGTCAGCGGGCCTATCCCGGCGATCCGGGCTATCGCCAGAGCGGTACCTCCGGCTATGGCGGCAGTTCGGGCCAGGGCGGCCGCGGCTACGGGCTGGAGAGCTACGAATCCGGCGGCCGGGGCGGCTCGCAGTACCAGTCGGGCTACGGCTCGCAATATGGCCAGGGTCAGCAGTATGGTCAGGGGCAGCAATATGGCCAGCAAGCTTCCCAGTACGGCCAGCAAGGCCAGCAATACGGACAACAGCAACGCCGCCGGCGCGTCGGCCCGAAGGGCTATCAGCGCTCGGACGAGCGCATTCGCGAGGACCTGTGCGAGCGGCTGTCCGATGTGCCGATGGTCGATGTCAGCCAGGTCTCGGTCGAAGTCAGCGGCGGCACGGTGACGCTGACCGGCACGGTCCGCGAGCGCCATGAGAAGTTCGTGATCGAGGACATCGCCGACGAAGTGTTCGGCGTCAACGAGGTCCACAACCAGATCCGCGTGACGCGCGACATGGGCAGCGCGGGTGCCGGTTCGGAAGCGGGTGGCGACTATCGCAGCAGCAGCAGCGGCGGGATGTCGGGAACGTCGGGCTCCTCCGGTTCGTCCGGCTCCACCTCGGCCACGTCGACCGGCTCGCCGCTGTCGTCCGGCACGATGGGAACGTCCGGCACCACCGGCAGCACCGGCTCGATGGGAACGTCGGGCACGTCCGGGACATCGGGAACGACCGGGACATCCGGCTCGTCGGTCTCCTCCGCTTCGGGCAGCACGCCCGATATCGGCGACGGGCTCGGCTCGACCGGCAAGGGAACCAACCGCTGAGCCCGGCCGGATCGGCGCACGTGGGCACCACGACCCTCGCCAAAGGCAGCAAGCTCCGCGCACCGATCGCGGAGCTGCGGCCGACCCAGATCACGGTCGGCATGCTGCACGTCAAGCGCAAGATGCAGACGACGCGCCGGCAGCCGGAGGACCGGCTCGAGGCCTTCTTCGACAAGCATCGCATCCACGTGGTGGTGGGACCGCAGCATGTGCTGTGGGTCGTGGACCATCACCACTGGGTGCGCGCCTGGCACGAGCTCGGCTTCGAGATCATCCCGGTGTTCGTGCGCAAGGACCTGAGCGACCGCTCCGAGGACGAGTTCTGGGAGTACATGCTGCGCCGGCATCAGGTCCACCCCTACGACGAGCACGGGCAGCGCCAGCCGCTGTCGGCGCTGCCGCGCTCGGTGGCGGGAATGCGCGACGATCCGTATCGCAGCCTCGAGGCCTTTGCCCGCATTGCCGGCGGTTACCGCCGGGTCAAGCAGGCCTATCCGGACTTCAAATGGGCGGACTTCTTCCGGCGCGAGATTCGCGGGCCGATGGGGAATACGGAATGCTTTGCCTATGCGCTGGCGTTGGCGGTCAAGGCAGCCAGGAGTCCCAAGGCAAGGGGACTACCCGGCTATATCGGCAAGTAGGCGGCGAGCGCCTTACCGCGCGGCGGGCGCGCGCGCCGCAGGTGCGCGCGCGGCAGGTGCTGCGGGTGCTGCGAGCCCGGTCGGCGCGCCGGCGCCGCCGATCACCGCCGCCACGTTCAGCGCCTGCTGCTCGCTGGCCATCGGCACGAACAACAGGCCATTGGTCACCGGACGCGCGATGCGCGGCGTCGCCACCAGATTGCCGTTGATCGTCAGCACCAGCACCTTGCCGGGGAAGCGCTGCGTCACCGCCGCCAGCTTCTGCGCGCCGGCCTGCGTGAAGCCGAAGCGCACATAGTGCTTGCCGTCCTTCGCCTTGACGGCCACCACCGTGTTCAGGTCGCCGCGGCTGAGCACCGGCTGCGGCGCGACCCACAACGTCGCATTGGCCATGCGCAGCTCCTGGAGCTCGGGCGCGCGCTCGGGCTGGGCCAGGCGGAAATCGACGCTCGGCAGTTGCGTCGCGGCACGCGGCGCGGCCTGCGCTTGCGCCTGAGCTTGGGCGGGGGCCTGGGCCGGTGCCTGGCCCGCCAGCGCGGCGGGCGCCATCGCACCAGGCTGGGCGGTCTGCTGGGCGGGCATCTGCTGGCAGGCGCCCAGGGTGAGCACGGCAAGAAGCGAAGCGGCGACCGATACGACGCGATACATGGCAACTCCAAAAAAATTGGGCCGTCGCCGGCCCGATAACCACTGTGCTGCCCCGCGATCACGGGGACCCCGCATGCTACCTCAAGTCGCCGGGTCCCCGCATGCGCGGTGACGTTGGATCAGGCGCTCGTCTTCTTCACCAGCGCCTTCGCCGCTTCCTCGCACTCCTTCTCGCGCCACAGGAACTGCTGCGCGTGCGTGTCGCGGTCGAACAGGACCTTGTACTGGCAGGCCTTGTCGCCGGACGGCGTCTGCAGATGGAACAGGTAGTCCCATTCGCGCACGAAGAAGAAGCCCTCGAGGAAGTGCGGGCGGCCCAGCAGATGGTACAGCTGGTCCTTCGTCATGCCGGGCTTGACCAGCGCCAGCTTGTCGGGATCCGGATGGATGCCCTCGAGCAGCGTCATGTTCTCTACGTCCATCTTCGGCCAGACCGGCTCGGCGGTGTGGCCGCGGTCGTCGATCTTGCTGAGATTGCCGCAGCCGGCCAGCAGCAGCGCCGCGAGCACGGCCGCGCAGGGTGCGGCATGGCGTTTCATCGAATCAAACATGGTTTCGAACTCCTTGTCCCGGCTTGGCGTCATCGCGCCGACGGGACGTTGATGATCGGGTAGTGGTCGGACGTGCGCCAGCTGGGGGACAGGCGCACGCCCTTGCTACACGGACAATTCCGCGCGGCTGACCACTGATCGGCTTACCACTGATAGCCGACGCCCACCGCGCCACCGTAGTCGCCACGCGACGAAGCGGCACCAGACGCCTTGTAGATCCACGAGCCGTTGTCCGACACGCGCGACAGGCCGAGCGCATAGCCGGTCTCGCCGTTGAACGTGGCGGCACCGATGGCCACCATGCTCTTGTTCGGCAGATAGGCTTGCGGCAGACCCGCCATCGCCATCGCGGACGCGATACCCGCGTTGGACCGGTTCTCGACCGCGCGGATACGGCTGTCCATGCCCGCGAACTTCTGGTCGATGCCCTGGCTGATGCGGTTCAGCTGGTTGACGTTGACCGCATCGGTCGGGGCCGTGCCTTCGGCCACGCCCGTGATGCGGCGATCGCCATCCTTGCCGGCCATGTTCACCGTGGTACCGCCGGTATCGCCACCCACCGAGATCGGACCGTTGCTCGTTTCCTGCTTGACGATACCGATCTTGCCCTCGACCAGGTTGTTGACCGTGGTGTTGGTCTGGTGCAGCTGCGAGCCGTTGACGGCGTCGGTCGAGTTCTCGCTGATGTTGCCGGCGGCGACGTTGGTGATCTTCGTCCCGTTGGTGCCGCCGAGCGTGATCTGCGAGCGATCCGAGTTGTCGTACTGGATCGAGTTCTCGACCTGGCCCGCCGTGTCGCCGATCGCGTCGGCCACGTTGGCGTAGGTCTTGCCATTGACGGTGAAGCCGCCGCCGATGGTGCCGGTCGCCGGGTTGTAGGTCGTACCGCCGCCAAGGTGGTTCGCAATGCTGTCGCCCTGGTTCTTGACGATGGTGTCCTGCGCGCCCAGCGCGTCGCCCACGTTGTTGTAGGTGCTGCCGCCGACCGAGTAGCTCGGTGCGGTATAGGAGCCCGTGGTCGAATCGTACGAAGCACCGCCGCCCAGCGAAGTCGCCGTGTTCTGCGCGACCTGGTTCAGCTGGCTGACGTTGACCGCATCGGTCGGCGCCGAGCCTGCTGCGACGTTGGTGATCTGCCGCTCGGCACCCACGTTGCCCACCGACACTTCGCCCACCGAGTTCTGGCCGCCGCCCACGCCGTAGCCGATGTAGCCGGTACGCGCGCCCACCGTCGTCACCGAGCCTGCGCCCAGTGCGACGCTGTTCGCGAACACCGCCTGCGAACCGGCGCCCAGCGCCAGGGACTGGATGCCCTGCGACTGCGCGTTGGTACCGAGCGCGACGCCATCGGCCTGCGACACCAGCGAGTTCTGGCCGATCGCGGTACCGCCCGGGGCGGTCTGCGCGACCTGGGCGTTCTTGCCCATGCCGATGCCGTTGTCACCGTTGACGATCGTCTCCGGGCCCACCGCGATCGAGTCGACACCGACCGCCAGCGAATCGGCCAGCGCCGAGTTCGCGTGGAAGTACTTGGTACCGGTCGCGGTGACCGAGCCAATCGCGCCTTGCAGCTGGCGGATCGTCACGGCGTCATGCGCGCTGGTACCGTCGGCGACGTTGGTGATCTGGCGCAGCGTGTTGGTCGCGGCATTGCCGACCGACACCGCACCGGCAAGATTCACGTCCGTGGTGTTGTACGGCACCAGGGCGGTACCGGCCGTGATCGTGCCGCTGACCGGGGCCAGCGCGCGATCCGACACCGAACCCGAACCCAGCGCCACGCCGCCATCGACACTCGAGACCGCGCCGTTACCCATCGCGATGCTGTTCGTGTTGTTGGCCACGGCCTGCGGACCGACCGCGATGCTGTCGGTACCCAGCGCCTGGCTGTCCGCCAGCGTCGAGTTGGCGTGGAAGTACTTGATGCCCGCGCCGTTGTTGATATCGCCAATGATGTTGTTCAGGTTGGCGATATTGGTCGTGTTGGTGGCGATGTTGGTGGTGTTCAGGTCCACCTGCTGGTTGGTCGCGTACAGCTGCGAGCCATTCACCGCGTCGGTCGACGTGCCGCTCAGGCGGCCCGCCGCGACATTGGTGATGGTCCGCTCCGCGCCCACCGCGCCAACGCTGACCGTCGAGGTCGGCGTCGCACCGGCGAAGGTGTAGGCGTTGCCACCGATCGTCGCACCACCCGTACCCACTGCCGCAGCGGTGACCGAACCCGCGCCCAACGCGATGTCGCCCGCGTTGTTGGCCACCGCGTTCGGACCGATTGCCACCGAGTCCGTACCGATCGCCTGGCTGTCCGGCAACGTCGAGTTGGCGTGGAAGTACTTGATGCCGCCACCGTTGTTGATATTGTCAATCGTGGTGTTCAGATTGTTGATATCGGCGGTGTTCAAGTTCACCTGCGTGTTGGTCGCGTACAGCTGCGAGCCATTCACCGCGTCGGTCGACGTATCGCTGAGGCGACCCGCGGCGACGTTGGTGATGGTCCGCTCGGCGCCAGCCGCACCCACGCTGACCGTCGAGGACGGCGTCGCACCGGCGAAGGTGTAGGCGTTGCCACCGATGGTCGCGCCACCCGTCCCCACTGCGGCAGCCGTGACCGAACCCGCGCCCAACGCGATGTCACCCGCGTTGTTGGCGATGGCGTTCGGACCGATCGCGACCGAGTCCGTGCCCAGCGCCTGGCTGTCCGGCAACGTCGAGTTGGCATGGAAGTACTTGATGCCCGCGCCGTTGTTGATATCGCCAATGATGTTGTTCAGGTTGGCGATATTGGTCGTGTTGGTCGCGATGTCGGTGGTGTTCAGATCCACCTGCTGGTTGGTCGCGTAGAGCTGCGAGCCATTGACCGCGTCGGTCGAGTCCGAAGCCAGACGACCCGCCGCGACATTGGTGATGGTCCGCTCCGCGCCCGGGGCGCCAACGCTGACCGTCGAGGTCGGCGTCGCACCGGCGAAGGTGTAGGCGTTGCCACCGATCGTCGCACCACCCGTACCCACAGCCGCTGCCGTCACCGAACCCGCGCCCAACGCGATGTCGCCCGCGTTGTTGGCCACCGCGTTCGGGCCGATTGCCACCGAGTCCGTACCGATCGCCTGGCTGTCCGGCAACGTCGAGTTGGCGTGGAAGTACTTGATGCCGCCACCATTGTTGATATCGCCGATCGTGTTGTTCAGATTGGTGATATCGGTGGTGTTCTGGTTCACCTTCTGGTTCGTCGCGTACAGCTGCGAACCGTTGATGGCGTCGGTCGAGTCCGAAGCCAGGCGACCCGCCGCGACATTGGTGATCGTGCGTTCCGCACCCACGGCGCCCACGCTGAGGGTGGAGGCAGGGTTGCCACCCGCGAAGGTGTAAGCCGTTCCGCCGATCGTCGCACCCGGCGTGCCCACCGCGGCGGCCGTCACCGAGCCGGAGCCCAGCGCGATGTCGCCCGCGTTGTTGGCCACCGCGTTCGGGCCGATCGCCACCGAGTTGGTGCCGATCGCCTGGCTGTCCGGCAACGTCGAATTGGCGTGGAAGTACTTGATGCCAGCACCGTTGTTGATATCGCCGATCGTGGTGCTCAGATTGGTGATATCGGTGGTGTTCTGGTCCACCTTCTGGTTGGTCGCGTACAGCTGCGAACCATTGATGGCGTCGGTCGAGTCGGAAGCCAGACGGCCCGCCGCGACGTTGGTGATGGTGCGTTCCGCACCCACGGCGCCCACGCTGACGGTCGAGGACGGGTTGCCACCCGCGAAGGTGTAGGCCGTTCCGCCGATCGTCGCACCCGCCGTGCCGACCGCGGCGCCGGTCACCGAGCCCGAGCCCAGTGCCACGTCGCCGGCATTGGTTGCCGTCGCGGTATCACCGAAGGCCAGCGCACCGGCCGCACCCGCACGGGAGCCATTGCCCAACGCGACCGAGCCCTGGCCAATGGCCGTATTGGCATTACCGATCGCCACCGCGCCGTTGGCCGCGTTGGCCGCCGTGGCGGTTGCCGTGCCGTCTGCATTGGCGATGTTGTTGGCACCGCCGACGAACGCGCCGGTACCGCTGGCGTAGCTCGGATCACCGATCGCCACCGCGCCATCGCCGTAGGCGACGTTGTTCGCGCCGATGGAGACCGCCTTGCCGCCCGTTGCACGAGCGCCGGTACCCATCGCGACCGCGTCGGCGGAGTCGGCCACGGCAGTGGTGCCTACCGCAATGGCATTGGCCGCAGCTGCCGACGACTGGAGGCCCATCGCCACACCGCCGGCAGCGCTTGCGTTGGCCAGGTAACCCATGGCGATGCCGTCTGCGGCCGTCGCCTGTGACAGAACGCCGACGGAAACGCTGCGGTCACCGGTTGCGGTGGTCGACCGCCCCACTGCCGTGGCGTTGTTGCCGGTCGCGACGCTGACGCCACCGATCGCCGTTCCCGCGTTGCTCGCGACACTGTTTCCGCCAATTGCCACGCCCTGGTAATCGTGTGCAACGGCACCGTTGCCGATCGCGATGGTGCTATTGCCGTCCGACACCGTGTTCAGACCCATCGCAATCGTCGCGTAGTTCGACGCATTGGCATTCTGGCCAATTGCCATGGTGGTGTTGCCGGCGGCGGTGCTGGCGGAGCCGACGGCGAGGGAGTTCGACCCCACCGAAGCCGCGTTATAGCCGAAGGCAGAAGACTCCGGACCGGTGGCGCTAGCGTTCTGGCCAACAGCCAGCGTCTGGACATTGGCGGCTTGCGCACCCGCCCCAAACGCGGTGGCGCCAGCATTGCCCGCCGTCGCATTGGCCCCGACGACCGTGGTGTTGGCACCGGTGGCCAGGGCGCGGTCGCCGATGGCGACGCCGGACGGCGCGTTGTTCACCCGGGTCCAGAAGCCGATCGACACGCCGTTCGTCGAAGCGGCGTCGACGTGCGTGCCAATGTTGTTCGTGCCGATGGCGACACTGCCGTCGGCAGCGGCCGTGACCTGATTGCCCAAGGCAGTGGCATTGACGGCGCTCGCCGTGCTGGCATAGCCGATCGCAGTACCTTCTTGCCCGCTGGCATTGGCCAGATAGCCGACCGACGTACCCTGGATGCCGCTCGCAGTTGCACCCACACCCGCGGCCAGCGCGAAGCGTCCGGTCGCGCCGTCGTTGTTGTAATTGGCTCCGGTCGTCCCGTTGCTGTCCACGCTGTAGTAATGGGCAGACGCCCCCGTCACTGCGGACTGCAGCGACTGCTGCACGGCATACAGCTGCGAACCGTTGATCGCGTCCGTCGAGTTTTGCGCGATCCGGCCTGCCGCCACGTTCTGGATCTGGCGTTCGGCACCGGAGGCACCAACGGAGACGACGCTCTGCGGATTAGCGCCGGCGAACGTGTAGGTGGTGCCGCGGATGACGGTGCTGGCCGTCGGCGTCGGGGCCGAAGTTACCGATCCGGAGCCAAGCGCGACATCGCCTGCCCTCACCGTCGCCCGCGCGCCTGCGCCGAGCGCAATCGCTCCGACCTGTGTGGCATTTGCCGCCCCACCCATGGAGATGGCATCGTCTGCCGATGCGACGGACGATCCCGCCTGGCTGCCGCCGATGGCGATCGAGCCTGCGCCAGTGGACTGAGCGGTATCGCCCATGGCGATGGCGCGAAGACCCGACGCGTTCGACGAAGTGCCAATGCCGATGGAGGCGTGGTCACCAGCGGAGCTGCCCAGACCGAGCGCCACGGAATACTCACCCGTGGCAGAGGCGTTTTGGCCGACCGCCGTCGCGCCGCCGTTTAGGCCAGAGGCCACGGCATTGTTACCGATCGCGGTGCCGGAGGCCACACCAGTGCCAGCAGAAGCGGAAGCGTTGACGCCGATGCTGATGCTGCCTACGCCGGTCGCATCCGCACTGGTACCCATTGCAACGGTATCCAAGGCCGCGGCTTGCGCACCGGCACCGATCGCGGTCGCTCGAGCCGCACCGGCGACGGCCGTGTCGCCGAAGGCCAGCGAACCGGCGCCCAGAGCCTGGTTGGCGTTACCGAGGGCCACGCTGCCTTGCCCGACCACCCTGTTCTGGTAGCCGATGCCGACTGCGCCCTGCGCAGCGGTGCCCGGCGTGCTCACAGCCTGGCCGCCGCCGCCCACCATGTTGGTGTTACCCATCGCGACCGAGCCGTTGCCGGTCGCGGTGTTGTCCATACCTTGCGCGACCGCGCCGTCGCCGGTGGCGGTGTTCGGGTCGCCGATCGCAACGGCGCCGTTGCCGCTCGCGACGTTGCCCGAACCGATCGAGACGGCTTTGCCGCCGGTGGCTCGCGCGGCGTTGCCGATTGCCACGGCGTCCGCGGAATCGGCGATTGCGCTGGTACCCATGGCGATTGCGTTCGCAGCCGAGGACTGAGCGCCATCCCCCAAAGCGAGAGCCGACGCAGCGTTCGCGATCGCTGTGTCGCCAATGGC
This sequence comes from Cupriavidus cauae, assembly GCF_008632125.1. GTDB lineage: Bacteria > Pseudomonadota > Gammaproteobacteria > Burkholderiales > Burkholderiaceae > Cupriavidus > Cupriavidus cauae. Next base: position 47,091 of record NZ_VWRN01000017.1, read on the forward strand.
CACGGCGGAAGGCGCGTTGACGGTCTGTGCGGCCCAACCGATAGCGACCGCATTGGTCGACGCGGCATCGACCGCCGGACCCGTGTTGGCGCCAATTCCAATACTGCCTTCGCCCGCTACGGTGACCTGGTTGCCGATCGCGACCGTATTGACGCCGCTGGCCGTGGCTTGATAGCCGAGAGCTAGCGCTTCAGTAGCACTGGCAACAGCCTGAGGGCCAAATGCGGCGGAAGAAATTGCTGTTGCTTGGGCGGCTTGGCCGAGCGCAACCGCGCTTTCGGCGGACGAAACGGAATCACGACCCACGCTGATCGCATTGAGACCGCTTGCGTTGGATGCGTAACCAGAAGCGATGGCGAAATTTCCGCTGGCCGTGGAGCCGACACCGACCGCAGTGGAGTTTCCTCCCAACGCATGCGAATTGGTGCCCAGGGCGCTGCCCCCGGCTGCAGTGGCTTCGGATGCAACGCCGATAGCTACCGTATTGACGTTGCTCGAGATGGCACCGCCGCCCACTGCTACCGCGCCGCCCCCGCCGCTGGCGACCGAGTCCTGGCCGATGGCAACCGTGTATTGCCCCGACGAAAGAGCGCGCGTTCCAACCCCAATCGCGTTGAGCGCGGACGCGGTGACGTCCGTGCCGATCCCCACCGCGCCTACGGCGGTGCTGCCCGATGTCGGGACGGTCCGTGCGCCAAGATAGATGGCGTTGATTTCGGTCGCATACGCCTGGAAGCCGATGGCGATCGCATTCTGGTCGCCTGCCGTTGCGCTGGTACCCTGTGCGATCGAATCGATTCCGGCTGTATTGGCGCCACTGCCCACCGCGACGTTGCGCAACCCAGTAGCACTCGAGCCCGGTCCCACCGCAACGGAGTTCAGGCCGGTCGCGGTGCCTCCGCCCGCGGAATACTGCGCATGCGCCGGTGCGACCAGCGACGTCATCAGCAATAGCCCGCTCATTCCGGCGAGCAGCCCTCCGGCATTGCGCGCCACCATGCCTTCACCGCCGGCTGCGGCGGCGGACCCCGACGCTGTCACACCGGCCGTTCCCAATGCGCCCAGTGCGCCCAGGCCGAGCCCATCCCGTTTCATGCCGAGCACGCGGTGTGCGCGACGCAGCGCCGCGAAGATGCGACGTCGCACGGAAGGATGCATGCCATCCGTGGCAGCAACCGAAGTTCCAGACAGACCGGCCCGAGCGCGCGCTCGGGCCCTCGTATTGGCTTGATGCATGGCGACTACCCCCAGAAAGTTCGCCAAAAAACTGAATGGGCCATTTGCGAAGACAAAAAGCCCCCCTTCCCCGGCGTAAACCGGGGTTTCGATCCCCAAATCGAAATTGGAAGTCGCCCGGCCTGAACCGGCCGGTGCGATTTGATGCAGTGCTGTGGCTACGTGGCCCGCTTCATCGGCGTTCCATCGCGCTTGCTACTGTGACAACAACACAACCGGCACCGCTGGGAACCAGCAGTGCCTGCCCCTGGTTGCCGCCCAGGTTGTACAGCGGCGTACCGGAAAGAGTGGTCGCGAGGGTGCTTCCCTGCGGCAGCTGCCGGACGACGTCCGGACACGACTGCGGGAACGGCGCCACGCGCACGAGATTGCCTTCGCAACCGCCGGCCTTGGTCGGCGCGGTGTAGATCACACCCGCTGCCTGCCCCTTGTAGTTCGGCGTGTCGTACTTCATGCCAACGACGGCGTGCGCCCCGTGATCGTTCGGCGCGCCTTGCTGGGCTTGTGCGGTCGAGGCATAGGTCGTGCCGCGCGTCAGGCTTTCGCCCAGGCTGGCGAACAGCGGAGCGCACGACTTGATGCCCAGTTGCGCGGCTTGCGCCTGGAACGTATTGGCAGCCGGCTGCGGCGCGGCGGCCTGTGCCGCGGCGTCGGGCGACGCCGCGATCAGCGCTGCCAACGCTGCGGTGATGAATGCGGCAGCCGGCAGCCGCACAAGGGCGCGCTGCGACGTGCCTGCGAAACGCGGCTGGATCATGCAGCCCATGGGCGCGAGCTTGGCTCCGCTCGCGTGGTGCTGCTGGTTGGGCTCGTACATCTGGATTTTCTCCTTGCGAATTGCCAGGTCCGGTCCCGGTTTCACTGCTCCGGGCTCGATCCAACATCGCAATGTATTCATTGTATTAAAGTAAATACATTGATCGCCTCGTTGGCGATCATAGCGGCGATCCGTGAATCGGAATTAAAACGAATGTGAACTTTGCGGAAACTGTCGCGTGAGCGAAACGACCACGGGTCGTGGACGGTTTCAGGGCATGGCGCCCGTCGCGGCGCCGACCAGAAGACGGTCGGGCGCGAGGCCGACGTGCCAGGCACGAGGCGCTCGCCGGAGGCCGCAGATGAGTTGCAAAGTGAAGCGCGCGCGGTAGAACACCGCGTCGGCGCGCAGGCGCCAATGCGTACGGAGAGAAGGCGTGCGCGTGGCGTGACACCACGGCACCCTATTCGGCTCGTGCATACAGACTTCTCCCAACCGATACGCCGGGTTTACCCGGTCTAACCGCCCCTTGCCATACCCGTAGCAGGCCGCATCCCGCAAAGGTACGCGGGTGCTGCCTTGCATCCGCCTGAACTGCGCCGAGCCGAGGCGCATGTCCGGGGGATTTCTATTTGTAATTGATGTATCAATGATGTTACATCGTCGTACACGCGATCATAGACGCGAATATTGTAATTTTCATACAGTAATTTTTATATCACATGTAAGTAAGTCTTTAGTTGACACATGCACGCTTTTGGTGCCTCGCATGCACCCTCAAGGTTCCGTCCGCCCTGTCGTTAATGACCCGTACCGCGAGCGGTCGGGCCCTCTTCGTAGCCGTGCCCTCGTGTGTCATCGACAACACACTGCGCCACCGGTCACGCGGGCGTCGCGAGGAACAAGAGGAAGTCATGAGCGGCTTGATGAAGGAAATCGACGAGCGGACCAACCTGACCAACAATAATCAGTTCGAATTATTGCTGTTCCGGCTCGGGAATGCCGAGCGTTCCGGCCAGAACGAGATATTCGGCATCAATGTATTCAAGGTCCGTGAAATTCTGGTGATGCCGAAAATCACGACCGTGGTCGGCGGCGCGCCGGCGATGCTGGGCATGGCGGATATTCGCGGGCAGGTGATTCCGGTCATCGACCTGGCCAAGATCGTCGGCTGCACGCCACAGGGGGGCAGCTGCGGCATCCTGCTGGTCACGGAGTACGCCCGCTCGACGCAGGGCTTCGCCGTCGAGGGCGTCGAGGAAATCGTGCGCCTGGAATGGAACGAAGTGGTCTCGGCCGAGGCCAGCACCAAGGGGGGGCTGGTGACCAGCATCGCCAAGCTGAATGCGGACACCCCCGACGCTCGCCTGGTGCAGGTGCTCGACGTCGAACAGATCCTGCGCGACGTGCTGCCGACCAGCCAGCCCGATGTCGACCCGTCCACCGTCGGACCGAAGCTGGCGCTGCGCCCGGGCACGAAAATTCTGGCGGCCGACGATTCCGCCCTCGCCCGCAGCCTGATCGAGCAAGGTCTCGATGCGATGGGCGTATCCGTGGTGATGACCAAGACCGGCCAGGAAGCGTGGGACGAACTGAACGACATCGCCGCCACCGCCGCGAAGGCCGGGCGCAATGTGCGCGACGAGATCGCCTGCGTGCTGACCGATCTCGAGATGCCGGAGATGGATGGCTTCACGCTGACCCGCAAGATCAAGGCGGACAAGCGCTTCCAGGGCATTCCGGTGGTCATCCATTCGTCGCTGTCGGGCAATGCCAGCGAGGACCATGTGCGCAAGGTCGGCGCGGACGCCTACGTGTCGAAGTTCCTCGCCAAGGATCTGGCGGAGACGATTCGCGGCGTGCTGCATATGTGAGGCGCTTCGCTGCGCTGCGGGGGAGACGAAGGCTGGTTGCGACGGCGATGCCGTGGCGAGCGCCGTTTTTCCCTCTCCCCTACCCTCTCCCGCGCGCGGGAGAGGAGCCTACCCGCGCAGCCCGTGCTGACAGGCCAACCGTGCTATAGTGTGTGCCTTCGCCCCAAGAGGCGAAAACCCGGACAGATTATTAAGACAAGACACTGTCCGGCTGGCCCCCAGGGCCCCGCCGCCCGACCTGACGTCCGGCATTCACCACCCAGCGTTCCCGTTCCGTCGCCTCACCGCTGTTTCGGCTCAACCGAGCCGGGCCTCGCCTCGCGACCAAGCCGTTTCCGTAAGCCGCAACTGGCGCGCACTCACGCGCCGCAGCGCTCGACATCCGCATGCACCTGCCTCTGGCATCTGCGCGGACCCATCGGATCAGGGCAAGGGACCGCCCCCTTCCAATGACATGAATCAACAACACAACCAAAACCAGAACCAGAACCAATACACCGTCGCCGTCCATCCGATCCAGCAAAGCCCCGGCCAGTGGTTCGCCACTTACATCGTCAGCCGCTATGAAAGCGGACGCGAGCGGGTGCTCGAAAACGTCGCGGTACGCGACACGCTGCATCGCACGGAAGCGCAGGCAAAGCAGGTCGCCCGCCAGGCGGGCGAACGCGCGATTACGCGCTTGCGCCGCCATTGAGCGCGCGCATTTCCAAGGAGTCCACCATGTACGCCAATCACGCTGTTTACAAGGGCTATCGCCTCTCGGCACACGTCCATCACGCCGGCGAACAAGCCGGCAAGTCGGGCACCGCGCGCGACAGCTTCGAGGCAACGGTCAACATCATCGCCTTGGGCGGAGAGCCGTCGACCGGTTTGCCGGCGCTGCGCTCGCATCGCGCCGGCAGTCCGCGCGAGGCGATCGAAGCGGCCGTCGCCTACGGTCGCGATGTGATCGACGGCCTGTCGAGCTTTACCAAGGGCAAGCGCAAGGCCGCGGCCACGAAGGCGCACGCGACAGCCTGACGCAGCCGGTACGCCCGGCGCGGCAAGCTCCGCCCCGCGCCAGTTCGTCTTCGCCAGCTGCTCTTCGCCAGCTCATCTTGCGCTGGCTCGCTTGGGCTGGTCCGTCTTGCGCTAGCTCATCTTGCGCGCTTGCCCGTTCTCCACGGGCAACACGCCAAGTTCCGCCATCATCGCCCGTGCGATGGCCATGCGCTTTGGCGCCAGTTCCTCGCGCTGCAGATCCATATTGAGCGCGAAGGCATGGACGCCGCCGCTGCGTTCGACCCACCCCACCCACCAGCCGTGGTTCAGCCCGGCATCCATCGCCCAGCCCGTCTTGGCGTAGATCGCGTGATCGTCATTGGCTTCGACGCGCAGGATCTCGCGCACCCATTGCTGGCTCAGGCGCGACGCCGGTAGTTGGCCCTGTGCCAGCCGCGCCAGAAAGCGCGTCTGTTCGGCCGCCGAGATCGCCAGCGGCCCGCGCAGCCAGAACTGATCCACCACCTTCCCGAGTTGCCGGTTGCCATAGTCGAGCCGGTCGACCCACGTCTGCATCCGCTGCATGCCGATCCGCCGGGCAATGCCCTGGTAGACCGGCACATTCGACATCGCGATCGCCTCGCGCAGATTCATGTCGCGCTGCCACTGCGGGAAGCGCGTCTTGCCGCCGCCATATGGCTGGATCTGGTCCGGATCGGCCACCACGCCGGTCTCGAAGGCGATCAGGCTGTTCGGAATCTTGTAGGTCGACGCCGGCACCATGCGCGTCTTCGCACGCGATGCGTTGACCAGCGTCATCCGGTTCGCCTTGACGTCGAACAGCGCAAAACAGCCGTCGACGTCCAGCGCGCGAAAGTGCGCCATCAAATCACCGCGGGCGACTTCGCTCGGCGCGGCGACGGCGCTTGCCGGCGCGACATCGGCCAGCGCCAGGCGCGCGGCAGGCAGCAGCGCGGCGCCGCCGGCCAGTTGCAGCAGGCGGCGGCGATACAGGCCATGCGCGTGCAGGGACTGCGCTTCGGTACGGGACTTCATGGTCTCTCCTTGTTCGTTGGGGCTGCTGCGATCGGCGGCTTGCCGATGGCAGCGGCGGGTTGTGCGCGCCGGTCCGGCCGGCGCGGCGCATCGCCGGCCGGACAGTGCGCATCGTAGCCATGGCGGAGTTCCGGTCCAATCCTGCCCATGCGACAATCCGGCACGGCTGTCACGGCTGTCACATCGACCGGCCTTTTTTGCCATCCTTCCGTCTTCCTTCCGCTCCGTTGCGCCCCTTTCGCTCCCCCTGCTCCATGCCCGATCCCGTCGTCGTCGAACTGTCCGCCCCGCAATCGGTCAACGGCACGCGCGCCGCCTACCAGTCGGTCTGGCTGCTGGTGCGGCTGCACCACGCCACGCTGGCATCGCCGCAACGGCCACTGGTCTACGCGGACGACCTGCGCGAGCGCATGAGCAATGCGCGCACGCTGCGGATGGCGATCGCCCGCGCCTTCCAGGACTTCGGACGCTGGCAGTTGCAGGTCGGATGGGGCGAGGACGCGAGCCGCGACCCGCGCTTCCTCAATCTGGAAGGACGCAGCCAGGGGCCGTTCTGGCTGGCCGCGCACGAGCGCCAGCGCATCGTCTGCCAGGTCGAAGGCGCGCCCGCCACTGCGCACGAGATTGCCGCCTTTCTCGGTCTGGACCGCGACGGGCGCGCACAAGGCAAGGCCGCCGCGCCGCAGCGGATGGTGACGCAGACCGACCTGTCCTTCTGGCGCCATTTCGTCGACGGCAAGCAGGCGCTGCGCGAGGGGCGATTGCTGACGCCGCTGGCGCGTGACGAAGCGGCTGCCACCGGCAAGGGTGGTAACGGCAGCCATGACGCCCCGGCCGCGCTGACGGCATTTCGCGCCGCGCGCCGGCTCGCCGTCAGCGAATTCGAACACGCCTTTGTCGCGCTGAACGAGGCGCTGCTGTGGCGCCGCCTCGGCGACCGCGCGCAAACCCGCAAGATGCTGCGCGCGCTGCGACGGCGTCGGCGCGGCCACGCGATCGCGGGCAACGACTACCTCGACGCGATGGAAGGCATCGTCGCGGCCTGGTGCGCCTACGACGAGCGCGATCTGCGCGGGGCGCTGGCGCTGTTGCAGGCGCTGGCGCAGAACGCGCCCGGCGCGACGCTGGTGCAGGTGCACCCGCACGTCCGCTTCGAGTGGCACAACCTCGCCGCGCTGATCCAGCGCTCGCATGCGCTGTCGGCGGCCGCGACCAACGACACGGCAGCGGCCGGCACGCTCGCCGAGCAGGCCGTCGCGCATTTCGAGCAGGCGCTGGCGGCGGCCTTCGAATCGAACGTCTCCGATGCCGCTCAGCACGTCGCGGCAAATATCGGCATGGCGCTATGGCTGTTCGGCGAGGCCGGCATCGCATGGTCGGGCGCCTTGCCCGGCGCACTGCCCGGTGCCGTGCCCGGGGTCTCGTCCGAGCGCGAGGCCGAGCGCGCGATCCAGTGGATCGGCCTGTCGGAATGGCTGGGCCGCGGCGCGGGCAATCGCCATCCGTCGGCGTGGAACGCGATCTATCTGATGCGCATCGCCCGCGGCGCCTGCCATACCGCGCCGCGTCCCACGCTGGCCGAATTCCAGGCCGCCGCGCCGATCGGCGTGGCCGCGCTGCGCCAACTGGCCGGGCCCTTCGCCGACGCCTTCACCGGCCCGGCCTGGCCCGACAGCTGGCACGAGGTCGCCGCCTGGCGCCTGGCGGAATCGCAGCGCGGCGAGCGCAAGTATCCGCTGCTGCAGCAGAGCAGCCTGTGGTTCGAACTGGCGTGGTATGCCGCCCATGCGGGCCAACTGGAACAGGCGGCCCGTGCGCTGCGTTCGCTGCGCGAGGGGCTGCGGCAATTGGCGGTCAGCGATCGGCAGTATTTCGGCAAGCCGCTGTTCGATGCGCTGCCCGAGCCGGTGCATCGGCTGGCGCGGGACGACTGACGGAGCGCCCGGCAATAAAAAAGGGCCCCCGCCTTCGCGGGGACCCCAACGCACCACCATGGCGCCGGCACGGTGCCGGCGCCCGGCCTTCGATTACACCGGCTCGTCCGTCGCCGGATTCGGCTTGTGGTCGTCGAACCAGCGATAGAGCGTGGGCACCATCACCAGCGTCAGCAGCGTCGACGTGATCAGGCCGCCGATCACCACCACCGCCAGCGGGCGCTGCACCTCGGAGCCCGGCCCCGTCGAGAACAGGAACGGCACCAGGCCCAGCAGCGCGATGGTCGCCGTCATCATCACCGGGCGGAAGCGCTGGGCGGCGCCCTGCCGCACCGCGGTGTCCAGATCCAGACCGCTGTCGCGCAGCCCGCGGATATAGGACACCAGCACCACGCCGTTGAGCACCGCGATGCCCCACAGCGCGATGAAGCCCACCGATGCCGGCACCGACAGGTATTCGCCGGTGACGAACAGGCCGATGATGCCGCCGATCGATGCGAACGGCAGCACGGTGATGATCAGCGTGGCGAAGCGCAGCGAGTTGAACAGCAGGAACAGCAGGAAGAAGATCGCGGCGATCGTGATCGGCACGATGATCTTCAGGTGGCCCATCGCGCGTTCCATGTTCTGGAACTGGCCGCCCCACTCGAAGTAATAGCCTTCGGGCAGCTTGACCTTGCTGTCTGCCGCCTGCTGCAGTTCGGCGACGAAGCCGCCGAGGTCGCGGTCCTTGACGTTGATCATCACCACCACGCGGCGCTTGGCCATTTCGCGGCTGATCTGCGCCGGGCCGTCGCTGACCTCGATCTTGGCGACGCTCTGCAGCGGCACCTGGATGCCGTCCGGCGTGGTCACCAGCAGCTGGCGGATCGACTGGACATCATGACGGAAGCGCTCCGGCAGGCGGACCGCGGCGCTGAAGCGGCGCTCGCCCTCGAAGATGTCGGTGGCGCGCTTGCCGCCGATCGAGATCTCGATGATGTCGTGGATGTCCGAGACATTGAGCCCATAACGCGCGATCGCCTGGCGGTCGATCTCGATCGACAGGTACTGCTGACCGGTGATGCGCTCGATGCGGATGTCCTGCGAACCCTGGATGCCGCCCGCCACGCGCGCCACCTCGCCGGCCAGCTCGCGCAGCTTGCCGAGGTCGTCGCCGAAGATCTTGACCGCGATATCCGAACGCACGCCGCTGACCATCTCGTCGATCCGGTCGGAAATCGGCTGCGCCATCACGATCTGCACGCCGGGGATCGCCCGCAGCTTCTGCCGGATCTGTTCGGCGATGTCGTCCTGGGTCCAGCCGTCGGGCCACTCGTCGCGGTCCTTCAGGCTGGCGATCGGGGTGGACTCGTTCTGGCTCTGCGGGTCCGCCGGGCTCTCGCCGCGGCCGACGCCGGACACCACCGACTTGACGCCCGGCACGCTGAGCACCAGCTTGTTGGCCTCCTTCTCGAGCTTGATCGATTCCTCCAGCGAGATGTTGGGCACGCGGTCGATCGCCGGAACGATCGAGCCTTCCTTCATCTCCGGCATGAACGACGAACCGAGCAGCGGCACGATCGCCAGCGTGGCCAGGAACGCGACCACGGCGGCGACCACGGTCTTGCGGCTGTTCGCCATCGCCCAGCCCAGCATCCGCAGATAGTGGCGCTTCAGGAAGGCGATCACCTTGGTGTCGTGCTCCGCACCGCCCTTGAGCAGGTACGACGACAGCACCGGCGACAGCGTCAGCGACAGCACCAGCGAGATCGCCAGCGCGATCGCGATGGTGAAGGCCAGCGGCGCAAACATCTTGCCCTCGGTGCCGGTCAGCGTCATCAGCGGCAGGAACACCAGGATAATGATGCCGACGCCGACGATCACGGGCGTCGCCACTTCCTGCACCGCCTTGACCAGCACCTCGGTCTTGGTCAGCCTCAGTTCATCCTTGCGCCCCAATCGCTCGAACGCGTTCTCGACCACCACCACGGAGCCGTCGACCATCAAGCCGATGGCGATCGCCAGACCGCCCAGCGACATCAGGTTCGCCGACAACCCGACCTGGTTCATCACCATGAAGGTCAGCAGCGGCGTCAGCACCAGCGTGGCCAGCACGATGACGGACGAGCGCAGGTCGCCGAGGAACAGGAACAGCACGATCACCACCAGCACCACGCCTTCGAGCAGCACCTTGGTCACCGTCCACAACGCGGCATCGACCAGTTCGCTGCGGTCGTAGTACGGCACGATCTGCAACTTGCCGGGCAGCATGCCGCGCTCGTTGATCTCGGCGACGCGCTGCTTGACGCGGCTGACGACTTCCTTGGCGTTGCCGCCGCGCATCATCATCACGATGCCGCCGACCGCCTCGGTCTGGCCGTTCTTGATCAGCGCGCCCTGCCGCACTTCATGGCCGATGGTGACCTCGGCCACGTCGCGCAGATAGACCGGCGTGCCGTTGACCTCCTTGAGCACGATGCTCTTCAGGTCCTCGACGCCCTGCGCCAGGCCCACGCCGCGGATCAGGTACTGCTCGGCATAGTGCGGCAGCACGCCGCCGCCGGAGTTGGCGTTGTTCTGCGCGAGCGCCTGGTACACCTGCTGCACGGAGATGCCGTAGTGGCGCATGCGATCCGGGTTGATCAGCGCCTGGTACTGCTTGACGTAGCCGCCCTGGGAGTTGATCTCGGCCACGCCCGGAATCGAACGCAGCAGCGGACGCACGACCCAGTCCTGCACGATGCGGCGTTCGGACAGCTCCTCCTGCGTCAGTTCGCGATCGCCGTCGTCGGCGCGGTCCAGCGTGTACTGGTAGACCTCGCCAAGGCCGGTGGAGACCGGGCCGAGCACCGGCGAGACGCCTTCCGGCATGCGCCCGCCGACCTCGATCAGCCGCTCCATCACGAGCTGGCGCGCGAAATAGACGTCGGTGGCATCGGTAAACACCAGCGTGATCAGCGACAGGCCCGCCTTGTTCAGCGAGCGCATCTCGACCAGCCCGGGCAGGCCGGTCATCGCGATCTCGATCGGCACGGTGACGAAGCGCTCGACCTCTTCCGGCGAGCGGCCCGCCGCTTCGGTGGCGATCTGCACCTGCACGTTGGTGACATCGGGGAAGGCGTCGACCGACAGCTTGCCGGCGGCGCGCAACCCGAAGAAGAACAGCACGACCGCGATCACGCAGACCACGAGCCGCTGGTTGATGGCAGCTTGGACTAGGGATTGGATCATCGTGGTCAACCTTGCTCGAGGCGTTTGCGCTCGTTATCCAGATGGAACGCGCCATTGACCACGATGCGGTCGCCAGCCTTGACGCCGCTCTGCACCACGCGCATGCCGTCGCTCTCGGCACCGAGCTTGACCGGCACGGCGCGATACAGGCCTTCGCCCTGCTCGACGTAGACCTGCTCCTCGTTGCCATCGCGCACCACGGCCGAGCCGGGCACCACCAGCCGCTCGGTCGGCCGGCTGGCGATCACCATGCTGGCCAGCATCGCGGGCTTCAGGCGACCCTCGCGATTGTCCAGTTCTGTGCGAACCAGCACCGTGCGCGACTCGGGATTGACGGTGCGGCCCACATAGATCAGCTTGCCGGCGATGCGGCTGCGGCCCGTGCCGGCCCCCAGCGACGGCACGTCGATCTCGACGGTCTGCCCCTCGGCCACCAGCGCGGCCTGCTGCTCGGGCACCTCGGCGACGACCCAGACGCGCGACAGGTCGGCCACCGTGTACAGCGAATCGGCGGGCTGCACCACCTGCCCCTGCGCGACCTTGCGCTCGACCACGGTGCCGCTGATGCTGGAGTACACCGGCGAATACGAATTGATGCTGCCGCCCTTGGACAGCTCGGCGATGGCCGCCTTGGACATGCCGAGCACGCGCAGCTGGTCGCGATAGGCATGCATCTCGGCGTTGGCGATCGCATATTCGCTCTCGCGGCGCTGCAGCTCGCCGCGGCCGATCACGTCGGCGGCGAACAGCTGGCGCGCGCGCTCGGCGTTCTGCGCCTGCAGTTGCGTTTGCGCCAGCGCCTTCAGATACGACATCTGCGCGGCGCCCAGCTCGCTGCTGTGCAGGCGCGCCAGCACCTGGCCGGCCTTCACTTCCTGGCCGGGCATCGCGTAGAGGTCGGTCACGCGCCCGGTCACGGACGCGCCGATGCGCGCGACGCGCTGCTCGTCAAAGTCGATGCGGCCGGCCACGTGCAGCATCTCGCTGAACGGGCTGGTGGTCACCGGCGCGATCTTCAGCTGCTGCTGCAGCGACGGCTCGGGCTTGACTACCCCGGGCGGCAGCTTGGGTGCCTCGGCCGCGGGCGGCGGCTCCTCGGAACAGGCCGCGAGCGTCAACATCATGGCGGCAGCCACCGCCAGGGTACGGAGGGAAAAGGGGCGCATGGTCAGTCTTGTTTCGATTCGGTGGAGAAGGTCGCGGCGGTCGGGGCCATGCCCGGCGGCGTCATGCCGGGCGCCATCGACAGCAGGCGTTCGATCTGGATCACGGCCATCTGCTGGTCGTATTGCGCGGCGATCAGTTCGTTGCGCGCGTTGCGCAGCGTGCGCTGGGCATCGATGACCTCGAGGATGCCGCGCTCGCCGTAGCGGTAGGCCGCCTGCGCGACCTGCAGCGCGTTCTCGGCCTCGCGCACGATGCCGGACTCCAGCGCGGTGACCTGGGCCTGCGTGATTTCCAGCTGGCGGTACGCCGACTCGAGCTCCTGGCCCAGTTCGAATTCGCGCAGCTCGTAGGCATTGCGCGCCTGCGTGGCCTGCGCGACCGCCTCGCCCACCGGCCCCTTGCGACGGTCCCACAGCGGAATGGTCAGCACCAGGCCGACCTGCGAGACGCTGTTGTCGGGTTCGCGGGTGGTGCTGGCGCGCACCGCCAGCTCCGGCAGCCGCAGCGAGCGCTGGTAGTCGACCGCCAGATTGGCGCGCTCCAGCTCCATGCGGCGCTGGACCAGTTCGGCGTTGGCCGTGTTCAGCCGCTCGCGCATCACGGCCAGATCGGGCACGCTCGGAAGCTGGCCCAGGCTGCCCGCCAGCGCGAACTTCGGCGGCAGCGCGCCGCCGACCTGCTGGCGCAGCGCCGCCTTGGCCTGGTCGACGCGGTATTCGGCGCTCTGCAGCGACTTCTGCGCGGCCAGCAACTCGGTCTCGGCACGGATCAGCTCATAGCGCGGCGCCTCGCCGACCTCGACCCGCAGGCGCGCCCGCGAATGGACCTGCTTCATCATCGCCAGGTCTTCCCGTGCCGCCGCCAGTTCGCTCTCGCGGCGCAGCACGCCGTAGTAGCCGGTTTTGACCCGGCCGGCGAGGTCGGCGTAGAAGGCCTGCAGACCGGCTTCAGTCGCGTCGAGATTGCGCTCGGCGATCGAGCGGCGCAGGCTGCGCTGCTGGGGGTAGTCGAGGCGCTGCGTGATCGAGAAGCTGGGCGCGTTTCCCTCGGCGACGCCGGCCTGCCGGCCGCGCAGGCGGCCGTACATCATTTCGACCTGGGGATTCGGATAGGCGCCCGCGCTGGTGACGGCGGCGCTGGCGGCGTCCACGCCGGCATGCGCGGCGACCACGCCCTTGTTCGAGTTCTGGGACAGGGAAAGCAGTTGCTCCAGCGAGAAGGCATCGGCGGCAAAGGCCGACGACACCCCAAGCGAAAGCGACGCTATCAGGGTAAGCGTAGAGATCTTCATGGCAACGAGAAAAAGCCGGACCACTGCATGCCGGCTTCGCGCGGACGGCGTTACCGCGACAAGCACACGGCCCACGGCGGCGAAGGCCGCGAGCAAGACACGCAGATAGGAGGCGCGGCCGGTCCGATACGGGACTGGACCGGCGCGTCAGCGATCAGGCAGTGAGGATGGGGGGCTTGAACAGCGCCGCGGGCAGTGGCGGCGCGCGACCGTGGCGAGGCGGAGAGACATCGCCGGAAGGCAGTTCGAGCGGCGCCGTCGGCAGGGCGAACAGCGCGCTGGATTCCTCGATTTCGTCGAGCACGTCGGGCGGATCGAGCAGATCGGCCGACCAGATATTGCAGTAGCCTGGCGAGGGCGCGGATTCGACGACGTCGTCGGCATGGATGCCGTCGTCGCCGGGGGCGACGATGCGGCTGCCGTCCTCATCGCTGGAGAGCGTGCGGGCGGCCACGGCGGCAACCGCCGCCATGCTGCAAACCAGCGGTCCGACCCGCATCTGGCCGGGACCGAGCCCCGCCGCCGCGTCCAGACGCGTGCCGGCCTGCGCTCCAAAGGAGAGCAGGAACAGGCAGCACGCGATCAGAAAGGGCAGTAAGGCTCGCATCAAGGGGAAGTTGGCGTCGGTATGCAGGCAAGCGCACGACGCCAGGAATATGACGGCTGGTGCCCTGCGTAATAAGACGCAAGAGCGGCATTGTAACCGAATGCAATCGCATGGACAGGGTTAGCCCTAGGTTGTTCCCGAAAACGTGACGATCTGGATATCGGGCGGGGTGTTCCGCCCCGCCCGTTCCGACCGATTTGCCGCCGGATTTGCCGCCCGATTTGCCGCCCGATTGCGCCCCACCGCGCCCGATCGGCGCCCGATCGGCGCCCGGTCCGCGCCCGACTTGCGCCCGGCCTCTGCCCCGCCTGCTCCCCCGGCTTTCGCCAGTTCGGCCGGTCAGGCCACGGTCCCGCCGACACCCGGCGCGGGTGCCAGCCCGACCTTGCCCGGCGCCGTCTCCTCGCGGTCGGCTTCATCGCCACCCGCCTTGTCCAGGTCCATGCCGGTGGTTTCCGGCAGCATCAGCGCCGCGAACACGACCAGCGCATACCCGGCCCCGGCGACGATGGCGATGGCCAGCGGCAGCGAGGTCCGGCCCGAGCTGAGCCAGCCGACCGACAGCGGAAAGAAGGAGCCGATCACCCGCCCGAGGTTGTACGAGACGCCGTAACCGGTCGCGCGGATATCGTTCGGATACGACTCCGAGATGGTCGCGCCGATACCGGAGAACACGCCCTGCATCAGCACGCCCAGCGGAAAACCGAGGAACAGCATCGACAGGTTGGAAACGGGGATCACCATATAGATCAGCGCCATCGCAAACGCGCCGGCGGCGAACAGCACATAGGTCGGCCGCCGTCCCAGGCGGTCGGTCGCATAGGCGCCCGCCACGTAGCCGACCAGCGAACCGAGGATGGTCACCGCCAGATAGGAGCTGGTGCCGAACACCGACAAGCCGCGCTCGGTCTTCAGGAAGGTCGGCAGCCAGGTCGCGATCGCGTAGTAGGCGCCGAGCATGCCGCCCGACAGCAGGCTGCACAGCACGGTCTTGCGCAGCAGCGGCCGCCGCACCAGGCGGCTCAGTTCATGCCACGCCGAGCCGCGTTGCGCGGCGCGCTCGGCGCGCGTCTTGACGAAGACCTCGGGCTCGTCGAGGTTGCGGCGCAGATAGAACACCACCAGCGCCGGCACGATGCCGAGGAAGAAACAGACGCGCCAGGCCGTCTCGGCCGGAAACAGGCTGAAGGTCAGGCCATAGGCCAGCGCCGCCGCGCCCCAGCCGAACGAATAGCTGCTCGCCGTAAAGCCGGAGTATTTGCCGCGGTGCGCGGGATTTCGAATCATCTCGGTCACCAGCACCATGCACAGCGACGACTCGCCGCCAAAGCCGATGCCCTGGATCATGCGGAACAGCATCAGCTGCTCGGGCGAATTGGCCAGCCCGCACAGGAAGCAGGCGACGGTGAACACCACGATGGTCCAGCGCAATACGCGCACGCGGCCATAGCGGTCGGCCAGCATGCCGGCGCCGATCGCGCCGATCAGCGACGACACCAGCGTCCACGTGACGATCGCCCCGGCGGTCGACTTGCTCATCTGCCACTGCGTCAGCAGCGTCGAGATCAGGAAGGAATAGATCATGAAGTCGAACACGTCGACCGCATGACCGAGGAAGGCGCCGTAGAAACCCTTGCGCTCCATCCGCGATAGCTCTTTGAACCAGTCCAGCATGATCGTCGCTCCTTGTCAGTGTGGGGCATCGTGGCGGCGTGTTGCCGCGTGGTTGGCCGCGTGGCGTGCGAATTCGGTGGGGTGGGATGCCGGGCGAGTGGCGTGGCGCGTTGCCCCGCGTCCTCGGCCGTTGCGTCGTGCGTCCTCGTCCGTTGCCTCGTGCGTCCTCAGCCGGGCGGAGGCCGGAAGCCGAAGCCCGCCGCCTCCAGAAGACTGGCGAAGCGCAGCGAGGTCAGATCGCGGTAGCGTCCGGCGACGATCTGCACGCCGACCGGCAGGCCGCTGCTGCCGGGGCCGATCGGCGCGACGGTCGATGGCAGCCCGCACAGGCCCGAATGGCCGGCCCAGAACAGCTGCGTCGTCATCGGCTGCGGCTTGCCGTTGACGTTCAGATGGCGCTGCCACGGCTCGCCGGCCTCGTCCAGCTCGAAGGCGGTCGTGGCCGCCGCCGGGCACAGCAGCACGTCGTAGTCGTCGAAGAAACGTTGCCAGGCCAGGGCGAAGCGCTCGCGCGCGTGTTGCAACAGCAGCCAGTCCCGGTGGCGCAGCGTGGCGCCGGCATGCTGGAGCACGGCGTAACGCGCATCGTCCGGAGATGCGGCCGCGGCCTGGTCCAGCGCCTCGGCAAACGCGCCGTCCGGCATATGGACCGAGGTGGTCGCGCGCAGCAGCAGCACGTAGACGCGCCACAGCTCTTCGGCCTCGAATGACGGACGCACATGCCAGGCGACACTGGCGCCCTGCCCTTCAAGCCAGCGGCCCAGCCCTTCGATGCAGTCGCTGACTTCACGGTCGGCCTCGGCCTGCGGGTGCGACGGCAGCACCGCCACGCGAAATTGCGCCAGCGTATCGGGCCGGCACGGCGGCAGGGCCAGGCGATAGGCCACCGCATCGGCGCCTTCGGGACCGGCGATGGCCTGCAGCACCAGTTCGAGATCGCGCGCGCTGCGGGCGATCGGCCCGGCCACGTTGATGTCCTGGATGCCGAACGAGGCCGCGCCGATGCCATGGCCGCTCAGCGGCACGATGCCGTGGCTGCTCTTGTGCGAGAACACGCCGCAGTAATGCGCGGGATTGCGCAAGGATGAACCGATGTCCGAGCCGATGTCGAACAGGCTCATGCCGGCGCAGACCGCCGCCGCGCTGCCGCCCGACGAACCGCCCGGCGTGCGCGACGGGTCGTGCGGATTGCGCGTGGTGCCGTAGACCGCGTTGTAGCTCTGCCAGTCGCGCAGGCCGAGCGGCACATTGGTCTTGCCGATCAGCACGGCCCCCGCCTCACGCAGCCGCTGCACCACGGTGGCGTCGCGACGGGCGACATGCTCGCGCAGCGCCGGATTGCCGCAGGTGGTCGGCCAGCCGGCCACGTCGAACGATTCCTTGATGGAGAAGGGCACGCCATCGAGCGGCCCCAGCGCCCTGTCTTGGCGCCGGCGCGCATCGCTGGCCCGCGCCTGCTCGCGCGCGGCATCGAAATCGGCCAGCACGATGGCGTTCAACAGCGGATTGCGTTCGGCCCAGGCGGCGTGGCACAGATCGAGCAGCTGCTCGGCGCTGGTGCGGCCTTCGGCGAGGTCGTCGACGGCTTGCCACAGCAGGCGACAGCGCGCGTCAGGTCCGGCGGTTGCCGTCTTAGGGCGCGGTGGAACGCCGGCGGGGGCGGGAATGGACGGGGACGTTGGCAGGCTCACGTCGGCTCCTGTTCTTGTTGTTGCCTGTTGTTATTGCCGCGACCCTGACGGCAGCACCCGGCCTCTCTGCTGGAGTCCTGGGTTTGTGCTGCGTCGGTATACTATATGCAATAGTTTAGGGCGCACCAAGGTTCCCCGGCATTGGCGGAAACCCTCGCACCGCCGGTGCGCCCCAGGCGCGGGCGGCGTCGCGGATGCGCTTTACGCAAGAATCGGCCCAGCGGGACGTGGGCCACCATGCGGTGCGCCGCGTTGGCCGAGAGATGGAATCGCTCCCGGACGAATGCTTGGCGTCGGGAGAGCGGCGTCAGGAGAGCGGCGTCGGGAGAGCGGCGTCGGGAGAGCGGCGTCGGAGAGCGGCGTCGGCAGAGCGGCGTCGGCAGAGCGGCGTCGGAGAGCGGCGTCGGAGAGCGGCGTCGGCAGAGCGGCGCCAGGAGGGCGGAGTCGGCGGGGCGGGTCAGCAGAGCCGAATCAGGAGAAGGAAAAGAAAAACCGCCCCGGAGGGCGGTTCGGGCGCTGCCAGCAGCGCTTTGCCGGTACGTTGGCGCTTATGCCGGGCGATGCCCGCAGCCCGCGCGGCCGAACAGGCACTGCACGAAGCGCAGCACATCGGCCGCCCGCAGCGGGATCAGCGGCGTGGCATGGCGGACGGCATCGCGGGATGCGTAGTGGCGCAGCAGTTGCTGGCCGACCGGGGTGTCCAGGTACGACGCCCGGGCGGTGGTGTCGCGGTAAGTCATGGTCTTTCTCTATTGCGTTTACAACGGTTGACAGTATACACAAATTTTGTGCATTGCGCCATGGCGGTGCGGCGGCACGCCCCGAAGCCGTGCGTGCACGCGATGCCGTCCCCATCTACAGCGGACCGCAAGCAGCCGCGGACGAGCGCATGCGGCGCCGCTACCGTGGTGCGGCGCGACAGAGAAAACCGAAGGGAAGGAGAAGGACCGGAGCACTTGCCCCGGTGGCAGGCGTGAGGCGTGAGGCGTGAGGCGTGAGGCGTCAGGCGTCAGGCGTCAGCCGTCAGCCGTCAGCCGTCAGGCGTTCGCGCCCAGGCTCAAGCAGCGTGCTGCTCGCCCACCGGCAGCTCGGCCGCCTTGGCCGCGCTGTAGACATGCCGCGCCGCCAGCAGGGCCGCCAGATCCGCATCGCCGGCGATGACCGCCTGCAGGATCTGCGCGTGCTCGTCCCAGTTCTGCCGGGCACGCACCGTGTTGGCGGGCCCGAACAGCACGGCGGTGCGCTCACGCAGCGAGCGCATCATTTCCTGCAGCACGCTGTTGGCGGCGATATTGCCGAGCACCTCGTGGAAGCGCGAGTTCAGTGTCAGCAGTTCGTCCGCCTTGCCCTGCGCCGCCGCCTCCATGCCCTGCTGCAATACCGCCTCGAGTTCGGCGATCAGTCCCGGATCGCGCCGCTGGGCGGCCAGCTTGGCATTCAGCCCCTCCAGCGTGGCGCGCACCTCGACCATCTCGCGGACGATATCCGGCGACAGCTTCGCCACCGAGGCGCCGCGGCGCGGTTCGATCAGCACCAGCCCTTCGCTCGCCAGCGCCCGCAGCGCCTCGCGCACCGGGATGCGGGACACGCCCAGCTCCGCCGACAGCTTGTTCTCGACCAGCCGTTCGCCGGGCGCGTAGTCGCCCTTCAGGATGCGCTCGCGCAGCTTGTCGGTGACCAGCGCGAACAGCGGCGAATGGCTGGCGCCCAGGCTCACGACTTCCTGATCGGGCGCGGCGGAAACGGAGGGGCGGAGGGACATGGCGGATGCGAGGCGATCGGATTGGACAGCGCGATTTGGCGGGACCGTGGCGCGGTTTGGTGGCGCCGCGGACGGCACCGGCCGGTGACACCGGCTGGTGCAAGGCCCGCACCAAAGGCTGGCGTTATTGTATACCAGCTACCGAGCGAAGCGGCGCGGTCGCCGCTCTTGACGATCGCCGGCCTTCTCAGTCCCGCTGGAACGTGAAACTGTCGGCGTAGATGTGCTCGGTGCTCGCGCCGCGATCCAGGAAGGCCTGGCGCGCGTCGCGGATCATGTCCGGCGAGCCGCACAGATAGATCGCATGCTCGGACAGATCGCCGAGATCGTCGACCGCGGCGTGGTGCACATAGCCGCGCCGGCCCTGCCAGCCGGCGCCGCCGCGCGACAGCACCGGAACATAGCGGAAGTCGTACAGGCGCTCGGCCCAGCCCTCGATCTGCTCGTGCAGATACAGATCGCCCTCCTCCCGCATCCCCCAATACAGGGAGACCGGCGGGCAATCGGGATCGTCCATCAGCGATTCGAGGATCGCCTTGATCGGCGCGATGCCGGTGCCGGTCGCCACCATCAGCAGCGGGCGGTAGTCGCGGGCGCGATAGAAGAAGTTGCCGTGCGGCAGCTCGACCTCGACCGCATCGCCCGGCGCCAGGCCGGGCAGGATGCGGTCGGTGACCGCGCCGCCCGGAATGCGGCGGACATGCAGTTCGATGCTGCCGCCCTGCGGCACCGACGCCATCGAGAAACTGCGGGCCTGCCCCTCTGCCGCAATCAGCTTCAGGTACTGGCCGGGACGATAGTCCAGCGCCGCCTCGAGATCGGGCACTTGCAGCCGGACCTGCAGCACGGTGGGCGTCAGCGGCCGAACCGCCTCGATCCGCGCGCGATGCCGCATCGGCTCGGCGCAGGCCTCGTCCTCGCGCGCGGTGCTGATCACGAGATCGCCAACCGGCTGTGCCTGGCAGGCCAGCGCATAGCCCGCGGCCGCCTCGTCGGGCGCCAGCCCCATCGGCTCCTCCTCGTAGCGGACCTCGCCCTCGACCAGCTTCAGCCGGCAGGTACCGCAGCCGCCCAGCTGGCAATCGTGCGGCAGCGCGATGCCGGCCTTGAGCGCGGCCTGCAGCAGCGTTTCGCCGCGCTCGACGAAGAAGGCCTGCTGCGTTTCGAGGATCTGGATGCGGTGAGACATGATGCGTTCCGAATAGCCGGTTGAAAGAGGCGGCGCGCGTTCAGCGCGCCGTTCAGCGCCTGGCTCAGCGCCTGGCTCAGCGCCTGGCTCAGCGCTAGGTTCAGCGCTTGATGTCGGCCTGCACCACCACCTTCAGGTCCTGCGGTGCCAGCAGTTCCTGCAGCGCCTGCAGCGCGGCGAGGCCGGCCTGCGTGTCCTGCTCGCCGTTGCCGCCGCTCAGGCCGATGCCGCCGATCACCTGCTCGTTGACGACGATCGGAAAGCCGCCGACGAAGGCAGCGAACTTGCCCTCGAAGCTCCACTGGATGCCGAAGGCCTCGTTGCCCGGCAGCGCGGGCCCGTTCGGCGGCGTCGTGAACAGGTGGGTCGAGCGCTTGTGGCCGGCGGCGGTAAAGGCCTTGTTCCACGCGATCTGCGGCCCGGTGATGCGGGCGCCGTCCATCCGCTCCAGCACCAGCGGATAGCCGCCCTCGTCCACCACGCAGATGGACTCGAGCACGCCGATCTCCTCGGACTTGGCGATGGCCGCGGCCACCATATGGCGCGCTTCGCGCAGTTCGAGCTTGATGGCTTGTTTCATGCGATGTTCTCCTGGTCGATGCGGCGTGGCAGTGCGGCGCTGCAACGCGGCGCTGCAATGCCGCGGTGCTTACAAGCCGCGGTAGACGGTCTTGATCTGGGTATAGAACTCGAGGCCGGTGCGGCCGGACTCGCGGAAGGTCGAGGTACTCGAGCGCTTGAGCCCGCCGAACGGCGCGTTGACGAGATTGCCGGTGGTGGTGCGGTTGATCTTCACCGTGCCGGCCTCGATGTCGGCCGCGAAGCGGTGCATGTAGCGCGGATTGCGCGTGACGATCGCCGCGGCCAGGCCGTACTCGGTGTCGTTGGCCTTGGCGATCGCATCGGCGTAGTCGCTGAATGCGATGATCGCGATCACCGGCCCGAAGATTTCCTCTTGCGCGATGCGCATCTGCTGCGTGACATCGGTGAAGACGGCCGGCGACACATAAAAGCCGTTGTCGTACTCCGGGCCGCTCAGCCGCTCGCCGCCGCACAGCAGCGTCGCCTCGGACTTGCCGATGTCGATATAGCGCAGCACGTTGTCGAGCTGGTTGCGCGTGGCCAGCGGACCGAGGTCCATGCCTGGCGTCAGGCCGCTGCCGATCTTCAGCGTCTTGACGCGGGCCAGCAGCTTCTCGGTATAGGCCTCGCGCACGGACTCGGCGACCAGCACGCGGCTGGTACCGGTACAGGCCTGGCCGCTCAGCGAGAAGCCGCCCTTGATCGTCAGTTCGACGGCCTGGTCGAGGTCGGCATCCTCCATCACCAGCAGCGGATTCTTGCCACCCAGCTCCATCTGCGTGCGCGTGGTCAGCGGCACCGAGCGATGGATCTGCTCGCCGGCACGGGTCGAGCCGGTGAACGAGATCGCGCGCACCGCGAGTGCCTGCGTGATCGCGGCGCCCACGTCGGCGGCGCTGCCGGTGATGAAGTTCAGCACGCCCTTGGGCAGGCCCGCGTCGATCAGCGCCTCGGCCAGCCGATAGCCGCTCAGCGGCGCATCGGACGACGGCTTGAACACCACCGTATTGCCGGTGATCAGCGCCGGCGCGATCTTGCGCGCCGGGATCGAGATCGGGAAATTCCACGGCGAGATCACCGTCGCCACGCCCAGCGGCTCGCGCTGCGTGTAGACGAGCATGTCGCCATCGTCGTTGGGGAACGATTCGCCGGTGAAGGTCTGGCCCTCGACGGCATAGAAGCGCAGCGTCTGCGCCGAGCGCAGGACCTCGTCGCGCGCGAGGCTCAGCGCCTTGCCTTCCTCGCGCGTGAGTTCCCGCGCGATGCTGTCGGCATTGGCTTCGAGCTGTTGCGCGGCGCGGTTCAGGATGGCCGCGCGGCGGCCGATCGGCGTGTTCTTCCAGCCGTCGAAGGCGGCGGCGGCAGCGGCCACCGCGGCCTGGCCATCTTCGGCGGCGGACGCCTGGAAGCGGCCCACCACGTCATGCGTATCGGCGGGATTGATGTTGTCGAAGGTTCGGCCGGACTGGCACGCGGTCCATTCGCCATCGATGTAGTTGTAGAACGGTTCCATCTGTGCGGCGCTCATCAGGCGGTTAGGGGAAGAAGCGCGGCGCCGCGAAGGCGCCGTGCGCGGACCGGGCGATCAGGCCGCCAGTTCGAGCTCGGGCAGCGGCAGCTCGTGCGCGACATAGTCGTAGTACAGCGCGGTCGTATAGAGCAGCCGCATCTGTGCGCCGATCTCGCAGATCTTCAGGCAGCGCTGCTGCAGCTCGGGCGTATCGGCATGCTCGAGCACAATCTGGTAGCCGCGTTCGCCGTGGATCTCGTCCGAGACGATATGCAGGTCGAAGAACTCGACCTCCTCGTCGGTGAACTGGTACTTCTCGCGCAGCGTCGGCGTCTGCTTGCGGTAGATCGACGGCACCTGCGACTCCAGCCCGACCACCAGGCCGGCCACCGCGACGATCGGGTCCTCGCGCATCGCCACCGAATAGCACCAGGCCTGCAGGCCGCGCGTGGTGGGCGACATGTTGTCCGGATCAATCACGCGCTCGCGCGTGGTGCCGCAGGCCTCGGCGAAGCGGATCAGCAGATCGGTGTGGCGATCGCCGCCGATTTCCTCTTCATACATATTGGCCAGCAGGAAATCCTTGGCCTCGGTATACCGATCCGGCATGCGGGCGTAGATGTAGCCCAGGTAGTCGGCGAACGGCCCGACATAGTGATAGTGGTTCTCGGCCCAGCGGGCGAGGTGGGCACGGCTGAGCTTGCCGGTGGCCCAGGCCTTGCTGAACGGCGCCTGGTTGGCGCTTTTGCCCTTGATCGCTTCTTCCAGGGCGGCTCGGAATTCTTCTCGGTTCATCAGTTCGGCCATGTGGGGCTCCTTGTTGGCTGACGTTCGGAATGGGTTGGGTCGGGCGGGTCGTTCGCTCGATGTTTGTATACTATATACACTTAGGCTGGGCGGACAAGGTCCTGCGGAGGTTTATTCATCGGGGTTTACCTTGGTTCGGTGGTGGCCGTGCGTGGGGAAGCGAAGGCAGCGCGGGCAGCCGGCGTCAGGCCGCGGTCGTGGCGCCGGTTTGCGCGGCGGCCTGCAGGCGCCGCCAGGCCAGGCCGGCCAGCGCCACATCCTCCAGGCCGACGCCGACGGACTTGTAGATGACGATGTCGTCCTCGCCCCGCCGCGGCTGCGCGCGGCCCAGCACGACGTCGGCCAGCTCGATCAGCTTCGATTCGGGCAGCACGCCCTGCCCCGCCATTACGATGTCGCCGGCTTCGCGCGTGGACTGCGGCTTCCACTCGACGACCACCGCCGAGGCGCGCGACAGCGCCACGTCGTCCAGTTCGCGCGTATGCGGCAGGCTGGAACCGATGGCCGCCACGAAGGCCCCGGGCTTGATCGCCTCGCCGGAAAACAGCGGCGTGGTCGAGCGCGAGGCCGTCACGACGATGTCGGCCTCGCGAACAGCGGCCTCGGCCTCGGTCGCGCTCACCTGGATCACCGGGATGCCGCAGCTCTGGCTCAGGCGCCCGGCCATATCGGCCGGCGCATACGGATCGCACAGCAGGATGCGCTCAAGCGGCAGCGCGGCGCTCAGCTGCCTCGCGTGGGCCGTGCCCTGCGTGCCGGCACCGAACAGCGCCAGCGTGCGCGCGTCGGGCCGCGCCAGATGGCGCGCCGCGACCACCGTGCAGGCGGCGGTGCGCAACCGCGTGATAGCCCCCGCATCGAACGAGGCCAGCGGCCGCCCGTCCTCGGTCGAGAACAGCAGGATCACGAAGGAAAACTGCCCCTCGATGGTGGTGTAGACCTTGGCGCCGGCCACGCCCTGCTCCGGGATCACCGCGCCCAGCGTCGACAGCTTGACGCCGCCGGCCTCGGTGCGGATGCGCTGCTGCATGGCGGCGCTGCCCTGCCCGAAGCTGCGGAACGCTTCGAGCATGATGCGTTGCACGTCCTCCGGTGCGACGTGGCAATCGACCATTTCGTCTGTGATGTGCTGCATCGGGTCTCCTGCGATGGTGGATGGATGAAGTTGGAATGAAGTCGGAGTCGGAATCGAAGTCGGAGTCGGAGTCGGAGTCGGAGTCGGAGTCGGAGTCGGAGTCGGAGTCGGAGTCGGAGTCGGAGTCGGAGTCGGAGCGGTCCCGCGGCTCAACCCTGCAGCGCCAGCCGCACCAGCACGGCGATCGCGCCGGCCGCGCACAACGCCAGCAGCAGCCGGCGCACGGCGACGGCCGAGACACGCGCCTTCAGTCGGCTGGATACTGCAAAGCCGGCGAGCAGGAACGGCGCAAGCAGCGCGCTCAGCGTCAGGTCCACGATGCCGAAGCGCCCCGCGCCCGCCAGCATCGCCAGCGACAACACGGCGCCGCCACCGAGGATGCAGCCCACGGTGGCGCGCATTGCGGCCGGACTCATGTGCTGCATCACGATGGCAAAGGGCGGCGCGCCAGCCGACGTCAACGTCGCCATGAAGCCCGACGCGGTGCCGGCGATGGCGAGATTGCCGGCAGAGGGCCGCACGCGCCAGCCAAGGGCGCTGAGCACGACCGCCACCAGGATCGACAGCGAGAACACCACCGCCAGCCACTGCGGCCGCAGCCACGCAATGGCCAGCACGCCGATCAGCCCGCCGATCGTGCGGCCGAGCAGCGCCGTTCCCGTCAGCCGCCAGGCGATCGCCTCGCGCTCGCGCAGCGCGGCCAGCAGCGACAGGCAACCACCCATCGTCAGCAGCGGCCCCGGCACCAGTTGCGGAAAGAACATCGCGGCCAGCGGCGCCGCCAGCATCGCGAAGCCGATGCCGCCGACGCCCTGCAGGCAGGCACCGGCAAAGATCGTCACGCCCATCCAGCCGTACTCGGACAACGGCACGGCCGGCAGCAACGACGTGGCCGGCGACAGCGTCGGCAACAGACTCGCAATCAGCGCGGGCAACGTGGTGGTCATGACGAAGCGGCGGTTGGAACAGGACAGGCGGCCGCGATGCGGGCGTCGCGTGGGCTGCACAGCGGTGGAATACCTGAGCAGCGCATGTTGGTATACAGTCTACATACCGGCGCAGGCAAAACGCAACCCGGTTCGCCGCGCGCCGCACCGCAACGGTGTTCCCTTGTCCGCATCTTTCCCAGTTCTGGTGCGGCTTCCCGGCGCCGCACCCCACTCCGGTATCAGCGTATATCCGTATACGATTTCGCTTGGCGACACCGCCATACGGAATATAGTATACCGTTCAGACCCCCACCCGAAGGACGGTCGAGCTACACGAACCACCTCTCGCCCCACGGAGCTTTCATGCAACACGAAGTCGTGATCGGTGCCGCGCACTGGATATATCTCATGGGGGTCGCGGTCATCGTGCTGACGATGATCCTGCGCGCCAATGTCGTCGTGCCCTCCATCGTGGGGACCGCGCTGGTCGTGTTCGCGCTGACCGGCAGCCCGGTGTCCGCGCTGGCGGGCGTGTTCTCGGCGAGCCTGGTGGCCGCCAAGGAGCTGTTCAATATCTTCCTGGTCATCGCCTTCATGACCGCGCTGCTCAATGCGCTGAAGACGCTGCGCTCGGATATCCGCATGGTCGAGCCCTTCCGCGTGGTGATGAAGAACGGGCACAGCGCCTTCTTCATCCTCGCCGGCGTGACCTATGTGATCTCGCTGTTCTTCTGGCCGACGCCCGCGGTGCCGCTGGTGTCCGCCATCCTGCTGCCGGCGGCGATCGCGGCCGGGCTGCCGCCGCTGGCGGGCGCGATGGCGATCGCGATCGCCGGCCAGGGCATGGCGCTGTCCTCCGACTATGTGATCGGCGTCGCCCCCGGCATCAGCGCCAAGGCGGCCGGCGCCGCGGTCAGCGCCGCCGTGGTCGCGGACCGCGCGCTGACCCTGTCGATCATCACCGGCGCGATCGCGCTGTGCCTGGCCTATCTGTCGATGCGCAAGCACATCGTTCCCGCCAGCGGCACGCTGCTGGACCGCTGGCAACAGCGCGCCAGCGGCACGACGCTGGGCGTCGATGGCGGCGGCACCTTCGACAAGGCGGAGATCGCCCGCGCCACCGCGCATGAAGAGCCGCTGGCCACCGAATCCAATATCGAGGCCAGCCTGTCGATGGTCGAGCGCAAGCGGATCAAATGGTCGAAGTGCTTCGCCATCGTGACGCCGATCGCCTTCCTCGCCGTGGTCACCGTGATGGTGCTGCCCAAGCTGGGCACCGGCGTGCAGGACCTGAAGGGCGGCGAGGCCGCTGCCCTGGTCGGCGGCGTGGCCGCGGTGCTGATGATGCTGGCCACGCTGGCCGCCGAAGGCCCGCGCCGGATGCTGGACGTCTGCCCCGAGCACATCACGGACGGCTTCGTATTCGCCTTCAAGGCGATGGGATCGGTGCTGCCAATCGCGGGCTTCTTCTTCGTCGGCGCCGGCGAGACCGCGGCGCACATCCTCGGCCTGCCGCCGGGCAAGGCGCCCAGCCTGCTGTTCGAGCTGATCCAGTCGTACCAGCACCTGATTCCCGACAACCACATGCTCGTCGCGTTCGGTGTGCTGCTGGTCGGCATGATCACCGGCATCGACGGCTCCGGCTTCGCGGGCCTGCCGCTGACCGGCACGCTGGCCGGCGCGCTGGGCCCGGTGGTGGGCTTCGATCCGGCCACGCTGGCGGCGGTCGGCCAGATGGGTGCGGTCTGGACCGGCGGCGGCACGCTGATCGCCTGGTCCTCGCTGATCGCGGTGGCCGGCTTCGCCCGGGTGCCGGTGCTCGACGCGGTGCGGGCGCTGCTGATCCCGGTGGTGATCGGGCTGGCGTGCTCGACCGTGGCGGCGATGCTGCTGTGGTCCTGACCTGGCCGCCGCCATGCCCTGCCATCGGCGAGCCGTCTGTGGACGGGCATCCGTGGATAGCGGCATTCGTAGATTGACAGACACGTAGACAGCAACAAGCAGGACAACATCATGCCCAAGGTTCTTCTTCACCGGCACGGCCAGCTCCACAGCGACGAGGTCGCGCCCCGCACCAACCTCGTCGTGCGCGCCGGGATCCGGCAGTTTCCCTATCCGAACCTGCGCTACGAGTGCGGCATGGGCAAGTGCTCGAAATGCGCCTGCCGCGTGCTGGCGGGCGCAGAGCACCTGCCGCCGCCGAACTGGAAAGAGAAAAAGCAGCTGGGCGAGCGGCTCGAACAGGGCTACCGGCTGATCTGCCAGCTCTGGATCGAGCACGACATCGAGCTGGCGCAGGACGAACTGTCGCCGGCCGAGGAATCCGCGGCCGCCGCGGGCCGCGTGCCGGCCGGCGCCAAGGCCTGCTCGTCGCCGACCTGATGGCGCTGTTCCCGACTTCGACGCCATGTACATCATCCTGACCAGCCGCCCCGGCCAGTTCCGCACGGAGCCCGTCGACGGCATCACGCCGGTGGAACGCTACGAGTACCGCTTCTACGGCAAACCCACCGTGCGCTTCGTCATCGCCCAGCTCGACCGCGAGACCAAGGTCCGCGTGGTCGAGGAAACGCCGCCCGGCATCGTCAACCATGTCCCGACCAAGTTCCTGGACAAGTACGCCACCGTCGAAGCGGCGCGCGAGGAACTGCGCCGGCTCGCCTCGTTCGGCAGCATGGAGCTGGCGCTGGTCGCCATTTGAATTGCATTCGAATCGCCGGTCGCCATTCGAATCCTGAACACGCCCGATACCTGATAGCAGCGCATTGCCATGATCCAGATCACCTTCGTCAGCAACAACGGCAAGACCGCCACCGCCCCGCCCAACAGCAACCTGCTGCGCGTCTCGCTGCGCGAACAGGGCGGCATTCCGTTCAAGTGCGGCGGCGGCCTTTGCGGGACCTGCAAATGCCACATCGACAGCGGCCTCGAACACACCGACGAGGTCAAGGCCAAGGAGAAGAAGCTGCTGACCGAGCAGGAACTGGCCAGCGGCCACCGGCTTGCCTGCCAGACCTTCGTCAACGGCGACATCAGCGTGTCGTGGCAGCCGCGCGCCACCGCGGCGGCGGGCCGGCCTGCGCCGAATCCGGCCTCTTCCGCTGCTGCGACCGCTCGCACTGCTCCTGCGCCCGCCGCCGCTTCCGCTTCCGGGGACACGAAAGAACCGGAAAGCAGCGCGGGCTGAGCCGCGACGCAAAAAAACCGGCCCGGTATCGGTCCCGCAGCGCGTGGCTGCGAGGCCGATACCGGGCCGGTTTTCTATTGGCTGACCTTGGCGGCTGGCTAACTGCGGGCTAGCTCCGGGCTAGCTCCGGGCGAGCTGCGGGCTCGCCAGAGGTGGCCGCGGGTTGACCAGAGGCCAACCGCGGACGGACCGCCGCGCGACGGCGGGGGACCGTCGCGATGCAGGGGTCGAGCCGGCTGCTTAGCCGTTCGCGAAGACGATCTTGGCCTTGCGTGCGTCCGACTGCAGGCGAGCCAGCACGCCTTGCACGGCGGCGATGGCACGCTTGACGTCGTAGGCGAAGCCCAGGCGCGGAGCGTCGAGTTCACGCTCGATCAGGTCGCGTTCGAGTTGGTCGGTCAGCTTGATATCGGATTGGGTGTTCATGGCGTCCTTCCTTTCAGGGATAACCCTTATGGGGTTTTCCCGAATTGTAGGCAAAGGATTGACGCATTGCAACATTAGGTAGAAATGCGTATGCCGGAAAGCAACACCTAAAGCGAGAGCGGGAAGGTCACATCGGGCCGACAGGGCCCAATTTGTGCTGGAAGCAACATATTTCGCGATATCCGGCCCTCGATGCCGGCTCCGTAGAGGTACGAATGAGTATCCGCGCGCCAGCCATGGAATGATTGCGAAAACGTCATCACCGGAGACAGCATGCTGCCCATCAATCATTTCAAGAAGGCGCTGCGCGCCGGCCAGTCCCAGATCGGCGTCTGGTCCACCATTCCGTCGCCCTTCGTTTCCGAGCTGATCGGCGGCGCCGGTTACGACTGGGTGCTGTTGGACACCGAGCACACGCCCACCGACGTGCCGCTGATGCTGAGCCAGCTGCAGGCGGTCGCCGCCGCGCAGCCCGCGCCGGGATCGCCGCCGACCCATGCGGTCGTGCGGCCGGCATGGAACGACCCCGTGCTGATCAAGCGTTACCTCGACATCGGCGCGCAGACGCTGCTGCTGCCCTTCGTGCAGAACGCGCAGGAGGCCGAGGCGGCGGTACGGGCGATCCGCTATGCGCCCGAGGGCATTCGCGGCATGGGCGGCTCGACTCGCGCCTCGAACTTCGGCCGCACCACCGACTATGCGGCCCGCGCGGCGGAGGAGCTGTGCCTGCTGGTGCAGGTGGAAACCGCCGAGGCGCTGGCCCAGATCGAGGCCATCGCCGCAATCGACGGCATTGACGGCATCTTCATCGGCCCGGCGGATCTGTCTGCGAGCCTGGGCTACCCGGGCCAGGCGCGCCACCCCGCTGTCAACCAGGCGATCGACGACGCCATCCGCCGCATTCGGGCCTGCGGCAAGGCTCCGGGCATTCTGATGGTCGACGAGGCCCGCGCGCGCCAATGCCTCGATCTGGGCGCGCAGTTCGTCGCGGTGGCGCTCGATACGGTGCTGCTGCGCGACGGCCTGGACGGCACCGCCGCGCGCTTCCGGGCGCCGGGCCAAGTGCCAGCGAGCCCGGCATCCACTAGCGGCTATTGAGGGGCAGCCGCTCCATCCTGGGACGGTATCCGCCAGCCGGCCAATCGACGAATCGGGGAATCGACGCGCGCCGGCTTCAGTGCCTGTCGGCTGGCCCCCGGCCGTCGAGCTTGTCCTGCGCGCGCGCCGCCCTGACGCGGCGGCGCCGGATCAGGCGCGTTCGCAGCGCCCACACCCACGACACGCCGAAATAGAACAACACGCTGGTCACGCTCGCCATCAGTGCGAGACCGAGCAGCAGCGGTTTGCCGACGCCCAGCAGGCGGCGACGCGTCTGCGTCCACCAGCTCTCCTCTTCCACCTGGGCGGGCTGCGCGGCCGGGTCGGCGCCACCCGGAACGAGATTGACGATCGCCCCCGGTTCCGCGACAGCCGCCAGCGTCTCCGGCGCCGGCGGCTCGCCGCTTTCTCCCAGCACCGCGCTGCCCAACCGCCAGGCGGCGTAATAGATCGGGCCGAAGGTCAACGGATTGCTGACGAAGGTGCTGGCCACCGCGGCCGGCACATTGGCGCGCAGGGCCACGGCCACGCCGGCACTCATCGGAATTTGCGCGATGGGCAGCAGCAGGCCGAAAAACAGCCCCAGCGCCACGCCCAATGCGATACCGCGGCGGCTGACATGCCATAGGCGGGGGTGCTGCAGGATCGGTCCCATCCAGCGCAGCCATCGATGCTGTTGCAGCCGTTCGGGATCGGGAAGGAATCGGCGGAAATGGCGGAACGGCGAGGGACTGCGCGGATGAGGGGAGGAGGCGGATCGGCGGCGGTTGCGAAGCGGAGGCATGGGTAAGGAGGGACGGCTGGGGACGGCTGACCACCGTGCAAGCATACCCCCGCGGCGCGTCTCCGATGCCATCTGGCGCGAATTCTCCGGCGGAGCGCGGGGAATGTACCGGAAATTGTCCCCTTCTCGCCTTCTCGCCTTCTCGCCTTCTCGCCCTCTCGCCCTCTCGCCCTCTCGCCCTCTCGCCTTCTCGCCTTCTCCCTCGCCGCATCTTTCCGCCCGTCTTTGGGCACGTTACTCAAGCAGCACTCCACCTGGAACACCGTTGGCGGCACCCCACGAACGGGTGATTAGGCAGTTGACCACATATGACGAAATGATAATAATTCGCATTCCCTTAAAAATATTACAGTTCATTACAAAATGCGAGCCAAGCGTCACCCTATTACCGCTGCCCTGCTGGCGGCGTCCGTTCTCTCACCCGCGGCTGTCCGCGCCCAGGGCGCCGAGACGTTGCCGGAGGTCACCGTCAAGGCCAGCGCGAACCGCGAGCTGGGCGAGGGCTACAACCCGCCCGATACGGTCAGCGCCACCAAGATGGATGTCCCGCTGCGGGACGTCCCGCAGACGGTGAACGTGGTGACGGCCGAGGTCATGCGCGACCAGCACGCGACCTCGATCCAGGACACGCTGAAGAACGTGCCAGGGGTGGGCTTCTCGCATGGGGACGGACAGCGCGACCAGGTCACGATCCGCGGCTTTACCGCGATCGCCGATCAGTTCGTCGACGGCATCCGGGACGACGCGCTGTATTTCCGGGACCTGTCGAACGTCGAGCGGATCGAGGTGATCAAGGGACCGGCCGCGGTGCTGTACGGCCGCGGTTCGTCGGGCGGGCTGATCAACCGGGTCACCAAGAAGCCCGGGCTGGATATCACCGACCTGAGCCTGAGCTACGGCTCGTGGGCCGACCGGCGCGGCGAGGTCGACGTCGGGCGGGTGTTCGGCGACGGCGCGGCGGCGTTTCGCATCACCGGCGCGGTGCAACGCGCCGACAGCTACCGCTCGCAGCAGTTTCTGGACCGCACCGCGATCGCGCCGTCGCTGGACCTGAAGCTCGCGCCGGACACCAAGCTGCTGCTGCAGGCCGACTACCTCGAAGACCGCCGCGTGACCGACTTCGGCATTCCGGCCTTCAATGGCCGGCCGGTCGAGGTGCCGGCGTCCACCTACTACGGCGCGGCCAATGCACGCGACGTGGACTACAGCCGATCGCGGGTGTACTCGGGCACCGCCACGCTGACGCATCGCTTCAACGACCAATGGTCGATCCGCAACGCGACGCGCTATTACAACTATTCGCTGGACCGCAACAACACGCTGCCGGGCACCGTCAACGCGGCGCGCCGCACCGTGTCGCTGAACCGCTCCAACGTCTATCGCGAGGAGCATGGCTGGTTCAACCAGACCGACCTGACGCAGAAGGCCACGCTGTTCGGCATGAAGCACGAGCTGCTGTACGGCGTCGAGGTGGGCCAGCAGAACAAGGATCTGGTCAACTATTCGCGCAACAACGTCGCCACCGTCGACCTGTTCAATCCGGTGCTGCCGACGCTGCCGCGGCTGATCGGCGGCACGCCGGGCACCACCAACCGCGGCACCTTCAAGACCCTGGGCCTCTACACCCAGGACATGATCACGCTCAGTGAACAGTGGAAGGCGCTGGTCGGCGTGCGCTACGACCGCTTCGAGCAGGAGACCGTCGACCGCCGCCCGAACCAGCGCGGCCTGTCGCGTACCGACAATGCCTGGAGCCCGCGCGCGGGCCTGGTGTGGCAGCCGTCGAAGACGCAGTCTTACTACCTGTCGTGGAGCCGTTCATTCCAGCCTTCCGGCGAGACATTCTCGCTGGCGGCCAATAACGCCGAACTGGAACCGGAAAAGACCAGCAATACCGAAATCGGCGCCAAATACGATTTCTTCGATGGGCGCGCCAGCACCACGGTGTCGGTCTTCCGGCTGGAGCGCACCAATATCAAGGTCGCCAATGCCACCAATACCGCGCTGATGCCGATCGGCGAACAGCGCACCGACGGTGCCGAGCTGACGTTCGCCGGCGACCTGGGCCAGGGCTGGAAGGTATTGGCCGGCTACGCCTATCTCGATGCGCGGGTGACGCGCTCGAGCAGCGCACTGGAAGGCAAGCGCGCCACGCTGACGCCGCGGCATAGCGGCAATTTCTGGGTTACCAAGGAGCTGGGCCACGGCTTCGGCATCGGCGGCGGCCTGAACCTGATCGGCGCGCGCATGGCCGATCCGCAGAACACGGTCACGCTGCCCGGCTATGTCACCGCCGACATGATGGCGTGGTACCGGCGCGGCCCCGTCGAGCTGCAGCTGAACCTGTACAACCTGTTCGACAAGGGCTATATCGTGTCCGCGCACGGTTCCAACGCGAACCTGAACCTGCCGGGCGCGCCGCGCAGCGTCATGGCGACGCTGCGGTACCGGATGTAGCAATCGGCCGAACCAGCGTTGGCGTGGGGCCGATCGGTTGCGCAGCCTCGCCCGCGGGTTCGGCATCGGCTTGGCGCTGCGCCATCGCTCGCGCGCCGCGCCGCACGATCAGATCGTCGACGTACTGCATGCAGCCGGCCCGAAAGGCCGGCTGTACTGCTTCACACGACCTGGCGTGGCGCACGTCGTGCATCAGCGCCCATGCATAGCCCTGGAACAGATCGGCGCATGGCGCGGCGCAAGGCCGGCCGCCGAAATGATCGCCGTCGGCGTGAAAACCGGGCGCCAGGGCCGCGATCGGCGCATTCGTCAGCGTGTCCTTTACCTGGGCGGCGCCCATCAGCATCGCGGCCAGGGTTCCTGCTCCCAGCAGGAAGAGAGAAAGTTTCATCGTATCGGCATTGGCGCTGGCTCGCGCCGACCCCTTTATATTTTTGGGAAACCCGTTTTGCCCAATACAAATACAACAGGTAAGGGGCCGCCGATATGAAAGTTTTTTAAATCACGTAATCTGTTGTATTCGTCATACCGGCATTCGTTTTCGCCATCGTTATTGCAGTCGGTATTGCAATCGGTATTGCAATCGTTATTTCACCTGCGCCTGCAGGATCGCCACCATCCGCTGCGCCAGCGGCGACAAATAAGCGCTGGCCCGCGCGATCACGCCGACCCGCCGGCGCAGATCGAGTTCTTCGCTGCTCAACCGCAACGCACGAAAACCCGCCAGCGGCCTGGCCATCTGCGCGCCGGCAATGCTGAGCATCCGCGTGCCCCGCATCAGATAGAACAGCGAGGCGCTGCCGAAATCCGATTCGACGCGCAGATTCGGCGGTGGCAGGCCGCGCTGCTGGAAGGCGGCCTCCAGCTGCTGGCGCAGCACGATATGCGCACCGGGCAGCAGCCATTCCTGGTCGACCAGATCGGCGAGCCGCAGGCCGCGCTTGCCGTGCAGCGGGTGCGACTCGTCGGCGACCACCGCCAGCGTGTCGTCGAACAGGTCGTGGACCACGAACGCCTCGGTCCGCTGCCGCGGCACCGGCGCGATGGCCAGGTCCAGTTCGCCGGCCAGCAGTGGATCCATCAGGTCGCGCGCCATCCGCCGCGTCAGCCGCAGCCGCGCGACGGGCCGCTCCTGCATCAGCTGGCGGCAGGCGTCCAGCACCACCGGGTTTGGAATCGACGGCGAATAGCCGAGCCGCAGCACGCCCTGTTCGCCGGTGCGGATGCCGCGCATCTCGGCCAGCGCATCCTCGTATTCGAGCCGGATGCGCCGGGCCCGGTCGATAAATGCCGCGCCTGCCTGCGTCGGCCGCATGCCCAGCGCGGTGCGCTCGAACAGCGGCAGGCCGATCTGCACTTCGACCCGCTGCACCGCCTTGGTCAGCGCCGGCTGGCTCATGCCAAGCGCCTCGGCGGCGCGCCCGATGCCGCCGTGAGCAGCCACCTCCAGCACGTACTCCAGATCGCGTGTCTCCATGCCGCTTCCCTCGCATTCCAGTCGGTTATGGCTTTATTTCCAATGCAGCATTGTAGTGATGTCCCGCGTCTTCCAAACTGCCGCCAAAGCCGATCAAGGAGACCTCGATGACCTTCGCCTATTTCCTGCGGCGTGCCGCGCGCTATTGGGGCGACCGCCCCGCGGTGCTGTATCGCGACCGCGCGCTCAGCTATCGCCAGCTGGACGCGCGCTCGACCCGGCTGGCCAATGCGCTGCTGGGGCTGGGCCTGGTCAAGGGCGACCGCGTCGCCGTGCAGTCGCGCAATTGCACCGAGCTGGTGGAGATCGAATGCGCGCTCTTCAAGGCCGGGCTGGTCAAGGCGGCGCTCAATCCGCGCTTCACCGCCGCGGAGGCGACCCAGGTGGTCGAGAACTGCGGACCGCGCGTGATGATCGCCGGCCGCGGCTACACCGGCTACAGCCCGCAGACGCCTGGCTTCGGCTCGGTCGAGACCTTTATCGCGATCGGCGAAGCAGCCCAGGGCTATCTGGACTACGAGGACGTCGTCAGCCGTGGCGGCACCGAGGCGCCCGACTACGCGCCGCAAGCGTCCGATCTCGCGGTGCTGCATTTCTCGTCGGGCTCGACCGGCAAGATCAAGGCGGCGATGCAGAGCTACGGCAACCGCATCGCGTCGCTGCGCAAGATCGTGCTGGGCATGGACCGCCCTGCCCGCTCCGGCGACCGGCTGGCGCTGATCGGCCCGGTCACGCACGCCTCGGGCATGCTGATGCAGCCCTACCTGTACTGCGGCGCCACGCTGGTGCTGTTCGACAAGTTCGAGCCGGCGCATTTCCTCGCCGAGATCGCGCGCCTGCGCATCACGCACGTGTTCATGGTGCCGGCGATGATCAATATGGTGCTGGCCGAGCCGTCGCTCGCCAGCGCCGATCTTTCCAGCCTGAAGACGCTGGCCTATGGCGCCGCGCCGATGGCCCCGGCGCGCATCCGCGAGGCGTGGGAGCGCATCGGCCCGATCCTGTCGCAGGGCTATGGCGCCAGCGAATCGACCTCCGGCGTCACGCGGCTGTCCACCGCCGACCATGCCGATGCGCTCGCCAATCGCCCCGAGCGCCTGGCCTCGTGCGGCCGCGCGCTGGGCGAAACCGAGGTTCGCGTGGTCAACGATCGCGGCGAGGAAGTCAGCGGCGACGAGATCGGCGAGCTGGTGATCCGCGGCGAGGACGTGTTCCAGGGCTACTGGGGCGAGCCCGAGCTGACCCGCGAGGTGCTGATCGACGGCTGGCTGCATACCGGCGATCTGGCCCGCGTCGATGAGGAAGGCTTCATCTATCTGGTCGACCGCAAGAAGGACATGATCATCTCGGGCGGCTTCAACGTCTATCCGACCGAGGTCGAAGCCACGCTGTACCAGCATCCCGACGTGATGGAGGCCTGCGTGATCAGCGTGCCGGATGCGACCTGGGGCGAGAGCGTCAAGGCCGTGGTCACGCTGTGGCCGGGCCGCGAACTGAGCGCGGCCGACCTGATCGCGCATTGCCGTGCGCGCATCGCCGACTACAAGACCCCGCGCTCGATCGACTTCGTCAGCGAGCTGCCGAAGAACGCCAGCGGCAAGCTGGCCCGCAAGCTGGTGCGCGAGCGCTATTGGCAGGGTCAGGAACGCCGCGTGAACTGACACGCGGCTTGAAACGCGACCTGACAAACGCGACCCAAAGCCCACGACACCGAGGAACCACGCCATGTTCGAATACCTGACCAACCCCGTGCTGGTCCAGACGCGGGCCGCCATCCGCCGCTTCATCGACGAGGAACTGCGCCCGATGGAGCAAGAGCTTGGCCTGGGCTCGGAAGACCCGTGGCCGAAGGAGGTGCTGCGCCGGGTCTGGCGCCGCTCCAGCGAGCTGGGTCTTTACGCCGCCTGCCTGCCGATCGAACTGGGCGGCAAGGGCCTGAACATCGCCGAGCAGTGCGCGCTGAAAGCCGACATCGCCGCCAGCGGCTGCTCGCTGGCGCCGCATGTGCTGGGCGACCTCGGCGGTCCGCCGCGCGTGGGCAATATGCTGAAGTACGCCACGCCCGGGCAGATCGAGCGCTATTTCGGCCCGGTGATCCGCGGAGAGCGTTCGACCTGCTTCGCGATGACCGAGCCGCATTCGGGCTCCGATGCGATGAGCATCTCGACGACGGCGGTGGCCGACGGCGACGAGCTGGTCATCAACGGCCACAAGCACTACATCAGCGGCGCGCCGTTCGCCGACTTCGCCATCGTGCTGTGCGTGACCGATGCCGGCACCACGCCGCCGTCGATCAGCGCGGTGCTGGTCGATCTCGACCTGCCCGGCGTCACCGTCGATACCGAATACACGCCGATGTCGGGCCAGCATATCGACGCCGATATCCGCATGGTCGATGTGCGCGTGCCGCGCAGCAATATCCTCGGCGGCGAGGGCAATGGCTTCAAGCTCAGCATGTCCCGCATCAACGTCAACCGGCTGCTGCATTGCCCGAGCATGCTGGGTCTGGCCACCAGCGTGTATCGGGCGTCCGTCGAGTACGCGGGCAAGCGCCGCCAGTTCGGCGGCCCGATCGCGCGGTTCCAGGCCATCCAGCATATGCTCGCCGACATGGCGGCGGCGCTGTGGGCGTGCGAGGCGATGATCGCGCAGACCGCCGCGCTGGCCGACAGCGGCGCCGATCTGCGCATGAAGGCCGCGGCCTGCAAGCTGTTCGTATCGGAGCGCTGCTTCGAGATCGCCGACAAGGCGGTGCAGATCCACGGCAATGTGGGCGTCACGCGCGGCCATCCGGTCGAGCAGACCTTCCGCAAGCTGCGCATGTTCCGCATCTTCACGGGCACCAGCGAGATCCAGCGCAACACCATCGCGCGGGCGATCCTGGAGCCGCTGATGGAGCAGGCGGCGCAGGCGGGCAAGGGGCGCGGCGCGGCATAGTGCCGCCGGTTGCCCGCAGCACCAGCAACAGCAGCAGAACGTCGACGCAGCCCAAACTGCGCCATCAGTACAGGAGACAGCAAATGCATCGCAGAACATGGCTGGCCGCCGCGGGCGCCGCGGCACTGGGCGGCATCCTGCCGCGCGCCTACGCGGCCGACGGCTATCCGAACCGGCCGGTCCGGCTGATCGTCCCCTTCCTGGCCGGCACCTCGCCCGACAACATGGCGCGCGCGCTGTCGGCCGAGCTGGCACCGAAGCTCGGCCAGCCGCTGGTGGTCGAGAACATGCCCGGCGCGGGCGGCATCATCGGCGGCCGCGCGCTCAAGCGGGCCGCGGCGGACGGCTACACGCTGGGCGTGCTGGCCAACACGCACGTGATCAACATCCACATGTACAAGCAGATGCCGTACGACCCGGCGCGCGACTTCACCTGCATCGCGCCGCTGTCGGGCGGCCCCACCGCGCTGGTAGTCCCTGCGAACTCGCCGTACCGCACCGCCGCCGACCTGATCGCGGCGATGAAGCGCGCGCCGGGCAAGCTGAACTACGGCTCCGGTGGCAAGGGCAGCATCGCCCATCTGGCCGTCGAATCGATGCTGCACCAGACCGGCACCGAAGCGGTCCACGTGCCGTACAAGGGCGCGCCGGAGATCCTGACGGCGATGCTGACCGGGCAGACGCAGTTCGGCATGCCGGTGCTCAGCACGGCCACCTCGTACCTGCGCAATGGCCAGGTCCGCGCGCTCGCGGTGACCACCGCCGAGCGTTCGCGCTACTTCCCCGACGTGCCGACGCTGGCGGAGGCGCTGCCGCCGGGCTTCGTGCTGGACAACTGGAGCGGGCTTTTTGCACCGGCGGGCATGCCCGCCGCGCTGACGCAGCGCCTGTTCACCGCGATCAACGAGGTGCAGGCCAGCGGCAAGCTCGATGCGATGCTTGAAGCCAGCGCGGGCGAGCTGCGCCGCAGCGCCTCGCCGGCGCAGTTCCGCGAGATGGTCTCGGCCGAGACCAGGCGCTACGCGTCGCTGATGCGCGATATCGGCATGACGGCCGACATCGGCTGAGCGGGCGCCGGCCATGACATCGAGCAAGCCATCGAGCAAGCCATCGAGCGAGCCGCCAACCAAGGCGCCAGCGAAGCCACCAACAAAGCCGCCAACCAAACCGGACTGGTCCTGCCTGAACGACGTCAGGATTATCGACCTGAGCCAGCTGCTGCCCGGCCCGCACGCCACGTTGCAGCTGCAGCAGCTGGGCGCCGAGGTGATCAAGGTCGAGCGGCCCGGCGTCGGCGATACCTCGCGCACGCTGAGCGCCTCGGTGTTCGCCCAGTTCAATCGCGGCAAGCGTTCGGTCGCGCTCGATCTGCAGGATGCCGAGGGCCGCGCGGCCTTCCTTGAGCTGGTGCGCGATGCCGACGCGGTGGTCGAAGGCTTTCGTCCCGGCGTGATGCAGCGCCTCGGCCTCGATTACGCCGAACTGGCCAAGGTCAATCCGGCCATCGTGCTGTGCTCGATCTCGGGCTTCGGCCAGACCGGCCCCTATGCCGACCATGCCGGCCACGATTTGAACTATCTGGCCCTGGCCGGCTATTGGGCCGCGCCGGTACAGGTCCGCGACAAGGTCGCGCGGCCGCGCGTGCGGGTATCGGACTATGCGGCGTCGAGCTATGCGGCGCTGGCGCTGACCGTCGCCATCCTCAGCGCGCGTCAGCACGGGCGCGGCCAGCATCTGGACGTATCGATCCACGATGCGGTGCTGTCGTGGACGGCCCATGGCGCTTGGGCCGCGCAACAACATGCCGACGCGCCGCCGCGCTCGCCCACGGTGATGCCGGAGAACGACCTGTTCGAGACGCGCGACGGCCGCCATCTGGCGCTCGGCATTCTGGAGAACAAGTTCTGGCTGAACCTGCGCGATGCGTTGGGCCAGAAATTTCCTTCGCTGATGGATCCGCGCTTCGCCGAGCGCGCCGGACGCCAGCGCCACAAGGTCGAGGTCAATGCGCTGCTGGCGCAGATCTTCGTCAGCCGCACGCTGGCGCAGTGGCTGGACACGCTGGCCGGCGTCGACCTGCCGATCTCGCCGGTGCTGAACGCGGAAGAGCTGCTGCGGGACCCGCATGTGCAGGCGCGTGGCGCGGTGCGTCAGGTATCGGACCCCGATCAGGATCGCGTCGCCGTCCGCTTTCCGGTCCGTTTTTCGCTGGGTCTTCCCGATGGCGACGACCATGTGGCGGCGTTGGGCGAGCACGCGCCAAGCTGGTCCGCCGACTGAACGAACGAGGCCGGCCCCGCGTTTCCGCGGCGGCCGGCCCTGGCCACATCAAGAACATCAAACCCGGTCCGCGCGACCGCTTGCTCGGTACGTCCCGAGCTCAGTACGTCTCCAGATGCAGCCGCCCTTCGCGCTTGAGCGAAGCGGCCACCGCCTCCCAATCGAGACCGGCCTGCTCGGCGATATCGCGCAGCGCCAGTACCACGCCCTCCTCCATGCTCTTCAGCCCGCAGACATAGAAGTAGCTGTCCGGATCGGCCAGCAGCGCGGCCAGGTCGGCGGCCCGCTCGCGCATCACGTCCTGCACATAGCGCTTGGGCTGGCCCGGCGTGCGCGAGAACGCCAGGTTGATATCGATGAAGTCCTTGGGCAGGCTTTGCAGCGGACCGAAGTACGGCAGCTCCTCGCGCGTGCGGGCGCCGAAGAACAGCATCAGCTTGCCGCTCTCGAACTTGCCCGACTTGCGCAGGCGCCGGCGCCATTCGGTCATCGCCCGCATCGGCGCGCTGCCGGTGCCGGTGCAGATCATCACGATGTTCGAGCGCGGATGGTTCGGCATCAGGAAGCTGTTGCCGAACGGGCCGATGACCTCGACCGTGTCGCCGACCTGCAGGTCGCACAGATAGTTCGAGGCCACGCCGCGCACCGGATTGCCATGATGGTCCTCCAGCACGCGCTTGATCGTCAGCGACAGGTTGTTGTAGCCCGGCCGCTCGCCATTGCGCGGGCTCGCCACCGAGTACTGGCGCGCATGATGCGGGCGGCCCTGCTCGTCGACGCCCGGCGGCACGATGCCGATCGACTGGCCCTCCAGCACCGGGAACGGCATCGCGCCGAAGTCCAGCACCAGGTGATGGGTGTCGTAGTCGCGGCCGACCTCGGTCACGCGCACATTGCCGACCACGGTGGCGGTAACCGACTTGATCGCCGCCTTCGGCCCGTACAGATTGGTGTAGCAATGCGCTGCCGACCATGGCGGCAGCGTGGCCCCGTATTGCGCGCTGTTGAACGGCGCGATCTGCGCCAGCGCGGGATCGACCGGCTCGTCGACCGCCTCCAGCGCCTGCGCTTCGGCGATCGCCTCGGCGCCGACGCCGCTGGCGGCCAGCTGCTCGCTGCTCAGCTCTTCGGGAAGCGTGTCCCAGCCCAGCTGCTCGTCCAGCGTATAGGGCCGCGTGCGCGGCACCATGCGCCAGTTGTCGATCGATCCGGTCGGGCACGGCGACACACAGGCCATGCACAGATTGCACTTGTCGGCGTCGACCACGTAGTTGCGCGAATCGTGCGTGATCGCGCCGACCGGGCAGGTCATCTCGCAGGTATTGCAGCGAATGCAGATCTCGGGGTCGATCAGATGCTGCTTGATGATTTGCATGTCTGCCATATCCATGGCCGTCTCCAGATGCTGCCGCGGCTCGGCGCTACGTTCGGTCACGCGCGGTCGCTGTCGTTGTTGCTGGCGCTATTGATGGCGCTGTTGCTGCCGTTATTGCCGTTGCTCTCGCCGCTCAATTGAAGCGCACGTACTCGAAGTCCACCGGCTGGCGGTTGACGCCCATCGCCGGCGGCGCGATCCAGTTGGCGAACTTGCCCGGCTCGACCACGCGGCCCATCAGGCTGGCGACGAAGGCGCGATCCTCCGCGCTCGGCAGCCACTGGTCAACATTGGCCTGCCATTCGGCGTCCGAGATCACGCGGCCGTCCGGCGACACCTTGACGCCGGCCAGCGCGCCGATATTGCGGTGGAAGGCCTTGTGGGGAACCTTCAGCCGGAGCGGAATGCCGGCCTTGTCGATGACGCGGTTCCAGCGCTCGACGCCGGCCACGCTGTCCTTGATGTAGTCGTCGCGCAGCACCTCGTTCAGCGCGTTCAGCATCGGCACTTCCTTCTCGACCAACTGGCCGCCGGAGGCCTGCAGCACGCGATAGGTGCTGTCCTTGAGCAGATGGTCGTCGTTGCGCTTGCCTTCCTCGAACCGGCCCTTCAGGCCGGTGCTGTAGAAGGTGGCGGCATTGCTCGACTCGTCGGCGCCGAACAGGTCGATGGTCACGCTGTAGTGGAAGTTCAGGTAGCGCTGGATGGTCGGCAGGTCGATCACGCCGGCGGCGCGCAGCTTGCCCGGATCGTCGGTCTTCAGTTCGTTCATCACCTGGCAGGTGCGCTGGATCACGCGCGACACGCCCGACTCGCCGACGAACATGTGGTGCGCTTCCTCGGTCAGCATGAACTTGGTCGTGCGGGCCAGCGGATCGAAGGCGCTCTCGGCCAGCGCGCACAGCTGGAACTTGCCGTCGCGGTCGGTGAAGTAGGTGAACATGAAGAAAGACAGCCAGTCCGGCGTGCGCTCGTTGAACGCCTGCAGGATGCGCGGGTTGTCCTGCTCGCCGCTGCGGCGCTCGAGCAGCGCCTCGCCTTCCTCGCGGCCGTCGCGGCCGAAGTACTTGTGCAGCAGATAGACCATCGCCCACAGGTGGCGGCCTTCCTCGACGTTGACCTGGAACAGGTTGCGCAGGTCGTACATGCTGGGCGCGGTCAGGCCCAGATGGCGCTGCTGCTCGACCGAGGCCGGCTCGGTATCGCCCTGCGTCACGATGATGCGGCGCAGGTTGGCGCGGTATTCGCCCGGCACGTCCTGCCACGCGTCCTCGCCCTTGTGGTCGCCGAAATGGATCTTGCGGCCCTGCTCCGCCGGATTCAGGAAGATGCCCCAGCG
Source organism: Cupriavidus cauae (assembly GCF_008632125.1). Classification (GTDB taxonomy): domain Bacteria; phylum Pseudomonadota; class Gammaproteobacteria; order Burkholderiales; family Burkholderiaceae; genus Cupriavidus; species Cupriavidus cauae. The sequence goes on from NZ_VWRN01000017.1 coordinate 89,846, forward strand.
ATAGTCCGGCATCTTGACGTAGCCGAACTGCGCCCAGCCCTGCGGATCGACGCTGATCGCGGTGCGCAGGTAGACGTCGAAGTTCTGCGAGCCGTCCGGGCCCATGTCGTTCCACCAGTTCAGGTAGTTCGGCTGCCACTGCTCCAGCGCGCGCTGCAGCGTGCGGTCCTCGCTGAGGTTGACGTTGTTGGGGATCTTCTCGCTGTAGTTGATACCGGACATCGTTGGTCTCCCGGTGATATGTCGTCGTGTCGTTGTGCCGTGGTGTCGCTGTGTCTTTGTGTCGCTGCGCGCGCGGACCTGCGCGTCAGACGCGATTCCAGTCGAATGCCGCCTTGTCGCCCTTGCCGTAGACCTTCAGTGCGCCCTTGTCGCCGACGGCGTTGGGCCGCTGGAAGATCCAGTTCTGCCAGGCGGTCAGCCGGCCGAAGATGCGGGTGAACATGGTCTCCTGGCCGTTGAAGCGCAGGTTCGCTTCCATGCCGGTCAGCGCGTCGGGCGACATCGCCACGCGTTCCTCGATCGCGATGCGCAGCTCGTCCGCCCAGTCGATGTCGTCCGGGTTCGAGGTCGCCAGGCCCAGCGCGAAGGCGGCATCCGCATCGAGCGGCTGGCCGGCCCTGGCGCGCACCGCTTCGAGCGCCGGCGCCTCGTCATAGAAACGGCGGCCCAGGCGGCTCTGGCCGGTGGCCATCGGATAGAGGCCGAAGTTGGTCTCGCCGACGGTGATCTTCGGCGCGCGCGCCTCGTCGTCCGGCAGCGCCAGGTGGTAGATGCGATCGCAGGCCAGTGCCAGTTCCAGCAGCGAGCCGGCAAAGCAGGTGCCCTCGTCGACCAGGGCGAACAGGCTGCGCGAGGACACGTCGAGACGGCTGAAGGTCCGGCGCAGCAGCCCGATGGTCTCGCGCACCAGCCAGTGGTCGCGATGCGCCAGCAGCGTGGCGTCCATCTGCATCACCGCCTCGGCATCGCCGGCGGTCTTGATCAGCCAGGTGCCGATCTCCAGCTCGTTGGTGCGCATCGACAGGATCGCGTCCTCGAGCTCGCGCGCCAGCTGCAGCGGATACCAGGCCGCGCCGGCTTCGGCGATCGCGGCCGGGGTCTGCGGCTGCGGGCCGCGCGGCGCGTGGATCGTGAAGGTGGCGGTGCGCGCGGCGCGGTCGATCTGCACGTCGACATAGCCGTAGCGCAGCGCATCGGCTTCGACGGTCCGCTCCAGCGGGGTCAGCGCGATGCCGGCCGCGTCGGCGGGACGGTCGCTCTGCGCGGCCAGCGCCAGCGCGCGCTCCTGCACCTTCTGCGCGAACACGGCAGGCTTGGCGATGTCGTCGACCAGGCGCCAGTCCTTGGCACGCTGGCCGCGCACGCCTTCGGTGGTGGTGCAGAAGATGTCGGCGAGGTCGTGGCGCACATGGCGCTTGTCGGTGACGCGGGTCAGGCCGCCAGTGCCCGGCAGCACGCCCAGCAGCGGCACTTCCGGCAGGCTGACCGCCGAGGAGCGATCGTCGACCAGCAGGATCTCGTCGCAGGCCAGCGCCAGTTCATAGCCGCCGCCGGCGCAGGCGCCGTTGACCGCGGCGAGGAATTTCAGGCCGCTGTGCCGCGACGAATCCTCGATGCCGTTGCGCGTCTCGTTGGTGAACTTGCAGAAGTTGACCTTCCACGCGTGGCTGCTGACGCCCAGCATGAAGATATTGGCGCCCGAGCAGAACACCTTCTCCTTGCCGCTGGTGACCACCACGCTGCGCACTTCCGGATGTTCGAAGCGGATGCGGTTCAGTGCATCGTTCAGCTCGATGTCGACGCCGAGGTCGTAGCTGTTCAGTTTGAGCTTGTAGCCGGGACGCAGGCCGGCGTTCTCGTCGATATCGAGCACCAGCGTGGCGACGGGTCCGTCGAACTGCAGCTTCAGGTGCTTGTATTGGGAGGGGTCGGTCTGGTAGTCGACGCGGGGGACCTGGGTCACGGCATTGTCTCCTGTTCTCTGTGCTGACATCGCTGTCTGTTCAGCCTGGGCGCGTGGTGCAACGAAGCACCGCGAAGCACGATAGTGCATGGATCGGGATCCGATACCACGCATCATAGTGCATCGCTTCGCGCGACGTCAAGAATTATTGTGCATGTTAGCGAATGACTGCAATGCTGCGCTTTACTTCATACAGCGCGTGGCGATCCCGCCATTACGCGGCCTTGGCGGTGTGGCCATCCGTTAGCCGCCCGCCCGTCGTGGCCTATGGCGCCGGCGGCTTGCCGAATGCACGCCGGCGTTTTCGCAGCGCTTCCGCCGACACTCCTGCAATATAGTTCTTGACAGAGCCGACGTCGACCTCTATGGTTCGCCCATGCACAATAATGCATTAACAGCAGACGTGCAAACCGCAGACTTGAACACCGCGGACGTGCAAACCGGTTACGCCAACCGGTGACGTTCTTCCCGATCTGACGGAGCGCTTGCCGATGTCCCCCACCCTCCCACCGGCCGCCCAGGCCTTCCGCCAGCAATTGGCGCAACTGACGGCCCGCCTTGCCGGCCGTCCGCTCGATGCCGAGCTGGACGCTTGGCTCAACGCCGAATACGGCCCCGATACCGAGTCCTATCGCGCGCTGAAGGCCGCCTGCGAAACCGGCGTCGCCGAAGGCTGGCTGTGCGATCGCGAAGGCGGCGGTATCCGCTACGGCCGCATCTTCAAACCCGCCGACGACCTGCACGGCTTCTCGGTCGACGTGGTCGACATGCAGGACATCGCCGGCCCGCATCACACCCATCCCAATGGCGAGATCGACCTGATCATGCCGATCGAGGGCGAGGCCCGCTTCGACGGAAGGCCCGCCGGCTGGCTGGTGTGCCCGCCCGGCAGCGCCCATCGCCCCACGGTGTCGAACGGGCGCGCGCTGGTTCTTTATCTGCTGCCCGAAGGGCGCATCGACTTCACCCGACAGGAGGCAGCATGAGCGAATCGCTACCGAGCTATCTGGCCGGCCGCTGGCAGCATGGCAACGGCAAGGGCACGGCACTGTTCGACCCCGTGCTGGGCGACGAACTGGCGCGTGTCGATGCCACCGGGCTCGATCTGGCCGAAGGCTTCGCCTTCGCGCGCGAGCAAGGCGGCGCGGCGCTGCGGGCGCTGACCTATCGCGAACGGGCGTCGCTGCTGGGCGCCATCGTGCAGGTCCTGCAGCAACACCGCGACGCCTACTACGAGATCGCGACCGCCAACAGCGGCACGGTCAAGCGCGATTCCGCGGTCGATATCGACGGCGCGATCTTCACGCTGGGCAGCTATGCGAAGCTGGGCGAGACGCTGGGCGACCGGCGCTATCTGCTCGATGGCGAGGCGGCGCGCCTGGGCAAGGATCCCTTGTTCCAGTCGCAACACGTGCTGGTCCCCACGCGCGGCGTCGCGCTGTGCATCAACGCGTTCAACTTCCCTTCGTGGGGCCTGTGGGAGAAGGCCGCGCCGGCGCTGCTGTCGGGCGTGCCGGTGATCGTCAAGCCGGCCACCTCCACCGCCTGGCTGACGCACCGCATGGTCCGCGATGTCCTCGAGGCGGGCATCCTGCCCCCTGGCGCGCTGTCGATCGTCTGCGGCAGCGCCGACGGCCTGCTGGACGCGCTGGAGCCCTTCGACGTGGTGTCGTTCACCGGCTCGGCGCAGACGGCCGCGCAGATCCGCACGCATCCGGCCATCGCGCAGCGCTCGGTGCGCGTCAATATCGAGGCGGACAGCGTCAACTCGGCGCTGCTGCTGCCGCGCGAGGCCGGCGGCAACGATGCGCTGCCGCTGCTGGCGTCCGAGGTCGTGCGCGAGATGACGGTCAAGTCGGGACAGAAATGCACGGCGATCCGCCGCGTGCTGGTGCCCGAGTCGCTGTACGACGCCGCCGCCGAAGCCATCGTCGCGAAGCTGCGTGAAGTCACCGTCGGCAACCCGCGCAACCCGGACGTACGCATGGGGGCGCTGGTCAGCCGCGCGCAGCTCGCCACCGTGCGCGAGGGCCTCGCGCAATTGCAGGCGCAGACGCAAACCCTGCATGACGGCGCGAGCCAGGCGCTGATCGACGCCGATCCGGCCGTGGCCTGCTGCATCGGTCCGACGCTGCTCGGCACGCGCGATCCCGACGGCAATGCGCTGGTGCATCAGATCGAGGTGTTCGGCCCGGTCGCCACGCTGATGTCCTATCGGGAGCGGCAAGGCGAAGACAGCATCGACGCCGGCCATGCCTTCGAACTGGCGCGCCGCGGCGAAGGCTCGCTGGTGGCGTCGCTCTATGGCAGCGATCCGGCCGCGCTGGCCACCGCGGCGCTTCAGCTGGCCGACAGCCACGGCCGCGTCCACGTGATCTCGCCCGATGTCGCGCAGCTGCATACCGGCCACGGCAACGTGATGCCGCAATCGCTGCACGGCGGCCCCGGCCGCGCCGGCGGCGGCGAGGAACTGGGCGGCCTGCGGGCGCTGAACTTCTACCATCGCCGCAGCGCGGTGCAGGCCAGCACGGCGGTGCTCGACCGGCTGTAGGGGTCCGCTGCCAGGACCCGTTTCAAGGAGACACGCAGCACATCGCATCACCGGCAGTATTCGCAGCATTCGCAGCATCCATAGAACAGATGGGGAGACAACGCATGGCAGCCGCAACGACGACTACCGCGACCACGATCACCGCCACCGCGCCAGGCTCGGACCCGCCGCCGGTGGTCGCGCCCACCACGCCCTTCAACTTCGCCCAGCACCTGCTGGAAGCCAACGCGCACCGCGGCGACAAGACCGCCTATATCGACGACCACGGCCGCCTGCGCTACGGCGAACTGGCCGAGCGCGTGCGCCGGTTCGCGACCGCGCTGCAAGCCCTCGGCGTACGCCGCGAGGAACGCGTGCTGCTGCTGATGCACGACTGCAGCGACTGGCCGGTCTGCTTCCTCGGCGCGATCTACGCCGGCATCGTGCCGGTCGCGGTCAACACGCTGCTGACGCCCGACGACTACGCCTACATGCTGCAGCACAGCCGCGCCCGCGCGGCGCTGGTGTCGGCGGCACTGCTGCCGGTGCTGGAGCAGGCCATGGCGAAGGCGATGGGCGAAGGCGGCCATGAGGTCGACCACGTGATCGTGTCCCGCCCCAAGGGCGCCAAGCGCGATGGGAGCACCTTGCCTGCCGGCATGGTCTCGCTCGACGCGCTGATCGCCGACCATGCGCCCCAGCCGGCGGCCGCAGCCACCGGTCCCGATGACCCCGGCTTCTGGCTGTATTCGTCCGGCTCGACCGGCCGGCCCAAGGGCGTGCTGCACAGCCAGGCCAATCCCTACTGGACCGCGGAGCTCTACGCCAAGCCGATTCTCGGCCTGACCGAGGACGACGTCTGCTTCTCGGCGGCCAAGCTGTATTTCGCCTATGGCCTGGGCAACGGCCTGACCTTTCCGCTCAGCGTCGGCGCCACCGTGGTGCTGATGGCGGAGCGGCCCACGCCCGAGGCGATCTTCCGGCGCTGGCTCGACCATCGCACTACGGTGTTCTTCGGCGCGCCCACCGGCTATGCCGGCATGCTCGCCTCGCCCGCGCTGCCGGCGCGCGAACAGGTGGCGCTGCGGCTGTGCTCGTCGGCCGGCGAGGCGCTGCCGGCCGAACTGGGCCAGCGCTTCACCGCGCATTTCGGCTGCGAGATCATCGACGGCATCGGCTCGACCGAGATGCTGCATATCTATCTGTCAAATCGCCCGGGGCAGGTCCGCTACGGCACCACCGGCTGGCCAGTGCCCGGCTACAACATCGAACTGCGCGACGAGGAAGGCCGGCCGGTGCCCGACGGCGAGGTGGGCGACCTCTATATCCAGGGGCCGAGCGCGGCGCTGATGTATTGGGGCAATCGCGACAAGTCGCGCGAGACCTTCCAGGGCAGCTGGACCAAAAGCGGCGACAAGTACGTGCGCAACGCCGATGGCACCTACTGCTACGCGGGCCGCAGCGACGACATGCTGAAGGTCAGCGGCATCTACGTCTCGCCGTTCGAGGTCGAGGCCACGCTGATGCAGCATCCCGCCGTGCTGGAGGCCGCGGTGATCGGCGTCAACGACCCGCAGGGGCTGACGCGCACCAAGGCCTTTGTCGTGCTCAAACCCGGTACGCAGTGCGACGACGCCGAGCTCAAGGCCTTCGTCAAGGAACGGCTGGCGCCCTACAAGTACCCGCGCCTGATCGAGTTCGTCGACAGCCTGCCGAAGACCGCGACCGGCAAGATCCAGCGCTTCCGGCTGCGGGAGCAGGAGCAGCAGCAACAGCGACAGCGACAGCAGCCCATGGACTGCGGCCGCGACGTCGCGTCGAACGTGCTGATCTCGCCGAGTGGGCAATTGGCACTGGCGGGGCTGCAATGAGCGCGCCGGTCGAATTCGTCGAGATCGATTGGGCCGGCCGCCCGGTGCGGATCGAATATCAGCGGCTGGGCACGGAGAACGCCGGCGCCCCGCTGCTGGTCTTCCTGCACGAGGGCCTGGGATCGGTGGCGATGTGGCGCGATTTTCCGCAGCGCGTCTGCGAGGCGCTCGGGTGGCGCGGCCTGGTCTATTCGCGGCCCGGCTATGGGCGTTCGACGCCGCGGGCCGCGGACGAGGTCTGGCATCCGGATTTCATGCACCGCCAGGCGCACGAGGTATTGCCCACGCTGCTGACGGCGCTCGGCATCGACGCCGAGGCCGAACCGCCCTGGCTGCTTGGGCACAGCGATGGCGGCTCCATCGCGCTGCTGTACGCGGCGCGGTTTCCGTCGCGCGTCGCCGGGACCATCGTGCTGGCCCCGCACATCCTGGTCGAGGACCTGTCGGTCTCGAGCATCGAGAAGGCGCGCGAAGCCTATCTCAATACCGACCTGCGCCAGCGGCTGGCGCGCTATCACGACGATCCGGACTCGGCGTTCTGGGGATGGAATGGCATCTGGCTGCATCCGCCGTTCCGCCACTGGTCGATCGAGGCGGAGATCGCCAGCATTACCTGCCCGCTGCTGGCGGTGCAGGGGCTCGACGACGAGTACGGCACGCTCGAACAGATCCGCGGCATCGCGCGCCGCGTGCCGCAGACGCGCTTGCTGGAGCTCCCCGACTGCGGCCATTCGCCCCATCGCGATCAGCCCGACGCGTTGATCGCGGCGATCGTCGATTTCGTGCGCGATCCGCAGTCGACAGCGATGGCGCCGATCACGCGGTCGCCGCACGACTTGCCGCAAGAGTTGCCGCAAGAGTTGCCGCAGAACTTGCCGCAGAACTTGCCGCAATAGTCGCCGCACGCCGCCGGGAACGCCGGCGCGGCTTCCTGGCGGCGCCGTCGGCCCCGTACCCGATCGTTCACCCATCACAGAGCCGGTAGAAACCGGACTGCAAGGAGACAACCATGCGTCAAATCGACGTCCACCAGCTGGCCGACGAGGCCCGCTTCAACCGCTTCCATGGGCTCGTGCTGTTCTGGTGCGCGCTGATCATCATCTTCGACGGCTACGACCTGGCCGTGGCCGGCATCGCCCTGCCGTCGATCATGCAGTCGATGGGCGTCGACGCGACGCAGGCCGGCTTCATGGTGAGTTCCGCGCTGTTCGGCATGATGTTCGGCGCGATCTTCCTGGGCACCATCGCCGACCGCATCGGCCGGCGTTGGGCCATCGCCATCTGCATCGTGCTGTTCTCGGTCTTTACCGCCGCTGCCGGCTTCACCAGCGATCCGGTGACGTTCAGCGTCACGCGCTTCCTCGCGGGCCTGGGCATCGGCGGCGTGATGCCCAATGTCGTCGCGCAGATGACCGAGTATTCGCCGCGCAAGATCCGCGGCACCATGGTCACGCTGATGTTCAGCGGCTATTCGGTCGGCGGCATGCTGGCCGCGGTGGTCGGCAAGGGCCTGATCGAGAGCTACGGCTGGCAATCGGTGTTCCTGGCCGCTGGATTGCCGGTGCTGCTGATCCCGATGGTGATGAAGTCGCTGCCGGAGTCGATGCCCTTCCTGATCCGCTCGGGACGCCTGGACGAGGTCAAGAAGGTGCTGAGCCGGCTCGAGCCGTCCTACCGGCCGCAAGCGGACGACCGCTTTGCGCTGCCCGAGCTGAAGGCCGGCGAGGCGCCGATCGGCAAGCTGTTCCAGGACGGCCGCGGCTTCAGCACCGTGATGTTCTGGGTCGCGTTCTTCATGTGCCTGTTCATGGTTTACGCGCTGAGCTCGTGGCTGGCCAAGCTGATGGCCAGCGCCGGCTACAGCCTGGGCTCGGCGCTGACCTTCGTGCTGGTGCTGAACTTCGGCGCGATGATCGGCGCGGTCGGCGGCGGCTGGCTGGCGGACCGCTTCAATATCAAGCACGTGCTGGTCGGCATGTACGCGCTGGCGGCGGTATCCATCACCTTGCTCGGCTACCCGGTGCCGACGCCGGTGCTGTTCGTGCTGGTGGGCCTGGCCGGTGCGTCGACCATCGGCACGCAGATCGTGACGTACGCCTATGCCGGCCAGTTCTATCCGATGGCCGCGCGCGGCACCGGCATCGGCTGGGCCTCGGGCGTCGGCCGCAGCGGCGCGATCCTCGCCCCGATCGTGATCGGCATGCTGGTCGGCATGGCGCTGCCGCTGCAGCAGAACTTCGTCGCCATCGCGATTCCGGCCGTGATCGCCGCGCTGGCGGTCTCGATGATCGACCATCGGCGTTCGGCCTCGGCCAGTCACCAGGCGGCGCTGCGCGCGCCGGCGCCGTCCGTGCAGAAGTAGCGGCGCGGGGCCGCAGAGATATGCGGCCCTGAAACACGCGATCCCGAAATACCCGATCCCCAGGGCACTCCACCCTGGGGATTTTTTGCGCCCCGGATTTGTGCCGGACGCGTGCGGCGACTACTCTGGAGTTTCATCGCAAAACGGCGGCCGACATGGCGCCGTTTTCCTTTCGAGATGCCTGAAAAGGAGCCCGGCACATGACCACGCCTGTCACCCCGCCTGTCGCCTCACCGCCCACCCTTGTCCCGCACCTTTGGTACGACAAGGAGGCCGTCGAAGCGGCGCGCTTCTATGTATCGGTATTTCCGGAGTCGGCCGTCGATTTCGTCGGTCAGATCCGCAATACGCCGTCCGGCGATTGCGATCTCGTGCGGTTCACGCTATGGGGCCAGCCCTTCATGGCGATCTCGGCGGGACCGATGTTCCGCTTCAATCCGTCGATCTCCTTCTTCGTGCTGTTCGATCCGGGCCGCGATCCGCAGGCGCGCGAACGGCTGGATGCCATGTGGGACAAGCTGGTCGATGGCGGCCAGGCGCTGATGCCGCTGGACGCCTACCCCTTCAGCGCGCGCTTCGGCTGGATACAGGACCGCTACGGGCTGTCCTGGCAATTGATGCTGACCGATACGTCGAGCGAATCCCGGCCGCCGATCGTGCCGGCGCTGATGTTCACCGGCGATGCCTGCGGCAAGGCCGAGGCGGCGGGCGAGTTCTGGCGCGAGATCTTCCCGGATTCGCAGGCGGGGCAACTGGTCCGCTATGGGCCCGGCATGGAACCGAATCCGGCGGGCTCGGTGATGTTCTCCGACTTCCGGCTCGGCAATACGTGGATGGCGGCGATGGACAGCGGCTACCCGCACGGCTTCGCCTTCAACGAGGCCATCTCGTTTGTCGTGCCGTGCGAGGACCAGGCGAGCATCGACCATTACTGGTCAAAGCTCTCCGCGGTACCCGAAGCGGAGGTGTGTGGCTGGTGCAAGGATCCGTTCGGTGTCTCGTGGCAGATCGTGCCGGCGGAGATGGACACGCTGATGCGTTCCGGCGACCAGGCGGGCATCGACCGGCTGGTTCAGGCCCTGCTGCAGATGAAGAAGCTGGACGCGGCAGCGCTGCGCTCGGCCTTCGAGGGAACGGGGAGCAGCCGGCCGTAAGACGGCATGCAGGCAAGACCGCAAGGCCCACGGAACATTTGAAACATATACCGAACATGGGAAACGGGACGCCCCAAGGCCCGGAATTCCAGCGTCCTTAAAGATATAACAATAAGTCATTTGGATCAGCGATCGTGCTGGCGTAGCATTCGCCGCGCCGCCGCCCCTCCCGGCGCGCGGCGCATGCTCCCATCACGATCCCCATGTCCGTCGACCTCACCCTCTCCCCTGCCGAAGCGCAACAGGCGGCCGCCACCGCCGCTCCACCCAACAAGGCCGTCATCCGCTCCGCCGCCGATGTCTCGCAACTGGTCAACCAGGGCGGCGCCCAGGCCAGCAATGCGCGCATGGTGGTCGCGATCGCGCTGGGCGGCGTGTTCCTGGACGCCTACGACCTCGGCGCGCTGGCCTTCGGCCTGAAGGACGTCACCCGCGAATTCAACCTGACGCCGGCCGGCACGGGCATGGTCGCGTCGGCGATCACCTTCGGCGCCATCGTCGGCGCGTTCCTCGGCGGCTATTTCACCGACCGCATCGGCCGCTATCGCGTCTTCATGGCCGACATGCTGTTCTTCGTGGTGGCGGCCATCGCCTGCGCGCTGGCACCGAACGAATACGTGCTGGCCGGTGCCCGCTTCGTGATGGGCCTGGGCGTCGGCATCGACCTGCCGGTGGCGATGGCGTTCCTTGCCGAGTTCTCCAAGCTGCAGGGCCGCGGCAACAAGGCCTCGCGCGTGGCGATGTGGTGCCCCACCTGGTATGCGGCGATCTGCGTGTCGTATCTACTGGTGCTGCTGTGCTACGCGGTCCTGCCCGAGTCGCACAGCGGGCTGCTCTGGCGCATCATCCTCGGCTTCGGCGCGGTGCCGGCGCTGGTCATCATCGCGGTGCGCAGCAAGTACATGAGCGAATCGCCGGTGTGGGCCGCCAACCAGGGCGACCTTGAAGGGGCCGCGCGGATCCTGAAGCGGTCCTATGGCATCGACGCGGTGGTTGCACCCGACGCGGTGGCCAAGCCCGCCAAGCGCGCCGCGTCCTGGGGCAACTACGCGGTGCTGCTGCAGGGCGTCTATCGCAGCCGCACGGTGCTGGCGACGATCATGTCGATCGCTTCGTCGTTCGCCTACAACGCGGTCGCCTTCGGCCTGCCGGTCATCATCGCCAGCTTCCTGGCGCAGACCATGCTGAACACGATCCTGATCTCGCTGGCGCTGAACCTGCTGTTCGCCTTCGTCGGCGGACTGATCGGCGTGCGGCTGGTGCCGCGGGTCGGCGCGTGGAAGCTGACCGTGGTCGGCTACGCGTTCCAGCTGGCCGCGCTGGTCGGCCTGGCGCTGGTCGGCAAACCGGACGGGGTCAGCGAAGTGGTGGCGGCGATCGCGCTGCTGGCCGTGTTCCTGCTGGGCCAGGGCTTCGGTCCGGGCGCGCATACGATGACCTATGCCTCGCTGAGCTACCCGACCTCGCTGCGCGGCGTGGGCGTGGGCTTCAACCAGACGCTGATGCGCGCCAGCTCCACGCTGTCGCTGTTCCTGTTCCCGGTGCTGGCCGCCGCGCTGAGCACCAAGGTGTTCTGGGTCATCGCGCTGGCGCCGCTGGCCGGCCTGCTGGCGCTGCTGGCGATCCGCTGGGAGCCGGCGAACTACGACGTGGACGCCGAGGACTTCTGATCGGACTAGGGGCCGGCCACGCCGGACCAGCCTGTCGAACAATCCAGGAGGGAGAACGCGTACTGCGTTCTCCCTTTTTGCTTTGTGGGTCCTTTGTGGGTCCTTTGTGGGTCCTTTGTGGGTCCTTCGTGGTCGCCTCGACCTTTGTGGTCGCCTTGACTTATCGTTCTCGATACAGGATATTTGATCCATCTTCATTCCTGAATTGAGAACGGCGCGAGACACCGCGCCGCATCCGGATGGAACTGGCCGAACTGGAAATCTTCCGCGCCGTGGCGCAGGAGCAGAGCGTCACGCGGGCCGCCCGCGCGCTCGATCGCGTGCAATCGAACGTCACCACGCGCATCAAGCAGCTCGAGGACAGCCTCGGCGTGACGCTGTTCCAGCGCGACAGCAAGCGCATGACGCTGACCGCCGAAGGGCAAAAGCTGCTTGGTTATGCGGAGCGGCTGCTGGCGCTGGCCGAGGAAGCGCGGCAGGCGATGCGGCACGACGTGCCCACCGGCAAGCTGCGGCTCGGCACCATGGAAAGCGCCGCGGCGGCCCGCCTGCCAAAGCCGCTGGCCCGCTATCACGCAAGCTATCCGCTGGTCGACGTCGAGATCCGCACCGGCACCGCGCAGGCGCTGGCCGATGCGGTCGCCTTGCATCAGCTCGACTGCGCGATCGTCGCCCATCCTGGCACCGGATCGCCGCGCCAGCTGTCGATGGAGGACATGGCGCCCGGGCTCGAAGGCACGTTCCTGTTCACCGAGGAACTGGTGCTGGTGCTGCCGGCCAGCCATCCGCGCGTGCGCCGGCCGCAGGACGTCAGGCTGCGCACGCTCGCCGGCTTTTCGCGCGGCTGCACCTACCGCCGCTGCGCCGAGGAATGGCTGGCGCAGGCCGACGAGGCCCTGCGCCGCAACCTGACCGTGCGCGAAATGCCCTCCTATCACGCGATCCTGGCCTGCGTCAGCGCGGGCTCGGCCTTCGCCATCTTGCCCAAATCGCTGCTGGCGCTGCATGGCGACAGCGACGACTTCCACACCGTGCCGGTGCGCGCCGCGCATACCTTCCTGGTCAAGCGCGCCGGCTTCACCACCGCCGCCTACGAAGCATTGCTGCACGAGCTGCGCCAAGGCTGAGCGGCCCGATCCCGAAGGAGCATCCGATGACCCCCTCTTCCGTTGAATCTTCCGCTGAGAACGGGCTGCTGGCCCGGCTCGGCATGTCGACGCCGATCATCCAGGCCCCGATGGCGGGCGTCAGCACGCCGGCGCTGGCCGCGGCCGTTTCCAACGCCGGCGGCCTCGGCTCGCTCGGCGTCGGCGCGATGAACGCCGATGCCGCACGCCAGGCTATCCGCGACACGCGCGCGCTGACCGATCGCCCCTTCAACATCAACCTGTTCTGCCATGTGCCGGCGCAGGCCGATGCGCAGCGCGAACGCGGCTGGCTCGACTACCTGGCGCCGCGCTTCGCCGAATTCGGCGCGACCCCGCCGGCCTCGCTGCGCGAGATCTATCGCAGCTTCGTCGCCGACGAGGCCATGTACGAGATGGCGCTGCAGGAAAAGCCCGCGGTCGTCAGCTTCCACTTCGGTCTGCCGGACCAGGCATGGATCGATGCGCTGCGCGAGGCGGGTATCGTGCTGCTGGCCTCGGCGACGACGATCGCGGAAGCGCGCAAGGTGGAAGCGGCCGGCATCGATGCCGTGGTCGCGCAGGGCGTCGAGGCCGGCGGCCATCGCGGCGTGTTCGATACGCAGGGCTTCGACGAGGGCCTGGGCACGATGGCGCTGGTCCGGCTGCTGGTGCGCAAGACCGGCCTGCCGGTGATCGCGGCGGGCGGCATCATGGACGGCGCCGGCATCGCGGCCGCGCTGGCCCTGGGCGCGACAGCGGCGCAGCTCGGTACCGCGTTCGTGGCATGCCCCGAGACGGTGGCCGATGCCGCGTATCGCGAAGCGCTGCTGGCGGAGCAGACGCGTCCCACCACGCTGACGCGCGCCATCTCCGGCCGCGCCGCGCGCGGCTTCGTCAATCGCTTCACCGAACTGGGCGTCGCGGCCGATGCGCCGCCGATTCCCGATTACCCGATCACCTATGACGCCGGCAAGGCGCTGCACGCCGCCGCCAAGGCGGCCGGCAGCGCGGACTTCGCCGCGCAATGGGCGGGCCAGGCGGCACCGTTGGCGCGTTCGATGCCGGCGGCGGAACTGGTGGCGACATTGAATGCCGAGCTGGACGACGTGCTCGGGCGCCTCGGTGCCATGGCACGTGCGGGGTAACGGGACTGCACGGCGATTCCCCGGGGGACATCGGGTTGCGTTGGGGGGCGGGAGTCATCGGTGCTGGAGTTATCGGTGCTGAAGTCATCGGCGCGGGCTTAACCGGTGCGGGCATCCTTGGTGCGGGAATCGTTGGGCGCGTGAGTCATTGCTACCATTGCACGCATGTCCCTGCCGCTGCCGCCACCGCCCGCCCTGCTCGACGACACGCTGCGCACCGTAGCACGCCGGTATCGCCTGCCGGCGATCGGCGCCGTATCGGAACGGATCCACGAGGCCAGTCCGGCGACGGCGCTGGCGGTGACCATCGAGCAGGCGCGCCTCGCCCTCGCCAACGGCGAAATCCCGGGCGCCGCACTGAAACATCTGTTCGTCGAATCGCTCGCGCGCATGGTGCGGGAAGCGATCCGGCCGGATGCGGGCGACCCGGCTTTCCAGGCGATGGTCCTTCGGCATCGGGTGCCCCAGGTGCACGAGTACGCATCGCTGGCGGCCCGTGCCGAGCAGGACCGCAGGCTGGTGCTGGCTGCCGTCAACGCGGTGGCCCACCCGAACAAACCGCAGCGAGGCGCTTCGGGCCCGCAGCGTGAGGCCATGACACATCTCCACGCGGCGGCCTCGGCCTCCTCGTGGGCGGCGCTGCACGATACGGTTCGACGCCTGCTCGCCATGCCGGCGATCTCGAACGAGGTGCCGAACGCAGCGCCGAACGCAGCCCCGCTGCAGCCAGCCTTGGCGCAATTGCTGGACAGCCCCGCACTGGAACGCTTGCGCCAGCTCGAAGCGCTGAGCTCGGATGCGCAGGTCCGCCAATATCGCTCGCTATGGGACCGGCAAGGTCCTCGCTCGGGAACCGCCACCGCGACGGCGCAGGGCGCTTCCTCGCGGCAGCGCGGGGCCGCCGCCGAAGCGCTGGCCGCGCAGGCGCTGCGGGCGTTGGCACAGCGGCTCAACGACGCGGAGGGAACGTCGGCGCCTTACCGCGTGGTGACTTCGATGCGCGTGCCGGCGTCGCTGCCGGCCAGCCACGAGCGAGCCAAGACCGAATGGGATGCGGTATTGCTCAGGCAGGCCAACACGGAAGATGAGGCCGACGACGAAACACCGGCCTGGGACGTCTGCCTGCTCGTCGAAGCCAAGGCTTCCGTGGATGCCGCCACGACGGATCTCCCTCGCTTGCTGCGCGGCTTGCGCCTGCTCGCCCATGCCGAGCAACACGTCACGTATGCATTCCAGACGGAACAAGGCACCGTGCGCCTGCGTGGCGCGTCGCTGAGCGCGCTGCCGACCGACGAGGCGGGCCTCGCCAGCAAGGTCCTGTATTGCAGCGACGCGCCGGCCGAATCCCATCCACGCGTGCTGAGCGCTGCGAGCCGGATGCAGCTGCTGTCGGCACCGGCCACGCTCGAATTCGCCAGCAAGCTGATCGAAACGCAGCAGGCGGAAGCGCGGGACCTCGAGCCGGTCTGGCATCAACTGCTGGAATCGCCGCAGTGGAGCGCCGTGCTGAATCAATACCGGGCGCTGCGGCGCGTACGCGAATTGATGGTCCACGCGGACGACCTGCTGGCCGCGATCGGCGACACGGGCCAACGCGCCTGATACCTGCTGACGGCGATCGGCGACACGGATCAACGCGCCTGATACCCTGCTGGCCGCGATCGGCGACACGGGCCACCGTGCCTGATGATCGATTGGATCCCGCTGCGATAGCGGGATCCGCGCCGATCCTTATTCCGGCTGAATGCCGGCCTGCTTCACCAGCGCCGCCCAACGATCGACCTCGCCGCGCAGCCTGTCGCCCAGTTGCGCGGGCGACGAGGCCTTCAGCTCGATGCCCTGGCTATCCAGCCGCGCCTTGGTCTGAGGACTGGCCAGCGCCGCCCGCACCTCGTCCCCCAGCCGGGTAACCACGGTCGACGGCGTCCGTGCCGGTGCAACGATGGCCCACCACTGGCTGATCTGCAGCGCCGGCAGTTTCGCCTCGGCGGCGGTCGGCACATTCGGTAACGCGGCAATGCGTGCCGGTCCGGTGACCATCAGCGCCGTGATCTTGCCCGCGCCAAGCAGACTGCTGCCGCTCGCCAGCGTGGCGAAATGGCCGGCGACCAGTTGCGACGAGACATCGGTAAGCGCGGGCGCGGAGCCGCGGTAGGGCACCGCATCGATCGGGATGGTGGCCTGCGCCTCCAGCATCTTGGCCGCCAGATGGCTGATCGTGCCGTTGCCGCTCGTGGCCAGTTGCAGCGGTTTGCCCTGTTTGCGCGCATCGGCAAGGAAGCGCTGAGCCTCCCCGGGCCGATAGCGGGTGCTATCCGCGAACAGCACCAGCGGCGATTCGCCGAGCAACGAGACGGGCGTGAAATCGCGCAGCAGATCGTATGGCATCTGGCGGAACACCGACGGCGCCACCGTATGGGCCAGTTCGATGACGCCCAAGGTGTAGCCGTCCGGGGCCGCCTTTGCCACGGCCTCGGCGCCGATGCGGCCCGAGGCCCCTGCCCGGTTCTCGACGACCACGGGGCTGGCCCATCGATTCGCTCATCCGCTGCGCCACGGCGCGCGCCAGCGCATCGGTGCTGCCGCCCGCGGCCCAGGGCACGACGAGGCGAATGGGTTTTTCCGGATAGGCCGACATTGCCGCGGGGGCATGGGCGGTGAGGCAGATTGCGAGGGAGGCGAGCAGATAGGGCAGCGTCATGGGAACACTCCAGCCTGTATGAGGGTCAGCCTTGCGCGGGGTCGCGATCGCCCCGTGCCGTCAACATCAGAAGAACCGATTGCGATGCATCGATGCGCCCATCGGCGCGCAGCATTTGCGCCGCGGCGAGCCCTGCCCCGGCGCACAGCTCGACCCAGAATCCTGCCGAGGCCAGCGCTGCGGTGCCGGCGCGGGCGGCATCGTCACCCACGACCACCGCGCCGCCGCCAGAGCGCGTCACCGCGAGGACCTGCTGCGCGGTCACCGTCGATCCCGCCGTGGAGAACTGCTGCGTGGCGCCATAGAAATCGCCTTGCTGCGGCTCGCCGGCCAGCACGCGCCACAGCCGCGGAAACGGCTCGACCGCCCAGAGCTGCGGCACGCGGGCCAGCCGCCGTGCCGCCACCAGATCGCGCAGCGCGCTATAGATGCCCCACAGCAGGTCCCCGCGCGCGGTCGGCACGATGACATGGTCCGGCTCGCAACCCTGGTGCACCCATTCGAGTGCCGCAGCGCGATAGCCCTCCACGCCGAACACCGGGCTGCCCACCGCGGGAATGCTGTAGTTGGTCAGCGGGAACGCGCCATCGTCGCGGACGCGTTGGCGCACATGCTGCCACCGCGCATGGCCGGTCTCGCAAACGATACGTTTCGCGCCGTAGTAGCGCAGCGCCGCATCGAAGATCGGCGGCAGGTCCCGATAGGTCGCCACCTCGCACGCCAGGCCGGCCGCCGCGCAATAGGCCGCGGCGGATACCGCCGCGTTGCCGCTGGAGGCCAGCACCACTTCGCTCGCGCCGATCGCCAGCGCGCGGCTCACGGCCTGGGCCGACATGCGGTCCTTGTGCGAACCGGTCGGGTTCGCGCCCTCGTTCTTGATCCATACCGAGGCGACGCCAGCCAGCTCGGCGAGCGCCGGCACCGGAAGACAAGGCGTGTCGCCCTCGCCCAGCGTCACGCCGTTCAGATACGGCAGGCAGTGCCCCCAGCGATAACCTGCGCTTTTTGGTGCAAAATCGAAGGCTCGCGCGTCGTAGACCGCTTCGACACTGCTGGGTCGGCCCCGGCTGTGACAAGCCGGGCAGCCTTCCGGAAGATCGGAAACGGGATAGATCGCCTCGCAACTGATGCATTGCAGCGCGTGCAGTGCCGGGTTGAGAGTCGGGTTGATGGCCGAAAGCGGCTTCGATGAACGGTCGAGAGGCATGGCGAAAGACGACGATTGCATGAGGCGAAGTCTACGGCCCGGCACGCCGTTGCGATCAAAGCCATTGCAGCTTTTCAATAAGACGAACTTATAGGCTCCCTATGAAAGAGGCGGCAACAGGCGCTGGCGAACCGTCCATCAGCGCCCGGCAGATCGAGGTATTCCGCATGGTCATGCGCCTCGGCTCCGCGCGCCGCGCCGCCGAGGCACTGCATATCAGCCAGCCGGCGGTGACGCAGATCGTCCTGCAACTGGAGAAGATTGCGCAGCTGCGCCTGTTCGACCGCAGCAAGGGCCGCATGGTCCCGACCGCCGAGGCCGCCGCGCTGATGGACGAAGTCGAACGCGTCTATATCGGCCTCGACGCCGTGCAGCGCAAGATCGACCTGCTTCGCCAGCACGAGGACACCATGCTGCGCGTCGGCGCGCTGCACGCCATGGCCGCCA
The DNA here is from genome assembly GCF_008632125.1 of Cupriavidus cauae. Classification (GTDB taxonomy): domain Bacteria; phylum Pseudomonadota; class Gammaproteobacteria; order Burkholderiales; family Burkholderiaceae; genus Cupriavidus; species Cupriavidus cauae. The sequence continues at coordinate 108,026 of NZ_VWRN01000017.1, forward strand.
GCGTGATGCCGATGGCGGTGGCGAGCTTCTCCCACAGCTATCCGCGCAGCCATTGCCGATTGGAGGTAGACAGCTCGCGCGCGCTGCGCGAACGCCTGCTGCAACGCGAGCTCGATCTGGCCTTCATGGGCGACGAGGTCGACACCAGCGGCCTGACCGCCTCGGAGTTCTATGCCGTGCCGGCGGTCTGCATCGTGCCCGCGACGCATCCATTCGCCGCTCGCGCCAAAGTCGGCGTCGCGGACCTGGCCGACGCCCCGCTGATCGGCCTCGACGCCGCGGACCCGGCCCAACGACAACTGGAAGCCGCCTTTGCCGAGCGCCAGATCGCGCCACGCTTCGTCGCAACGACGCCGTACAGCCATACGCAATGCGCGCTGGTGCTGGCCGGCGCGGGTCTCGCAATCACCAATCCGCTTGTCGCACGGACCTATCTGGCGCTTGGGCTCCGCAGTATTCCGTTCGCCGGCGCGGTCCGATTCCGGGCGATCCTGGCGTTTCACCCGGGGCGCGGCCAGTCATCGGCGGCCCAGCATTTCGTCAGTCTTTGCCGGCAGGGGGTCAGGGATTTGGTGCAGCGATAGGCTTAGCTTCGGCTGCGGGGTCGGCTTCGGGCTCGTGGCAAACGACTTCGATGTTGTGGCCGTCCGGGCCGATGACGAAGGCTGCGTAGTAGTTAGGGTGGTAGTGCGGGCGGAGACCGGGGGCGCCGTTGTCTTTGGCGCCTGCCTGGAGCGCTGCGCGATAGAAGGCTTCGACTTGTTGGCGTGTTTCGGCTTTGAATGCGAGGTGGAGATGCGCTGGTTTTTTTTTGTTGGTTTGGAAGAGGCAGAGGGAGGGCTGGCCTGGAGGGCAAATTTCGACGCCGTAGGACGGTGAGCGGTCCGAGGCTACGGCTACGCGGAAGGGTTCGAGGGCTCTTACGAAGAAGGCTTTGCTGGCGGCGTAGCTGATGACGCCGAGTTTTATGTAGTCGAATCGGCGGCACGGACACGAAAAACGTGAACTCTGACTTGCCGAAATCCTCATACTGCAACGCTCTCATTTCCCTCTATGGACACGGCCGGCGAAATGATGCCGCTCCGCAGATCGCCGGCATCCATTCTTGCAAATTTCACCAGCCCTTTCCACTATTAAATCACCCAATTTAAACCGGCATATTTTCGAAATCTTCGCCTTACGGTACTGTTACCAATTGAGGGATCTGAATATACTGCCTGGTGTTGCAACTCCAACGTAGCGCGGAATAACCAGCGATAAGCCGGTGCCCAACCCATCGAGGGTCGGTCAAAGGAGTTTGATTTGGCTTGTTAGCCAGCAACAACCTGCCCATCAGCTCGATCCACTCTATCTCAGTAATAAGAGTAGCGGCATATCCGTGAAAGGAGCGCCCACTGTCGAACCACAGTATGCTATCTACAATCTTCTGACCAAGAAATTCCTTAAGCTTAGGCAACTGCGCACGGCTCCGCGTTGCAAAATCTACCATTGGAATATGTAGCGTCTTCCCTTCCAAAATTACATTGGAATGAAGCGCCAGCTCCACTTTGGGAGGCAACCCCGCGAGCACCGACTCAAGCCAAGCGTAGGTTACTTCTGATATCTTCACACTGAATGATTGCCGTTTATCGTCGATACTCTGTGGCTGGTATTCGTACACACTAAAAGTGCACGACACTGCGTCGCCATAGTGTTGCCTAAGCTGCTTCAGTACCAATAGCGGATGGGCATCAAAGTTCATCCATTTCCCTCACCAACTCGAATTCCGGAAAGCAATTGGAAAGTCTTCAACGCAAAATTATCCGTCATTCCACAGATATAGTCTAAAATCAAATGAGCACGAGCATGCCATTCTGCGATTGCCTCGGTATTTCCGTGAGGGATCGCTCGATATGCTCGCAGTGCGGCGTCTGGCAGCATGTGGGCGAGTCGCATTTCCAAATCGAGATGATGCCGCTTACAGAACTCCACGTCATCCTCAAGAACTGCTTTCGCCTGTTCAGCCGGTAGCCGCAAAATGCGTGCAAAATTCTCCAGAAGCCCATAGACAACGGCATTCCCTGCGAGCTCGACGTGCTCAGCTTCCGGAGAACTGTATACTCGTCGTGCGACGTTTTTTCGAATGGCGGAGAATAGCCGCTCGAGTGCGCATTTTGGCTCGATGAGTTCAACATGTTCTCCCGCACAGATTGCGTCATGATGCTCGACAAATCGCTGGGCGACGTGCTGAACTGCATGATTGAAAACTCGCGTTCTAACCTGGACAAATTTTGACAGCCTACCGTCCTCCAAGGAGGCAAGCAAGGACTGCAGTTCTGCGTTTAACGGGTCCGTACCAACTGTCTCGGCCGCGGTGCTATGAACGGCGCAAATGAATTCATCGAAGGTGATTAATCGCTTTTCAATCCCATCCTCGATATCGCTGAGGCAGTATGCGATATCATCAGCTGCTTCCATCAACGCCGCCAGCGGGAATCGCTGCCACGCTCCAAGCGAAAACACAGCACGGATTTTATCGACAATATCCGCTTCTGTGTTGAAATAACCCGGTTTTTTGCATATTCTCAGTTCGCCATTAACATCTTGAGGTAGCGTTACATATTTTAGGTAGCTAGCAAGTTGACTAAAAGTCAGATTCAATCCGGTCGTGCCATCCTCCCCTTGAAGCCGGGTGATAATTCGAAAACCCTGTGCGTTGCCATCGAACCGGAGAAAATCCTGGTATTCGCCGTCAAAGTAAGCTTCCTTCTCCGATAAACCTGTAGCCTCACAAAAAGCCTTTCGCCCCGCACCACCAAACCAAGCACGAATAGCGGCTTCGCCGAAATGCCCGAATGGCGGGTTCCCAATGTCGTGCAGAAGGCACGCATTCTCCACCAAGGTAACGAATGCCGATTGACGGTCCAGGAGGCCAATCTCACTCAGCTTACTACCCTTCTCGAACCGGGAAAGCACCTCTTGCGCAATGTAGCGTCCGATGTGTGCGACTTCCAGCGAATGGGTCAAGCGGCTGCGGACAGCTGCATTCCCCTCAAGGGAAAAAACTTGTGCCTTGTTTTGCAACCGACGAAATGGACTTGAGAACAGAATCCGTCCACGGTCGCTCTCTATCGCCTGGTTTACGCTGGCGAATGTTCGACTACTTTGTTGTGCCCGTTCCTCGGTAATCCAGCGGGAATATGTCATTCTAGTTTCTCTTGTTTTAGTCTGGAGTGGCAATTGTAACGGATTGCATCCGCCGCTCCAATACAATCCCCCGGTAGCTATCGATCTTTTTTTGACAGCGCTCGGTGTGCCATGATAATGGCTCCGCAACCTCAGCCAATAGCAGTTTTCCATAGCGTCTGCTTTCGCATCCCTCGATATCGCGGTAACGGGACCTTGAATATCACGCAGGAGGAGGCAGTGTTGGGGCAGTCCCTACCCATGCAGCATCATGATCGCCCAGCCAATCCGAGTACCGCAATGCAAATACTTTTAGACGCGGACGCTTGCCCGGCTGTCGTTAAGGAGATGCTGTATCGCACAGCCCAATGAGTCGAAGTGGGAATCACGTTGGCGCCCAAGCAGTACACGCGCACGCCACCTTCCCGCCAAGCAGGTGATAAAGGTTCGCACCTCAGACATCGAGCACCAGGCCTACACCATATTCGCAGCAGGATGGCAAGGCGCTCGCCGGTCAATTGGATCGATCCCTGGCACGCGACCACCTAGCCCCCTCTGACGTGCACGTGTCATAAGGAGAATGCCCCGATAAACGGTGCACCAGCCGAACTCCGATCGTTGACCAACAATCTTGATGGCCGAATTGCTGCAATGCTAGGCAAGCAATGTCGATGCATTAGCCAGCGAAAGCTGTCATACGCGACTTGAATGCCATCGCGACGAGGTGATCATGCACGACCTGGTCCGGATTTGAGAAAGAATGATTCTCTTGCGGCAGAGCCGATAACAGGATCTGACTTAGGTGAACGTGAGCCTCCGACAGCCGATGGGCTCGTACATCACAGCACGACGAGCGACTTGTCGTCCCGTGACCTTCATCCCGCCGTCAGCGTCAGTCCATAGCCGGACGGCGAGCACCAGTCGACTCATGGAGGGAGGCCACTCCTCAGCCATCAAACTGCATACTGCTGCTTTGTTTAATGGCCTCCGCGACGTCTGGTCAGCCAGCGTAAGCACCATCGCACGCTCCTCGACCCTGTCGGAAGGCGCTGATCGTGCACGACCGGATCCGGTCGAAGCCGCAATCTTTGACCGTGAACAGGCGGAAATCCCCACCGCTCCCGCACGCGACTGAAGACAGCTCACGCCGGTCGACGCAATGCCGACCACGATCAGCGTATCGATACCTCGCGCGGATAGTGCGGCTAGCAGTTCGTAAGCCTTTGTTGGCCGGTGATCAGAGTGATTTGGTGCAGCGGTAGCTTCAAGCTCGGGGCAAACCAGTTCAATATTGCGCCCGTCCGGACCGATGATGAACGATGCGTATTAGTTGGCGTGGTAGTCCTGGCGTAGCCACCGGCGCGATGCCGTGCGATAAATGGGCTTCGACTTGTTGTCCTGTGTCGGTCCTGAACGCCAACTGAAGATGAGCTGGATTCTTGTTGGTTTGGAACAGGCATAGGGGAGGCTAGCCTGGTCGGCAAACCTCAACGCCGGACGACGGTGACCCTCAGAGGCTATGGCTTCGGCTACGCCGAGCGCTCTAGTGCCTTCAGGAAGGACGCCCTGCTCGCGGCATAGTAGGTGGCGCCGAAATTTTACGTGTCGAGCATGGGGGCTCTCCCGAAGAAGGTGGGGTTGCGTGATGACCAGTAAGAAGGCCCGGCAATGCCGGGCCTTGCTTCTTTCGCGCTGCTCCGATTATTCCTGGTCCACGCCATACCACGCGTCACGCAGCGGCCCGACCCGGACGTTCTCGAAATCGGCGGACGCCTGCAACCACTTTTCGACCGCTTCGCGCTGCTCGGCGCTTACCGAACCGCGAGCGGCGTTCAGCAGAACATAGGCGGACAACTGGTAATCGTCGATGGCGCCCGCCATCAGCAGTCCGTTGGCCTCGATGGCCCCTTGCAGGAACCGATCAAGCAGCGCCTCAGGATCGCCCTGGCGCGCCGACTCGGAGACATCGGCCATCACCTCGAACGCCAGCTCCTGATACTCACCGATATGGAGCTTCTTGCGTTGGCGGTGGTTGTAGCGGCGGGAAGACTTCATGGGGATTCCTTTGATGCTTCATGAGAAAGGCGCAATTGTGCCAGCGTTCGCGGCCTCGTTCCCGTCCATCCTCCGAAGTTTTCACCGAACCTACCCCGATTGAGTCGCCCGAGTCTCAGGCAAGCAATGCCAAGGCGTCAGCCAGCGAAAGCACCGTCGTACGGGATTCAAACGCTGTCGAGAAGAGATGATCGTGCACGACCTGATCCGGGTCGTAGCAGCAATCCTTGACCGTGAACAGGCGGAAATCCGCATCGCTCCCGTACGCGACCGAAGACAGCATCACGCCGGTCGACGCAATACCAACCATGATCAGCGTATCGATACCTTGCGCGGACAGCCGTACCTGCAGGTCAGTACCGAAGAACACGGAGGCACGGTGGGCGATGATGATCGGTTCGTCGGCACGCCGGCCGAGCTCCGGCGAAATCTGGTCCTCTACGAAAAGACCGAGTTTCTTGACGCCCTGCCCGTTCTTGTTCAACGGACTGACTTCCCGATAGCCGGGACTGAAATGGAACTTCGCGAAATAGACGCTGACGCCGTTGGCTCGCGCAGCATCGCACAGCTTGCGCGTATTTCCGAGCAAAGTAGGCGCGACCGAGGGGAACAACGCAAGAATGTCGGTCTGATAGTGCATGACCAACAGAGCGGTTTTTGCGGGAATGATTGCCGGAATCTGCATGGTCATGTCGCGCGCATCTATGGCGCGTTCCTTGTCTTCGTTGACGATCTGCTGAATCAAACCGGGGCGCTGGCACAACGATGCACTCTACCATCGCCATCATCAGCCGAAATTCGGCAGCGTTTCCCCGGCCCGCAGCGTCAGGACTCGCACGCCGTTTCGCGTGACAGCGACCGTGTGCTCGAATTGCGCGGACAGCTGGCCATCGCGCGTCACCACCGTCCAGCCATCGTCTTCGGTCCGCACGGCGTGCCCGCCTTGGTTAATCATCGGCTCGATGGTGAACACCATGCCTTCGCGCAGTTCCAACCCTGTTCGCGGCCTTCCCCAGTGCAGGACTTCGGGCGGCTCGTGCATTTCACGCCCGATGCCATGCCCGCAATATTCCCTGACGACCGAATAGCCATGCTTCCGCGCGTGCTGCTCGATCGCGTACCCGACATCACCAAGCCTGGCGCCAGGGCGAACAGTCTGGATGCCTTTCCACATGGCTTCGTAGGTGACCTGCACGAGCCGCTTGGCCAGTGGTGACACCTCGCCAACAAGATACGTTTTACTGGAATCGGCGATATAGCCGTTCTTCTCCAACGTGATATCGAAGTTGACGATATCCCCGTTCTGCAGGATGTCCGACGTTGATGGAACGCCGTGGCAGACCACGTTGTTGCGAGAAGAGTTCAGCGCGTACGCATATCCGTACTGCCCTTTGCTTGCCGGGCGCGCTTGCAGCTCGTTGACGATGAAGCTGTCGACCAGGTCGTTGACCTGCATGGTCGACATGCCGATCAGGTTCAGGCCGTCCAGATAGGCAAACACCTGCGCCAGCAACCTGCCCGACTCCGCCAGAATCGCGATTTCTTCCGGCCGCTTTCTCATGTCGAAGCGACCTTGATGCCTTGCGACACCACACCAGCCGCCCGCAATTCCCCCGCCACGATCTCATTGAAACTCTGCGTGGGATTCATTTCGCACAGCATGCCGATCTTGATCCAGAACGCCGCTTGCGCATTGATCGACCGACATGACACGGCGCTTGCCTTGCGGATTTGATCGTGCAGATCGTCGTCGATATTGACTATGCCCATTGCGGTATCTCTATATGGTCCATATACGAATCATATACGCAAGTCGATTTGCTGCGCAAGGGAAGATTCGCCTGCTGCGCATGCCACAATCTTCGCCAGCCAACACAAAAACGGAGTAGACGCGATGAGTGCCACGACCATGGGCATCGACCACATTGGCCTTACCGTTGCAAACCTCGAAGCCTCGACGCGCTTCTTTACGGAATGCCTGGGGTGGCGCGTATTCGGCAGCGACCCTGCCTACCCCGCTACGTACGTCACCGACGGCACAGCCAAGATCACGCTGTGGCAGGTCGCGGATACAACCGCGTTCGCGGCCTTCGATCGGAAGAACGCTGTCGGCCTTCACCACCTTGCATTGAAAGTTCCGGACCGGTCATCACTCGACGGCCTCTTCGAACGGGTGCGCGCTTATCCCGGCGTTCAGGTGGAGTTCGCACCTGAGCCATCCGGCAACGGTCCGAAGTGGCATGCGATGGTGATGGAACCGGGTGGTGCGAGACTTGAGCTCAGTTTCGATCCGCGATAGAAGGCCATTTCAGCAATACGAGCGCAGGCGAAACACAGGGAGAAGTAGTAGACGCTGGAGCCACACAGCTTTCTTTGCCAAGGAACGAGAGCAGGCATGGAAGTCTCGATGGACACGACCGTTACGTTGCGTCACGCACATCTCGTCATGCTGGACTTCCTTTAACATGAATGAGCACTCGATTGGCGATTTTTCTATGCGGGCTACTTAGTGGGTAAGCGCTGTGGAACCAAACAAACGGCCGTGGGGACTCCTATGGATGCTTGCCGCATTCTAGAACGGCTCCAGTACGCTGAACGAGTCCTCCGAAATATCGAGCTAACGGTGACCATGTGAGCGCTGGACGTCAGCGCCATTGCGGGGAGCAGCGGCGATGATGGGCTGGCCGGCGCTGCCACCTCGACCCGAGGCGGTCAGTTGAGGTGCTATGCAGAGTCGTCTGCATAGCCAGTTCCCGCGTGACGAAGGGTCAGGGTCGCACCGTAGCTTTCGATTACTGCCCTTGCTTGCTCGAAGAAGAACTCTGCCCTCTGACTAGGACGAAACCGCATAATGATATCGATCACAAGGCTCCTTTCAGTCGCGTCGGGATAGCTTCGATAAATCTCGCCCGATTCTATGAACGCAAGGTAAGTGTTTAGCTTCTCTTGAAGTAGCTCGAGGTGACGGTCGTCCCACGGCAGAGCGTCGATGATGCTCAGGTGTATGGCGCCAGTCAGCCGATAAACGCCGACGGCATCAATTGTCGAGCTAGTTTCCACCGCCATTGCCATGTTCCGAAAGAGTTCGCCACCGATATTCTAGTCCCTACGTTGCGAACTTTGCAGACATCTAGCGATCAGGACTCACTCTGCAGTTGCAAGCGTATTTGCTGACGGTAAATTGGCGCCAGCGACCGCCTTCCGCTTTCTTTGTCCTGAACAAACCTTCTGGTACCCGGAGGGATCACCCTTGTGAGCTACCATACGTGAAACTGACGCTTCAAATCGATAATTCGAGGGGATAAATGAAGCTGCGCCATGCTCAGATAAAGAATTTCCGCCTTCTGTCGGACGTCGACCTCGCTTTGGAGGATCTCACTACGGTTGTTGTGGGTCGCAACAACAGCGGCAAGACGTCGCTTTCCGAAGTCATCCGGCGGCTACTAGCAGATGGCAGCCCACAGTTTCAGCTTGAAGACTTCTCCAGCTCTTGTTATGAGTCCTTCATTCTCGCCTGGGAAACCCGGGTTAAAGGCGAACACGACAATACCGTCCGGGCCCTCGTCCCGTACATCGAGCTGCGCCTGACGCTCCAGTACAATCCAAATGAGCCTGAATTCGGTCCCTTGAGTCCGTTTGTTATCGACCTCGATCCTGACTGCACCGAGGCACTTGTCGTTCTCCGCTACGAGCTAAAAGACGGTCATCTCTCCCAGCTTTTTGACGGCCTGCCCCCGACACCGTTGCCTGCGGAAGCTCGACTGAAGTTTTTTCGCATGTTGCGGGAGCGGATACCAGGCAACTATGCGATGCGTGTATGGGCGGAAGACCCCAATGATGCTGGAAACCAGCGCCACCTGCCCCCCAATGCGGTGAAGGGTTTGATCAAGACCGGTTTTATTAACGCACAGCGTGGCTTGGACGATGTCACGTCAAGAGAGTCGGACGTGCTTGCAAAGACTATCGAGCTTCTATTTGCTACGGCGTCATCGGCTTCGGCGGGCGCGGCTGACAAACAGATCGCTGACGCCTTGACGGAAGCCGTCCAAGGTATTCAATCGCAGATTGATACAAACTTCGGAGGACAACTGAAAGGGTTAATCCCTGCACTGAAAAGCTTCGGATACCCTGGTTTAGGAAATCAGGAGTTGCATACTGAAACACTTCTCGACGTGCGAAAGCTGCTGTCGAATTTCACGAAAGTTCGTTACGCCGGCTACAGCGGCGTCGCATTGCCCGAATCGTACAACGGTCTCGGCGCACGAAATCTAATCTTCATCCTCTTGCAGTTGGCCGGGTTCTATAAAGCCTTTCGAGCTGAAGCGACGGCTCCTGGTGTCCACCTCATTTTCATCGAGGAGCCCGAGGCGCATTTGCACCCGCAGATGCAAGAAGTATTCATTCGGCAACTTGCCAAAACGGCACAATTGCTCGTGGACAGCTCGGAAGACAAGGGGCCCTGGCCGGTCCAGTTCGTCGTATCAACGCATTCTTCACACATCGCAAACGAAGCGGGCTTCGAGAGCATCCGTTACTTCCTCGGACGAGACGTGCCTGGTGCGCAACCCGGCATCCGGCAGACCAAGATCAAGGATTTGCGCAGAGGGCTGGATGGCGTTTCTGAACCAGACAAGAAATTCCTTCACCAGTACATGACACTGACGCGTTGCGATCTTTTCTTTGCAGACAAGGCCATTCTTGTTGAAGGCTTGAGCGAACGTCTTCTTTTGCCGGCCGTCATTGCCAAGCTCGAAGAGACTGAGCCCGACGCTCCGAAGTTGTCCAGTCAGTACGTAACCACGATAGAAGTGGGGGGAGCGTACGCGCATTTGTTCTTTAGGCTTCTACACTTCCTCGAACTCCGTAGCTTGATTATCACTGACCTTGATGCTGTCGAAGAAGCAGGCGGTTCGGCATGCGAGGTCCATAAAGGAACATATTCAAGCAACGCATGCCTGAAAGCGTGGTTTTCCGAGGATGATCCATTCACCCTCCAGGGACTGTTGACAAAGCGCGAGACCGACAAGATAAAAGACGGAAATCGAATAGCATATCAATGTGCTGAAGTCGAACACGGTCCATGTGGACGGACTTTCGAGGACGCCTTCATCCTCGCAAATCAGACACTGTTTGGGCTGTCGGGCGATACTAGAGAGGAGTTGGAGGTCGCCGCCCGTGGCAAAGCAGGAGAATTCAAGAAATCGGAATTCGCACTTAAGTATGCCATTGAGGAAAAAAGGTGGAGTGCTCCGAGGTATCTTGTTGACGGTGTGCGATGGCTGGCAGCAGGCATCGAACCTGATCTATCCGATCCTGCACTGGCTTTGGCAGCAGACGCTATCGTTGCGAAGGCGGAGGCCGCTCCCCATGGTTGATACGCAATCCCCGGCCGAGTTGGCGAGTCGACGTGCCCTCGACGCAATGTTCCAATGTCTCGATCAAGGACTGAGTTTCCGGCTGGAAGCTGGCGCTGGTGCCGGTAAGACGTATTCTTTGATCAAGGCATTGCAGTATCTTATCGAGCGAAATGAGCATAATTTCCCGAGGAAAAATCAACAGATTGCATGCATTACGTTCACGAACGTTGCTAGAGACGAGATTGCTGCTCGCACCGACAAGAGCCCGTTGGTGTACTGCGAGACCAACCACGCTTTCTGCTGGTCCCTGATTAGTGGCTTCCAGAAGCAGCTACGATCTCTGGTCGAGGCAATGCCACATTGGCAAGAGCGACTTGCAGAGATCGGGGGCAGTCTCGGCCCTCGCGTGGTGGAGTACAACTTTGGCCACCGCTCCATTCGCGAGGACCGTGTATCGATCCACCATGATGATGTACTGCCCCTCACGATTTCCTTGATGGAGAATTTGAAATTCCGTCGGATGGTTGCAGATCGCTTCCCTATCATACTGGTGGACGAATACCAGGACACTGACAAGGATTGGGTCGAGGCCATCAAGCGGCTTTTTCTAAGCAATTCAGGTGGGCCACTGTTCGGCTTTTTCGGAGACAACTGGCAGAAGATATATGGCGATGGGTGCGGCAGACTTGAACACCAATCTGTGAGAGAAATCGGAAAGGAAGCGAACTTCCGATCGGTCAAGACGATTGTGGATTGTCTTAACCGGATGCGCCCTCAATTACGACAGGAAGTGAAAGATCCGGATTCGACAGGCCAGGTTAGCGTTTTTCACACGAATGACTGGGCGGGGCAACGCAGAACCGGCGGACATTGGAGCGGTGACCTTCCCGCCGAAACTGCTCACCAGGCGCTGGAGCGCGTCAAGGATATTCTGATGCAGCAAGGATGGGATCTTGCGCCCGCTTGTACGAAGATCCTGATGTTGACGCACAGGCTGCTCGCACACGAACAGGGCTACACAAGCTTGCCAACCGTTTTTCGCTACAACGACGCCTTCACCAAGAAGGAGCATCCGCATATCGCTTATCTGGTTGATGAGCTCGAACCGGCCTGCGACGCGTTCGCGGCAAATCGGTTTGGGTCGATGTTCGAAGCTCTGGGCGCGACTACCCCGCTTCTTCGCAGCCATGCGGACAAGGCTGTTTGGCACAATGCGATGACTCGACTCTTGGAGCTTCGTTCGACGGGCACTGTTGGAGATGTGATCGATCACGTCCTTGAGCGACGCAGGCCCCGCCTTCCAGACGCGGTCGAAAAGCGTGAGCGCGAACTACGCGAATTCGTTGGAGCGCCTGGTGAAGACATGCCGGAAAACCTCGTCGAAATCAAACGACTGCGCGCTGTTCCATACGCGGAGATATCGGCGCTGAGAACTTATCTGGATGGTCATTCGCCTTTTGAAACCAAGCACGGAGTGAAGGGGGCCGAATTCGAAAACGTCCTGGTTGTTATCGGTCGGGGATGGAACCAGTATAACTTTGGCGAAATGCTAGCTTTGGCCGCTGGGCAAGCTATTCCGGCGGCAAGGCAGGACTTCTTTGAGCGAAACCGCAATCTCTTCTATGTCGCTTGTTCCCGTCCCAAACGGCGCCTCGCACTGCTATTCACCCAGCTACTGTCGCCGGAAGCATTTGGCACGCTGGAACAATGGTTTTTGCCAGAGAACATGCAGGCGGTCCCGCTCTGACGGGAGACCCATTGATGCCATCGAGTGAGCTTTATGTGACCAATTATGGCATTCATCTCTCGCATGAATTCCGTCGAGCTTCGGCCGTTTCCAGTCGACCCCAACCATGTGACGGCCCAACAACCGTTGTACTTGGTAGCAGTCTTTGACGGCACGCTTGATCGAAGACTTGGTATGGGTCGCTAACCGGCCATCGAGCAACATCGCTCCTAGCCAATTCCGGCCCATCTAGGGCGGTGCAACAATGTCTGCCATTGGCCTTCGACGGCGGCGTGAAAGAAGACATATGGACGCGCAAATGACGGAAACCCATTCTGGTACTCGACCCTCGCCCTCACCTCCGAAACCAAACCACCGACAACCCACACCCCACCACCAGCAACACCACCGCCCCCGCCGCCAACAACGCACTGACCTCAACCTCTTTCCGCTCCAACGCAAACCGGCTGGTAAGCCGCCGATAAACCTGCGTCAGGTCAGCCGCGGAGCTGGCCTGAAAGTACTCACCATCGGTCAGCATTGCGACCTGCCGCAAGGTCGCCTCATCCAGTTGCACGGGCGAAGAAATTCCCGGCGGTGCTGCGCCCTCCTCTAGCGGTGTACCGAAGCCCACGGTGTAGACCCGCACCCCTCGCTGGGCGGCCATGCGCGCCGCGTCCAGCGGATCCGGGCCGGTGGTGCGGCGGCCATCGCTGAGCAGGATGATTGCGCCGTGGCGATAGGAGCCGGGGCTCGCCGAAGGCTGCTCTTGTTCGCGCTTGCGGACGGCTTCCGCCGCGGCGGCTTCTGACAGCGATCTGCCGCCGGGTCCGGGGGCAAGTGATTCGCCACCGAAAATAATCGCTTCGAGATCGATGCCATCGTTGGGCAACAGCACCGCCAGTGCCTGGATCAGCCCGCTGCCGGTTGCCGTGCCGTGCTGGAGTTGAAAGCGGTCGATCGCGTCGAGCATGTCCTGCCGGCTCTCGGTGGGCGGAAGCACCACGGTCGCGGTGGCGGCAAACGACACAATGCCCAGGCGCACGCTGGCGGGCAATCCGATGATGAAATCGCGCGCAGCGTGCTGGGCGGCGGCGATTCGGGTAGGTGCCACGTCGGCCGCTGCCATGCTGCGGGAGGTATCCATCGCGAGCACTACCGTGACGGTGTCGGAGGGCAGCGTGATCGTGGCGGTGGGACGGGCGCAAGCCAGCAGGGCGACGCCAAGCCCCAGCAAGACGAGGAACGGCGGGATGTGGCGCCGCACTCGTTGCTTGCGGCCGAGGGCGGCCCGCGGCAGCGCAATACTGGCGTACATCAAGGCGGCTTTTTTGCGCCGCGCAATCACGTAGAGGTAGGCGGCTGCCAGCAAGGGGAGAGCCAGCAGCAGCCAGAGCATTTGTGGCCAGAGAAACTGCATGCCCTGCTCCATGGCGCGTGGTATGACGATGGTACTGCGTTTCCAAGTCCGGCATTCGCTCCGGCCATTCGCTTCGGGCATCCGCTTCAGGCATCCGCTTCAGGCATCCGCTTCAGGCATCCGCTTCAGGCATCCGCTTCAGGCATCCGCTTCGGGCATTCGCTTCCGGCATTCGTCCGAGCATTTGCTCCGGGCATTCGCGCCCTGCCATTCGCGCTCGGGCACTAGCTCAGGCATCCCCTCGCCCTTTCCCGCACCGCAGTTTTCTCTTATGATGCCGCGCGTCATATCGGCCGGTAGAAGGACGACCGCCGGTCGGTAAATGACGGCGCTTTGCCAGCGTTCGGCGCCATCCCGGGCGTCTTTGACACACCATAAAAAATCAGCACAACAACAAGGAGTCACCTTGAAGAAGTCCATCCGCACGAGTCTGCTCGCGCTGGCCGCCATGGCCGCCGTTCACGCACATGCCGCTCCCACGCTGGTGCAGTCCGTTCAGGGCTACACGCTGCAGAACGACAAGATCGTCACCTTCAGCGGCCTGGTGTTCGACCAGGGCAAGGTATTGGAGACCGGCGATGCTGCCGCGCTGCGCGCGAAGTATCCGGATGCCAAGCGCATCGACGGCCAGGGCAAGACGCTGCTGCCGGGCCTGATTGATGCCCACGGCCACGTGTTCCGGCTGGGCTTCAAGACGACCGAGATCTCGCTGTCGGGCACGCGGACCCTGCAGGAAGCGCAGGGCCAGATCCGCGACTATGCGCAGAAGAATCCGCAGCGCCAGTGGCTGCTCGGCTATGGCTGGAATCAGGTGAACTGGAAACTGGGCCGCTTCCCGACCGCGGCCGAGCTCGATGCGGCGGTGTCGGACCGCCCGGTGCGCCTGGTGCGCGTCGATGGCCACGCGGCCTGGCTGAACACCAAGGCGCTGCAGGCGGCCGGCATCACGCGCGACACCAAGGACCCCGCCGGCGGCCGTATCGAGCGCGATGCCAACGGCAATCCGACCGGCGTGCTGATCGACAAGGCCATGGCGCTGGTCAACAACGTGATCCCGCCCTACTCCGACGACGATCGGCGTGCCGCGCTGGCCGCCGCCGTCGCGCATCTGAACGCGCTGGGCCTGACCTCTGTCGGCGATGCCGGCGTGACCGTCGCCGACGATCGCATCTATCGCGAGTTCGCCGACCAGGGCAAGCTGACTACGCGCATCTACGGGATGATTCGCGACACCGGCGAGGACTTCAAGACGCTGTCCGCCAAGGGCCCCCTGATCGGTTACGGCAACGACCGCTACGATCTGCGCGCCGTGAAGCTCTACGGCGACGGCGCGCTGGGCAGCCGTGGTGCCGCGCTGATGGAGCCCTACACCGACGACCACGCGCATAGCGGCCTGCTGTTCATGAGCGATGCCGCGATGCAGGCCAGCGTGAAGACCGCGCTGAAGGCCGGCTACCAGGTCAATGTGCATGCGATCGGCGACAAGACCAACCATCAGGTGCTCGACGCGATGGAAGTCGCCTACAAGGACGTGGGCGGCCGCGAGCTGCGCAATCGGATCGAGCACGCACAGGTGGTCTCGCTGCCCGATATCCCGCGCTTCAAGACGCTGAACCTGATCGCGTCGATGCAACCGACCCACGCCACCAGCGACATGAACATGGCGGAAGACCGCATCGGCAAGGAGCGCATCAAGGGCGCCTATGCCTGGCAGACCTTCCTGAAGCAGGGCACCGTGATCGCGGGCGGCTCGGATTTCCCGGTGGAATCGGCCAACCCGTTCTACGGCCTGCACGCCGCGGTGACGCGCACCGACCATGAGGGCCGCCCCATCAAGGGCTGGCACCCCGAGGAAGCGATGACGCTGCCGCAGGCGTTCCGCGCGTTCACGATGGATGCCGCCTACGCGCAGCATCAGGAGAAGACGCTGGGTTCGCTGGAGCCGGGCAAGTGGGCCGACTTCATTCTGGTGGACCGTGATCTCTTCAAGGTCGCACCAGCCGACATCTGGAAAATCCAGGTGCTGGAGACCTGGGTGGCCGGTGAGCGCGTGTACGCAAAGGGCGATCAGGCGGCGAAGCGCTGATAGATCCGACCGCAACGTCATCAGACAAGAGCCCTGCTGGACCATCGTTCAGCAGGGCTTTTTTTTGCGGGCCGCCGTTCGCAATGACGGGCGATTCTGCCTGACAGATGGTTACTGCCGATCGCCTCCTTTGGTGCGTGGTGCCGATTCCAATGGCCGCCCCAGCCCTCGCTGCGGCCTCCGGAGGCAAACAACGCTAGTATTCGCCGAATCCGCCCTTCATCGATTCGGTATGAAATTCAAGGAAATCTATGCCTTTCGCGCGGTAATGCGCACGGGCTCCATGACGGCCGCGGCCAATGAGCTGTTCATGTCGCAGCCCAATGTCAGCCGGCTGATCTCCCAATTGGAAGCCTCCACCGGCCTGACGCTCTTTACCCGCAATGCCGGCCGGCTCGCGCCGACCGAAGAGGGATTGGCTTTTCTGCGGGAGGTTGATCGCACCTTCGTCGGGTTGGAAGCCCTGAAGGACGCCGCGCGCAATATCCGCCAGTTCGGCGCGGGCCGGCTGCGCATCGCCACGGTACCCTCGTTGGCGATGACGGTATTGCCGCTGGTGCTGCAACGCTTTCATGCGGACCATCCCGACGTCTACGTCGCCATGGAAACCGGCAGCACGCAGCTCGTGGCCGAGCAGGTCGGCAACCGCCATTGCGAGCTCGGACTGGTTTCCTATTTGCCCACTGCCGCCGTGACCGAGGCGCATCCGGTAGCCGAGCTGTTCGGCTGCTGCGTGCTGCCGCCCGGCCATCGGCTTGCGGCCCGCGAGGTCATCACGCCGGCCGACCTCGCCGGCGAACCGTTCATCTCGATGGCCCATGGCGATGGGCTGCGCGCCGCCGTGGATGCCGCCTTCGCCGGCGACGACCGCCGGGTGATGCATTTCGAGACGCCCTATGGCGCGACCATCTGCAATATGGTCGGTCTTGGGCTGGGCGTGGGCATCGTCAATCCGCTGGTCGCCCGCATGTACCGGCACACCAATATCGTGGTGCGGCCATTCGAGCCCCGCGTGCCCTTCGTCAGCTATCTGCTGCTGGCGCGCAATCGGCCGGCCAATCTGCTGGTGGACCGCTTTATCGCGCGCCTGCGCGAAGTCATCGACGCGGAAATTGAAGGCTTGGCCGGCTGAGCCCCCACCGCAGAACCCACCTCAGACCCCACCTCAGACCCCACCTCAGACCCCATCAGCTTTTCGTATAGGTACCGCACGAATTGGTATTTGCGCGTATCAGGGGTCGGTGCGCATACTCGCTCGCATTGGCAACACCGGCCCGGAGCCACGGTTCCGGGCCAGGGCTGCCGCGATATTTGCGAGTCCCCACATGACTTTTGACAGGGCCCAAGGCCCGTTCCCGACCCGCGCGAGGGCGTGCTGAATGGGCAACGCCTCCACTCCCTCCCAACATCCGATCTTCGATGTCGCCGTCGTCGGCGGCGGCCTGGTCGGCTCCGCGGTGGCCTATGGCCTGCGCGGCAGCGTCAGCTCCATCGCCGTGCTTGACGAGGGCGACGTCGCCCTGCGCGCCTCGCGCGGCAACTTTGGCCTGGTCTGGCTGCAGAGCAAGGGCTACGGCATGGGCGCCTACAGCCGCTGGACGCTGGGCTCCGTGCGGCTGTGGCCCCAACTGGCGGCAAAACTGCTGGCGGAAACCGGCATCGACGTGGCGCTCGAGCAGAAAGGCGGGCTGACCCCGCTGATGGGCGACTACGAGATCGAAGCGCGCCTGGCCTGGGTCAACAAGCTGATGTCCCAGCCGGGCGTCGAGCCCTACGAATGGAAGCTGCTGGATCATCACCAGGCGGCCTCGCTGGTGCCCGGGCTCGGCCCCGACGTGACCGGCGCCATCTGGACCCCGCACGACGGCATCGTCAACCCGCTGAAGCTGCTGCGCGCATTCCATATCGCTTTCAGCCAGAGCGACGTGCGCTACCTCCCCCATCACGGCGTAACGGCCATCACGCAGCTGTCGGACGGCGACTTCGTGCTGGACACGCCCAAGGGCAGCGTGCGGGCCCGCAAGATCGTGCTGGCTGCGGGCCTGCGCAATGGCGAACTGGGCCGCATGGTCGGCACCCATCTGCCGATGGCGCCCCAGCGCGGCCAGATCCTGGTGCTCGAACGCACGCGCCGCCTGCTCGATACCCCGATGGTGACGCTGCGCCAGAACGACGAAGGCAGCTGGCTCGTGGGCGATTCGCAGGAGGATGCGGGCTACGCCGACCATGTGACCACGTTGCCGATCCTCGCCACGCTGGCCGACCGCGCGGTGCGCACGCTGCCGGCGCTGCGCGAGGTGCGTGCGGTGCGCGCCTGGTCCGCCCTGCGCGTGCGCGCGCAGGATGGCTTCCCCGTTTACGAACAATCGGCCAGCCACCCCGGGGCCTTCCTGGTGACGTGCCACAGCGGCGTGACGCTGGCCGCCACGCATGCGATGACGCTCGCCCCCATGATCGCCGCCGGCGCGTTGGCGCCCGAGCTGGACACTTTTTCGACCCGGAGATTTCATGTTCAGAAGACTTGATGCACCCGTCGTGCAAGCTGCCGGCCGCACGGTGCGTGTCATCGTCGACGGCGTCGCGCTGGAATGCCGCGAGGGTGACAGCGTCGCCGCGGCCCTGTTCGCAGCCGGCGTGCAAGCCTGCCGTGACACCGCCGTGTCGGGTGCGGCGCGCGGTCCCTTCTGCATGATGGGCGTCTGCTATGACTGCCTAGTGCGCATCGACGGCCGGCCCAACCAGCAGGCCTGCATGACGCCGGTGCGCGATGGCATGACGGTGCAGCGCCAGCTGGGCGCGCGCGAGGTGGCGGTATGAACGACATGGCCTCCGACATGGCTTCCATTTCCGTCGAGATCCCGCAGTACGACCTGCTGGTGGTTGGCGCCGGCCCCGCCGGCCTGGCCGCGGCAACCCACGCCGCCGGCCTCGGCCTTGTCACCGCACTGATCGACGAACAGCCCGCGCCGGGCGGACAGATCTATCGCGCGGTCGGCAGTACCCCGGTGCAGGATCGCAACATCCTGGGCGCCGACTACTGGCACGGCCTGGAGCTGCTGGAGCCCTTCGCACGCAGCGGCGCACGCTATCTGTCCTCGGCCACCGTGTGGTCGATCAATCGACTCGAGCCGCAGGCCGGCGGCCAGCCGGCGGGCTTCGAGGTCGCCTACTCCGTGTCCAAGGGTGGGGAAGAACCGCAGGCCTCGCTGCTGCACTGCCGGCACATCATCCTGGCCACGGGCGCCCAGGAGCGGCCCTTCCCCATCCCGGGCTGGACCTTGCCGGGCGTCATCACGGCAGGGGCCGGGCAGATCCTGCTCAAGACCTCGGGCGTCGTGCCGGAAGGACGCACCGTGCTCGCAGGCGGCGGACCGCTGCTCTATCTGCTGGCCTATCAGTACCTGAATGCGGGCGTGAAGCTGGACGCCATTCTCGAAACCACGGCAAGCAGCCAATGGCTGCAGGCGCTGCCTCATGCGTGGAGCTTCCTGCGATCGCCCTACCTTGGCAAGGGCCTGACGCTGATGCGCGCGGTCCGCAAGGCGGTGCCCATCGTCAGCGGCGTCACCGCGCTGGAGGCGTTGGCGGGCGCGAATGGCCAGCTGGCCGAAGTGCGATATACCGCGGGCGGCCAGAGCCGTTCGATGGCCGTTGACCAGTTGCTGCTGCATCAGGGCGTGGTCCCGAATACCAACCTGTCGCGCGCTGTCGGCGCCGAGCATGCGTGGAACGACCTGCAGGACTGCTGGGAACCGGTCGTCGATGCCTGGGGCGCGACCTCGGTGCCGCAACTGAGCATCGCCGGCGACGGCGCGGGCATCGCGGGCGCGATGGCAGCGGAGCACCGCGGGCGCATCGCAGCAGTGCACGTCGCCGCGGCGTTGGGACGCATCGACACCGCCGCCCGCGACCGCGAGGCCGCACCGCATCAGGCTGCTCTCGCACGCGCTACGCGGGGCCGGGAATTCCTCGAGGTGCTGTACCGCCCCGCGACGCAGTTCCGCCGCCCGGTGGGCGACACCATCGTCTGCCGCTGCGAAGAGGCCACCGCCGAGCAAGTACGGCATGCCGCCCGCATCGGCTGCCAGGGCCCCAACCAGATGAAGGCATTCCTGCGCTGCGGGATGGGCCCCTGCCAGGGCCGGTTCTGCGGACTGACGGTGACCGAGCTTATCGCCGACGAGCAGCAGCGCCATCCGCGCGACGTGGGCTACTACCGGCTGCGCTTCCCGACCAAGCCCGTGACGCTGGGGGAAATCGCCACGCTGCCGCAGACCCCGGCATCGCGCGAGGCGGTCGTGCGTTTCAAGAAGTAAGGGGTGATGGCCAGCGTGCCCGGCATGCAGGTGCGGCTGGCCAACGCCACCAGGAAACTATCGCGTCGAAGAACGCGTCGCCGGACTGCCATGCGGTACGGCGCAACACAACTAGAAAGCGAGCACCGCAGGCGACAAGCGTCGGGGCATATCGAAGCTCCGCCCGCGCCCAAGGCGCCGCAACGATCCAGTGCAGCAGCGACATCCTGAGAGGATTCCACCCATCTACGAGGACCAACCATGGCATTTTTCAAGATCGTTCCCGCTGTCGTACTGGCATTCGCTGCCACACAAGCCGTCGCCCAGGAATTGCCTCCCGGGCCCATCCGCATGCTGGTCGGCTTCGCGCCCGGCGGCGGCAACGATGTCATCGCTCGCGTCGTCGCCACGCAATTCCAGCTGAACACCAAGCAGACCATGGTGGTGGAAAACCGGCCCGGCGGTGGCAGCACCATCGCCACCGCGGAAATGGCACGCGCCACGCCCAACGGCTCGGTGCTGCTGCTCGGATCGGTGGGCGGACAGGCTATCGCCCCTTCGGTCTACAGCAAGCTTCCCTATGACCCCGTCAAGGGCGTGCAGCCTGTCTCGCTGGTGGCGAAATCCGCCAACGCGCTGGTCGTCAACAACTCGCTGCCGGTGAAGACCGTGCAGGAGCTGCTGGCCTATGCGAAGGCCAACCCGGGCCAGCTCAATGTCGCCTCGCCGGGCAACGGCACGATCTCGCACCTGTCCGCGGAGCTGTTCAAGAGCATGGCCGGCGTGGCCATCACCCACATCCCCTATCGCGGCGACGCGCCTGCCATGCAGGACGTGATGGCGGGTCAGGCGCAGATGACGTTTGCCAGCCTGCCGTCGGCCAAGGCCGGCGCCGACTCCGGCAAGGTCCGCATCATCGCGGTGACCAGCGCCAAGCGCGTGGAAACCATGCCGGACGTGCCGACCATCGCCGAGTCTGGCGTGCCGGGCTACGAAGTGGTGTCCTGGTATGGGGTCTTCACCACCGGCGGCACGCCCATGCCGACCGTGAAGCGCCTCGCCCAGGAAATCGCCGCGGTAGTGGCAACCCCCTCGGTCCGCAATTCCATCACCAAGCAGGGCATGGAACCCAGCGCACTGGGCCCGGTGGAATTCGCCCAACTGGTGAACCGGGATTCCCAAAAATGGGACAAGGTCGTGAAGAGTGTCGGGATCAAGCTGGACTGATTTTTTTGATTTGCAGTGCCCCTGTAGTACTCGCCCGGGCGTCGGAGGACGGCCCGGGTTTTTTTCTCTTCAGTAGTAGTCAGCCGTCCGCTATGGCCGAGGGGGCATTCTCGCTTCAACCTGGCGCAAGACCGTGGCTTCAAACCGGGCTTTTTGGATACGTCTCGCCAATAGCACAACGCCAAACGAGAGAACAAAAGGAATGGCGAACAGCTTGAAGTTGACCCATAGGAAGGTGCTGAGGGACGCCACTACGAAATTCAGCGCCGCAATGACAGACATCAGCGCGGCCATGCCGAAGGACAATTCGCGCCATTCCGCAATGGTCAACTGAAGCCTCCAGCCAAAGACAAACTGTACCGGGCTTCGACGAAACAGCGAATCGGCGACGATAAACATCGCTGCATAAGAAACGAAAATGATTGTCGGCTCGAGTAATTCGACGTGAGGGCGAAGACCGAAGCTCGGCCACATGCTGATCAACGCCGAAATTGCCATGCCCACCGGCGTCAGAACGACTACGGTTCTCCACAGAAGACCCCAACTCAATCCGACCATTCACCTATCCCCGTTCCCCAATTATTATTCTTATCCCCAGTCCTCGCCGCCGTGCTCTCCGGCACTAACCATAGTGAGAATGTGGCCCAGCTTTACATAGGGCGAATGCTATTGACGATTTGGCAAATCGTTTGTCAACAAACGTTAAAACGGTACAGCCCCACGGTAATTCGCCCATTGCGGAGCATCGGATTGTAGAGGCCTCAAGAAATTAAGTAACTGCCCCATTCGTAGGGGTGAATGCGTCGTTGGCGGAGGGACGCCGCCGAACATTGCCTCAATTCAATGCCAACGATTGCTATGCCAGCATCAGGTCCAGGTTCTGAATCGCTGCACCAGATGCGCCCTTTCCAAGATTGTCGAAGACCGCGGACAGAAGGACGTGGCCGTGCTGCGCGCCAGCAAATACGCTCAGGCGCATGTCGTTCGTACCGTTCAGCGCTTGCGGATCCAGATGCTTCAAGGTGCTCGATTCCTGCAGCGGCAAGACATGTACGTGGTCCGCGTTCGCATAGTGGCGCGCGAGGCAGGCGTGCAACGTCTCGCCATTGACGCCCGGGGCCAGCAGCCGCAACGCCAGCGGCACCGTCAGCACGATGCCCTGGCGGAACGCTCCGTACGCAGGGACGAAAATGGGCGGCTGCGCGAGCCCGGCGTGCTGCTGGATCTCCGGCGTGTGCTTGTGCGCGAGTTCCAGCCCATAGACCTGGAATGACGGCGCGCTGGCGGCGCCCAGCCCCTCATATTCCTCCACGCCGGCGCGTCCGCGCCCCGAGTAGCCGGATACCGCATGAATGCTGATGGGGTAATCGCCCGGTATCAGCCCGGCCTGCACCAACGGACGCAGCAGGCCAATTGCACCGGTCGGATAGCAACCCGGGTTGGTGACCCGACGTGCGTTTGCAATTCGCTCCGCCTGCTCGGGCGCCATTTCGGGGAATCCGTATGTCCAGTCCGGGTGTGTACGGTGCGCCGAGCTGGCGTCGATGACCCGGACCGCGGGATTGACAATGGCCGCCACTGCCTCGCGCGCGGCGGCATCCGGCAAACAGAGGATGGCGATATCGCAGGCATTCAAGGCTTCTGCGCGCCGCCGCAGATCCTTGCGCTCGGCAGCCGCCAGCGTCATCAGCCGGATGTCGGTCCGGTGACGCAGCCGTTCGTGGATCAGCAACCCGGTGGTACCTTGGTCGCCGTCGATGAAAACAACGGGTGAGCTCATACGTGGATACTCCGCTGGGATTGGGGTTGCAAGAAGTCGAACGTGACGAACGAGCCCCATCTTCGGCGGACCGCTACAATAGGGAAAGTTGAATTTCACAACGAGAACATTCATCTTTCCTGAACCCGGACGCCGACATGCGAGAGATCAGCCTGGACCGCTTGCGCACCCTGGTCACCATTGCGGACCGGGGCTCATTTGCCGATGCCGCGCGTGCCTTGCACCTGGCGCCGCCAACGGTCAGCCTCCATATCGCCGAACTGGAAGACCGCATTGGGGCTCCACTGCTGTCGCGCAAGCGCGGACATGTCAGGCCGTCGGCGATCGGAGAGGTGCTGGTGGAGCGCGCACGTCGGCTGCTGGCCGATGCGGAGCAGGCGTTGGACGATATTCAGCGCCAGGTGCAGGGGCTCGAAGGACGCGTTCGGCTGGCTGCATCGACTGGCGCGCTCGCGCACCTGCTGCCGCAGGCGCTGGAGGGTCTGCGCCAGCGCCATCCTGCTATCGACATTCAGGTTGCCGTGCTGACCTCACAGGAAACGTTGTCCCGGCTGGCGGATGGGACGCTGGATGTGGGACTGGTCGCACTGCCTCAGCCACCGGTAGCTGGACTCGTGATCAAGCCGTGGAGGCGCGACCCCGTGATGGCCTTTGTGCCGGCGCATTGGCGTTGCCCGGCGCGCGTCACGCCCGAATGGCTCGCTGCCCAACCTCTGATTCTCAATGACGCGACCACGCGGCTTTCCCGCCTGACCGCTGAGTGGTTCGCGACGGCGGGCTATCATCCTGCGCCTCGCATTCAGCTGAACTACAACGATGCGATCAAGAGTCTGGTAGCAGCAGGTTATGGTGCGGCGCTGTTGCCCCACGAGGCGACGGCGCCATTACCGGACAAGCGCATTGTCATGCGTCCGCTGCGCCCGGCGTTGTGGCGTCGGCTCGGCATTGCACATCGTGCGGGGCACGTTGAACGTTCCACGCAACACGTACTGGATATGCTGCGGGATCTGAGATTGGCGTAGGAGCGCCCGTTTTTCGCCTCGGTTCGTTCTCGCCGCGGCGCAATCGTAGTCGCATCGGTGTGGCGGATTGCCGTGGAAATGGCCCACTCAAGCGGTATCATGAGCGCCCTATTCAAAGGAAATACCGCGATGCAAGTCCTGGTCGACGCAGACGCCTGCCCGGTCGTAGTCAAGGAAATGTTGTACCGAGCGGCGCAACGCCTAGAAGTGTGCGTCACGCTGGTCGCCAATCAGTACATGCGCACGCCGCCTTCGCGCTTCATCAAATCGATCCAGGTGCCGGCGGGCTTCGACGCCGCCGACGAGCGGATCGTCGAGCTGGTCAACGCCGGTGACCTTGTGATTACGGCGGACATCCCACTTGCATCGGCTGCCCTGGACAAGGGCGCCCACGTGCTCGAGCCACGAGGAAGCTGGTTCACCCGGGAGAACATCCAGGAGCGCTTGACGATGCGTGAGGTAATGGACCAGCTCCGCGCCTCGGGCATCGATACGGGCGGGCCGGCGCCGTATTCCGCTCAGGACAGCAAGGCGTTTGCCGGCCAACTGGATCGGTTCCTGGCGCGCCATGCGCCGCCGAAAGCGGTCCCTTAACGCGTACCAGACATAGAAGAGCATGGGTGGACAAGCGAGGCCCGCCCTGGGGATGCTCGGACCTTTACGTCTTCCCGGCCCGAGGCGGCGCGCAAGATTCCCGCATGACAACATGCGTCGTCAGCCGAATCTCCTCGCCCTCCAGCACCTTCCCCTCGCCTCTTCCCGAACCCACGCCAATAGATCGCAGCAGCATCTCCGCCGCCGCCGTCCCCACCGCCTCCAGATCCCAATTGATCGCCGTGATCGCCGGCGAGTAAAGCTGCGCGAGATCGCTGTCGCCGACGCAGATCAGGCTGACATCCTGCGGCACGCGGTTCCCGGTCTGCTTCATCGCCTGCAGGACGCCGGAGAGAATCCGTGTACCGAGGCAGATGAAAGCGGTCGGTCGATCCTTGGCCGAGAGAAGTGCCAATGCATCGCTGAATGACAGATCCATCGCCGAGCGGCTGGATCGCACCAGCGTGTTGTCCACAGTCAGGCCGCGTTCTTCCATCGCCTCGCGATAGCCGTTGATGCGCTCTCGGCCCGGGCGCAATGCGCCGTCGGAGGTCATCAGCGCGATGCGGGTGTGCCCCAGGTCGAGCAGGTATCGTGTCGCTTCGTATGAACCGCGGGCGTGTTCGACATGAACGCCGACACCTTGCGCGCCGAAATCGCGGTCCATCGCGACAACGGCGAGATCGCGGGAGATCTGGGCCAGGTAATCGGGGCGCTCGGTTTCACAGGGCCCGAGAATCAGTCCATCGACGCGGCGGCGTCGGAAGAGGTCCACCATCAGCTCTTCCTGCGCCTTGTTGTTATGCGTGTTGCCGACCACCATCGCATAACCCTCGCGCTGCAGCCGCGTCTCCACGGCCGTGATGATGCGGGCGTATAGCGGATTGGCCAGATCGGACACCAGCAGGCCCACGACGCCGGAGGTGCCGGTGCGCATGCTTTGCGCAATCGGATCGGGCGCATACGCCAGGGCTTTGGCGGCGCGCTCGACGGCCTGCAGCGCGGCCTCGCTTACCGGGCCGCTGCGGTTCAGGGCGCGCGATGCCGTCCCCACCGAAACGCCGGCGGCCCGCGCCACGTCACGGATGGTGACGCGGGCGGGCGTATCGGAGCTGGGGGTGCGCGTTCGGCTGGTCATTGATGATCCGCTGGAATGTCCAAGCATGCGGCAATCTTCGCAGGCTTCCTGGCCCGCTATTATCGTCGAAAGCCAGGGCCAGGCCGTGCCGTTTCTCTCAGTAGACGGCACGCCCGCCGCTGATGTCGAACACCGCGCCCGTGCTGAAGCTGCAGCGCTCGGAACACAGCCATGCGGCCATCTCCGCCACTTCTTCGACTCGCACAAAGCGCTTCATCGGCACACGTTCGAGCAGGCGCGCCTGCAGTTGCGCCCGCTGGCTCTCGTCGTGCTCGCCGAAAATATCGGTATCTGCGGCGCTGGGCGTGATGCAATTGACCAGCACGCCCGTTTCCGCCAGTTCCTTGCCGAGGCTCTTCGTCATCGATATCAAGGCGCCCTTCGATGCCGCATAGGCACCGGCAAACGGATTGCCTTCCTTGCCGGCGACCGACGCCACGTTGACGACGCGGCCCCAGCCATTTTTCACCATCGCGGGCACGACTACTTGCGCGCATTGCAACGCGCCGAATACGTTGACGTCAAAAACGAGCTTCCATTCGTCGACCGACGCGTCGACCGTGGGGCCTCTGCGACCGAGGATGGCGGCATTGTTGACCAGCGCCGTCGGCGTACCCAATGTTTCGACGGTTTGCGCAAATGCGCGGTCTATCTGTCCGCGATCGGTAATGTCGACGGCGACGCCCAATACGTGCGCGCCGTCTCTGCGCAGGGCCTGAACGCCGTCATCGAGCAGCGCGCGATCGCGATCCCACAGGGCGACCGCGTATCCGTCCGCGGCGAGCCGGCTGCTGATTGCGAGCCCGATGCCGCGCGCGGCGCCGGTTACCACCGCGATCCGGCGTTCCGAATCCCTGCCCTCGGTGGCGTTCATTGCGGTGCTCCAATCCGCCGGATCGGATCGCTGCCGTCCCAGTTCTTCGCGGCCTCCGCAATCGCGGCAAAATATTCGCCCTTGCCGCCGGACATTTCGGAGATCTCGACGATATTGCCCGGCAGGTCCGCATGCACGTAATAGGCGAATCGGCCGCGCATGCCCATCCGGCCACCGTGGCGCTCGACATAGCCGCTGGCGCGCAATCGTTCGGCAAACTCGTCGAACCGGTCGTCCGTCCAGTACGCGATGTGCTGCATCCCTTCGCCGAATTGCCTCAGCGAATCGAGATACAGCGACGGCGCATCATTGCGCTGCTGGATCAGCTCGATCTGCACGCCGCCCGAATTGGCCAGCGCGATCGAGAGATCCGGCAAGGCCGACGCCTCGCCGTAATAGCGGAATTCGGTCGTGCCGACTTCCTTCTTGTAGAACCACGGTCCGACGCCCAGCACCTCGCTCCAGTGGCGCATCGCCTTCTCGATATCGCGTACGACGTAGCCGATCTGGCATACGCCTCCGAACAGCAAGCTCATTTCGGCTCCATGTCATTGCAACGTTGGAAACGTTTCCATTACACTACGGTAGCCGACGGCGCGGCGTTATGCAGCATAGCGTTAACCATGATTGCTGCTCGCACCCACCTTCGCCACACTTCGATGGAAACGTTTCCACAACACCGGAAGCGTGATCCCACACCCCGCATCGCAGAACGGGCGAACCCCATGGAGACAGACATGAAGACACTCTTCACCACCGCGCTGCTGGCCCTGGCGGCCACGGCCGCCCACGCGGCGGACCCCGCGGCCTATCCCGAGCGCCCCATCCGCATGCTGCTGCCCTTCTCCGCCGGCGGCGGCGGCGATACGCTGGGGCGCTTTCTCGCCGAACGCTTTGCCGCGCAGCTGAAGCAGCCCGTGGTGGTGGAGAACAAGCCCGGTGCGGCCGGCACGATCGGAACCCAGTCCGTTGCCACCGCGACGCCCGACGGCTACACGATCATGATCGGCGGCATGTCGACGCATCCGCTGGCGGCCGCGACGTACGCGAAGCTGCCCTACGACCCCGTGCGCGACTTTCAGAGCCTGGGGACCATCGGCAACTCGTCCATCGTGATGGTCGCGTCGAACTCGTACCCCGCGAACAACCTGAAAGAGCTGACGGCTCTCGCCCGCAAGCAGCAGGCGCCGGTGCAATACGCCAGCTGGGGCTCGGGATCGACCGGACATTTCTGCGGCGAGATCCTGAGCCAGAAGGCCGGCATCCCGCTGCAGCACGTGCCCTACAAAGGCACCGCGCAAATCATTACCGACCTGCTCGGCAACCACATCTCCGTGGCGTTCGTCGACATGGTCACCGCTACGCCCTTCGTCAAGGAGGGCAAGGTCAAGGCGCTGGCCGTCTGCACCAAACGCTCGCCGAGCCTGCCCAACGTGGCCAGCTATCAGGAGCAAGGCGTCGACTTCGATCGCGAATTGACATGGGCGATGTATGTCCCGGCCAAGACGCCGAAGCCGATCGTCGACAAGCTGTCGGCCGTGCTCGAGAAGACGCTGAAGGAACCCGAGGTCGTCAGCAAGCTGCTGTCGCTCGGCATCACGGCGAAATACGTTTCCGGGGCCGAGCAGCAAGCAATCAATGCGCGCGATATCCCGATGTGGAAATCGATCGCAAAACAGGCGCAGATGGCGCTGGACTGACGCATCGCGGCGCTCGTGCTCTCCCCTCTTTCATGACGACACCACAAGAACGATTTATGCCTTCCACACTGAATGAAGCCCGCATCCAGACCGTACGCGATCATATGGCGCTGGAGTGCGTCCACGATTGGGACGCGGTGATCGACACCTTCGCGCATCCCCGCTACGAAATGCACGGCAGTGGAACGGTATTCGATGGCGAAGCCCAGGTGCGGGGCTATTTCGATTCATCGCGCGTGCCATTCCCCGATCTGAAGAACGAGATCATCGCGATTGCGGCCGATGGCGATACCGTGCTGGTCGAGTTCTGGCTGCAAGGCACGCACCTGGGTCCGTTGAAGGCCAACGGAAAGACCTATGCGCCGACGGGCCGCACGTTCCGCATCCGGATCGCCGCCACGTTCGAGTTCGCACCGGGCTCGGACAAGATCATCTGCGAACGGCCGTACTCCGCCCCGGATGCGAAGCTGCGCGCGCTGGGGCTGTTGTAAAGCGCCACCGGCCTGGCCATTCCCATATCACGCTGGGCTATGGGTCCCAGCTCTGCCGCTACTGGCAAAGGAGAGTTGAATCATGGCCTTGCCCAAGGTCGTCACGCATCAAGACCGTCTGCTGACGGTGAACATCCATGAAGCAGTCGAATTCCCTGGATCGGAGTCAGGGTCGACCATCATTCCGCTGTTCCTCGACCGTGAAAACGGCGTCTGGGTGCTGTACGGCAAGTTCGAGCCGGGCACCACGCTGCCCCCGCACTTCCACACGGGCACCGTCCACTTCTTCACGACGAAGGGAGAGTGGAACTACGTCGAATACCCCGACGATCGCCAGACCGCCGGCAGCTATTTGTACGAGCCCGGCGGGTCCGTCCATACCTTCTCCGTGCCGGCCGACGCCAGGGAGGCGGCCGAGGGATTCATGGTGGTCTACGGCGCCAACGTGATTTTCAAGGACGGCGAATATCAAGGGGTACGCGACGCGGGCGCGATCGAGGACGGCATTTTGAATGCTGCGAAAGCGATGGGCCTCCCTACGCCGCGCTATATCCGGCCGGGCGGGGGTGCCGCGTTCTCTGGAGGCTAGAACCGTCCTGGAGCGGGATGTCCATTGCTACGACCTGCCTGTCGAAACAAGTCAGGCTCTATTAGGTGAAACCAACAACAAAGAAGAAAGAATAGTCTCCGGTTGCTATCGTTCTGTACTGAATGCGAGGAAGGCTCTAGTCATCGCGGTTGATGCTATGCTGTCGCACATTTCAAAAAAAGACGTGGACGAGCATCAGATGGCTTTATACGAAATTTCTGGCGAGAAACTGACGCCGATCAGTCAAAAGACCTTTACCGAGTTGGGTCTGCTCGAACGAGGGAACATTCAGCGTGCAATCCGAACTCATATCACCGCGATCACGCCTGGCGTCCGAACGATGGTCTTGGCCGAAGAATTCGGAGACTGGGTGGGAGCAAATAGGCGTATTGACCTGCTGTGCCTGGACGAGAAAGCGAGGCTCGTCGTCGTCGAGTTGAAGCGAGACGATGGCGGCCATATGGAGCTGCAAGCCCTCCGATACGCTGCGATGATTTCAACCATGCGGTTCGAGCAGGCTGTAGAAGCTCATCGCAAGTATCTGAATGCGATCGGCTCTACGGAAGATGCGGAACAAGCAATACGTGAATTCCTTGATACGGGGGATGACACCATCGCCCTCTCAGAGACCGTTAGGATCGTTTTGGCATCGTCCGAATTCTCCCAAGAGATCACCACTGCTGTTCTTTGGCTCAACAAACAGGGCCTAGACATACGGTGTGTGCAAATGCGTCCACACGCCATTGAAGGCCGCGTATTGCTCGATATTCATCAGGTCATCCCGTTACCTGAAGCGGAACAATACCAAGTCGCCGTTCGAGAGAAATCGATGGAGCAAGACGCAGCGCGCAGCCAGGACAGGGACATGACGCGCTACGATCTTTCTATTGGCGAAATGTCGTTCACCAACCTTCCCAAACGTCGGCTCATATATGAGGTCGTGGCGGAGGCGATTAAGCGGGGTATAACTCCCCAAGAAATCGAGAGTGCTATACCGTGGGACGGTAACCTATTCGTGTCTGCCGATGGCACACTGAAGGAATCCGAGCTTCTCGCCGTTTTCGGACAGAAGAAGCTGCGCTGCTATACCGCCGATGAAGATCTAATTTATTTCGGTGGAAAAACGTATGCGTTCACAACACGCTGGGGTTCCCGCACTTTGCAAGCGGTGGAGAACGTTCTCAAAGTGATGCCGCAGGGCGAGGAGATCGATTACGCTCCCACTTCTGCAGTCGCCGATGTGGTCACGTATGGTCCGTATCTGTTACGACAACGCGAAAGCGGCGCTATCGAGATTGAACAAGACGGCATAGCCATACAACCAGTCAAGCCTCTACTGCGTCAGCTTGCCGCCCAATTGCATGTTGGCCTCGAGAACGCCAACGGGAATGAACTGAACACCAGACAGTTGGGGGCTCACGTTATGGCCGCCATTCGGGAGACTTAGACGCGGACACAACGAACAAGTAAACTTGCATCCGTCAGTATTGGATCGAACCGGTATGTTGCCCTCGGGGATAGTCCGCTCGGTTGTGTACCGAGCGGACTATCCGGCGACATACTGTGACACCCGGCTAAACTGTCGCGCTTGCTTGCTAGCTCGCGATCCTATCCCTTCGCACACTCCGCTTCAAAGCTCTCATTCAGAGCCTGCGACCGCCGCAAGACATAGGGCAGCACCGCCAGCACGCCAACCACTGCCAGCACGGTGCCGACCCACAGCGGCGATCGCAGCCCCCAACCTTGGCCGATGCCTACGCCGCCAAGCCACGAGCCGGACATCAGGCCGATATTGATCACCGCGGTATGCATCGTATTGACCAGCGGCCCGGGCGGCGCGGCGCGCATCACGCGCACCACCATCGCCGGGTTCAGCGACACCCCGGTCAGCCCGACCAGCAGCATCGCGATGACCGCAACCAGCGGCTGGTCGGCGCAGACGGCGAACAATGCCAACGCGCCCGCCAGCACGACCAATCCTCACAACAGGATGCGCATCGTGTGCCGGTCGGCAAGGCGGCCGATCACCGCATTGCCGATCACCGTCGCCAGGCCATACAGGCCCAGCACCGCGGGAATCGAAGATGGCGAGAATCCCGACACCTTGGTCAGCACCAGCGCGAAATAGCTGAAGCCGGCGAACGTCGCGCCGATGATCAGCGCGCTGGTCGTATAGGCGGCCCACAGTTCGCGATTGGCCAGCGATGCCAGCTCGCTGCGCATGCCGTTGGTGCTGGTGGTCAACGTCGCGGGAATCTTCCACCGCACCGCCAGCACGCACAGGCCGGTCAGCACGACCAGCAGCCAGAAGCTGGCGCGCCAGCCCAGATGCAGGTCGACCAGCGTCGCCAGTGGCAAACCGGCGACGGTAGCGATCATCAGGCCGCCGATCACGATCGCCGCGGCGCGACCACGGACCTCCGGCGCGACCATCTCCGCGCACATCGACAGCACGATGCCGAAGCAGGCCGACGCAGCAACGCCCGTTACCGCTCGGCCGATCGCCATCACCAGATAGTCGTCGGCCATCGCGCAAGCGATCTGCCCGACCATATAGGTCGCCAGCAAGCCGAGCAACGCCGGGCGCAGCGGTACGCGTGCGAGCGCCACGGTCAGCACCGGTCCACCGAGCACCATGCCCGCCGCATAGATCGACACCAGATAGCCGATGCGTTCGACCGGCACGCCAAAAGCCGCCGAGAGCGATGGCATCATGCCGGCCACCATGAATTCCGAGGTGGTCAGGCAGAAAACGGTCAGTCCGAGGATATAGACGGCGAACGGCATGGCCGCCGCCGCGCGAGTCGAGGAAGGAGTCGAGGAAGGTGCGATGGACACGCTTTTCATTATTTATATATCGATCGGTACTAAATTAGGAAGTAAAAAACCTGCTCGATGCAATCAGCGATTCGGCAGGTTCAAGGCTTGCCCCAACGGGCTACCGTGCGAATTTTGCCAGCATCGGCGCCGGCGGTCATTAACCCTGTCAAAGACGTTGTTATGGATGCCGGCGCCCGGGTCCGCTACCAATCGGAATTCGCTGGCTCGGGACCTTCATGGTCCATCGCGAGGCGCTCGTTTGAAGCGGCTTATGCCATCGGCTTATGCCATCGTTTCCCGCTGCCGGTCCAATTCGGCCAGGATCTCCGCCGTATGCTGGCCGAGATCGGGAAGCGCGGCATCGCGCGAGCTTGCATCGTCGATCGTCATGGGCAAAGCCGGCATGCGCAGCGACCGGTTGCCGGGCGACGGCACGTTGATCACGCGTTCCGGTGTCGTGGCCTGCGCGGTTTGGATGGCATCTTGCAGATCCCGCACCGCGCCGCACACCACGCCAGCGGCATTGAGCCTTCGGCAAGCGTCTTCGGTGGTCAGTGCCGACAACGCGCCGGCAAGCACCCGGAGCAAGGCGGGTCGATTCGCCACGCGCGAGGCGTTGTCGTGAAAGCGTGGGTCTTGTGCGAGTTCGGGCAGTCCCAGGCATTCGCACAAGCGGGCAAAGTGTTCCTGCAGATAGGCCGAAATCACGATTCTGCCGTCGGCAGTCGTTAGCACATCCGCCGCCGGCGCCATCGTCGGCTGGCCGTTGCCGCAGCGTGACGGCACCGTGTCGAGGATCTGGTACTCGGCCCACTGCTGGCTCAGCGCATCCGCTGCCACGTCGATCAGGGACACCTTGACATGGGCACCTTGTCCGGTGATGCCACGGCGCACCAGCGCAGCGAGCACGCCTGTCGCCAGCGTACGGCCGGCCAGCACATCGACGACCGTGAAGCCGACGCGTGTTGGATCGGCATGGGCATCGCCGTTCATGCTCATCATGCCGCTTTCGGCCTGCGCGGCGATATCGAGGCCCGGCCGCGCCGCCGCCGCCCCACTGTCGCCGAAGCCGTTGACGGAGCCGTAGACGAGCCGCGGAAGCTCGCCCCGAAGCTGTTCGGCGCCAAGCCCGTATTTCTCCATTACGCCCGGACGCGCATTCTGCAGCACCACATCGGCGCGGCGCACCAGATCCATCGCCACATCTCGATCCTCTTCGCGGCGCAGATCGAGCACGATCGAACGCTTGCCGCGGTTATAAGCGGAAAACATGGGCCCACAGGCATCGGCCTGCCATCCAGAGCGACGGCTGGCATCGCCGCCCGGAGGCTCGACCTTGATTACGTCGGCGCCCAGATCGGCCAGGATTTGACCCGCTGACGGCGCGGCGATGAACTGGCCGAAATCGACGACGCGCAGTCCGTCCAACACGGTCCCATCCAGGCCGCTGCTATCGAATGAATCCTTGGATTGCATACCTTCTTACTCCGGCTTGACGCCGGCGTCCTGTGCAATGCGTTGCCATGCCACCGTATCGTCGGCGACCACTTTGCGGAACTGCGCCGGTGTCAGGGCGGGAGCGACGGGGAGGTTCAGCGCGGTCAGGCGGTCGCGGAACGCCGGCGTCGCGATGGCGCGCACCACCTCCTTGTTCAACCGATCCACCAGCGCCGCGGAGGTGCCCGCCGGCGCGAACATGCCATACCAGCTGGTGGTCGGGAACGGATAGCCTTGCTCTCCCATGGTCGGCACATTCGGGAACTGCGGCAACCGACTGGAGCCGCTGACCGCGATCGGCACCAGCCGGCCGGCCTTGACGAGGCCGATCTGGGAGCTGACGTCGACCCAGCCGACGGGCAACAGGCCGCTCTGGACGTCCGTCGCCACGGCTGCGGTACCTTTGTACGGCGCATGGACCATCTCGAGATTCGCCTTCTTCAGAAAGCTCTCCATGGTCAGGTGCCCACCCGATCCCATGCCCCACGATCCGTAGCTGAGTTGGCCCGGGCGCTGCCTGGCGTAGGCGACGAGCTCCTTCAGGTTGTGGATCGGCACCTTGGGCGAAGCCACCATCAGATTGCCGAAGCTGCCGATCTGCGCAATCGGTTCGAAACGCTTGAGCGGATCCGGCGCCCGCGTGTAGAGCGCAGGGTTGACGACCATCGCGCCGGCATAGGTCAGCAGCAGCGTGTAGCCGTCCGGGGCGGCGGCGGACACGGTTTCGCTGGCGATCAGGCCGTTCGCACCGGGCTTGTTCTCGACCACGAACGGCTTGCCGAACACCGAGCCGAGTTGCTCGGCAAGAATGCGCGCGAGCGCATCCGTACCGCCCCCAGCCGCACTGGCGACGACCAGCTTGACCGGGCGGTTCGGCCAGCCCTCGTTATCCTGCGCAAATGCCATCGATGAAGCCATCGATGACGCAGTCAGTGCCAGCACGGCGGCCAGCCATTGCCTGCGTGTATTCATGGTTTGTCTCCCTTTAACCGCCGATATTTGCGGTGTTGCTCCGTGGCGCTATCGGCGTGGACGTCGATCCCGCGCCGGGAACTTGCGCATGCAAACTAACGCGCGAGGCGTCATCCATGCCACGGTTGTTTCGCTATCTTGAACGGCCAAGAATGTTGGGAGACCTCTGCCACCGCACCGCACCGGCATCCGCGTGTGGAAGCGTTCGGAATCGCGGCAAAAAAAACGGCGCCGGCGGGTATTCCCCCGCCGGCGCCGCCGGATGTCGCCGTTTGTGGCGCGCCTTACTTCGCCGTCGGCATCGCGAATTCGGCACCCTTGCCGATGCTCTGCGGCCAGCGCTGCATCACGGACTTCTGCTTGGTGTAGAAGCGCACGCCCTCTTCGCCGTAGGCATGCGTGTCGCCGAACAGGCTGCGCTTCCAGCCGCCGAAGCCATGCCAGGCCATCGGCACGGGGATGGGCACGTTGATGCCGACCATGCCGACCTGGATCCGCCGCGCGAATTCGCGGGCGATGCCGCCGTCGCTGGTGTAGCAGGCCACGCCGTTGCCGAACTCGTGCGCGTTGATCAGCTCGACCGCCTCGGCGAAGTCCTTGACGCGGACACAGGCCAGCACCGGGCCGAAGATTTCCTCGCGGTAGATGCGCATCTGCGGCGTGACGTTGTCGAACAGCGTGGCGCCGGTGAAGAAGCCGCCTTCATGGCCGGCCACGCGATGGCCGCGGCCATCGAGCACCAGCGTCGCGCCCTCTTCCACGCCCAGGCCGATATAGCCCTCGATGCGTTCCAGCGCCTGCCGCGTGACCACGGGGCCCATTTCCGCTTCGGGGTTCATGCCGTTGTCGATCTTCAGCGCACGGGCGCGTTCGGCCAGCTTCGGAATCAGGCGATCGGCGGTATCGCCGACCAGCACCGCGACCGACACCGCCATGCAGCGCTCGCCGGCCGAACCGTAGGCCGCGCCGATCAGCGCGTCGATGGCCATCTCGGGATCGGCATCGGGCATCACCACCAGATGGTTCTTGGCGCCGCCCAGTGCCTGCACGCGCTTGCCGAATTGCGCGGCACGCTCGCTGATCGCCTGTGCGATCGGCGTCGAGCCGACAAAGCTGACGGCCTTCACTTCAGGATGCGCGATCAGCGCGTCGACCACCACCTTGTCGCCCTGCACGACGTTGAACACGCCGGCCGGCAAACCCGCCTCGGCCAGCAGATCGGCCATGAACAGGCTCGCGCTCGGATCGCGCTCGCTTGGCTTGAGCACAAACGTATTGCCCGCCGCGATCGCCACCGGGAACATCCAGCACGGCACCATGCACGGGAAGTTGAACGGCGTGATGCCGGTCACCACGCCCAGGGGCTGGCGCATGGTCCAGTTGTCGATGCCGGTGC
This sequence comes from Cupriavidus cauae, assembly GCF_008632125.1. Classification (GTDB taxonomy): domain Bacteria; phylum Pseudomonadota; class Gammaproteobacteria; order Burkholderiales; family Burkholderiaceae; genus Cupriavidus; species Cupriavidus cauae. The sequence goes on from NZ_VWRN01000017.1 coordinate 144,230, forward strand.
TGACCTGATCGGTGTAATCGCCCTTGAGCAGTTGGGGAATGCCGCAGGCGAACTCGATCACGTCGATGCCGCGCATGACTTCGCCCTGCGCGTCGGAGAAGACCTTGCCGTGCTCGGCGGTGATGATCGCCGCGAGCGTGTCGCGATGCTGGTTCATCAATTGCAGGAAGCGCTGCATCACGCGGGCGCGGCGGATCGGCGGCGTGTCGGCCCAGGCGGGGAATGCAGCGGCGGCCGCGGCGACGGCGGCGTCGACATCGGCGACTTCACCGAGCAGAACCTTGCGCGCGGCTTCGCCGGTGGCCGGATTGAACACGTCCTGCCGGCGCTGGCTGCTGCCGCTCGTACGCTGGCCGCCGATGTAGTGGCCGACGTCGGCACGGTCGGTATAGGCATGCGCTTGGGTCATCTCGGGCTCCTTTGGAGTTCTGGAATCAGTTCTGGAATCGGTGGAATGGGGCCAGTGTAGGCGTCGCTCCCGGCCTCATTCAATAGCGCCGCGCTTGACTCACTGTTCAATGAATTAAACAATCCGTCGATGGACAAGCAAAAGATCGAATCGCTGTGGGTGCATCTGCACTCGCTGGTGGTGCTGGGCGACGTGGGCAGCTATACCGCCGCCGCAACGCAACTCGGCATCAGCAAGGGCGCGATGAGCCAGCGCATCGCCGAGCTGGAACGGGCGGCCGGCATCCCGCTGGTGCAGCGCACCACGCGCAGCGTGCGGCTGACCGAGGCGGGGCAGCGGCTGGTGGACGCGACCCGGATACCGTTCGAGTCGATCGAGCGCAGCTTCGGCGACGTAAAAGACATGGGCGGCGAGCCGCGCGGGCTGGTGCGGATGACGGCACCGGTGGCGCTGGGCCGGCAGCAGATCGTGCCGCGGCTGCCGCCGTTTCTGGCGATGTATCCACAGATCCGCGTGGAGCTGGAACTGTCGGACAGCTTCGCCTCGCTGGCGCGCGAGGGATTCGACCTGGCAGTGCGCCACGCCTCGCGCGCACCGGATACCCACATCGCCTGGACGCTGTGCCGCACCGGCACGGTCCTGGTGGCGACGCGCGCCTATCTGCGGCGCCACGGCACACCCGTTTCGCCGTCCGACCTGACCGCGCACAACTGCCTGCATTACTTCCGCCGGGGGGAGCAGCCGACCTGGAGCTTCGAGCCGGTCCGGGGCGGTGCGGCCCGGCAGAGCGTCGGCATCCGCGGCAATTTCGCGGCGGACAACAGCGAGGCGCTGCGCGATGCCGCGCTGGGCGGCCTGGGCATCGCGCTGGTGCCCGACTTCACCGCGCAGGCTGATCTGCATGCGGGCAAGCTCGTTCAAGTGCTGCCGGGCTGGCGGCCTTCGGGGGCGTTCGGCGACACGATCTACGCGATCCGGCCCTACAGCCCGCTGCTGCCGCGGCCGGTGCGGCTGCTGGTGGACTATCTGCGCGAGGCGTTGAAGGAGGGATTCGGGACGCAGTGAGGCGAAGCCGGTCTCCCGATGCGCGGCCCTATGCGCAACCGGGTGCGCAACCGGATGCGCAACGGGAATGCAGCACCTGTCCACGCCCATGTTCGACGCGGCCTTGTCGGCACAAATGATAATGAAAACGATTATCATTATGTCCTTTCAATACGACATTGCCTCCCGTGTCTCCGCTCCGCTTCCCCGTTCGCGCCCCGTCTGCCCGACTCCATGCCAGCCGCCCCGAGTGGGCCCGCCCGTCCCGCGCGCACCGGTTTCGACCGCATGTCCTTGCCATGGCGGTCGCCGGGGCCCTGCCGCTGACGGCCCTGGCGCAAGCCCAGTCCTCCACCGCCGCGGAGTCGGCGGAAACCCTGCCCGAGGTCACCGTCCGCGCCGAGACGACGCCGGACCAGCCGCCGCCCGCCTATGCCGGCGGCCAGGTGGCGCGCGGCGGCCGGCTTGGCATTCTTGGCAATCAGGACATGATGGACGTGCCGTTCAGCATCACGGCATACACCGCCGAGACCATCCAGAACCAGCAGGCGCGCAGCGTCGCCGATGTCCTCGCGAACGATCCCGGCGTGCGCAGCAGCCTGGGTTTCGGCAATTTCTCCGAGACGTTCGTGATCCGTGGCTTCCAGCTGAATGGCGACGACATCGGCTACAACGGCCTCTATGGCATTGCCCCGCGCCAGCTCGTGGCCGTTGAGGGGCTCGATCGGGTCGAGGTCTTCCGCGGCGCCAGCGCCTTTCTGAACGGCGTCACGCCGACCGGCACGGGCATCGGCGGCAGCATCAACCTGGTTCCCAAGTTTGCGCCCTACCAGCCGCTGACCCAGGCCACCATCGACTACACCAGCCAGGGCCGAGCCGGTGGCCATGTCGACATCGGCCGCCGCTTCGGCGAGGACCAGCGTTGGGGCGTGCGCATCAATGCGCTGGCGCGCGGCGGCGAGGCTGCCATCGACGACGAGCGCCGCCAGCAGCGCCTGTTCAGCGCGGGCCTCGATTACCAGGGCGACAAGCTGCGCGTGTCGGCCGACTTCGGTTACCAGAAGCAGACCATTCGACAGGGCCGGCCGATGGTGTCGCTGACGGGCACCACGCTGCCCGCCGTGCCGTCGGCGCGCGCCAACTTCGCGCAGGCCTGGACCGATTCGATGCTGGAGGACACCTACGGCACGCTGCGCGCCGAATACGACGTCGCGCCCGACTGGACCACCTATCTCGCGGTCGGCGCGCACCACACGAACGAGTTCGGCAACTATTCCTCGCTGACGGTGAACGGGAGCGGCGTCGGGACCGCGGCGCGGCTGACGGTGCCGTACAAGTCCAACACCACGTCCGAGGAAGTCGGCGTGCGCGGCGCCTTCCATACCGGGCCGGTCAAGCATCGGATCAATCTGGCGTGGTCGGGCATGCAATCGGTCAAGCGCACGGCCTACGAGATGTCGGGCCGTTTCGCTACCGGCCTGTACGACCCGGTGCAGACGCCGCGGCCCGGCACCACGCTGACCGGCGGCGACATGGCCAATCCCGGCGTCACCGGCAGGACCAACCTCAGCGGGTTCGCCATCTCGGACACGCTGTCCTTCCTCGACGACCGCGTGCTGCTGACCGCCGGCGTGCGGCAGCAGAACCTGAGCGTGCGCGGCTACAGCTATACGGGCGTGCAACAGTCGAATTACGACGAGTCGGCCACGTCGCCGGCCTTCGGGCTGGTGGTCAAGCCGACGCGCCAGATCTCGCTGTATGCCAACTACATTCAGGGCCTGGCGCAAGGACCGACCGCGCCGAATACGGCGGCCAACCGCGGCGAAGTGTTCCCGCCGATCAAGTCCAGGCAGGTCGAGGCCGGCGTCAAGTGGGACGCCGGCAAGTTCGGCAGCACGCTGGCCGTCTATCAGATCGAGCAGCCGTCCGGCATCCTGCAGGGCGATGTGTATTCGCTGGCCGGCGAGCAGCGCAATCGGGGCATCGAACTGAGCGGCTTCGGTGAACCGCTGCCCGGCATCCGCCTGCTGGCCGGCGTGGCCTATATCGACGCCAGGTTGAACCGTACCGGCACGCCGGCGAACGATGGCAACAAGGCGGTCGGCGTACCGAACTACACGCTCAATGTCGGCGCGGAGTGGGACATCCCCGGCGTGCCGGGCTTCACCGTATCGGGCCGCTATCTGCAGACGGGACGCCAGTATCTGGACGTGGCGAACCGGGTCAGCCTGCCGTCGTGGCGACGCTTCGACCTGGGCGCCCGCTATACCTTCAAGGCGGCGCAGCAGCGCTACACGCTGCGCGCCGGCATCGAGAACGTCGCGGGCAAGGCGTATTGGGCGTCCGCATATGGTGGTTACCTGATCATGGGCGCCCCGCGCACCTTCAAGGTCGCCATGACGGTGGACTTCTGAGGCGGCGGCGCGCCGCTCATGAAGACCTCATGACGATGGCGCGCTGAAGGGCTCCGCCCGCCCGGCGTTACCCGGGGCATTACCCCAGGCAATTACCCCCGGGGCGCTACCCGGCAAGACTTTCGGCCTCCGCCAACATCCCATCGAGGACGCACTCGGCGAGCCGTTCGGGGAAGTCCGCCGGCAACTGCGCCCGCACCGCCTGAGCCACCGCCGGGGCGCGTTCTGCGAGGTCTTCCACCACATACCGTGCCGGCCGTCCGTCGGGCGTCAGTACGCCATGCCGCTCGCCGAGGGCCACCCAATGCCGGCGCTCGATTTCGCGCATCTTGTAGTGTGCGTTCTGCGACCGCACCGCCATGGCCATCCTGATCTTGAATGGAGAGAGCCGGCCCGGGGCTTCGCCGATGATGGGATGGGCCGACAGCACGTCGTAGAGCGGAGTCAGCTGATACCGCCCTTCGGGACGCAGGAACAGGCTGAAGTTCTTTGCGTGCCCATCGGGTGCGCGCAGCATCCAGAAAATGACCTGTGCCTGGAAGAAGGTCCTGCGGTCCTGCTCGCGCGTCATCGACCCCGCCAGCGTGTCCATGATGGTGTCGATGCCCGGGCCGCCATCGGCTTCGTACTTCGCCGTCGGCGGCACACCCTTCGCCTGGCACATGTCCTCTTGCGGCAGCCGGACGAGGCGGCTGTCGCCCGCCGGGCCCTGCCACCAGACGCGGTCGAATCGCTGCACGCTGAGCGCCTTCATGTCCTCGAACCGCACCAGCTCGCAACTGGCCACCGGCAAGCCGAATTCCTTCAGGACGAGCGAGCACAGCCACTCGTTCTCCACCGATTCGCTCAGGTCCAGTTTCAGCCCGCCCACCAGGCCAAGCGGCAGCTTCAGGATGTGCGTGGTTGGCGTCTGGCCATGCGGCAGGCACCACGCGCCGTTGTGATACAGCAGCGCGGTCTTCTCCTGCGCGCCGGCAATCGAGATGCGGAACTCGTCCTCGTCGTGAACGATGCTCAGCGGCGCCGGCGCCAGCGTGCCGCGCAGCACCTGTGCGACCTGCGCCTCGGTCAGCGGCTCGGCTTGTACCGCCTGCCCCGCGGATGGCGACGCACCGTCCGGCAGCAGTTGCAGCGCGCCCACGCAGTCGCGGCCGATCTCGGCGAGCAGATCGAAGGCGTCAATCGAGCCGGTGCGATACCGCCGCGCAATGCGCTCGCGGATTTCCCGGGTATCCGGCAGCAGGTTCTCGAAATAGGCCCGCACCTTCTCGCCGCGATGTGGCAAGTTGCCGGGGGTGAATGGCAAGGACAGGGACAACGGCCGTCCTTGCGCGGAGGCCACCCACTCGGGGGCGTATTCCAGCGTGTCCCCCGCATGAGGATGGAACCGCCACGTGCCGACGAAGGCGCCGTTCATCCACAGGCCGAGCGCGCGAGTGTGCGACCGTCGCCCCATTGTCACCAGGCCTGCGTGGTCGACGACGCCTCGCCGCTATTGCTGTCGCTATGGCTGTCGCTATTGCCGGGTGACGGAGCCTCCTTGCGCAGCACGAACTCGATGCCAAGGATGCCGAGCAGGCGCATGAGCCGTTCGACGCTGATGCGCGCGGCGTTGCGTTCCAGCGCTGACAAGGTCTGCTGGCTGACGCCCATGCGCATTGCGGCCTCGGCTTGCGTCAGACCTGCTTCCTTGCGGAACGCTTGAAGCAACTGCGGTAACTGGTCGGACGTTCGGACGGTGAAGTTGCGCATACGGGCCTCGGCTGTTTTCCTGCTTTACAACGGATCGATTGTATTTCGGATTTACTGGCTTTCCTTTGTATCCAAAGAATACTCGCTTCAAGCAGTAAAACAAAGATACAGCCTTTGGTGCGTAAAATGTCGCGTGGGCAACGCCTCAGGCCGAGCCACACAGATCGTGTGCCTCGTCAACAATTTTTCCTTGCATCCGCGCAGATACTGTATATCCTTACAGTACCTGTACAAACATACAGTTGCGGGAGTGCCCATGGAAGACCTGATCCGGATTCAGAACGAATACGACCGTCTCGTCCTTCGGTGGCTGCGCCAACAGGTCGGTGACGACGCGGTGCGGCTCGCTGCCAGGCGCCTGAACGGCGAGTCCAAGCCCTATGTGTCCGAAGTCTGCCGTGCGCTGGACATTCGTCCGCCGGCGCGCAGTGCCTTCCGCATGGAAACGACGCGGGCCAACCGGGCCGTCGGCGAACGCTATCTGGCGCGCATCCGGCAGATCCTGTCCGGCTCATCGGCAGATGGCCACCGGGCTGCGGATACGGCCTCCCGCCCGCGGCACGCGCCCGCGCAACCCGCCCTGCCTTTCGGCCAGGGTTTTGCCTTCGGCGGCGGGCTGTCCGTGCGCGAGCCGACGGCGGGCGCGCGATGAATGTGATGACGAGTTACCGAAGATGCAGCAAGGCCCAGATCCCGACGTCCTCCTGAACCTGAAAAAGATGAACTTCCGGCTGCATTTCGGCGGGGCGCTGCGGGCCGCGCGCACTGCCAGAGGCATGTCGCAGCAGGCGTTCGGCACCGTATCGAGCCGCACCTATGTCAGCAGCCTGGAGCGTGGGCAGAAGAGCCCGACGCTGGACAAGGTGGCGCAGATCGCCAGTGTCCTCGGCCTGCATCCGCTGACGCTGCACGCGTACGCCTTCTTGCGCGAGCCGACGCCGGAAGAACGGATCGTGCTGCTGCGGACGATCCGGGCGGAGTTGCGGCAATTGCTGGAGCACGAGGCGGCGAAGCGGAGTCGGTAAGGATCGGCAGCCCTGTCCCGATATCGCGCCAAGGCGTGGCCGCGTGGCCGCATGGCCGCATGGCCGAATGGCCGCATGGCCGCATGGCCGCATGGCCGCGCGGACCGGCCCGCGCTCAGGCCGGTTCCGCCTCGTTGTCGGCAATCTGGAACTTGCGCATCTTCTCCCACAGCACCTTGCGGCTGATGCCGAGGCTGGCGGCCGTGTCCTGGCGGCGCCAGCCGTTGGCATCGAGCGCGGCGATGATGCGGCGACGTTCTTCGACCTCGGTGCGCCAGTCGACGCCGCGGTCATTGCCCTCGAACGCCCCGGGCCGCAGCGCGCGGAACAGCGGCCGAATGCGATCCTGGTCCCACAGGCCGTCGTGCTGCACCACGATCGCGACGCGCTCCGCCAGATTGCGCAACTCCCGTACGTTGCCGGCGAAGTAAGCGGTACCAACGGCGCCCTTGAGCCAGTCCGGCATCGGCGGCAGTGCCTCGTAGCCGGACCGTCCGAGAATCTGCCGCAGGAAGGCCTGGAGCAGTCCGACCTTGTCGGCGGCGCCCCGCTCCTCCAGGCTCGGAATCCGCAGTTCGATGACGGCCAGCCGGAAATACAGATCCGCGCGGAACTTGCCTTGCCCGACCGCCTCGCGCAGGTCCTTGTTGGTCGCGGCGACCAGGCGGAAATTGAGCTTGACCGGCAGCGTCGAGCCAAGCCGCGTGACGACGTTCTCCTCCAGCACGCGCAACAGCTTGACCTGCTGGAACAGCGGCAGATCGGCGATTTCGTCGAGGAACAGCGTGCCGCCGTTGGCCTGCTCGAAGTAGCCGCGGTGCGCATACATCGCGCCGGTGAACGCGCCCTTGGCGTGGCCGAAGAACTGCGATTCAAATAGCCCGTCGGGAATCGCACCGCAGTTGACGGCGACGAACGGCCCCTTGCCATAGAGGCTATGCCGCTCATGGAAGAGCCGGGCGATGCGTTCCTTGCCCGCACCGGTCTCGCCATACAGCATCACGTTGCTGTCGAAGTCGGCGTAGGTGTCGACATGCGACATCAGCTGCTGCATCGCCGGCGAGCCGGCCACCAGCTCGGCGATCTCCGGCTGCACCTCGCTGGCCGCGAGCAGTTGCGGCAGCAGCTTGCCGAGTTGGGCACGCAGGTCGGCGCCGGTGAAATCGTCCGACAGGATGTGTGCGTATTCCGGCGGAAAGCGGCCCGGATCGTTCTCTCGCGTGGGGGCAGCGACCCAGATCACGGGCATGCCGTGCACCGCCTCCCAATCCAGGGCGGTGAACTTGGCGGCGCCGATCACCGACACGCTGATGATCGCCACCGACAGTTTCAGGCGCGGCTCGGTCGGCAAGCCTTCGAGCCCACCAGCGCGGATCACTTCGGCGCCAAGCGGCGCGAGAAAGCGGGCTACGCGGTCGGCAAATTCGTACTTGCCTTCCCATACGTAGACTTCGAGATTTTCGTAGGCCCAGCGGTCTGTTTTCATGGCGATGCTGCAATTGCCGCGCGGCGGCTGGTCGTATTCATGTCGCGGTTCAATAGACGAGTCTGGTGTTGTCGCAATCGACGTCGTGAACCCAGAGATCGGCGTTGCTTAATTGGATGCCGAGGGCGGCGAGGAGGCCGTCGAGGGTGGGGCCAAGCAGGCCGAATATCACGGAGCTCAGGGCGCTGACAATGCCGCCGAGTTTCAGATCCAGGTTGACGATCGGGATGCCAACTGGAGCGACGATGAGCTTCACGTCGAGATTGCGCGCCAGACTTTCGACCAATGCCGCCAATTGGCCTTGGGAGGCGGTCGAGGTCTGCTCGCCAGGCGCAAGCGTCGACGTCATACCGTTGCCCGGGATGGTTTGCTGTTTGGGACTGGCCGTGATCTTGATACCCGCAAGGTTGGTGACAACGACATCCGAGGTAGCACACTGGCTCAAATCGTCGCGGGCAAGACAAACCGTCGCCGCTGTGGTTACCGTGTTGAGGGTCGCTCGGCGGTCTGATCGCGCAGAGGCACAGCGCATGCCCGTCAGCGCGGAGTGAGCAGTACCAAGTTGCACGCGCAGTGGCAGATTCACCGATATCAAGGAGCCACCAAGAATCTCTCCACCAAGGTTCAACCTCACACCGAGATCGACCTGCGACGTTCGTGCGGTGGTCTCCCAACCCATTGGATCGGTGCTGGATGCCCGCACCGGCCCCACCGCCATGCGAGGCGGCTCGACGATCTGCAACGCCAATTGCGTGCCTGGCAATAGTGGGACCGCGCCAGCCAGATCGACCGCTGCCCCTTTGTTCGCAACCTGCGCCGCCAGCATCAACAACTCCGCCACATTGAGCCCCACATCCGCCGCCGACGACATCGCCGGCGCCAGCACGCCGAGGTCGAGCACTCGTCCGACACTTAGCCCCGCCGCCAGGGCTCGCGCATCGATGATCCCGGGCATTCCACCCAGCATCGCATTGAGCAGCGACTCCTTGTTCGCGGCACGGAGCACCAGCGCATAGAAGCGCGATAGCGACAAGTCGGCGTTCAACAATTCGTCGACCGTGCCGAGGCCGGCCTCAAGCCGCAACTGGTCCAGCGTCACGCGTGTATCGACCAGCCCCTGCCAGTCCGCAGCCGACAGACTGATGGTATTGCCGAGGAGCAGCGCCAGCGCGCTGCGCGACGATTCGAAATTGAGCAACCCGCTGCCGACCGAGAACGATGCGACAGGCGGGCTGGCGTTGCCGATCGCCTCGGCGCGCAGCCGCCGTCCGTCGCCGCCGGGAAGCCCGAACAGGATCTGCACCGTCTCCGACACGACGACCCGCACCGCGTTCGGTGACAATCGCGCCGGATCGAAGCTGCCGCGGAAATGACGGCCATCGGCAGGGGCAGCCGCATCGTTGGGATCCCACACGCCCGCGCAGACGGCCATGCCGTCTTCGCCCACGGGGCTGGCGCCGCAGTCTTGGCGCGCCGCGCCGGTAAAGCCGTTCTGGCCCGCGGACGCCTGTGCCGCCGCCAGCGCCCGTTCGGTCATCGCCGCGTTGGTGTCGGCGCGCCGCAGTTGCTGGGCGGCGGCCAGCGCCGCCATGTCGGCAACCGACTGCAGCTGCCGCTGCCGGTAGAAAACATGGCCGACGTCGATGGACACCAGCGCGGCCATGCCGATGGTGGCGAGCAGCACCACCATCAGAATGCTGACCGCACCGCGCGATTGCGCGCGTGTGCTGCGTGTCCTGCTACGCCGACCCATCATCATTTACCGCGAGGGCGTCAATCCGAGCAGGCTGACGCCGCTGCCGCCGCTCGGCTGGCCGACGAAACGCTCGGGAATCGGGTGCTGGAAGCTCTTCAGATAGCGCGCATGCGCCAGCGCGGCCTGTTCGCCCGGCATGGGGAGCATGGCGCCGGCCTGGCTGCCTTCGCGCTGGATTGCCAGCAGGCTGCGTGTGTCGGTGCCGATGGCGGTGTTCGATGGTTTCTGGATTTGCGCGGCTGCGCCTGTGTCCGGGCTGGCCGGCGCCATGGTTTGCGCTCCGGCAACGGGCAGCCAGCTCGCGGCACACAAGGCGATTGCGGCCGTACTCGCGATGCGCGACGGTCTCATGATGTTCATGCACTTCTCCTCTTGCTGTCCGCTTGCTGTCCCGTCCCTGCCAGCTTGCCGTCGATCGCGGATCGTCTCGCGATGATCACGGTGCGCTGGCCGGGTTCTGTGTCGCGCCCTCGCCCGGCTGCGCGGCCGTTGTCAGCGCGATGCGCTGCGGCTTGGGCGGCCGTGCACCGCCAACCCGTGAAGCCGCGCGCTCCTGCCGCGCTGCCTCGCGCGCGATGCGGTCCGCCTCCTGCGCGATCGCCTTGCGGGTCGCCGCCGACATCGACGCGCGCTCCATCAGTGCGGTCGCCTGGTCGCGCTGGCGGTTTGCCAGCATCCACACGGCGGCATTGCTGACGATGCGGGGATTCGCCCCATCGAGCTGCAGGGCCTGCATCACCGGCACGCGGGCCTGCTGCAACTGTCCGGCGCGCATCAGCGCATAGCCCAGGTCGCTCGCCACCAGGGCATTGGTCGGATCGCGCGACAACGACGCTTCGAGCTGCGTCACCGCTTCGCCGAAATCGCCGCTGCGGCCGGCCAGCAGGCCGAGGCCGTGATAGGCCCGCGCGGCGTAACCGGTGCCCAGCAGATTCCGGTAGGCGACCGCGGCGGCCTCGTCCTGTTCGGTTTCGCGCAGCGCATCGGCGCGCAGCATCGCCACGTCGGCGTTGTCGCCGAAGCGTTGCTGATAGGCGTCGAGATGCGCGAGCGAGGCGTAGTACAGCCCCTGCTGCTGCATCCGCTCGATCAGTCCGCGGTACACGGCCCGATCGTCGTACTGCTCCTGCGCCTGCTTGTCCTGCAGCTTGGACAGCGCGATCTGTGCGTCGGCCTGCTTGCTCATCAGCGAGGCTGGGTCGCTGGTGGTGGCGCAGCCGGCGGCGAGCCAACTTGCGGTAGCCACGGTAACCGCGGTCAATGTCCGACGCCAACGCGTTGCCACGGGCAGAAGACTGCCCTCTCCCCCGGCCCCTCTCTCGCGCGCGGGAGAGGAGAGAAAACACGCCGCCACATGCCTCCCGCTCGCGGTAGAAGGAAGAAAACATGCCACCGCACGTAGCGCGCTAGCAAACACCGTCATTGCATATCTCCAGCAAACTTCGCCAGCATCCGGATCACGCCAAGGAACCCCGGTCCCGCGGTCACGATCAGCAGCACCGGCAGCAGGCTGACCACCATCACGCCGGTCATCTTCACCGTCAGGCGGCCGACCTTTTCCTTCAGGCGCATCTTGCGCGCCTCCTGCAGCCGCAGGCCGAACAGCTTCAGCGGCTCCTGCACCGCGCCGCCGAAGCGATCCACCTGGTTCAGCAGCATGATCAGATTGCGCAGGTCCTCGCTCTCGAACAGCTTGCCGATGCGTTGCAGCGTCTGCTCGCGCGAGCGGCCCGAGGCGAACTGGTCGTTGGCGCGCTTCAGTTCGGGCCCCAGCACGGGCAGCATGCTGCCGAACTCGGTGACGATCAGCTGCAGGCTCTGGTCGATCGACATGCCGACCCCTTGCAGCAGCCGCAGCATGTCGACCAGCACCGGCAGTTCGTCGTCGAGCTGGCGCATCCGGCCGGCGGCACGCCGACGCAGCACCGACTTGAACGCGAGAAAGGACACCGCGAAGCCGCCGAAGGCGGTAAACACCGCGCCCTGCAGCGATTCCGGCAGCCGCCACAGCATCAGCACCGCGGCGATCAGCAGCGGCACACAGAGTCGCAGGCCGCCGAAGATGGCGCGGGCCTTGGGGCCATACCAGCCGCACTGTTCCAGCAAGCGGAGTTCTTCAGGGCCGACGATGGCCTTGCCGATTGGACTGGCGAGCCAGCGTTCGTCGAAGCGGCCGCCGAGCTGGGCGCCCAGGCGCGCCCGTGCTCCGCCGGCGCCGCCCACGCCGCCCACACCCACACCACCCGCACCCACACCACCCGCACGGCCCGCGCCCGCGGCCGGCGCTGTCGACGCTCCCGACGCATTGACCGCGCCGGTTGCTGCGGCGGACGCGTTCGCCGCCGGCATCGCACCTTGACGCCCGGCAGCAGGCACCGCTCCGCCCGACGACGCCGCCCCGGGCTCACCCACGGCCGTCTTCGCGCCCTGCCCCGCCGCCGCCCCCTGCCGCGCCAGCGCGGCGTCCAGCGTGCGCGCCGAGCGCCAGCGCAGCCACCACTGTTGCAACAGCGGCAGGGCGAGCGCCGCCACACCGAGCGCGGCGATCAGCAGGCTGAGAGCGATCAGGCTGTCACGGTTCATCGCATCGCCCCTATACCGAACGCGCCAGCCGATACAGCAGCAGCGCGCCGACGATCTCCAGCCCGAACGCCGCCATCAGCATCAGGCGGCCCGACGGATCGTTCCACATCATCAGCAGGTAGCCGGCATTGAACACGAACATCAGCCCGGCCACGACCACCGGCAGCAAACCCAGGATCCACGCCGACATCCGCGTTTCCGCCGACAGCGCCGACAGTTCGCGCTGCGCCTGCTCGCGGTCGCGCATATAGGCGGCGGTGCGTTCCATCACGATGTCGGCGCGGCCGCCGTAGCGCGTGGCGAGCCGCAGCACCGAGGCCAGCAGGATCAGTTCGTCGAAGCGATAGCTGCGCGCGACCTGCATCACCGCCTGGTCCAGTTCCTTGCCGGCGCGCTGCAGATGCACCGCCTGCACCAGGCACTGGCGCAGCGGCAGTTCGGTATTGCCGATCGCATGCTGGAACGCCGCCGGTACCGCGCTGCCGATCGTCATCAGCCGCACCACGCCATCGAGAAACCCCGGCAGCTGCTCGCACAGGCGCTGATGAAAACGGATCGTGCGGCGCCACAACAGGCAGGCACAGATGGCAAGGCAGACCACCGCCATCGCGGCGGCCGCGACCAACCCGCCGCCGATCAAGGCCGCGGCGCACAGCAGCAGCGGTGGCCCGCCCCACAGCAGATAGGTGCGGCGCGTCGGCTCGAGGTCCGCGCGCCGCAGCAGATCGGCCCAGCGGCGCTTGAAGTCGCGTGGCCCGGTGACGGGAGGCAGCTCGGCCGCGGACGCATAACGAGAACGTACCTGCTCGGTCTGCGCCTGCACGAAGGCCCGCGCCGCCTCGCGCTGCGCACGCGTGCCGGCCTGCGCCAGCAACAGCAGGCCGGCGCCGAGCAGCAGCAAGGCGATGGCGGCGATGGCCAGGGCGGCGCTAGACATCGAAGCGGCCCAGCGGATCGTCCATGCCGAAACCGGCCTGACGCAGGCGCGCCAGCTTGGGCGAATGTGGCAGGATGCCGAGCGACTGCCAGCGGTCGACCTCGACGCCATCCGGTCCGATATACGGGTCGTGGCGATACAGTTCCTGCGTGGTGACGATGTTGTCGCCCATGCCGGTCACTTCGGTGATCGACAGGATGCGGCGCTTGCCGTTCGACAACCGGCCGATCTGCACGATGAAGTCGATCGCATTGGCGATCTGCCGGCGCAGGCTGACCTCGCTGCCCTGGAAGCCGGCGAAGCCCGCCAGCATCTCGAGCCGGTACAGGCACTCGCGCGGGCTGCTCGCGTGGATGGTGCCCATCGAGCCATCGTGGCCCGTGCTCATCGCCTGCAGCATCTCCAGCACCTCGCCGCCGCGCACTTCGCCGACGATGATCCGGTCCGGCCGCATGCGCAGGCTGTTGCGCAGCAGGTCGCGGATCGACACCACGCCGGTGCCCTCGAATCCGCCGGGCCGGCTTTCGAGGCGGACCACGTGGGGATGGTTCAGCGCCAGTTCGGCGGTGTCTTCGATGGTGATCACACGCTCGCTGTCCGGCACGAAGATCGCCAGCGCGTTCAGCAGCGAGGTCTTGCCCGAGCTGGTGCCGCCGCTGACCAGGATATTGCAGCGCGCCTTGACGGCGGCCTCCAGCAGATCGCCGATCTCCTGGTTCATGGTGCCCAGCCCGAGCAGCGCCTCCGGCGTCAGCGGATCCTTGCGGAACTTGCGGATCGACACCACCGGCCCCTGCAGCGCCAGCGGCGGGATCACGACGTTGATGCGGCCGCCGTCGGGCAGCCGGGCATCGACCATCGGATTCGATTCGTCGAGGCGCCGGCCGATCGGCGCCAGGATCCGGCGCACGATGCGCAGCAGATGCCCGGCATCCGCAAAGCGCACCGGGATGCGTTCGAGCATGCCGTGGCGCGACACGTAGACGTCGAGATGGCCATTGACCAGGATGTCCTCGACCGCGGGATCGTTCAGCAGGTCCTCGATCGGACCGAAGCCGGCCAGTTCCTTGGTCAGCGCCTCGGCGATCTGATGCAGTTCGGCCTCGTTGATCGGAATCCGGCGCAAGCGCGTGAAGCTCTCCAGTTCGAGATCGACGAAGCGCTGGATGGCGGTGCGCGACCAGCGGCCGAACTCCGCGCCCAGTTCCTCGATGCGCGTCAGCAGGTGCTCGTGCGCGGCTTCCTTGATCGTGTGGAATTCCTGCGAGGTCGGAAACGGCGCGGCGGCGTTGTCGGAGAATTCGATCGGTTGCGTCATCTCAATGGTCTGCCTTGTTCTTGCCTGCTGCATGGCCCAGGCGCAGCCGCTGCACCGCCTGCGCGATCGGCTCCAGCCATCCGGGGCCCGAGGCGCGCGCTTCGCAGCGGTAGCCGAGGCGCTCGAGCATCGGCGCCAGCGCGCGGACGTAAGGAGCGGCGGGCTGCCGGTCGGCCAGCACCACGCCGCTGTTCATCGCGGCCAGCATCGTCTCGCGGCAATCGGGCAGCGTGCCGGCCAGCGGCAGCTCGAGCCGCTGCGCGATCTGCTCCGCGTCGAGACCGAGCCGTGCCTGATAGCGGGACACCACCAGCCGCATCGACTCGCGGCCCGCCTCGCGACGGCCCAGTTCCTCCAGCAGCTCGGCCGCCGACACGATCGCCGCGACGCTCTGCTCGGCCACCACCAGCACCTCGTCGGCGACCTTGATCAGCTGGGCCATGAAGTCGAGATTGCTGAAGCCGCCGAGGTCGATTACCTGCAGATCGAAATGGCTGCGCAGGGTGCCGAGCAGCGACAGCGCCTCCGAGAACGAGATGTCGCGCAGTTCGGCCAGCGTCTGCGGCAGCGGCAGCACCGCGACGCCACCGGCATGCCGGGTCAGCGCGGTCTGCACGAAGACCTGGTCGAACCGGCGCAGATTGCGCACGGCCTCGACGAAGTGGAAGCCCGGCGCGACGTTGGTGTACAGAGCGCCGTCCCGCGCCGGCAAGCCGAGGTCGAGCAGCAGCACCTCGCCGTTCTGCCGGCGCCGCGCGGCCACCGCGAGATTGGTGGCCAGCGTGGTCGCGCCCACGCCGGGCCGCGCGCCGAGCACCGCCAGCACCTTGCCGCGGCGCGCCGGCTGCACGACCTCGCGCGTGGCCAGCAGCCGCTGCACCGTGGCAATCGCATTGGCGGCGGGCGAGCGCATGTCGACGAAGTCCTTCACGCCTGCACGCAGCGCCGCCAGCATCAGCTCGGGCTCCTGCGCCTCGCCCAGGGCGACCAGCGGCAGGTTCGGGAACAGCCGGGCCAGTTGCTGGCCGAGCCGGGTCGAGGCCTGGGCATGCTCCGCGCTGAAATGCAGGAACACGATGCCCGGATTGGCGGTGCCGATGCGCTCGACGATGCCGTCGCGCGAGGGGTCGACGCCATCGACCGCATGCACCTGGCCCAGCGGCGCCAGCGCACGTTCGAGCCAGCGCCGCGGCGCCTCGCCGGTGGTGTTCAACAGGAAGGTCGCATTGCTGGCCACGGGGGCCGCATCGATGGGGGGCAGCGTCATGTCCATGCCTTCCTCTACCTCGAAAAGCCCGGCAAGGCCGGATCGACCAGTTCGCCGCCGAGGAACTTGCCCCAGACCGGTGGATTGGCGGAGGTGCGGCCGTCGGCCCCGACCCGCGCCGCCGCGCTCGAACCCTTCGCCAGCGGTCGCACCAGGTGCGGCGTGACGATGATCACCAGTTCGCGGTCTTCCTGGTGGAAGTTCAGGTTCTTGAAGAAGGCGCCGATCAGCGGCAGGTCGCCGAGCACCGGCACCTTGTCGATATTGCTGACCGTATTGCGGCTGACCAGGCCGCCGATCACGAAGCTCTCGCCATCGCCCAGTTCGACCGTGGTGTCGGCGCGGCGCGTGACGATCGCCGGGATCGTCGCGCCGTTCATCACGATGCCGCGCGAGGGATCGAGATCGCTCGCCTCGGGCGCGACCTTCAGTGCGATGCGGTCCGGCGACAGCACGGTCGGCGTGACGGTCAGGCCGATACCGAACTGCTTGTAGTGGATCGTCGTGGTGCCCAGTGCCTGCGCCACCGGGATCGGGATCTCGCCGCCGGCAAGGAAGCTGGCGCTCTGCCCGGACAGCGCAACCAGGCTGGGCTCGGCCAGGATGCGCGCCATGCCGTTGCCTTCAAGCAGGCTCAGGTTGGCGAAGATGCCGTGGCTCATCGAGGCCGCGACCAGGTTGAAGGCGCTGCTGATCGGCGCGGTCGATTCCGTGGCAAGGCCGCCGCCGGTGTTGCTGCCGCCCGGCCGCGGCGTGAATGTGGCCCTGGTCAGTGTGGACGGCGAGAAGCTGCCGAACGCGAAGCCGGAGCGGTTGCGATAGAAATTGAAGCCGGCCTGCTTCAGCACGTTCCTGCTGATCTCGACCACGCGCACGTCGACCTGCACGGTGCCGCTGACCGGCACGGTCGAGCGGTCGATCACCGGACCGTTGCCCACCGTCGCGCGCGCCGCCTGTTGCGCGCCTGCGGCGGCCGCGGCATCGGCGGACTGGCCGCGGATGATGGCGCCCTGCCCCGCGACGTCGATCTGCGCGCCCTGGCCGTCGGAGGCCATCGCATCGACCTGCACCGCGTAGCGGATCGGCGCCTCGCCGGACGGCCACACCATCAGATCGGTATTGCCGGGCTTGCGTGCGACCAGCAGTACGGCGGTGCTCGCGCCGCGCGATTTGAGCAGCAGGGCGTCGGCGACGTCGGGGTTGCCGATGGCGATGCGTTCGAGCTGCCGGCCGATACGGATTTCGCGCTGCGCGCCGACGGCGAGGGTCACACGCTGCGACGGCCCTTGCGCGGTGGGCTCGGCGCGATCGCTGACTTGATCGCCGGCCTGAGCGCTGCCCTGCGCGCTGCCCGGAGCGTTTGCCGGCGCGCGGGATGGCGCAGGCTGCGCGCCCAGCGGCGCGGGGCCGAGCAGGCTTGCCGCCAATAGCAGCGCCGTCAGCGTACGGGATTGGCGCGGCCGGTGGAATGACTTCATGTGGAAGGACACAGCGGGAAAGGCCTGGAAGTGGAATCGACGCGCCGTCGGCAGCGGGGAGGTCATCGTCGTGTCCCTATTCGATGGCGCGCTTGCCGGCGCGGATCACTTCGACACCGGCAGGCGAGGCCGCGGCGGCGGGCCTGGCCTGTGCGATCTGCGGCGGCTCGGGGCGCGCGACGAGCGTGCGCGGCTTGGACGCACCGCCGGCGAGGCCGGCCAGCGCGACCCAGGCC
>NZ_VWRN01000018.1 GCF_008632125.1 Cupriavidus cauae
CCGCACCGGCCGCTGCCGCGCCTGCCGCCGCCGGCGCCGTGGCGATGCCGTCGGCCGCCAAGCTGATGGCCGAGCAAGGCCTGTCGGCCGGCCAGGTCGCCGGCACCGGCAAGGATGGCCGCATCACCAAGGGCGACGTGCTCGCCGCCGGTTCGGCGCCCGCCGCCAAGGCCGCCCCGGCCCCGGCCGCCAAGCCGGCCCTGCAGCAGGTCTCCGCACCGGTCGACTTCGCCGCGCTGGGCGATCGTCCGGAAGAGCGCGTGCCGATGAGCCGCCTGCGCGCCCGTATCGCCGAGCGTCTGCTGCAATCGCAACAGACCAATGCCATCCTCACCACCTTCAACGAAGTCAACATGAAGCCGGTGATGGATCTGCGCAACAAGTACAAGGACCGCTTCGAGAAGGAACACGGCGTCAAGCTGGGCTTCATGTCCTTCTTCGTCAAGGCGGCCGTGCACGCGCTGAAGAAGTACCCGATCATCAACGCCTCGGTCGACGGCAACGACATCGTCTACCACGGCTACTTCGACATCGGCATCGCGGTCGGTTCGCCGCGCGGCCTGGTGGTGCCTATCCTGCGCAACGCCGACCAGATGAGCCTGGCCGACATCGAGAAGAAGATCGCCGAGTTCGGCGCCAAGGCCCGTGACGGCAAGCTGTCGCTGGACGAGCTGTCGGGCGGTACCTTCTCGATCTCGAACGGCGGCGTGTTCGGCTCGATGCTGTCGACCCCGATCATCAATCCGCCGCAATCGGCGATCCTGGGCGTGCACGCCACCAAGGACCGCGCCGTGGTCGAAGACGGCCAGATCGTGATCCGTCCGATGAACTACCTGGCGATGTCCTACGACCACCGCATCATCGACGGCCGCGAAGCCGTGCTGGGCCTGGTGGCGATGAAGGAAGCGCTGGAAGATCCGGCCCGCCTGCTGCTGGACCTGTAATCGACGCCGAGGAATCCTGATGAGCAAACAATTCGACGTGCTGGTGATCGGCGCCGGCCCCGGCGGCTATATCGCCGCGATCCGCGCCGCCCAGCTGGGCATGAATGTCGCCTGCTGCGAAGACAATCCCTATGACGACCCGAAGGGCGAGCCGCGCCTGGGCGGCACCTGCCTGAACGTGGGCTGCATCCCGTCCAAGGCGATGCTGGCCTCGTCGGAGGAAGTCGAGAACGTGCAGCACCATCTCGGCGACCACGGCATCACGGTCGGCGACGTCAAGGTCGACGTGGCCAAGATGCTCAAGCGCAAGGACGACATCGTCGGCAAGATGACCAAGGGCATCGAGTTCCTGTTCCGCAAGAACAAGATCACGCTGCTCAAGGGCCATGGCAAGTTCGTCGGCAAGGGCGCCGAGGGCTTCCAGGTCGAGATCGCCGGCAAGGCCGGCAGCGAAACGGTGACGGCGAAGCAGGTCATCATCGCCACCGGCTCGAAGGCCCGCCATCTGCCGGGCATCGCGGTCGACAACAAGCTGGTCAACGATAACGAGGGCGCGCTGAAGTTCGCCGAAGTGCCGAAGAAGCTGGGCGTGATCGGCGCGGGCGTGATCGGCCTGGAGCTGGGTTCGGTGTGGCGCCGTCTCGGTGCCGACGTGACCGTGCTCGAGGCGCTGCCGTCGTTCCTCGGTGCCGCCGACGAAGGCGTCGCCAAGGAAGCGCAGAAGCTGCTGACCAAGCAGGGCCTGAAGTTCAGCCTGGGCGTCAAGGTCAACGAGGTGAAGACTGGCGACAACAACGTCACTGTCAGCTACACCGACAAGGACGGCAACGCGCAGACGCTGGAAGTCGATCGCCTGATCGTGTCGGTCGGCCGCGTGCCGAACACCGACAACCTGGGTCTGGACGCCGTTGGCCTCGCCACCGACGAGCGCGGCTTCATTCCGGTCGACGACCACTGCGCGACCTCGGTGCCGGGCCTGTGGGCGATCGGCGACGTGGTGCGCGGCCCGATGCTGGCGCACAAGGCCGAGGACGAAGGCGTGGCCGTGGCCGAGCGCATCGCCGGCCAGAAGCCGCACATCGACTACAACTGCATTCCGTGGGTGATCTACACCTACCCGGAAATCGCCTGGGTCGGCAAGACCGAGCAGCAGCTGAAGGCCGAGGGCCGCGAGTACAAGTCGGGCCAGTTCCCGTTCGTGGCCAACGGCCGCGCGCTGGGCATGGGCGCCTCGGACGGCTTCGTCAAGATGCTGGCCGATGCCAGGACCGACGAGATCCTGGGCGTGCACGTGGTCGCGGCCAATGCGTCGGACCTGATCGCCGAAGCCGTGGTGGCGATGGAGTTCAAGGCCGCCAGCGAGGATATCGGCCGGGTGTGCCACCCGCACCCGTCGATGTCCGAGGTGATGCGCGAAGCCGCGCTCGCGGTGGACAAGCGTCAGCTCAATATGTAAGCGCGCTGTTGCCCTCTCCCGCGTGCGGGGGAGGGTCGGGGAGAGAGACGGGAAGCCGGCGGGGCGCTCGCCCGCGCCTTGGCGGTCCGGCCGCTGCCGGCGGCTCTCTCTCCAACCTCCGCTCCCGCTCGCGGGAGCGGGGAGCCTCGCGGCGCCGCCGTGAGGGCCATGCCCTTCGCGGCGAATCCGCCGTTACCTTTCCTTCCCCCCGATGAACGTCACCGAGTACTACCACCACGAACTGCAGCAGCGCGGCTATCGGTCCGACGAGGCGCAGTTGCGCGCGGTGGCGCGGCTGCAGCAGTGCTACGACGAATGGGTCGCCTACAAGCAGCGGCGCAACAATGCGCTGAAGAAGCTGCTGATCCGGCCGGAGGTGCCCAAGGGCGTCTATCTGTGGGGCGGGGTGGGGCGCGGCAAGTCCTTCCTGATGGACAGCTTCTACCACTGCGTGCCGGTGGTCAGGAAGACCCGCCTGCATTTCCACGAGTTCATGCGCGAGGTGCATCGCCAGCTCGAGGAACTGCGCGGCCGGCCCGATCCGCTGGACGAGCTGGCCAAACGGATCGCCCGCAAGTACCGGCTGATCTGTTTCGATGAATTCCATGTCAGCGATGTCGCCGACGCCATGATCCTGCATCGGCTGCTGGAGCAGATGTTCGAGAACGGCGTGCAGTTCGTGATGACGTCGAACTACCGCCCGGACCTGCTGTATCCGGACGGCCTGCATCGCGACCGCATCCTGCCCGCGATCGCGCTGCTCGAGCGCAAGCTCGACGTGCTGAACGTCGATGCCGGCATCGATTACCGCAAGCGCACGCTGGAGCAGGTACAGGCCTATTACACGCCGCTGGACGCCAAGGCCAGCGCGGCGCTGCGCGACGCCTTCGCGGCGCTGGCCGGCATCGCCGACGAATCGCCGATCCTGCATATCGAGAAGCGCGAGCTGCATGCCCTGCGCAAGGCCAACGGCGTGGTGTGGTTCGACTTCGCCACGCTGTGCGGCGGCCCGCGTTCGCAGAACGACTATCTGGAGCTGGCCGAGCGCTTCCACACGGTGATCCTGTCGGACGTGCCGAAGATGACGCCGCGGATGTCGTCGGAGGCGCGCCGCTTCACCTGGCTGGTCGACGTGTTCTACGACCACAAGGTCAAGCTGCTGATGTCGGCCGAGGTGCCGCCCGACGAGCTGTATGTCGAAGGCCAGATGGCCAACGAATTCCATCGCACGGTGTCGCGCATCATCGAGATGCAGTCGCGCGAGTATCTGGAGGCGCCGCGGCGCACCGGCGTCACGGAACTGGCCTGAGCGGCCGGAGGGCGTGCGGGCCTGAGCGGGTCCGTACGGTCCGTGCGGCCAGAGCCCCTATGACGCCCACAGCGGCCACAGCGGCCATGGCGGCCAGAGCGGCGTGGGCTGCCCGGCCTACCTGAGCCGCTCCCTGGCTGCGACGCCTTGCACGGCGTACCGATTGCGTGCGCCTTGACCGGGATCAAATGGCCGCCCGGCCGCGATCCCTAGAATCGATCGGACATCCAGGACCACGATGCCGATCGCCTTCGCCCCTTCCTCCCACGCCGAACCATCGGCGTCCGCCACATCGGCGCACGCCGCGGCGGACGGCCCGACCGACGCCGCCTGCTGTTTCCATTGCGGACTGCCGACCGGCGCCGCGCGGGACGCGCTGCGCGCGGAGGTCGGCGGCATGCCGCGCGCCTTCTGTTGCGCCGGCTGCCTGGCGCTGGCGCAGGCGCTGGACCAGGCCGGCTTCGCCCATCTCTATGGCGGCGAGTTCCGCTTCGGCCGGCCGCTGGACGCGGCGGCACGGGGCCGGCTCGAGCCGGTCTGGCAGGCCTACGACACCGAGGAGCTGCGCGCGCGTTTCGTGCGGCGGCTCGACGGCGCGGCGGAAGCGCGGCCGCAGGAACGATTCGAAATCACGCTGGCGCCCGACAATATCCGCTGCGCCGCCTGTGCCTGGCTGATCGAGCAGAAGCTCGCGCAACTGCCCGGCGTCGAGACCGCGGTCGTCAATCTGGCCACGCGCCGCGTGCTGGTGCGCTGGCGCGGCCGCGCGCTGACCGTGGCCGCTCTGCTGGGCGCGCTCGCCGATATTGGGTACACGGCCTGGCCGTTCGAGTTCTCCGCGGCGGACCGGCAGGACAGCGCGGCAAGGCAGGGCCTGCTGATGCGGCTGGCGGTGGCCATGCTCGGCATGATGCAGGTGATGATGTACGCGTGGCCGGTCTATACGCATGAAGGCACCATCGCGGCCACGCATCTGCGCCTGCTGCAATGGGCCAGCCTGGCGCTGACGCTGCCGGTGATCGTCTACAGCGCGGCGCCGATCTTTGCGGGTGCGTGGCGCAGCCTGCGCCAGCGCCATGTCGGCATGGACGTGCCGGTCGCGCTGGGGCTGGCGGCCGCGTTCGGCGCCAGCCTGCTTGCCACCGTGCGCGGCACTGGCGAGGTCTACTACGACTCCGTCACGATGTTCGTCGCCTTGCTGCTGCTGGCGCGCTATCTCGAATTGCGCGTGCGCCAGGCCTCGCGCAGCGGCGCGGAGATGCTGGCGCGGCAGTTGCCGGCCACCTGCGAGCAATTGTTCCCTGACGGCACGGTGCGGCGCGTGCCGGTCGCGCGGCTGGCGCCGGGCGACCGCGTGCGCGTGCGCGCCGGCGAGATCGTGCCGGCCGACGGCGAGATCCTCGAGGGCAGCAGCGATCTGGACGAGTCGATGCTGAGCGGCGAAAGCCGGCCGGTGCCGCGTGGACCGGGCCAGCCGGTGCTGGCGGGCTGCTACAACGCCAGCAGTCCGCTGGTGATCGCGGTGCGGCGGATCGGGGCGGGCACGCGCCTGGCCGAGATCGTCGCGCTGCTCGAACGCGCGCTGGCCGACAAGCCGCGGCTCGCGGTGATCGCCGATCGCGTGGCGGCGTGGTTCGTCGCCGCGCTGCTGCTGATTGCGGCGGCCGTGGGCCTGCTGTGGTGGACCATCGTGCCGGAGCGCGCGCTGATGGTGACCGTCGCGGTGCTGGTGGTCAGCTGCCCCTGCGCGCTGTCGCTGGCGACGCCCGCGGCGCTGGCGGCGGCCGGCGCGGCGCTGTCGCGGCGCGGCGTGCTGCTGACGCGCGGCCATGCGCTGGAAACGCTCGCCGGTGTCACCGATGTCGTGCTGGACAAGACCGGCACGCTGACCCAGGGGCGGTTTGCGGTCGCCAACGTGATCGCGCTCGGCAAGCTGGCGCAGGCCGAGTGCCTGGCGCTGGCCGGTGCGCTGTGCCGCGGCGGCGAGCATCCGGCGGCGCGGGCGCTGGTGGCTGCGGCGGAGCGCGCGGCGAGCCCTGGCGGTGTCTCTGGTTTCACCGCCGGCGGCCTGAACTTCGAACCACTGCCGACGCAACTGCGCAATCGCCCGGGGCAGGGCGTGGAGGCGCTGCTCGACGGCCGTCCGATACGCGTAGGGCGGCGCGACTTCGTCGAGGCGTTGATGCCGCCGGCGCTGGTTCCGTCCGCGCTGGTTCCGTCCACGCTGGTTCCCCCCGCGCTGGTGCCGCCCGCGCCGGAGACGCCGGCGCTGGTTCCGTCAGGTCCCGCCGGCAACGAGGCGGCCCTCGATGCGCTGCGCCACCATCTGCACGACGGCGCCTCGCCGGTGTGGCTGGGCGACGAAGGCGGACTGCTCGCCGTCTTCGTGCTGTCGGACAGCGAGCGCGCGCAGGCGGCCGAACTGCTGGCGCGCCTGCGCGCGCTCGGACTGCGCTGCCATCTGGTTTCGGGCGACAGCCAGCCGACGGTGCGCTGGTGGGCCCGCCATTTCGGCATCGAAGCCGCGCAAGGGCGCATCAGTCCCGAGGGCAAGCGCGACTACGTGGCCGCCTTGCAGCGCGATGGCGCGGTGGTACTTGCGATCGGCGACGGCATCAACGACGGGCCGGTGCTGGCGCAGGCGCAGGTGTCGATCGCGCTCGCCAGCGGCGCGCCGCTCGCGCAGGTCGGCGCCGATGCGGTGCTGACCCACGACGGCATCGCCGACGTCGCCACCGCGCTGGCCATCGCGCGCCGCGCGCGTGCGGTGATCCGGCAGAACCTGGCCTGGGCCTTCGCCTACAACATGGTGGCCATTCCGCTGGCCGCCAGCGGCCATGTCAACGCCTGGATGGCCGGGATCGGCATGTCGCTGTCCTCGCTGCTGGTGGTCGCCAATGCCTGGCGCCTGCTGCGCGTGCCGAAGGTGCGCTAGCGATGGACACGCTGTTCCTGCTGGTGCCGATGAGCCTCGCGCTGGTCGCGCTGATCGCCGCGGCGCTGCGGTGGGCGCTGCGCGCCGGGCAATACGACGATCTCGAGCGGCCGGGGCAGGCGATCCTGCTCGACAACGACCGCCCCGATGCGAAGGCGGGCGCCGCGCGGCAGCCGGGCCGTTGCGATCTTCCCCACTGAGGTTCCCCGGGGCGCCATGCATCTGCACGGCGCTTGATCCGGATCAAGGGCGCGCCGCCCGACCCCCTCTACATTGCCTTCATCGCTTTCTTCTTTCCTGTTCCATATCCATCCTTGGGGGTCCGAATGGATGTCACCGCCGCCGGCCTGACCGGCACGGCCACGCCCGCGCGCGCCGCCGACACCTTCAACTATCACGTCGTGAGGCAATTCGCCGTCATGACCGTGGTCTGGGGGATCGTCGGCATGGCGGTCGGCGTGCTGCTCGCCGCGCAACTGATCTGGCCTGAACTCAATTTCGATACGCCGTGGCTGTCGTTCGGACGGCTGCGCCCGCTGCATACCAATGCGGTGATCTTCGCCTTCGGCGGCAGCGCGCTGTTCGCCACCTCGTACTACGTGGTGCAGCGGACCTGCCAGGCGCGGCTGTTTGCCGCGCCGCTGGCGGCCTTCACCTTCTGGGGCTGGCAGATCGTGATCGTCGCCGCGGCGATCACGCTGCCGCTGGGCATCACGACGTCGAAGGAATACGCAGAACTGGAATGGCCGATCGATCTGCTGATCGCGGCGGTATGGGTGGCCTATGCGATCGTGTTCTTCGGCACCATCGCCCGCCGCAAGACCCGCCATATCTACGTGGCCAACTGGTTCTTCGGCGCCTACATCCTGACGATCGCGATCCTGCATATCGTCAACAACATCGAGCTGCCGGCGTCGCTGTGGAAGTCGTACTCCGCCTATGCCGGCGTGCAGGACGCGATGGTGCAGTGGTGGTACGGCCATAACGCGGTCGGCTTCTTCCTGACCACCAGCTTCCTCGGCATGATGTACTACTTCATTCCGAAGCAGGCCGAGCGCCCGATCTATTCGTACCGGCTGTCGATCGTCCATTTCTGGGCGCTGAACTTCACCTATATGTGGGCCGGCCCTCACCACCTGCAGTACACCGCGCTGCCGGACTGGGCGCAGTCGCTCGGCATGGTGTTCTCGCTGATCCTGCTGGCCCCGTCGTGGGGCGGCATGATCAACGGGATCATGACGATGTCGGGCGCCTGGCACAAGCTGCGCACCGATCCGATCCTGAAGTTCCTGGTGGTGGCGCTGTCCTTCTACGGCATGGCGACCTTCGAGGGGTCGATGATGTCGATCAAGACGGTCAACGCGCTGTCGCACTACACCGACTGGACCATCGGCCACGTGCATTCGGGCGCGCTGGGTTGGGTCGCGATGATCACGATCGGCTCGCTGTACTACCTGGTGCCGCGCCTGTTCGGCCAGCAGCGGATGTACAGCACGCGCCTGATCGAATGGCACTTCTGGATCGCGACCATCGGCGTGGTGCTCTATATCGCCTCGATGTGGATCGCCGGCGTGATGGAAGGGCTCATGTGGCGCGCCACGCAGCCCGACGGCACGCTGACCTACGCGTTCGTCGAAGCGGTCAAGGCCAAATATCCGTTCTACCTGATCCGTCTGCTGGGCGGCCTGTGCTTCCTCGCCGGCATGCTGGTGATGGCGTGGAACGTGGCGCGCACCATCGCGGGCCGCCGCGCCTTCGATCCCGTGATTCCGGCGGGGGCCACCGTCGGGACCGCCGTTGCGGCCTCCGCCGGCACCGCCGCCACCGCTCCCGCCGCCTGAACGCCATCCGGATTCCATCATGTCCCAACAACGACGCTTCTTTTCGCACGAGACGCTGGAGAAGAACATCGGCTGGCTGATCGTCTGCACCATCGTGGTGGTCAGCATCGCCGGCTTCGTGCAGATCCTGCCGCTGTTCTTCCAGCATTCGACCACGCAGCCCGATCCGGGCATCGTCCCTTACTCGCCGCTGCGGCTGATGGGGCGCGACATCTATATCCGCGAGGGCTGCGTCGGCTGCCATTCGCAGCAGGTGCGCACGCTGCAGGCCGAGGTCGAGCGCTACGGCCCTTACTCGACCGCCGGCGAATCGGTCTACGACCATCCCTTCCTGTGGGGCTCCAAGCGTACCGGCCCGGACCTGGCGCGCGTGGGCGGCCGCTACTCGGACGACTGGCAACGCATCCATCTGCGCAATCCGCGCGATGTCGTGCCCGAGTCGGTGATGCCTTCCTATCCGTGGCTGGCGAAGACCGTGCTGCCGACCGACGACATCCGCCAGCGCATGCGGACGCTGCGCACGCTCGGCGTGCCGTACAGCGACGCCGACATCGAGGCGGCGCCCGACGCGCTGAAGGGCAGGACCGAAGAGGACGCGCTGGTGGCATATCTGCAGGGCCTCGGCACCAATCGCCGCACCGTCGGCATCGAGGTCGCGGGCGTGGACCGCCGCGTAGACGGTAGTGCGGGCAGCAGCGCAGGCAGCAGTACAGACGGTAGCGCGGACGGCGGTGCCGACGGCGGCGCAGACCCCGCCACGGCAGCGGGCGCGCCAAGCGGGAGCCAATGACCATGGCGACCCTGACCGCGTTTTCCACGCTGATCTTCCTCGTCGTCTTTATCGGCATCGTCTGCTGGGCGTGGTCCGGCGGGCGGCGCCATGCCAATCGCGAAGCCGCCTGGCTGCCGTTCGCGCTCCCCGACGAGGCATGCGGCGGCGAGCCCATGGGGGAACGCAAGGACGTGCCGCGCGACGCCGCGCGTCCGCACGCCATCGAGCAGGGACATTGATGTCATGAGCGACTTTATTTCCGATTTCTGGGGCTACTACATCGCCGCCATTGCGCTGGGCGGCATCGTCTGGTGCGTCTGGCTGCTGTTCTCGCAGACGCGCGTGGCCAAGGGCGCGGCCGCCTCGGGCGCTGCCACTTCGGGCGCGGCCACTTCGGGCGCGGCCGGCACGGCGGGCGGCGCCGACACCGGCGCGGCGGCGCAGGACACCGGCCACGTCTGGGACGACGATCTGCGCGAGCTGAACAACCCGCTTCCGCGCTGGTGGATGTGGATGTTCCTGCTGAGCTGCGTGTTCGCGCTCGGCTATCTGGTGCTGTATCCGGGCCTGGGCGCGTACGGCGGCATGCTGGGCTTCACCAGCCAGGGCGAGCTGGCGGCGCAGCGGCAGGCCGCGCTGCGTGGCCAGCAGGCGGTGTACGGCAAGTACATGGACCTGAAGATCGAACAGGTGGCCGCCGATCCCGAGGCGCGCGAGATCGGCCAGCGGCTGTTCCTGAACTACTGCGCGCAGTGCCATGGGTCGGACGCGCGCGGCAGCCGCGGCTTTCCCGACCTGACCGACCGCGACTGGCTCCATGGCGGCGACCCCGCCACCATCATGCAGAGCATCGCCAAGGGCCGGCATGGCGTGATGCCGTCGTTCGCCGCCGTCATCGACGAGAAGGCCGCGGGCGATGTCGCGCAATACGTGCGCTCGCTGTCGGGGCTCGCCTTCAACCCGATCCGCGCGGCTCGCGGCGAGCCGGTCTTCAAGACGACCTGCGTCGCCTGCCACGGCGGCACGGGCAAGGGCAACCAGGCGCTGGGCGCACCCAACCTGACCGACAAGATCTGGCTGCACGGCAGCGCCGAGGCCAATATCGTCAAGGCGATCCTGCAGGGCCACGACAACCGGATGCCCGCGCACGAGGACATCCTGAGCCCCGAGCGCATCCGCATGCTGACCGCCTATGTGTGGGGCTTGTCCGCCGACAGCGGCACGATGCCGGCCGCGGGGCGGTGATGGACATCGCTTGCGGCAACGGGTTAGCCATGCGGCCACTGCGAGGACAGCCATGAACGCCCCCGGCATCGATTCGACCGAGGCCTCGCTGTACGAGGTCCGGCGCAAGATCTATCCGCGCGCCGTCACCGGCGCGTTCGCCAGCTGGCGCGTCGCGATGGTGCTGGCCACGCAGCTGGTGTTCTACGGCACGCCGTGGCTGCAATGGAACGGCCGCCAGGCGGTGCTGTTCGATCTGGGCGCGCGCAAGTTCTATCTGTTCGGCCTGGTGCTGTGGCCGCAGGACGTGATCTACCTGGCCGTGCTGCTGTTGATCTCGGCGCTGTCGCTGTTCCTGTTCACCGCGATCGCCGGACGGCTGTTCTGCGGCTATGCCTGTCCGCAGACCGTCTATACCGAGATCTTCCTGTGGATCGAGCGCCAGGTCGAGGGCGACCGCATCGCGCGCATCCGGCTCGACGGCGAGCGCTGGACCGCGCGCAAGCTGCGCGTCAAGGCCACCAAGCATCTGCTGTGGATCGCGATCGCGCTGTGGACCGGCTTCACCTTCGTCGGCTACTTCTCGCCGATCGATGCGCTGGGCAGGGCGGTGCTGACTCTGTCGACCGGGCCGTGGGAGACGTTCTGGATCGGCTTCTACGCGTTCGCCACCTGGGGCAATGCCGGCTTCATGCGCGAGCAGGTCTGCAAGTACATGTGCCCCTATGCGCGGTTCCAGAGCGTGATGGTCGATAAGGACACCTATGTGGTGACCTATGACGCGCAGCGCGGCGAGCCGCGCGGCTCGCGCTCGCGCAAGGCCGACCCGCGCGCGCTGGGCATCGGCGACTGCGTGGACTGCAGCATCTGCGTGCAGGTCTGCCCGACCGGCATCGACATCCGCGACGGGCTCCAGTACGAGTGCATCGGCTGCGGCGCGTGCATCGATGCCTGCAATCAGGTCATGGACAAGATGCGCTATCCGCGCGGGCTGATCCGCTATACGTCCGAGAACGCGATGCGGCGCGCGTTGTCGGCGGCAAACGCGCGCCGCCGCGTGATCCGCCCGCGCATCGTGCTGTATGCGGTGCTGTGGCTGGCGCTGGTCGGCGGCTTCGTCTGGTCGGTGGCGGTGCGCACGCCGCTGAAGGTGGACATCATCCGCGACCGCCAGGCGCTGGCGCGCGAAGTGGAAGGGCGCTGGATCGAAAACGTCTACCGGCTGCAGCTGATCAACACCACCGAAGGCGAGATGGACATCGCCATCGCGGCGGAAAGTCCGGGATTGCCGGGACTGTCGGTCGAGTACGAGCGCGGCGCCGGCCATCTGGCGCCGACCTCCAACCGGCTGCTGCCGCTGCGGCTGCGCGTGCCGCTGGAGCAGGCGGCGTCGGGCACCCATGTGGTCGACATCGTGGTCAGCGGCGCGCGGGCCGAAGCCGGCGCGGGCACGGGTACGGGCACGGACACCAGTGGCGTGCAGGTGCGGCAGTCCACCCGTTTCATCATTCCCGACCAACCTTGACGAGGCATCGACATGTCCCAATGCAAACCGTGGTGGAAGGAACCGTGGCCGTGGCTGCTGATCAGCGGCCCGGCGCTGGCGATGATGGGCTGCGCGGTGACGATCTGGGTCGCGATGCAGCACGCGGATCGGCCCATCGTCGACGGCGTGGTGCGTCAGGGGCTGGTGATCCGGCAGGCGGCGACGCCGGCGGGGCGGTGACGCCGGCAGCTGCGGTGGCGGCTGCAATGGTCCCTGCAACCGCGGCTGCAACGGAGGCCGCAACGGAGGCCGCAATGGAGGCCGCAACGGAGGCTGCAACGGCGGCCGCAACGGAGGCTGCAACGGAGGCCGCAACGACGGCCGCAGCGGCGGTCGCCACGCGGCACGCGCGCGACGCAGTGACTTCCCACGCGGTGGCGCGGCCATGAAGGCGCGCTGGCTGATGTGGGTGCTGTGGCCCGCCTTCGTCGGCGCGGCCGTGGCCTTCGTGCTGGTGTTCTCGCTGATCGATCCGCGCGAGCTGCGGGTCTTCGGACGGCCGCTCGAGCTGTCGCACGGCGCGGTCTATACGATCGGCTTCGCCGTCGCGTGGGCGGTGTGCGCGCTGTCCAGCGCGCTGACGCTCTGCATGCTGCCGGCGTCGATCCTGGCGCCGATGTCGTCGCCGATGTCGGCGGCGGACGAACTGGAGTAGGGCGATGGCGAAGCGGGCGATGCGAGCGAAGCGCGCAATGGGGGCAAAGCCGGCAACGGGGGCAAAGCGGGCAATGGGGGCAAAGCGGGCAATGGGGGCAAAGCGGGCAATGGGGGCAAAGCGGGCAATGGGGGCAAAGCGGGCAATGTGGGCGATGGCGGCCGCCAGCGCCATCGCCGCGCGGGCTTCAGCAGGCCGTCTTTCCCAGCAGCTGGCGGATGCCGTCCATGTCGACCAGCTTGACGTGGCGCTGGCGGATCTGGATCAGCCCGGCTTCGGCGAAGCGCGAGAACAGGCGGCTGACGGTCTCGAGCTTCAGGCCCAGATAGCTGCCGATTTCTTCGCGGCTCATGCGCAGCACGAACTCGGACGGCGAATAGCCGCGTGCCGACAGGCGCTCGGACAGGCTGATCAGAAAGCCCGCCAGCCGCTCCTCGGCGCGCATCGAGCCCAGCGTGATCAGCATCATCTGGTCCTGCGTGATCTCTCGGCTCATCAGCCGCATGAACTGGTGCTGCAGCGACGGCAACGAGGCCGACAGCGTCTGGATCTCGTTGTAGCGCACTACGCAGACCTCGGTGTCTTCGAGCGCGGTCGCGTCCGACGCATGCCGCATCTCGGTCAGCCCATCGAAGCCGACCACTTCGCCCGGCAGATGAAAGCCCGTGATCTGCGCGCGGCCGTCTTCCATCGTCACGTGGGTCTTCAGCGTGCCGAAGCGGATCGCATAGACCGCGTCGAGGGGATCGCCGAGGCGATAGAGCGATTCGCCCTTGCGCACGCGCACGCGTTCCTGCACCAGCGTGTCCATCTTTTCGACGTCCTGCGCCGACATGCCGATCGGCAGGCACAGCTGCCCCAGCGAGCAGGTGGAGCAGCGGGTCGATTGGTCGTTGAGGGGGATGGCGTTCAGCAATTGGAATCCGCGCGAAAGGAGGGAGTTGCCATCGGCATCGCGATGGGCGTCAAGCGTGCGGGCATTCTACCGTGCTGCTCCCCGTCGAGGGGAGCGTGAGATGGCAATCGGCGTACTGGCAAGCGTGTTTCTGCTGGCGCTGTTGGGCGGTGTCCACTGTGCGGCGATGTGCGGCGGCATCGCGCTGGTGCTCGAAGGCGACGACGCGCGGCGGGCCGCGCCGGTGTCGTTGTACCGCAGCCGCGCGGCGTGGGTCCGCGAACTGCTGGTGCTGCATGCCGGGCGCCTGAGTGCGTACGCAATGCTCGGCGCCTTGCTCGGCGCGGTGGGCGCGACCGCGTGGAAGACGCAGTATCTGCCCGTGCAGCGCGCGCTGTTCGCGGCCGGCAGCACCAGCCTGCTGCTTGCCGGACTATGGACGCTGGGCGGCGCGCAACTGGTGGGGAAGGCGCCGGGTGTGAACGCCGTGGCGCGGCGTCTGGCGGCAGCCTGGGCGCGTTGGGGCGGAAGGACCATCGCGCGGCAGGACGCGGGGCCGGTTCCGCACGGCACCAGCCGGCGTCTGCTGCGCCGCTATGCCGCCGGACTTGCGTGGGGACTGGTTCCCTGCGGCATGGTCTACGCCGCGCTCGCGCTGGCCTTGCTGGCCGGCAGCGCGGCGTCGGGCGCGCTGGTGATGCTGGCCTTCGGTCTCGGTACGCTGCCCAATCTGCTGATGCTGTCGAGCCTGTCGGCCGGCCTGCGCGTGCTCGCGCGCCGCGCGTGGGTGCGCCGTGGGGTCGGCGCGGCGGTGGCGCTGTTCGGCGCGGCCGGTCTCGCGCGCGCCGCGATGCTGCCCGAAACGCTGGCCGCGCACGGCTTCTGCCTGACCCTCTGATGGCGGGCCGGCCCCTGCGTCCCAAGCCCGCGGTTGCAGGCCGGCGCGGGAATGCCATACAATCGCGGGAAGCCACGGCGACCGGGCCGCTTTCGCGCAGGTGTCGTGGTCGCCCGGTCGCGCTTGTTCCAGGCGTCTGTCACGGCACTCATGGGTTTCCATACCCATCTCCCTCCCCGCACTGTCCGGCTAGAACATCCGGTGTCGACATCGGCCAAGAATACCGGCCAGCGGCGTGGCAGCGAGGGGCCCGACAGGCTGCACGCCAGGCCATGACCAAGTTGTCTCGCAATCCGGACGGTCACGACCGCCCGGGCGTGTCGGCCGCAACAGGGGAGACGGCGCGACGCGCTGGTCCTTCCGCCGACCGATATCGGGAGACGGGCGGACGATCTTCTGCCGGACCGGACCGGCAATCGATGCACCGATGAGAAGCGCGCGGACCCGATGCGGCAAGCATCCCGGTCGGCAGCGCGATGAATGGCGGCAGGCGTCCCTGAAGCGGAACGCGCGCCGCTGAATCGACCAATCTCCAGCGCGTCCGGGTGTCACGGACGCAGATGCAAAGACAGGCCGCACACCACAACATGAATACCCAAGAGGCGAAAATCGTCCTCGAGACGGCGCTGATCTGCGCGCAGGAGCCGCTGCGCGTCGCCGATCTGCGCCGCTTGTTCGCCGACGACGTCGGCGCCGACACGATCCGTGTTCTGCTGGAGGAGTTGCGCAAGGACTGGGAGCCGCGCGGTGTCGAGCTGGTGGCGCTGGCAAGCGGCTGGCGCTTTCAGAGCCGTCCGGCGATGCGCGAATACCTGGACCGGCTCAATCCGGAAAAGCCGCCGAAATACTCGCGCGCGGTGATGGAGACGCTGGCCATCATCGCCTATCGCCAGCCGGTGACGCGCGGCGATATCGAGGAAATCCGCGGGGTCACGGTCAGCACCGAAGTGATCAAGAAGCTCGAGGACCGCAGCTGGATCGAGGTCATCGGCCATCGCGACGTACCCGGCAAGCCCGCGCTGTACGCGACCACCAAGACCTTCCTCGACGACCTCGGGCTGCGTACGCTGGACGAACTGCCGCCGCTGGAGGATCCGCAGGCGCAGGTCCAGGAGGCGCTGCTGAAGCAGGGCGCCATCGATTTCGAAGAGGTCGCCACCGCGGCCGGCGTCGACGAAGAGGCATTTGCCGCGGCGCCGGAAGGCGTGGCGCAGGCCGATGGCATCGACGCCGCTGCGGTTCCTACGGCCGATGGGAGCGAAGGGCTGCATGGTGCCGATGCAGTTGATTCAGCTGATGCAGCCGATGCCGCCGATGAGGCGCCCCAGGATGTGGCGCTCGCCGAAGATGTAGCCGCGGCCGGCGTGGCCACCGGGGAAGGGTCCCCTGAGATGTCCGGCGAGGGGCAGCCACAGGCCGATGCCGATGACTCCGCCGAAGCCCCGGCGATGGCCGCGGCGGCGGGGTCCGAGGATGCCGCCGGCGCTGCCGAGGCCACCGACGCTGCCGAAGGCGCCGAAGCGCCCGAAGCCGCCGAAGCGCCCGAAGCCGCCGAAGCTGGCGGCGAGTCCGCCGACCAGGCCGACGCCGACGCGCCCCAACTCGATGAACGCGATGCCGACGAGCATGGCACGCGCGTCCCGAACTAACACCAGCACCGGCTGCCCGCGCTCGAAGCACTCGCGGATATCGCGCACCACGGCGTCGTAGCGCTCCTTGGTGGTCTTGAAGATCTGGTCCTGGAAGTCCTTGCGCTGGGTCGGCTTGTTGGTCGGGA
>NZ_VWRN01000002.1 GCF_008632125.1 Cupriavidus cauae
TCGGCTGTGACTGCCGCTATCGAGCGCCCACACTTATCGGTTGTTCGTTTGTTAAAGAACTCACGCGCCGGCTTTGCCGTTCGCGTCGCTGCGTTGTCAGCAGCAGAGAAACGAGATTATGCAGAACATTTCGCTTCTCGTCAACAGGTTGCCAGCACTTTTTTGCTGCGGCTCCAGCACCGCAGCACCTTCACCTTCCCCGCCAACCCCGCCGCCGTTCGGCTGCGAGGGGGCGAATATTAAGGGAGCGTGACAGCCATTGCAAGCGCTTTTTCGTGCGACCGTCGACGTGCCGTAAGTGGCCTCAAGCTGCCTCCTTGAGCCGCCGCCACAAGGTGGTCGGACTGATGCCCAACAGGTGGCACGCCGCGGCGCGATCCCCACCGCATTCGTCCAGCACACGGCGGATATGTTCCGCCTGGGATGAACGCGCCACTCCCGCAAGCGAATAGCTGCCTGATCGCGCACTCCCCACTGCCGGCGGCGCCGCCTCCATCCCTTCGCCACCGAACAGCTCGGGCACCGTCGCACGCAACTCGCGCAGCAGCGCTTCCTCGCCGAGCGCCCTCCCCGCCAACAACACGGCAATCCGCTCCACCACGTTCTCCAGCTCGCGGATGTTCCCCGGCCAGCCATACGCCGTCAGCCGGCTGCGCGCCGCTTCCGGCAGGCTGTCCGGTCGAGGCAATCCGAGCCGTTGCTGCGCGCGGCGGTACAGCAACTCGGCCAGTTCCGGCAGGTCCGCCTTCCGTTCGCGCAGCGGCGGCATGGCGATCCGCAGGATATTCAGCCGGTAATAGAGATCCTGGCGAAACGCCCCGTCGCGTACGAGCGCGGCCAGATCCCGATGGGTGGCGGCGATCACGCGCACGTTGACCGGTACCGCGTCCACGCCGCCGATCGGCAGCACCTGCTTTTCCTGCAGCACGCGCAACAGCCTCGTCTGCAGGGCCGGCGGCATGTCGCCGACCTCATCCAGGAACAGGGTGCCGTTATGCGCGGACTCGAACAGCCCCGCCTTGCCGCCGCGTCGGGCGCCGGTGAATGCGCCCTCCTCGTAGCCGAACAGCTCGCTCTCGAGCAGCGCCTCGGGAAACGCCGCGCAATTGATCGCCACGAAGGGAAACGCGCGGCGCGGACTGGCATCGTGCATGCCCTGCGCCAGCACCTCCTTGCCGGTGCCGCTCTCGCCGCTGATCAGCACGGTGGAATCGACGGCCGCATAGCGCCGCGCCAGTTCGCGCAGCTGGCGCATTGCCGGCGATTCCCCCGCAAGATCGTCGAGCCGATAGCGAACCCCGGTCGTGCGCGCGCCGGCGCGCCGGCGCAGATGACGGTCGACCCGCTGGATCGCATTGGCATCCTGAATCGTCAACACCGCGCCCGCGGGACTGCCTTCCATCAGAATCGGAATCCGATTGACCACCACCATGCGGTCGCCCAGCTTGTGGATCGCCTCGAGTTCCTTGGCGCCGGTCCGCATCACGCTGTCGAGCGACAGATCGGGAGCCAGGCCCTGCAGCTTGCGGCCGACTGCATCGGCGGCTGGCGTGCCGAGGAAGCGCTCCATCGCCGGATTGAACGACTGGATCCGCCCGTCGGCATCGACGGCCGCGACGCCCTCGTTCAGATGCGCCAGGATCGTATTGACGTATTCGCGCCGGCTAGACTCGATGCGCCGCAGCCGCGCCGCCTCGATCGCGTCCTCGAGCGCGAGCTTGACCGACTGCCCCGAGTACAGGAACACCCCCGTCAGCCCGAGCCGATCCGCGAGTTCCGTCACGAGCCCGGGTCCGACCACGACCTCGATGCCCTCCTGCCGCAGCGCCTTGACGCGCACCGTGGCGTCGTCCTCGGTCAAATACGTATACGACGGAATCGGCAGGCCGAACTCCCTCGCAAACTCGTCGACTTCGGGATACGTGGCGGCGTGGGTCACCAGCGCGACCCGCGGCGAGATGCGCCGCGCGGTAGCGAGCGCGCTGAGCACGTCGAACCCCGTTACCTTGACCAGCGTGACCGGCACGTCCACATGCTGGCGCAGATAGGCGCCGTTCGAGCCGGCCGCGACCACCGCATCGAGCCGCCCTTCCCTGGCCTCCCGGGCGATCGCACTGGCGGCCGCCTCGTAGCCCTTGCCGACGAGCCGGAAGTCCGCCTGGGCGGCATAGGAAGGAATCAGATCGGCGAAGGCACGCGACAGCCGGCTGATGCCGACCGCCCAGATGCGAGGCCGGCCAGGAGGAATCGGGGTAGCGGGAGTCATGGATCGAAGGAAAATGGCGAACGCCGCAAGCCACGGCCAACGCGAAACAAGGCGGCGAACGCTGCAAACCGCAGTCAGCGGACGAACAAAACCGGCCACAATAGGACGTTGACGCCAGCACGTTACGCACCGCCGCCGCATTCTGCGCCCACCGGCGCTGCATTTCAACTCACGGAGATGGAATTCAAACTTGAAATGCAACTCAAGCGTCGGACACGCCACCTGAGGCGGCGAAAACACCCGCTAGCCCTTGCCCGGACTGGCCAAACCAAGCGGCCTCGCACACCGCCACGCCGTTGGCACGCCGCTTGCGCTCTGCCGGCATTCCGCTCACCCAGGACGCCATCATGACCCTGACCTCCCAAGACCTGGCCCGCTCGGCCGGCGCCCGTTTCCGCCAGGCCCTGGCCGACGAGCAGCCGCTGCAGGTCGTCGGCACCATCAACGCCAACCACGCCCTGCTGGCCAAGCGCGCCGGCTACCGCGCGATCTACCTGTCCGGCGGCGGCGTCGCGGCCGGCTCGCTGGGCCTGCCCGATCTCGGCATCTCGAACCTCGACGACGTGCTGACCGACATCCGCCGCATCACCGATGTCTGCGACGTGCCGCTGCTGGTCGACGTCGACACCGGCTTCGGCGCCTCGGCCTTCAACGTGGCGCGCACCACGCGCTCGCTGATCAAGTTCGGCGCCGCCGCAATGCACATCGAGGACCAGGTCGGCGCCAAGCGCTGCGGCCACCGGCCGAACAAGGAGATCGTCTCGCAGGACGAGATGGTCGACCGCATCAAGGCCGCGGTCGACGCGCGCACCGACGAGCATTTCGTCATCATGGCGCGCACCGACGCGCTGGCGGTCGAGGGCCTGGACAAGGCGATCGAACGCGCGGTGGCCTGCGTCGAGGCCGGCGCCGATGCGATCTTCCCGGAGGCGATGACCGACCTGTCGATGTACCGCA
This sequence comes from Cupriavidus cauae, assembly GCF_008632125.1. Classification (GTDB taxonomy): domain Bacteria; phylum Pseudomonadota; class Gammaproteobacteria; order Burkholderiales; family Burkholderiaceae; genus Cupriavidus; species Cupriavidus cauae. Next base: position 3,224 of record NZ_VWRN01000002.1, read on the forward strand.
AGTTCGTCGACGCGGTGAAGGTGCCCGTGCTGGCCAACATCACCGAGTTCGGCGCCACGCCGCTGTTTACGCGCGACGAGCTGGCCGGCGCCGGCGTCGCGATGGTCCTCTACCCGCTGTCGGCGTTCCGCGCGATGAACAAGGCCGCCGAGAACGTCTACGCGGCGATCCGCCGCGACGGCACCCAGCAGAACGTGCTGGACACCATGCAGACGCGCGCCGAGCTCTACGAGAGCATCGGCTACCATGCATACGAACAGAAGCTGGATGCGCTGTTCGCGCAAGCCAAGGCCAAGTAATCAGAACAGAGCGAAGCAAGGAGACGACATGTCCGAAGCCACTCCGGCGCAAGCCACCCCGAAGCCCAAGAAATCCGTCGCGCTGTCCGGCGTCGTCGCCGGCAATACCGCGCTGTGTACGGTCGGCCGCAGCGGCAACGACCTGCACTATCGCGGCTACGACATCCTCGACGTTGCCGAGACCTGCGAATTCGAAGAGATCGCCTATCTGCTGGTGCACGGCAAGCTGCCGACCCAGGCCGAGCTGAACGGCTACAAGGCCAAGCTGCGCGCGCTGCGCGGCCTGCCCGCCAACGTCAAGGCCGCGCTGGAATGGGTTCCGGCCTCGGCCCATCCGATGGACGTGATGCGCACCGGCGTGTCGGTGCTCGGCACGGTGCTGCCCGAGAAGGAAGACCACAATCTGCCGGGCGCGCGCGACATCGCCGACCGCCTGATGGCCTCGCTCGGCTCGATGCTGCTGTACTGGTACCACTACAGCCATAACGGCCGGCGCATCGAGGTCGAGACCGACGACGATTCGATCGGCGGCCACTTCCTGCATCTGCTGCACGGCCGCAAGCCCAGCGAGCTGTGGGAACGCGCGATGCACACCTCGCTGAACCTGTACGCCGAGCACGAATTCAACGCGTCGACCTTCACCGGCCGCGTGATCGCCGGCACGGGCTCCGACATGTATTCGGCGATCTGCGGCGCGATCGGCGCGCTGCGCGGCCCCAAGCACGGCGGCGCCAACGAGGTCGCGTTCGAGATTCAGAAGCGCTACGACACGCCCGACGAGGCCCAGGCCGACATCACCCGCCGCGTCGAGAACAAGGAAGTCGTGATCGGCTTCGGCCATCCGGTCTACACGACCGGCGATCCGCGCAACCAGGTGATCAAGGAAGTCGCGCGCCGCCTGTCGAAGGACGCCGGCTCGATGAAGATGTTCGACATCGCCGAGCGCCTGGAGACCACGATGTGGGACATCAAGAAGATGTTCCCCAATCTCGACTGGTTCAGCGCCGTCAGTTACCACATGATGGGCGTGCCGACCGCGATGTTCACGCCGCTGTTCGTGATCGCGCGGACCTCCGGCTGGGCCGCGCACATCATCGAGCAACGCATCGACAACAAGATCATCCGCCCGAGCGCCAACTACATCGGCCCGGACAACCTGAAGTTCGTGCCGATCGAGAAGCGCCGCTGATGCGGCAGATCCGGGCGGGAGCGGCCGCGCCACGCGCTCCGCTTCCGCCCGCAGTCCGCATGTCCCCACGACACACCACGGCGCGCCGAGCACGACCCGTATTGATCCCCTCCCCATGAATACTGCCTACCGCAAACCGCTGCCCGGCACGGGCCTGGACTATTTCGACGCACGCGCCGCGGTCGATGCAATCCAGCCCGGCGCCTATGACAAGCTGCCCTACACCTCGCGCGTGCTCGCCGAAAACCTGGTGCGCCGCTGCGACCCGTCGCTGCTGAACGCGGCGCTGACCCAGCTGATCGAACGCAAGCGCGAGCTGGACTTCCCGTGGTTCCCTGCGCGCGTGGTCTGCCACGACATCCTCGGCCAGACCGCGCTGGTGGACCTCGCCGGCCTGCGCGATGCGATCGCCGACCAGGGCGGCGATCCGGCCCAGGTCAATCCGGTGGTGCCGGTCCAGCTGATCGTCGACCATTCGCTGGCGGTCGAGCACGGCGGTTTCGACAAGGATGCCTTCGCCAAGAACCGCGCGATCGAGGAGCGCCGCAACGAGGATCGCTTCCACTTCATCGAGTGGACCCGCAAGGCGTTCAAGAACGTCGACGTGATCCCGCCGGGCAACGGCATCATGCATCAGATCAATCTGGAGCGGATGTCGCCGGTGATCCATGCCGTCGACGGCGTCGCCTACCCCGACACGCTGGTCGGCACCGACAGCCATACGCCCCATGTCGACGCGCTGGGCGTGATCGCCATCGGCGTGGGCGGCCTCGAGGCCGAGAACGTGATGCTGGGCCGCGCGTCGTGGATGCGGCTGCCGGACATCGTCGGCGTCGAGCTGCGCGGCAAGCCGCAGTCGGGCATCACCGCGACCGACATCGTGCTGGCGCTGACCGAATTCCTGCGCAGCCAGCGCGTGGTGGGCGCCTATCTCGAATTCCGCGGCGAAGGCGCGGCCAGCCTGACGCTGGGCGATCGCGCGACCATCTCCAACATGGCCCCCGAATACGGCGCCACCGCGGCGATGTTCTTCATCGACGGCCAGACCATCGACTATCTGCGCCTGACCGGCCGCAGCGACGAGCAGGTGCGTCTGGTCGAGACCTACGCGAAGACGGCGGGCCTGTGGGCCGATACGCTGGAGGACGCCGAATACGAGCGCGTGCTCGAGTTCGACCTGTCGACCGTGGTCCGCAACATGGCCGGCCCGTCGAACCCGCACAAGCGCCTGCCGACCACCGCGCTGGCGGAACGGGGCATCGCCGGCCAATGGCAGGAAGTGCCGGGACAGATGCCGGACGGCGCCGTGATCATCGCCGCCATCACCAGCTGCACCAACACCAGCAATCCGCGCAACGTGATCGCCGCCGGCCTGCTGGCGCGCAACGCCAACGCGCGCGGCCTGACGCGCAAGCCCTGGGTCAAGTCCTCGCTCGCGCCGGGCTCCAAGGTCGTGCAGCTGTATCTGGAGGAAGCCGGACTGCTGCCCGAGCTCGAACGGCTGGGCTTCGGCATCGTCGCGTTCGCCTGCACCACCTGCAACGGCATGTCGGGCGCGCTCGATCCGGCGATCCAGCAGGAGATCGTCGAGCGCGACCTGTATGCGACCGCGGTGCTGTCGGGCAACCGCAATTTCGACGGCCGCATCCATCCCTACGCGAAGCAGGCCTTCCTGGCCTCGCCGCCGCTGGTGGTCGCCTACGCGATCGCCGGCACCATCCGCTTCGACATCGAGCGCGACGTGCTGGGCCACGACGCGAACGGCCAGCCGGTGACGCTGAAGGACATCTGGCCGAGCGACGAGGAGATCGATGCGATCGTCGCGCAAAGCGTCAAGCCCGAGCAGTTCCGCAAGGTCTACGAGCCGATGTTCGCGGTACAGGCGGCCAACGCCGAGACCATCAGCCCGCTGTACGACTGGCGGCCGCAGAGCACCTATATCCGCCGCCCGCCGTACTGGGAAGGCGCGCTGGCCGGGGAGCGCACGCTCAAGGGCCTGCGTCCGCTGGCGGTGCTCGGCGACAACATCACCACCGACCACCTGTCGCCGTCCAACGCGATCCTGCCCGACAGCGCCGCCGGCGAATACCTGGCGAAGATGGGCCTGCCCGAGGAAGACTTCAATTCGTACGCGACCCACCGCGGCGACCACCTGACCGCGCAGCGCGCGACCTTCGCCAACCCGACCTTGGTCAATGAAATGGCGGTGGTCGACGGCAAGGTCAGGAAGGGTTCGCTGGCGCGCATCGAGCCGGAGGGCAAGGTCGTGCGCATGTGGGAAGCGATCGAGACCTACATGGAGCGCAAGCAGCCGCTGATCATCATCGCCGGCGCCGACTACGGCCAGGGCTCGTCGCGCGACTGGGCAGCCAAGGGCGTGCGGCTGGCCGGCGTGGAGGCGATCGTCGCCGAAGGCTTCGAGCGGATCCACCGCACCAATCTGATCGGCATGGGCGTGCTACCGCTGGAGTTCAAGCCGGGCACCAACCGCCTGACGCTGCAGATCGACGGCACCGAGACCTTCGACGTAATCGGCGAGCGCAAGCCGCGCGCGGACCTGACGCTGGTGATCCACCGCAGGAACGGCGAGCGCGTCGAGACCGCGGTGACCTGCCGGCTCGATACCGCCGAGGAAGTGTCGATCTACGAAGCCGGCGGCGTGCTGCAGCGCTTCGCGCAGGACTTCCTCGATTCGACCAAGGCGGCGCGGGCGGCCTCGGCCGCATCGGCCGCATGAACCGGGCGCGGCGCTCCACCCTGAATCAGCACGAGGCATCCATGGTTTCCCTTCCCCAGATCCGCATCCCCGCCACCTATATGCGTGGCGGCACCAGCAAGGGCGTGTTCTTCCGCCTGCAGGACCTGCCCGAGGCGGCGCAGTCGCCGGGCCCCGCCCGCGATGCGCTGCTGATGCGCGTGATCGGCAGCCCCGACCCGTACGGCAAGCAGATCGACGGCATGGGCGCGGCGACGTCGAGCACCAGCAAGACGGTGATCGTGTCGCGCAGCAGCCGGCCGGGCCACGACGTCGACTACCTGTTCGGCCAGGTCGCGATCGACCAGCCCTTCGTCGACTGGAGCGGCAACTGCGGCAACCTGTCCGCCGCGGTGGGCCCGTTCGCGATCTCCGCCGGGCTGATCGATCCGGCGCGCATCCCGCGCGAGGGCGTCGCCACCGTGCGCATCTGGCAGGCCAATATCGGCAAGACGATCGTCTCGCATGTGCCGATCGTCGACGGCATGGTCAAGGAGACCGGCGACTTCGAGCTGGACGGCGTGACCTTCCCCGCCGCCGAGATCATGCTCGAGTTCATGGACCCGGCGGCCGAGGAGGAAGGCGGCGGCGGCGCGATGTTCCCGACCGGCAACCTGGTCGACGACCTCGAAGTGCCCGGCGTCGGCACGCTGCAGGCGACGATGATCAATGCCGGCATTCCGACCATCTTCGTCAACGCCGACGTGATCGGCTACACCGGCACCGAGCTGCAGGAGGCGATCAATGGCGATCCCAAGGCGCTGGCGATGTTCGAGACCATCCGCGCCTACGGGGCCGTGCGCATGGGCCTGATCCAGAACGTGGACGAGGCCGCGCGGCGCCAGCACACGCCCAAGGTGGCCTTCGTCGCCCCGCCGGCCAGCTATACCGCGTCGAGCGGCAAGCCGGTGCGGGCGGAAGACATCGACCTGCTGGTGCGCGCGCTGTCGATGGGCAAGCTGCACCACGCGATGATGGGCACGGCGGCGGTGGCGATCGGCACCGCGGCGGCCATTCCCGGCACCCTGGTCAATCTCGCCGCCGGCGGCGGCAATCGCCAGGCCGTGCGCTTCGGCCATCCGTCCGGCACGCTGCGCGTCGGCGCCGAGGCGGAGCAGGTGGACGGCGAATGGGTAGTGAAGAAGGCCATCATGAGCCGCAGCGCCCGGATCCTGATGGAAGGCTGGGTGCGGGTGCCGGGCGACTGGAACCCGGTTGCCTGATGGCAGGGATGCCGGGCCGCTTGTCGGCCCGGCATGTCATGGCGGTGGGCGGGAAATCTCGCGGTTAATTGCGTTTCAATGCAATGTCCAACGGGACGACGGTCACCGCACAGCGGCGGACAGTCCCGTCTCGGCCCGTCTCGGCCCGTCTCGGCAGCGCCCGGGCCTCCTTGGCCCTCAACCAAACAACACGCTGTTCATCAGCGCCTTCGCCACCACGGTGCCGGCCTCCGGCCGTTCGGCATAGACCGTGATCTCCGTGGCGATCTGCCGCTGGCCGCGGCGCACCACCGTCGCCACGGCGCGCAGCGCGGCCGCCTCGGCCGGCGCCACATACTGGATCGACAGCGCGCTGGTCGCGCCGCCGCGCACCTTGTCCGGGTCCGCGCCGGACGCCGCCGCCGCCGCGCCGGCGATATCGATCAGCGTCGCAATCACGCCCCCGTGCACCGTCTTGCCGACCGTGACATTGCCGGGACTGAACGGCAGCACCAGCTCGACATGCTCGGGCGCCAGCACGTCGAGCGCGACGCCGAGCGTGCGGGCCACCGGCGAGCCGATCAGGATTTCCTCGACCATCGCGCGAATGCGGGGCGCGACCTCGGCATAGGTGCCGGTGGCGGAGAGTGGGGTCAGGGAAGACATCATGCGGGCTCCTGAAGTAGGCTGAAGGGTCTGTCGTGGTGAGTCCATGATGGCTGCCGGCGCGGCCGACGCTCAATTACCCGGCAGGTAATCCGATCGACGACGCGGCAGCCGACGCCGGTAGCCGACGCCGGTGGACAACGCCGGTGGACAACGCCGGTGGACGATGCAGTGGTCGACGCGCTGAGCGGAAATATTGCCGATCGGCGCCACACCGCGCTACGGCACCGCCCCACCCCGCCGCTTATAATGGCCGCCTTTGCCACACCCAGCCGCCATGCCGCAAACCCGCCCCGATTCCGCGCCAGACCCGCTCGCCCTGCCCGACTCCGCCGAGACCACCGACGACAGCCTGTTCGACCGTCCCGACAGCCCCTGCGTCGGCATCTGCTCGACGCTGTTCGACGAGGTCTGCCAGGGTTGCGGCCGCACCGCGATGGAGGTCAGCAACTGGGTCTTCATGAGCGACGCGGAAAAGCAGGCGGTGTGGGAACGCATCACGCGCGAAGCCACCGCGCGCCGTTTCCAGCGCGACTAGGGCTCCCCTCTGGCCGCTCTGGCCGCTCTGGCCGCTCTCGCCCCTCTCGCCCCTCTGGCCCCTCTGGCCCCTCTGGCCCCTCTGGCCCCTCTGGCCCCTCTGGCCCCTCTGATCCGGAGAGCCTTGATCCAGAGCGCCCTGATCAGCAGAGCGCCCTGATCAGCAGAGTCCACTGATCCGCAGAGCCCTGGTCCGACAAGCCCTCACCGGCTCGCCCCGCTCGTCCGGCCGCCATCGCGCGCCGCCGGCGTCAGCACCAGCGTCTCGAACGCCTTCGCCCCCGCCGGATGCCCGGCCCCCTGGATCGTCACGTACTCGCCGCGCGCCCATTGCTCGGTCCAGTCGCGATAGTGCGGCGACAACACGTTGCCTGATTGCCCCGTCGGCGTGATGAAGCGCGAGGCCGACAGATCGGCCAGGTCGTAGATCGCCCGCACGCTGGCGCCATGCACGTTCTCGAACGGCGCCTGTTCGTCGCCCAGGTTGTGGCGGCCGGCATTGACGGTATAGGTGTCGCCGCCGGTCGGCACCTTGACGTTGAAGAACCCGGCCAGCGACGGCACCTTGGCGAACGGCCGGTGTTCGGCGCGGGCGGCATGGGCCTGGCCCCAGCGCCAGCGCCGCGGATCGTCGCCGTAGCGCTGCTGCAGATCGGCGATGGCCCGTATCCACGCGGCGCCCATCGCGTCGTTGCAGTCCTCCGGAGCCGGCGTCTTGGGATCGTCGCACCAGAAGCGCCCCAGGCCGCGGGAGCTGCGCAGCACGTTCAGCATCGCCTGTTGCACATTGCGCTGCTCCCACATGCGTGCGAACACGCCATCGCCGACCTTGCCCTCGAACATGCCGCGCGACAGCTCGCGCAGCCAGGCGGTGGCGACCAGCGGCTCCGCGCGGTCCGCCGACATCGTGCCGTCCCAGCGCGCCAGCGCGGCGAACAGCTCGCGCTCGCGCGCCGGACGCGTTTCGTCGGCGGCAATCGACGCACCGAGCAGCAGCGGCAAGGCGTCCTTGACCGCCAGCGACAGCTCGTCCTTCTGGATCGCCGCGAACGTATCGAGCGTGTGCTGCCGCCGCGCGCCAAGCAAGGCCCGGATGCGGTCGTGCCGATACGGCACGGTCCATTCGCTGGTCAGGAAGTACGGATAGTCGTCCGGCACGATCTTCTGGTTCGCGGTCACCACCATGCCGCCGGGCGGATTGAAGCTGCGCGGCAGCCGTTCGAACGGAATGAAGCCGTTCCAATCGTAGCGCGCGTCCCAGCCGGGCGCCGGAGCCAGGCCCTTCAGATCGTTGGCGGCGTGGCGCAGCGGCACGCGGCCCGGCGCGATGAAGCCGATGTTGCCGTCGACATCGGCATAGACCGCGCTCTGCTGGGGCGTGTGGAAGTCGCGCAACGCCTCTGTGAAACTGGTCCAGTCGTGCGCGCGGTTCAGCTTCAGGCCGGCCTGCACGGTGCGGTCGTCCGGCCGCAGCGCGACCCATTGAAAGGCCACCACATACTGGGCGCCCAGCGGCGCGACGGCGGCCGCGAGCGGGTCGGCGACATCGGAGATCACCGGCCCGTGGCGGGTCGAGCGGACCCGGATCGTCACGTCGGGCAGGTCCTTGACCCGGATGGTCTCCTCGCGCACCGCGAAATCGGCCCAGCCGTTCGGCGTCTGGTACTGCTCGGGCCGGCCGGGACGAAGCCGCTCGATATAGAGGTCCTGCAGATCCGGCGCGGTATTGGTAAAGCCCCAGGCGATGCGCGGCGTATGGCCGATCACGACCACCGGCATGCCCGGCAAGGTGGCGCCGGTCACGTCCAGCCCCGGCGCGCGCAGCGTGGCGAAGTACCACAGCGCCGGCGCCTGCAGGCCCAGATGCAGATCGTTGGCCAGCAGCGGCTTGCCCGAGCGCGTATGGGCGCCCGATACGACCCAGTTGTTCGAGCCCATGCCTTCGACCAGCCCCCGCGGCGCCGCGGCCTCGACGCTGGCCATCGCCGTGGTCAGCGGGGCCAGCTGGCGGTACAGCGCGGGATAGTCGGTGGTGCGCAGCGGCTGCTCGCCCGGATACGGCGCCAGCAGCTCGTTGATGCGCGACAGCGGCAGCGTCTGCGCCAGCCGCATGCGCAGCACCTCGCGGCTCCAGTTGGCGCTCAGGTCCCAGGCCATCATGGTCTGCCAAGCCAGCGTATCGGCCGGCTCCCAGCGTTCGGGCACGGTGCGCAGGATCGCGAATTCGGGCGGCAACGGGCCCTGGTGGCTGTCGATGCCGGCATTGACGCCGTCGGCATAGGCCTGCAGCGCGGCGCGCGTCTCGGGCGTGCTGGCGGCGAAGGCGGCCTCGGCATTGCGGCGCACGCCGATGGTGCGCAGGAAGCGATCGGTCGGCAGCGCGCTCGGTCCGAGGATTTCGGCCAGCCGGCCGGAGGCGATGCGCTTGTTCATCTGCATCTGCCAGAGCCGGTCCTGCGCATGGACGAAGCCCAGCCCAAAATACGCATCGAGCGGATCGCCGGCCTCGATGCGCGGAATCGCATGGCGGTCGCGCACGATGGTGACGCGCCCGTGCAAACCCGCCAGCGCGACGGTGCCCGCCACCGTCGGCTGCGACGCCTGCCGATACCAGGCATAGCCGCCGATGGCCGCGGCCAGCGCCAGCCCCGCCAGGATCACCGTCAGCCATGCCAGCCGCTTGAGCCAATGCATCGCCTTCCCCTCCCCCGTCCAACCGTTCGTTGCGGTGTCGTGTCGTTGTCGATTATCGCCGACGTAAAAATGCCCGGACAGGCCGGGCATCTTCCAATCGGTCGGCGCTCAGGCCGCGGGCTTCTTCAGCTGCAGCGCCTTGTACTCGAGGAACTCCTCCAGGCCGTACTTGCCGGCCTCGCGTCCATTGCCCGACTGCTTGTAGCCGCCGAACGGCGCCATCATGTTGAAGGGGCCGCCATTGATATCGACCTGGCCGGTACGGATGCGGCGCGCCACGCGAATCGCGCGCGCCTCGTCGCCCGACCACACGCCGCCGCCCAGGCCGTAGACGCTGTCGTTGGCGATGCGCACCGCGTCTTCCTCGGTGTCGTAGCAGATGATCGACAGCACCGGGCCGAAGATTTCTTCCTGCGCAACGGTGGCCTTGGGATCGACGTTGCCCAGCACGGTCGGCTGCACGAAGAAGCCCTTGTCCAGGCCGGCCGGCGGCTCGGTACCGCCCGCCACCAGTTCGGCGCCCTCGTTGAGCCCGCGCTGGATGTACCCCGTCACGCGGTCCTTCTGCGCAGCCGAGATCAGCGGTCCCAGCTTGGTGGTCTCCTGCAGCGGATCGCCGACGGTGAAGCCCGCCACCACCTTCCTGACGATCTCCTTGACCTCGTCATAACGGGCGCGCGGCACCAGCATCCGCGTATGCGCCGAGCAGGTCTGGCCGGAGTTCAGGAAGCAGGCGTTGATGGTGCCCTTGACCGCCGCCGGCAGGTCGGCGTCGTCCAGGATCACCGAGGCGGACTTGCCGCCCAGTTCCAGCGCGACGCGCTTGACGGTCTGCGCGGCCAGCTCGGAGACGCGCTTGCCGGCGCGGGTCGAGCCAGTGAACGACACCATGTCGACCTCGCGGTGGCTGGCCAGCACCTCGCCGACCACCGGACCATAGCCCGTCACCAGGTTGAACACGCCCGGCGGCAGTCCTGCGGCCTCGATCACCTCGGCCAGCACGAAGGCGTTCAGCGGCGCCACCTCGGACGGCTTGAGCACCACCGTGCAGCCCGCGGCCAGCGCGGGCGCAACCTTCAGCGTGATCTGGTTCAGCGGGTAGTTCCACGGCGTGATGGCGGCGACCACGCCGACCGGTTCGCGCACCACCAGCGAATTGCCGACCTCTTCCTCGAAGGTGAAGGACTCGACCAGCTTGGCCGCCTGGCTCCAGTTGAAGACCGGGCCGCCGACCTGGATCGCGCGGGCCAGCTTGATCGGCATGCCCACCTCGGCGGCGATCAGCTGCGCCAGCTCCTCGGTGCGCGCCTTCAGGCCCTCGGCGATCTTGCGGATATAGTCGGCGCGCTGCTGCGACGGCGTGGCGGCCCAGCCGTCGAAGGCGGCGCGGGCCGCCTGGATGGCGTCCTCGGCGTCGCGGGCATGGCCCTCGGGAATCCGCCCCATCACCTCCTCGGTGGTGGAATGGATGACGTCGATCTGGCCGGTGCCGTGCGGGGCGACCCATTTGCCATTGATAAAGAGTTTGTCTCGCTGTTGCATAGCCACAATTCCTCGGTGAGCCGTCAGGCGTGAAACCCTTCGGCGTTTCCAACCTGATTCAGGTGTTTCAGGGCGTTTGCCGTTGTTATCAATCTTTTCTGTGCCGACATTGTAGAGCCGATTTTGTCCGGCGATATCGCTTCGCCGCCCGGCACACGGCCGCCGCTCGCCAATATCCCGCCGATAATCGCGCGCGGTACCGCTCGCCGGCCATGAAAAAAGGCCGCAACGCGTCGATGCGTTGCGGCCTTCTTGCGGCCTTTCGTTCGCCAGCCTGCCCGCGGTGGCGGGCGGTGAGCAGCAGGCGTGACAGAAACCGTCAGCCGGCGATACCCTGCGACTCCAGATATTCGTCGTAGGTGCCCAGATAATCGGTCACCGTGCCGTCGGTGCGGATTTCGATGATCCGCGTGGCCAGCGCGCTGACGAATTCGCGGTCGTGCGAGACGAAGATCAGCGTGCCGGTGAACTTGTCGAGCGCGATCTGCAGCGACTCGATCGATTCCATGTCCATGTGGTTGGTCGGCTCGTCCAGCGCCAGCACATTATGGCGGCCCAGCATCAGCTTGCCCCAGATCATGCGGCCCTTCTCGCCGCCGGACAGCACCTTGACGGACTTCTTGATGTCGTCGGCCGAGAACAGCAGCCGGCCCAGCGTGCCGCGCAGCGACTGGTCGTCGTCGCCGGCCTGCGTCCACTGGGTCATCCAGTCCATCAGGTTGGTCTCTTCCGGGAACTCCTCGTAGGTGTCCTGGGGCATGTAGCCGACGTTGGCGTTCTCGGCCCACTTGACGGTGCCGTGATCGACCTCGATGCCGCGCTGCACGCCCGTCTGCACCGCGCCGTCCAGCAGGCAGCGCAGCAGCGTGGTCTTGCCCGCGCCGTTCTCGCCGATGATGGCGACACGCTCGCCGGCCTGGATCGACAGCGACAGGTTGTTCAGGATCTGGCGGTCGTAGGCCTTGCTGATGTTCTCGGCGGTCACCGCCAGGTTGTGCAGCTTCTTCTCGAACTCGAAGCGGATGAACGGGTTCTGGCGCGACGACGGCTTGATGTCCTCGACCTTGATCTTGTCGATCTGCTTCAGTCGCGAGGTGGCCTGGCGGGCCTTGGACTTGTTGGCCGAGAAGCGGCGCACGAAGTCCTGCAGTTCGGTGATCCGCTCCTTGGCGCGCGCGTTGGCGGCCATCTGGCGCTCGCGGGCCTGCATCGACGCTTCCATGTAGTCGTCGTAGTTGCCCGGGTAGACCTTCAGCGTGCCGTAGTCCATGTCGGCCATGTGCGTACAGACCGAGTTCAGGAAGTGGCGATCGTGCGAAATGATGATCATGGTGGAATTGCGCTCGTTGAGCACATGTTCCAGCCAGCGGATCGTGTTGATGTCCAGGTTGTTGGTCGGCTCGTCCAGCAGCAGCACGTCCGGATTCGAGAACAGCGCCTGCGCCAGCAGCACGCGCAGCTTCCAGCCCGGCGCGATATTGCTCATCGTGCCCTGATGCTGGTCGGTCGGGATGCCCACCCCCAGCAGCAGCTCGCCGGCGCGCGCCTCGGCGGTGTAGCCGTCGTACTCGGCGTACTTGGCCTCGAGCTCCGCGGCCTTCATGTAGTCTTCGTCGGTCGCTTCCGGGTTCGCGTAGATCGCGTCGCGCTCCTGCGCCGCCGCCCACATCTCGGTATGGCCCATCATCACCACGTCGAGCACGCGCATGTCCTCATAGGCGAACTGGTCCTGACGCAGCTTGCCCAGGCGCACGCCCGGTTCCAGCACCACGTTGCCGGCGCTCGGCTCCAGGTCGCCGCCGAGGATCTTCATGAAGGTGGACTTGCCGCAGCCGTTCGCGCCGATCAGGCCGTAGCGGTTGCCCTCGCCGAACTTGACCGAGATATTCTCGAACAAGGGCTTGGGGCCGAACTGCATGGTGATGTTTGCGGTAGATAGCACGTCGAAGAACCTTTTGGAATGCGGTGTAGCGGTGATGGCGGCCGGTGAAGGGGCCCGGTGGACGCGACAGATCGGCGAAGCCGCCGAAGGCGTGCCGCATGGCGCGGCGGGCTGGGCCAACGGAGCGACCGTGGCACGTGGCCGGACAGGCCTGAGCCCTTCACCTCGCGAAGAATCGGAGATTTTACCATTCCTGGCGCAATCGGGCGCGAGGATGGCGGCGGGTCGGGATGCCGGCCTGCGATCGGATCCTGCGGTGGGATCCTGCGGCGGATCCTTCAATCGGATGCTGCGATCCGGGCCGGGCCCTCAGCGGGGCGCCCACACCGCGCGCTCAGGCCGCCCCGACAAGCAGCGGATGCCCCGACATCGTCAGCGTGAAGCCGTCCGCCGAGGCGCGCAGCACGCCCTGCCCGCCCACCGGCAGCGTCAGCTTGTGCGTGCAGTGGCCGAACGGCAGCCCGGTGAGGATCGGCACCGGCAGGCGCTCGCGCAGATAGGCCACCACGGCCGGCAGATCGTAGCCGTTGTCATAGTCGCTGACGCGGTAGCTGGAGAAGTCGCCCAGCAGGATGGCGCGCTGGGCGCCCAGCACGCCGGCCTGCTCGAGTTGCAGCAGCATGCGCTCGACGCGGTAAGGCGGCTCGTTGACGTCCTCGAGGAACAGGATGCCGCCGTCGACCTGCGGCAGGTACGGCGTGCCCAGCAGGCTGCACAGCATCGCCAGATTGCCGCCCCACAGCGTGCCCGCCACCTCGCCAGAGAACGGCTGGCCGCCTTCCTGCGGCGCGTCGATGTCGACGGTATAGGACGAGGCGCGCAGCAGCCCTTCGAAATGCCGCCACATATAGGGGTCCACCGGCTCGGCGCCGAAGTCGGCCAGCAGCATCGGGCCGGCCAGGCTGATGCCGCCCGCCCTGGCCAGGTACGCCAGCTGGAAGGCCGTGAAATCGCTGTGGCCGACGATCGGCGTGGCCGCGCGGCGGGCCTGCGCGGCGATGCGGTCGAAGTCGATGCGCGGCAGCAGACGGGCCATGCCGTAGCCGCCGCGCACCGCCAGCGTCAGCGCGCCTGGCGCGCCCATGCCGATGCCATGCAGGTCGGCCAGCCGCTCGTCGTCGGTGCCGCCGAAGCGCTGATGGCGGCGGTCCAGCACCTCCGGGTTGGCAACGTGGTAGCCGTGCGCCCGCAGCCAGTCGCAACCGCGGGTGGCGACGGCCATGTCGTGCGGATAGCCGGAGGGAGCGATCAGGCGGACTTCGATGGGCGCGTTCATGCGTCGGTCTTTCCCTGCGAATCGGATGACGGTTCGGCGCCGGGCGCGGCGCTGGGCTCAGCGCTGATGAACTCGGTGCTGGTGGGCTCGATGCTGGTGGGCGCGATGCTGGGCTCGGCGCCGGGGCCAACGCCACGCTCGATGCCCAGCGGCGCGGTGGCACGGTCCGCCTTCTGCGCGCGTCGCCGCGCCCGGAAGAAGTCGCGCAGCAGCTGGCCGCATTCGTCGGCCAGCACGCCGCCGCGTATCGTGGTCTGGTGATTGAGCCGCACCTCGGCGAACAGGTCCAGCACGCTGCCGGCGGCGCCGGTCTTGGGATCGGTCGCGCCGAATACCACGTGGCGCAGCCGCGCGTGCAGCATCGCCCCGCTGCACATCGCGCACGGTTCCAGCGTCACGTACAGCTCGCACTCGGGCATGCGGTAGTTGCCGACCACCTGCGCGGCCGCGCGCAGCGCCTGCATTTCGGCATGCGCCGACGGATCGCGCGAGCGGATCGGCAGATTGTGGCCGCGCGCGATGATCGCGTCGTTCCAGACCACCACCGCGCCCACCGGCACCTCGCCCGCGGCTTCCGCCAACCGGGCCTCCTCCAGCGCGGCGCGCATGAAGCGCTGGTCGCGCTCGTCGGCCTGCGGTCCTTCGAAGGGCGGCGTGGCGGCGGCGGTGGACGATGGCGGCGGCGTGTCGGTCATCGGCGCGTCGGTGGCGAATTTGGTGGTGAGTTGAGGCAGCGGGTCGGCGTTGAATCGGCGTTGAATCGGCGTTGATTTGGTGCTGACTGGCGGCAAGTTTGCGGAGAGTTTGCGGCGAGTTTGCGTCAATCAATTCCGCGAGACGCCGGAACGCCCTCAGTCCTGCGCCGGCGCCACGGCGGGCGCGGTCACCTCGGCCCAGCAGTTCGGCGTCTCGAACAGCACCAGCCGGGTCAGCTGCAGATGATGCCCGAAGCAGTCCTTGAACACCGGCGCCAGCATGTCGAAGGCGATCTGCGCCAGGTTCTCGACGGTCGGAATCGCGTCGAGCACCACCGTCTTGTGCCCCTCCATGCCGCGCAGGAATTCGAGCAGCGCGGTGTCGCCGCGATGGATCAGGAAGGCGTGGTCCCACTTGTCGACCAGATGCCGGTTCGCCAGCGCCTTGATGTCGCCAAAGTCCAGGATCATGCCCTCGTCCGCCGCGCCCTCGCGATGCAGCACCTCGCCCGACAGCGTCAGGTCGAGCCGATATCGGTGGCCATGGATATTGCGGCATTGGCCGCCATGGTTGGGGATGCGGTGGCCGGCGTCGAATTCGAGACGGCGCGTGATCGAGACTTGCTTGTTCATGAAGACCGGTGCCGGGACCCGTGCGGCAGACGCCTAGCGGATGCCCAGCAGCTTGTGGGTTTGCAGCGAAAGGCGCCAGCGCGGATGGCGCTGGCAGAAATCGACGGCGAGGGCCGTATTCTCGCGCGCCAGCGGGCCGTCCATCGGCTGCACGAGGAAATAGCGGAAATCCAGCGCCTCGTATGCCGCGAAGTCCTGGCCGGGCTGCGGGATCACGACCTTGAGCTCGTCGCCGCGCGCGACCACCAGTTCGGCGCCCATCTTCGGGCTGACGCAAACCCAGTCGATGCCGTCCGGCACCGCGATCGTGCCATTGGTCTCGATCGCGATCTCGAAGCCCTGCGCGTGCAGCGCGTCGATCAGCGGCGCATCGAGCTGCAGCAGCGGCTCGCCGCCGGTGCAGACCACCAGCGGGCGGCCGCCCGCGCCTTGCGGCCATTGCGAGGCCACCTGCGCGGCCAGTTCCTCGGCGCTGCGGTACTTGCCGCCCAGCGTGCCGTCGGTGCCGACGAAATCCGTATCGCAGAAGCGGCAGATCGCCTGCTCGCGATCCTGCTCGCGGCCGGTCCACAGATTGCAGCCCGCGAAGCGGCAGAACACGGCGGCGCGGCCCGCGTTGGCGCCCTCGCCCTGCAGCGTGTAGAAGATTTCCTTGACGGCGTAAGTCATGCTTGCGGTCGGTTCGACCTGGAAGATTGGCGACGGGATGGTGCCCTGGCTGTCCCTGCCGGGCAGGGGGCGAATGCCGTGCGGCTGGCCCTGGCGGGGGCATTCCCGGTTGCGCGGGGAAACGCGACAGTATACCAAAGACGCCTTAATGCCGCAGGCGCATGGCCGGCGGCCGTTCCGCGACCTGGCCCGGGGCGTCGTCCTGCATCCGCGCCGCCAGGAAGTCCAGAAAGCAGGCAATCCGCGCCGACAGCTGGGTATTCAGATAGTAGACCGCGTGGATGGGCTGGCGCACGTCGAGCGTCTCGCGGGGAAACAGCTGCACCAGGTCGCCGCGGGCGCGGTCCTGCGCGGTCATGAAGTCGGCCAGGCACACCACGCCCTGGCCCGCCAGCGCCAGCTGGCGCAGCGTCTCGCCGCTGGAGGCGGACACCGCCGGCGTGATCTCGAACTCGTTGCCGGCCTCGTCGCGCAGCGGCCACCGGTTCAGGCTGTCGGGCTGCGTGAAGCCCAGCAGGCTGTGACGGGCCAGCTCCCCGACCGAGCGCGGCCGCCCGTGCGCCTTCAGGTAGGCGGGGCTGGCCAGCACGCGCAGGCGACTGTGGCACAGCGGCCGGGCATGCAGCGTCGAATCGCGCAGCGCGCCGATGCGGATCGCGACATCGGTGCGGTGCTCCAGCAGATCGATGATCTGGTCGCTGCTGTGCAGCTCCAGCTCGATCTCGGGATAGGCGCGGCGAAAGTCGTCGACCAGCGGCACCACCACATGGAGCATGAACGGCGAAGCCGCGTTGATGCGCAGCTTGCCGGCCGGCTTCTGCCGCCGCAGCGCGATCTGGTCCTCGGCCTGGTCGACTGCGCCCAGGATCGCGCGGGCGTGCGCCAGCAGCGCGGCGCCCTCCTCGGTCAGCTCGAGCCGGCGCGTGGTCCGCCGCAGCAGCGCGGTGGCGAGCTTGTCCTCGAGCCGCGCCAGCGCCCGGCTGACGCCGGACACGGTCTGGCCCAGCTGGTCGGCCGCGGCGGTGATCGAGCCGCTGTCGACCACGGTGACGAAGGCCAGCAATTCTTCCAGGGTCATTTTCATGGCGGGTTTTCCTGCGGTGCGGGGTTTCCTGCGGTGCCGATCGCGCCCGCTCCGGCCGGCCGAGGCTCCAGGCGGGGAGCCGGGCGACCCGGCATAGCGAGGCGGGATGCGAGATTGTTGACTGTGGATCAAATATTTTCTGCATATTAACGGATTAATCGGCAAGCCGGCCAGGATCACAATGCGTGCCATTCCGCTACTTGAAACCTGGAGGCCATCATGCCCCTCGCCTTACTCGCGCTGACGATCAGCGCATTCGCCATCGGCACGACGGAGTTCGTCATCGTCGGCCTGATTCCCACCGTCGCGGCCGATCTGAACGTGTCGCTCCCCTCGGCCGGCCTGCTGGTCAGCCTGTACGCGCTCGGCGTCGCCGTCGGCGCCCCGCTGCTGACGGCGCTGACCGGCCGGCTGCCGCGCAAGACCCTGCTGCTGTCGCTGATGGCGCTGTTTACGCTCGGCAACCTGCTGGCCTGGCAGGCGCCCGGCTACGGCTCGCTGGTGCTGGCCCGCGTGCTGACCGGCCTCGCCCATGGCGTGTTCTTCTCGATCGGTTCGACGATCGCGACCGGGCTGGTGCCGCGCGAGAAGGCGGCCAGCGCGATCGCCATCATGTTCACCGGCCTGACCGTCGCGCTGGTGACCGGCGTGCCGCTGGGCACCTTCATCGGCCAGCATTTCGGCTGGCGCGAGACCTTCCTGGCCGTCTCGGCGCTGGGTGTGATCGCCTTCGTCGGCAGCCTGCTGTTCGTCCCGTCGGGGATCCGCCATACGCCGCCCGCCTCGCTGATGCAGCAGGCCCGCGTGCTGGCCGAACCGCGCCTGCTGCTGGTCTATGCCAAGACCGCGATCGGCTACGGCGGCTCGTTCATCCCCTTCACCTTCCTCGCGCCGATCCTGCAGGACGTGTCGGGCTTCGACGCCGGCGCCGTCAGCCTGGTGATGCTGGTGTACGGCCTGTCGGTCGCCGCGGGCAATATCTGGGGCGGCCGCCTGGCCGACCGCCACGGCCCGATCCCGGCGCTGAAGACGATGTTCGTGCTGCTGGCCGCGGTGCTGCTGGTGCTGAACTTCACCGCGCCGCATCGTTGGCTGGTGGTGGCGACGGTGCTGGCCTGGGGCGCGGTCGCCTTCGGCAACGTGCCGGGCCTGCAGGTCTATGTCGTCAAGCAGGCCGAGCGTTTCACGCCGCAGGCGGTCGACGTCGCCTCCGGCCTGAATATCGCGGCGTTCAATCTCGGCATCGCCGGGGCCGCGTGGGCGGGTGGCCTGATCGTGACGCACCTTGGCCTGATGCATACGCCGTGGATCGGCGCGGCGGTGGTGCTGGTCGCGCTGGCGCTGACGGTCTGGAGCGGCCGCCTCGATCGCGCCGACGGCGTGGTCCATCGCGGTGGCGGCACCGCCGGCGCGATGTCGCACTGATCGGCCATCGGAGCCGGTCAGTCATCCGAGCTGGTCAGCGATCCTCACTGATTGCCCATCTGGGCCGATCGCCATCCGAGCCGATCGCCATCCGAGCGGATCGGCGATCCGAGCCGATCGCGCATCCGGGCCGATCCGTCATCCCGCAGTGCGTGGCGGCGCCGGCAAGCCCGCCGCCACGCGCGAAATCTGCACCGCTTCCCGGGCTTGCCGACCAAGGCTTCAAGCCTGTCTCCATCCCGCCCCGCGCATGTGATCCATGCCACCACGGCATGCAACTTGCGTTCCGCTAGCCCGTCTGCGCGCAAAGACAGAACGCCGGGCGACGCCCGGCGACATCACACATCTCGGAGAGACAGCATGAAAGCAACGACCTTGGCAGCGGCGCTCGCCTCCTGCCTGGCGCTGGCCGCCGGTGCGGCGCTGGCGCAAAGCGGCGGCAGCGGCAGCGGCGGCGGGACCGGTAGCGGGAGCAGCAGCGGTGGCGGCAGCGCCGGCACGGGAACGGGCAGCGGCACCAGTGCGACCGGTTCCGGCAGTGGCAGCACCAGCGGCAGCGGTGGCACCTCCGGCTATCAGTCCGGCGGCTCGGGCAGCAAGAGCGGCGCCAGCGCTCCGCGCGGGCGCTCGGGCAGCGGCAGCGGTGGCACTTCCGGCAGCGGCACCGGCGGGACATCGGGCAGCGGCGGCACCAGCAGCTCCGGCAGCGGTTCGACCGGCACCGGCTCTGGCAGCCCCGGAAGCCCCGGAAGCCCCGGCAGTTCGGGCAGCACGGGCACCTCTGGCTCGGGCGGCACCGGAACGGGATCCGGCGGCCTCGGTACCGGGGGCATGGGTTCCGGCGGCGCCGGTGGCTCGGGCGGGACCAGTGGCGGCTCCGGCGGTTCGGGCGGGGCCGGCGGCTCCAGCGGTCGCTAAGCCGGGCGGAAGCGCGCCGGCGACGGCGCGCCTGCAGCCATACCGAGGCGGTACTCGGGTGGTACTTCGCGCCCTGCTCACGCCCTCCTGACGCCTGACTCGGACTCTGCCCGGGCCTTGCTCCGACCCTGCTCGGACCCTACCCGCGCTCCACACGCGCCCCACACTTGCGCTCTGCCCGGTCCCTGCTCGGGCCGCACGCACGCCCGACATTCAAGCCGCGATCCGCTGCAGCACCTGCATCGCGTCGTACGCCTCGCGGCGCAGTTGCTCCAGATCCAGTCCCACGATCGCGCCATCCTGCACGACCTGGCGTCCGCGCACGAACACGTGGCGCACCGGCGTCGGCTCGCCTGCCGCCACCGGCGCGGCGGCGAGATCGTGAAAGCCGTGAAAGCGCAGGCCTTTGAGGTCGTAGATCGCCAGGTCGGCCGACTGCCCCGGCGCCAGCGTGCCGATCCGCGGCAGGTCCAGCACCGCGGCGCCGCCGGCGGTGCCCCAGTGAATCACCTCCTCCACCGTGGTCTGCGCGGCGCCGCCGACCGCGCGGTGCACCAGCCAGGCGAAGTTGGCCTCGTTGACCATGCTGCCCGATTCATTGGAGGCGACGCCGTCCACCCCGAGCGAGATCCGCACGCCGGCGTCGGCCAGCGCGCGCACCGGCGCCACGCCGCTGCCCAGCCGTGCGTTGCTGACCGGACAGTGCGCCATGCCGGTATCGGTCGCGGCCAGCATGCGGATCTCGTCGGGCGAGAGCGTGACCAGATGCGCGAACCAGACGTCGGGGCCGAGCCAGCCATGCTCGCCGACGAATTCCACCGGCGTGCAGCGATATTTCTCGCGGCAGAAACGCACGTAGTTGTCGGTCTCCGACAGATGCGTGTGCAGGCGCAGGCCGAGCCCGCGGCCGAACTCGGCCAGCTCGCGCAGCATCGCCGGCGGCAGCGAGAACGTCGGCGTGGTCGGCGCCACCGCGACGCGCCGCATCGCATCGCCGGCGGGGTCGTGATAACGCGCCTTCAGCCGCTCGATATCGGCCACCATCTCGTCGAGCGTCTCCGGCACCAGCGCGGTCTTCGACATGCCGGGATGATCGGCGGCCGACTGGATCGCGCCGCCGCGGCACAGCACCAGCCGCAGCCCCATTTCCTCGGCCACGTCGAACAGCAGGTCGCCGGTCTCGGCGCCATGGCCGTGGTGATAGAGGTAATGATGATCGGCGCAGGTGGTGGTGCCCGACAGCAGCAGCTCGGCCATGCCGAGCCGCACCGCGGCACGCAGCACCTCGGGCGTGAAGGCCGCCAGACGCGGATACGGCACCGCCGCCAGCCAGGCCTGCAGATCGGCATTGATGCCGGCGGGCACGGCCTTGAGCAGGTTCTGGAACAGATGGTGGTGCGTATTGATCCAGCCCGGATAGACCACGCAGCCCGTGGCATCGAGCACGCGTTCGCCCGGCAGCGGCGCGAGCCCGGCAGCGATCTCGGCGATGCGGCCGTCGCGGATGCGGATATCGGCCGCGCCGGCGCGCGCGGCCGGGCCCGCCTGGCCGGTCATCACCGCAGCGGCGCCGCGGATCAGCAGGTTGTCGAGCAGGTTCTCGCACGGGTTTTCGTTGATGCATTGGACTTCAGTCAAGATCAGATCTCCGGGGCATGTTCGCCGGCATGGGCCAGCGGTGCGTCACGGCCGGGCAGGCCGTTGAGCAGCAGGTTCAGGAAGACGGACACCACGCAGGCGATGATCACGCTGCTGTGCACGAACGGCTGCAGCGCTTCGGGCAGCTTCTCGAGCACCGACGGCATGATCACCGGCATCAGCGCGCAGGCCAGCGTGATGGCGACGATGGTCAGGTTCGAGCGGTTGTTCTCGTAGTCGACCTGACCCAGCGTCTTGATGCCCGCCGCGCCGACCACGCCGAACATCACCAGCGCGGCGCCGCCCAATGCGGCGGCCGGAATCGACGCGAACAGCGCGCCGATCTTCGGCACCAGCGCGACCGCGCACAGCAGCACGCCGCAGGTGGCGACGACCCAGCGGCTGCGCACGCCGGTCACGATCACCAGCCCCACGTTCTCCATGAACGCGATATACGGAAAGGCCGCGAACATGCCGCCGATGGCGCTGGCCAGCCCGTTGGCGCGCAGGCCGTTGGTCGCCTCGCGTTCGCTGACCGGGCGCTTGACCAGGTCCCCGATCGCGATGAACAGCCCCATCGACTCGACCATCTGCACCAGCATCACGATGGTCATCGTGACGATCGCGCCGATATCGAACACCGGCAGGCCGAAGGCGAACGGCTGCACCATCGTGAACCACGGCGCGCGCCGCACCTCGGCGAAGTCGCCCATGCCGAGCGCCGTGGCCACCGCCGCGCCGGCCAGCAGGCCAATCAGCACCGACAGATTGCGCAGGAACTCGCTGCCGTAGCGATTGATGGCCAGGATCAGCGCGACCACGCCGATCGCCACCGCGAAGAACACCGGCGCGCCGAACTGCGGCGCACCGCGCCCGCCGCCCAGCCATTGATAGGCGACGGGAAACAGCGACAGCCCGATCGCGGTGACGATGCACCCCGTCACCACCGGCGGAAAGAACTGCCGCAGCCGCCCGATCACCGGCGCCAGCAGCAGCGTGATGACGCCCGCGCCGATGATGGCGCCGCAGACGCCCTGGAAGCCCAGCGAAGGATCGGTGCCGATCGCGATCACGGGTCCGACCGAGCTGAAGGCCACGCCCTGCATGATCGGCAGCCGCACGCCGAACTTCCAGAAGCCCACGGTCTGCAGCAGCGTGGCGATGCCCGAGGTGAACAGCGCGGTGCTGATCAGCAGCGTGGTCTGCGCCGGCGTCATCTTCAAAGCGGCGGCAACGATCATCGGCACCGTGATCGCGCCAAGATAACTGACCAGCATGTGCTGGAAGCCCAGCGTGAGCATGGCGCGCGGCGGCAGCACCGCGTCGACCGGGTGTTGGGGCGAAGCCATTGTCGTCTCCTTGGTGGTGGCTGAAGGCGCTCGAAGCGGCGCCTGCAGCCACAGTAGCGGCCGCAGGTGGGCGGTCATAGCGCAATTGCGAAGGCGATAGGCGCAAAGCGCAGCGATGTGAGGCACGCGGTGCTGGTGCGTGCGGTGCTGGTGCGGGTGGTGCTGGTGCGGGTGGTGCTGGTGCGGGTAGCGCTGGTGCGGGTAGTGCTGGTGCGGGTAATGCTGGTGCGGGTGGAGCGACGGTGATGCGGTGGTGGTGCGATGGCGGTGCGATGGACATGCGATGGCTGCCCGAAGACGACCGCGATGCCGCCGAGCGCTGCGGGTTTGTCCCGGCTTTGCCGTCGGCAAGGGCGGCCCTTACGATAGCGCGCACCGCCGTTGCGGGTGCCTGTCATCGCATCCTCTGCTCCGCCCTTCCATGCAGCCGCCTTCCGACGTTTCCGCGCCCGGCCTTGGCGCCGTCCATCGATTCCATGCCAGCGAACTGCCGCATGTGGAAGCGCTGTGCGCGCGGCTGTTCGGACCCACGCGGGTGCGGCCGCTCGACGCGCGCGCGCCGCTGCATGTCGACGCCGAGCAATGCCATATCGGGCAGCTGTGGCTGGTCGATATCCGCTACAGCACGGCGATGGAGATCGAGCCGCAGCCCGGCAAGGATGAGTACGTGATTCAGACCACGCTGGCGGGCCATTGCGAGGCGCTCACCGACGGCCAGTCGCAGCATTATCCGCACGGCAGTACGCTGGTCGCCTCGCCGACGCTGCGCACGCGGCTGCTGCTCGATGAGGATTGCGAACGCTTCTGCGTGGTGCTGCGCCGGCGCGCGATCGAGCATGCGTTCCGCGAGCATTTCGGCTTCGAGCCGCCGGCGCCGATCGCGTTCGCGCCGCGACTGGCCAGCGATGATGGACTGAATGGCAATGGAGGGAATGGCCTGGCCGAGCGCTGGCAGGCGCTGGTCGGATATTTGCGCGCGGAGATGCGCACGCGCCGGGCTGGCGCCGCCAATCCAACCATCGACGCCAGCATCGAACATATGGTGGTGTCGACGCTGCTGTTCGACCAGTTCTCCGGCGACGGCGCGACGCTACCGCGGCGCTTCCAACCGACGCTGCCAGCCTATGTCCGGCGCGCGATCCAGTATCTGCGCCGCAATCTCGATCGCCCGATCACGATGCGCGAACTCGCCGACCATTGCGGCGTGTCCGAGCGCTCGCTGCAGGTGGGCTTTCGGCGCAGCAAGAACGCGACGCCGATGGAATATCTGCGGCTGCTGCGCCTGCAGGGCGCGCGCGACAGCCTGCTGCGGTCGCCGCAGCAGCCCGGCGCGGTGACCGCGATCGCGCTGCGGCACGGCTTCGCGCATCTGAGCATGTTCTCGCGTGAATATCGGCGCGAATTTGGCGAGCTGCCGTCGGATACCTTGCGCCGGGCGCAGTGTCGCGAAGGATAGCGGCGCCGAGAAATAGCGGCGCGGAGAATGGCGGGGCGACGGGTAGCGGCGCGGATAGCGGCGCTTATGCGGGGAGCGAAATGACGGTGATCCAGGGCGCCCTCCGCCCTCCGCCCTCCGCCCTCCGCCCTCCGCCCTCCGCCCTCCGCCCTACGCCCTACGCCCTACGCCCTACGCCCTACGCCCTACGCCCGCCGCCACGGCGTCGATGCGCCGCTACACCCTCGCCTCAACGTGCCAGGCAGATCCCCAGCATCGTCTGCAGCCGACCGCGATCCAGGTTGCGGCCGATGAAGACCAGCTTGCTGTCGCGCGGCGCGTCCAGCCACGGCTCGCCCGCATGCAGGTCGAGCTGCCGGTGCACGGCCTGCAGGACATGGCGCCGCTCGCTGCCGGCGACGGCGACGATGCCCTTGATGCGGAACAGGTCGTCCCCTTGCGCCGCCAGCAAGGCGCGGATCGCGCTGGCGAGACGGTCTCCGTCGAATGGCCGGTCGAACACCAGCGAAACCGAGGACACCGAGGGGTCGTGCCGGTGCGCGTGGTCATGAGCGTGGCCATGATCCTGGTCATGATCGTAGCCGTCGCCATGGTCATGGCCGCAATGTTCGTCGCAGACGTGGCCATGGTCGGCACCGTGGGGGGCGTGGTCGTGGTCGTGGTCGTGGTCGTGGTCGTGGTCGTGGTCGTGGTCATGCCCGTACTCGTCCTCGCTGTCGTCGAGCACCGCCATCCCCGGCGTAAACCCGCCGATCCCCAGGATCTGCCGCAGATCGACGCGCGCATAGTTCGAACGCAGGATCCGCGCGCCCTCGTTGAGCCGGCGCAGGCGCGCCTCCAGCGCGTCGACCGCCGCCGGATCGGCCAGGTCGGTCTTGTTGATGACGATGCGGTCCGCGGCGACGATCTGGTCGACCGCCTGGTTGTCGAAGCCGCGCAGCCGCGGGTCGTCCAGATGGCTTTCGATATGCAGCGCGTCCACCAGCGTCACCACCCCGTCGAGCGCGACCTCGCGCGCGACTTCGTGGTCCATGAAAAAGGTCGCCGCGACCGGCGTGGGGTCGGCCAGGCCGCTGGTCTCGACGATGATGTGGTCGAAGCGTTCGGGCTGCGCCAGCAGCTTCTGCAGGATGCGGACCAAATCGGTGCGCACGTCGACCACGCAGCAGATGCAGCCGTTGGTCATCTGGTAGATCTCCTCGTCCGAGCTGAGCACCAGATCCGAATCGACATCGACCTCGCCGAACTCGTTCTCGATCACCGCGATGCGGTGGCCGTGCCGCTCGGTCAGGATATGGTTCAGCAGCGTAGTCTTTCCCGCGCCGAGAAAGCCGGTCAGGATCGTCACCGGCACCGGCACGGCCGCGCGCTCGGCAGGATGTGCGGCGGCTTGCTCGGCGGTGGCCGGGCGGACCCCTTCCGATGCAAGGGACGTCAGGGACGTCAGGGACGTCAGGGAATCAAGGGACGTAAGGGCATTCATCGTGTCTCCTCCTGCGCCATTGCCGCTGGCATCGCGTCGGCGGGCGCGGGACGCATCCCCTGCCAACGCGCGACCAGACCGGCATGGTCGATATCGAACAGGTCGAGCGTGCGCCCGACGGTATGGTTGACCAGATCGTCGATGGTGCTGGGCCGGTGGTAGAACGCCGGCACCGGCGGCAGCACGATCGCGCCCATCTCGGTCACCGCGGTCAGATTGCGCAGATGGCCCAGATGCAGCGGCGTTTCGCGCGGCAGCAGCACCAGCCGGCGCCTTTCCTTCAGCATCACGTCGGCGGCGCGCGTGACGAGGTTGTCCGCGAGGCCATGCGCGATCGCCGCGAGCGTGCGCATCGAACACGGCGCCACTACCATGCCGGCGGAGCGGTACGAGCCGCTGGCGATGGTGGCGCCGATATCGCGCACGTTGTGCGCGACGTCGGCCAGCGCCTCGACCTCGGCGCGGCGCAGACCGAGCTCGTGCTGGATCGTCAGCCATCCCGACGGCGTCACCACCAGATCGGTGCGCCAGTCCGGCTGCTGCGCCAGCCACTGCAGCAGGCGCACGCCGTAGATCGCGCCGCTTGCGCCGGTGATGGCGACCACGAGACGCCGGCTCATGGGCGCCCCATCGCTTTGCCGAGCAGCCGCGCCGCGCGTGCCATCGCATCGTCGCCGATGCGCGCGCGGATGCCGTCGAACTGCGGGCCGCGCGTCGCATCGAGCCCCATGCGCGAGGTGGTGCCGGCGCCGGAGGCCGAAGGATCGAGCGCGCTGCCCGGCAGGCCGTCGACGACCACCACGTCCCGATGCGGCTGCAGATGCGTGGCGACCGCCCACAGCACCTCCTCGTCGCGCGTGATGTCGACATCCTCGTCGACCGCGATCACCGTCTTCAGGTACGGATCCCAGCCCAGCAGCCCCAGCATGACCTGGCGCGCCTCGCCGGCGCGCATCGGCTTGAGCGCGACATAGGCATGGAAATGCGTGCCCGAGCTCGGGTAGTGCACCGCGGTGACGCTGGGAAAACGCTCCTTCAGCTTCTCGACCATCTCGGACTCGCGCGGAATCCGCCCGAGGTTGAGGTGCTCGGCCGAATTGCCGCCGACCACGTCGATCAGCATCGCGTCGCGCCGGCGCAGGATCGTCTCGACGCGCAGCAGGTTGTTGGTCGAGCGGTCCGACGAATAGCCGGTGAACTCGCCGAACGGTCCCTCGTCGACGCGCGCCTCCGGATCGATCACGCCCTCCAGCACGATCTCGGCGCTGGCGGGTACCGCGATGCGATGGCGCGGCGTGCGCACGACCTCCAGCGGCGCGCCGAACAGGCCGCCGGCAACGTGGCGCTCGTCCACGCCGTACGGCAGGCGCGCCGCGCCAGCCAGCATGAACAGCGGATGCGCGCCGATCACCATCGCGACCGGCAAGGGCTGGCCGCGCGCGGCGGCCTGCTGCTGCATGCGCCACAGATGGCCGCGCGAATGCAGGCTGGTGGCGATGCCGGTGGCCGAATGCACCATCGAGCGGTGATAGCTGGCGTTACCGATGCCGGTCTCGGGGTCCTGCGCGATCAGGATCGCGTTGGTGATATAGGGACCGCGGTCGGTGGCGAAATGCCGGATCGCCGGGATCGTGCGCAGGTCGATGCCGTCGGTCTGCACGACCTCCAGCACCGGTCCGCGGTCGACCTCGCGCGGCGGCACCAGGCGGCGGCTGCGCGCCTGGTATTCCGCATGGATGCCGTCGGCACCGACGCCGAGCAGCCGGCCGACGCGCTGGCGCGAGGCGAACACATTGGTCACCAGCGGCGCGTCGAGTCCGCGCACGCGCTCGAACACCAGCATCGGATGGCGTCCCTGCGCGGCCAGCTGCCAGACCACGGCGGTCGCATCCTGGTCCGCGCCGATCTCCTCGCCGATCACCAGCACATCGTCGGGATGCGCGGCGCGATAGGCCGCCAGAAAGTCGCGAAAGTCCTGCGAGGACGAATAGCGCCCGGGAGTGAGCCCGGGAGTGATCCCGGGATGGAGCCCGGAACCGGGCCCCGAATTGAGCGCCGAATTGAGCCCCGAATTGAGCCGCGATGTCATCGATCTCTCCTTGTCACGCCGGCCGGGCGGCGCACGCTGGCGCTGCCCGGCCCGGACGCGTTGTCGGCCCGATCAGCGGCCCGTTCAGCGAAGACCGGCGTAGGTGTCGGTCAGGCGGGCCTGCGCCTCCTCCATCGTGCGCGGCGGCGGCGTGGTCTCCAGGCCGATCAGGCGGGCGATGTTGTTGCCCATGTAGTCCTCGAGCCCGTCCTCGTCCAGGTCCATGCCCTGCGGCGCGGGGCCGCACAGCATCTCCAGCTCGCGCAGCCACATGCCGGGCTCGTTCGGCGGCGTGTCGGTGCCGAACACGATCTTGTTGCGCGGCAATTGGCGGGCGAATTCGACGATGCGCGACTGGAAGCACCAGCCCGATTCGCAATAGACATTGGGCGTGTCCATCGCCATCCAGAACGCCTCGAACGAATAATTGCCGCCGGTCTGGATGCCGAAATGGCCGATGATGAAGTTGACCATCGGGAATTCGCGGATGATCGGATAGAACATCGTCGGAATCGTGTACGGCCCGTCGCCGGTATGGATCAGCACCACGACGTTGTACTTGGCACACATCTTCAAGGCGGGCCGCAGCCAATCGAGCGCGCGGTCGGGACGATAGCCGTGCATGTTGGCATGCAGCTTCATCATTTTGAAGCCGTATTCCTTGACGTGGTATTCGAGCTCGAGCGCGCCCTCTTCCGGGCCCCAGCGCGGATTGAAGGTGAAATTGCCGATGAAGCGGTCCGGATATTTCTGGCACAGCTCGGCCACATAGGCCATGTAGTCGCGCACGCCTTCGCGGCCGCGGCGATTGCCGTCGCGATAGCCGGTATTGCCGGGCGGCGGCTGGATAAAGCCCATATCGATGCGGCGCGGCTTGCCGTTGATGATGTAGGGGCCGTCCATCATCTTGAGCAGGCGCTCGCCGGTAAACGGTTCGCCGGTATGGCGCCAGGCCTCGTCGACGAGGTTGGTGGGATGCAGATGGGTGTCGATGATCATTGCAGTGGCTCCGTGCGGGGCTGCGTGGTCTGGAAGCGGTCGTGGGCGGGGATCGGGCGGCGATGAGAGCGGCATGCGGGCCGCCATCGGTGCGCCATCGTCGCGCCATCCGAGCGCCATCAGGTCGCCATCAGGTCGTCATCAGGCGGCGAGCCTGGCGCGGGCCTCTTCGACCGTGCGCGGCACCGGCGTCGGTTCGAGGCCGATCATCCGCGCGACGTTGTTGCCGAGGTAGTCCTCGAGCGTGTCCTCGTCCAGATTGAGCCCCTGCGGCGGCTCGAAACACAGCACCTCCAGCAGGCGCAGCCACATGCCCGGCTCGTTCGGCGGCGTATCGGAGCCGAACAGGATCTTGTGCCTGGGCAACACCTTGGCGAATTCGACGATGCGCGACTGCAGGCACCAGCCCGATTCGCAATAGACGTTGGGCATGTCCATCGCCATCTGGAACGGCTCGAAGCAATAGACGCCGCCGGTCTGCACGCCGAAGTGGGCCATGATGAAATTGACCGTCGGGAATTCCTTGATCATCGGCACCCATTCGGTCGGGATGCTGTAGGGACCGTCGCCGGTATGCAGCTTGACCAGCACGCCCAGTTCCGCGCATTTCTGCAGCGCAGGACGCAGCCAGTCGAGCGCGCGGTCGGGCCGATAGGCGTGCATATTGGCCTGGAACTGGACCATCTTGAAGCCGAGCTTGCGCACGTAATGGTCGATCGCATTGACGCCGTTCTCGACGCCGCAGCGCGGGTTGTAGACGAAGCAGCCGATGAAGCGGTCGGGATATTTGCGCACCATCTCGACCGTGTAGGCCATATAGGCGTCGATCGATTCGCTGCCCGACCTGGTGCCGTCGGTCCAGGTGTAGATGGTGTTGCCTTGCGGCGGCTGGATGAAGGCGCGATCGATGCGGCGCGGCTTGCCGTTGATCAGGAATGGGCCATCCATCATCTGGATCAGGCGCTCGCCGGTGAAGGGCTCGCCATCGTGCCGCCATGCCAGATCGACCAGATTGGTCGGATAGCAACTGGTGTCGATGATCATGCGGGAGTCTCCTCGCAATGCTGCAGGTTGAAGGCATGCGGGACCGGGCCGGTCGTTGCCGACGGGCCGGGCGCGCGTTGCGTTCGGGAGCACTGTCGAGGGAAGCGTTGGAAGAATGCGCCACCGACGGTACTCCGTCAGTGAGCAATCTCCAGTTGAACGATCGCGGCATTGCGCCGCTGCTTGTTCAATCGACCGCTTCTACCCACGGCGCCTTTATACCGCCGCGGAAATTCGGATGTCAAGCGGGAAGCGTGGACGCGACGTTGCCGCGCCCGACCTTCCCCCGACCGCTCGATCGCGCTCGCTCGCTCGATCGAGTCGGTCAATCGATCGATCTGTCGTTCGATCGGTCCGGTCGTTCGATCGATCAGGCGTTGGCGCCGTTATCGATCGTCCAGGCCGCGCCGGTCACGGCCTGCGCCTCCGGCGAGGCCAGCAGCGCCACGACCGCGGCGACCTCATCGGGCGAGGCATAACGCTGCTGCCCCGCCATCAGCGAGCGCTGCCAGTCCGCATGCGGGCCATCGGGCGGGTTCATGTCGGTGGCCGTCGAACCGGGGTGCACCACATTGACCGTGATGCCGCGCGGACCGAGATCGCGCGCGAGGCCCTGCGTCATGCCGACCAGCGCCGCCTTGCTGGCGCTGTAGATCGACATCCCCTGCCCCGGCACGCGCACCGCCAGGCTGCTGCCGATCGAGATGATGCGACCGCCATCGGGCATCACCTCCGCCGCCGCCTTGATCGCGACGAAGGCGGCGCGCACGTTCACGGCCATCGTGGCGTCGAAGTCGTCGACGGTCAGTTCGGCCGGCGAGCCCGCGCGGAAGATGCCGGCGTTGTTCACCAGGATATCGATCTTGCCGAACTGGGCGGCCGCGCGCGCCACCGCGTCGGCCACGGCCTTCGGATCGGTGTTGTCGGCGCGGATTGCCAGCGCCTGCCGTCCGTGCGCGCGCACCTGGGCGGCGACCTGTTCGGCCTGCTGCTCCGAGCTGGCGTAGGTCAGCGCAACGTCCGCGCCGTCGGCCGCCAGGCGTCGCGCGATCGCCGCGCCGATGCCCCGGCTGCCGCCGGTAACCAGTGCCGTTTTTCCTTGCAGGGATGCCATGTCTTGCTCCTTGAACGTGGTGTTCAACGTGATCTTTCGGTTCGCCGGTCCGTCGCCCGACGGGCTGCCTGACCGGCATCGTGCGTTCCACCTACAATCTGTACTTATCGGTACAAATTTAAAGCGAATTATTGGCACGTTGTCGCCGACGGTCAAGGGATTTACTATCCGGTCAGTACAGAATTCACCGTTCCATCCATGAGCCAACGAGGAAGACCCCGCGCCTTCGACCGCGACACCGCCCTGCAGGCCGCCATGCGCGTGTTCTGGGAGCGCGGCTACGAACAGGCGTCGCTGAGCGAGCTGACGGCCGCGATGGGGATCAACCGCCCCAGCCTCTATGCCGCCTTCGGCGACAAGGCGCAGCTGTTCCGCGAGGCCACGGCGCTGTACCAGCGCACCATGAACTTCACCACCCCGGCCCTGGCGCGCCCCACCGCGCGCGCGGCGGTCGAGGCGATGCTGCGCGACAACGTCGACGCCTATTGCGACCCGACGACCCCGCGCGGCTGCCTGGTGGTATCGGTGGCCGCCGCCTGCCCGGACGACGACAGCGAGATGAAGACCATGCTGTCGAGCAAGCTGCGCACGGTCGGCGAGTCGGTACGCCAGCGCCTGAAGCAAGGCGTCGAGGCCGGCGAACTGCCGGCCGACACCGACGTCGGCGCCCTTGCCGCGTATTTCGAAACGGTGCTGCAGGGCCTGTCGATCCAGGCCCGCACCGGCGCGTCACGCCAGCGGCTGCATCGGGTGGTGGATTGTGCGATGCGGGTGTGGGATGGCCTGCAAGCGGGGCAGCAGGAACCCGCCTCAGCGCCCACACTGGCGCCCGCGCCGGCACGGCGGCGCGGCAAAGCGGCCGCGCCGTGAGGCTGCCGGTCCCTCGCCCTGCCTTTTCCACAGATGTCCTGGATCTGCCGGGCGCCAACACCAGAAGCGCGCCGAATCACCCCGCCGCATCGCGTGGGAATCGCATGCCGCGCGCCAGCAGCATGGCGGCCAACGCCGATAGCGCCACCACGGCTGCGGCGGCGTGCCAGCCCCAGGTCTCGATGGCCGCGCCCACGGTAACGGGCCCGACCACCTGCCCCAGATTGCTGCCCTGCATCAGCAGGCCGACCACCACCGGGACCAGCGCGGCGGTCGGTGCCACCACGGGCGCGCTCGACAGCAAGGTGGCCGGAATCAGACCGCCCACCGCCGAGAACAGCAGGCACAGCAGGAAGGTCGGCACATCGCCGAACACCGGCAGGAAGATGCCGAGCGCGGCCAGCCCCATCGTCAGGCAGGTGCCGCCAACCAGCACGGGCCGCGACACGCCGCGCGCCAGCAGATAGCCGGCCGCCAGATTGCCGATCATGTTGGCGCCGATCGCGAGCGCGGTCAGCAGCCCCACCATGCGGTGCGAGGCGCCGATCCGCTCGATCAGCAGCACCGGCAGGAAGCTGAACAACGCGAAGAACATCAGGCTGTAGAGCGCGAAGCAGGCGGCCAGCCGCAGCGGCTGCGAGGCGCGCAGCACGGCCGCCATATCGGCGCGCATGCCGGCAACGCCGCGCGACGGCGACGGCGACGGCGATGGCGATGGCGTTGGCGTTGGCGTTGGCGTTGGCGTTGGCGTTGGCAACTGCGACTGCGACCGCGACTGCGACTGCGACTGCGACTGCGACTGCGACTGCGACTGTGACGGCGACGGCGACGGCGACCGGGACTGCGATTGCGATTGCAATGGCGACTGCGACTGCCATTGCGATTGCGGTGACCATTGCGATTGCGATGGCGATGATCGATGCGTCAATGCCTGCCACCGCGCGCAGGCGGGTATCGCGAGCCGCGCCGCCGCCATCGCGACGACGGCCAGCGCCGCGCTCCCCCACCAGAGTCCGCGCCAGTTGCCGAACAGCGGACCGGCGAGCATCGCCAGCGCCATGCCGGCCGGCATGAAGCAGCTCCACAGCGCAAAAGCGAAATCGCGGCGCTGCAGCGGCACCACGCGTTGCAGCACCGCGGGCCCGGCCACCGCGATCAGCAGGAAGCCCAGCCCTTCGACGAAACGCGACGCCATCAGGGCCGGCAGCGTCGGCGCCAGCGCGCCGGCGCAGGCGCCCACCACCACCGCGAGCAGACCGCCCAGCAAGACCCGCCGGTCGCCGAAGGCGGGCACCAGCGCGCCGGCCGGAATCCCGCCCAGCGAGCCGAGCACCGCGACGATCGCCATCAGCCAGCCGGCCTGCGCCAGGGTCGCGCCAAGGTCAGCCTGCAGCATCGGCATCGCGATCGCGGCCTTGCCGACCTGCAACGCCGCCACGACCCCGGCGCCGACCACCACCGCCACGGTCAGCCACATCGCAGCCTGGCTGGACGGCGCGGCGGCCATCGGCGCTGCCTCGCCGGAAGGTGCGGCGGCCATCGGCGCTGCCTTGCCTGACGGCGCTGGCGCTATCTGCGCCGTCTTGCCTGACGGCGCAGGCGTTATCTGCCCCGTCTTGCCGGACGGCGCGGCGGCTACCGGCACCGCCTTGCCCCGCCCTTCGCCGGCGGCCCATGCCCGCCCTCCGTCCGCACGATCCTCCGCCCGATCGTTCACACAATCCGTCATCTCGTTCCCCTGCACCGAACCTAGCGATGTCGCACAGCATTGCATCGGCGGCACATCGACGGAAGTGATATAAGTTCGATCCAAAACGATCGATCAGATAGATCAATCAAGCCCAGCCGAGCCACCGACTCCACCCGCTCCGCACCATGCTCGACGCCCTGACCCTCGACCAGTTGCGCACCTTCGCCACCGTCGCGGAGGCCGGCAGTTTCCGCGCTGGAGCGGCAAAGCTCGGCCGTGTGCAATCGGCCGTCAGCCACGCGATCGCCAATCTGGAGGCGCAGTTCGGCGTCGCGCTGTTCGACCGCAGCCGGCGGCGGCCGGTATTGACCGCGGAGGGCCAGGCGCTGCTGGTCAACGCGCGCGACATCCTGCTGCGCGTCGATGCGATGCGGGCGCGTGCCCGCGGCCTCGGCCAGCAACTGGAGCTGGAACTGTCGGTGGTCGTCGATACGCTGTTCCCGCTGGCGCAGATCAGTGCCGCGCTGGAAGCGATGCGCAGCCGCTATCCCTCGGTGGCGATCCGGCTCGCGGTCGAACCGCTCGGCGGGCCGCTGGCCGCCCTGCTGGAGCAGCGCGCCACGCTGGCGGTGATGGTCGGCGAGGGCTTCCGCGATCCGCGCGTCGCTCTGCAGGCGCTGTCCTCGACGGAGGTGGTGGCGGTCGTGTCCGCGCACCACCCGCTGGCGGCGCGGCGGCGCGGCCCGCCGCTTGGCCTCGCCGATCTGGCCGATCACCTGCAGATCGTGCAGTCCGATCCCACCCCGCTGTCCGCCGGCCGCGACTTCGGCGTGCTGTCGCCGCAGACCTGCCGCGTCAACACGCAGGACACCAAATACGCGCTGATCCTGTCCGGCCTTGGCTGGGGCCGGCTGCCGCGCTGGCTGGTCGAACGCGATCTGCGCGAAGGGCGGCTGGTGCGCGTGGCCACCACCTCGCTGGGCCGCGACGCCCGCGTCCTCTACGAAGCGTACCTGGCCCATCGCGTCGACCAGCCGCTCGGACCGGCCGCACAGGCGTTCCGCGAAGCGCTGGGCCGCATCGCCGCGCAAGGCTGACCGGCCAGTTATGTCGTGGAGTGCCGATTGGATTCCAAGATATGTTGCAAACAGGAATCGTTATCAATATGATTGACGGCTTTTTGTAACCGTAGATTACGAGAGAGCCCGGACCCACGCGCCATGAGACAGAAACTGGCCTGTTTGCAACCGTCGCGGCTGACGCCGTCGGCCCTGATCGCCGCGGCCATCGCCGGCGGCGCCCCGCTTTCCACGCTGGCGCAGCAGGCGCCGTCCGACAGCCCGGGCACCGCACCCGCGCATGAGTTGAGCACCGTCGAGGTACGGGTCGACCGCATCAAGAGCGATCTGGTCAATCCGACGCGGCAGGTCACCGTGATCGAGCGCGAGCAGATCGAGGAGCTGAAAACCGGCTCCACCAATCTGGCGACGATGCTCAGCAAGCTGATTCCCGGCATGGCCGATTCGAGCCGCACCGTGACGGACTTCGGCCAGACGCTGCGCGGACGCAGCGCCCTGGTGCTGGTCGACGGCATTCCGCTCAATACCAACCGCGATTCCGCCCGCAATCTCGCCACGATCGATCCGAGCAACATCGAGCGGATCGAGGTGCTGCGCGGCAGCAGCGCGCTCTACGGCGCCGGCGCTAGCGGCGGCATCATCTCGATCACGACCCGCACCGCGGGCGGCCCGCCCAGCGCCGACACCACCGTGACGCTGGGCACGCCGCTGACACGGCTCAGCAAGGAAGGCCTCAGCGCCAACGTGCAGCAGCACTTCTCGGGCAGCCAGGGACCGATCGACTACGCCTTCCACATCGGCGCGCAGCGCATCGGCAGCCCCTACGACGCGCACGGCCATCGCATTGCACCGGAACCGAGCCAGGGCGATCTGTTCGATTCCAACGTCTACAACGTCAGCGGCAAGCTCGGCTGGCGCATCGACGGCCAGCAGCGCGTGCAGCTCAGCCTGAGCCGTTATCACGCCAAGCAGAACACCGACTACGCTTCGGATCCCTCGGTCGGACGCCTGCCTCCGGGCTCGGCGGCGGCGCGCGCGATTCGCGGCCTGCAGCTCGAAAACCAGAACGAGCTGCGCAACACGGTACTGAACCTGGACTACCAGCACCAGGACTTCTTCGGCAGCACGGTGTCGACGCAGTTCTACTATCGCGACTATTTCACGCGCTTTCCCCCGTTCGACGCGCGCGCGGTCGCCACGCGCGGCGGCAACGTCGACCAGATCAGCCAGAACAGCAGCGTATTCGGCGGCCGGCTGACGGTCGGCACGCCGCTGGGCGCCAGCAAGCAGACCAAGCTGCTGTGGGGCGCGGACTACAACCAGGAACGCAGCGACATGCCGCTCGACGTCTTCGACGCCGCGCGCTACGACGCCAGCGGCGGCCTGGTGTTCCAGCGCACCGGCGAGCTGACCTATATGCCGCCGCTGACCACACGCAGCGGCGGTGTGTTCGGCCAACTGCAGCACAAGTTCGACGAGCGCTGGTCGATGGAAGGCGGCGTGCGCTACGAGCGCGCCAGCGCCAGCTTCGACGACTTCGTGCCGCTGTCGCAATCGAAGGTGGCCAACCCGGTCGGCGTCAAGGGCGGCACCGTCGACTACGGCGCGTGGCTGTTCAACCTCGGCGCCGCCTTTGCGCCGGTCAAGGGCCAGGAGTTCTATGGCGCATTCAGCCAGGGCTTCCAGCTGCCGGACATCGGCCTGCAGATCCGCAACGCGCGTCCGGGCTTCGACATCAACTCGTCGAGCCTGGAGCCGGTCAAGACCAACAACTACGAACTGGGCTGGCGCGGCGCGCTGGGCAGCAACACGCTGGCCAACGTGGCGGTGTTCTACACCACCTCGAAGCTCGGGGACGTGCAGAGCTTCAACAACGGGCTGATCCTGACCCGCACCAAGGAGCGCATCTTCGGCGTCGAGGCCGCGGCCGACTATCTGACCGACGACGAGAAGTGGGGTGTCGGCGGTACCTTCACCTGGATGCGCGGCCGCGAGCAGCCGCAAGGCAGCAGCAGCTTCCAGAACATGACCGGCTATCGCATTCCGCCGCTGAAGCTGACCGGCTATCTGCAATACCGGCCGATCAGCCAATGGACGAACCGGCTGCAGGTCAGCTATTACGCCGGGCGCGACTATCGGCTCAATGGCCAGAACAGCTTCGGGCGGCGCGATACCGGCGGCTATACGACGCTCGACCTGATCAGCCGCTACCAGCTGACGCGCAAGGACACCATCACGATCGGCATCGAGAACCTGCTCAATCGCGACTACTACCCCTTGTACAGCCAGCTGCTGCGCAACAGCAGCAATACCAGCCGGCTGCCGGCGGCGGGTATCACGCTGACGGCGATGTATCAGCACCGCTGGTAAGCGACGGCGAGCCGGGACAGGATCGGTCCCCTGCCCGGCTCTGGCCCGCGGCATCGATCGCCGGCATAATTGCAACTGCAACGATACCGGAGAGCATCATGACGACAAACGGGCCAGACCTGTGGTTCTCCTTCGTGCGGGCGCACCGGCTGATCATCCGTGAGGTGGAACGGCGCCTTGCCGACGCCGGGCTGCCCACCTATGCCTGGTACGACGTGCTGTGGGGCCTGGAGAGCGGTCCGGGCGGCACGCGCCGCATGCACGAGCTGGCCGACGCGCTTGTCATCGAGCGCTACAACCTGACCCGTCTGGTCGACCGGCTGGAGAGCGAGGGCCTGGTCACGCGCACTCGCTCGGCCGACGACGGCCGCGCCGCCTTCCTCACGATCACGCGCGAAGGCCGCGCGCTGCGCAAGAAGATGTGGAAGATCTACCAGGCCACGATCGCCGATCTGTTCCTGTCCCAATTCGATCCCACCGACGAGCGGCGCTTCGCCGACGCGCTCGAGCGCGCCGCGCAGGCCGTGCGCGCTGCCGCGGCCGCATCGCGCCCTTCCTGACGCCGCTGCGCCGGTCCCTGGCCCAGGTGGGAACCGGCTGACGACCCACCACCGGGACCAACCCGCCCTCCCACCATCACACTCGCGCACCACGCCGTGACTGTCGCCGGCCCGGCGACGGCACGCGCGCGTCGACCGCTGCCGTGCCAGCACGCCGGTGCCGCCGGCAATCCGCCGACCGCCCTCTCCGATCGCTCCACCGATGGCCGTGCTTGCCGAAGCCGCCTCCATCGTCTACAGTTGCATCTGCAACGATTGCAGATGCAACTGATAGCCATATCGCAGGACATCATCGGAGGAACCACCATGTCATCCGTCATCCCGTCAAGGCTGACCACGCCAGACCTGACCTTCTACACTGCCAACACCCCCAATGGCCAGAAGGTCAGCATCTATCTGCAGGAAGCCGGATTGCCCTACCGGCAGGTGGATGTCGCCCTGGACAAGGGCGAACAGCGCCACCCCGACTATCTCGCGATCAACCCGAACGGCAAGATCCCGGCGCTGGTCGATCACGGCGAAGGCATCACCGTGTTCGAGTCCGGGGCGATCCTCGGCTATCTGTCGAGCCAGTACGGCCCCCTGCATCCGACGCAGCGCCACGAGCAGTGGCAGGTCCAGCAATGGCTGCATTTCCAGGTCGGCGGCATCGGACCGATGCTGGGACAGCTGTGGTGGTTCCTGCATGGCTCGCAGAGCGGAAATCGCGAAGCGATCGAGCGCTACACGAAGGAAGCGCATCGGCTCTATGGGGTGGTGGACCGACGGCTGGCGGAATCGAACTATCTGGCGCTGGACCGTTACACCATTGCCGACATCGCCGCCTTTCCGTGGTTGCGTAGCCATGACGAACTGCGGCTCGACATCGGGCAATACCGGCATGTGGCCCGCTGGCTCGAGCGCATCGCCGAGCGGCCGGCGGTACAACGCGGCCTCGCGGCGTTGCGCCGGCCCGCGGCGGCGACGCAGGATCGGGCGGAGGCGTGAGCGATGGCGTGGACCTTTCTGTTTGCCGCCGCCGCGCTGGAGATCGTGATGGGCGTCGCGCTGAAGTTGAACCAGGGCTGGACACGGCTGCTGCCGAGCGTGGTGGCCGTTGCCGCTGGACTGGCCAGCATCTTCCTGCTGGCCAAGGCGCTGCGCAATCTGCCTGTGGGCACCGCCTATGCGATCTGGACCGGCATCGGCACGCTGGGGCTGGTCGCGATCGGCATCGTCAGCTTCGGCGAGGGCATGCAATGGCAGCGGCTGCTGTTCCTGACGCTGACGGTGGTGGGGATCATCGGGCTGCGGTTCTCCGAGGCGGTGAGCTGACCTGCGGCATAAACCATCGGGAGCCACGATGAAAACCGTGCTTCATGTCAGCGCCAGCCCCAATGGGGAGGCGTCGACCAGCCGCGCCACAGGCGCCGCGTTGATCGAGCGGATGCGGCAGCGGGAAACGCTGCGCGTGGTCGAGCGTGACCTGGCGCGTCGTCCGCCGCCCCTGGTCGATGGCGCATTCGCGCATGCCAGCCTCGCGGCGGAGTTTACCGATGCGGTCAGCGATACGGGCGTGCTTGCCTTCTCGGCATCGCTGATCGCCGAATTGCGGGCCGCGGATCGCATCGTGATCTCCACGCCGATGCACAACTTCACGGTACCCGCCACGCTGAAGGCCTGGATCGATCAGATTCTGCGCCCCGGCCGCACCTTCGCGCGCACGCCGGAAGGCAAGAAGGGAATGCTGCCCGACCGCCCGGTCTATCTGATCGTCGGCAGCGGCGGGCCGCTCGGCGATGACGGCAAGGGGCAGCCGGATTTCCTGACGCCGTATCTGCGTCACGCGCTGGCCACCGCCGGCCTGCACGACCTGTCGGTGTTGCGGCTGGACAATCTGCGGCGCGGACCCGCCTGTCTCGAGCGCGCGCAGGCCCTGGCCGACGCGTGGATCGCGCAGCAGATCGCGGCGCTGTCTCCGCCACCGCGCGGCTCGTCGGCGCCTATCGAGGCGCCAGCGTTGGCACCGCGGCAAGACCGGCTCAACCGCGAAGCACTATGACGTGATCCCCTGCGCGCGCAGTTCCGCTTCCTCGTCGCCGGCGATCCAGCCGAAGATCCTTGCATCGCCCTCGCGCAGCTGGACCAGGTAGTGGACGCTGAACCGCACCACGCGAGGGGCCTCGCCGGGGCGCTCGAAGGTGGAGGCCCACGCCACGCTGGCGACGCCATGCATCGGGTCGATCTGGTGCACCGCCACATGGTCGACGGCCATATCGCGCATGCCCATCGCGCGGTAGTGATCGAAGCCCTTGCCCATCACGCCGCGTAGTTGCTCGTCGTTGGTGCCGGTCATCACGCCGCCGGGCCACGCCGTGATAAAGCTCTCGGCAAAAAATCCGGCGACCGTTTCCAGGTCGGCCTCGCCGCGCAGGCCCTGCACGAAGCACTGCTGGTATCGCTCGAATAGCTGCTCGATGTCTTGCCGCATGGGTCTGCTCCTCGATGGGTGTTTCCCCTCCCCGGTCCCTTCGGACAAGATAGTCAAACATCGATCAATCCGCCTGGCCATCGCAGTCCGCCGGCGTTCATTGCAGCGAGATGTGCACCGTCTGGAATACCTTGCCCCAGCGATCGACCTCTTCGACCAGGTACTGCCGGAACTGCTCGCGCGAGCCGCCGACGACAATGGCCCCCTGCGATACCAGCGTGTCGCGCACGTCGGGCGAGGCCAGCGCCTTGTTGACTTCGGCGTTCAGGCGGTCGAGCACTTCCCTGGGCGTTCCCGCCGGCGCCAGCAGGCCGTTCCACGAATCGGCCTCGAATCCGGGCAGCCCCGCCTCCTCCATCGTCGGCAGCTGCGGCATCTGCGGCATGCGCTTCTTCGATGCCACCGCGATCGCGCGCGGATTGCCGGACTTCAACGTGGGCAACGCCGACATCGACGTCATGAACACCATGTCGACGGTGCCTGCCATCAGGTCCGTCAGCGCGGCCGACGCTCCCTTGTAAGGAACATGCAGCATGTCGATGCCCGCGCGCTGCTTCAGCAGTTCGCCGGCCAGGTGCTGCGATCCGCCGGCGCCGGTCGAGCCGAAGGTCAAGGTCCCCGGCATTTTCTTCGCCAGTGCGATCAGCGAGCGCAGGTCGTGCGCCGGCAGCCTGGTCGATACCGCCAGGACGGCCGGCGCCGTCATCACGTTGGCGATCGGCTCGAAGCTCTTGAGCACATCGAACTTCAGCCCCTTGTAAAGGTACTTGGTCATCGTGATCGGCGCCGCTGCCAGCAGCAGCGTGTAGCCATCCGGGGGCGCCGACGCGACATAGTCGGAGGCGATGTTGGAGCCCGCGCCCACCTTGTTCTCGACGATGACCGGCTGCCCCAGCCCCGCCTGCAGCTTGCCGGCCAGCAAGCGCGCCGTCAGATCGGTGGGACCGCCGGCCTGGTAGCCGACGATGATGCGGATCGGCTTGGTGGGATAGCCGGACGGCGTGGCATGTGCCGCGGTGGCAAAGGAAAGGATCAGCGCACCGGCGGCGAGAGCGCCGGCGACCGGACCGAATGTCTTCATGGATGTCTCCGTCATGGCATCAGGGATGGCGCATTGCCGCATGGCTGCGCTCTGTTCGTCGGCAACGACCGGCTGGTGCCCGCCGTTTTCCGCATGGCAACCGCGACATACCGCACGTGTCCGGTCGCACCATCGCCATGGTGTGTGAACCGCTCGCCCCTGAGAACTTCCGATTCGGCCCGCTGCCATGAGAAAAACTCAATACAGCGCCACTGGTCCCGCACCGCCCTGGCATTCCTGTATGTCATACCTGCACGATCAATTGGAAGTTGCCATCCGCACCGCCCTGCGCGAGCATCGGCGCCAGCCTGCCAACGTGAACGGACCCCATGACCATCATCGAGACCTTTTCCGCCTTCGCCCAGCAGCCCGGCCCCGGCGCGCGCTCCAGCGAAGTGATCTACCACGCCAAGCGTGCGGTGATCGACTGGTATGCGGCATTACTGCCGGGCGCGGTCGTCGCGCCTTGCACGCTGCTGGAGCGCGCCTGCGCCGACGATCTCGATCGCGGCGATGCCCGCCTGGCCCTGGGGCGCCCGGCCACCGCGCGAACCGCGGCGCTGATCAACGGCACCGCCGCGCATACGGTGGAGGTCGACGACATCTACAAGCACGCGATCTACCATCCGGGCGCGCCCACGATCGCGGCCGCGCTTGCCGCCGCCCAGCAACGCCGGGCAAGCGGCGCGGCATTCCTGCACGCGGTGGTGATCGGCTACGAGATCTCGACGCGGATCGGCGCGGCGCTTGGCCGCACGCATTACCGTTACTGGCACAACACCGGCACCGTCGGCACCTTTGGCGCCGCCGCGGCCGCCGCTGCCCTGTTCCAGCTCGATGCCGCGCGCTTTGCGCATTCGCTTGCCACCAGCGCCACCTTCGCCGCGGGCCTGCAGCAGGCGTTTCGCATGGACTCGATGTCCAAGCCGCTGCATTCGGGCCGGGCCGCCGAGGCGGGACTGTTGGCCGCGATGGCGGCCGAGGCCGGGGTCACCGGTTCGCTCGACGTGATCGACGGCGAAGCGGGCCTGGGACGCGCGATGAGCGACGGGCCGGATTGGCAGGCGGCCGCCGCAACACTGGGCCGCGATTTCCATATCACGCAGATCACCTTCAAGAACCACGCGTGCTGCGGCCATACCTTCGCCGCGATCGACGGCGCCCAGGCCTTGCAGCGCGCGCATGGGTTCTCCGTCGACGATATCGCCGCGGTGCGGATCGGCACCTATCGCCCGGCCCTCGATGTTGCCGGCAACCCCGACCCGCGCACCGCGGCCGAGGCCCGCTTCAGCGTGCCGTTTGTCGTGGCCTCCGCGCTGATCCATGGCAGCGTGCGGCTGGCCGCGTTCTCCGCGGAACGGCTGGCCGATCCGGCGATCCGCGCCCTGATGTCGCGCATCGAACTGTCGGTCGACGGCGAGCTCGATGCCGCCTTCCCGGGACAACGCGCGGCGCGCGTCACGGTACGCCTGCGCGATGGGCGCGAACTGACCCATCTGCAGCCGAACCGCAAGGGCGATCCCGAAGAGCCGCTGAGCGATGCCGACCTCGACGACAAGTTCGTCGAGCTGGTGGAGCCGGTGCTGGGCCCGGCCCGAACGCGCACGCTGCTGCGGCAGCTGTGGGCGCTCGACAGCGCGGTCTCGTTGCCCTGAGGGGATGGTGCGTCCGATGGCATAGATATAATGAAAAGTCATTGCTCGGACGCGACAACATGGCTCGGCGTATTCCCCCCTTGAACCCGCTGCGGGTCTTCGAAGTCGTGGCACGCAGTCAGAACCTGACCGTTGCCGCGCAGGAACTGCACGTTTCCCAGTCGGCGGTCAGCCGGCAGATCGCGGTACTCGAGGGCTACCTGGGCGTCGAGCTGTTTCGGCGAGAACGCCACGGCGTCTCGCTGACGCGCGTCGGCCAGGCCTATGCCGAGGAGGTCGTCCCGGCCTTCGATGCCATTGCCACCGCGACGGCGCGGCTGCTGAAGAACACCTCGCAGGGCGCACTGCGCGTGCGCACCTACACGACCTTCGCGGCGAAATGGCTGATCCCGCGGCTGCCGGACTTCCAGGCCCAGTATCCCAGCG
Source organism: Cupriavidus cauae (assembly GCF_008632125.1). Classification (GTDB taxonomy): domain Bacteria; phylum Pseudomonadota; class Gammaproteobacteria; order Burkholderiales; family Burkholderiaceae; genus Cupriavidus; species Cupriavidus cauae. Next base: position 46,123 of record NZ_VWRN01000002.1, read on the forward strand.
TTGAAGTGCGCATCGACAACGCGATTCCCGATGTCGACTTCGATCGCGATCCCGCCGATCTTGCCATCCAGTTCGGCGACGGCCGCTGGCCCCGGGTCAGCGCCGACTTCCTGTTCCACGACGAGATCGAACCGGTCTGCACGCCCGAATACCTGCGCACGCATCGCGGCGGCAGCCGGGGCAAGCCCGAAGCGCTGCTGCGCCACCGCCTGCTGGTGTCGCACTATCGCCGCAACGACTGGGATGATTGGCTGGCGTTCGCGGGCCTGACCGAGATGGCCGAGCGCACCGAACGCATGAGCTTCGGCAGTTCGGTGCTGACCTGGCAGGCCGCCCTCGATGGGCTTGGCATCGCGATCGGACAGGCGGCCATGCTGCAGGCCGAGCTGGCCTCCGGCCGCCTGATCCGGCCATTCGCGCGGCCGCTGGTGCGCAGCAAGTCCTACTATCTGGTCCGGCCGGCCGTGCAGCGCGAGTCCCGCAAGGTGACGGCATTCCGGGACTGGCTGCTCGACACCGTGGCGCGCGAACAGCGTGCGGCGAAATGAAGGACGCGCGTCGCGCGCCGCGCATCGCCCGACGCGGCCGCACGCGGCTCCAGGTATGACGATAAGTTCTACCTGCCCTCCAAACACGAAGTTCACAACCGTCTCGGGATAGCGGAAGCTGATGCCTGGCTTCCGCCCCATCCCGAGACATCGACATGAACTTTGAACTCAGCGAAGAGCATCAGGCATTTGCGGAATCGGTGCGCCGGTTCGCCCAGGACAAGCTCGCGCCCGGCGCGCTGCAGCGCGCGCATTCCGCCCAGTACCCGTGGGACGCGGCACGCATGCTGGCCGAGCAGGGATTGCTCGGCATCGCCTTCCCCGAAGAGGACGGCGGCCAGGGCGGCACGCTGATGCACGCGGTCATCGCGATCCAGGAAATCGCGCTGGTCTGCCCGAAGAGCGCGGACATCGTGCAGGCCGGCAATTTCGGGCCGATCCGCACCTTCGTCGAATACGCGACGCCCGAACAGAAGGCGCGCTTCCTGCCCGATCTGCTCGCCGGCCGCAAACTGATCGCGCTCGGCATGACCGAGCCGGAGGCCGGCTCCGCCGTCACCGAGCTGCGCACCACGGCGCGCCGCGACGGCGACCACTACGTGATCGACGGCAGCAAGATCTTCTCCACGCACAGCCCCGAGGCCGAGCTGTTCCTGATCTACGTACGCTTCGGCCCCGGCGTCAACGGCATCGGTTCGGTGCTGGTGGAACGCGGCGCGCCGGGCTTCCAGGTCGGCGAGCCGTCGAAATTCATGAGCGGCGAGGAATGGTGCCAGCTCTATTTCGAGGACTGCCGCATTCCCGCTGACAACCTGCTGCTTGGCGAAGGCGGCTTCAAGCGCCAGATCGCCGGCTTCAACGTCGAGCGGCTGGGCAACTCGTCGCGCGCCCTCGCGCTCGGCCGCCACTGCTTCAACGTCGCGCGCGAACATGCGATGGTGCGCAAGCAGTTCGGTCGCGAATTGTGCGAATTCCAGGGGATTCAATGGAAGTTCGCGGAGATGGCTTTGAAGCTCGAATCCGCCCAGCTGCTGCTCTATCGCGCGGCCATGGAGGGCGAGCACGGCCTGCCGTCGGCGCATAGCACGGCAATGGCCAAGCTGGCCTGCAACCAGGCAGGCTGGGACGTCGCCAACGAGGCGCTGCAGATCATGGGCGGCATGGGCTACAGCCAGGAATCGATCGTCGAATATTGCCTGCGCCGCATCCGCGGATGGATGATCGCCGGCGGCTCGATCGAGATGCTGAAAAATCGCATCGCCGAGGGCGTGTTCGGCCGATCGTTCCCGCAGCGCTCGCCCAGGCCGGCCACAAACTGAGCAGGCCAGCCGACCGCTCCGACTTTCCTCATACCCCGTTTCCAGTTGCGATGAATTCGACCTCTGCAGCATCCGGCCACATCGACTCCGCCCTCGCGCAGGCGCTGCTGTCTCCGCGCAGCGTGGCACTCTTCGGCGCCTCCGACGACCCGGCCAAGACCGCGGGACGGCCGTTGAAATTCCTGCGTGCCGCCGGCTATCGCGGAACGATCTATCCGATCAATCCGAATCGCGATACGGTGCAGGGCGAAACCGCCTACCCGAGCCTGGCTTCGCTGCCGCAGGTGCCCGACCACGTGTTCGTGCTGACGCCGACCGAAACCGTGCTCGATGTGGTGCGCGAGAGCGCCCGCCTCGGCGTCAAGGTGGTGACCATCCTCGCCAGCGGCTTTGCCGAGTCGGGGCCCGAAGGCGCGGCCAGGGAAGCAGAACTGCATGCCCTGAGCCGGCAGACCGGCATCCGCGTGCTCGGCCCCAGCAGCCTCGGTGTCATCCATCCGCGGGCCGGCGTCGTGCTGACCGCCAATGCGGCCTTCGCCGAGCCGGAACTGCCGCGGGGACGGGTGTTCGTCGCCTCGCACAGCGGCAGCATGATCGGCTCGCTGGTCTCGCGCGGCAAGGCGCGCGGCGTCGGCTTTGCGGGACTGGTGTCGGTCGGCGGAGAGGCCGACCTGTGCATCGGCGAAATCTGCTCCGCCACGCTGGACGATCCTTCGATCGACGGCTACCTGCTGTTTCTCGAGAGCCTGCGCCACGGCGACAAGCTGCGTGCCTTCGCGATCGAGGCCGCCCGGCGCGGCAAACCCGTGATTGCCTACAAGCTCGGGCGATCGCCCGCCGCCGCCGAAATGGCCGCGACCCATACCGGCGCGCTGGCCGGCGAGGACGACATCGCCGATGCCTTCCTGAAGGATCTCGGCATTGCGCGCGTCGGCGTGCTGGAAGCGCTGCTGGAAGCGTTTCCGCTGGCACGGCGCATTCCGTTGGCGCAGCCGGGTACGCCGTCACACAGCGAGCCACACAGCGAGCCACGCAGCACGCCACACAGCCCGCCACGCCCGCAGCCGCGCCGCGTGGGCGTGGTCACCACCACGGGCGGCGGCGCGGCGATGGTCGTCGATCAGCTCGGTATCCGCGATGTCGTGGTGGAACCGGCCTCCCCGGCGACGCTCGACAAGCTGGCCGCGGCCGGTATCGCGGTCTCGCCGGGACGCGTGCTCGACCTGACGCTGGCCGGCACCAACTACAAGGTCATGAAGACGGCGCTCGACATCATGTTCGAGGCACCGGAGTTCGATATCGTGCTGGCCGTCGTCGGCTCCTCGGCGCGCTTCCAGCCGCAGCTCGCGGTCAAGCCGATCATCGACAGCGCCGACAGCGCCAAGCCGCTGGCCGCGATGCTGGTGCCCGACGCACCCGAGGCGCTGGCCGCGCTGACGGCCGCCGGCGTGCCATGCTTCCGTTCGCCCGAACCGTGTGCCGATGCCATTGCCGCGGTGCTGGCACGACGCGCTCCCGGCATTCAACCCGCGGCGCAACCGAAGCGCAATCGGCCGCCGCGCGCGCTCAGCGAAGCGCAGGCCTACGCCGTGCTGGAACGGCTCGGCGTGCCGTACGCGCCGGCGATCACGCTGCCGATCGACGGCCCCGTGCCGGCGCTGCCCTTCGGCTATCCGGTCGTCGTCAAGGTCTGCTCGCCGGAGATTCCGCACAAGACCGAAGTGGGCGGCGTGGTACTCGGCATTCAGGACGCCCGTCAACTGGAAACCGCATTGGCGGCGCTGCAGACCAACGTGGCCGAGCGCGCGCCGACCGTGCGATGCGATGAAGTCCTGGTGCAGCCGATGACCAAGGGCCTGACCGAGGTGCTGGTCGGCTACCGTATCGATCCGGACGCCGGCCCGATCGTCATGCTGGCCGCCGGCGGCATCTGGGCCGAGGTGGCCCGCGATCGAAGCATCCGGCTGGCGCCGGTGACCGTCGAGGTCGCGCGCGACATGGTCGCCGAAGTGAAGGCCCTGAAGACGGTGTCGGGGCTGCGCGGCAAGGCCCGCGGCGACCTCGAGGCGCTGGCCAGGGCCGTCTGCGCGCTGTCCCAGCTGGCGGTGCGCCCGGAGCTCGGCATCGCCGAAGCCGAAGTCAACCCGATGATGGTGCTGCCCGAGGGGCAAGGTGTGCTCGCCGTCGATGCCCTCGTGCTGACATCGTGAGTTCCCCCGCCCTTCCCCTCGCCCCCGCGATGAACGCCGAACTGATCCGCCTGGACCGACGCGCCGAGACCTGCGTCGTGCACGATGCCGACCGCGCGATGGTCTGGCGCAAGTTCGGCAGCGGGCCGCCGCTGGTGCTGATCCATGGCGGCCATGGCAACTGGATGCATTGGGTCCGCAATATCGAGCCCTTGTCGGCAACCCACACGCTGTGGGTGCCCGAACTGCCGGGCTTCGGCCAGTCCGATGCGCTGCCGGGAGATCCCCACGCCGCCGATCGGCTCGATCGCCTGGTCGGCACCGTCATCGCGACGCTGGACCGCCTGGTCGGTGCGGATGCGATCGTCTCGCTCGCCGGCTTTTCCTTCGGCGGACTGGTGGCCGCCCAAGTCGCGGCCAGGCGCGGCGGCACGGCGCGGCTCGCCCTGCTGGGGCCCGCCGGACACGGCGGCACGCGGCGCCAGCGCATGGAGATGATGGACTGGCGCAAGGACGATCCGCACGCCATGCGAGTCGCGCTGCGGCATAACCTGCTCGCGCTGATGCTGCATGAGGAAGGCGGCATCGACGAGACCGCCATGCTGGTGCACGAGCTTGCCTGCCGCGCGACGCGCTTTCGCAGCAAGGCGATCTCGCGGCAGGCGCTGCTGGAATCCGCGCTGGACGCGTTCCATGGCCCCACGCTGCTGATGTGGGGCGAGCACGATGTCACCGCCTCGCCGATCGATGCGGCCAGCCGGCTGGCCGGGACCGCGACGCATCGTGACTGGTGCCTCGTTCCGGGCGCGGGACACTGGGTCCAGTACGAGCGCCATCGCGAGGTCAATACGCTGCTGATGCGCTGGTTTGGATCGGCGCAGTGCTGACGGACTTGCGGCCTACTCGCCAAATTCCTGCTGGATGCGCGGCGCCTGCGGGCACTGCCGGTCCAGCGACTCGCGGTACCTGACGCAGCCGCGCAGGAACTGCGGCCAGTCCGGGACCGCGGGCGTATGCGTGGCGGCATCGGGCAGCAAGGCCCACAGGTCGGGGTGATGCCAGCACAGGTCGTGGCCCGAGGCATCCCGATGGCGGCGGATGCCGGCTCGCAATCGCTTCACTTCTTCGATCAGCTGCTCGCGGCTCATCGTCTCGATGTCGTCGTCCATGGCGTCCTCCTGCGTGGCGTGCGTGTCCTGCGTGTGCTGCGTTTCCGTGGGCCGGAGAAGACGCCACGCGTAGCGATTTCCTTTGCGGCGCCCTCTCCGAAACTTTCAGCTTAGGCCGGTTGCGCACAGGCCGCCGAAGCCCGTGGCATATGGCGCAGCGTCAACGCCCAGAACGCCAGCGCCGTGGCACTGATCCCACCGCCGAGCAGGCAGACCGCCGGCCATCCCGCGGCCGCATAGACCCATGTCGATGCGATGGCGCCCAGCCCGCTGCCCACCGAATAGAACAGCATGTAACAGCCGACGAGACGGCTGTGCGCGTCGCGCTGCGCCGCGAAAATCATGCTCTGGTTGGCGACATGGATGGCCTGCCCGCCGAGGTCTAGCGCAACGATGCCGATCACCAGCCACCATAGGCCGTGCGAATCGAACCACCACAGCGGCAGCCATGAGAGCAGCAGCACCAGCAGCGCGCCGCCGGTGACCTGCTGACCCATGCCACGGTCGGCGAGACGGCCGGCACGCGCGGCCGCCACCGCGCCCACCACGCCGACCAGTCCGAACGCCCCGATCGCCGTGTGCGACAGCGCATAAGGCGGCGCGCTCAGCGGCAAGACCAGCGCGCTCCAGAACACGCTGAACGCGGCGAACATCAGCATCGCGATCGCGCCCCGGATCTGCAGCACGCGGTCCTGACGCAGCAAGGTCAGCATCGACAGGATCAGTCGTGGATAGCTCAGCCGCGTTGTCGCGGGCGTCTGTGCCGGCAGACGACGCCACAGGATCAGAGACAGCGCCAGCATCGCCAGCGCCGAGAACAGATACACGCCGCGCCATCCGGCCACATCGGCGATCAGGCCGGCGAGCACGCGCGCCAGCAACAGGCCGATCACGACGCCCCCCTGCGCGGCCCCCACTACCCTTCCGCGCTCCGATGGCGCGCCGGCGGTCGCGGCGTAGGCGATCAAACCCTGCGTCATCGCGGTACCGAGCAAGCCCACGGCCAGCATGCCGGCCAGCAAAGCCGGCGCAGATCCGGCCGCGGCCACCGCGATCAGCGCACCCACCAGTGCAGCGGCCTGCCCCAGCATCAAGCGCCGCCGATCCATGCGATCGCCCAGCGGCACCAGCAGCAACAAGGCCAGGGCACAGCCGACCTGCGTGGCCGTGATCACGCCGCCCACCGCGGCATGGTCCAGCGCGAACTGCGCGCCGAGTGCGTCGAGCAAGGGCTGCGCGTAGTAGACGTTGGCCACGCTGAGCCCGCAGGCACAGGCAAACAGCGCCACCAATGCGCTCGGCATCGGGCTCGTGGACGACGTTGGTTGCGTGGGTACAGGGCCTGTCGGCGGTTCGCCCGGCATGGTTTCTCCTTTCGTCGAGGTGGGTTCAAACCTGGTTTCCAGCCTGGCTTCAATCGTGGCCTCGAAGGGGCCTCGAAGGTGCCCTCGAAGGGGGCCACGAAGGGTGGCCTCGAAGGTGGCCTCCCACGTGCGCTCAAGCTGGTCTCAAATCAAGACTGGTTTGATTGTAGGCAAACTGGTCTTAAAATGAAACCACCAAGACGAAAAGATGACCTGACTCAGCCCCCTACCGAAGGAGTACGCATGGCAAAACGTCGCGACAACCAGACGGAAAGCTGTCCGGTTGCCCGCTCGCTCGATTTGGTCGGCGATCGCTGGTGCCTGCTGATCGTGCGCGACGCCTTCGATGGCGTACGCCGCTTCAGCGAATTCCAGCGACGGCTCGGCGTGGCACGCAGCATCCTGGCCGATCGCCTGCGCCTGCTGGTCGAAGCCGGCATCTTCGAGATCAGCCCGGCATCGGACGGCACGTCGTATCAGGAATATGTGCTGACCCCGAAGGGCGAGCGGCTATTTCCGGTGATCGTGGCCCTGCGCCAATGGGGCGAGCAGCATCTGTTCGGATCGCGGGATGCGCGCTCGGTGCTGGTCGACAAGCGCACCGGAAAACCGCTGGCTCCGATGGAGCCGCGGTCGGTGGATGGGGAGGTGGTGGGGGCTTGGGAGACTGTGGTGAAGGTGCCGAAGGCGATTATCGAATCGTGAGCCCGACGATCTTGTCGCCCTCCACGGTAAAGAGAAATTCCAGCGTAATCGGACTGTTCGGGAATTCGCCGGACACCCTCGCACGGACGGCGATCTCGTCGCCCGTGCGCGACATCTCGATCGGCTCGGCGACGTGGCGATATTTCGCCTTGGCCGCCAGCCACCACGCGCGTATCGCGCCGACGCCCTGATGCCGTGTGCCCTCATCTTCAAGCACCGCATCAGTCGCGAAGGCCCGTGCGATGGCCTCGGCATCGTTGCCCCTGTCCGCCTCGAAATACGCGTTCACAACGGCCGGAATATTCATCGTTTCACTCCTGTTCCTGCTTGCTGGCAAAGTTCGGGATGAAGTTTAGGGCTTGACCATTGTGCAGACAAAGAAGATAAAACCGGATGCCATGATGAAAAATTCGGGACAATGGAACGGACCTCCCTTCAAGACCTGGAAGCCGTCATCGCGATTGCGCGCCGTGGAACGTTCCGCGCAGCCGCGATCGATCTCGGGATATCGACGACGGCGCTGAGCCATGCCATTGGCAAGCTCGAGGCGAATCTCGGCGTTCGCCTGTTCAATCGCACTACCCGCAGCGTCTCGCTGACGGATGCCGGTCGGCAATTCGTCGGCAACGTTGGGCCTGTGCTGCAGGATATGCAGGGCGCGTTGGCGGCCGTGGGCTCGCAACGCGAAACGCCTGCCGGGACGCTACGGATCAATGCCGCCGCATTTGCAGCGCGGGAGATCATTTCCCCGCTGGTGTTGGAATTCCTCCGCCGCTACCCGGAGATGAACGTCGACCTGGTCACCGAAGGCCGATTGGTGGATATCGTCGCCGAAGGCTTCGATCTCGGCGTGCGGGTCGCCGACCTCGTGCCGAGCGACATGATCGCCGTTTCACTCGGACGGCCTCAACGCTATGCCGTCGTGGGTTCACCCGTGTACTTCGAGAATCATCGGAAGCCTCGCATCCCTCCCGATCTGCTGAAGCACCAATGCGTGCGTGTACGGCTGCCCGACGGGACGCTGTATCGGTGGCGATTCGAGAAGGCCGGCGAGACGGTGCAGGTGGACGTGCGCGGCCAGATCACGCTCGACGAAGCGAGCCTCGCGCGGGCCGCGGTCATCGAGGGTATCGGCCTGGGCTTTTTCATGGAGCAGGACGTGCTGGCCGACATCGAGGCAGGACGCCTGGTTCGCGTGCTGGCAGATTGGACGCCGCCATTGCCGGGGCTTTGCCTCTACTACCCCGGCCGGCGCAATCACTCCGCCGGCATGAAGGCATTCCTCGCGTTGGCTCGCGAGGTGGCGGATCGGGAGCGGAACCGGCACTCCCCAGCTCGGCGAGGCGGCCAACGCCGCTGAATAGGCTTCCCGCTGTCGCGAGCGTCATCCCATGCCGCGTGCGCGGAAAGCCTTGACAACACAACCGACCAACTAGTAGATTGGTCAAAACGTTGAATGCAAAGCGCAGCATCCCGGCAGCTGGATCAGCGATGTCTTGCATGCGTATTCCACCATCCAGCCCTATTGCCGATGAATATGGAACTTTCCCCCCGCGCGAGCGAAATCGCCGAGCATACGAAGCAATTGCTCGCCGCCGGCGGTTATCACGGATTCAGTTATGCGGATCTGTCCGAGCGTGTGCATATCGGCAAGCCGAGCATCCATCATCATTTTCCGAGCAAGGCAGACCTGGTTCTGACTGTGGTCGGGCTGCACCGAGCGCAGGCAGTGCAAGGGATGGCCGCGCTCGATCAACAGATCGATGACCCGCTGGCGCGGCTGACGGCCTATATCGATTACTGGTCCCGGTGCATAGGCGATGGCACCTTGCCGATATGTATTTGCGCGATGCTTGCCGCCGAATTGCCCATGATCCCGCAAGAGATCGCGCATCAGGTGCGAGCCTATTTTGGGGACCTGACCGCATGGCTGGCAACGGTCCTTGAAGCCGGTGCCGCGAAAGGACAATTCCATCTGCGCGATACCCCGCTTGTCGAGGCACAGACGTTCATGTCCACGGTGCACGGCGCCATGTTGACCGCACGGGCTTTCGATAATCCCGAGGCATTCGCCTCCGTCTCGCAAGCGGCGATCCGACGGCTGACCGGGGCGAATTGACCGCTGTTTTGTACCGGCCGCGAGCCGGCTATTTTTTCACTGCGCTACCGACCAACTAGTTGGTTGCCATGCGCGTGGAATCCCGTTGTTTCAACCCGTGGTTTGAAGGAGCCATCGTCCTATGCCGCATCCGATTTCCGCCCTGGGGTCCGGGCACACCCTGATCAGCATCGTCCCCGTCATCGCGGGCCTCTATAGCTTCGCGCGCCACTTCAGGATCGACAGCGCCACACACGCCGGCAAGACTTACCTCGTTGGGCTGGTGCTATCGGTGCTGACGTCATTCGGGCTGTCCAGCACCGGAGGCTTCAACGCCGGCCATGCGCTGGGCATCCTGGCGCTGCTGGCCATCTCCGGCGCGCTGTTGCTGCCCCGAATTCCGGTCTTGACCCGCGCCCAACCCTACCTGTCCCAGTTCGGTCTCACGTTCAGCTTCTTCCTGCTGCTCGTACCCGGAATCAACGAGACGCTGACGCGACTGCCGGCCGCCCATCCTCTTGCCGATGGCCCGCAGTCGCCTGTGGTGCGCGGCGCGCTGGCCGCGTGGTTGATCGTCTTTGTGATCGGCTCCGTGTTGCAGGCCTGGTGGATGCGATCGCAACGCCGGCGCGCGCCATTGGCCTGATCCGGCTACGCGGCCTCTCGGAGGCCGCGGCCGTCGCCGCATGCTTGCACGCCAAGCGCCGGACCACTCGCAACAAGCGCGATCAGTAGCATCAGTGCGATGACACGAACGGCGAGCCAGCATGCGGGGGCGGCACGGCGAATTCCGCCTTCATCCGCTTGACCTCTTCGACGGGACTTCGCCCGAACAGGCGCTTGAATTCCCTGCTGAATTGCGAGGGGCTGTCATAGCCGACTTCGGCACTGGCGGCTGCCGCGGTCATGCCACTGCGGACCATATGCAGGCGAGCCTGATGCAACCGTATCGACTTCAGGTACTGCACCGGAGACGTCCTGGTGACGGCCTTGAAGTGAGCGTGGAAGGCAGGAACGCTCATCCCGGCTTCGCGCGCCAGCTGCTCGACGCTGACGTCGACATGGAAAGACGCATGGATCCGGCGCAACGCTCGCGCAATCTTGCCGAACTGTCCATGCATGGACAGCGCGGCGCGCATCGACGCCCCTTGCTCCCCGGTCAACACATGGAAGTAGATCTCGCGCAGCAGCGCCGGGCCAAGAATTTGGGCTTCCAGAGGCCGGCTCATCGCCTCAAGAAATCGAACCAGCGATTCGCATAGCCGGCTGCCCATCGGGCTGGACATCATGCCTCTGGGCTCGGTCGGTTCCATGCCGCCATGCTGGTCGATCTGCAACATCAAATCGGCGGCGAGCTTGAAATCGAGATGCATGTAGATCGCCAGCAGCGGCTCGGTTTCGCTGGCGTCCGTTTCCATGGTGAATGGCACCGGCACCGAAACGGCCAGGTAATGCCGATCGTCGTACAGGTAAATCCGATCGCCGAAATACCCGCGTTTCCTGCCCTGGCAAACGATCACGATTCCGGGATCGTAGAGCACCGGCACCGCCTTCAATGGGCGGTTGGAACGCAGGAATCGGACATCGGGCAATGCCGACAGGTTGTATCCCTCCCGCGGCGCGAGCGCTGCCAGCATGGACACCATCCGCTGTACCAACATCGCCTGGCTTGGCGCCCCTTTATCGCCAGATCGAGCCATCGCCTGAATCCCCTTGTCTGCATTGCGGCGTAGCTTACCAGCACCTTTGCCGGAATTCTTGCCGCTCATAGGATCAGGCAAACATCAGAGACCCGTTGCCATGGAGTCATGCGCAGCTTGATTCCATTATTCAATCCGCAGCGCCAGGCCGCGTCGTGGTGATGCGGCGCGCATTGCTATCAACTGGAGCGGTGGAACTCTCATGATCGACGTACTCAACCCTGCAGACGGATCGCGCGTCGGGGCCGCGCCCCACATGAACGGCGCGGCGGTAAAGGCAGCAATAGACAGGACCTGCGGCGCATTTCCGGCATGGTCGCGCAAACTCGCCAGGGAACGCAGCGAGCTGCTTCGCCGCTGGTTCGAACTCGTCAGGGACGACAAGCAGGTCTTTGCCGAATTGATGGTCAGGGAAAACGGCAAGTGCCTTGCCGAAGCACTGGGCGAAATCGACTACGGGCTCGGCTTTATCGAGTGGTATGCCGAGGAAGCCAAGCGGGTCTATGGCGACACCATCCCGTCCCACGCGAATGATGCCGCCGTGATGGTCATCAAAGAGCCCGTTGGACCGACTGCGGCCATCACGCCGTGGAATTTTCCCTTCATGATGATCACGCGCAAAGTCGCGACGGCACTGGCGGCGGGCTGCACCATGATCATCAAGCCCTCCGAAGAAACGCCGCTGACCGCGTACAAGCTGCTCGAGTACGCGCGCAAGGCGGGCATTCCGGAGGGCGTATTCGAAATGGTCACCGGCAACCCGCAAGAGATCGGTGCGCTCTTTACCAGCGACGACCGGATCCGCAAGATCTCGTTCACCGGCTCCACCGCCGTCGGCAAACTGCTGGCCGAGGCCAGCGGGCAGGCGTTGAAAAAGATGACACTGGAATTGGGCGGCAATGCGCCTTTCATCGTCTTCGATGACGCCAATTTGGACGACGCCGTAAGCGGCCTGATCGCCGCCAAGCTCCGAAATTCCGGCCAGGTCTGCATTTCGCCAAACCGCATCTACGTGCAGGATGGCGTCTACGATCGCGTCGTCGCCGCCGTGGTGGAAAAAGTCTCCCAATTCCGCGTGGACCAGGGATTGCAGCCGGAATTCGTCGTCGGGCCACTGATCAATCAAGCGGGCTTCGACAAGGTCGTTCAGCTCGTCGAAGACACGAAGCGGCGCGGTGGCAAAGTTCTGCTCGGCGGCAAACCGCACGAGAAAGGCGGACTGTTCCATGAACCCACCGTCCTCACCGATCTCGATGACGATATGCCGATCGCCCATACCGAGATCTTCGGACCGGTCTTCCCCTTCTATCGCTTCCGTGATGAAGCCGAAGTCGTGAGCAGAGCCAACGACACCGAATACGGACTCGTGACCTATGCCTGCACGCGCGATCTCGGCCGAGCCTTTCGCTTGTCCCGCGACATCGAAGCCGGCATGGTGATCCTGAATTCCGGTTCGGTGGGCACCGCCTCGGTGCCATTCGGCGGGGTCAAGCATTCGGGCTACGGGCGCGAAGGCAGCTACTACGGGATCGAGGAGTATGTCGAGGTCAAATACGTGCTGATGGCCGGACTGGCGTCCTGACTCCACGGGGGACAGGGCGTTATAGTGACGACCACTCAGCGTACGCCTCCTGTTACTGCCATGGTCCGTCGCGCCCTGCTTCCCCCACTGAATCCGGCCCGAGCATTCGAAGCCACCGGGCGGCTGCTCAGCATTTCCAAGGCCGCCGATGAGTTGTGTGTCACGCCCGCCGCGGTCAGCAGGCAGGTACGCGCGCTGGAGAGCTACCTCGGAACGCCTCTGTTCGTCCGCGTCCACGGCGGGCTGGAATTGACGCCGGCCGGCGCGCGTTACCTTTCCGACCTGATACCGCTGTTCGAGACATTGCGGGAAGCCACCCTGGCGGTGACCAACAGCAGCCCTGGCCGGAACACCTTGCGGATCAGATCGCCCGCCACGTTCGCGGTGCGCTGGCTGATCCCCCGGTTGGCGAGCTTTCACCAGCTGCACAAGGACATCGACGTTCAGCTCATGACCTCGTTCGCGCCGTTGGACTTCGAGCGCGAGGACATCGACGCAGGCATACAACTGGGCGACGGGCGTTGGCCGGGAATGCGAACGCTGCAGCTGGTTCGCAACGAGCTTGTTCCCGTCGCCTCGCCTGCCGTGCGCCTGACGCACAAGAAGCAGCTGGCCACGCAGACCTTGCTCCATTCGATGGCGCGCCCCGACGACTGGATGCTATGGCTGCGCGCGGCAGGCTTGCGCAACGTCAGTCCTACCCATGGCATGAAATACGAGACATCGTTGCTTGCCTATCAGGCGGCAATCGAAGGGCATGGCGTGGCCATCGCGCAGAAGGCATTGATCGAGAAAGAGCTGGCGGACCAGACGCTGGTGGCGCCACTCGGTCAGACGCTCGATCGCGGCGACTACACATACTACTTCGCGTGGCCGACGGGCAAACCGCAGTCAAGCGCATTGCGCGCATTTCGCGATTGGCTGGCCACTCTCGTAGCAACCTGATCCGCCCGGGCGATCCCCTTTACAGAAAGTCAAAGCGTACGGCCCATAAAGTCGATTGCCGGCCCGGGTCCCCCTGCCTATTCTGCCCGCATGACAACTGATCGCGGCCACCAGCGAGGCCGTGTCATCCGGGAGCCAGGATATGTTGAAGCGCAGCTTGCGAGGACTGCGGGTCGTCGATTTTTCGCATGTACTCGCGGGACCCGTTTGCACCATGATGCTTGCCGACATGGGCGCCGATGTCATCAAGGTCGAACCGCCCGGTGGCGAATTGGGGCGGCAGATCGGCCCACCCTGGATAGCGGGTGAAAGCGCGGTGTACCTGAGCGTCAACCGCAACAAGCGCGGCATCGCATTGGACCTGAAATGCGCGGATGGCCGCGAAGTTGCCCGTCGCCTGATCCAGGGCGCGGACGTGGTGGTCGAGAACTTCAGGCCGGGCGTCATGCAGGCATTGGGCCTGGACTATGACACGCTCGCTCGCAGCAACCGCAAACTGGTGTACTGCTCGATCTCCGCCTATGGCCAAACCGGGCCGATGCGCGATCGCGCCGGTGTGGACGGAATCATCCAGGCCGCCAGCGGGCTGATGAGCACGCTTGGCACCGCGCACAGCGAGCCCATGAAGGTCGCGATCCCGGTCGCGGATATGGTGGCTGGCTATCTGGCGACGATCGCCGTCCTTGCCGCGGTCAACGCTGCCCGGCAAGGCGGCCAAGGCGAGTACCTCGACATCAGCCTGTACAACGCGACGCTGATGCTGCAGCAGATCGGCTACGCATCGTACTTCGCCACGAACGCGCTGCCTGCCAGGACGGGCAGCGCAGCCCCGTACGCGGCGCCCAATGAAGCGTACCAGACGCGTGATGGCTGGATCATGGTCGCTGCCTACCACCCGAAGCGTTGGCAAGCACTGTGCGCGGTCCTCGGAGCGGCTGACCTCGAAAACGACCCGCGCTTCGCCGGCAATGCTGACCGCGTCGCACACCGCGACGCCCTGCGCCAGGCACTGACGCCGTTGTTCCAGCAGCGCACCACCGAAGCCTGGATGCAGGAATTGGCCGTGCACGACATCTTGTGTGCGCCCGTTGCCAGCTACCAGGAGGTGCTGCGATCCCCTCAGTACGCAGCCAGCGGCCTCGACAGCTGGGTTGACCACCCGCTCGCCGGGAAGGTGCGCATGCCCGGCTTCGCGCCGGGGCCTGCCCACGCGGCCAGTGCAGAGGATCGCGATATGCCCGCGCCTACCCTGGGCCAGCATGGTCCCGATGTCCTCGAGGAATGCGGTTATACGCGGCCTGAAATCGACGCCATGCGCGAGCGCGGCGTCCTCGTCGTTCACCACACCACATCCACATGACCCAGGATACGTCGATGAAATCGGAAGAAGCCCGCGCAATGCGCCCCTCCAACGCCCTGCCCGACACGCTGGTTCGGCAAGACATCGGCGAAGGCGTCCTCACATTGAGCCTCAATGACCCGGACACGGGCAACGCCATGTCGGTGGCCATGGCCGAGGCGCTTGCCGAAGCCCTTGAGGCCGCCAATCGCCTGCCAGACGTCCATTGCGTACTGCTGCGCTCCACCGGCGAGCATTTCTGCACCGGCGGCAACGTCAAGGACATGGAGAGCGGATCGGATCTGATGCAGGGTTCCGCGACGCAGGTCCGGGCGCGGCTGAAAGCCACGTTGCACCGAATCACCCATGCCCTGCAGGCACTGCAGGTGCCGTCGATCGCCGCGGTCAACGGGGCAGCGATCGGGGCGGGTTGCGACCTGGCGCTGATGTGCGATCTGCGCGTCGCGAGCGAGCGGGCCACCTTCGCCGAGAGCTTTCTGCGGCTGGGCCTCGTGTCCGGGATCGGCGGCGCGTGGTTCCTGACCCGGCTGGTCGGAACGGCAAAGGCGCTGGAGCTGACGCTGACCAGCGAATTTGTCGATGCGCCTACGGCCTTGCAGCTTGGCATGGTGTCCCGTGTCGTTTCGCCCGAGGCGCTGGACGAAGTCAGTACCACCATGGCGCGTCGGATCGCATCCAGCCCGCCCCAGGCCCTACGCATGGCCAAGCGCCTGGTATTGGATGCGGCCGAGACGACGTTGCCCGTGGCGCTGGAGACTGCGGCCGCGATGCAGGCGATCCTGCTTTGCGGTGACGAGCACAAGGCTGCTGTGCGGGATTTCCTGGGGCGCCGCGCACGACGCCACCTCTACCCGCAATCCCGCTGAAGGCGCAGCTACGGCGCTCGCTCGGGACAGGTGCATGGAACGCTGAAGCCGCTCTCACGCCGCGTCCCATATAACAGGAGACAAACACCATGATCCGGACCACAACACGCATCTCCCGTCTGGTAGCGGCGATGGCATCGGCGGCCATTGGCCTGGCCTGCGCCATATCGGCACGGGCGGCCGACTTTCCGGAAAAGCCGATCACCTTTGTCGTGCCGTTCGGCGCCGGCAGCGCGACAGACCTGCTCGCGCGCGCCCTGTCGGCGTCGACGGCACAGCAGACCGGGAAGGCCGTCGTCGTCGAAAACCGGCCCGGCGCCAGCGGCATGATTGCCGCACAGCATGTTGCCCGCGCCGCCGCGGACGGCTACACCGTGCTCATTACGACGAACACGACGCAAGCCGCCAATCCCCACCTTTTCAAGAAACTGCCCTACGACCCGATCGCGGATTTCCTGCCCTTGACGGGATTGGGGCGTGGCGGTCAGGTGCTCGTCGTGCGCGCCGACGCGCCTTTCCGCACCGTCGACGATCTGCTGCAGGCAGCCCGGAAGGCGAGAGGAAAACTGAGCTTCGGCAGCGGCAATTCCTCCAGCCGAATGGCGGGCGAAATGCTCAAGCAGCTGACCGGTACGGACATCGTCTGGGTCGGATACAACAGCAATCCAAACGCCCTGAACGATCTGCTCGGCGGTCATATCGACATGATGGTGATCGACACGGTCACCGGTCTGTCGCAGATCAGATCGGGCAAGCTCCGCGCACTGGGCGCGTCCACCCGGGAGAGGCTGCCTGAGCTTCCGGACATACCGACCCTGGATGAGGCCGGCATCAAGGGCTACGACATGGGGTACTGGTTCGCCGCCTACGTGCCGGCAGGAACGCCCGCCCCCGTTGCCGCGAAGCTGCGACAGCTACTGATTACGGCGGTCGGCAGCGCGGGAGCGCGCGCCTTCTTCCGCAATTCCGCGACACAGCCCTGGACCACGACGGCCGCCGAGCTGCGGGCGTTCCAGAATGCCGAAATCCAGAAATGGGGCCGTGTCGTCAAGGGGGCCGGGATTGAGCCGGAGTGACGGCCGTTCTCAAGCGCCTATGGCGCCCCCGGCACTTCCTTCCCTCGCGCAACGCACAGCACCAGCTGGCCGCACGGAAAATCTTCCTCCATCATCCTGTTGAGGCAAGCCTCCATGAACGCCGTTACCCCCGCCTCCCGCAGTCTTGCATCGTGCAAGACTTTGCGTCCCCAAGTGGGCCGGCGCCTTTGGGCGGCAGTGGCCGCTCAGAAGCGCGCAGGGGCTTCAGCCGCAAGAAATTCGATTAGAGCCCGCGTCGCGGGGAGCATGCCCCGTCGTGTTGTAAATGCGATGTGCACCACGCTTTCTGATGCGTGCCAGTCGGGCAGAACGTGCATAACCCTGCCCGACGTAATGAAGGGTCCGGCTATCGCCTCTGTCACCAATGCGATGCCCACGCCGGCGAGCGCGGCTCGATTGAGCAGACCAAAATCCGTCGCGGCGAAACGCGGCATGAACTCGACGACGTGCCGTTCGCCGTTCTCGCGCATTAGCATCCATTCGCTTTCGGCTCCGTCTTCTGCGAGCGTCAGCAGTTGTTCGTTCTGAAGGTCGGCCGGAACGCTAATCGCCGGCCGCCCCTTCAGGTAGTCGGGAGCCGCCACAAGGATGCGGCGGCTCACGCCGAGCTTCCGGACGACCAAGCCGGATTCCGAATCCAACCGTTCTCGTGCCCGGATTGCCAGGTCAAACGGCTCCTCAACGAGATCCACTCTCCGGTTGGATACCGTGACCGCCACGCGGATGTCCGGATACCTAAGGGCGAATTGGGAAAGCGCGTCCGCGAGAGCGGTATGAAGCAGCCCCGGCGGACAGGCGATTCGGATCGCGCCGCGCGGCGCGGATGTCAGCAGCTGGGCCGCTCTTTCCGCCTCCTCGACCGAGGCGATGACCGTCTCCGCATGTGTCGCAACCTCAGCGCCTATGGCCGTCACGCGGAAGCCTCGCGACGAGCGCTCGATCAGGCGGACCCCAAGGCGCTCTTCCAGTCGCGCGACCCGCTTGCTCAGGGCCGATTTGCTCGTGTGCATAACCCGTGCGGCGGCTGTGAAGCCACGATGCTTCACCACCATGCCATAGGCGGCCAAATCCTCCAGGTTCTGCAATTTTCGTTTCCTCCGAGCGAACAGTAGGTTGAAAAACCACCAACATCCAGTCCATCGTTTCCATGATAGAAATTTATCCACGAATTCTATCGGAGGAAGTGCCAATGTTCGTTGTCACAGGAGCCAACAGCAATACTGGCCGGGCAGTCGCGATGTCGCTCCTTGAGCGCGGCGCGCCCGTCCGGGTGATCGGCCGCAGCACGGAGCGCCTTCGGCCGTTCGCCGATCGCGGAGCCGAGGCCATCGTGGCCGAGCCTTTCGACCGCATCGCTCTGGAAAAGGCGTTCGCAGGCGCGAAGGCTGTCTATGCAATGCTTCAACCGGGCGTGATCCCGGAGAGCGACGATTTCTCCGCCTACCAGCGCGAGGTTATCGAGGCTATCGCCTCCGCCCTGGTGAAGGCGCGCACGTCGCACGTCGTGGCCTTGAGCGGATGGGGCGCGAACTACGACAAAGTCGGAGTGCCCCTCGAAGGGCTAGCCATTCTTGAGAATCGGCTTGAGAGCATCGGCACTCTGAACACCCTGGCCTTGCGGCCGGGTTGGTTCATGGAGAACGCGACCGCCCTCATCCACGAAATCGCCGCGTCCGGCTCGGCCTCCGGTCAGCTAAGAGGCGACCTCGCTTTGCCGATGATTGCGACTGCCGACATCGGCGCGGTTGCCGCCGACGCACTGATCACGGCCGATTTTCGCGGCTTCTCCGCTCGCGAGCTGGAGGGGCCGGAACCTCTGTCCCTCACGGAGGCGGCGCGGCTTGCCGGCGAGATCGCCGGCAAGCCCGACTCTGTATACCGTCAGATTTCGCCAGAGGACGCACTCGCTCGGCTTCTGTCTTCCGGCTTCTCGACCACCATGGCCGACGCGATCGTGCGGATGACTGACGATGTGAACGCTGGGCGCATCCGCATGATGCAGCCGCGCGAGGCGCGGATCATCACGACCACCCGCTTTCAAAGCTTCGCCAGCGCTGTCCTCAACACGGAGCGTACGGAGGAAAACCATGGCCGCTGAATCAAGCGCCGCCCCGACACGGGGTGCCTATCTGAACTGGACGCTGGGCCGGAAGACGCTCACCAGCTTGAGCGACGGCTACAACCCGGTCGATTACGACATCATCCACTCTGTGACGCCGGAGAAAGGCGTCGCGCTGCAAAGGGCAGCGAACCGGCCTGACAAGCCCGTGTTCACGCACACGATGTTCCTCATTCGCGGCCAGGATCACGGGCCGATTCTGATCGATGCCGGAATGGGGAATATCGCCGGCCCGACGCTTGGTTGGCTACCGGATTCGCTCGCCATGGCCGGCGTTGCGCTCGAAGACATCGAGCTGGTGCTGATCACGCATCTGCACCCGGACCACTGCTTAGGACTGGTGGATGACGCTGGTCGCGCTCGCTTTCCCAATGCCAGGCTCGCGGTGCACCGGGACGAGTATGCGTTCTGGTTCGAGCCGGAAGGACAAGCGAATGCCCCCGACAGCCTGAAGCCCTATTTCGGGCTGGTCCGGGCTTCGTTAGAACCGTATCGCGCCTGCCTCGACTTTTTCAGCCAAGGCGAGGTCGCGCCGGGAATCACCGTCTTTCCGCTTCCAGGCCACACGCCGGGGCACAGCGGTTTCAAGGTGTCGTCCGAGGGCCAGGAACTGCTGATCTGGGCCGACACCCTGCACCTGCCCGCGATCCAGCCAGCCTGTCCGGATGCCGGCGTGATCCATGACGTGGACCGCCGCGCAGCCGCGGCCACGCGCAAACGGATCTTCGCGGAGGCAGCAGCCAAAGGGCCGTTGGTGGCCGGCTGTCACCTTGAGTTCCCCAGCGTCGCCCGATTGGTCAGCGACGGAGAGGCTTATCGGCTGGTCCCGGCGTTCTGGCCGTCCGCCACTACCGACGTGGCGCCCACAACAGAAGCGTAGCCATGGAACAGCGCGGCTTCTCTATGTCTACGCGCGCCGCCAGCCCGTGCCAGAGCGGACATTCCGAGAAACAAGCATCTCTCCTGCGTCGCTTTGAGCACTATCCCGAGGCCCCGCAGGCGGCAGTGGCGGAATAGTCAGAGCCAGCGGCGAACCTCGGCTTTGTAGCGGCGGTAGTCGTCGCCGAACTTCGCTTCGAGATAGCGCTCTTCGCGGGCGATCACCTGCGTCTGGATCGCGATCAGCACCAACGGGAGCAAGGCGATGGCGATCGGCCCGTCGAAGCCGATCGCAAGGCCGGCATAGACAAGCGCCATGCCGAGATACATGGGATTGCGGGTCCACCGATAAGGACCGGTCGTTGCGATGAGGGTCGTTGGCTGCGACGGCGGAACGTTGGTGCCCAGCCGCCGGAACAGCCCCGCCGCCGCAAGCATCATCGCCGCGCCGGCAACGAACAGCAGCGCGCCCGTCGCGACCAGCAACCGCCAGTCGATGCCGAAAGAGCGCGGGGCAACGAACCGCTCCGCCGCCAGCCCCAACAGCAGCGCTCCCAGATACACGATAGGCGGAGGGAAGCGCACACCCGCGCTGTCCGGTTCGATGGCCATGCTCGTCCTCCAATCTGTGCTCTCAAGTCACCATCGATTGCTGGGCGAAGATACCGGCCATCGCGCCCTGCCATGATGCCGTGGTGACCGAGTGCATCAGGGGGTTGGCGAGGTCGCCCGCGGCGTAGACGCCGGGCATGCTTGTTTCGCGGCGCTCGTCGACTTTGAGGGCGGTGCCCAGGGGCGTATCGACCGTGGCAAGGCCCAGCGATTCATGCAGGCTTGCGGACGGCTTGTTGCGCGGATGCGCGAACAGGATGTCGACCGCGACATGGGCACCGGCATCGAGTTTGACGGTGGTGTTATGGCTCTCGTCATGGTCAATTTCGGTGATCCGGCCATCGACGACAGGTATATTGCGGTGCGCCAGATCGGCCCGGATATCGGGTGAAAGGTCGTGACCATTGGCGAAGACCGTCAACGTGTCGGTCCAGTCCTGGTACAGCCTGACATGGTTGTGCGACGGCGGGCCGGACCAGACGAGGCCCCAATGCCGGCCGGCGACTTCAAAGCCGTCGCAATAGGGGCAAGGCACGATGGACGTGCCCCAGCTTTCGGCAAAGCCCGCAACATCAGGCATCTGGTCCGCGACGCCATAGCTCAGGATCAGGCGGCGCGCCGCAAGGCTTTCGCCATCGCCAGTGAGGACCGAGAAATCGTCGATGGCGCCGGAGACGCTCTCGGCCCGGGCACTGACCAGCCTGATCGTGGGATAACGCATCAGCTGCTGCCGCGCCTCGGCCAGGATGTCGAGCGGTGGCTTGTGATCGTGGCCAAGCAGGCCATGCGAGTGGTCGGCGAAGCGATTGCGCGGCAGGCCGGTATCGAGAACGGTGACCTTGCGGCGGGCACGGCCGAGCTGCAGGGCGGCGGCGAGGCCGGCAAAGCTGCCGCCGATGATGATGACGTCATTCATGGTGATGGGCTCCGTGCTTGACCATTTACGATACTTAATGGTATCGTAATGCACGAATTTGAATA
Source organism: Cupriavidus cauae (assembly GCF_008632125.1). Taxonomy (GTDB): domain Bacteria; phylum Pseudomonadota; class Gammaproteobacteria; order Burkholderiales; family Burkholderiaceae; genus Cupriavidus; species Cupriavidus cauae. Next base: position 67,656 of record NZ_VWRN01000002.1, read on the forward strand.
CTGTCAAGTACTGGAATTGTCGTGACTGAAAACAACCAGGGCCGGCGCGGCCGGCCCGCCAACGAGGCGCTTGGCCAAACGATCGTCGACGCCGCGTGCGAACTCTTTGTGGAATTGGGTTTTCAGGCGACGACGATGGACAAGGTCGCCCAGCGCGCGAAGATATCCAAGCTAAGCATCTATCGGCACTTCGAGAACAAGGAGGCGCTGTTCAGCGCGGCCATCGCGGCCCGCTGCCATCAGTTCGCACCACAGGCCCTTCTTGAAGGCGTCGACGGGTCGGCCGAAGATCAGCTGATGGCGGTGGGATCATCCCTGCTCCGCACGCTGCTGAGCCCGGACGTGCGCAGTGTCGAAGCCATGATCATGGCCGACAAGACGAATCAAAAGTCGTTAAGCAAGCGCCATTACCAAGCCGGCCCCGCCCATGTCATCGCCCAAATCGAGGCCCTGTTGCGTCGGTTGCACGCGAAGGCGGTTCTGAACGTGCCCGATCCTCTTCGGTCCGCCCGCTTGTTTGCCGCGCTTTTCAAGGGATCCGATCTCCTGCTTATTGCACGCTTCGATGAGGCGAGAGCACAGGACGACAACGAAATCGAATCCTATTGCCGGTCGGCTGTCGCCATGTTCATCGCCGCGCACGGTGGCAACGACCACGAGAAGGGTTGAGCTTGCTGGACAGTGTCGGGCTGAGAATGAAAAAAGCCCGCGGTTACGCGGGCTTCGGTGTGTCTTGGCGGTGCGTGGTGCAGACCAGCTCTGAACGCTGGGTCACTCCCACTCGATCGTCGCCGGCGGCTTCCCCGAAACGTCATAGACGACCCGGTTCAAACCCCGCACTTCATTGATGATCCGGTTGGAGCAGCGGCCCAGCAGCGCATACGGCAGATGCGCCCAGTGCGCGGTCATGAAGTCGGTGGTCTGCACCGCGCGCAGCGCGACGACGTAGTCGTAGGTGCGGCCGTCGCCCATCACGCCGACCGACTTGACCGGCAGGAACACGGCGAAGGCCTGGCTGGTCAAGTCGTACCAGCTCTTGCCAACCTGGTCTTCGGTGCACAGGCCCGCGGCGGCGTCCTGCGCCGTGGCGATGGTGCCGCGCAGCTCTTCGATGAAGATCGCGTCGGCGCGGCGCAGCAGGTCGGCATATTCGCGCTTGACCTCGCCGAGAATCCGCACGCCCAGGCCCGGGCCCGGGAACGGATGGCGGTAGACCATTTCCGGCGGCAGGCCAAGTTCGACGCCGAGTTCGCGCACTTCGTCTTTGAACAGGTCGCGCAGCGGCTCGAGCAGCTTCAGGCCCAGCGTTTCGGGCAGGCCGCCGACGTTGTGGTGGCTCTTGATGGTGGTCTGCTTCTTGGTCTTGGTGCCGCCGGACTCGACCACGTCCGGGTAGATGGTGCCCTGGGCCAGCCACTTGGCGCGGGTCAGCTTCTTCGCCTCGGCCTGGAACACCTCGACGAATTCGCGGCCGATGATCTTGCGCTTCTGCTCGGGATCGGTGACGCCGGCCAGATGGCCGAGGAACTGTTCCGAGGCGTCGATGTGCACGACCTTGGCGTGCAGGCGGCCGGCGAACATCTCCATCACCAGCTTGCCCTCGTCCTGGCGCAGCAGGCCGTGGTCGACGAACACGCAGGTCAATTGGTCGCCGATCGCGCGATGGATCAGCGCCGCGGCCACCGACGAATCGACGCCGCCGGACAGGCCGAGGATCACCTCCTCGTCGCCGACCTGCTCGCGGATCCTGGCCACCGCCTCGGCGATATGGTCGCGCATGACCCAGTCGGGGCTGGCACCGGCGATCTTCAGCACGAAACGCTCCAGCATTTCGCGGCCCTTGACCGTGTGCGTGACCTCGGGGTGGAACTGCACGGCGTAGTAGCCGCGCGCTTCGTCGGCCATGCCGGCGATCGGGCAGCTCGGCGTCGAGGCCATCAGCTTGAAGCCCGGCGGCAGTTCGGTGACCTTGTCGCCGTGGCTCATCCAGACCTTCAGCATGCCGTGGCCTTCCGGCGTGACGAAGTCCTGCACGTCCTTCAGCAGCTCGGTATGGCCGTGCGCGCGGACCTCGGCGTAGCCGAATTCGCGGGTATCGCTCCACTCGACCTTGCCGCCCAGCTGCACGGCCATGGTCTGCATGCCATAGCAGATGCCCAGCACCGGCACGCCCAGGTCCCACACCGCCTGCGGCGCGCGCAGCTGATGGTCCTCATAGGTGCTGGCGTGGCTGCCCGACAGGATGATGCCCTTCGGCGCGAACTCACGCACGAATTCGTCCGACACGTCGTTCGGATGGATCTCGCAATAGACGTGCGCCTCGCGGACGCGCCGCGCAATCAGCTGCGTAACTTGCGAGCCGAAATCAAGGATGAGGATTTTGTCGTGCATGATGGGGAGCGATTGACGTGTCGACCGGTTCGACATCGGTCACCACTTCGGTGCCGGGACCGTAGCCGGGCGGCGGCGTGATGACCGGCTCGCGCCGGACTTCGGGGGATGGGGTTGGATGAATGGTCGGGGCGGCGGCCGCGGGACGGTTGGCCGCCGCCAGTTCGGCCTCGCGGCGCAGCAGTTCCTCGCGCTCGCGATTGCGGATGCGCTTGGCCAGCGGAATCTGCACCAGCGCGAAGAAGGCCAGCATCGCGGCCAGCAGTCCGAGCCAGATCCGGCCGGCGCCCTGCACCGGCAGATCGAAGAAGAGCAGCCAGGCCGCGATCAGCACCGCGCTGGCCAGATTGACCGGCCCGGCCATGCGTGCGACCGGAACCGTCAGCTGGCCGCGGAACGCCGCCTGGGCCAGCAGCCAGGCGAAGCCGAGCAGCGCCATGCCGAGCAGCTGGCCGTACAGCGCCGGCTGCGGCTGCGGCAGTTGCAACGCGGCATAGAAGGTGGCGAACGGCGCGAGCAGCAGCACGGCGCCGAGCGCGAGGTCGAACAGGGCATCGAAGAACAACACGGCGCGGAGCAGGACCTTCATCGATTCTCCTTGGCGGACTGACGTCGATTGATTCCGACTGATTCCCGACTGACGAGCGGACCAACAATTTGGCGGACCGACAACTGAAACCGCGAAAACCAGCGGGCCGGTCAGCATCGCCGGCCGGCCCGCGTGTTACGCGTGCAATGCGCGGCCCGGATATGACGCGCGGCTGCACCGCCTTCAGGCCGTGCAGCCGCGCATCACTGGCATCGCGAATGGCGCGGCGTTCGCCGGTCAGTCGCTGACGTCAGTCGATATGGTAGTTCGGTGCTTCCTTGGTGATCTGCACGTCGTGGACATGCGACTCGCGCATGCCGGCCGCGGTGATCTGCACGAACTGCGCATTCTCGTGCCATTCGGCGATCGAGCTGCTGCCGCAATAACCCATCGAGGCGCGCACGCCGCCGGTCAGCTGGTGGATGATGGCCATCACCGAGCCCTTGTAGGGCACGCGGCCTTCGATCCCTTCGGGGACCAGCTTGTCGACGTTGGCGGTGTTGTCTTCCTGGAAGTAGCGATCGGCCGCGCCGTCCTTCATCGCGCCGACCGACCCCATGCCGCGGTAGCTCTTGAACGAGCGGCCCTGGTACAGGAACACTTCGCCCGGCGCTTCCTCGGTGCCCGAGAACATGCCGCCCATCATCACGGTATGCGCACCTGCTGCCAGCGCCTTGGCGATATCGCCCGAGTAGCGGACGCCGCCATCGGCCACCAGCGGCACGCCGGTACCGGCCAGCGCCTCGGCCACGTTCGACACCGCGGTGATCTGCGGCACGCCGACGCCGGCGACGATACGCGTGGTGCAGATCGAGCCCGGGCCGATGCCGACCTTGACGCCGTCGGCGCCATGCTCGACCAGCGCGCGGGCGGCCTCGCCGGTGGCAATATTGCCGCCGATCACCTGCACGTGGGGGAAGTTGTCCTTGACCCAGCGAACCCGGTTCAGCACGCCTTGGCTATGGCCGTGGGCGGTGTCGACCACGATCACGTCGACGCCGGCCTTGACCAGCAGTTCGACACGCTCGTCGTTGTCCGGGCCGACGCCGACCGCCGCGCCGACGCGCAGCTGGCCATGGTCGTCCTTGCTCGCCAGCGGGTGCTCGACCGCCTTCTGGATGTCCTTGACGGTGATCAGGCCGCGCAGCTGGAAGGCGTCGTCGACGACCAGCACGCGCTCCAGGCGGTGCCGGTTCATCAGGCGCTTGGCCTCGTCCAGGCTGGCACCCTCGGCCACCGTGACCAGCTTCTCGCGGGGGGTCATCTTGGCGCGCACCGGGGCGTCGAGTTCTTCCTCGAAGCGCAGGTCGCGGTTGGTGATGATGCCGACCACGGTCTTGCCTTCCAGCACCGGGAAGCCCGAAATGCCGTGCTGCTGCGACAGCGCGATCACGTCGCGGATCTTCATGTCCGGCGAAATGGTGATCGGATCACGCAGCACGCCCGATTCGAAGCGCTTGACCCGCGCGACTTCCCGGGCCTGGTCGGCCGGCTTCAGGTTCTTGTGAACGATGCCGATGCCGCCCGCCTGCGCCATGGCGATCGCAAGGCGCGCTTCCGTCACGGTATCCATGGCGGCGGAAACCAGCGGAATGTTCAATTCGATCGAGCGGGTCAGGCGGGTGCGGAGGGAGACATCCCGGGGGAGGACGGCCGAATAGGCCGGCACGAGCAGCACATCATCGAACGTGAGTGCTTTCTGGACAAGACGCATAGCGATTCCTCTAGGCGCAAAATCGAATTATACAGGAACCGCCCTTTGCATGACGTCCGCGTGCGCGGAAACTGCCGGGCCAATGCTATGCTTTGAGGCTTTTCTGAGCGGAGGCGCGTCCAGCGCGGCAAAACGGATGGGAATCGGCGTACTGTGCGGCCTGCTGGCCGGCGCGTTCTGGGGCATGGTGTTCATCGCGCCGAAACTGCTGCCGGTGTTTTCGCCGTGGGAACTGGCGATCGGCCGCTACCTGGCCTACGGGCTGGTGGCCGCGGTGGCGGCGGCGCCGCTGATGCGCCGCATCGCCCGCAAGCTGACCCGCGCCGACTGCATCGCCCTGCTGCGCCAGGCCTTCACCGGCAACCTGCTCTACTACGTGCTGCTGGCTTTCGGCGTGCAGCTGGCCGGGGTCGGTCCGACCTCGCTGATCATCGGCATCCTGCCGATCTCCGTCACCGTGATGGGCCGGCGCGACCACGGCGCGGTGCCGCTGTCGCGGCTGCTGCTGCCGCTGCTGGTGGTCGCGGTCGGCATTGCCTGCATCAACCTGGACCTGTTCGGCGGCGGCGGACACGGCGCCCACGCCGCGGCGGCCGCCGAGGCGGCGCGACCGGTGTGGCAGAAGCTGGCCGGCGTGGTCTGCGCCGCCGGCGCGCTGGTCTGCTGGACGCTCTACGCCGTCGACAATGCCCGCTACCTGCAGCGCAATCCGCAATACAGCGGCAACGAATGGTCGGCGCTGTACGGGCTGTCGACTGGCATCGTGTCGGCGCTGCTGGCGCTGGTCGGCTGGCTGCTGTTCCGCGACGTGCTGACCGCCCCGGGCAGCGGGCGCGACTGGCAATGGTTCTGGTGGGTCAATGCGGCGGTGGCGCTGGGCGCCTCGCTGATCGGCAACAACCTGTGGAATATCGCCAGCCGGCGGCTGCCGCTGACGCTGTCGGGCCAGATGATCGTGTTCGAGACGCTGTTCGCGCTGGCCTACGGCTTCCTGTACGAGCAGCGCTGGCCGCGGCCGCTGGAGCTGGCGGCGATCGTGCTGCTGATGATCGGCGTGGCGTGGTCGGTGCGGCTGCATGCGGGGGACAAGGCTGCGGGGCCGGCACCGGGTGCCGGTGAGCCGGCAAGCGCCGAAGCCGGCGAAACCGCCGAATCGGGCCAGGCCGGCAAACGGATCGCTTAGGGCCGGGTCAGGACCGACCGGATTGGGACCGACCGGATTGGGCTGGCTTGGGGCGGCTTTTCGCCCTCGCGTGCCGACGGCTCAGCGCCCCACCGCCTCGCTGTCGCCGCCGCCGCGCATCCACTTCTGCCCTTCCCGCGTGCCGGCCTCGCGCGCCTTCTGCACGCGGCGCCGTCGCGCCGTCTTGGGATCGGCCACCAGCGGCCGGTAGAGCTCGATGCGATCGCCCTCGCGCACCGCCGTTTCCAGCGTCTTGAGCTTGCCGAAGATGCCGACGCGCAGTGTCGCCGGATCGAGGTCCGGATGGGCCGCCAGCACGCCGCTGGCCTCGATCGCAGCAGCGATCGTGCTGCCGGCGGGCAGTTCGATCTCCTTCATGAACACTGCGTCCGGCTTCGCATGGCAGACCGCCACGCGGACGGTCGCCCCGCCCGGCTCAGCTATTGCCATAGACCACCTCCGCGCGCTTGACGAAGGCGTCGACGAAGGTATTCGCAATCATGCTGAACACCGGCCCGATGATCTTCTCGAGGATGATGCTGGAGAACTCGTAATGCAGATGGAATTCGATCTTGCAGGCGTCCTCGCGCAGCGGAATGAAATTCCAGTAGCCGTTGAAGGTCTTGAACGGACCATCGGCGAAATTCATGTCGATGCGGGTCGGCCGATGCTGCGTATTGCGGGTATGGAAATACTGCTTGATGCCGTTGAAATGGATATGCAGCTTGGCGTCGAGCAACGTCTCGGTCTGCTCGAACACTTCCACGCCGCCGCACCAGGGCAGGAACTTGGGATAGTCCTCGACGCGCGTGACCAGGTCGTACATTCGCTCGGCCGAATAACCGAGCAGCACGGTTTTATGGACGTCTGCCATGAGTTGACGGTTCTGGGCCGATGGCTGTCCACGGGCGACAACCGGGGCCGGTCTGTTTGCTAGAATCCGGATTTTAGCCGACGCGCGCCTGCCCTGGCGCACACTCCGGCCGGGACGCCGCCATCGGCCGCGGCGCCAATCATCGTACCAGCGGCCGCCACCGGCGTCCGCCAAACCGGCGGGGCCCCGCAGCACGGCGCCGCCGCACCCTACCATCCACCACCACGCATGACCATCGCAGACAACAAGAAGGCCTTCTTCGACTATTTCATCGAGGAGCGATACGAAGCCGGCATCGTGCTCGAAGGCTGGGAGGTCAAGGCGATCCGCGCCGGGCGCGTGCAGATCAAGGAAGGCTATGTGGTGGTGCGCGACGCCGAGCTGTTCCTGATCGGCGCGCATATCAGCCCGCTGCAGAGCGCCTCCACGCACGTCAAGCCCGATCCGGTGCGCACCCGCAAGCTGCTGCTCAAGGCCGACGAGATCCGCAAGCTGATCGGCAAGGTCGAGCAGCGCGGCTATACGCTTGTGCCGCTGAACCTGCATTACACGCGCGGCCGCGTCAAATGCGAGATCGGCCTGGCCAAGGGCAAGAAGCTGTTCGACAAGCGCGAGACCGAGAAGGACCGCGACTGGCAGCGCGAGAAGGCGCGGATCATCAAGAGCGGCGGCAAGGAATAAGTCCCGCCGCGGCTCCTCTCCTCCGCCCTGCCGGGCTAGCCTGGCTTGTCGCTGAATCGGCTAGCCCGCGTTCTTCTGGCTTTTGACGATCTGCAGCGCCGACGCCACCATCGAACTCATTTCGCCCAGGTTGCCCGGCACGATCAGCGTATTGCCGGTCTTGGCCAGATTGGCGAAGGCGCTCACATATTCCTCGGCGACCTTCAGGTTCACCGCCTCGACGCCGCCCTCCGCGCGAATCGCGCGGCCGATCTTCTCGATCGCCTGCGCATTGGCCTCGGCCACCGCCAGGATCGCCGCGGCCTCGCCCTGCGCCTGGTTGATCGCCGCCTGGCGTTCGCCCTCCGACTGCTGGATCGCCGCCTCGCGCGCGCCCGAAGCCAGGTTGATCTGCTCCTGCCGGCGCCCCTCCGAGGCCGCGATCAGCGCCCGCTTCTCACGCTCCGCCGTGATCTGCGCCTGCATCGCATGCAGGATCTCCTTCGGCGGCGTCAGGTCCTTGATCTCGTAGCGCAGCACCTTGACGCCCCAGTTCGAGGCCGCCTCGTCCAGCACATTGACGATGCTGTGGTTGATGAACTCGCGCTCCTCGAAGGTCTTGTCGAGTTCCATCTTGCCGATCACCGAGCGCAGCGTGGTCTGCGCCAGCTGCGTGATCGCGACGACGAAGTTGCTCGAGCCGTAGGACGCCTTCATCGGGTCGGTGACCTGGAAGTACAGCACGCCGTCGACCTGCAGCTGCGTGTTGTCCTTGGTGATGCAGACCTGGCTGGGCACGTCGAGCGGGATTTCCTTCAGGATGTGCTTGTAGGCGACGCGATCGATGAACGGCAGCACCACGTTGAGCCCGGGCGTCAGCGTCGCGCGATATTTGCCCAGGCGCTCGAGCACCCAGGCGTGCTGCTGTGGCACGATCTTGAAGCTCTGCGCGAGCAGCACGATCACGGCAATCAGGACCAGGAGAGGCAGCACGCTGCCGGCGACGTCTAGCATGGGGACTCCATCGGTTGCTTGAAGGGAAAACGAAGGCGGTGCTGCCCCGCGGCAGCCTAGCGCGGCACCACGACCAGCGTATTACCGCGGACCTCGACGATGCGATAGCGGCCTGGCAGGGCCTCGCCGGGCGCGCCCAGTTCGACCTGCCACTGCGCGCCGCGATACGGCACCCGGGCACGCCGATCGGCATCCCAGGCCGGTACATCGAGCTCCTGGCCGATATCGAGATTGACGTTCGGATCGGTGGCGGCCGCCCCGCGCCGCGCGCGGCCAAAGCGCGAGCGCCGCAGCGCCGCGAAGCCGATCAGCGCGACCACCGCCGCGACGCCGAACTGCGCCGCGACGCCGAGCCCGGACAGCGCCGCGATGCCCGCGGCAACGGCCGCCAGCGCGACCATCAGCAGATACAGCGTCAGGCTGGCCAGTTCCGCAATGACCAGCAGGACCGCAAGGCCGAACCAGATGTGGTAGTCCGCCATGGCGATTCACCCCTCGATATCGTTGTTGCTGTTCTTGTTCTGATGCCGGGCGCGGCCCCATGTGCATCGACCGCGGGCGCGCCCTGCCAAAGCGAAAAACCCCCGCGGCGCCGTGGCGCCTGCGGGGGCATGGCCGCACCCGACCGAGGTAGGGTGCGGCTGACGGTGCCGTTGACTGGCGTTGTCGATCGAATTTACGACGCCAGCTGCCGCCACGTGTCGATCACCGAATCAGGATTCAGCGAGATCGACTTGATGCCTTCCTTGGCCAGCCAGGCGGCGAAGTCCGGATGGTCGGACGGGCCCTGGCCGCAGATGCCGACATACTTGTTCAGCCGAAGCGCGGTCGAGATCGCGCGCGACAGCATGAAACGCACCGCGGGATCGCGCTCGTCGAAGTCCTTGGCCAGCAGCTCCATGCCCGAATCGCGGTCCAGGCCCAGCGTCAGCTGCGTCAGGTCGTTCGAGCCGATCGAGAAGCCGTCGAAGTACTGCAGGAACTCCTCGGCCAGGATCGCGTTGGACGGCACCTCGCACATCATGATCACGCGCAGGCCGTTCTCGCCGCGCTTCAGGCCGTGCTTGGCAAGCAGGTCGACGACCTTCTCGGCCTGGCCCAGCGTGCGCACGAACGGCACCATGATCTCGACGTTGGTCAGGCCCATTTCGTCGCGCACGCGCTTCATGGCCTTGCATTCCATCTCGAACGCCTCGGCGAAGTCCTCGGCGATATAGCGCGAGGCGCCGCGGAAGCCCAGCATCGGGTTTTCCTCGTCCGGCTCGTAGCGCGAGCCGCCGATCAGCTTCTTGTACTCATTGGACTTGAAGTCCGACAGGCGCACGATCACCGGCTTCGGATAGAAGGCGGCGCCGATGGTGGCGATGCCTTCGGCCAGCTTGTCGATGTAGAAGGCGCGCGGGCTGGCATGGCCGCGGGCCACGCTCTCGACGGCCTTCTTCAGGTCGGAGTCGACCTGCGGATAGTCGAGGATGGCCTTCGGGTGGACGCCGATGTTGTTGTTGATGATGAATTCGAGGCGGGCCAGGCCCACGCCGCTGTTCGGGATCTGCGCGAAGTCGAAGGCCAGCTGCGGATTGCCGACGTTCATCATGATCTTGACGTCGAGCTCCGGCATCTCGCCGCGCTGCACCTCGGTGACCTCGGTCTCGAGCAGGCCGTCGTAGATGCGGCCCTCGTCGCCCTCGGCGCACGAGACGGTGACCAGCGTGCCGTCCTTCAGCACATCGGTGGCGTCGCCGCAGCCGACCACGGCGGGTACACCCAGCTCGCGCGCGATGATCGCGGCGTGGCAGGTGCGGCCGCCGCGGTTCGTCACGATGGCCGAGGCGCGCTTCATCACCGGTTCCCAGTTCGGGTCGGTCATGTCGGCAACCAGCACGTCGCCAGGCTGCACGCGCTCCATCTCGCTGGGGTCGTTGATCACGCGGACCGGACCCGTGCCGATCTTCTGGCCGATGGCGCGGCCGGTGGCCAGCACCGCCGAGGTGCCCTTGAGCTTGAAGCGCTGCTCGGCCTTGCCGGCCGACTGGCTCTTCACGGTCTCGGGACGCGCCTGCAGGATGTAGATCTTGCCGTCCTTGCCGTCCTTGCCCCACTCGATGTCCATCGGGCGGCCGTAATGCTTCTCGATGGTCATCGCGTAGCGCGCCAGCTCGCAGACGTCCTCGTCGGTGATCGAGTAGCGGTTGCGCAGTTCGCTCGGCACGTCGACGGTCTTGACGCGGCCGGCTTCGCCCGGCGCGGTGAATTCCATCTTGATCAGCTTCGAGCCGATCGAGCGGCGGATGATCGGGTACTTGCCGGCCTGCAGCGTCGGCTTGAAGACGTAGAACTCGTCCGGATTGACCGCGCCCTGCACCACCGTTTCGCCCAGGCCGTAGCTGGAGGTGATGAAAACCACGTCGGGGAAGCCCGATTCGGTGTCGATGGTGAACATCACGCCCGACGCGGCCAGGTCCGAACGGACCATGCGCTGCACGCCGGCCGACAGCGCCACCACGTCATGGGCGAAGCCTTTGTGCACGCGGTAGGAGATCGCGCGGTCGTTGTACAGCGAGGCGAACACGTGCTTGATCTTGTCGAGCACGTCGTCGATGCCGCTGACGTTCAGGTAGGACTCCTGCTGGCCGGCGAACGAGGCGTCGGGCAGGTCCTCGGCGGTCGCCGACGAGCGCACCGCGAACGACGCTTCGGCGCCCTCGCGCTCCGCGACGCGCGCGTAGTGCTCGCGGATTTCCTGTTCCAGGCGCGGCTGGAACGGTGCGGTGGCGACCCAGTTGCGGATCTCGGCACCGGCCTCGGCCAGCGCCTTGACGTCGTCGACGTCGAGCGCCTTCAGGCGATCGGAGATGCGTTGGGTCAGGTTGTTGTGGGCCAGGAAGTCGCGGAAGGCCAGCGCGGTGGTGGCGAAGCCGCCGGGCACGCGCACGCCGGCGCCTGCCAGCTGGGAGATCATTTCGCCGAGCGACGAATTTTTGCCCCCCACCACTTCCACATCCGCCATGCGCAACTGCTCGAACGGCAGCACGTAGGCGCCGTCATTTGCCAGGTTGGTCATAAATGCCTCAAAACAAAGTAGGAAACCTGTCGCTCACGCCGGAATGTGGTTGGAGTTCTGCTACCGGGCGGATCGCTTTGCTAAACAATCCGGGGCACGGGGGACCGTGGCTTCGATATCGATCGAGACATCCGGTCGGCCATCGCGCTCATTGCGGTCATTGCGGTCATCGCGCCCTTCGCGGCGGATCGGGTCGATGGAATCGGCGGAATGCTGTCGAGCCATTTTGTCGACAATCCCGCTTCGAATCGTCCCGCGCGTGGCGCGCCGTGCAATTGCTTAGCGAAAAGATCGCCGCTATTCTACCGTGCCGCACCGCACTTTCGCGTGCGGCAGGCCCCAAATAATTGTTCAGACATGGATTCCCCCGCCGCGCCGCGCGCCGACAAGCCCGCCGTCCGCACCGTATTTATCGTCTCGGACGGCACCGGGATCACCGCCGAAACTTTCAGTCATTCGATCCTGGCCCAGTTCGAGATGCGCTTTCGCAAGGTGCGAATGCCCTTTATCGATACGCCGGAAAAGGCGCATATGGCGGTCGGCAAGATCAACGAGGCCTTCCATGCCGAAGGCGTTCCGCCGATCGTCTTCACCACGCTGGTCAATGCCGAGTCGAACAAGGCGCTGCGCCGCGCCAAGGGCATGATTCTGGACATGTTCCAGACCTTTATCGAGCCGCTCGAAAAGGAATTGGGCCTGAAATCGACCCATGCGATCGGGCGCTTTCACCAGAACGCCGATACCGAGGCGTACAAGAACCGGATCGAGGCCATCAATTTCTCGCTGGCCCACGACGACGGCCAGTCGCACAAGAATCTGGCCGAGGCCGACGTGATCCTGGTGGGTGTCTCGCGCAGCGGCAAGACCCCGACCAGCCTGTATCTGGCGATGCAATATGGCCTGAAGGCGGCCAATTACCCGCTGATCCCCGACGATTTCGAACGCGGCAAGCTGCCGTCCGCGCTGTACGATTTCAAGCCAAAAATCTTCGGCCTGTCGATCGACCCGCAGCGGCTGTCGGAAATCCGCAATGAGCGCCGTCCCGGCAGCAAATACGCCTCGCTGGAAAATTGCCGCTATGAGGTCAACGAAGCCGAGATCATGATGCGCCGCGAGGGGATCAAATGGCTGTCGTCGACGCACAAGTCGATCGAGGAAATCGCCACCACGATCCTGCAGGAGATCAAGGTCGATCGGGACAATTATTGATCGGCCATTGGGTTGCCTCCCTCTCCCGCCCCTGCGGTAGAGGGGAGCAGCCGAGTGTCGACGCCGACGAGGCGCCCTAGCCCCGCCGCTGCCGCACCGCCTCGAACAGGCACACCGCGGTAGCCGCGGCGACGTTCAGCGATTCGAGCCCGCCGGGCTGCGGAATCCCGACCGTGCGCTGCACCAGCGCCATCCATTGCGCGCTGACCCCCGCCCCTTCGTTGCCGACCACCCAGCCGACCGGCCCGCGCAGGTCCGTATCGAACAGCGCCGCATCCGCGTGCGACGAGGTCGCCAGCAGCGGCACCGCGAGCCGCGGCGCCAGCATCTCGACCGTGCAGTGCTCGACGATATTCAGGTGGAAGTTGGCGCCCATCGCCGCGCGCAGCGTCTTCGTCGACCACGCGAAGGCGCAGCCGGTACCGAGGAACGCATGCTGGATGCCGGCCGCCGCGGCGCTGCGCAGGATCGAGCCGACGTTGCCGGCATCCTGCACGCCGTCCAGCACGATGCAGTCGGTGTCGATGCGCGCGGGCAGATGGCCCGCCGGGGTATCGATCACCAGCATCAGGTCAATGCCGTTGACCACGCCGGTGATCTGCGCGAACAGCGCGTCCGCCAGCACCACGACGCGCTGCTCGTCGATGCGGGCCAGCAGCGCGGCGACCTCGGGATGATCGAGATGGCGCTCGGACACCACGCAGCTGACCGGCTGGCCGAGCGCGGCCAGATAGGCGTCGGCCAGATGCACGCCGTCCAGTACCGACTGGCCGGCCTTGCGCCGCTGATGGGTCGAGCCGGTCAGGGCCTTCAGATGCTTGAACAGCGCGTTGTCGCGCGAGCTGACGTGCTTCACGTTAATCCACGTGGTTCTACGTTATGCCGCAGGGGGTTATGCCGCAGGGGTTATGCCGCCAAGTTATGCCGCAGCGGCTCAGGACAGCGCCGGCCCGGGGCTGACGGCCGCGCCGATGGCGTCGTCGATCGCTTCCATCGCATCGAGCGCGTCGAAGGCATCGATGGTCTCGGCCAGTTCGTCCGGCGAAGGCCGCAGTCCCGCGGCCGCCCCGTCCAGCTCGCCGACCGGCAGCATGGCGTCGGCGCCCAACGGCCCGCGCAGCAGGGCCTCGCGCACGGGCGCGAACGAGCGGCGGTGATGCGGCGTGGCGCCGAAGCGCGCCAGCGCCAGCAGATGCTGCGGCGTGCCGTAGCCGACGTGGCTGTCGAAGCCGTATTCGGGATATTGCGCGTGCAGCGCGACCAGTTCGCGATCGCGGGCGACCTTGGCGAGGATCGATGCCGCCGAGATCGCCTGCACGGTGGCATCGCCCTTGATGACCGCCTCGACCGGATACGGCACGTGCGGGCAGCGGTTGCCGTCGACCTGCACCAGGTCCGGCGAGATGCCGCAGGCGGCCAGGCCGTGGACCGCGCGCTGCATCGCCAGCATCGTCGCGTGCAGGATGTTCAGCGTGTCGATCTCCTCGACCGTGGCAAAGGCGATATGCCAGGCCATCGCGCGCGAGCGGATCTCGTCGAACAGCGCCTCGCGCCGGGCCGCGGTCAGGATCTTGGAGTCGGCAAGGCCCTCGATCGGCCGGGCCGGATCGAGCACCACCGCGGCGGCAAACACCGGACCGGCCAGCGGCCCGCGTCCGGCCTCGTCGACGCCGCACAGCCGCTGCGCCATCGCCGCGGCGGGCGACAGCGACAGGCCCAGCTGCGCTTCGGCGGCGGCGGCCTTGGCGGCCTTGCCGGGCCTCGTTGCCTTCGCGGCCGTGGCGGCCCTGGTCTTCGCGACGGCCTTGCCGGCCTTGGCGGCGCCAGTGGCAGTTCCGGCGGCGGCACCGCTGCCGGGATTGCGCGCAGGCAGCCGCGCCATCAGCCGGCCCTCCGGCTGCGCAGCAGATCGACCACCACGTCGGCGGCGATATCGGCGGTATTGCGGCGCAGGGTCTGGTGCATCTGCGTAAAGTGCTCGTACAGGAAGGCGGTGTTGTCCTGGTCGTTCAGCTGCAGCAGCGTCTCGCGCGCCAGCGCCTCGGGCGTGGCGTCGTCCTGCAGCAGCTCCGGAACGACGAAGCGTCCCGACAGGATATTCGGCAGGCCGACATAGGGCAAATAGCCCTGCCGCTTCATGATCTGCGCGGTCAGCCAGGGCACCTTGTACGAAATTACCATCGGCTTCTTGTACAGCGCCGCCTCCAGCGTCGCGGTGCCGCTGGCGAGCAGCACCACGTCGGCCGCCTCCATCGCCAGGTGCGACTGGCCGTCGACGATGGTGACATCGAGTTCGGGATATTCGCTGGCGTGCGATTCGATCACGGCCCGCAGCGACGCATTGGCCGCCGGCACCACGAAGGCCAGCGCGTTGTCCATCTGCCGCATCTGCGCCATCGCGGCGAAGAACGTCGCGCCCAGGTGCCGGACCTCGGACTGCCGGCTTCCCGGCAGCACCGCTACAACGCGGCGCCCGGGCAGCAGGCCCAGCCTGGCGCGCGCGCCGTCGACGTCGGGCACCATCGGAATCACGTCGGCCAGCGGATGGCCGACATAGGTCGCGGCGATGCCGGCCTTGGCGTAGATCTCGGGCTCGAACGGGAACAGGCAGAGGATATGGTCGACGGCTTTCGCGATGGTGCGGATGCGCCCGCCCCGCCAGGCCCAGATCGACGGGCTGACGAAGTGCACGACCGGAATGCCGGCGCGGCGCAGCGGCACCTCCAGGCCGAAATTGAAGTCGGGCGCGTCGACGCCGATGAAGCACAGCGGCGGATCGGCCAGCAGCCTGTCGCGGATCGCGCGCCGCGTGGCGAGAATCTCGCGCAGCGAGCCCAGCACCTCGACATAGCCGTTGACCGAAAGGGTCTCCATCGGCCAATGGGAGACGAAGCCCTGCGACATCATGCGCGCGCCGCCGATGCCCGAGTAGGACACCGCGTCGCCGAGCCGGGCCCGCAGCCCCGACAACAGCAGCGAGGCAAGCAGGTCGCCCGAGGCCTCGCCGGCCACCATCGCAATCTCGCCACGCAGGTCGGACAGCGCCGACGGGGCCGCGGCGGCCTGGGATTCGAATACCGGAATCGGCTGCATTTTCGCGTCGGCCATGGCGACGCCGGGCTTCAGCGCACGATGCCGCGCTTGGTCGCGGCGATGAAGTCGAGGAAGGCGCGCAGCGGCACGGCGGTGCTCGCATCAGCCTGGGCCAGCATCTGGCCGATCTCGGCCTGGGCCTGGTCGAAGCCCAGGTCCGACTTGTACAGCAGCTTGTAGGCCTGGCGCAGCGCGGCGATCTGGCCGGCGTCGAAACCGCGGCGGCGCAGCCCTTCGACGTTGATGCCGTGCGGCGTGGCCTTGTTGCCGTTCTTGTCGCTGGCCGCTATCACGAACGGCGGCACGTCCTGCACCAGCGCCGAGGCGCCGCCCAGCATCGCATGGTCGCCGATGCGCACGAACTGGTGCACCCCGCTCATGCCGCCGAGGATGGCCCAGTCGCCGACCTGCACGTGGCCGGCGATCTGCGCATTGCTCGAGAACACGGTGTGGTTGCCGACGCGGCAATCGTGCGCGATATGCACATACGCCATGATCCAGTTGTCGTTGCCGATGCTGGTCACACCCTCGTCCTGCACCGTGCCGGTATGGATCGTGGTGAATTCGCGGATGCGGTTGCGGTCGCCGATCACCAGCCGGGTCGGCTCGTCGCGGTACTTCATGTCCTGCGGCGCGCCGCCGACCGAGGCGTACGGCCCGATGCGGTTGTCCGCGCCGACGGTGGTATGGCCTTCGATCGTGGTATGCGCACCGATCACGGTACCGCTGCCGATCCGCACATGGGGACCGACGATGGAAAACGGTCCGACGCTGACGTCGGCCGCCAGTTCGGCCTTCGGGTCGACCAGGGCGGTGGGATGGATTTGCGTCATGCGTGAAAGTCCTATCGATCTTGGGGTGGGCGGCGCGTCCGCCGTGGCGGACGCCGCGTCAAGACGGCGCCTGGCGCCGTGTCTTCAGGCGTCGGCCTGCTTGACGGTGCACATCAGTTCGGCCTCGCAGGCGACCTTGTCTTCGACAGTCGCGTAGGCCTTGAATTTCCAGATGCCGCGGATATAGCGTTCGACCGAGACATGCATATGCAGCTGGTCGCCCGGATAGACCACCTGCTTGAAGCGGGCGCCGTCGATGCCGACGAAGTAGTACAGCGAGCCTTCCTTGCGCTCCATGTCGGCGCCGAAGGTCAGCAGGCCGGCCGACTGCGCCAGCGCTTCGAGGATCATCACGCCCGGCATCACTGGCGCGCCGGGGAAATGGCCCTGGAAGTACGGCTCGTTGATGGTGACGTTCTTCAGCGTCTTGATGCGCTTCTGCGGCTCGAACTCGAGCACGCGGTCCACCAGCAGGATCGGGTAGCGATGCGGCAACAGCTTCAGGATCTGGCGGATGTCGATGTCGGTGGCGGTCATGATGATTTCTCTTCCGTATTCTTTGTCGTGGCGTCCGGGCCCTGCCCGCGCAGGCGCTTCTCCAGCTGCATCACGCGCTCGCGCAGCTTGGACAGCCCCCGCACGATGGCGGCGTTGCGCTCCCAGTCGCCATGCGGCAGGAAGGGAAACACGCTGGTGAAGTGCTGGCCCGGCCTGGCGATCGATTTGGTGATCGAGGTCCCGCCTGATACCGTGGTGCGATCGGCGATCTGCAGATGGCCGGCGAAATTGGCCGAGCCGCCGATCATGCAGAAGCGGCCGATCCGGGTGCTGCCGGCCACCGCCGCGCAGCCGGCGATCACGGTGTGGGCCCCGACGCGCACGTTATGCGCGATCTGGACCTGGTTGTCGATCTTGCAGCCTTCCTCGATCACGGTGTCGCCCATCGCGCCGCGGTCGACCGCGGTGTTGGCGCCGATCTCGACATCGTCGCCGAGCACCGCGCGGCCGGTCTGCGGAATCTTGACGTATTCGACGCCGTCCGGGCGAATGTCCGGCGCAAATCCGAAACCGTCGGCGCCGATCACCGCGCCGCTGTGGACGATGCAGCGTTGCCCGACCACGCAGCGGTGATAGATCGATACGTTGGCGTACAGCAGCGTGTCGTCGCCGATCTGCGCGCCCGCGCCGATATAGGTGTTGGCCAGCACGCGCACGCGCTCGCCGAGCCGGGCGCCGGCTTCGATCACGACATTGGGGCCGATATAGCAGGAGGCGGGGACCACCGCATCGTCCGCGACGCTGGCGCGCGGATCGATGCCGGTGCGCGGGTCGTGGTTGGCGGCGCGGTCGAACTGCTGCGCGATGCGCGCGAAGCAGACGTAGGGGTTGCGCGCGACCAGCCAGTTGCGGCCGTCGGCGTGGCCCTGCTCTCGGATGCGCTCGAGGTCGGCCGGCGAGACGATCACCGCGGCGGCCGACGAGGTCAGCGCCTGCGGCAGATACAGCGGATTGGACAGGAAGGACAGCTGCCCTTCCCCGGCCTGGTCGAGCGGCGCGAGGCCGCGCACGGCCAGCGTGGGATCACCCACAACTTGCGCGCCGGTGTCCGTGGCGAGCTGACCCAGTGTGGGTGTCTTCATCGCGGTACTTCCTGGAACGACGAACGCGGACGGCTTACTTGCCGCCGGCGTTCAGGGCCTTCATCACATCGTCGGTGATGTCGATGCGCGGATTGACGTAGACGGCTTCCTGCACGATCAGATCGTACTTGCGCTGCTCCGCCAGTTGCCGGATCACGCGGTTGGCGCGCTCGAGCACCTGCGCCAGTTCCTCGTTGCGGCGCTGGTTCAGGTCCTCGCGGAACTCGCGCTGCTTGCGCTGGAATTCGCGGTCCAGATCGGCCAGCTCGCGCTGGCGGCGCTGGCGGTCGGCGTCCGCCAGCACGGCGGTGTCCTTGTCGAGCCGGTCGGCCATGCCCTTGATCTTCTGGGCCATGTCCTGCAGCTCGCGGTCGCGCTTGGAGAACTCCTGCTCCAGCTTGACCTGGGCCTGCTTGGCCGGCTGCGAATCGCGCAGGATGCGCTCGGAATTGACGGCGGCGATGCGGGTTTCCTGCGCGCCGGCGGGCGCGGCCACCGCCAGTGCGGCCGCCGCCGCGGCGGCGACGGCAAACGATTGGATGATGCGGGTTGTATTTTTCATGAATCGACCTCTGTCAGAACGCGGTACCGATCTGGAACTGGAAGCGCTGGGTGCGGTCGCCCTCTTCGCGCTTGAGCGGGAAGCCCACGCTGACCTTCAGCGGACCGATCGGCGACAGCCACGACAGGCCGAGGCCGGTCGAATACCGCAGATCGCTGAAGCGCGGCGCCTCGCCTTCCTGGTACACGTTACCGAAATCAAAGAACGTAAAGAGCCGCAGCGTGCGGTCCACGCCGGAGCCCGGCAGCGGGAAGATGAATTCGACGTTGCCGATCACCTTCGAGGCACCACCGATCGGGTTGCCGTTCTGGTCCTTCGGGCCCAGCGTGCTGGTCTGGTAGCCGCGCACCGAGCCGATACCGCCGGCGTAGAAGTACTTGAAGACCGGGAAGTCCTTGCCGGCGTAGCCGTGGCCGTAGGCGATCTCGCCGTTGAACGCCAGCGTGAAGGCCTTCGACAGCGGATAGTAGTACTGCTGCTGCAGCGTGGCGCGGTAGTACTGCGTATCGCCGATGCCGGGCAGGCCGACTTCGAGGTTGGCCTGCGTGTACGGACCCTTGGTCGGGATCAGCGCGCTGTCGCGGCGATCGCGTGCCCAGCCGATCGTGAACGGGAAGTTGTTGGTGACGTCGCCGTTCTCGCGTACCCAGCGCTGGTACTGGATCGGCGTGTTGTTCGACACCGTCAGTTCGGTCCGCTCGTAGCCGATGCCGAAGAACACCGTGTCGTTCTCCGAGAACGGCACGCCGAACTTGAAGCCGCCGCCGGTCGACACGATGCGGTAGTCCTGGTCGCCGATGTAGTACAGCGGGCGCGAGGTCCGGTAGTAGATGTCGGTGGAGCGGCTGATGCCGTCGACGGTGAAATACGGGTCGTACTGCGTCAGGGCAATCGTGCGGAACGACTTCGCGGTGTTGACGTCCAGGCCCAGGCTGGTACCCGAACCGAACACGTTGTCCTGGCGCAGGCCGGCCTGCAGCACGAGCTTGTCGGTCGACGAGAAGCCCATGCCCAGGCTGATCTGGCCGGTCGGCTTCTCGGTGACGTTGACGTTCACATCGACCTGGTCGGGCGCGCCCGGCACGTCCTCGGTGGTGATGTTGGTGTCGGTGAAGTAGCCGGTGCGGTTGATGCGGGCCTGCGATTGCGTCAGCTTCTCGCTGTCGAACCACGAGCTTTCCATCTGGCGCATCTCGCGGCGCACCACCTCGTCGCGGGTCTTGCTGTTGCCGACCACGTTGACGCGGCGCACGTAGACGCGGCGACCCGGGTCGACCATCAGCGTCAGCGCGACCTCGCGCTTCTCGCGGTCGATCTGCGGCTGCGGATTGATGGTGGTGAACGCATAGCCGTAGGTGCCCATCAGGTCGGTGATGGCCTTGGTGCTCTGCGTCAGCTTTTCCGACGAGAAGATGTCGCCCTTCTTCAGGGTCAGCAGCTTCTCCATTTCTTCCTGCTTGCCGAGCAGCTCGCCGGCGAGGCGGATGTCGGACACCTTGTACTGGTCGCCTTCCTTGATGTTCAGCGTCAGGTAGATGTCCTTCTTGTCCGGCGTGATCGACACCTGGGTCGATTCGATCGCGAACTCGAGATAGCCGCGGTTCAGGTAGAACGAGCGCAGCGCCTCCAGGTCGGCCGTCAGCTTCTGCTTCGAGTACAGGTCGTTCTTGGTGTACCAGGACAGCCAGTTCGGCGTGGACAGCTGCATCTCGTCGCGCAGCGTGCCTTCCTTGAAGGCCTTGTTGCCGACGATATTGATCTGCCGGATCTTGGCGATCGGGCCTTCGTCGACGTTGAACACGACGGAGACGCGGTTGCGGTCCACCGGCGTGATCGTGGTCTGCACCTCGGCCGCGTAGTAGCCGCGCGCGACGTACTGGCGCTTCAGTTCCTGCTCGGCCTTGTCGATCAGCGCGCGGTCGTAGTAGCGCGCCTCGGCCACGCCGACGGCTCGCAGCGAACGGCGCAGCGTGTCCTTGTCGAATTCCTTGATGCCGACGAACTCGAGCTGCGAGATGGCCGGGCGTTCCTCGACGTGGACGACCAGCACGCCATCCTCGGCGCGGATCTGCACGTCCTTGAAGAAGCCGGTGTTGTAGAGCGCGCGGATCGCGTCGGCGCCCTTGTCGTCGGTGAAGGTCTCGCCTACCTTGACTGGCAGATAGCCGAAGACCGTGCCGGGTTCTACCCGCTGCAGACCTTCAACCCGAATATCCCTGACCACAAACGGATCCGCGGCCCAGCCCGCCGGTGCCCAGGCCGCGATGATGGCACTCGCCAGCATGCTAAGCGAGATGCGCTTATGTCTGATCAATCTTGATCCCCTCTTTGATTCCATGCAGGATTGGGCTCTGATGCTTCGCCGGGCGGCCTCGCGACGAGGTCCGCAACGGTACGCCGTGGCCGGTGCCACAGCACGCCGCTACGTCGTTGCGCACCGGATTCTAGCTGCGCGCGAGAAACAGGCGGCTGACGTCGTTGAACAAGGCGAGCGAAGTCAGGAGCAAGATGCAGGCAATGCCGACCTTCTGCAGCACAGCCTGCCAGTGGTCTGGAACGGGCCTGCCAGTCAAAAATTCAACGCAATAATACAGCAAATGCCCCCCGTCCAATACCGGAATGGGTAACAAATTCAATACGCCGAGGCTGACGCTGACCAGCGCCAGGAAGCCGACGAACGGTTGCCAGCCGAGGTTCGCGGCCTTGCCCGCGTAGTCGGCGACGGTCAGCGGACCGCTGAGGTTCTGCAGCGAAGCCTGGCCGATCAGCATGCGGCCGAGCAGCTTCAGCGACAGCACGCTGGTGTCCCACACCTGCTGTCCGGCACGGACCAGCGCCTGCAGCGGGGCATCGCGCACGGTCTCCATCTGCACCGCCTGCGCCAGCGCGGCGCCGAGCTTGCCGGCCGTGGCGGCCTTGCTGCCGCCCTCGCCCGGCCCTTCGCCGTCGGCCGGCACCGCGTCGACCTTGACCGGCACCTGCAGCGTCCGGCCTTCGCGTTCGATCGACAGCGTCGCCTGCGCGCCCGGATTCGCGCGCACCGCGCGGATCAGCTGATCGGCCTGGCGGATGGGCTCGCCCTGCCACGCCAGCACGCGGTCGCCGGCGCGCAGGCCCGCGCGTTCGGCGGCCGAATCGGGCAACACCTCCCTGATCGTCACCGGCCCGCCCTTGAGCGCGAGCCCCAGCGTGGCCAGCGGATCGCGCTGCGGATCGCCGCCGGTATTGGGCAGCCGCGCAATGGTCAGGTCGCGCTCGGCGCCGTCGGCCCCGCGCACGCGCAGCACCGCGCCGGCACCGTCGAAGCCCTGCGCCATCACGGCCATGCGCAGATCGTTCCACGAGCGCACCGTCTCGGTCTCGTCGTTGGCGCTCAGCGCGAGCACGCGGTCGCCGTCGCGCACGCCCGCCTGCGCCGCAGCCGTACCGGCGACCGGAGCGGCCAGCACCGGCGCGGGCTCCTGCATGCCGCCGGCGAACAGCGTGAAATACAGCACGATCGCCAGCAGGAAATTGGCGACCGGCCCGGCCGCGACGATGGCGATGCGCTTGCCGACCGGCTGCCGGTTGAAGGCGCGCGGCAGGTCGGCCGGATCGAAGGGAGGATCGCGCTCGGGATCGCGTTCGCGCTCGTCGAGCATCTTGACGTAGCCGCCCAGTGGAATCGCCGCCAGCGTCCATTCGGTGCGGTCGCGATGGCGCGAGACCCAGCGCAGCAGCGGACGGCCGAAGCCGATCGAGAAACGCAGCACCTTGACGCCGCAGGCGCGCGCGGCCAGGTAGTGGCCCATCTCGTGCACGTAGATCAGGATGCCGAGCGCAACGATGAAGGCGAGGATGGTCTGCATGGCGGCGGTCCGGTTCAGCTCGGCGTGGCCGCGCCGGCGTTGGTGCCCGCGTTGTTGCCGGCGTTGTTGCCCGCGTTGTTGCCGGCGTTGTTGCCAGCGCTGGTGCCGACGTTGGCACCCGCCCTCGCGCCGGCACTTGCCCGCCCGCCCGCCTGCACCAGCGTCCGGGCCAGCGCGCGGGCCTGCTGGTCGGCCTGCAGCACGGCGTCGAGCGAATCGGCCGCATGGCGCGGTCCCTGCTCGAGCACCCGCGCGACAACGCCGGCGATATCGGTGAAGCGGATCGCGCCCTGCAGGAAGCTGTCGACCGCGATCTCGTTGGCGGCGTTCAGCACCGCCGGTGCCACGCCGCCGGCGCGCAGCGCATCGAAGGCCAGCGCCAGGCACGGGAAGCGCTGCAGGTCCGGCGTCTCGAAGGCCAGCGTGCCGGCCGCGACGAGGTCCAGCGGCGAGACGCCGGCGTCGATGCGCTCGGGATAGGCCAGCCCATAGGCGATCGGCGTGCGCATGTCGGGGTTGCCCAGCTGCGCCAGCACCGAGCCGTCGGCGTACGCGACCATCGAATGGACGATGCTCTGCGGGTGGATCAGCACCTCGATGCGCTCGGCCGGCGCGCCGAACAGCCAGTGGGCCTCGATCACCTCGAGGCCCTTGTTCATCATCGTCGCCGAATCGACCGAGATCTTGCGCCCCATCACCCAGTTCGGATGGGCGCAGGCCTCGTCGGGGGAAATGTCGTGCAGCGAGGCCGGATCGCGCGTGCGGAACGGCCCGCCCGAGGCGGTCAGCACCACGCGGGCGACGCCGGCCCGATAGCGCGGATCGTCGAACGGCAGGCACTGGAAGATCGCGTTGTGCTCGCTGTCGATCGGCAGCAGCGTCGCGCCGTGCTCGCGCACTGCGTCCATGAAGATGGCGCCGGACATCACCAGCGCCTCCTTGTTGGCCAGCAGCACGCGCTTGCCGGCCCGCGCCGCGGCCAGCGTCGGCCGCAGCCCGGCGGCGCCGACGATGGCGGCCATCACGGTATCGGCCTCGCCATCGGCGGCGACCTCGGCCAGCGCCGCGTCGCCGTGCAGCACCTCGGTGCCCACGCCGGCCACGCGCAGCCGCTCGCGCAGTTCGGCCGCCGCGCTCTCGCTGCCGACCACCGCCCGCGCCGGGCGGAACTCGGCGCAGCGATCGGCCAGCTTGTCGATCTGGCGATGCGCCGTCAGCGCATGCACGGCGTAGCGCTCGGGATGGCGCCGGATCACGTCCAGCGTGCTGTCGCCGATCGAGCCGGTGGCGCCTAGGACGGTAATGCGACGCATGAAAGAGGCCTGGGGAAAATCAGAGATACAGGATCAGCAGCGCGGCCAGCGGCAGCACCGGCAGCAGCGCGTCGATGCGGTCGAGCACGCCGCCGTGGCCGGGCAGCAGCCGGCTGCTGTCCTTCTTGCCGACCTGCCGCTTGAGCAGCGATTCGAACAGGTCGCCCACCACGCTGGCGATCACCATCAGCGTGGTCAGCAGCGCCACCACCAGCAGGCCGTTGCGGTCGGCCACACGATCGAACCAGGTCGGCGCGAAGGCGTGGGTGGCCGCCAGCGACAGCGCCACGGCGAGCGCGAACAGCCAGCCGCCGATCGCGCCCTCCCACGACTTGCCGGGGCTGATCGACGGTGCCAGCTTGCGGCGGCCGATCGCCTTGCCGACGAAATAGGCGCCGATATCGGCGGCCCAGACCAGCGCCGCGGCCGACAGCAGCACGCCCACGCCGAGGCCGCGCAGCAGCATCGCGGCATGGCCGAAGGCGGGCAGGATCACCAGGCCGACCAGGCCGGCAACGATCGCGAAGGCCGGCGTGGCCTTGCGCACGCCGCGCGCCAGCAGCACGATGGCGACGCCCCAGGCGACCACCGCGGCCTGCATCAGCCACAGCATGGCGCCGCGCGCGGGCAGGTCATGCCAGGCGATCATCGCGACCACGCAGGCGATCGCGTAGATCCACGGACCCGCGCCGCGCAGGCCGAGCAGGCGGCCGAATTCCCAGGCGGCCAGCGCCACGATCACCGCCATCAGGCCGGCCAGCGCCGCGGGCGGCGCCAGGAACAGGATCGGCAGGATCAGCAGCAACAGGCACAGGGCGGTGATGACACGGGTAAGAAGCATGCGCTGCGAGTCCCGGTTGGTTCGATGGCGAGCGGCCGGCCCGCTCAGGCGGTGCCGGACAGCCCGGACGGCGCCACGACCTGCGCGCTGGTGCGGCCGAAACGCCGTTCGCGCTGCCGGTACGAGGCGAACGCCTTGTCCAGTTCGGCCGCGTCGAAGTCGGGCCAGAACACGTCGGTGAAATAGAGCTCGGAATAGGCCAGCTGCCACAGCAGGAAATTGCTGATGCGCTGTTCCCCGCCGGTGCGGATGAACAGGTCCGGCTCCGGCGCGTAGGCCATCGCCAGGTGCGGCGCCAGCGTCGATTCCTCGATCGTCGAGGGGTCGAGCATCGGCTGCTGCAGCAGCATCTTGCGCACCGCCTGCAGCAAGTCCCAGCGGCCGCCGTAATTGGCGGCGATGGTCACCGTCAGGCCGGTATTGCCCGCGGTGCGGCGCTCGGCGTCGGCGATCAGCTGCTGGATGCGCGGGCTGAAGCGGCTCAGATCGCCAACCACCTTCAGGCGGATATTGTTGGCGTGCATCTTCACCACCTCGCGCCGCAGCGACATCATGAACAGCCGCATCAGGAAGGTGACCTCGTCGGCCGGCCGCCGCCAGTTTTCGGAACTGAAGGCGAACAGCGTCAGGTACTTGACCCCTCGCACCGCGCACGCCTCCACCACGGTACGTACCGCATCCAGGCCGCGGCTATGGCCGGCGACCCGCGGCAGATGCCGCTGCGTGGCCCAGCGCCCGTTGCCATCCATGATGATGGCGACGTGGGCCGGTACGTAACCGGTTTCGGGGATGGCGAGTGTGGAACTGATGTGCATGGTGGTGGACGGGTCCCCGACGGCGTCGCCGCGCCAGCCCACGGCGGGACTGGCGAGCGGCGCCGCGGCTCAGACCGTCATGATCTCCTTGTCCTTCTCGGCGACCAGCTTGTCGATCTCGGCGACATAGCGGTCGGTCAGCTTCTGCACCTCGTCCTGGCCGCGACGCTCGTCGTCTTCCGAGATGCTCTTGTCCTTGACCAGCTTCTTGAACTGTTCGTTCGCGTCGCGGCGCAGATTGCGCACCGCCACCTTGGCGCTCTCGCCCTCGCCCTTGACGACCTTGGTCAGCTCCTTGCGGCGCTCCTCGGTCAGCGGCGGCATCGGCACGCGGATGACCTCGCCCATGGTGGCGGGGTTCAGGCCCAGGTCGGCGTCGCGGATGGCCTTCTCGATCGCGCCGACCATCTTCTTTTCCCACGGCTGCACGCTGATGGTGCGGGCATCGGCCAGGCCGATATTGGCGACCTGGCTGATGGGCACCGGCGAACCGTAGTATTCGACCTGGACATGGTCGAGCAGACCGGTGTGGGCACGACCCGTGCGGATCTTGGCCAGATCGGCCTTGAACGCTTCGATGGTCTTCTGCATCTTCTGCTCGGCGCTCTTCTTGATGTCGGCGACGCTCATCATAACCTCCGGAAAACTGGCTGCCATGACCCCGGCGGGCGGGGCCGAAAACGAATCATTCTACTCTGTGCCGTTGCGTGCGCCACCTCGCGGCGGCCCCGCACGGCGGCTCAAACGTGGACCAGCGTACCCTCGTCCTCGCCCAGGATCACGCGCTTGAGCGCGCCCGGCTTGACGATCGAGAACACCTTGATCGGCAGCTTCTGGTCGCGGCACAGCGCGAAGGCGGTGGCGTCCATCACCTGCAGATTGCGGGAGATCGCCTCGTCGAAGCTGATCGTGGTGTAGCGCGTGGCGCTGGGATCCTTCTTCGGATCGGCGGTATAGACGCCGTCGACCTTGGTGGCCTTGAGCACCACCTCGGCGCCGATCTCGGAGCCGCGCAGCGCGGCCGCGGTATCGGTGGTGAAGAACGGGTTGCCGGTGCCGGCGGCGAAGATCACCACCTTGCCCTCTTCCAGCTGGCGGATCGCGCGGGGGCGGATATAGGGCTCCACCACCTGGTCCATGCGCAGCGCCGATTGGACCCGGCCCTCGATATTGGCGTGCCGCATCGCGTCCTGCAGCGCCAGCGCGTTCATCATCGTGGCCAGCATGCCCATGTAGTCGGCGGTCGCGCGGTCCATGCCGGCGGCGCCGCCGGCGACGCCGCGGAAGATGTTGCCGCCCCCGATCACCACTGCCACCTGCACGCCGAGCTTCACGATCTCGGCAATATCATTGACCATGCCTTCGATCGTGGACCGGTTGATGCCGAAGGCATCGTCGCCCATCAGGGCCTCACCGGACAGTTTCAGAAGGACGCGCTTGTAGGCTGGCATATTCACCCTCGGGCTGGTTCGAGTCTTCGATCTGGGCCTTGCCCCGGAGGGCGGATGCCGCCGGGACCAAGCCGGCTTTCCCCGTGGCCCGGGCGCGTCGGCAGGCCCGAAGGGGCGATGCCAGTCAAAACGGGCGACGGGGAAAACGGGCTCCGCGGCCGGCTTCGAGACCGACGCGCTGGACGCATGCGCCGGCCGTTCGGGCGGCACGCGCCATTGTTCTCTCTTCTTGTGCCGAGGGGCACCTCGCGGTGCCCCTCGGGATTATACGGCGGGCCGTCATGGCGCCAGACCGGCGCCTGCCTCCCGCCCGGGATATCAGCCCTTCTGCGCGGCGGCGACCTGCGCGGCCACTTCGGCAGCGAAGTCGTCCTGGCGCTTCTCGATGCCCTCGCCGACCACGTACAGCGTGAAGCCCTTGACCGTGGTGTTGGCGGCCTTGAGCATCTGTTCGACGGTCTGCTTGTCGTTCTTCACGAACGGCTGGTTCAGCAGCGAGACTTCCTTCAGGTACTTCTGCACCGAGCCTTCCACCATCTTGGCGGTGATATCGGCCGGCTTGCCCGACTCGGCAGCCTTCTGCTCGGCGATGCTGCGCTCCTTGGCGATCAGATCGGCCGGCACGTCGGCCGAAGACAGCGCCACCGGCTTCATCGCGGCGATGTGCATGGCGACGTCCTTGGCGGCGACTTCATCGCCGTCGAACTCGACCATCACGCCGATACGGGTGCCGTGCAGGTACGAGACCAGCTTGCCGCCGCCGGCATAGCGGGCGAAACGGCGGATCGTCATGTTCTCGCCGATCTTGCCGATCAGCGCCGCACGGACCTGGTCGACGGTCTGGCCGTCCAGCGGCAGCGCCGACAGCGCGGCCACGTCGGCCGGGTTCTGCTTGGCGACCAGCTCGGCGACCTTGGCCGAGAAGCCCAGGAAGTCGTCGTTCTTCGAGACGAAATCGGTCTCGCAGTTCAGTTCGACCAGCGCACCGGTGGTGCCGTCGATGAAGGCAGCGACCACGCCTTCGGCAGTCACGCGCGAAGCGGCCTTGCTGGCCTTGTTGCCCAGCTTGACGCGCAGCAGCTCCTCGGCCTTGGCCAGGTCGCCGTCGGCCTCGGTCAGGGCCTTCTTGCACTCCATCATCGGCGCGTCGGTCTTCGCGCGCAGTTCAGCCACCATGCTTGCGGTAATTGCCGCCATTTGTCACTCCTTGATTGGTTCACGCCCCGCCCCGTTCCGCCGGACCTGGAAGTCCCGCGCCGCGGCCGGCCGCGTGGTGTTCAAAGACTCACCCGCCGTGATCGTAGCCACGCCGGATGACAATCATTCCTGTCTGCTTGCTGCTTGCTGCCCGTTGCCGGGCGCGCGCGAACCGCGCGCATTCAAAAAAGGGGGCGTACCATGTCGCCCCCTTTTCTGGTGGTCGCGCGGCCGGCGATGCCGCCGCGCGCCACGGGTCCGTCAGGGCCGTCCGGGCCGTCCCGCCTGCAGGCGGGCCCGACCTCAGGCTTCCTCGACTTCGACGAAGTCGTCGCTGCCGCGGACCGCTTCGACCACGTCCTGCACCGCGTTGGCGCGGCCTTCCAGGATCGCGTCGGCGACGCCGCGCACGTACAGCGCGACTGCCTTGCTCGAGTCGTCGTTGCCCGGGATCACATAGTCGATGCCGTCCGGCGAGTGGTTGGTATCGACCACGCCGATCACCGGAATGCCCAGCTTGTTGGCTTCGGTCACGGCAATCTTGTGGTAGCCGACGTCGACCACGAAGATCGCGTCAGGGATGCCGCCCATGTCCTTGATGCCGCCGATCGACTTCTCGAGCTTTTCCATCTCGCGCTCGAACATCAGCGCTTCCTTCTTGCTCATGGTGTCCAGCGCGCCGGCTTCCTTGGCGGCTTCCATGTCCTTCAGGCGCTTGATCGAGATCTTGACCGTCTTGAAGTTGGTCAGCATGCCGCCGAGCCAGCGGGCGTCGACGTAGGGCATGCCGGCACGGCCCGCTTCCTCGGCCAGGATCTCGCGCGACTGGCGCTTGGTGCCGACGAACAGGATGGTGCCGCGATTCGCTGCCAGCTGACGCACATACTTCAGCGCGTCCTGGAACATCGGCAGCGTCTTTTCCAGGTTGATGATGTGGATCTTGTTGCGATGGCCGAAGATGAACGGGGCCATCTTGGGGTTCCAGAAGCGGGTCTGGTGGCCGAAGTGGCAACCGGCTTCCAGCATTTCACGCATGGTGACGGACATTGAATTCTCCAAAAGGGTTCGGTCTGAAGTCCGCCCCGACATTCCTGAACAGGAACACCCCGGATGGGCGGACTCGCGATTTCGCGGACGTGGCAGGCTGCGCCATCCCGCACCCGCCCGGACCGCCGTCGCGCATCTCCGAAATCCTGACGTCAGGACTCCGTGAAGCGAGGCGAAGCCAAGCGAGCCCGCGATTGTAGCAACATCCCGGCCATCGCTCAAGCCCGCCCGACTTCGCCGATCCAGGAGGCACCTCCACGGTGCGGCGCCGGCTTCTCGCCGCCGCGGGGTGCGGCGGGCCCCCGATGGTGCGATAATCCCGGTTTGACAATCCAGAAACGGGCGCCAACCCCACTTGGCGCCCGTGACACTTTTTCCGCGTCGCAGCATGAGCATCCATTTGAAGACCGCCGAAGACATCGCCCAGATGCGCGTCGCCTGCCGGCTGGCCAGTGAAGTCCTCGACTACATCACGCCGTTCGTGAAGCCCGGCGTCACCACCGGCGAACTGGACCGCCTGTGCCACGCCTATATGCGTGACGTACAAGGCACGGTGCCTGCGCCGCTGAACTATGCGCCTCCGGGCTATCCGCCCTTCCCCGGCGCGATCTGCACCTCGGTCAACGACGTGATCTGCCATGGCATCCCGGGCGATCGCGTGCTGAAGAATGGCGACGCGGTGAACCTGGACATCACGGTGATCACCAAGGAAGGCTATTACGGCGACACCAGCCGGATGTTCATCGTCGGCGAGGGCTCGATCCTGGCCAAGCGCCTGACCCAGGTGACCTTCGAATGCATGTGGAAGGGCATCGCCCAGGTGCGCCCGGGCGCCAGGCTCGGCGATATCGGCCACGTGATCCAGCAGCACGCCGAGGCGGCCGGCTACAGCGTGGTGCGCGAATACTGCGGCCACGGCATCGGCAAGAACTTCCACGAGGACCCGCAGATCCTGCACTACGGCCGCCCGGGCACCGGCATGGAGCTGCAGGCCGGCATGATCTTCACGATCGAGCCGATGATCAACGCCGGCAAGCGCGATATCCGCACGATGCCCGACCAGTGGACGGTCAAGACGCGCGACCGCAGCCTGTCGGCGCAATGGGAACACACCGTGCTGGTGACCGACACCGGCTACGAGGTGCTGACCGTCTCGGCCGGCACGCAGGCGCCGCCCGCCTTCATCACCGACACGCTCGCGGCCTGATTGCAGGGGGCGCCGGGAGGCGCCCCTGTCGTTTGGGCCGCGCCGATTCGCCGTTCACCGACATACGCCGCCACCGCCCTCGCCGCCACCTGCGCCCTCCTTCACCCATGTCGACCCAACCCGTCCCAGCCATGGATTCCTCTCCGGAACTGCTGCTCGCCACGCGCGTGCGCGACCGGCTCAAGGCCGGCAAGCAGGCGCTGTTCGACGCCTTCACCGGCGGCGGCCAGGTCGGCACGCTGCTGACGCGGCTGCGCCAGGCGGTCGACCAGGCGCTGGTCGAATGCTGGCGCGGCCTCGGGCTGCCGGCCGGGATGGCGCTGGTGGCCGTGGGCGGCTATGGCCGCGGCGAGCTGTTTCCGCATTCGGACGTCGACGTGCTGCTGCTGTTGCCGGCCGAGCCGGACGCCGACACCGTCGGCCGCATGGAGAAGTTCATCGGCCTGTGCTGGGACCTGGGACTGGAAATCGGGTCGTCGGTACGCACGGTCGACGATTGCCTGCGCGAGGCGCGCGCCGACGTGACCATCCGCACCGCGCTGCTCGAGGCCCGGCTGGTGACGGGCAACCGCACGCTGTTCGCCGAGCTGCAGGCGCGCTATCGCGCCGAGCTGGACCCGCGCGCCTTCTTCCAGGCCAAGCTGCTCGAACTGCGCCAGCGCCACGCCAAGTACCAGGACACGCCCTACGCGCTCGAGCCGAACTGCAAGGAAAGCCCGGGCGGCCTGCGCGACCTGCAGGTGATCCTGTGGATGACGCAGGCGGCGGGCTACGGCGACAGCTGGAAGGAGCTGCGCGACAAGGGCCTGCTGACCGAGCGCGAGGCGCAGGAACTGACGCGCAACGAGCGCCTGCTCAAGACCATCCGCGCCCGCCTGCACCTGCTGGCCGGACGCCGCCAGGACGTGCTGGTGTTCGACCTGCAGACCGCGCTGGCCGAGGCCTTCGGCTATCGGCAGAACGCCAACAAGCGCGCCAGCGAGCAGCTGATGCGGCGCTACTACTGGGCCGCCAAGGCGGTGACCCAGCTCAACAGCGTGCTGCTGCTCAATATCGAGGCGATGCTGTTCCCCAGCGAGTCGAAGGTCACGCGCGTGCTCAACGAGCGTTTCGTCGAGCGCCAGGGCATGCTGGAAATCACCAGCGACGACCTGTACGAACGCAATCCGCACGCGATCCTCGAAACGTTCCTGCTGTACGAGCGCACGCCCGGCGTCAAGGGCCTGTCGCCGCGCACGCTGCGCGGGCTGTACAACGCGCGCACCGTGATGGACGCGCGCTGGCGCAACGATCCGGTCAACCGCCAGCAGTTCCTGGCGATCATCCAGGAGCCCCAGGGCATCACGCACGCGCTGCGGCTGATGAACCAGACCAGCGTGCTCGGCCGCTACCTGATCAACTTCCGGCGCATCGTCGGCCAGATGCAGCACGACCTGTTCCACGTCTATACCGTGGACCAGCACATCCTGATGGTCGTGCGCAACATGCGGCGGTTCGCCATCGTCGAGCACACCCACGAGTTCCCGTTCTGCAGCCAGTTGATGGCGAACTTCGACAAGCCGTGGGTGCTATGGCTGGCGGCGCTGTTCCACGATATCGCCAAAGGCCGCGGCGGCGACCACTCCAAGCTCGGCACCGCCGATGCGCGCCGCTTCTGCCGCCAGCACGGCATCGCGCGCGAGGACGCCAACCTGATCGCCTGGCTGGTCGAGCATCACCTGACCATGAGCCATGTCGCGCAGAAGCAGGACATGACCGACCCCGAGGTGGTCCATGCCTTCGCCCGCGTGGTCGGCAACGAACGCTATCTGACCGCGCTGTATCTGCTGACGGTGGCCGATATCC
Organism: Cupriavidus cauae; assembly: GCF_008632125.1. GTDB lineage: Bacteria > Pseudomonadota > Gammaproteobacteria > Burkholderiales > Burkholderiaceae > Cupriavidus > Cupriavidus cauae. The sequence goes on from NZ_VWRN01000002.1 coordinate 100,043, forward strand.
GCGGCACCAGTCCCAAGGTCTGGAACGCGTGGAAGGGCAAGCTGCTGGAGGACCTGTACCGCATCACGCTGCGCGTGCTCGGCGGCGCGCGCGTCGATCCGCATTCGCTGTGGGCGCAGCGGCGCGAGGAAACCATCGCCGCACTGCGGCTGCAGGCCTTCGACCCGGCCCGCGCCGAGGCGCTGTGGGAACGGCTGGACGTGGCCTTCTTCCTGCGCCACGACGCGCGCGACATCGCCTGGCTGACCCGCCATCTCGCCCACCGCGTCGACAGCGAGCAGCCGGTGGTCAAGGCGCGCGTGTCGCCTGCCGGCGAGGGGCTGCAGGTCGCCGTCTACGCCAAGGATCAGCCCGACCTGTTCGCGCGCATCTGCGGCTATTTCGAGCGCAAGGGCTTCTCGATCCAGGAGGCGAAGATCCATACCACGCGGCATGGCTACGCGCTGGATACCTTCCAGGTGTTCGATCCAGGCGTCGTCGGCGGCGGGCGCGAGACGTACCGCGACATCATCGCGCTGGTCGAGCACGAGCTGTGCGAGCGGCTGGCGCAGCAGGCGCCGCTGCCGGAGCCGTCGCAGGGCCGGCTGTCGCGCCAGTCGCGCAGCTTCCCGATCAAGCCGCGCGTCGATCTGCGGCCCGACGAGCGCGGCCAGTACTTCCTGCTCGAACTGTCGGCCAACGACCGCACCGGCCTGCTGTACGCGATCGCCCGCGTGCTGGGCCGCCACCATATCTCCGTGCATACCGCACGCATCAACACGCTGGGCGAACGGGTCGAGGACATGTTCCTCGTTGACGGCAGCCGCCTCGCCGCCGACAACCGGCTCGAAATCCAGCTTGAACAGGACCTGCTCGCGGCGCTCGAAATCTGAGCCGCGACACCATTGAAACCATGAGCGATCAACCCTCCCCCAAGCGCAAGACCTTGGGACTGAAGTCCGCGGCCGCCAGTCCCGCGCGCAAGAGCGGCGCCACCCGGCCGGTACGCGTATCCGATCTGAACCGGCGCCGCGTCCAGACGGTGGCCGAAGGCGTGCGCGCCGCGCAGCAACGCGCCGACGTCACTGGCAAGCCGCGCAAACCAGGCGGCGCCCGCCCGGCGCCGGAAGGACGCGGCCTGCGTCGGCCAAGCAGCGACGAGCGCGGACCGCGCCGTTTCGGCACCGAGGAACGCGGGCCGCGTCGTTTCGGCGACGAAGCGCGCGAACGGCCGGCGCGCTGGGGCGAGCGCAGCGAGCGAGGGGAACGCGGCGAACGTACCGAGCGCCCACAGCGCTTCGAGCGCGGGGAGCGCGGCGAGCGCACCGAGCGGCCGCCGCGTTTCGAGCGCGGCGAACGTACCGAGCGCCCACAGCGCTTCGAGCGCGGCCCGCGTACCGAAGGCCCGCAGCGCTTCGATCGTGGCGAGCGCACCGAGCGGCCG
>NZ_VWRN01000019.1 GCF_008632125.1 Cupriavidus cauae
CTGGGCCGCGGCCGCGGCGGCGGGGTTCGGCTCTACGCTCATGATGATTTCCGTGTCGATTCAAAGCCGTAGCGATTCCAGGCCGCAGCGATTCAAGGCAGGCGGCAGGATCCGCAGCGGCGCGCGGCCCGCGCACCTTGCGATCCCACCGGCTTGCGGCATCAGGCGGCCGCCGTCGGCAGTGCATCGCCGAACCCGCCGCCGTTGCCGGCCGCACTGGCCTGCGCGGGCACTGCGCCGCGGTCGACGCGCGCGCCACGGCCGCGTCGCCGCGACGGCGAGGCCTGGATCGCGAGTTCGGGCGTGGGCTCGGAAGCCATGACGGGGGCGCTGGCCGGCGTCGAGCGCGGCACGCGCTGCGGCGAGCGTTGCAGCTGCGGCGCGGATTCGACCTGCGCGACCTGTGCGGCCTCGGCTGCCCGTTGCGCGGCGCGCTGCATCGCCAGCGCCGAGGCCAGGGCCGGCGACAGCGCGCTGTACAGCGACAGGTATTGCTCGGCCGGTTGCGTCCAGCAGAACAGTGCCTGCATGCCGGCGCGCTGCAGCACCTTCCACGCGCGCGGCCGCCGCAGCCATTGCAGCGCCCGCTCGATCGCCGCGCTCATCGCCTCGGCGGTCTCGCCGTCGAACAGGAAGCCGGTCGCGCCGGGCCGCGGTGTCGACCCATGGCCGGCGTCGCGCACCGTGTCGACCAGGCCGCCGACGCGCGAGGCGACCGGCACCGTGCCGTAGCGCATCGCATAGACCGGGGTCAGGCCGAAGGGCTCGAAGCGGCTGCCGTGCAGCAGCACGTCGGCGCCCGCGTGCAGCAGGTGCGCGGTTTCCTCGCGGTAGCCGATCGACACGCCGACGCGGTCCGGATAACGCGCGGCCAGCGCCTCGAAACCGCGCTCGATGGCGGCCTCGCCGCAGCCCAGCACGGCGAACTGCACGCTGTCGTCGGCCTGCAGCGCGCGCTCGATGGCGCCCAGCGCCACGTCGGCCATCTTCTGGTGCGTCAGGCGGCTGCCCATCGCGACCAGCGGCGCGGCCGGATCGGCCGGCAGCCCGAAGCGGTTCTGCAGCGCCGCCTTGCAGGCCCGCTTGCCGGCCATCGAATTGGGCGTGTAGCAGTGCGGCAGCAGATCGTCGCTGGCGGGGTCCCAGTCCTCGGTGTCGATGCCGTTCGGGATTGCGCCCAGCACATCGCGCCGCGCCTGCAGCAGTCCTTCCAGCCCGTGGCCGAACTGCGGCGTCAGCATCTCCTGCGCATAGTTGTGGCTGACCGTGGTGACGCGGTCGGCGTAGCGGATGCCCGCCTTGAGGAAATTGAGCTTGCCCCAGAACTCGACGCCGTCGGACGTCAGGCAGTCTTCCGGCAGGCCAAGCTGCCCCGCCAGGCACAGCGGGAAGATGCCCTGGAAGGCGAGATTGTGGATCGTGATGATGCTCGGCGTGTCGAGACCGGCGGCGCGCATCAGGAGCGGCGTCAGCCCAGCATGCCAGTCGTGCGCGTGCACGGCGGCGGGCACCGGCAGCGGCGTGCGCCCCGCGGCGATGGCGGTCGCCGCAAGCGCCAGCACGGCGAAGCGCTGCGGGTTGTCGGCAAAGTCGCGTCCGGTCGGGTCGGTGTACGGCGTGCCGGCGCGGTCGTAGAACGACGGGCAGTCGAGCAGGGCGACCTGCACGTTGCTGCCCGGCATCCGACCGGCCATCAGCCGCATCGCACTATGCCCGGGTGCCAGCGCCAGCCCGGGCGCGCTCTCGGCAAGTTTCAGCGCGCCGAGGCTGCGCAGCCCCACGGCGCCGGCCAGGGCCTGCGGATAGCCCGGCATCAGGATCGTGACATCGAGGCCCCGCTGCTGCAGGGCGCGGGCCAGCCCGCTGACGACATCTCCCAAGCCGCCTGTCTTGGCCAAGGGCATGGCCTCGGCCGCCACGAATAGCACGTTCGTGTTCAAGTTGATCTCCGCCATTCTGAATGCGCTGGTGGTGGGGCGGCGGTCGGGCTGCACCGCCGCTGTTACGCTTCACTCGCGGAGCGTCGTTGCATGGCGTCGGCGCGTGAAGCGTTGATGCCATGCGAATGGCATGCCAGCGTGGCGGATGTTTCGCAAAGGCTTTGCGTTCAACGGTTTGCGTAACCGGTTCGTAACTGTTGAAACAAGCACTGCGTAAAGCCTCCGCCGGCGGGTGTAAGAACTACATGCCGGGGCCGCCCTTGTGGCGGGTACCCGCCGTGCTCATCGCGGCGCGATGCAGCAGCGGCACCGGCACGGGCTTCACCCGCCAGATCCGCTCGCAGTACTCGCGAATCGCACGATCGGACGAAAAACGGCCCGAGCGCGCGCACGACAGCACCGACATCCGCTGCCAGCGCGCCTGGTCGGTGAACGCCACCGACACATCCTGCTGGCAATGCAGGTAGGAGGCGAAGTCGGCCAGCAACATATAGGGATCGTGTTGCAGCAGCCCGCCGAAGATCGGCTGGAACACCGACGGATCGCCGCGCGAGAAGAAGCCCTGGCCGATCAGGTCGATCACGGCGCGCAGCTCGGCATGGCTCTCGTAGCATGCGGCGGGCCGGTAGCCGGCGGCCTTCAGCGCGTAGACCTCGGCGGCCGACAGGCCGAACGGGAAGAAGTGGTCCGGGCCGATCGCTTCGCGCAGCTCGATATTGGCGCCGTCCATCGTGCCGATGGTGATCGCGCCGTTCATCGCGAACTTCATGTTGCCGGTGCCCGAGGCCTCCTTGCCGGCCAGCGAGATCTGCTCGGACAGGTCGGCGGCCGGATAGATCTTCTGCCCATAGGTCACATTGAAGTTGGGCAGGAACACCACCTTGAGCCGGTCGCGCACCTGCGGATCGCGGTTGATGACGTCGCCCACCGACGTGATCAGCCGGATCATCAGCTTGGCGTAGTGGTAGCCCGGGGCGGCCTTGCCGGCGAACAAGAAGGTGCGCGGCACGATGTCGGCGTTCGGGTCGGACTTGATCCGGTGGTACAGCGCCACGATGTGCAGCACCGCCAGATGCTGGCGCTTGTATTCGTGGATGCGCTTGACCATCACGTCGAACATCGACGACGGGTCGATCACCACGCCGGTGGTCTCGCGCACCAGCCGCGCGAGGTCTTCCTTGTTCTCGCGCCGCGCCGCTTGCCACCGGTCGCGAAAGCCCGTGTCGTCGGCGTAGGGCTCCAGTTCGCGCAGCCTGTCGAGGTCGCCGATCCAGCCGTCGCCGATCGACTCGCACACCAGCCGCGACAGCCGCGGATTGGACAGCGCCAGCCAGCGCCGCGGCGTGACGCCGTTGGTGATGCTGGTGAACTTCTCCGGCCACATGGCGTAGAAGTCCTTCAGCACGTCCTCGCGCATCAGCCGCGAATGCAGCTCGGCCACACCATTGATGGTATGGCTGCCGACGCAGGCAAGATGCGCCATCCGCACATGGCGCTGGCCGCGCTCGTCGATCAGCGACAGGCGCGACAGCTGCGACTCGTCGCCGAAGAAGCGGATGCGCACCTCATGCAGGAAGCGCGCGTTGATCTCGTAGATGATTTCCAGATGGCGCGGCAGCGTGCGCTGGAAGAGCGGCAGCGGCCACATCTCGAGCGCTTCCGGCAGCAGCGTGTGGTTGGTGTAGGCGAAGGCCTGCCGGGTGATCTGCCAGGCCTCGTCCCATGCCACGCCATGCTCGTCGACCAGCAGCCGCATCAGTTCGGCGATGCCGATGGCCGGATGGGTGTCGTTGAGCTGGACGGCGAACTTCTCGTGGAAGCGCGTGACCGGAATGCCGTGCGCGTCCAGCAGCCGCAGCATGTCCTGCAGCGAACACGACACGAAGAAATACTGCTGCTCGAGCCGCAGCTCCTTGCCTTGCTCGGTTTCGTCATTCGGGTAGAGCACCTTGGTCAGGTTCTCGGAGGTCACCTTCTTGCTGACCGCGCCCAGGTAGTCGCCGCGATTGAACACGCCGAAGTCGAAGGCCTCGGTCGCCTCCGCCCGCCATAGCCGCAATGTGTTGACCGTGTTGACCTGATAGCCGAGGATCGGCGAATCGAACGGCACCCCGACCACCGTCTTGGCCGGCACCCAGCGCACCCGGTAGTGGCCGCGGTCGTCGGTGTAGTGCTCGGTCTGGCCGCCCAGCTTGACCTGCACCGCCCATTCGGAGCGCTGGATTTCCCACGGATTGCCATGGCGCAGCCAGGTATCGGTGCTCTCGACCTGCATGCCGTCGATGATCGACTGGTGGAAGATGCCGTACTCGTAGCGGATGCCGTAGCCGAGCGCCGGGATCTGCATGGTCGCCAGCGAATCGAGGAAGCACGCGGCCAGCCGGCCCAGGCCACCGTTGCCCAGCCCGGGCTCCAGCTCCTGCGCCAGCACCGTGTCGAGGTCCAGGCCGAGCTCGGCCATGGTCTCCTTGACCTCGTCGAAGATGCCCAGGTTGACCAGGTTGTTGCCCAGGTGCGGACCGAGCAGGAATTCGGCCGACAGGTAGGCGACCGTGCGCGAGGGCTGGCCCAGATAGGTTTCCGCGGTACTGATCCAGCGCTGCACCAGCCGGTCGCGCACCGTATGGGCAAGTGCCTGATACAGATCGTTGGGACTGGCAAGGCCGGGCAGCTTGCCCTGCGTGTAGAAGACATGGTCGAGGAAGGCGCGGCGGATGGTCGCGCCCGACATCGCGGTGCGGGTGTCCTCGTGGCTGTCGGCGGGCATGGTTTCGGCGAGCTGGGCCCGGGCGGCTTGCGACATGGCGGTCCTCCGGTTGGGAAAACCGGAGGGAGTTGCAAGAGACGTACCTTGCCCCGGGTAAGCGGGTTTTGCTGGCCCGGACGGGTAGGGCGCCGGGCAGTTCTTGCCAATTATTGGTGAGTTTGTAGAAAACGGTTAGGAAGATCGGGGGCTGGGTTCGCGCCCCATGTCGTCCGTTTCCTACAAACGATTGCGCGCGCGGCGGGATGCATCGGGCGCCGCCCCGGACTAATGTCGGAATGCCATCCCGAGGAACGGCGCGACACGGCGCAAAGAGCGGCGCTGCAACGGCGCCAGAACGGCGCGGCCACGGCGCCGGACGGGAAGGGTGGAGACGGGAGCCACGATGCGCGCTTCGACGCCGGCCGCTGAGAGCGTGACAGCAGGGACGACAGCAGGAACCACCGCAGCGACCACGGCAGCGACCGCGGCAGCGGCGGCGCGCGAGACATTGCCGCCCGGCGTTCGCTATGTCAACGACACCGGGCCCGGCATCACGCGGCGCCTGGTGCGCGGCCGCTTCACCTATTTCGCGCCGGACGGCACCCGCATCCGCGATCGCGACACCATCGCCCGCATCGACGCGCTGGCGATTCCCCCCGCTTACCAGGACGTCTGGATCTGCCCCGACCCCCGCGGCCATATCCAGGCCACCGGCCGCGACGCCCGCGGCCGCAAGCAGTACCGCTACCACCCCGCCTGGATCGCGCTGCGCGACGAGAACAAGTACGACCGCCTGCTCGCGTTCGGCCGTGCGCTGCCGCGGCTGCGGCGGCGCGCCCGGCGCGACCTGCAGCGCAATGGCATTCCGCGCGAGAAGGTGCTGGCCGCCGTGCTGCTGCTGCTCGACGCCACGCTGGTGCGGGTCGGCAGCCGCCGCTACGCTCGCCAGAACCGCACCTATGGCCTGACCACGCTGCGCCGCCGCCACGTGCAGGTGCGCGGCAGCCGGCTGCGCTTCCTGTTCACCGGCAAGAGCGGCGTCGAGCATGACGTCACGCTGCAGGACCGCCAGCTTGCGCGGCTGGTGCGCACCTGCGCGGACCTGCCGGGCCAGCATCTGTTCAAGTACCGCGACGAGGACGGCGAGCTTCGCGAGGTCGGCTCGGACGATGTCAACGCGTACCTGCGCGAGGTGGCCGGCGAGGACTTCACCGCCAAGGACTTCCGCACCTGGGCCGGCAGCGTGCATGCGCTGGCCGAACTGCGCAAGGCGCCGGCGGCGGAAACCGAGGCCGCCCGCAAGCGCGCGGTGGCGGCCACCATCAAGGTCGTGGCCCGGCGCCTGCGCAATACCGTGGCGGTATGCCGGCAGTGCTATGTCCACCCGACCGTGGTCGACGCCTATATGAACGAGAAGATGGCGGCCTGCGCGCAGTGCCGCCGCGCGGTGAGGGCGCTGAGCATGGACGAGACCCGGCTGCTGGCGTTGCTCGAAGGGCAGAGCGCGGCGGCTGGCCGCGGCTAGTGCCGCTGGCGAGGCAGTGCGGCTGGCATGGGTGAGGCGGCTGGGGCAGCTGAGGCAGCTGGCCCGCGGGGCCGGCTGGTGCAGCCTGTGCAACTGGTGCGGCGAGCGCGGGGAGGGCGGTGTCCCGCGGTTCAGCTGTGTTCGAGCAGCTCGTCGATGGTGCGGATCAGCGCTTCCGGCGCGCACGGCTTGCGGCAGTAGCGCACGTTCGGATTCGGCACCTCGGGCATGGTCTGGATGCTGGAGAAAACGACAATCGGTGTACGACTTAGCGACGCATCGCCCAGCAGCAGATGGCACAGCAGCGCGCCGTCGCCGCGCGGCATCACCCAGTCGGTGACCACCACCGAGGGGTGCAGCCGCTGGGCCGCATCGAAGCCGGCCAGCCCATCTTCGGCCAACTCGACGCTAAATCCCGCGCGGCTCAGGGCGCTGGCCACTGCATGGGCCACGGCGGGATCGTCGTCGACGACAAGTACGGTTCGCACGGTAATACCTTGTGTTGGCAGATCGCGATCGTTCCGACCTTGCCATGCAAGCGGCGCGCCAGGGGCGGGCGGCGTGGCCCCGCGCCAAGACGGTATGGCGGTATGACGTTATGACGGTATGACGGTATGGCGTCCGGCGCCCAGCCGTCCGGGCGTGAGGTCGCGAGGTCGCGAGGTCGCGAGGGCGGGAGGGCGCGAAGGCGTGCGGACGTGCGGTGTCGTTCGGCCGCTCAACCCTTGGGCGCACGGCCCGAGCGCAGTGCCTCGATGCGCCGCTGGACTCCGGTCTGGCTGAACAGCGCCTGCACATCGAAGCGCAGCCGGCGCTGCCAGTTCGGATGGCCGCTGGTGGTGCCCGGCAGGTTGGGCTGCTCGACATCGGCCAGCAGGTCCTCGACCGGCACCAGCCGCAATGGCGTGCGCGCGCGCGACAGCCAGGCCAGGATCGTCGCCACCGGCGCACGGTCGGGGTCGGGCGCCTCGCCCCTGGCCAGTCCCGCTTCGCACAGCGCCTGCCACAGCGCCTGCCGGTCGCGGGCGCGCTCGGCGCGGGCGCCGGCCTCGGTCACGTCGGGGCCGAGCTGGTCCAGACGGGCGCGCCAGGTGATGTCCTGCCCCGCCCACCAGCCGGCGATGGTCGGCAGATCGTGCGTGGTCGACGTCGCGATCGCGTTGGGCGGCCAGCGCTCGGGCGGCACGAAGGGCGCCGGGGCCTCCGGCGCGGGCATCGCGGTGTGTTCCGCCGGTTGCGGTACGGGTTTGCCGCCCGTGTCGTCGGGCGCGCGGCCGCTCGCATTGCTGTTCATCGCGCCGGTCTCTTCGCTGGTAGAGCGTGCGGCGGACTTGCGGCCGGAACTACCCGCCGTCTCGTCCTTGCCTTCGCTGTCCGGCTGCGCCCGCTCGAACCACAGCACATCGATGCCCAGCATGCCGCGCTCGGCCAGCGTGGTGTTGAAGGTGGCCGGCACCGTGCCCAGGTTCTCGCCGATGATGATCGCGCGATGGCGCCACGATTCGAGCGCGATCAGCCGCAGCAGGTCGTCCATCGGGTAGCGCAGATAGGCGCCCGATTGCGGCGGCACGCCTTCCGGCACCAGCCAGACGCGCGCCAGCCCGAGCGCATGGTCGATGCGCAGCCCGCCGACATGGGCAAGGTTCGCGCGCAGCATCTCGATGAAGGCCGTGTAGCCGTGCCGGCGCAGCCCGCGCGGCGAAAACACCGTGATGCCCCAGCTCTGCCCCAGCGGGTTGTACACATCGGGCGGGGCGCCGGCGGAGAAGCCCTGCAGCATCTCGTTCTGCCGGGTCCAGGCATGGCTGCCGGTGGGGTCGGTGCCGACCGCCAGGTCGCCGATCAGTCCGATCGCCATGCCGGCATCGCGGGCGCTGCGCTGCGCCGCGCGCAGGCCGTCCTCGGCCATCCATTGCAGGAACACGTGATAGCCGATCTCGTCGGGGAAGGCGCTGGCGAAGGCCGTCAGCGCCGCGTCCTGCGGCGAACGGTGCGTGACCGGCCAGCGGCGCCAGTCCCCGGCCACCTGCATCTCGGCGCGCGTCCCCGCCTCGGCCACGTGCTGGGCCTGCAGGGCCTCGAAGGCCGCGTGCGCCAGCAGCGGCGTGCCGCCCTTGCTGCGGAACAGCGCCAGATCGTCGGCGGCGTCGGCGGGCAGCAGCTGGTCCCGGTGGTCCCACAGCCAGCGCGTGATCTTCAGCCGCGCCTGGGCCACCGCCGGCCAGTCGATCTCGGCCTTCGCTTCGAGCGTCTGCATGAGCCCGCCCAGCTGCAGCGCCGAGATGGCGCGTGCCACCGCGGCGTGGCCGAACACCGGCGCCGGGTCGGCATACAGCACGTTCAGGAACAGCCGGCTGGACGGCGAGTAGGGGCTGTAGCGTTCGGGAAAGGCCGCGAAGCCGGCGTGCAGCGGGCTGATGGCGACCGCGTCGGCGCCTTCGCGCGCGGCCGCCTCGGCGAACATCGCCAGCGCGCTCAGGTCGCCCATGCCGGCCGGCGCGCCGCGGCGCAGGCCGTAGACCTGCACCGACGGGCCCCAGGGCTTGCGCCGCATCCGCTCCTGCTCGGACAGGCCAATGCCGCGCAGCGCGTCCTGCACGCCGAAACAGCGCGGCGGCGCGACCGCGACCTTCACCTCGACATCGCCCATCAGCAGGCGATGGTAGCCGGCGCTCTGCACCGCCGGCACGATCAGCGCGCCGCGGGCATCGCGGCGGGCGACGCCGGTCTGCACGCTGCCGTCCTCCAGTTCGAGCCGGAACGGCTGCTCCTGCCGGGTATGCGCCAGCGGCACGCGGATCGGCTTGCCCTGGTCGGCGGTCAGCAGCGGTGCCAACGCCGTGGCGGCGTCGTCGGCCAGCATCCGGGCGCGGGAGGCCTCGCACTGGCCGATGGTCTTGCACGGCAGGCCGAGCCGTTCGAGCACGATGCGCAGCGATTCCTCGGGGACCACGCGATCGCGCCCCTGGGCATCCTGCCAATACACCAGCAGGCCGGCACGCTCGGCGAGCAGGTGCAGCGATGCTAGCGCGGCATCGGGATTGGCTTGGCGCGGCATGGTGGGGCTCCTTTGTGGCTGACTGGTCGGGATGGCGACGTTGGCGGACGATGGCGGACGGTGGCCGGTGATCGGGGCGCTGAATCGGTAGCCGCACCGGGCGCCGAATCGGGTTGCCGAATGAGGCCGTCCGTTACGACGGCCCCGACGGCGCCAGCGTGGCGGCCAGCAGCACCGCGGCGTGCGGCGCGACCGGCTGGACCGGATGATCGAGCGGCGCTTCCGGCAATTCCGGCCGGGCGCTGTCGAACAGGCGGGACCAGATCAGCGCCGGCGGCGGCAGCCGGTATTCGACCGCCTCGGTGCCGGCATTCAGCAGCAGTACCGTCACGTGGACCTGCCCATCGGCGTCGCGTCTGGCGCGCCTGAGCGCCAGCGTCCGTTCCTCGGGATTGGACCACTGTTCGGGCGTCAGCGGTTCGCCATCGACGCCGAACCAGCCGATATCGTGAAGACCTGGTGCGAATTCCTGACGACCGTGGAGAAACTGCCGCTCCGCATAGGCGGGCAGCCGCGCCCGCAGGCCCAGCAGCCGGCGCACGCATTCGACCATGCCGCGCCCGGTGGGCGTCTGCGCGTCGTCCCAGTTCAGCCACGACAGTTCGTTGTCCTGGCAGTAGGCGTTGTTGTTGCCCTGCTGCGAGCGCAGCCATTCGTCGCCGGCGGTCAGCATCGGCGTGCCCTGCGACAGCAGCAGCGTGGCCATCATCGCGCGCGCGACCTGGCCGCGGGTGGCGAGGATCGCGGGATCGTCGGTCGGGCCTTCCACCGACCCGTCGGGGCTCCAGTTGGCGCTGGCGTTGTCGTCGGTGCCGTCGCGGTTGTCCTCGCCGTTGGCCTCGTTGTGCTTGGCGGCGTAGCTGACCAGGTCGGCCAGCGTGAAGCCGTCATGCGCGGTGACGAAGTTGATCGAGGCCCAGGGCTTGCGGTGGCGCCGGTCGAACAGGTCGGCCGAGCCGGTCAGCCGCGCGGCCAGCTCGCCGCGCTGGCCGGGGTCGCCGCGCCAGAAGCGCCGCACCGTGTCGCGGAACTTGTCGTTCCATTCTGCGAAGCCCGGTGGATGGTTGCCGACCTGATAGCCGCCCGGGCCCAGGTCCCATGGCTCCGAGATCAGCTTGACGCGCGACAGCACCGGGTCCTGCAGCACCGCGTCGAAGAAGCCCGCGCCCGGATCGAAGCCGTTGCCCTCGCGCCCGAGCGTGCTGCCCAGGTCGAAGCGGAAGCCGTCGACGTGGTAGCACTGGACCCAGTAGCGCAGCGAATCGAGCACCATCTGCAGCACGCGCGGATGCGACAGGTTCAGCGTGTTGCCGCAGCCGGTGTCGTTGATGTAGTGGCGCTCGTCGCCCGGCACCAGCCGGTAGTAGCTGGCGTTGTCGAGTCCGCGCCACGACAGCGTCGGGCCCAGCTCGTTGCCTTCGCAGGTGTGGTTGTAGACCACGTCGAGAATCACCTCGATGCCGGCCGCGTGCAGCCGGCGGATCGCGACCTTGACCTCGTTGAGCTCGCCGCCGCTGAGGTAGGCCGGCTCGGGCGCGTAGTAGCTCAGCGTGCTGTAGCCCCAGTAGTTGCGCAGTCCGCGCTGGGCCAGGAAACGGTCCTGCAGGAAGGCGTGGATCGGCAGCAGCTCGATGGTCGTCACGCCGAGGTGATGCAGATGGTCGACAAAGCGCGGGTCGGACAGCGCGGCGAAGGTGCCGCGCTGATGCGGCAGCAGGTCGTCGCGCCGCATCGACAGCCCGCGCAGATGCGCCTCGTAGATGACGGTGCGCTCCCACGGCACCGCCGGCGGGCGGTCGTCGCCCCAATGGAAGCTCTCGTCGACGACGATGGCCTTGGGCATCATCGGCGCGCTGTCGCGCCGGTCCGGCGTCAGGTCGGCGCGCGGGCTCTGCAGCCGGTAGCCGAACAGCGCATCGGCCCAGCGCAGCGGGCCGGTCAGCTTGCGCGCATAGGGGTCCAGCAGCAGCTTGGCGGGATTGAAGCGATGGCCGTGGTGCGGCTCGTACGGGCCGTGCACGCGATAGCCGTACACCGTGCCGAGCGAGGCGTGGGGCAGATAGCCGTGCCAGACCTCGTCGGTGCACTCGGGCATCGTCAGCCGCGCCAGTTCCTTGCGGCCGTTGCGCGAGAACAGGCACAGCTCGACCCTGGTGGCATTGGCCGAGAACACCGCGAAGTTGATCCCGAGGCCGTCCCAATGGGCGCCGAGCGGGTAGGGTTTGCCGGGAAGGAGCGTGCTGGCGATCGGGGAACGCGACAAGCAGGACCCTCCTAGTCGGGCAGATGGCGCAGCAGCAGCATCGCCAGCGGCGGCAGCGTCAGCGACAGCGACGCGGGCAGCCCGTGCGAGGGCACGGCTTCCGCGAACAGCTCGCCGCCGTTGCCGACATTGCTGCCGCCATAGCACGCGGCATCGGTATTGATGATCTCCTGCCAGCGTCCGGCACGTGGCACGCCGAGCCGGTAGCCCGGCCGCGGCACCGGCGTCATGTTGATCACCGCCAGCACCACGTCGTCGCTGTCGGGCGCGGCGCGGCGCAGATAGGCAAACACGCTGTTATGGCTGTCGTCGCCGATCACCCAGCTGAAGCCGCCGGGATGGTGGTCGCAGGCGTGCAGCGCGGGCAGCTCGCGATAGGCGCGGTTCAGGTCGCGGACCAGCATCTGCATGCCGCGATGGTTGGGATGATCCAGCAGCGCCCAGTCGAGCTCGCTCTCGTGATTCCATTCGTGCCATTGCGCCAGCTCGCCGCCCATGAACAGCAGCTTCTTGCCGGGGTGGGTCCACATGAAGCCGAAATACGCGCGCAGGTTCGCCAGCTTCTGCCAGTGGTCGCCCGGCGCCTTGCCGATCAGCGAGCCCTTGCCGTGCACGACCTCGTCGTGCGACAGCGGCAGCACGAAGGCCTCGGACCACGCGTAGACCATGCCGAAGGTCATGTCCTGGTGGTGCCAGGCGCGGTGCACCGGATCGTGCGACAGATAGCGCAGCGTGTCGTGCATCCAGCCCATGTTCCACTTGAAGGTGAAGCCCAGCCCGCCGCTGTCGACGGGCGCGGTCACGCCCGGCCAGGCGGTCGATTCCTCGGCGATCGTCATCGCGCCGTGGCAGCGTTCGCGCACCACCGTATTGAGCTCGCGCAGGAACGACACCGCCTCCAGGTTCTCCCGGCCGCCGAAGCGGTTCGGCACCCACTGCCCGGCCTTGCGGCTGTAGTCGCGGTACAGCATCGAGGCGACCGCGTCGACGCGCAGCCCGTCGATATGGAACTCGCGCAGCCAGTGCAGCGCGCTTGCCAGCAGGAAGCCGCGCACCTCGTTGCGGCCGAGGTTGTAGATCAGCGTGTTCCAGTCCTGGTGGAAGCCCTCGCGCGGGTCCTGGTGCTCGTACAGCGCGGTGCCGTCGAACTGGGCCAGCCCGTGCGGATCGGTCGGGAAGTGCGCCGGCACCCAGTCGAGGATCACGCCGATGCCGGCCTCGTGGCAGCGGTCGACGAAGGCGGCGAAGGCCTGCGGCGGCCCGAAGCGCGCGGTCGGCGCGAACAGCGACAGCGGCTGGTAGCCCCACGAGCCGCCGAACGGATGCTCGGTGATCGGCAGCAGCTCGATATGGGTAAAGCCGAGGTCGCGTACATAGGGGATCAGGCGCTCGCCCAGGATCTCCCAGCCGCGCGCGGGATCATTGACCTCGCGCAGCCACGAGCCGGCATGCACCTCGTAGACCGACATCGGCGTGGAATACGGGTCCTGGCTGGAGCGGCGGCTCATCCAGCCCTGGTCGGTCCAGCCGAACGGCGGCGCCGACACGCCGGCCTGCGTCAGCACCGAAGCGGTGCCCGGCGGCAGCTCGGTGGCGAGCGCCAGCGGGTCGGCCTTGTCGGGCAGCGGGTGGCCGTGCGCGTCGCTGAGGTCGTACTTGTAGCGGCTGCCGGGCTGCACGCCGAGCCCGGCCGGCACGAACAGCTCCCACACGCCGACGCCGTAGCGCAGCCGCATCGGATGGCGCGCCGGATGCCAGCCGTTGAAGTCGCCGATCACCGAGACGCGGCTGGCGTTGGGCGCCCACACCGCGAAGCGCACGCCCTCGATGCCGTCGACCGTCATCCATTGCGCGCCCAGGCAGCGGCCCAGTTCGAAATGCCGGCCCTCGCCGATCAGGTGCAGGTCCAGCTCGCCGAGCAGCAGGTCGAACGAATACGGGTCGGCGCTCAACTGGCGGGTGCCGTCGGGCCAGGTGATATCGAGCCGGTAGTCGCGCCGGCCCAGCTTGTCGGGCAGCGTGCCGGCGAAGATGCCGCCGGCGTGGATGCACTGCATCGGCCCGATGGCATTGCCCAGGGTGTCGGCCAGCGCGACCGACTGCGCGCCGGGCAGGCAGGCGCGCACCACCGTACGGTCGCCTTCGCGGTGCGGCCCGAGCAGCGAGAACGGGTCGGCGTGGCGCGCATCGAGCAGCGCCTCGTATTGCACGGCGGCGTGTTCGGCGTGCCCGGAGTGTCCGTGCGGGCCCCGCGTCGACGCGGGGCCGGAGGAAGTCATGGTGGCCATGGTTGCGTCTCAGACGTGTGGGGCGGGGGGCGGCGAGGCCGGCGGTGCCGCGGCGGTGCCGCCGGGCATGCCCGTCAGCGTGCGGATCAGCCGAGCGAGGCCGTGCACCGGCAGGTCGATCCAGGTCACCCGGTTGTCGGCCTCGTACTTGACCTCGTAGGCGGCGCGCTCGAGCAGGAACAGGTCGAGCAGCGGCTGCAGCTGTGCCGCGCTTGCCCACGGGTGCAGCGCGGTGTCGGCCACCTCGCGGTAGCCGCCGAGGAAGGCGTCGGTCGCGGTCTGGCGGAAGCGCTCCAGCAGGCCTTCGCGCCGCTCGGCCTGCGCCGGTGGCAGCGCCGAATGGGTGCGCTCGCTGCGATCGGTGCCGACCGTGGCCGCGGCATAGTCGAACGAGCGCAGGATGCCCGCGACATCGCGCAGCGGCGAGGTCTTGCGGCGCCGGTAGGCCAGCGGCAGGCCGGGTTCGCCCTCGAAGTCGATGATGTAGGTGTCGTTCTGCGCGATCAGCACCTGGCCCAGATGCAGGTCGCCGTGAATGCGCGTCTGCAGGCTGCCCGGCGCCGCCGCGGCGAGCGAGGCGACCAGCTCGGGCAGCCGCTCGCGGCTGTCGAGCACCGCCTGCACGTCCGCGCGGTAGCGCTCGCCGATCGCGCCCTGCGGCGGCTGGCCGGCGCCGGCGCTCATCAGCTGCAGCGCGGTGTCCAGCGCGGCCATCGCGTCATCGGTCCACTCGCGCACCTGCGCGTGGCCGGCCGGCACGGGCGTGAAGGCCTCGTCCTCGCTCGGCCGCGCCAGCACCGCGTGCAGCTCGGCCAGGCGCCGGCCCAGCGTCGCCGCCATGGCGGCAAAGCCGTGCATCGCCTCGGTGAACTCGTCGTCGCCGTTCTCGTTCTCCATCGGCAGCGCGTCGTCGATGGCGCGGCCGATGTAGTCGAGCGTCCAGTTCCAGCCGTCGCCCTGGTTCAGGATGTAGCCCTGCAGCAGCATCAGCGTGTGCGGCGTGCCGTCCGCGCCGGTGCGCACCACTTCGCCGAGCAGTGCGGCCGCATTGGCGTAGCCCTGCTCGGTCAGGTAGCGCGTCATCTCGCCTTCCGGATGGATGCCGCCGGAGACGCGCCGCACCAGCTTGAGCACCGCCGAGTTGTTGAACGACAGCGAGCTGTTCGATTGCTCGGCGGACATCCACTGGATCGGATCGTCCTCCAGCGCCAGCGCGGCCAGGCCCGGTCCGCCGCGGAAGTGGATCTGGCCGCGCGGCGTGGCGATCTCGGTGCCGGCGCGCAGGGCCTTGACGACCTCCCGCGCGAAGCGCTCGACCACGAAACCGTCGGTGGCCAGCCCGACGCGGCTGCCGCGGCGCACGCGCGCCATCGCCAGTCCGTGCGCCAGTTGGGGGACGCTGGCGCCGGGCGCGTCGTGGTCCCACAGCACGCTGACGGGCAGTTGATAGCACTCGCTTCGTCCCTGCAGTGCGACCTCGACCTCGGACAGATACATCGCCTCGCCGGGCGCGGCGGCGCCGAACGGTACCGCGTAGGCGATCGTGACGCCCTGGATCTTCTCGCTCTTGGCGCCGAACCAGCGGCGCCGCGCGATGTAGTCCGGCAGCACCTCGTTGGACAGGATGCGACGCGACGCTTCGGTCAGGTCGGCTTGCGCGGTGTTTTGCATGATCAGCGTGATCAGCTCGGGCATCTGCTGCGGAGCGTCGACGTGCCAGGACGGCGGCTGCGCCTCGGTGGATAGCACGAACCAGTAGAAGCCATAGGGCGGCAGCGTCAGCAGATAGGTCAACTGGCCGATTGCCGGGAACGGGGTCGCGCCGAGCATCTCGACCGGCACCCGGCCCTCGAACTCGGACAGGTCCAGTTCGACCGCCTGCGGCGCGCGCGACAGATTGGCCACGCAAAGAATGTGCTCACCCTCGTATTCGCGCAGATAGGCGAGGATTTTCCGGTTGCCGGGGAACAGGAAGCGGAAGCTGCCGCGGCCGAAGGCGCGGTGCTGGCGCCGCAACGCCAGCATGCGGCGCATCCAGTTCAGCAGCGAATGGGTATCGCGCGACTGCGCCTCGACGTTGACGGCCTCGTAGCCGTACAGCGGGCCCTGCAGCGGCGGCAGCACCAGCCTTTCCGGATCGGCATGCGAAAAGCCGCCGTTGCGGTCGGGCGACCACTGCATCGGCGTGCGCACGCCGTCGCGGTCGCCCAGATGGATGTTGTCGCCCATGCCGATCTCGTCGCCGTAGTAGATCACCGGCGTGCCGGGCATCGAGAACAGCAGGCTGTTCATCAGCTCGATGCGGCGGCGGTCGCGTTCCATCAGCGGCGCCAGCCGGCGGCGGATGCCCAGGTTGATGCGGGCGCGGCGGTCCGAGGCATAGACCTCCCACAGATAGTCGCGCTCGCTGCTGGTCACCATCTCCAGCGTCAGCTCGTCATGGTTGCGCAGGAAGATCGCCCACTGGCAGTTCGGCGGAATCTCCGGCGTCTGGCGGATGATGTCGGTGATCGGGAAGCGGTCTTCCCGTGCGATCGCCATGTACATGCGCGGCATCAGCGGGAAGTGGAACGCCATGTGGCATTCGTCGCCGTGCGCGGGCCGCTCGCCTGTGGCGGGCGTGCCGCCGAAGTACTGCTGCGCGTCCTCGGGCCACATATTGGCCTCGGCCAGCAGCAGCCTGCCCTGGTAGTGGTCGTCCAGATGCTTGCGGATCTGGCGGATCACCGCATGGGTCTCGGGCAGGTTCTCGTTGCTGGTGCCCTCGCGCTCGACCAGATACGGCACGGCGTCGAGCCGCAGCCCGTCGATGCCCATGTCGAGCCAGAACCGCATCACCGACAGCACGTCGCGCAGCACCAGCGGATTGTCGAAGTTCAGGTCCGGCTGGTGCGAATAGAAGCGGTGCCAGAAGTACGCCCCGGCCACCGGGTCCCAGCTCCAGTTCGACTTCTCGGTATCGCAGAAGATGATGCGCGTGCCGCTGTAGGCCTGGTCGGTGTCGGACCAGACGTAGTAGTTGCGCGCGGCCGAGCCCGGCTTGGCGTGGCGTGCGCGCTGGAACCACGGGTGCTGGTCGGAGGTGTGGTTGATCACCAGCTCGGTGATCACGCGCAGCCCCCGCGCATGCGCGGCGGCGATGAAACGGCGCACTTCGGCCAGCGTGCCGTATTCCGGATGGACGTTGCGGTAGTCCGCGATGTCGTAGCCGTCGTCGCGGCGCGGCGAGGGATAGAAGGGCAGCAGCCAGATCGTGTCGACGCCGAGGCTGACCAGATAGTCCAGCTTGGCCAGCAGCCCGGCGAAGTCGCCGACGCCGTCGCCATTGGCGTCGTAGAACGATTTGAGGTGCAGCTGGTAGATGACCGCGTCCTTGTACCAGAGCGGATCGGCGTTGAGCAGCGCGGTGCTGCCGCGCTCGGAGAGGCGCTTCATGCAGACTCCTCGCGTCGTGGCTTGACGTGCCACAGGGCGAACGGCAGCGCGTGCGGATCGAGCCGGATGCGCTGATGCTTGCCCTGCCACTGGAAGCGGTGGCCGTGCATCAGATCCTCGGCGGCCAGCGCGCCGTGATCGGGCAGGCCCCATTCCCACAGCGGCAGTTCGATATCGGCCTCGCGCACCGTGCGCGGGTCCAGGTTGATCGCCACCAGCAGCACGTCGTCGCCGAAGGCCGCGTCCGCATCGTGCGAAGTGGGGACGTAACGCGCGAAGTACAGCACCGCATCGTCGCTCGCATGCAGGAAGCGCAGGCCCAGGTGGTTCTGCAGCGCCGGATGGCTGGCGCGGATCTGGTTCAGCCGCGTGATCTCGGCAACGATATTGCCGGGCCGGTTCCAGTCCCAGGCGCGCAGCTGGTACTTCTCCGAATCGAGATACTCCTCCTTGGTCACGCCGTTGACCACCAGCGGCGTGCCCTCGCACAGCTCGAAGCCGTTGTACATGCCCCAGAGCCCGGACAGCAGCGTTGCCAGCGCGGCGCGGATCAGGAAGCCCGGCCGTCCCGAGTCGTGCAGGAAGTAGGGATTGATGTCCGGCGTGTTGACGAAGAAGTGGGGGCGGAAGTATTCGCGCAGCGGCGTGCGCGTCAGCTCCGTCATGTACTCGATCAGCTCGCGCTTGTGGTTGCGCCAGGTGAAGTAGGTGTACGACTGGCTGAAGCCCAGCTTGGCCAGCCGCGCCATCATCTTGGGCCGCGTGAAGGCCTCGGCCAGGAAGATGGTGTCGGGATGGCGCTCGCGCACGTTGGCGATCATCCATTCCCAGAACGGCAGCGGCTTGGTGTGCGGGTTGTCGACGCGGAAGATGCGCACGCCCTCGTTGACCCAGAACATCACGACGTCGCGCAGCGCGATCCACAGCGCGGGCGCGGCGCCGCCCTTGGCGTAGAAGTCGACGTTGACGATGTCCTCGTACTTCTTCGGCGGATTTTCCGCATAGCGCAGCGAGCCGTCGGGCCGGTGCGCGAACCATTCGGGATGCTCGCGCAGCCAGGGATGGTCGGGCGAACACTGGATCGCGAAATCGAGCGCCAGCTCCAGCCCCGCCGCGGCGCTGGCCGCGCGCAGCCGGCGGAAATCCTCGATGGTGCCCAGCTGCGGGTGGATCGCGTCGTGGCCGCCCTCGGCCGAGCCGATCGCATACGGGCTGCCCGGATCGTCGGGCGCGGCGCGCAGGCTGTTGTTGCGGCCCTTGCGGTTGGCACGGCCGATCGGATGGATCGGCGGGAAATACAGCACGTCGAAGCCCATCGCGCGGATCGCCGGCAGCCGTTCGATCACGTCGTCGAAGGTGCCGTGGCGCTCGGCGTCGCCGCTCTGCGAGCGCGGAAACAGTTCGTACCAGCTGGCAAAGCGCGCCGCCAGCCGGTCGGCCTCGACCGGCATCGCGACGGGGTGGCGCGTGGAGAAGTGGCGCGGATCGGCCGCCTGCATCAGCGTGCGGGTGTGCGGCGACAGCAGGATCTCGAGCCGGCGCAGGTCGTCCTTCGCCGCGGCCTCGAGCTCGGCTACCACCTCTCGCAGCGCGCGCGATGCCTCGCGCTCGCCGGTCCGCCCGTGCCGCAGCGTATTGGCGACCAGGCGCGCGCCTTCCTCGATTTCCAGCGTCACGTCGACGCCGGCCTGCTTCTTCTTGGTGACCTCGTCGCACCAGGTGGCGAAGGCATCGTGCCACGCCTCCACGGTGAATTCGTGCCGGCCCAGCGCGGTCAGCGCGAAGCTGCCGACCCAGCGGTCGTTGACGGTCGGCACCATCGGCGCCTCGTGCCAGCTTTCCTCGCCGGGACCGCGCCACAGCACCACGGCGGCGAGCTTGTCGTGGCCGTCCATCCAGATATCGGCGCTGACTTCCACCCGCTCGCCGGTTACGCGGCGCACCGCGAAGCGGCCGTTGTCGCAGGCCGGCGCGACGTTCTCGATGGCGATGCGCGGCGCCTGCACGGCCGCGGCGACGCTGCGTTCGAGCGCGGCGCGCACCGAGGCGCCGAAGCGCTTGCCCTCGCGCCGGGCCGGCTCGGCCAGCGCCGCCGACGGGGCGGCATGGAACAACTGCACGCCTGCCGGGGCCAGCGTGATGTTGTCCAGCGCATCGAGCAGCGTGCCGGGCTCGACGCCACCGCCAGGTCCGCCATCGGCCGCCAGCAGGGTGCCCGCACCATGCGGCAGCGCGCTGAGGATGCGGTCGGCGCCGAGGCTGGCCGGCTGCTGCAAATCGGGATTGATGACGATGGCCAGTGGCAGCGGCGCGCCGGCGGCGGGCATCGGCAGCCGCGCCAGCGCGACCAGCGCGCCATCGGCGCCGCTCAGCTGGCGCACCGCCAGCGCCGGGGCCGGACCGCGCGCGGCGATCCAGGCGTTGGCATGGATCAGCTCGTGCGACAGGTCGTAGCTGAGTTCAGGATCCGCGTCGCCATCGCGGCCGCCGTGCCGGTCGCGGGATTGGTCGGCGGCTTGGCCGCGGCCTTGATCGCGGGCCTGATCGCGAGGCGGGTCGTCGTCGCAGTCGCCGCCGCCGCATTCGAAGCCGGCGGGCACCAGGATGCCGTCGCCAAGCGCTGCCGCGGTCCACAGCGCGCGCCGCGCCGCCAGCGCGTCGAGGCCGCGGGCCTGCATCGCGGGCGCGGCCAGCACCGCGCCGAAGGGACGCAGCCGGGCGATTTCCTCGGCCAGCCAGGGGCTGCGGTAGTCCCACCACGGCAGCGAGCAGAAGGCGCCGTCAAAGCCTGCACCGGAGCCGCCGCCGGCCAGATCGGCCAGTTGCGCCGGGCTGGTACCGGGCGTCCAGGCCAGCATCAGCGGCGGACGGCGCGCCTCGCCGTGCTTGCCGCATGCGCCCGCACCCTTCAAAGCCGCGATCAGCCTGCCCCAGTGCCGCCCCGCCACGCGGGCCGGTGCGCGGCACACATAACCGGCGATATCGAGCTCGGCCAGCCCCTGCAGCCGTTCGGTCCACCAGGACACCAGCGCCGCGGCAACGCCTTCGTCGTGCCAGCGCAGGCGGGCCCCGGGCAGATGGTTGTCGGTGTCGCGGGGATCGGGCATCGCGCCGTCGTGCCGCCAGCCCGGATCGATCGGCGCCGCGCCGTCGGGATAGCGGTCCAGCGCCAGCTCCAGCAGGCAGCCCAGCCCTTGGGCCCGGCAGTGGGCGGCCATCGCGGCCAGCGTCTCGGGCGGGGTATGCAGCGGAGAGGCGCCTGCCAGCAGCACATGATCGAAGCCGAGCGCCTTGGCCCGGGCCAGGGCCCCGAGGGTGCCGTCATTGGCCTGGTGGACAAAGTTCGGATCGATCTGGCAGATGCGCACGGATGGGCTCGTCGAAAGAGGACAGTCCGGGCACTGATGCGAAGCGCGTGCCAATATACCGCCGCGTCGGACAAGCACCGACGCGCCCGCGGAGCCTGCCTTGCCCCGCAAGGCACGGCGCGCGATTGCGGCAGGAACGCCGCTTGCCGAAATGACAAGCACCGAAATGTGGCCTGTAAAAACTACAGTGCCGCGCTGGCAGAAAGTATCCGAAGCGGTGCCGCGCGATCCGGCTCAGGCGGCCGGCCGTCCCGCGCCGGGATTGCGAGCACTGCGCCGCCGGCGGGTAGTACCGGCCGGGCGCCGTGCGGCCGCAACGGGGCGGCTGCCGTCTCCATCCGCGGCGGGCCGGCTTTCGTCTTGTTCTCCGTCTCGATCGGCGGCGGCCAAGGCCGGCGCGGCGCGCGTGGCGGCGGCGGCCGGCAGCGCGGTGCGGGAAGGCGCGGGCGTGGCGCATTCCGCGCTGCGGCGGCACACCAGCACGCAGCCATGGCCGGGCTGACGGCAGTAATCGCGATGCAGCACGGCGGCCACGATGGCCGGATGGCAGTCCAGCAGGCCCGGATAGGTCTCCAGCGCCCACGGCCACGACAGGCCGTCGTCATGCAGCACCAGCAGCGCATGCGGCGGCCAGCCGGCCTGGGCCTGCGCCAGCGGTCCGCGCACCATCGCGCCGCCGTCGACGAGGGCCCCCCTGTGGCGCAGCAACGGCTGTACCGAGACCGTGGTGGCGCCATCGGCCGCATCGGCTCCAGGGGTGCCGGGTTCCACCACGCAGGCGCAGAAGCGGCCTGCGCCCGCTACGCGCACGTGGCCCGCATGCGCTTCGATCTGGGCGGCCGCCAGCGCCATGTCGCCGCCCCCGGGCAGCGTGGCGCGGACGCGGTCGATCTGCTGCATCTGCGCGCCGAAGCCCTGCAGCGCGGCGACCCGGCGCGCCGCTTCGGCGCCGCGTCCCAGGCCCAGCACCACGGTCGACAGCCCTCGTGCCGAATGGATGTTGAGTCCGCCCGGCGCGGCATCGCCGTCGGCCGGCGCCCACACCACGCCCACCGCCACGGCCGGCAGAGACACCGGGCCGGGGCGATCGGCCGGGGACAGCGTCATGCGAATCACCGAGCCGGCGGGGCTGTCGTAGCGGTCCAGCGCGGTCACCAGTTCATACAGCTCGGCCAGCCTGCCGGCCACGCGGGTGCGTCCGTGACTGCCATCCCCGCCGCGCAGGGCATCGGGCCGATCGGACCCATCGGGCGTATCGGACGCATCGGACGCATCGGAGGTATCGGACACATCGGACGCTCTGGCGGAACGAGGCAGGTCGACGGCCAGGATCTCGACCTGCGGCGCGGCGGCCCCCGTTACCTCCTCCTGCAGCGGCCGCAGATGCAGCACGCCGCCGCCGGCGTGATCCAGCATGCCGGTGGCCGCCGCGACCGCCGCGCGGCCGAGCCGCTCGGTGGCGATTTCGCCGAAGCCGCAGCGCACCGCCAGTTCGGTGGCCGCGTCATGCGCGTTCGCGAGATCGCCGGTCGCGTTGATGGCGATACGAGTCTGCATGGCCGTGTGCCGGGGCGATCAGGCCTGGCCGGCGCGGGCTTCGCTGCCCTGCGCGGTGCGTTTGCCCAGCTCGGCGAACAGCGCGACGATCTCCTGGTTGAACGCGGGGATATCGTCCGGCTTGCGGCTGCTGACCCAGTTGCCGTCGCGCACGACCTCGCGGTCCACCCATTCGCCGCCCGCGTTGCGGATATCGTCGGCCAGCGAGGGCCAGCTGGTCAGCGTGCGGCCCTTGACCAGCCCCGCGGATACCAGCAGCCACGGGCCATGGCAGATCACCGCGATCGGCTTGCCGTCGTCCTGCATCTTCTTGACGAAGCGCTGCGCGGCGGGGTCCATGCGCAGCGCATCGGCGTTCATGGTGCCGCCGGGCAGCACCACGCCGTCGAAGTCGTCGGGATGGGCGTCGGCCAGCGTCGCCTGCACGCCGAAACGGTCGGCCTTCTTGTCGTGCTGGGCGCCCTGCACCTCGCCATCGTGCGGGGCAACGATCACGGTTTCGGCGCCGGCCTGCTGCAAGGCCTGGCGCGGGCCGGTCAGTTCGACCTGCTCGAACAGGTCGGTGACGAGGAAGGCGATGCGCTTGCCCGTCAGGGGATGATTGGCGTCGGGGGACGTATTGCGGTTCATCTTGCGGTCCTCGTTGCACAGGGAAGTTGCTACGTCGATGCGTCGATGCGAACGCGTCGATACGGAAGCGGACCGGCACGACCTTGTAGCTTTTGCGGCAGGCGGTAAAAAAAGCGCTCGCCGCCACGCCGCGGGTCTTGCGGGAAGGCGGCGTCCGTGTCCACTTCGGTCCATAGCGGCAAGAAGCGTGCCCCCGCAATTTGGCGCCGCGCCGCGTCGGCCTAAGCCCGATGGGCCGGCGGCGGCCGCTGGCATACCATCGTTGTATCGATGTGCCTGCCGATGGACCCATCGGCCACGCCATCGCAGCCGGAGTCCGCCTTCCATGGACCTTGTCGTAGCGCGGCCCGAGGGCCTGTACTGCCCGCCGGGCGACTTCCATATCGACCCGTGGCGCCCCGTCGCGCGGGCCGTCATCACGCACGCCCATTCCGACCATGCGCGCGCCGGCAGCGGCCGCTATCTGTGCGCGGCGCCGGGGCGCGGCGTGCTGCTGTCGCGCCTGCCCGATATCCATCTGGACAGCCTCGACTATGGCGAGGCCGTGGTGCACAACGGCGTTCGCATCAGCCTGCATCCGGCCGGACACGTGCTGGGCTCGGCCCAGGTCCGGCTCGAATACGGCGGCCAGGTGTGGGTCGCATCGGGCGACTACAAGCTCGCGCACGACGGCACCTGCGCACCGTTCGAGCCGGTTCGCTGCGATACCTTCATCACCGAGAGCACGTTCGGCCTGCCGATCTATCGCTGGCAGTCGCAGGCCGAGCTGATGACGCAGATCCTGTCGTGGTGGCGCGCCAATGCCGAACAGGGGCGGGCCAGCGTGCTGTACTGCTACGCCTTCGGCAAGGCGCAGCGCATCCTGCATGGGCTGATGACGCAGGCCGGCGAAGCGGGGCTGCCGGGGCCGATCGTCGAGCATGGCGCGATGACGGCGCTGAACCGGGCCTATGCGGCGGCCGGCGTGGCGTTGCCGGCGACGGTGCATGCCTCCGAGTTGCCGCCGCGCAGTCCGTTGCTGCGCCAGGCGCTGGTGATCGCGCCGCCGTCGGCGCAGCGCTCGCCGTGGCTGCGCCGCTTCGGCGATGCCTCGCAGGCCTTCGCCAGCGGATGGATGCGCATTCGCGGCACGCGCCGGCGGCGCGGCGTCGATCGCGGTTTCGTGATCTCCGATCATGCCGACTGGCCCGGCCTGCATGCGGCGATCGAGGCGACCGGGGCCGAGCGCGTGTTCGTCACCCATGGCTATGTGCACGCGATGGTGCGCTATCTGTGCGAGCGCGGGCTGCAGGCGCAGGGCTTCGAGACGCAGTACGGCGACGAGGAAGACCACGACCGCGACGAGCCGGACAGCGAGGCCTTGGCAGAGGCGGATGCGCAGGCCGACGCCAAGACCGACGCCGCTGCCTCGGCCCCCGCCGCGGCCGCGGCTGGGCCGACCGATGACAAGGCCGGCCCGGCCATCCCCTCCGCCATCGACCCGCGGGACGCATCATGAAGGCCTTCGCCGAGCTGTACGCCGCGCTCGACGCCACCACCTCGAACAACGCGAAGCTAGCGGCGCTGCGCGCCTACCTGCAGGCCGCGCCGCCGGCCGATGCCGCCTGGGCGGTCTATTTCCTCGCTGGCGGCAAGCCGCGCCAGATGGTGCCGGTGGCGATGCTGCGCACGCTGGCCGAGCAGGCGGCGCGGCTGCCGACCTGGCTGTTCGAGGAGAGCTACCAGGCCGTCGGCGACCTGGCCGAGACCATCGCCTTGCTGCTGCCCGAGTCCGAGCATGCCGACGACGCGGGCCTGGCGGAGTGGGTCGAACAGCGGCTGCTGCCATTGCGTGGCCTGCCGCCCGACGTCCTGCTGCCCAGGCTCGATGCACTATGGCGGCCGCTCGACGCGCAGGCGCGGCTGGTGCTGTTCAAGCTGATCACCGGCGCCTTCCGCGTCGGCGTTTCGCGGCTGCTGGTCACCCGCGCGCTCGGCGAGGTGGCCGGCATCGATCCGAAGCGCGTGGCCGAACGGATGGTCGGCTATACCGATATCTCGGCGCGGCCCGATGCCGAGCACTATCTGGCGCTGATCGCCCCCGACGGTGGCGGCGAGCACGGCGAGCACGGCGAGGGCGCCGGCGATGGGACCAACGTCCCGCGCAGCCGAGGCGGGCAGCCGTATCCGTTCTTTCTGGCCCATCCGCTGCAGGCGCCGCTGGAACAGTTCGACGCGGTGCTGGGTCCGGTCTCGCAATGGCAGGTCGAATGGAAGTGGGACGGCATCCGCGCACAGATCGTGCGGCGCGATGGCCAGACCTGGATCTGGTCGCGCGGCGAGGACCTGATCACCGAGCGCTTCCCCGAACTGGCCGAGGCCGCCGCGCCGTTGCCGGACGGCACCGTGATCGACGGCGAGATCGTGGTCTGGCGCGACGAGCGGGTGCAGCCGTTCGCCTTGCTGCAGCAGCGCATCGGCCGCAAGAACCTGGGCGCGAAGCTGCTGCGCGACGCACCGGCGGTGCTGCTCGCCTACGACCTGCTCGAATGGCAGGGCGAGGACTGGCGCCGGCGGGCGCAGGGCGAGCGCCGTATCGCGCTCGAGAGCGTGCTCGCCGTGCATCGGCATCCGGCGCTGCGGGCGAGTCCCCTGGTGCAGGCGGACGACTGGCCAGGGTACGCGGTGCTGCGCGAATCGTCGCGCGAGCTCGGCGTCGAGGGCTTCATGCTGAAGGCGCTCGATGCCGCCTACGGCGCGGGCCGGACCAAGGATGTCGGCGTCTGGTGGAAATGGAAGATCGATCCGTACGCGGTCGATGCGGTGCTGATCTACGCGCAGCGCGGCCACGGCCGTCGCGCCAGCCTGTACACCGACTTCACCTTCGCGGTATGGAGCGCGCCCCCGGGCACCGAGGGCCGGGTGCTGGTGCCGTTCGCCAAGGCCTACTCGGGCCTGACCGACCAGGAGATGCGGCAGGTCGATGCGATCGTGCGGCGGACCACCATCGAGACCTTCGGGCCGGTGCGCAGCGTCGAGCCGACCCAGGTGTTCGAGCTCGGCTTCGAGGGCATCGCCCGCAGCAGCCGCCACAAGAGCGGCATCGCGGTGCGCTTTCCGCGCATGCTGCGCTGGCGTACCGACAAGACGATCGAGGAGGCCGACACGCTGCAGACGCTGCAGGGCATGCTGCCCTCCGCAGAGCGCGGCGAACGCGCCGAACGCGCCGAACGTGCCGAGCGTGATGAACGCGATCAGCGAGATCAGCGCAATCAGCGCGACGACCGCGGCAAACGCGGCAAGCGCGGGGAGGCCGCATGAGCGCGCGCGCCGCGGATGCGCTGGCCTCTACCCCGGCGCCGCTGGCGCAGGTGCTGCCGCAATGGTTCGCGCAACGCGGCTGGCAGCCGTTTCCGTTCCAGCGCCAGGTGTGGCAGGCGATCGCCGCCGGCCGCAGCGGCCTCGTGCATGCGACCACCGGCACCGGCAAGACCTACGCGGCCTGGCTCGGCGCGCTGCTGCGCCATGGCGAGCCGGCGGCGCAGTCTTCCATTGCACCGCCGTTGACCGTTCTGTGGCTGACGCCGATGCGCGCGCTCGCCGCCGATACCGCGCGTGCCCTGCAGGCGCCGCTGGCCGATCTCGGACTGAACTGGACCGTCGGCCTGCGCACCGGCGACACCGGCAGCAGCGAGCGCGCCGCGCAAGCACGACGGCTGCCGACCGCGCTGGTGACCACGCCGGAGAGCCTGTCGCTGCTGCTGACACGCGCCGATGCCAAGGAAGCGCTGGGCCGCGTGCGCATGGTGGTGGTCGACGAATGGCACGAGCTGATCGGCAACAAGCGCGGCGTGCAGGTGCAGCTGGCGCTGGCACGGCTGCGCCGCTGGTGTCCCGATCTGGTGGTCTGGGGTTTGTCGGCCACGCTCGGCAATCTCGAACATGCCAGCGAGGTGCTGCTGTCGGGCACGCCGGCCGAGCGGCGCGAGCTGGTGCGAGGCAAGATCCCCAAGCAGCTGATTGTCGATACGCTGCTGCCCGATGCGGCCGGGCGCTTTCCGTGGGCCGGGCATCTGGGCCTGTCGATGCTGCCGCATGTGGTGCGCGAGATCGATGGCAGCAGCACCACGCTGGTCTTCCTCAACACCCGCTCGCAGGCCGAGCGCTGGTATCTGGCGCTGCTCGAGGCGCGGCCGGACTGGGCGGGACAGCTGGCGCTGCATCACGGCTCGCTCGACCGCGACGTGCGCGATTGGGTCGAGGCGGGACTGAAGACCGGCACGCTGAAGGCGGTGGTCTGCACCTCCAGCCTCGATCTGGGCGTCGATTTCCTGCCGGTCGAGCGCGTGCTGCAGGTCGGCTCGCCGAAGGGCGTGGCGCGGCTGCTGCAGCGTGCGGGTCGCTCGGGCCATGCGCCGGGCCGGCCGTCGCGGGTGACCATCGTGCCGACCCACAGCCTCGAACTGGTCGAAGCGGTGGCGGCGCGCCATGCGGTCATGGCCGGACGCATCGAAGCGCGCGAGTCGCCGGACAAGCCGCTCGACGTGCTGGTCCAGCATCTGGTCACGGTCGCGCTGGGCGGGGGCTTCGTTCCCGACGCGCTGCTCGACGAAGTGCGCGGCGCCTATGCCTATCGCACGCTGACCGACGCCGAGTGGCAGTGGTGCCTGGACTTCGTGCGGCAGGGCGGCAGCAGCCTGTCGGCCTATCCGGACTACCGGCGCGTGCAGCCCGACGAGCACGGGGTCTGGCGCGTGCCGGACGTTCGCCTCGCGCGGCGTCATCGGATGAGCGTCGGCACCATCGTCAGCGATGCGACCATGCAGGTGCGCTACTGGAGCCGCGCGGGGCGTGGCGGCGCGTCGCTCGGCACGGTCGAGGAGGGCTTTATCGCGCGGCTGTCGCCGGGCGACTGCTTCCTGTTCGGCGGCCGGCTGCTGGAGCTGGTGCGCGTGCAGGAGATGACCGCCTACGTCCGCCGCGCCGACAAGGGGCGCCCCGTGGTACCCCGCTGGAATGGCGGGCGCATGCCGCTGTCGACGGAACTGGCCGACGCGGTGGTCGCCACGCTCGAGGACGCCGCCGCCGGCAAGCTCGATCCCGCGCAGACGCCGGAGCTGCCGCTGATCCAGCCGCTGGTCGATCTGCAGCAGCGCTGGTCGGCGCTGCCGACGCGCACCACGCTGCTGGCCGAGACGCTGCGCTCGCGCGAGGGCTCGCATCTGTTCCTGTATCCGTTTGCCGGCCGCTCGGTGCATCTGGGCCTGGGCAGCCTGCTGGCATGGCGGCTCGGCTCGCAATTGCCGACCACGATCTCGGTCGCGGTCAACGACTACGGGCTGGAGCTGCTGTCGGCCGCGCCGCTCGATTGGGCGCACTGGCTGCCGCTGGTGCTGGCGCAGGAGCGGCAGCGCGATCTGGTCGCCGACGTGCTGGCCAGCCTCAACGCCGGCGAGCTGTCGCTGCGGCGCTTTCGCGAGATCGCACGGGTGTCGGGGCTGGTGTTCCAGGGCTATCCCGGCGCGCACAAGAGCGCGCGCCAGTTGCAGGCCTCGTCGAGCCTGTTCTACGAGGTCTTCCGCAAGCACGACCCCGGGAACCTGCTGCTGGGCCAGGCCGAGCGCGAGGTCCTGAACCAGGAACTGGATGCCGCGCGGCTGTCGCGCACGCTGGATCGGCTGGCGGGGCTGCGGCTGGATCTGCGCGTGCTGAAGCGGCCGACGCCGCTGTCGTTTCCGCTGATCGTCGAATTCCTGCGCGAGAAGTTGAGCACCGAGAAGCTCGCCGACCGCATCGCGCGGATGCTGGCCGAGCTCGAACGGGCCGCGGGGCCGGAGGGCGAGGGCGCCAGCGAGGGCGTTGGCATGTCGGTGCCGGTGGAAGAGCCGCCGGCCGATCGCGTCGCGGAGATCGCGCGCTTCGGCATGGCCGATCATGCCGGGTCGTCGTCGCGGTCGTCCTCGTCCTCGTCTTCGTCTTCGTCTTCTTCGTCGTCTTCGCGCCGTCGGCGCCCGCGCAAGATCTCGAAGCCGCTGCCGCCGCTGTGAGTCCCCCGATGTCGCTTGCTTCTTCGTCGTCTTCGTCGTCTTCGTCCGCTCGCTCGTCGTCCCCCTCGTCCGCGCCGTCGTCCGCATCTTCCTCCGCGCGCCGGGTGGAAGTCGCGGGCGAGACGCTGTGGCTGCTGCCCGAGCGCGCGGTCTGGTGGCCGGCCGCGTCGATGCTGCTGGTCGCCGACGTGCATTTCGGCAAGGCCGCGGCCTATCGCGCGCTTGGCCAGCCGGTGCCGGCCGGCACCACGCGCGACAACCTCGCGCGGCTGTCGGACCTTGCGGCTCGTTATCCGGCGCGTGAGCTGGTCTTTCTCGGCGACTTCCTGCATGCCCGCGCGAGCCGAACGCCGGCGTTGCTGGCCGCGCTGGCCGACTGGCGCGCCGGCCTGCAATCCGCGGTGCAACCGGGGCTGCGATGCACGCTGGTACGCGGCAATCACGATGCGCGCGCCGGCGATCCGCCGCCCTCGCTCGACATCGCGGTGGTCTCGGAACCGTGGCGGCGGGGGCCGTTCGCGCTGTGCCATCTGCCGGGCGCGGCCAACGGGGGCTACGAACTGGCCGGGCATCTGCATCCGGCCTATACGCTGCGGGCCGGTTCGGATTCGGTCCGCCTGCCGTGCTTCGTCTTCGATGCGCATGCCGGCATCCTGCCGGCGTTCGGCGCCTTTACCGGTCACGCTCCGGTCAGGCGCGCGCCGCAGCGGCGCGTCTATGTGATCGGCGACGGCCGCGTGTGGGCGGTGCCGGCGCGGTAGTGTCGCGTGACGCGGAGTCGCGCAGAGGCGTTTTACCGCTCGCTGCGTACCGCTCACCGCGTACCGCTCACAGCTCACAGCTCACAGCTCAGAGCTCAGAGCTCAGAGCTTACGGCTCATCGCTTACCGCTTCCACTAACCGCTTACTGCTCACCGCTTACCGTGGCCAAGTCCAGCCGCCCCCCATCGCCTGGTACAGGGCCACGCTGGCATTGAGCCAATCCGCATGCGCCTGGATGAGGTTCAGCTCCGCGCTCAGCAGTCCGCGCTGCGCATCGAGCTGCTCCAGGTACGGCGAATAGCCGGCGCGATAGCGATTGGTTGCGTGACGCAGCGCGGCCGCGAGCGCGTCGCGCTGTTGGCCCAGATGCAGGACCTGCGCCTCGAGCTGGCGCAGCGCCGCGAGATTGTCGTTGACCTCGCGGAAGGCGGTCAGCGCGGTGCGGCGGTAGGCGAAGGCGGCCTGATCGCGCTGTGCCGTCGCAACCTGTGCGCCGGCCTCGATGCGGCCGCCCTCGAACAGCGGTGCCAGGATGCTGCCGCCGAGCGACCAGATACGGACCGGGTTGGCCACGCCGCTGGCATACAGCAGACCCGCGGAACCGGACAGGTGCAGCTGCGGCAGGAACGCCTTGCGCGCGGCGCTCAGATTGGCATCGGTCGCGGCCAGCTGGAACTCGGCCTGCGCGATATCCGGGCGACGCCGCAGCAGGTCGGCGGGCAGGCCATCGGGCACGGGCGGCGGCCGCAGTGCGGACAGCGCGGCGCCGCGCGCGATCCCGCCCGACGGCGATTCGCCGATCAGCAGCAGCAAGGCGTTCTCCTGTCGTGCGACCGCCAGCTCGGCCTGCGGCACCGCCTGCGCGGTGGACTCGTATTCGGCGCGCGCCTGCGCGAACTCCAGTTGCGAGGTGTAGCCCGCATCGGCACGGCGCCGCGCCAGCCGCAAGGCGTCCTCGCGCGCCGCCAGCGTCTGCCGTACCACGGCGAGCTGGGCATCGAGGGCGCGCAGCGTCAGGTAGGCCCGCGCCGTGGTCGCGGCGACCGACAGCACCGCCGCGTCGTGGGCCGCTTCGCTGGCCCGCGTGCCGGCGCGCGCGGCAGCCGACAGGTCGGCCAGGCGCCCGAACAGATCGATCTCGTAAGCGGCCTGGAACTGCGGCTCGAACGAATTCGAGATCGATTCCCGTCCCAGCGCATTCAGGCTGCGGGAGCGTCCGCCGGTCGCGGTGGCGTCGAGCGTCGGCAGCAGCTGGGCCTGCGCGAGCCGCTGCTGCGCCCGCGCTTCGGCGACACGCGCCGCGGCGACGCCGAGATCGGCGTTGTTGGCCAGTGCGCGTTCGACCAGCTGCGCCAGCACCGGGTCGCCATAGCGGCGCCACCAGTCGCGCTCAAGCGGCGCGCTCGGGCCGGGTTCGACGCGCCATGCGGGGGGCGGCGTCAGCGCGGCTGCGGCCGGCGGCTCCGGCCGCGGGCCCATGCAGCCGAACAGCAGCGGCAGCGCCACCGCGCACAGCGCCATGCGCAACACGGCGCCAATGCGGGCGTGGATACGCGGGGCAATACGCGGGGCAATACGCGGGCCAATGCGCGGGGCAATGCGCGGGCCGATACGCGGGGCAATGCGCGGGCCGATACGTGGACCGATAAGCGGACCGACAAGCGGACCGCTACGCGAGCCGAAGCGCCGAATATGTGAGCCGGCCGTCATCGCGCGTGGGACTCCGCCTGCCGGGTATCGACCTCGACCCGCACCGACATGCCGGGCCGCAGCCGCGCCGCGAGGGGTTGGTCCGGATCGATGGCGATGCGCACCGAGATCCGTTGCGCGACCTTGACGAAGTTGCCGGTGGCGTTGTCCGGCTGGATCACCGCGAACTCCGAGCCTGCCGCCGGCGCCAGCTGCTCGACATGGCCGGTCAGCCGCGCATCGTCGAGCCCGTCGACGCGAAAGCTCGCCGGCTGGCCGGGCGCCATGTGCGAGGTCTGCGCCTCCTTGTAGTTGGCGATGACCCACAGCGTCGGCGGCACCAGGAACATCGCCTGCGTGCCGGCCGTCACGTACTGGCCCAGGCGCGCGCCGATCTGGCTCAGTTGCCCGTCCTGCGGGGCGCGCAGCACCGTGTTGGCCAGATCGATCTCGGCGAGCTTCAACGCCGCGCGCGCCGCTTCGACCGCCGCCTGCAATCCCTCGCGGCTGACCGCGACGGCCTGCACGTCCTGGCGGGCGATCTCGGCGGCGGCGCGGGCCTGGCGCACGGCGGCCTCGGCCTGCCGCAGCGCGGCGCGGGTCTGGTCGCGCTCGCGCAGCGAGACCGATCCGTCGGCCACCAGCTCGTCGACCCGCCGCATATCGGCCTGGGCCCTGAGCAGTTGCGCCTGCGCGTTGGCCAGGCTCGCCTGCTGCGCCAGCACCGTGGCCTCGCGCGAGCGGCGCGTCTGGTCGGTGTTGCTCAGGTTGGCGATCTGCGTGTCCAGGTTCGCGCGGGCCTGCTCGACGCGCTGCCGATAGATGCGATCGTCGATCTTCAGCAGCACCTGTCCCGCCTTGACCTGCTGGAAGTCGCGCACCGGCACGTCGACCACATAGCCGCTGACCTGCGGGCTGATCACCGTGGTCTGGCCGCGCACATAGGCGTTGTCGGTGCTCTGGATCACGTGCGTGAAGGGCGGGAGTCCCCACGCGTACAGGATGATCAGGATGCTGGCCAGCGCGATCGCGACGACGATGATCGTGGCCCGACGCGTGCCCTTGGGCGGCGACCAGCCGGTCGGCGGGGCGGAGGCCTGCTGCGGTACCTCGACGGGATCCTGCAGACGCTCGGGCGAGTCGGGCTGCGCGGACTTCTGCGCGTTCGTTTGCGCGGAAGCAGCGGGGCCGGGTTCGCGGTTCGGCGTTTGGTCGGTCACCGGTGGCTCCAGATGTTGTTGTTATTGCTGGCGTTGCCGCATCCGTGCCATCGCTTCCAGCGGCTCGGCCATCGGGTTGTGGCCGCGGATGCGATCGCGGATGTAGAGCGCCAGCAGCCAGACGAAGGTGGCGGACGCGATGATGCCGATTATCAGGAAGACGTCGTTGAACGCCAGCACATTGGCCTCGCGCGTGACCTGCTGCGCCAGCAGCGCCGAGCCCTCGGCCTGCCGCAGCGTGGGGTCGGTCAGCACGCGTCCGTAGGCGCCGCCGAGCGCCTGGATGCGCGCCGCGTCGAGCGGGTCGGTCAGCGTGATCGACTGCACCAGCGAATGCGAGTGGAATTTCTCGCGATAGATCTGGAAGGTGCCAAGCAGCGCGGAGCCGGCAAGCCCGCCGAGCGATTGCGTGATGCCGAACAGCGCCGAGAAGCTGACGATATGGCTCATGCCCTTCGACAGCGCGCGCAGCATGCCGATCAGCAGCGTCGGCCCCATGAAATAGACCGCGGCGAAGGCGATCAGCGCCTGGCTCAGGTACATGTTGGCCGGGCGCGTCAGGTTGTTCGAATGCGCGTCCATGAAGGCGCCGATCGCGATCAGCAGCAGTGAGATGCGGATCGGCCGTTCCAGGTTCAACGGGTTGACCGTCAGCGCGCTGAGGACGAGGCCGGCGATGCTCGCCAGCGAGACCACCACGTACAGCGGAACCAGCTGGTCGTTGCCCATGCCGAGCGCGGTCAGCAGGCCGACCGCGCCGTAGGCCTGCTCGGACAGCAGCACGCGCACGGCGATGGCGACCAGCGCGAAGCGCAGCATCGCACTGCTGCCGAGCCAGCGGGTATTGAGCAGCGGATTGGCGCGGTTGTGCTCGATCCACAGCGCGGCGGTGATCAGCGCGACCGCGCCGCACAGCGCGTACCCGAGCCACGCGGCCTCGGTCCACCACAGGATGCGGCCCTGGCTCAGCACCGCGCACAGCAGCGCCATGCCGGGCGCGAACAGCGCGAAGGTCACGAAGTCCAGCTTCTCGAAAGCCCGGATGCGCTCGCTGGGCGGCAGCCGCAGCAGCGCCACCGCGACCAGCGACAGCAGCGCCAGGCCGAGTTCAAACAGGTAGAGCGCCTTCCAGTTGCCTGCTTCGAGCATGCCGGAGGTGAACACGCGCGCGAGCGGTGTGGCCAGCTGCGGCACGCCGATGCCGAGCACGATCGCCTTGAGCCGGTGCGCCGCCGGCATCGACTGGATCATGTAATACAGCGCCAGCGTGCTCAGCCCGCTGGCCGCGATGCCGTTGGCCGCGCGTACCAGCAGCGCGGTCTCGAAGGTATGGACGAAGATGTGGGCAAGCGTGATGACCACATAGCCGAGCAGGAACAGCCGCGCGAACTGCTGCAGGCCGTATTGCTGCCGGAACTTGATCAGCAGCATGCTGGCGCAGACGTTGGTCATCACGTAGACCGTCGACAGCCACGCGGCCTGATCGCTGTAGAGGCCGAAGACCCCCTGGATATTGTTCAGGTTGGCGATCACCAGCGCGTTGCCGAAGCCGGCGGTCAGGCCGATCAGCACGCCGACGCAGAAATAGCCGACGCGCCTTGGCGTCGGATGATCGGGCGTCGCAGGGGAGCCCGGAACGGTGGGCCGCTCGTGCGGTTTGAACTGGTATTCGGCCGTGGCAGCGCCCATTGGCATGACGGGGAAGCGGGTTCAGCGAAGGTCCAGCGGGTTCGATCATTGCCGCTGCGGGGCTGAAGTGTCAAGCGATGAGGTAGCCGTCAGGCAAAGGCGCGTGGGGAAGGGAGGTCGGCCTCGGTCGGCCAAAATGGCGATGGCCGGGATCGAAGTCCCGGCCATCCGTGGGCTGCAGTGGGTCTGCCGTCAGGCCGCCATCGCGCGCCGTTCATCCTCGGTCAGCTGCGGACCGTCGAGCGTCACGCGCGAATCGTCGTGGCGGAACTTGCGGATGATGGGCTTGAGTTCCTCCTTGATATGGTCCTCGCTGTAGCCGTTGAACAGGTGGCCGAGCAGGCCGCGGCGCAGATCGCTGGTGCCCATCAGCCAGTCGGCGATCGGGAAGGTCAGGTTCATGTTGTAGTGCATCATGATTCCCTGGTTGTGGTGCGCGGTATGGTGCCGGCGGATCGTGTTGATGAACGGCATATTGCGCACGAACCAGTTGTCATGGACGTGGCAGCAGTAGTGGAATACTTCGTAGACCAGGTAGTGCCCGACCATCGTCATGAAGACGATGTACGCCGCGTTGGCATTGATCAGCAGATAGGCCAGGTAGCCGAGCACACCGCCGCCGACGCCCAGCGTGATCAACACGCGCCAGGGGAAGAACACGATGCGGAATTCGCGCGTGGTGTCGATGGTGGGCTCGATATCGGTGAAGTACTGGTGATGCTGACGCGTGTGCCGCTCGTAGATGGCGCGCAACGCGAACACGTCGATGCGCCGGTGCATCACGTACTTGTGCATGAACCATTCGACCAGGTTGCCGGCGAGAAAGACCGGCAGCACCAGCAGCCACTCCCACGTCGCGTTTTCCAGCTTCGTCGCGCAGTAGTAGAGCGCGGCGATGCCGGCGGCGAAGATCACGCCGATATGCAGCAGGCCGTTGTACAGCGGGCTGATATCGGCCTTGTATTGCTCGCGGAATTTGCGTTGGCGTTCGCTCATCATGATGGTTGTCTCCTGTCTTTGGCGTACTGACATCGTACTAATATATTAGTGGTATATGGTTCGATGTCAAACGATTTGTGCCATCCGCTCGTGCCAAACGATGTCTCGCTGCTGCCTGCCGCTCCAAGAAAACGGCCCTCGCAAGCGAGGGCCGTGGGAAGCGGTCGTCCACGCGTCGGCGCGGACGACATCGCATGTTCGTTCAGCTCGACACTTCCTCCAGGCACTTGCCCTTGGTCTCGATGCCGAGCCACAGCACGGTGATCGCGGCAATTGCGAACGACAGCGCGCCCAGCGTGAAGATGCCGCCCTGGCCGGTGATCGGCAGCAGCACGCCGACCAGATACGGGCCGACCAAAGAGCCGATGCGGCCGATCGACGAGGCGAAGCCCGATCCCGTTGCACGCGAGCGCGTCGGATACAACTCGGGCGTGTAGGCATACAGCACGGACCACATGCCGAACAGGAAGAACTGCATGCACAGGCCGGCGGCGATCAGCTGCTCGACCGGCAGCTTCAGCACGGCGGCCTGGCCGTACAGATAGGCGGACGCGGCGCTGCCCAGCAGCATCAGCGCGCAGGTCGGCTTGCGCCCCCATTTCTCCAGCAGCCACGCCGAGAAGATGAAGCCCGGAATGCCGGCCAGCGAGATATAGACCGTGTACAGCACCGACTTGGTGACCGCGTAGCCGGCCTGCTGCAGCAGTGCGCCAAGCCACGTGGTCAGCCCGTAGTAGCCGAGCAGCGCGAAGAACCAGATGCCCCACAGCATCACGGTGCGTTTGGCGTACGGACCTTTCCACAGTTCGCCGAACATGGCCTTGCGGTCGTGCACGGTAGCGGGCGCGAAGCCTTCCTGTACCGCCGGCAGCGGCTTGCCGCTGGCACGCTCGACGCGTGCCTCGATGCCGGCCATCACGGCCTCGGCTTCGCGTTGCCGTCCCGCCCCTTCGAGCCAGCGCGGGGATTCCGGGACCATCCGGCGCACCACGAAGACGAACGCGGCCGGCAGCGCCATCGCGATGAAGATGCCGCGCCAGCCGATCACCGGCAGCGTCAGATACGCCAGCAATCCCGCCGCGATAAAGCCGATCGGCCAGAAGCCCTCGAGGATTGCGACATACTTGCCGCGGCTCCTGGCCGGCACGATCTCGGAGACCATCGACAGCCCGATCGGGAACTCCATGCCCATGCCGAAGCCGAGCAGCACGCGGTACAGCATCAGCGCCGTCACGCTGTCCGCGAGCCCGCACATCAGGCTGCCCACGCCCCAGAAGATCATGCTGACCTGGAACACCGGCTTGCGGCCGAAGCGGTCGGCCAGCATGCCGGCCACCGCCGCGCCGGCAAACATGCCGAGAAAGCTCGAGCTGGCCAGCAGGCCGGTCTGCGCCGCGCTCAGGCCGAACTCGGCCTTGATCGAGCCGAGCACGAAGGTCATCATGCCCAGGTCCATCGAATCGAAGAACCATGCGGTGGCGATGATGCCGAACAAGGTGCGCTGATAGCGGGTCATGGGAAGGCGCTCGAGTCGCGCCGCGACTCCGGGGGTCAGCGCCACACTGCCTGCCGACATGTCCATGGTTGTCTCCTGTCGTTGTCGTGGGGCCGCCTGTTGGCGGTCTGGCTAATATATTAGATGGATGCGATAGGTATGCAAACCGTGTGTGGCAGAACGCGGGCCGCGCTGGCGTCCGCGGTGCCGGGTGGTCGCCCGGAAAGCGTTATTCGGCGCGGCTTGCCGGGCGAAGCTCCGGATTTGCCCTAAGGCGCCGCCTTAAGCGGCTTTAAGCGGCTTTAAGCGGCCTTAAGCGGTCTTAAGCCGCCTGTTTCGCGGCCGCGGCGCGGCCATGGGCGGCGAGTTCGCCGCGCCACGCGTGCTCGATCACGCGCGCATAGGTGCCCGGCACGTCGTCGACGGGGAACGCCTGCGCCAGCCGCGTGACGGCCAGTGCGTCGCGCGTCAGCGCGGGCAGCGCTTCGCGCGGGACGCCGAAGGCCTGCAGGTTCGAGGGGATGTCGAGCGCGTCGATCAGATTGCGCACGGCCAGCGGCACGCCGGCGATGCGCGCCTCGTCGCTGCCCTGGTCGAGGCCGAACAGCGGCGCCAGCGCCAGCAGATCGGCACCGCGCGTAGTACGCAGCGCGTCCAGTACATAGGGCAGCATCACGGCGTTGGTGCTGCCATGCGAACGGTGGGTCAGGCCCGCGACGGCATAGGCGATGCCATGTACCGCGTTCAGCCCGGCGCTGCCGTAGGACAGCGCGGCGTAGAGGCTGGCATAGGACATGCCGACGCGTGCCGCGATGTCGCGAACGACAGCGTCACCGCTGTCGCCGTCGCCCCCCTTGCCGCTGTCGCGGTAGGCGCGCAGCAGGTAGCGGCTGCACAGCGCGATCGCCTCGCGGGCGAACAGCATGGTCAGCGCCGAACGTCCGCTATAACCGGGATCCGCGTTGCCTTGCCGTGGATAAGCCGCGCTGTCGACGGTCAGGTACGACTCGATCGCATGCGTCAGCGCATCGATGCCCGCATCCGCGGTCACGCGCGGCGGACAGGTATAGGTGAACTCGGGGTCGATCAGCGCGATCTGCGGACGCAGCGCGTTGTCCATCACCGCGATCTTGGTCGCGTTGTCGGGATCGACGAGGATCGCGCCCGGCGTCGCCTCCGAGCCCGTGCCGGAGGTGGTCGGCAGCGCCACCAGCGGGATCGGCCGCATGCCGGCGGGCAACGTACCGGCGAAGTCGCGCACCGGCCGGCCTTCCAGCAGCGTCAGGCTCAGCGCCTTGGCGAGGTCGATATTGCTGCCGCCGCCGAGCGCCACCAGATGGTCCGGGACACGGCGGCCCAGCCGCTTGCGCAGCGCGAGCGTGGCCTCGTCGCACAGCGTTGTGCTGGGATCCGGCATGCCGCCGTCGTAGACCACCGTCTCGATGCCCGCGGCGCGCGCGGCCTCGATGTACTCGCCGACCCACGGCGTGCGTCCGGTGAAGAAGGGATCGGTGACGAGCACGCCGTGGCGATGGCCGAGCCGCTGCAGCAGCGCCGGCAATTGCGCGCGCGTACCGGGGCCGACGATCAGGCGCGCCGGCGCGCAGAAATAGACCAGGTCTTCGATTCTCATGGCAACTCCAGCGGGATGGACGAAGGAAGGGCGGTTGATCCGGCAGGGCGCATCGAATCGGCGAGCTGCTGCAACCAGGGCAGCGCGAGCTCGGCGACGGCAACGGCATGGCCGGTCAGCAAACCGTGGCCCGCCAGTTCGATGGTGGCCAGCCGGCTGCCAGGCAAACCATCGGCCAGCGCCTGCGCGTGCGCCCATGGGCAATCGCCGTCGTCGCGGCCATGAATGACCAGGGCCGGCATCGGCAGCGAGGGCAAGCGCGAACGCTGATCGCTTCCCCGGATCGCCTGCCACGTCCGCGCGACGGCGGCGTGGTCGGCTGCCTCGCTCAAGCCGAGCCGACGCTCGCGCGCGGCGATCTCGTCCATCAGCGCCGTACCCTCATCGGCGTGAAACCAGCGCGTCTCGCACAGGGCAGGGGAGCCCGACAGCAACAGCAGCGCGAGCGGTGCGCGTTCATCGCGATAGCGGTCGGCGTACTCGAGCGCCACCGACACGCCCATGCTCCATCCCGCCAGCACGAAGGGCCGCGCCTCGGCATGCCGCTGCACGACCTCGCGTACCGCGGCCGCATAACGCTCCAGCGTGTATCCGTCGACGGTGCCGGGCCGCGGCGCCGCCCCCCGTCCCTGCAGATTCGGCAGCACGAAGGTACAGAGCGCGCTCAGGCGCTGCGCCACCCGCAACCACGCCGCCCGCGTGCCCTGGATGCCGTGCAGCGCCACGACGCACAACGGCCCGCTGCCGACTTCGATCACGTCCATGGAGTCTGCTGCCATGGTGTCTCCTGTACATCTAATATATTAGATGGATCATAGTAGTGGACGCCGGTGAGTAAACGCAAGCGGGATGTCTCTGTCGTGGACCGTTCCGGGCGCGCGGCGCCATGAATCGTCTCCGGTCTGACGGACCGGGCGCGCGATTTTCACTGGAATGCCCATGTGCAACGTTTGCTGAAAATGGTCATTCCTGTGAAAACCAGTCGGAGCCCGGGGGGGCCGCGCCTCCCCCGAAAATGACTCATATACAATTTGCATTCGTCAAACATGCAAACGACGTCAATGGTCAAGAAAGCGGCGACAGTCAGGCGGGCGGCAGCGACCCATGTCGAGGACGAAGGTAGCGAGAACGGGGCGGGGCCGCGCGGGCGGCTGACGGATCAGGCCTATCGGTGGATCGAGGAAGCGATCGTCACGTTGCAGCTCGCGCCCGGTTCGTCGGTCTCCGAATTCCAGTTGAGCGAGATGACCGGTATCGGCCGCACGCCGATCCGCGAGGCGATACAGCGGCTGGCGCGCGAGCATCTGATCGTGGTGCTGCCGCAGCGCGGCCTGCTGATTCCGCCGATCGACGTGGCCAAGCAATTGCGGCTGCTGGAAACGCGTCGGGAGGTCGAGCGGCTGATCTGCCGCAGTGCGGCGCGCCGCGCCACCGTCGAGGAACGCCAGGCTTTCCGGCGGCTTGCCGCGGAGTTCGAGCGCTCGGTCAAGAAGGCGGATGAAGTGGCCTTCGTGCGCGCCGATGCGGGCTTCAACGAACTGTGTCTGCAGGCCGCGCGCAACGAGTTTGCCGAGGGCGCGATGCGGCTGATGCATGGGCTGTCACGCCGCTTCTGGTATTTTCACTACAAGCAGGCCGCCGATCTTCCCGAGATGGCGCGCCTGCACGCCCGTGTCGCCGCTGCCATCGCCGAGGGCGATGTCGAAGGCGCGGGCGCGGCGCTCGACGCGCTGCTGGACAATATCGAGGACTTTACCCGCGCGACCGTGCTGGGCGACCGCCGCTAGGGGTTGCCGGACCAGGCCCAGGCGAGGCCACCGCAACACCAGGGCAGCGCCGACGCAGAGCTCGGTGTGCCAAGGCAAGCCTTGGCAGACCCAGCAAGCAGGCCAAGGCAAGGCTCGCCACGGCCAAGGCCACGGCCACGGCAGGCCAACGGCGTCCAGCCGGCACGGCGCGGGTATGCAAACAAGGAAACCACCAACGCATGCCAAGCCGCCAGATTCGCCCGCTTCGACTGATCCCGGCCCTGCTGTGCAGCCTGCTGACGGCCACCGCCGTCGCACAATCGCCAACGTCCCCCACGTCGCCCACTTCGCCCACTTCGCCCACTTCGCCCACTTCGCCCACTTCGCCCACTTCGCCCACTTCGCCCACTTCGCCCACTTCGCCCACTCCGCTCGCATCGACCGATCCGGTCCCGGCCGCGGTCGAGGTCCGCAACCTGACGACACCGACCACCTGCGCCGAAGAGGACAACGTCTCCTTCGCGCTGTCGGCCCCGTCCATCCAGCGCTTCCGCGTCGAGGCGCTGCATCCCGCCTACATCGGCAAGATCCGCAAGGACAGCTCGGCGCCGGACTTCTCGGGCTGCAATTTCGGCGATACCCCGCATCCCACCGATCCGCGCCACACCTTCAAGCCGCGCAAGGTTCGTCTGTATGATGGCAAGGACCTCGCGATCGTCGGCATCACCTTCGACAGCTTCTGGCGGCCCCAGCGCGTGCCTGTCACCGTCGGCGGGCGCAAGGATGGCGGTTTTCATCTGATCCAGTTCTTCGACAAGCGCAAGGGCCCCAAGGGCAAGGTCGTCGAGACCGAGGTGCTGGTGCTCTATCCCTCGGACGGCTACTGGCGCGCCAAGCCGCTGCCCGCGGCGCACCTGCCCGACAACGCCTATGGCTCCTCGTTCCTGATGGGGCCGGTACAGCAGGACCTGCGGCCGATCGTCGATATCGCCCACATCGATATCGATCCGCGCCAACGCACCATCGGCCTGCGCTTTACCGCCGGGGGCGAGGCACAGGTGGCGATCCGCGAGATCAGCCGCACGCGCACCGCGCTCGATGTCGCCTTCCACCCGCCGTATCGCGCGCAAGCGCCGTTCGCGATGCTGCGCTCGATGTACGTGACCGAGGACAACGCCGACATGAGCCGCGTCAGCTGGCAGGACCCGGCGGGGCAGGCGCGCGACGCCACGGTCGCGGAGGTGTCGACCTGGCAGGCCGGCGACGTCCGCTTCGGACGCACCGTCCCGTCGCGGCACAACACCAGCGCACCGGACATCCGCTTCAGCGATTTCCGCTGACGTGCCGGCACGGCCTGCCGTCTTTTGTAATTCCGGGCAACGGAAGCACGAAGCGGCGGGCGCGCGGTGGCATCGCAATGCGCGGAACGAACTTTGCTTGAGGGACGGGTTGGCCGTACCGCCCCCCGCAGCCTTGCGCCGGGCGATACGAACCGAGCCGCCATCAGGAGACCGCCGTGAACCAAGCCGCCCGTCCCTTTGCCGTCGTCACCGGTGCCTCGTCGGGCATCGGCTTCGAGCTTGCGCGCTGTTGTGCGATGCAAGGTTACGATCTGCTGATCGCGGCCGACGAGCCCGCCATCGACACCGCGGCGGTGGCCCTGCGCGATGCCGGCATGGCCGTCGATGCGCTGTGCGTGGACCTGGCCGATCCGGCCGGCGTCGAGGCGCTGTATCGCGCCACGAAGGGGCGTCCCGTCGACGTGCTGTGCGCCAACGCGGGCCGCGGCCTGGGCCGCGCCTTTCTCGACCAGGACTTCCGCGACATCCAGCGCGTGGTCGAGACCAATGTCACCGGCACGCTGGACTTGCTGCATCGCATCGGCCGCGACATGCGCGACCGCCGCACCGGCCGCATCCTGATCACCGGCTCGATCGCCGGCTTCATGCCGGGCACCTATCAGGCCGTCTACAACGCGACCAAGGCCTTCCTCGATTCCTTCTCGTTTGCGCTGCGGCACGAATTGCGCGATTGCGGGGTCACGGTGACCTGCCTGATGCCGGGCGCGACCGAGACCGATTTCTTCGAGCGCGCCGACATGCTCGACACGCGGCTGGGCCAGCAGAAGAAGGACGACCCTGCCGAGGTCGCGCGCGAGGGCTTCGAGGCGATGCTGCGGGGCGACGGCGACGTCGTCACCGGGTGGCAGAACAAGCTGCGCGCCGCGATCTCGAACGTGACACCGGCCGATCTGCTGGCCGAGCAGCACCGCCGCATGGCCGAGCCCGGCGGCGGCATGGAGCGGTGAGCCCGAGGAAGCGAAGGCTCGCCGCGCGCCAAATCGTCATTAAGGACCATTGCATAGCGGCCTTGCGCGTACTAGCGTCGTAGTTGTCGTTCCCCACCGCCGCCGTTCCGGCGCCCCATCCGCGCCGGCGGACGTTCGCATCCCGGGCACCGAGCCAGCCCTGCCAGCTGATGCCCGACAACAAGGAGACAGCCATGCGACAGCGCACGACCTTCGATCCCGCCCTTCCCGCATCCCCGCCGCGCAGACGCCCCCGCGGCTGGCTGATGATGGCCACCGCCGCGCTGTTGCTGTCCGCGTGCGGCGGCGACGATGACGACGACCACCATGGCCACAAGCCGCCGCCCCCACAACCGGTGGCGGGCTGTGAGCTGAATGGCACGACCGGCGGCGAAGTGATCGTGCTGCCCGGCGAGCCCGGCGCCCCCGAGGTCGCCACCGGCTACGCGCCGAAGCGCACGGTCTATGCGAAGACGTACATGGCGGTGACCAACAATCCGGTGTCGACCAAGGTCGCCTGCGACATCCTGAAGGACGGCGGCACCGCGGTCGATGCGGCGGTGGCCGCGCAGATGGTGCTGAACCTCGTCGAGCCGCAGTCGTCCGGCATCGGCGGCGGCGCCTTTATCATGCATTACGACGCGCAGACGAAGAAGGTCATCGCCTACGACGGCCGCGAAACCGCGCCCTCCGGAGCCGACGAGAACTATCTGCGCTGGAAGTCCTCGACCGACCAGACCCCGCCGCTGCCCAACGCGGTGCGCAGCGGCCGCTCGATCGGCACGCCGGGCACGCTCCGCGTGCTCGAACTCGCCCATCGCGACTACGGCAAGAAGACCTGGAAGGAACTGTTCTCGCCGGCGATCAAGCTGGCCACCGACGGCTTCGCGATTCCGCCGCGCATGGCCGCGTCGATCTCCAGCGCCACCACCGTGCAGAACATCAAGCGCGATCCGGAGATGGCGGC
Source organism: Cupriavidus cauae (assembly GCF_008632125.1). Classification (GTDB taxonomy): domain Bacteria; phylum Pseudomonadota; class Gammaproteobacteria; order Burkholderiales; family Burkholderiaceae; genus Cupriavidus; species Cupriavidus cauae. The sequence continues at coordinate 43,347 of NZ_VWRN01000019.1, forward strand.
CTACTTCCTGAACCCCGACGGCACGCCGCGCGCGGTCAATACGATCCTGAAGAACCCGGCGCTGGCGCAGACCTTCACCGCGGTGGCCGAGGGCGGGGCCGATGCCTTCTACAAGGACGGGCCGATCGCTCGCGCCATCGTCGACAAGATCCGCACCACCTACGATGGCGGCACCACGCCGGGCGTGACCACGCTCGACGATCTCGCCAACTACCAGGCCAAGAAGCGCGAGCCGGTCTGCACCACCTATCGGCAATACGAGATCTGCGGCATGCCGCCGCCGTCCTCGGGCGGCATCGCGGTCGGGCAGATTCTCGGCATCCTCGAGAACTTCGACATGGCCAGCCATGCGCCCACCAGCATGGACCAGAACGGCGGAAAGCCCAGCGTTACCGGCGTGCACCTGGTCGGCGAGGCCGGCAACCTGGCCTATGCGGATCGCAACCAGTACGTGGCCGACACCGACTTCGTGCCGTTGCCCGGCGGCAGCCCGGACACGATGCTCAACAAGAGCTATCTGGCCCAGCGCGCCGGCATGATCAGCCTGACCGCGGCGATGCCGCGGCCCGTGCCGGCCGGCAACTTCGGTGGGGCGCCGATGGGGGCGCCGATCATCGCCGAGCGCGGCACCACGCATCTGTCGCTGGTCGACAAGTACGGCAACGTGGTGGCGATGACGACGACGATCGAATCGGGACTGGGCTCGTACCACATGACCGGCGGCTTCCTGCTGAACAACGAGCTGACCGATTTCAGCGCGGAGCCGGTCGATGCGAACGGGGCGCAGATCGCCAATCGCGTGCAGCCGCTGAAGCGCCCGCGCAGCTCGATGTCGCCGACGCTGGTGTTCGAGCGCAAGGGCGACGGCAGCCGCGGCGACTTCAAGATGACCACCGGTTCGCCGGGCGGGGCCACCATCATCCAGTACGTCGCCAAGACGCTGGTCGGCGTGCTCGACTGGAAGATGGACGCGCAGCAGGCGGTGTCGATGATCGACTTCGGCTCGAACAACGCGACGATGATCGTCGGCGGCGAGCATCCGAACGTCGATACCAGCACGCCGCAGGGCGGACTGCCCGGCGACAACGATCCGCTGGTCAAGGGCCTGCGCAATCTGGGCCATACCGTCAGCGTGGGGAACCAGTCCAGCGGCCTGAGCGCGATCGTGCGGGAGACGATCGGCGGGGCGCCGGCGCTGGTCGGCGGTGCCGATCCGCGGCGCGAGGGCGTGGTGCTGGGCGATACGTTCCGGCCGTGATGTCGGCGCGCTAGCGCCCTGGTCGTGCGGCGGGCCGGATCCTGTGCGAGCAGGTCCGGCCCGCTGCGCTTGCATTGCCGCTGCGGACCCGGGGAATCCCGGTGTGGCCGCGTGCAGCGCCGGCGCAGCCCCGCGGCACCGCGCCCCTGCGCCCGGTACAATGCCCGCTTTCCGCCCGCCCTGATTTCTTATCCCCCTCGCTCCCATGACCACGCTAGGAACGCCCCTTTCTCCCCGCGCCACCAAAGTGATGCTGCTCGGCTCCGGAGAGCTCGGCAAGGAAGTGCTGATCGCCCTGCAGCGGCTCGGCGTCGAAACCATCGCGGTCGACCGCTACGACCGCGCGCCGGGCCAGCAGATCGCGCACCACGCGCGCACCATCGCGATGAGCGACCCCGACCAGCTGAAGGCGCTGATCGAGGCCGAGCGGCCCGACCTGGTGGTGCCCGAGATCGAGGCGATCGCCACGCCGATGCTCGAAACGCTGGAAGCGGCAGGCACGGTCCGCGTGATTCCGACCGCCCGCGCCGCGCGCCTGACGATGGACCGCGAGGGCATCCGCCGCCTGGCGGCCGAGACGCTGGGCCTGCCGACCAGCCCGTATCGCTTCTGCGATTCGCTGCAGGAACTGCGCGAGGCCATCGACGGCGGCATCGGCTACCCGTGCGTGGTCAAGCCGGTGATGAGCAGCTCGGGCAAGGGCCAGAGCAAGCTCGACGGCCCGCAGGATGTCGAGCGGGCGTGGGAATACGCGATGGCCGGCGGGCGCGTCAGCCACGGCCGCGTGATCGTGGAAGGCTTCATCGATTTCGATTACGAGATCACGCTGCTGACCGTGCGCGCCCGCGGCGCCGACGGCAGCATCGAGACGCATTTCTGCGAGCCGATCGGCCATCTGCAGCAGGCCGGCGATTACGTCGAGAGCTGGCAGCCGCATCCGATGCATCCCGCCGCGCTGCAGAAGGCGCGCGAAATCGCCCGCGCGGTGACTGGCGACCTCGGCGGGCAGGGCCTGTTCGGCGTCGAGCTGTTCGTCAAGGGCGAGCAGGTCTGGTTCAGCGAGGTCAGCCCGCGCCCCCACGATACCGGCATGGTGACGATGATCACGCAGTGGCAGAGCGAGTTCGAACTGCATGCGCGCGCGATTCTCGGCCTGCCGGTCGATACCACGCTGAAGAGCCCGGGCGCCAGCGCGGTGATCTATGGCGGCGTGGACGGCGAGGGCGTGGTGTTCGATGGCGTCGACCAGGCGCTGCGCGTGCCGCGCACCGATCTGCGCCTGTTCGGCAAGCCGGAGAGCTTCGCCAAGCGCCGCATGGGCGTGGCGCTCGCCTACGACGTCGACGTCGAGGCCGCGCGGGCCAACGCGCGCGAAGCGGCGGGCAAGGTCGTGCCGCGGCTGCCGGACTGATCCACCGCCCGCGGCAGCCACATGCCGACCCACAGCCCGCGCGGCAAGGCATTGCGCGCCGCGATGCCACCGCCGTGCGCCGCGATGCTCGCCATGGCGATGCTCAGGCCAAGCCCGGAGCCCTCACTGTCCGGCCGCGCGCCGTCGCGGACCCGATAGAAGGGCTCGAACAGGTGCGGCAGCGCGTCGGGCGGCACGCCCGGCCCGCCATCGACGATATCGAGTTCGAGGCGATCGCCTGCGGTGCGCAGCGTCACGCGGATCGGCGCGCCCGGATCGGTATGCCGGATCGCGTTGCGCAGCACGTTGTCGATCGCGCTGGACAGGCGCACGCGGTCTCCCATCACCATGGCGGGCGGCGGCGCGGTCCATTCGACGGAGACGCCGCGCGCCGCGGCTTCGAAACGGGCGTCCTCGACCACGGCGTCCACCACGCCGACCAGTTCCAGCGGCTGCAACGGCAGCCCCTTGGCGCCGAGCCGGGCCAGCGTCAGCGTATGCGCGACCAGGCCGTCGAGCCGCTCGATCTCGCGTTCGATCCGATCGAGCTGCACCGACAGCCGGCCATCGTCGCGCCTGGCCAGTTCGCTCGACACCTGCAGCCGCGCCAGCGGCGAGCGCAGTTCATGGGCGATATTGCGCAGCATCCGTTCACGCGATCTGACCAGCGCCTCCAGCCGCGCCGCCATGCTGTCGAAGTCGCGCGCCAGATGGCCGAGTTCGTCGGCACGCGAGGCCATCGCGGGCGGCATGCGCGCGCGCAGATCGCCGCCGGCCAGGGCACGGACCGCCTCGCGCAGGCTCCGCACCGGCGCCGTGACATGGCGCGTCAGCGCCCAGCACAGCGGCGCGCTGACCGCCAGCGCGAACAGGCCCAGCGCCAGCATCACCGGCGACAGGTGCAGCATCTCCCAGCGCGAGGAATCGAACGGCAGGAAGACCATCAGCAGGTCCTCGCCATCAGGCAGCGGGATCGCCTGCGGGTCCCACCATGACACGCTGGCGCCGGGCGCGAGCGGCAGCGTGCCGCGATCGTGGTCGAGCGGCGCGCTCGCGTCGAGCGCATGGCGCGGGCGTTCCAGCGTACTGACCCAGTCATGGACCCGTGTCGGCAGGCGGCGGCCGAGGATGTCGACGTTGTGCTCGTCGACCAGGTAGATCTGCAGCGCCGAAAAGCGCGAGTCCATCGCGCGCACCCAGCGTTCCAGACCCGGCCGGCCCTGCGTGCGCGCGATCTGCAGCGCGTCGTAGGTCAGGCTGGCGGGATTGAGGCCGTCCAGTGCCTGGAAGCGATACCAGGCGACCGACGCGGTCAGCGCCATGCCGATCGCCACGATCGCGGCCATGCCGGCCCAGAAGGCGAGGAAGTTGCGCCAGAACAGCGGCAGCGAGGCCATCGTCACGCCACCAGCACGTAGCCGCGTCCGCGCTGGTTGCGGATCGCGGTCTTGGTCGCGGAGCCGTCCCCGCCGAGCTTGCGGCGCAGGCTGCTGATATGCGTGTCGATGCTGCGGTCGTAGCGGTCGGGCACGCGCCCCAGCGCGTACTGGCCGAGCTGTTCGCGCGCCACCACCTGGCCGGCCGAGCGCATCAGCATTTCGAGAATCCGCGTTTCCGTGCCCGTCAGCGAGGCCTCGCCATGGGCCTGCGTGACCTTGCCGGAGACCACGTGCAAGGTCAGCCCGCCGACCCTCAGCGTGTCGGCCCCGCTGTCCGGTGTCGAGTCGAAGCGGCGCAGTACCGCGCCGATGCGCGCCTTCAGTTCGCGCGGGCTGAACGGCTTGGCCAGATAATCGTCGGCGCCCAGCTCCAGCCCGATCACGCGATCGGTCTCGTCGCCATGCGCGGTGAACATGATGACCGGGCGCTGCGAACGCGCGCGATGCCGGCGCAGCAGTTCGAGCCCGTTGCCGTCGGGCAGCATCAGATCGAGCAGCGCCAGGTCGTGGTCGCCGCGCGCGAGCAGCGCCTCGCCGTCGGCGCCGCGATGTGCGATCGAGAATTGCCAGCGCTCCGGCTCGAAATACTCGCGCAGCATCTGCGTCAGTTCGACGTCGTCGTCGATCAGCAGGATGCGGCGGGGCGCGTCGGGCGAGCGTACTTGCATGCGTGTCGAAGGGGTGAAGCACCGTCCCGGCGGCGCGATCGTGCGCCACGTCAAGAAGTGCAAAGAAGTCAAAAGCTGTCCAAAGCTCGTTGATGAGCCCGGCGGGCCACATTCTAATATGAGAATGATTGTCATTCACAGAATCGGCCGCGTACGACGTGCCGGGCATACGGGGAAATCGCGAGCATGAGCAGTAGCAGCAACGACATGGGCAGCGGCGCGGCCAGCGGCAGCGCGAGCGTGATGACGGTAAGGACGGGGACAACTGGAACGACCGGGACGACTGGAACGACGCGCCACCGGGCAACGACTCGGCGACGAAAGCTGCGCGCGGTGGCAAGGGTCGCGGCGATGCTGTGCGCGGGCGGCGGCGGATGGATGGCAGGCGGTGCGCTGGCGCAGCAAGCCGCCGGCGAGGCGATCTCGCCGGCAACACGCGCCACATCGGCCACACCGGCCACACTGGCCGCGCCAGCCACACCAGCCACGCTGGAAACCGTGGTCGTCACCGCCTCCGGCTACGAGCAGCAGATCAAGGAGGCGCCCGCCTCGATCTCGGTGATCACGCGCGAGGAACTCGAGAAGGGCGCCTATCGCGATATCAACGACGCGCTGATCGGCGTGCCCGGCGTGGTCGTCACCGGGGGCGCCGACCGCCAGGACATCAGCCTGCGCGGCATGGGCGCCAAGTACACGCAGATCCTGATCGACGGCAAGCGCCAGAATTCGCGCGAGACCCGCACCAATTCCGACAGCGCCGGGGTCGAGGGCGGCTGGACGCCGCCGCTGGCCGCGATCGAACGGATCGAGGTGGTGCGCGGCCCGATGTCCTCGCTGTATGGCTCCGACGCGATGGGCGGCGTGATCAACATCATCACGCGCAAGGTGCCGAAGCGATGGACCGGCGAGGTGCGCACCGACGCCACGCTGCAGCAGCACAGCCACTCCGGCAACATCTACCAGGGCAATTTCTATCTGGCCGGCCCGCTGCAGACCGACCTGCTGGGCCTGCAGCTGTACGGCCAGTACACGCACCGCGAAGAGGACCACATCCCCTACGGATTTCGCGGCCGCGACACGCGCAACATCACGGCGAAACTCGCGCTGACGCCGAACCGCCATCACGACATCGTGCTCGAGGCCACCTCGATGCGGCAGAACATCGAGGAGACGCTGGGCAGGACCGTGGCGCCGCTGCCGCCCGGCGCGAGCTGCCCGCGCACCGGCTGCCCGGCATCGTCCGAGACCGACTACCGCAGCGAGAAATACGCGCTGTCGCACACCGGCCGCTGGGGCTTCGCGACCTCGGACAGCTATATCCAGCAGGAGGAGTTCGACAACCGTACGCGCCGGATGAAGATCCGGAATCTGGACATGCGCACCAGCTGGACGATGCCGCTCGGCAACCACATGCTCACCGTCGGCGCGAACTATCTGAACCAGCGCCTGAACGACCAGACCGGCAACCAGATCGCCGGCGGCCCGAACCAGGTCGAGCGCTATCAATGGGCGCTGTTCGCCGAGGACGAATGGCGGCTGACCGAGCGCTTTGCGCTGACCGGCGGCCTGCGCATGGACAAGGACGAGAAGTTCGGCGACCACTACAGTCCGCGCCTGTACGGCGTCTGGCAGGTGGCCGACCGCTGGACCGTCAAGGGCGGCGTCTCGACCGGCTTCCGCGCGCCCGACCTGCGCCAGACCGTGGCGGGCTGGGGCCAGACCAGCCGCGGCGGCAATATGTACGGCAACCCGGACCTGAAGCCCGAGACCTCGGTCACGCAGGAAATCGGCCTGCTGTACGACAACGGCACCGGCTTCCACGCCGGCTTCACGGTGTTCAACAACGACTTCAAGGACAAGATCACCCGCGTCGCCTGTCCGCTCACGCAGTGCACCGATGGACCGAACCAGTTCGGCGCCAATCCGACCACCTACATGAACGTCGACAAGGCGTACTCGCGCGGCATCGAGGCGAACCTGAAGTGGCCACTGGCGCGCGACTGGTCGCTGGTCGGCAGCTATACCTTCACCAAGTCCGAGCAGGAGAGCGGCCAGTACCAGGGCCAGCCGCTGAACCAGCTGCCGAAACACCTGCTGACCGCGACGCTGAACTGGCAGGCCACCGGCGCGCTGCGCGCCTGGACCCGCGTCAACTATCGCGGCAAGGAAAGCCAGCCGATCACCGGGCCGTCGTCGAGCACCGTGGTGGCGCCGTCGTACACCTTCGTCGACCTCGGCGCTACCTATGCGGTCAACAAGAACGTGTCGGTGTTCACCGGCATCTACAACCTGTTCGACAAGTCGGTCCGCTATGCCGACTACGGCTATGTCGAAGACGGCCGGCGCTACTGGATGAGCGTCTCGGTCAAGTTCTGAGGAGTGGCCATGCAATCGATTCCGTTCACGATGTCCGCTGCGACGCGGGCCTTGCGCCGCGCCCCTGCCGGCGCGCTCGCCGCGGCGTGCGTTGCGTCTTCTGCGTTCTGCTGCGTCGCCATTGCGGCGGCACCGTCCGCACCGCCCGCACCGGCGGCATCGGCGGCACCGGTGGCAACGCTCCCCGCCACCGGAACCACGCTGTCGATCGCCCATGCAAAAGGCACCACGACGCTGCCGGCGCAGCCGGCCAAGGTGGTCACGATGGACCTGGCCGCGCTCGATACGCTGGACGCGCTCGGCGTGCCGGTCGCGGGCGTTCCCGCCACGACGCTACCCCCGCATCTGGCCCGCTATCGCAGCGACAGCGTGGTCAAGGTCGGCACGCTGTTCGAACCGAACCCGGCCGTGATCGAGGCGATCGCGCCAGGCCTGATCGTCGTCGGCGGACGGTCGGCGAAGCAGTACGAGGCGCTGTCCCGTCTCGCGCCGACGGTGGACCTGAGCATCGATCGCGCCGACCGCATCGGCAGCATCGCACGCCATGCCGAGAGCCTGGGCCGCGTGTTCGGCCGGCAGCAGCCGGCGGCGACCGCGGTGCAGGCGCTGCGCGCCGGCGTGGAGACGCTGAAGCAAAAGGCCGCCACCGCGGGCACCGCGCTGGTGGTGCTGACCGCGGGCGAGAACATCAGCGCGCAAGGGCCGGGCTCGCGCTTCGGCACCGTGCACGACGCGTTCGGCTTCCAGGCCGCGCTGCCGGATCTGAATCCGGAGGGCAGGGGAACGAAGCTGACGGTGCAGCAGATCCGCGACGCCAATCCCGACTGGCTGTTCGTGATCGACCGCGACGCGGCGGTCGGCAAGCCGCCCTCGGCGGCGCTGGCCTCGCTCGACGGCGGCGCACTGGGGCGCAATGCCGCCGGCAAGCCGGTGCGCGTGGTCAGGCTCGATCCGATCCTGTGGTACCTGATGGATGGCGGTGGGCTGCGCGGCATGCAGCTGACGGTGCGGCAACTGAGCGACGCGATCGGCAGCGCAACGGCGCAAGGATCCGCGGCACCGGCGATCGCGGCAAGCGAGCGCTTTTTGCAGCGTTAGGCCAGCGCCAACCCAGCGCCAGCCCGCATGAGGCCAGCGTCAGGCCAGCGTGAGGTCAGCGTGAGGTCAGCGTCGGGCCAGCGTTATCCGGGCGCGTCCGCCGCGCTGCTCAGGCCAATGGCTCGGCGTGGATCTTCCCCAGCAGCCACTGCATTCCGGCCAGATGCTGCTGGTCGTGGCTGCACAGGTAATGCACGAGGCTGCGGACCGTCAGCGCTCCGTAGCCCTCGAACTCCGCCGTGCGGGCAAGCTGCCGATCGTCCAGGCCGGCGATCAGCGCGACGGTCTTCTCGCGCGCCGCGCGGAAGTCCGCGAGCACCTGCGCGGCATCGGCGGTCGCATAGCCTCGCTCGATCGCCAGCGCGTCGCCGTCGATCGATGGCAGCAGCGGATGCGTCTCGGCGAGTGCGCGCGCGAAGCGCACGTGATAGCCATCGATCTCGATATCGCGAACGTGGCACAGCTGGCCGATCGCGGTGAACGGCTCGCTCGGCACGCCTTCCCAGCTGGCCGGGGACCAGTTGCGATGGGTGGCCGGAACGGCCGCGTGGAAGACTTCCAGTTGGCGCGGGAAATCGCGCAGGGCGGCAAGGGTGGCGGGGTCGATCATGTCGTGGGGGCGCTGGTACGCGACGTGAGGGTACGCATCGCGCAATGTACCCAAGCGCGGGGCACGCGGGCAATCATCACGCCCCTGTTCTCCCTTGCCGGACCGGAACAGAGAGAGTCAGCCCGGACATGCCCCCACAGGCAACACCGACCCCTCGGATCCGCACCAACGCTAGGCGGCGGCCGCCTCGTCCCCGGCATTCCGGTCGATCTGCCGCATCGCCTTCTCGATTTCGTCCGCATCGGTCGGCCTCACCAGCCGCGCCATCTCCTTGCCGTCGCGCAGGAACACCAGCGTCGGCCACAGCTTGATGCGGAACGAGCGGCCGAGCGGGCGGCCGCTGCCGTCCTCGACCTTGATGTGCCGCACCTGCTGATGGCGCGAGAAGGCCGAGGCAATCGGCGCCTGCGCCCGCATGCAGTAGCCGCACCAGGGTGCGCCGAATTCCAGCACAGCGGCGCCGGGCAACGCGTCGATATCCTCGCGTGGCGGTTCGATCGCCATATAGGTTTCGGACATGGCCATTTGTCGTCTCCGTATTTGTCCTCGATATCCCGATCTAGCGAAATTCACGCCAGGCAGGGCTCAAGAGTGCCGCAGGGCTGACGTAAACCCTGAATGAAACCACACTAACATCAGAATTAAGCGGCTACTGAGCCGCTTTTTTGATGATAGCCGTCCCCTGGCCCCATCATGAACATCAGTCAACGTCTGCTTTTCACGCTGTTCTTCTCCCTGCTCGCCTTGCTGGTCGTCGGCATCGGCGGCATCTGGCAACTGAACCAGGCCGAACAACGCCTGGAGTATTTCAACGAAAACACCCTGACCAGCGTGCGCCGGCTCAATGCGATCAAGGACAGCACCACCGCGATCCGGGTCCAGCTGTATCGCCATGCGCTCGCCGACGACGCGAAGGCCAAGGACGACGCCGAGCAGGAGATCGCCAACGCGATCAAGCGCTTCGACGATCTGGCCGCCCGGTACGAGCGCGAGGACATCTCCAACGATGCCGACCGCAAGCTGCTGGAGGAGGACCGCGCCGCGCTGGCACGCTATCGCGCCCAGCATCCCGCTTTCTTTGCGCTGTCCCGCACCAACGACACTGCGGGCCTGCACGCGATGCTGTCGTCGGGCGAGCTGCATCTGGCCTCGGGCGCGCTGCGCAAGCAGATCGACGCGCATCTGGACTTCAACAGCAAGATGGGCGACGACTCGGTGATCGAGAACAAGCGCGCCAGCACGATCGCGGTGCGCGTGTTCGGCACCGTCATCGGCGTGACCGTGCTGATCGTGGCCATGCTGGCGTGGCTGCTGTATCGCCGCATCCGCGACAGCCTGGGCGAGATGCAGGCCAGCATGGAGCATGTCAGCGAAACGCTGGACCTGAGCCATCGCTCGCCGGTGCGCCGTCTCGACGAGGTGGGCCGCACCGCGCAGAGCTTCAATGCGCTGCTCGACCGCGTCGCCGCGGCGATGCGCGAGGTGCGCCAGTCGAGCGATTCGGTCGGCGTGGCCGCACGCCAGATCGCGGCCGGCAACGCCGACCTGTCGTCGCGCACCGAGCAGCAGGCCGCCTCGCTCGAGGAGACCGCGTCCAGCATGGAAGAGCTGACCACCACGGTGCGCCACAACGCGGACAGCGCGCGCCAGGCCAGCACGCTGGCCGACAACGCCGCCGCCGTGGCGCATCACGGCCATGTCGCCACCGGCCAGATGGTCGAGACCATGGGCGCGATCAGCACTAACTCGAACCGCATCGCCGAGATCACGGGCATGATCGAGGGCATTGCCTTCCAGACCAACATCCTGGCGCTGAACGCCGCGGTGGAAGCCGCGCGAGCCGGCGAACAGGGCCGCGGCTTCGCCGTGGTGGCCGGCGAGGTGCGCACGCTGGCGCAGCGCTCGTCGAGCGCCGCCAAGGAGATCAAGGAACTGATCGACGCCTCGGTGTCGACGGTGCGCACCGGCTCGGCCCAGGCCGAAAGCGTGGGCGCGACCATGAACGAGATCCAGCAGGCGGTCAAGCAGGTGTCCGACATCATCGGCGAGATCGCCGCGGCCACCGGCGAACAGAGCCGCGGCATCGAGCAGGTCAACCAGGCGGTCGGCCAGATGGACCAGGTCACGCAGCAGAACGCCGCGCTGGTCGAGGAAGCCGCCGCCGCTGCGCATTCGCTGGACGAACAGGCAACGCGCCTGCTCGAAACGGTCGCGATGTTCCGCCTCGTGGCGAGCCACGGCGCCGCTGCGCCGTCGAAGGGCGCGGCGGTTGCCCGCGCGCAGCTGGCCGCGGCCTGACGCTGGACGCACCGGCCTGAGCCTGGACGGCTCGGGCTTCGACAGCTCGTGCTTGGACGGCGCGCTTCGACGGCTCCGGCGTCGACGGCTCGGGTTTCGACGGCTCGGGCGTCGACAACTCGGGCTTCGACGGCTCGGGCTTCGACAACTCGGGCGTCGACAACTCGGGCGTCGACAACTCGGGCTTCGACAACTCGGGCGTCGACAACTCGGCGTCGACAACTCGGCGTCGACAACTCGGGCTTCGACAGTTCGGGCCGCTAGCGGGCGGCCACCCGTTTTGCGGCCATCCGCTGGACGGTGCCGCGATTGCCGTCCACCGCCAGCGTGTCGCCGTCGGCCAGTTGCGACAGGATGCCGGGCAGATTGACCACGGCCGGAATGCCGAACTCGCGCGCGACGATCGCGCCATGCGACAGGTAGCCGCCGGTCTCCATCACGAGGCCGCCGGCGCGCAGGAACAGCGGCGTCCAGGCCGGATCGGTGCTGGGCGCCACCAGGATGTCGCCATTGGCCATCGCCGTCGCCTGTTGCGGGCTGCGTGCGACGCAAGCGGGTCCCTGCGCCTGCCCGGCGCCGACTGGCGTGCCGGACCAGCGCCCGGCGGCGGCATCTGCCACCGACGCGGCGCTCGGTTCCGACGAGGGGAACACCGCCGGCAATGCGCCCGGCTGCTCGACGATCACCGCAGGCTCGGTCTGCCCGGCCTGACGCGCCAGCGTTTCGGCGCGCCGCGCCGCGCGCCGGGCGGCGTGCTGCAGCGGCATCCGGCCTTCCGCGGCCGCGAGCAATTCGAACGCGGTCAGATGGAACACATCGTCGGCCCGCTTCAAGCCGGCGTCGTTGCCGTTCTCCTTGTCGTCCTCGTTGCTGCCCTCGTCAGCGTTCGCACCCGCACGGGTCAACTGCGCGCCTAGCGCCAGCGCGGTGCGCCGCACCACTTCGAGATACCGCATCAACGCGCTGCGCGCGGCCTCGCGCTGATTGCACTCGCGCGTCGCGACCCGCACCATCCGCCGCAGCAGCGGCAGCATCGCGGGGCGAGCCAACGGCGGTATCGCGGCGCGCAGACGCTGCCACGCCTGGCGCGCGGCATCGCGCTGGCGCTGCCGCACCGCGTGGGCGTCGCTGCCGATCATGCCAAGCACGGTGTCGAGCAGATAGTCGGGCGCCTCGCGCCAGCGCGGCTGCCGCACATAGCTTTCCGCGGTGGCGCGATGGCCGTAGCGCTCCAGGAATTCGGCGAACGCGCGGCGAAAGGGACTGTGCGCGGGCAGCCGTTGCTCCCACTGCGCGCCGATCCGCTGCGGACTCCGCAGCCACGCCAGCGCTTCGGCATCCGCCGCGGCGGTCTCGGCCAACGCGATCAGCGCATAGCCCTGCTGCGCGGTGACGCTCGGCTCGCCGCCGGCCATCAGCGCCGCGGTCACCGCATAGCCCTCGCCGGGGCAGTACTTCTCGACCAGATCGACCAGCCCGGCGAGCGTGCCGCCGGCCGAGCCCTGCAGGAAGAACAGCGGATCGGCCTGCGCGACCGTGCGGAACTGCTCGCGCAGCAGCCGGGCCAGCGCGCCGCGATCGGCGGGCAGCGCCTGCTGGCGCCACTGGCGCGTCTGCTCGGCGGCGCGCGCCAGCGCCGCTTCGCCCAGGCGTCGTTGCCGCGGTGAGCGCGCCAGATAGCGCAGCATGCGCAGGCCGCGGGCGAGGCGGTCGCGCGCGCTGGGAGGCGGCACCGCGATCTCCGGCTGCGTGCCGCCGAGCAGGCGGTTGACGGCGTCGGGACGCACGCCCAACGCGTCGTAGCACTCCCACTGCATCAGCGACACGTCGAGATACAGGCGGCCGTCGAACAGCGCCGCGTGCTCGGTGCCGGGCAGGATCGGATAGCCGGACAGCGAAAAGCCCAGCGTCAGCATCCGGTTGGCCATCGTGCGGCAGCCGTGCCAGTCGAGCGCGGACAGCGGGTCGGGCATGATCTCGCGGGTATTGCCGCGCGACCAGTAGCGCGGCTGCTCGCGCAGCGCCGGATAGGTGTGCCGCGCACGCGCGGTGACGGGCCTGGCCTGCACGATCCAGAAGCGCTCGCCGTCCCAGACCCATTCGATGTCATAGCGAGGATTGGCGAAGTCCAGCGCGCTGGCGGCATCGCGCGACAGCCCGCCGAGCGCGATGGCCTGCGCGTCGGACAGTACCGCCTCGGCGGCCTGCTGCGCGGGCGTGTCGATCACCGTGGTGCCGCCGCCGGACTGGACCCGCGTCATGCGCTGCTTGCCGCCGAGGCGGCGCGCGATCACGCGCAGCGCATCGTCGCCATCGGTGCTTTCGTTGCTCTGCAGCCGATATTCGTCGCCATCGGCCTGTCCGCCGACCAGCGCTTCGCCCAGGCCCCAATGCGCGTGGATCAGCAACTGATCGTCGCGGCCGGACAGCGGGTCGCAGGTGAAGGCGATGCCGGCCGCCACCGCCGGCAGCAGCGGCATCACGACCACCGCCATCGCCGGTTGGTGTCCTTGCCGGTCGAGACCGAGGCGTTGCCGATAGGCGACCGCCGCCGGCTCCCACACCGAATCCCAGGCCGCCTGCACCGCCTCGGCCACGGCATCCACGCCGGTCACGTTCAGCCGCGACAGGTGAATGCCGGCGAACGAGGCCTGCGCCGAATCCTCCTGCGGGGCCGACGAGCGGACCGCGAGCGGCGTGGTTTCCCAATCCCGCACCGCCAGTTCGCGCGCGAGCGCGTCGCGCAGGGCCTGGGGCACCGGATCGCCGGCGCGCCGGCCGCGGCTCGCGTCGGCATGGATCACGAAGCCGTCGGGCACCGGCACGCCGAGCTGCGCCATTAGCGCCAGCTGCCAGCCCTTGCCGCCGGCGGCGGCCGGCCCTTGCACCGCGGCGGCCGGCCAGTCGAGCAGCAGGGCGCTCATGGTGCGCGCTCCGGCTCGGCCGCGCGTGCCGCGCCGTGGAAGAACAGGTCGACGATGGCCGCGAACTCGGCGCGCAGGTCGCCGGCGGGCGCCGCGAGCCAGCGCATCAGCGCGCCCAGGTACAGATGATGGAACAGCGTGGCGAGCTGCCCCGACGGCAGGTCGCGCCGCAGCTCGCCGCTCTGCTGGGCCGCCGCCATCAGCGCATCGAAGGCGAGGTCCATGCCGCTGCGCCCTGGGGCTGCTTCGCCGCTGCCGTTGCCGTCGCTGTTGCCGCCGGCACTCTGCCCGAAGCGCCCCGGGCCTAGATCGAGAAAGCGGAAACGCAGATAGTGCGGCAGGTAACCGCGGCGCGCTTCGCACCAGTCGGCCGAGGCAGACAGCAGATAGCACAGCCGCGCCTGGAAGCTGCCGAGGCCGTCGAGCGCCCCTCGCAACTGCTGCAGTCCCGCGGCCAGCTCGCCGTGGAACTGGTGGGCCAGCAGCGCCTCCTTGACCGGAAAGTGGTTGTACAGCGTGCCCTTGGCCACGTCGGCCTGCGCGGCGATCTGCTCCATCGTCACCGCGTCGTAGCCATGCGTCTCGAACAGGCCGAAGGCGGTGGCCGCCAGATGATCGAGCGTCTGGTTGCGCTTGCGCTGACGCCGCCCCGCGGGCGGCGGGGTGTCGGTGGGCGGGTCGAACGGAGTTTGGGCGGTTCGCTGGGCGGTTCGCCGAGGCGTGGCTTCCATTTGCACGTCGCTTAATTTTGAACGTCGTGCAATTTTATGCTTCGCGCCTCCCTTGTCAAGCCGTTCGGTAAAAACGCCCGGATGGTCGTTCAGGCCGTCTCCGCCTCCGTATCCCCGATATAGACGACCTTCTCGGTCATCGGATCGAACGGCAGCGAGCCATGCTCGTGCACCACCAGCCAGCGCCCATCGCGCTTCTGGAAGCAGACCGTGATGCGGATCCAGGTGCCGCCGGCCGGATGGTCGGGCTCGTCCACTGGCGCGATGCGGCTCAGGCAGTGGCAGAACGCGAGATCGGCGCCGACGGTCAGCGCGATGTCCTTGCGTTCGGAGCGGAAGCGCCGGGGTAGATACGGAAAGCACGCCTCCCAGGTGGCGCGATATGCGTCGACACCTTGCAGCGCATAGGGCGGCTTGACGTCGAACAGCGCCACGTCGGGCGCATAGTTCGCCGTCATGGCGGCGGCGTCGCGCCGTTCCAGCGCGCGGGCCCAGTCTTCCATCATCTGCGCGATGGTCTGCTCGTCCTTGCTGATGCTCATGATGTGCTCCTTGTCGGTTCGGTTTCGAACCCGCCGCATGGGGTGGACCCGGCGTGGCCGGTGTGCCAGGGCGGCGGCTCCTGTCCTGTTGTCGAACGGCTTCGAGCCAAATCGACATCCGCCGCTGCATCGGTCGCGCCCCCGAAGTCGTGGCCGATGGCCCCGGGGGCGGCGGCAGGACGCCGGGTCCGCGCGTTGGGGGGGCGCGTCCACGGGGACGACGGACAGCGGTGCCTTAGAATGCACAGAACCGGGTTTGCCACCGCTGGCAGCGGCGGCATTCGCGCCGATACTTGTCGCAAGACCTGTCAGGTCGCAAACCATCGAGGAGTGCGTCATGAGGAAGGTTCGCCTTGTCATCGTGATGGGTGCCGTCATGCTGCTGGTTGGCGGCTGCTTCCTGCTGGGCATGGGGGACCGCGCCACGCTGACGGTGGCGCAGGGCACCGGTCCGTCGCCGACCCTGCCGCCGCCGAACAAGACCCTGCTGCCGACCGTGGACATCGCGCCGGCGATCGGCTGGCCGGCAGGGGCGCGGCCGACGCCCGCGCCCGGGCTCGCGGTGACGGCGTTTGCCGACGGGCTCGATCATCCGCGCTGGCTCTATGTGCTGCCCAACGGCGACGTGCTGGTCGCGGAGTCGAACGCGCCGCCCAAGCCGGAATCGGGCAAGGGCATCCGCGACTGGGTCATGAAGATGGTGATGAAACGCGCCGGCGCCGGCACGCCCAGCGCCAACCGCATCACGCTGCTGCGCGACACCGATCGCGACGGCGTCGCCGACAAGCGCTCGGTCTTCCTGCAGGGCCTGAACTCGCCGTTCGGCATGGTGCTGGTCGGCAACGACTTCTATGTCGCCAATGCCGACGCGCTGGTCCGCTTCCGCTATCGTCCCGGCGCCGACCGGATCGACGAGCCGGGCGTCAAGGTGGTGGACCTGCCCGCCGGCATCAACCATCACTGGACCAAGAACGTGATCGCCAGCCACGACGGCCGCAAGCTGTACATCACGGTCGGCTCGAACAGCAACGTCGCCGAGAAGGGCATGGAGATCGAGCAGGGCCGGGCCGCGATCTGGGAGCTCGATCGCGCCAGCGGCAAGATGCGGCTGTATGCAACGGGCCTGCGCAATCCGAACGGCCTGGCGTGGGAACCGGTCACCGGCAAGCTGTGGACCGCGGTCAACGAGCGCGACGAGATCGGCAGCGACCTGGTGCCGGACTACATCACGTCGGTGCGGGATGGCGGCTTCTACGGCTGGCCCTACAGCTATTGGGGCCAGCACGTCGATACGCGCGTCCAGCCGCAGCGGCCCGAGCTGGTGGCCACCGCGCTGGTGCCCGACTATGCGCTGGGTCCGCATACCGCCTCGCTCGGCATCACGTTCGCGGACGGACTGCACTGGCCCGCGCCGTTCCGCGAGGGACTGTTCGTCGGCCAGCATGGCTCCTGGAACCGCAAGCCCAAGAGCGGCTACAAGGTGATCTTCGTGCCGTTCCGCGGCGGCATGCCGAACGGCGAGCCGATCGATGTGCTGACCGGCTTTCTCGATGGCGAGGAGCGCGCCCATGGCCGCCCGGTCGACGTCAAGGACGATCGGCGCGGCGGGCTGCTGGTAACCGACGATGTCGGCAATGTGGTCTGGCGCGTGACGGCAATGACGGCGAAGCGCCGATGAGGGGCGGTGGAGCGGGGTGGGCGGCGGCCATGCTGCTGCCGCTGTCGGGATGGGCCGGCGCACAGCAAGCGCCCGCCGTGCCGGAGCCGGACGCGCAGCCCGCGCTGGCGCCGGTGGTCGTGACGGCCACGCGCATCGACGCCTCGGTGTTCGATACCCCCGCATCCGCCGATGTGGTGGCTGGCGGCGCGCTGCGCGATAGCCGGCCGCAGATCAATCTGAGCGAAGGGCTTGGCGGCGTGCCGGGCCTGCTGGTCAAGGACCGGCACAACTACGCACAGGACCTGCAGTTGTCGATCCGGGGCTTCGGCGCGCGTTCGAGCTTCGGCGTGCGCGGGCTGCGCCTCTATGTCGACGGCATTCCCGCCACGATGCCGGACGGGCAGGGGCAGACCTCGAACATCGATATCGCCTCGATCGACCGCGTCGAGGTATTGCGCGGCCCCGCATCGGCGCTGTACGGCAACGCATCGGGCGGCGTGATCCAGGTCTGGACCGAACCCGGCGCGCGTCCGCCACTGCTCGAAGGCAGCTTCGGCGCCGGCAGCTACGGCACCTGGCGCCATGGCCTGAAGGCCAGCGGCGCGCCGGCCGAGGGGGAGCCGGGCCTGGACTATCTGGTCAGCGCATCGCGCTTCACCACCGAGGGATATCGGGACCACAGCGCCGCGCGCAAGAACCTGGGCAATGCGCGGCTGACGTGGCGTCCCGATGCCGACAGCGGCTGGACGCTGGTCGCCAATGCGGTCGACCTGAGCGCGCAGGACCCGCTCGGGCTGACACGCGCGCAGTTCGAGAGCGCGCCGCGCTCGGCGCCGCTGGCCGAACAGTTCCATACGCGCAAGACCGTGCAGCAGGCGCAGGGCGGGCTGCGCCATGAGCGTCGGATCGACGCCGACAACACGCTGATTGCGATGATCTACTACGGCCGGCGCGAGACGCGCCAGTTCCTGTCGATCCCGCCGGCGGCGCAGCGCAGCCCGCTGTCGGCGGGTGGTGTCATCGATCTGGCGCGCGACTACGGCGGCGCCGACCTGCGCTGGACGCACCATGCTCGGATCGGCCACATGCCGCTGACGCTGATTGCGGGGCTCGCCTACGACACGATGGAGGAAGCGCGCCGCGGCTACGAGAATTTCATCGGCGGCCCGGGGCAGCCCGTGCTCGGCGAACAGGGCCGGCTGCGGCGCGACGAACGCAATACGGTGTGGAACTTCGATCAGTATCTGCAGGCGTCGCTGGGCCTCACGCCGCGCTTGACCGTCGAAGCGGGCCTGCGCCACAGCACCGTGCGCTTCTCGTCGAGCGACCGCTATATCGTCGGCGCGAATGGCGACGACAG
Organism: Cupriavidus cauae; assembly: GCF_008632125.1. Lineage (GTDB taxonomy): Bacteria > Pseudomonadota > Gammaproteobacteria > Burkholderiales > Burkholderiaceae > Cupriavidus > Cupriavidus cauae. Next base: position 61,722 of record NZ_VWRN01000019.1, read on the forward strand.
CGGCTCGGTGCGCTACGACAAATGGCTGCCCGTGGGCGCGCTGCGCTATCGCGTCGGCGAATCGCTGAATCTGTATGCCACCGCGGGACGCGGCTTCGAGACGCCGACGCTGAACGAGATCTCGTATCGGCCCGATGGCGCGGCGGGCCTCAATTTCGCGTTGCGGCCGGCCACCAGCACGTCGGTGGAAGTCGGCGCCAAGCAGAAGCTCGCCGGCGGCCTGCTGACGGCTGCGCTGTTCCAGACCCGTACCGACCAGGAGATCGTCACCGCGACCAGCAGCGGCGGCCGCGCGAGCTATCGCAATGCCGGCCGCACGCTGCGCCAGGGCGTGGAACTGGGCTGGAGCGGCGTGCTGCACCGTCATTGGCAGGCGCAACTCGCGTACAGCTTTCTGGATGCGACCTTTCGCGACACCGTGCCGCCCGGCATCGTCGCCGGCAACCGCCTGCCCGGCACCGCGCGCCACGCGTTCTATGGCTCGCTGGGCTGGGCGCCGCCGCGCGGCTGGCGCGCCGGCATCGATCTGCGCTATCTGAGCGCGGTGCCGGTCGACGACCGCAACAGCGACCGCGCGCCGGGCTATGTCGTGACCGGCATTCACGCGGGCTATGCGATGCCATTCGGCCGCTGGACGGTCAATGCCTTTGCGCGCATCGACAATCTGTTCGACCGCCGCTATGCGGGTTCGGTGATCGTCAACGATGGCAATGGGCGATATTTCGAGCCCGCGGCGGGGCGCAATGCATTTGCGGGGATATCGCTGTCGTATGCGTTCTGAGCTTCAGATTTCGAACCCCGGTTCCGAGCTCTTGAACGCCGAGCTCCGGATTCCGCGCGCCAATTGTGGTAATCGCTCCGTTAATTCCGGTGGTTCGAAAACGCAATGGAGTTCGCAAAAAGCGCGCCGTGTTTCAGCTCTTACAATATGTCACGCCTTTCCGGAGCGATCGGAAATTATGCTCAAGATTCCCAATAAGGAAGTCAAGGAGAGGGAAATGAGAACCAATTTCAAGTACCGGGGGCTGGCATTCGGCGTGGCCGCGTCTGCCGCAATCCTGGCCGCCTGCGGTGGCGGCGGTGATGACGATGGCGGCGGCAAGGGTACGCTGAGCGTATCGATGACGGACGCGCCCGCCTGCGGTTTCGATCATGTCTTCGTCACCGTCGACAAGATCCGCGTCCATACCAGCGCCAACGCCGAAGACGGCACCGGCGGCTGGGCCGAGATCGACGTCAATCCGTCCCGCCGCATCGACCTGCTGTCGCTGCAGAACGGCACCCTGACCAAGCTGGGGCAGACCGTGCTGCCGGCCGGCCAATACCAGCAGATCCGCCTGGTGCTCGATCGCAATACCGGCAATTCCCTCGCCAACTCGGTGGTGCCCACGGGCGGCGCCGAACAGCCGCTCGATACGCCGAGCGCGACCCAGAGCGGGTACAAGATCATCCGTCCGTTTACCGTGCAGCCCGACACGCTGGTCGACCTGGTGCTCGACTTCGATGCGTGCCGCTCGATCGTGCAGCGCGGCAACGGTTCCTATGCGCTCAAGCCGGTGGTGACCGCGGTGCCGCTGGTGGTCAGCGGCGCGATCCAGGGCTATGTCTCGCCGGCACAGGCAGGCGCGACCGTCTACGCGCAGCAGAATGGCGTGACCATCAAGGGCACGCTGGCAGACAGCAATGGCGCCTTCACGCTGTCGCCGCTATTGCGCAGCAGCGACGCCGGCAACTACAGCGTGGTGGTCGTGCAGAACGATCGTGCCACCGGCGTGATCCAGAACGTGCCGGTCACCGCGCAGACCACCACCACGGTCTCGACCTCGGCGGCGCCGATCACGCTGCCGGCCTCGCCGATGCGCCGGATCACCGGCTCGGTGCTGCCCGCATCCGCGCAGGCCTTCGTGCAGGCGAAGCAGACCGTGGCCGGCTCGCCGATCGAAGTGGCCGTCGCCAATGCGAACTTCGATACCGGCGCCTATCAGCTGAACGTGCCGGCCGCCGCGCCGCTGGTGGGAACGTATCAGCCGACGCTGCCGATCGCCCTCGCTGCCGACACGGCGGCCGCGGGCAAGTACACTGTCACGGCGACATCGATTACTGGCGCCACGCTGAGCACCGACCGCGACGTGTCGGCGACCGATGCGACGGCAAACTTCCAGTTCTGATGCAATGAACCCCCAACGAAAAACCAGGAAAACGCAATGAAGGCAATGAAGGGAATTTGCGCGCTGCTGATCGGCGCCGGCACGCTGCTCGGCGGCTGCGCTGTCTATACCCCGCACGGTGCGGTGGTCACGCCGGGCGCGGTCGTGGTGGACCCGGGCCCCGGCCCGTACCACTGCCCGCCGGGACAGGCGAAGAAGGGCCGCTGCTGATTAGGCGTCCCGGTTGGCGACCGATTGACGATCCGCCAACCGCCACGGTGAAGATGGGCCTGCGGGCCCATCTTTTTTTTTTCCGTGATTTCCCGTTACGGCCGAGCGCGATGCTTCAATCGCGGATCAGCTTGTCGAGCTTGCCCTGGACCCTGGCCCAGGCCTCATGCTCCGGCAACGGCCCCTTGGCATGCGTCAGCCGTTTCCATTCGGTCTTGCGGGCCAATTCGGCATTGATCGCAACGAAATGCCGCTGGTCTTCGGGAAGATTCTCTTCGGAATAAATGGCGCCGACCGGGCATTCGGGCACGCACATCGAGCAATCGATGCATTCGTCGGGATCGATCACGAGGAAATTCGGCCCTTCGTGGAAACACGACATCGGGCAGACCTCGACGCAATCGGTATAGCGGCACTGGATGCAGGCATCCGTTACGACAAACGTCATGGGGCAATGCGCGGGGACACGGAACAACGAAAGCCCCGATGCTAGCGCGCGATCGGGTCGCCGTGCCGGCGCCGGTTTGTGCGACACCATCAAAAATCTTCAAGCCATGCCGCGGTACGGCATTCGATGGGGCCAAGGAGGGCGCCAATGAGGGCCGCCAATGAGGGCCGCCAATGAGGGGCGAAATAAAAAGGGGCCGGTAGTCCTACCGGCCCAACGTCCTTGCACCCATGAAGAAGACAAGGTCGATATGATCGTTCGCGCGGCGGCGCGCGAGTGTCCTGGCGCCGCCGCGTGCCCGCGTGGCGGGCCTTCGGAGGCTTCGCTTAGAAGCGGTGACGCATGCCGATGGTCACGCCGGTCTGGTTCTCGCCGGCCTGGGCGGTACCCGCGCCGTTCAGGCCCAGGTCCGAACCGTCCTTGTTGCGCACGTAGCCAACGTTCATATAGACGTCGGTGCGCTTGGACAGCGAGTAGTCGGCGGACAGCACGAACATCCACGGATCGGCACCGGTGTTCTTGGTGTCTTCGTAGTAGGCCGCGCCGGTCAGGCTGAAGGCCGGGGTGAACTTGTAGCGAGCGCCGGCCCAGTACAGGTTGCTGCGGACGCTGGTGGCGGTGGCGCTGCCCACGCCCTCGTCGCGCATCCAGCGATAGCCGGCGAACACCTTGGCGGCGCCGAACTCGTACGCGGTACCGACCGCCAGGCGCTTTGCCGCGCGGTCCTGCAGCGCGACGGTGGCGCCCTGGTACTGGTCATAGGCCGTGCCGACCGAGAAGCCGCCCGCCGCGTACGACAGGCCACCGCCGAACTGGCGCGCCACCTTGGTTTCGCCCGGGACTTCGCCGTTGTTGTCGCGGCCGAAGCTGTAGAAGCCGGTCGCGGTCAGGCCGCCGAACTTGCCGGTGTACTTGATGTTGTTGTCGGCGCGGCCGTTGAAGGCCGAGTCGACGCTGTTCAGCGAGTAGCGCGGACCGACGCCCATCGGGTCGAAGGCGCCGAACAGGTCGTACAGCGCGTTCTGCTGGCGACCCAGCGAGATGGTGCCGAAGTTGCCTTGCAGGCCGACGTAGGCGGCGCGGCCGAACAGGCGGCCACCCTGGGCCGACCGGCCGGTGTCGATATCGAAGCCGCTTTCCAGCACGAACAGGCCCTTCAGGCCGCCGCCCAGGTCCTCGGTGCCGCGCAGACCCCAGCGCGAGCCCGACAGGTTGCCCGAGTTCATGCGCACGGCGGTGTCGCCGCCGCCGTCGCTCGGGGCATTGCTGATGACTTCGATGCCGGCATCGACGATACCGTACAGCGTGACGTTGGTTTGGGCGAACGCTGCGCCGGAGGCGGCGGTGGCAGCGGTCGCGGCCAGCGCGAGGAGGGCTTTCTTCACGGTGTGTTCTCTTTTGACTGGTGATGGAAGACAGAGTCTGTCGCCGGCAGCGTGGCGCGGGTTCGACCCGTGAACCCCTGCCGGCGCAAACGGGGGCGATCTTCGCTTGCTTTTATGACACCTATAAGTACGGTGAAAATCACGTTGCAAAAAAGCCGCATTGAAAGCCCCTGCGCTGTGAAAGCCCCTACGCCATAAAAAGTCCTTATTACCGGCCGGCCCGTGTCCATGAAGACATTGAATCGCGCTGAAATGACAAGGGCGAAGCGCCAAAGCGCTTCGCCCCAACGGCCCTTCAGGTCAAACGAGGACCCGCGGCGCCTCAGCTGCCCTTGGCCAGACGGCTCTGCATGCGTTTGGCGCGATCGGCCGAACCCGGGTGCGAATCGAACATGCCCGACTTGCCGCCATCGAGCTTGGCGAGCTTCTCGAAGGCCGTCACCAGCCCCTGGCGGTTCGCCTTGTTCTTCGTCAGCAGATCGAACGAGTAATCGTCGGCGGCCGTTTCCTGCGCCTGCGAGAACTGCGCGTTGATCAGCTTCTCCGACAGGTCGCCCAGCTGCGACTGCGACAGCGCGGCCACGGTGCCGTTGGCGCTGGCGGCGAGCGCGCCGCGCGCGGCGACGGCGGTATAGGCCACCTGCATCTGGCTCTTGCTGTGGCCCAGCGCCACGTGGCCGATCTCATGGCCCAGCACGCCGCGCACCTCGTCGTTGTTCATCATGTCCATCAGGCCGCTGTAGACGCGCACGCAGCCGTTGGCCATCGCCCAGGCGTTGACGTCCTTGGTCAGGTAGACCTTGGCCTGGACCGGCACGCCGCTGTCCTTCAGGCCGGCCATGATCGCGGTCAGGCGCTTGGTGTACGGGCTGTTGGCCGGCGCGATCTTGTTTTCCTTGTCCGATTCGGCGCAGGCCTGTTCCGACAGCGTCTTGACGTCCGCGTCCGACAGCGTGGCCGCCTTGAACAGCGAGCCGCCGGCATCGACCAGGCCGTTGACGTTGCTGCCGGCGCAGCCGGCGATCAGCGCCGCGGCGCAGGTGGAAAGCAGAGTGAGCGAGAGAACCTTGGTCATCAGTGGAATTGCCCCTGGATTTTTATTGATTCGTTTCAAGCATGCCCGACGAATAAAAGGCGCCGCATTGTACGATTTTTTGGAATCCCGGATTGCAAACAACGGTAATAAAAAAACGCCGGACAGGCCGGCGTTTCAAGGCAATTCGAGGTAATTCGAGGCAATTCAAGCGGATGGCAGTATCAGGATCGCTTGCGATTGACGAATTCCGCCATATAGCGCTGCGGCTCGCCGGTATCGAAGGCGCTGCCGAATTCGGCGACGCTGTTGGCGATCGCCGTATCGACCGGTTGCTCTTCCCATTCGCGCAGCAGCCGCTTCTGCTGGCGTACCACCGTCGGGCCGAAGCCGGCCAGCAGTTGCGCGACCCGCTCGACTTCGGCGTCGAGCTCGGCCAGCGGCACCACGCGATGGACCAGGCCCCACGACAGCGCCTGCGCGGCGTCGCACAGCTCGCCGGTCAGCAGCATCCATGCCGCGCGGGCATTGCCGATCAGGCGCGGCATCAGCGCGGCGTGGATCACCGACGGAATGCCGACCTTGACTTCGGGCATGCCGAGGTTGGCGTTGTCGGCGGCGATCCGCAGATCGCACGCCAGCGCCAGCTCCAGTCCGCCGCCCAGGCACCAGCCCGGCATGCGCGCGATCACCGGCACCGGGCAGTGGCGCACGGCATCGCACAGTTCGCGCAGGCCGCCGATGAAGCGTTCGGCGGAGTCCCGCGTCAGCGCGACCATCTCCTTGATGTCCGCGCCGCCGATGAAGCCCTTGTCGCCGGTGCCGCGCAGGATCAGCACGCGCACCTGCGGATCGGCGGCGAGCCTGCGTACCGCGTCGGTCAGCGCGGCGATCACCGGCGTGCCGAGGATATTGAGCGAGCCGGCGTTGCTGATGGTCAGGGTGGCAATGCCGCGCTCGTCGATGGCGACGGCGGCGTGGCGGCCCGGATGGGCGTTCGTATCGCCGGAGGGATTGGCCGGCGGATTGGTGGGCCCATCGGTCGGCGTATTTGTCGGCGTATTGGTCGGCGTATTGGTCGGCGTATAGGCGGGCGTAGTCGTCGGCGGATTGGCGGGAGCGCTCATGAAGTCCTCACTGCAGTTTGGCGAACTGGATCTTGTCGACGACGCGCTTCCAGTGCTGGTTTTGGTTGCGGATCAGGTCGGCGAAGGCCTTGCGCGAGGTCCACGCCGGAATCGCACCCTGCTTCTCGATCGCGGCGATGACCTCGGGATCGGCCAGCGCCTGGCGCACCGCGTCGTTGAGCTTGTCCAGGATCGCGTCGGGCGTGCCGGCGGGCGCGCCGAGGCCGAACCACGACGGATTGTTCATCGCCGGCAGGCCCGCTTCCGCGTAGGTCGGCACATCGGGCAGCAGCTTCAGGCGCTGCCTGGCGGCCACCGCCAGCGGCTTCAGGCGCTTGCCCTGGATCAGGCCCGACGAAGACGGGATATTGTCGAACACCACCTGGATCTGCCCCGCCACCGCATCGTTCAGCGCCGGCCCCAGGCCCTTGTACGGAACATGCAGCATGCGCGTGCCGGTCTCGCTCATGAACAGCTCGCCGTTCATATGGCTCAGGCCCCCATTGCCGGAGGAGCCGAACGAGTACTTGCCGGGGTTGGCCTTCAGCAGCTTGACGAACGAGGCCACGTCGGTGGCAGGGAACGACGGATTGACCACCAGCACATTGGGCACGTCGGCGAGGTTGCTGATCGGCGCGAAGTCCTTGACCGGGTCGTACGGCGTCTTCACGTAGACGTTGGGATTGACGGCGTGCGAGCTCTCGACCTCCATCACCAGCGTGTAGCCGTCGGCCGGCTGCTTGGCCGCATAGGCGCTGCCGACCGCGCCGCCGGCGCCCGGGCGGTTTTCGACGACCACCGGTTGCGCCAGGATGGCGCCCATTTTGGTGCCGACGATGCGGGCCAGGATGTCGGTGGTGCCGCCGGCCGCGTAGGGGACGATCAGCTTGATCGGCTTGCTCGGATAGCTGTCGGCATGCGCGGGATTTGCGATGGTGGCGATGGCGGCCGTGGCGGTGGTAGCGGCCACCGCGGCGATCAGCTGGCGGGACTTGCGCACGGTGGCGCGATGCGGATGTTTCAAGGGTGTCTCCTCGTGGTCTTCGTGGTCTTCGTGGTCTTCGTGGTCTGCGTGGTCTTGGTGGTTGTTCGTGGTTCTTCGTCGGTGTCCGCAGGTGTTCGTGGCCGGTCGTGGGCGCTCGTATGGCAAAGCGTCAGGCGCCGTGCTCGCCCAGCAGCGGCGGGGGAGCGAGCGCGGCGGCGGGCGAGTGGGGCAGCATCGGATTGCGCACCATCGGAATGCGGCCGAGCGTCGGATGCTCGGCGTGTTGCAGCAGGCCGCGATGCCGGACCTGCGGATGCGCGAACACTTCCTCGATCGAGTGGATCGGCCCCCATGGCACGCCGGCCGCATCGAAGGCATCGGTCCACTGCTGGCGAGAGCGGGTCGCGAATACCTGCGCCAGCAATGCCCGCAACGCCTGCAGATTGGCGATGCGCGCGCTGTTGGTGCGATACCGAGCATCGGCCGGCAGGTCGGAGAGGCCGGCTACCTCGCAGAAGCGCGCGAACTGCGCATCGTTGCCGATTGCCAGGATCAGATGTCCGTCGGCGCAGCGGAACACCTCGTAGGGCGCGCAGTTCGGATGCGCATTGCCGCTGCGCGGCGGATTGCGTCCGGAGAACAGATAGTTGGCGCCCTGGTTGGCGTTGAGCGCGACCGCGACGTCGAGCAGCGCGATGTCCAGATGCTGGCCCACGCCGCTGGCCTGGCGCTGGAACAGCGCGGCCAGCACCGCCGAGGTCGCATACATGCCGGTGCTCAGGTCCACCACCGCGACGCCGGTGCGCAGCGGTCCCTCGCCGGGCTCGCCGTCCGGCTGGCCGGTATAGCTCATCAGGCCGCCCATGCCCTGGAACACGTAGTCGTAGCCTGGCTTGTCGGCCATCGGGCCGCTCTGGCCGAAGCCGGTGATCGACAGGTAGACCAGCCGCGGATTGCGCGCCTGCAGGCTCGCATAGTCAAGCCCGTAACGCCGCAGCGTGCCGGCCTTGAAGTTCTCGACCAGCACGTCGGCCTCGTCGGCCAGCGCCAGGATGGCGGCCTTGCCTTCCGGGGTGGTGAAGTCGATCGCCAGCGAGCGCTTGCCGCGGTTGCAGCAGGCGAAGTAGGCGGACATCCGCTCGCCGCCGTCGGCCGATTGCAGGTAGGGCGGCCCCCAGCCGCGCGTATCGTCGCCGCGCTCCGGGTGCTCGATCTTGGTGACCTCGGCACCGAGGTCGGCCAGATTCTGGGTACACCAGGGCCCGGCCAGGATTCGGGACAGGTCCAGCACCTTGATGCCGGACAGGGCCTTGTGCAGCATGGGGCCTCCGCGTCGATTCGATCGCGGAGCAGTATATTTTTGCGCCCCTCGGCCAACCAGTCGAATGTCTTCAAGCCACCGTTCGCGGCAATTCAACGGTACGGCCGGGCCCGGTCACGGCAGCGCGTCGCGCGTCGCGGCCACGTGCGGATCGCCCAGCAGGAACTCGGCAAAGGCCTCGGCGAAGGCGGGCAGCTTGCCCGCCGCCGGCAGCACCAGATTCAGCTGGCGGCGCGCCCACTCTTCGGCGAGACGTACCCCGACCACGCGGCCGTCGCGCAGCGAGGCCGCGGCGACGCTGCGCGGCACCAGCGCCAGCCCCACGCCCGCCTCGACCAGCGCCAGCACCGCGTCGAAGGTCGGCGCATGCAGGCGGACATTGGGCGAGCGCCCCAGCCGGTGCGCGGTATCGCGCAGGAACACCACATTGCTGGTATCGCGGCCCGGGCAGACGAAGTCGTGCTCCAGCGCCGCACCGAAGCGCACGCCGCCGGGCTGCGCCTGCGCCTCGCGCGTCAGCGGGTGGTCGGCCGGCACGGCCAGGATCAGCTCGTCGACCGCGTACGGCATCCAGCGCACGCCCTGCGTCTCGACCTCGCCGGCGAGCACGCCAACGTCGGCCTCGCCCGCGGCGATGGCGGCCGCGATCTCGCGGCTGGCCCGTTCCTCCAGGTCGATATTGACCTCGGGATGGGCGTTCAGGAAGCGGCCGACGCTCGGCAGAATGAAGCCGTTCAGCGAACTGCTGTTGGCGATCAGCCGGATATTGCCCTTCAACCCCGCGGAAAACCGCCCCAGCTCGCCGTGCATCCGCTCCAGGCCGCGCAGCAGTTCGCGCACGTGGCCGAGCAGCGCGGTGCCGGCTGCGGTCAGCTCCATGCCGCGTGCCGCGCGCACGAACAACGGCGTGCCCAGCGCCAGCTCGAGGTTCTTGAGCCGATAGCTGGCCGCCGATGCGGTGATATGGATGGCGGCGGCGCCGCCGGACAGGCTTTGCGATTCGGCGATGGCCTGGAACAGCCGAAGGTCCGTCAATTCGTAGCGCACCGGGTTCTCTCTGGCGGGTCGGTCGGTTCGGGCCATGCGAGGCAATGTATTGCATTGCAAGCCCGGTGCCGCATTCTAAGCCGCGCCCCCGCACCGGGCGCCGACGTCGCTCCGAGCCGGACTACAGGCCGAATGGGTACGTGTCCGGCATGCCGGTGCGCGCCACGGTGGGCAAGGCCTTGACGGCGTCGGTGCGGTCGAACCATGCCAGCGCATCGAACTGCTGCGGCAGGCAGGCGAACGCATAGTGGCTGGCGAACTCGGTGTCGGGCCGGTAGACCACGCCGATGAAGCGTTCCTGCCGCGGCACCGTCAGCAGCGCGCGCGCCTGCTCGTGAACGCCTTCGCGCAGGTCGATGAAGCAGCGGTCGATGCCGGTGCGCTGGAACAGCGCCTCGTAGCTGTCGGCGCGCGCGGGCACGACGTCCATCACCTGCATCGGCCCGTCCCAGTCGGCCGCCGCCGCCACGGTGCCGCGCGACGTCGAAAAGCCGATCAGCGCCGCCTCCTTGCCGAAGCGCGCGCGGCACAGCCGGCCGATATTGGTCTCGCCATGGTCGCGGCCCATCGCCGTCGCATCCGCATCGCCGATATGCGAGTTGTGCGCCCATACCACCGCCTTCGCGCCCGGCGCATAGGTGTCCAGCAGCCGCGTCAGCGTGTCGAACATATGGGTGTCGCGCAGGTTCCAGCTTTCGGGCCCGCCGTAGTACATCAGCCGGTAGTACTGCTCGGCCGAGGCCACCAGATGCGCGTTCTGCGCGGCGTCGAAGAAGGGCTCGCGCCCGCGCAGGGCGTAGTCAAGCTGTCTTTCCAGCAGCGCCTGCAGCTGGGCGATGACTTCGTCCTCGCAATCGCGCGCGCGGCCGCTCAGCACCGCGCGGCCGTAGCGCGACGGGTCCTCGCGCCACGGCAGCAGGCAGCCGTAGCGTTCACGCGCCTCGCGCGCACCGTCGGGATCGACGCGGTTCAGATAGCCCAGCACGGTCGAGATCGAGCTGCCCAGGCTGTAGATGTCCAGGCCGAAGAAGCCCGCGCGCTGGTCCGGCGCGCGATCGGCGTTGTAGCCCCGCATCCATTCGACCAGCGCCTCCACCGACGTGTTGCGCCACATCCAGGTCGGGAAGCGCCGGAACGGCGGTTCCTGATGTTCGGCCGCGGGCAGCTGGCGGACATAGCGGTCGATCGCGGCAGCATCCGGCCAGTCTGCCTCGACCGCCACGATGCGAAAGCCGTGCCGCTCGATCAGCCGTCGCGTGAAGGCCGCGCGCGCATCGTAGAACTGCGCGGTGCCGTGCGTCGATTCGCCGAGCAATACCACGCGGCAGTCGGCAAACCGGTCCACCGCCGCGGCAAACGCCGGATCGTCGATCGCCGGCAGCCGTTCGGCCGCCTCGGCGATGCATTCGACGATATCGGTATCGGCGAGCACCTGGCCGGTGATGGGATCGTGCAGTGCGCTGGTCATGTCGGTCCTCCGGGAGTTCGTCGATGGTTTTCGGTCGATGGTCCCCGATCGATGGTCGTAGATCGATGGTCGTAGATCGATGCGGGGTTCTCGATTCGATGATGCTGGAGTCGATGGTCCTCAATCGCCGGCATTCTCGTTGCCCGCTTCCTCGGCCGTGCGCGCGACCAGCGGCACGAAGGCCACGCCGGCGAGGTCCTCGCGCTCCAACGTGCCGTCCGCACGCTTGCCGATGCGCAGCAGCCGCTGCGCGTGGCCGGGATGGCCATGCGGCATCACGAGCGTGCCGCCCGGCGCAAGCTGCGCCAGCCACGCGGCGGGGATGTCGGGGCTGGCCGCGGCGGAAACGATGGCGTCGTAAGGCGCGCCCGCTTCCCAGCCGGCGGTGCCGTCGGCCAGGTGGACCTCGACGTTATCGAAGCCGAGCGCGCCCAGCACGTCGCTGGCACGTTCGGCCAGCCGCCGCCAGCGTTCCAGCGTGATGACGTGGGCCGCGATGCGCGCCATCACCGCGGCCGCATAGCCGGAGCCCGTGCCGATCTCCAGCACGCGCGAGGCGGGATGCAACCGCGCGGCCTCGACCATGCGGGCGACGATATAGGGCTGGGAGATGGTCTGGCCGGAGCCGATCGACAGCGGCGCATCGTCGTAGGCCGATTGCCGCAGCGCGTCGGGCACGAAGCGCTCGCGCGGCACCGCGCGCATGGCCGCCAGTACCGCGGGGTCGCGGATGCCGCGTGCGGCGATCTGCAGCTCGACCATGCGCTGCCGGTAGCGTTCGGGCTGGTGTTCGGGGCCGTTGAAGAGAGGGGGATGCATGGCGGGATCGGGGCGCGGCGCGTGTGGCGCATGTCGTGTTTCGTGTTTCGCTTGTGTCACGCATCGACCGTGCCACCGATGGCGGCCGCGATTCCCGCGTGCTGTCGATCACGTCGTTTTGCCTGCCTTTGCGCCGCTGGAAGATCGTGCATGGGCCCGCGTACACGCCGTGTAAATGCTCCATGCGCGTGCGCGACGCCGCCGCACGACGCTAACGGCACGCCGCCGCTGGCAACGATCTTGCGTAACGCTCGGCTTCTTTTCCCCCGCCGTCCGGCGACTTCCAGGGAGCATGACGATGAAGAGCAAAGCACCACGCGCGAATCCGATGACCGACGTCACGGATGCGACCGATGTGACCGATGTGACCAGCGAGTCGTTGGCCGCGCAGCGGCCGATTCCCGCGGTCACCGAAGTGCCCGATGCTTCCACCATGCTGGCGCGCGACTACCTGAAGCTGGCCGCGCTGGGCTGGAGCTTCTATGGGGCGCTGATGGAGGAGGCCGGCTTCCAGTGGACCTCGTGGATCTGGAAGTGGGACCCCGACGAGCGCCTTGCGCAGCAGATCACCGCGCCCGCGCCGGCGCTGGCAATGGCGAGCAGATACGGGCAGACCGCCTGGGAGATCGGCGCCGACATGCAGGGGCGCTGGCTCGATGCATGGATGCGGTTCTTTACCTGGAATCCCGCGGCAGCGTTGGGCGGGATGACGGGCGGGACCCAGGCGGGCGCTACGGTGCAGTAGCGCCCGCGTTGCCTCGGAACTTACGGCGCGGTGCAGGTGTAGTTCGACGCCTGCGCCGCGGCCGCCGCGTCGTTTGCCGGTCCCGTATAGCGCGGATATTGCGGATAGCGGCACAGCGGACGCGAGAACGCGGTGGCGCCGTTGGTCTCCTTCGTGGCCGTCAGCGTGCCCGGCGCGGTGCCCCTGGTGACCCAGGTATCGAGCGCCGCCAACAGGTCGGTCTGATCCGCGCCCGGTCCGCCGGCGCAATGATTGACGCCAGGCGCCAGGTAGTAGCGCACGAACTCGTCGGCCGATGCCTGACCGCCGACCGCGCCGACCATCCCCTGGTAATAGGCGTTGGTGGCCTTGAAGCTCAGGGCCGAGTCGTTGGTGCCGTGCCAGAGGATCAGCTTGGCGTCGCTGTTCTTCAATGGCCGCAGGTCGATGTTGGTCGCGTCGTTCAGATTCGCCAGGTTGGCCAGCGCGGCGACATTGCTGTCCCAGGTATAGGTCAGCGAGTTCTGCGAGCGGTCGCGTGCCAGATAGTTCTTGACCGTCGTGTCCTGGAACAGGAACTGCAGCGCCATGTTCAGGTTGCCGTTGCCCGTCAGCCATAGGCCCCAGGCGCCCGGATCGTCCTCGTTGCCGGTCAGTGCCCAGCCCGCATTGGAATAGGCGCCGTTGGCCCACACCGCCGGCGTGGTCCACGACTGCACCACCGCCAGCTGCGCGTCCGACAGGCAGGCGTCACCCGCGTCCGTGCCGCCGGAGCAGCGAAGTACCGCCGGATCGAAGCTGCACGACAGCGGATTCGATACCACGCCGTCGGTGATGCCATCCTGCGCATCGCAGGCATCGCGCACCGCCTTCGCCAGCAGATTGGTCTTTGCGCTGTTGAACATGCCGCCGGGGGCGGCCAGCGCCTTGGCATTGCGGTTGAATGCCCCCATGAAGCCGACCCAGTTGTAGGCCGGCGCGCGGGCGATGATGCCGTCGAACAGGTCCGGATTGCGCTGCGCCGCCATCAGTGCCTCGCGGCCGCCATTGGAGCAGCCCTCGAAGTAGGAGCGTTCCGGTGCCTTGCCATAGGCGGTCCGAAGCATCTCGCGCGCGGAGGACATCACCGTCGGCACCGACTGATGGCCGAAGAGCGCGGCGGCGTGCGGATCGTCGAGGGCAAAGTCGGCCGACAGCCCGTTGCCGGTATGGCCGGAGTCGCTGTTGACGGTGGCGTAGCCCTGTTTCAGCGCGGTCAGGTTGGTCGGCACGTCGATGCCCGGGATCGATCCGTTGTAACCGCCGCCGCCACCGTAATACAGCTTGCCGTTCCACCGATCCGGAAGCCGCAGCTCCAGGTTCAGTTGCGGCGCGATGGTCGCGTTGACCTTGCAGAAGAGCGGTTGCGGCCCGCTTGCCGCGACGGTCGCCGCCCCCGTGACGGTCGCGCCGGCGACGGTCTTGCCGGCCAACTCCGCGCACGCCTGCGCGGCGTTGGCCGAAGGCCGGGGTTTGTGATCGTCGTCGCTGTCCCCGCACGCGGCCAGCACGGCCACTGTGACAGCAGTCAGGGCAATACGGTGCCAATGAAATGCCAAAGTCGGTGCCATGTCGTCTCCTTCGATGTCGTGGAGTCCGGCCAGGACGGGCGCGACCTGCCCCTCGACACCGGTCTGGCGCAAACTCGAGCGGCTGCTGCGGTTGCTGCGGTTGCTGCTGCTTGGGGGCGGTCCGAAGAAAGCATAGACGCCGGTGACGACGCAGATTGTCCCCGCGAGGACAATCCGGGAGCCGTGGCATCGGGACTTGCCCTAGGTACGGGTCGGGAAGTGATGGGCGCGGAGCCCGCCGCGGAGGCAAGGCGAGGGGAAACGCAGGAACCCCCGCGCCTCAGCGCCGCCGCTCGTGCTCGATCAGCTGGGCCAGCAGCCGCACGCCTTCCTCGATCCGTTCCTCGGCAATCCCCGTGTAGCCCAGGCGGAAGTGCGGAGATGGCCCGTCGGCCGCGAAGAACACATCGCCCGGCTCGATGATCACGCCATGCCGCAGCGCGACATCGCCGAGCTTGCGTGCGTCGAGTCCCGGCGGCCCTTCGACCCAGAAGGACGACGCCCCCGGCGAATTCTGTACGCGGCATTGCGGCAGATGCCGCGCCAGCATGTCGCGCAGCACGGCCGCGCGGCGCTGGAAGATCGGCGCCACGCGCCGCAGCAGCGCGTCGTGGTGGCCCAGCGAGATGAACAGGGCGGTGGCACGCTGGTTGTTGGCCGGCGGGTGCCGCAGCATGTAGCGCCGCAGCGCCCGCGCCTGGCGGATCACCGTGCTGGGCGCGACGATATAGCCGAGCCGGATGCCGGGCACGAACGACTTCGACAGGCTGCCGACATAGATCACGCGGCCCTCGCGGTCCAGGCTTTTCAGCGCGGGGATCGGCTGCGTCAGCGCCGGATTCTCGGTGTCGTAGTCGTCCTCGATCAGCACCACGTCGTGCCGGTGCGCCTCGGCCAGCAACGCCTCGCGCCGGTCCAGCGGCATCGTCACCGTGGTCGGGCACTGGTAGCTCGGCGTAACGAAGGCATAGTCGCAGCGCGCCAGCTCGCCCTCGGGACGCAGGCCGTAGTCATCGACCGGCAGCGGCACGACCTCGCGTGCCCGCATGCCGAAGATCGCGCGCGCATCGCTGTAGCCCGGCTCCTCCAGCCCGACCACCGCGTCGCGCATCAGCAGATCGGCCAGCAGATAGAGCGCATGCTGGGCGCCCAGCGTGACCATGATCTCGTCGGGATTGGCCCAGACCCCGCGGCGCGGCAGCACGTGCCGCTGCAACTGCTCGATCAGCAGCGGATCGTCCCGGTCGATCAGGTCCGAGGCCCAGCCGCGGATCTCCAGCACGGCCAGCGCCATGCGCGAGCATTCGCGCCAGTCCGCGGTCGGAAACAGCGCCGGATCGAACTGGCCATAGATGAAGGGGTAGGGGTAGTTCTGCCAGTCGTTGGGCTTGACGATCGCGCGCAGCCCGCTGATGTCGGGCAGCCGTTCGCTCCAGTCGGGGCCGGGGGATTCGCTACCGCCGTCCGTGCTGGCCGGCGTGCCGGCGGTGCCGGCGTTGCCCACGGACGGCGGCCGCGCCACGCTCGGCAGTTGTTCGACGACGAAGTAGCCGCGCCGCGGCCGTGTCTCGAGGAAGTGCTCGTCGACCAGCTGCTGGAAGGCCAGGATCACGGTATTGCGCGCGATGCCCAGCGTCGCGGCGAGTTCGCGGCTCGAGGGCAGCGCGCTGCCTTCGGGCAATTGCCGCGACAGGATCGCGGAAACGATCTGCTGGCGCAGCTGGGCCTGCAGGCTCAGGCCCGAATCGGCGGGCAATTGCAGCAGCCGATTCCAGAACGTGTTTCCCTTGCCCGCCGTGGCCATGCCGTTCGCGCTCCATCTTGTGTTGGGGTCGGGGAGCATTATCGGGCAAGGGGCGGGGAGGGGATATGAGGGAAAGCCGGTGCTTCGACGCCCTCTCCCGCACGCGGCATGTACGGCAGGAGAGAGCGCAAGCCGCGCTACAGCACGTCGTCCTTCAGGTGATACCAGTGGTACAGGAACCGCTGCCCCAGCCGCCGGAATGGTGCGAATGCCGGCGACTCGACCCACTCCCGCACATTGGGGAAGGGCAGCGCCGAACGGAAGATCGGCAGCTCCGGACCCGGGTTCTTGCCCGCGATCATCGCCGCCATGCGGCGGCCCGCCTGGGCCGAGTACATGACGCCGTTGCCGCCGTAGCCCATTGCGTAATAGAGGGTCTGCGCGGGATCGGGCTGGAAGATGCGCGGCATCATGTCGTGGCTGACGTCGACCCAGCCCCACCACGAGTAGTCGATCGGAATGCCCTTGAGCGCCGGGAACTTGCGCACCATGTCGTCGACCAGCTTCTGCTCGTATTGGGGCCGCGGCGCGTCGGTGCCGGTGATCGCGCTGCGGCTGCCGATCTGCAGGCGGCCGTCCGGCATCAGCCGGTAGTAGTGGCGCAGGATGCGGGTGTCGGTGATCACCTGCGTCGTGCGGAAATTGCAGGCCGCGATTTCGTCGGGCGTCAGCGGCCGCGTCACGATCGAGTTCGACAGGATCGGGAACAGCCGATTCTTCAGATGGGGATGCAGGCTCTGCGAGGTGTAGCCGCCGGTGGCGACGCCGACCGCGCGCGCCCGCACGATGCCGCCCGGCGTACGCAGGTAGTGCACGCCGTCGCGCGTGGTCCAGTCGAGCACCGGGCTCGACGGATGCACGGTGGCGCCCAGCGCGCGGGCGCGGCGCAGATAGCCGAAGGCCAGCTTGCCGGCATGGATGCCGATGCCTTCAGGCTCGTGCATCGCGCCGGCCGCCTCCTTGTCGTCGACGTATTCGCGCTTGACGGTATCGGCATCGAGAATGCGGGCGTCGTAGTGGAACACCTCGCGCAGCAGCCTGGCTTCCTTCTCCAGCGCCGGCATCGCCTCCGGACGATGCGCGATGTACAGATGGCCGCCCGGCTGCGGATCGCAGTCGATATCGCGGATCAGCGTCTTGAAGGTCTCCATGCCGGCGCACACTTCCTCGTGCAGCCGCAGCGCGGCGTCCAGGCCGTAGCGCTGGATCCATTGCGAGCGCTTGAGCCGGCCCGAGGCGCATTGCGCCTGCCCGCCGTTGCGCGTACTGCAGCCCCAGCTGACGCGGTTGGCCTCGAGCACGGTCGCCTTGATGCCGTGTTCCTGCGCCAGGAAGATCGCGCAGGTCAGCCCGGTGAAGCCCGAGCCGATGATCGCGACATCGACGTCGACGTCGTGCGTGATCGGACCGTCGTCGGGCGGGGGCTCGCCGGCGGTGCCGATCCAGTAGGTCGGGGCGTAGTCGCGGCCCTGGCCGGGCGTCGGCGCGACCAGCGGGTCGTAGGCGGGATCGTAGGGCCGGGAAGGGCCCGTGGACCCGGTGTGTCCACCAGACTGCCCGCCCGACTGGCCGGGCGTCCCGTTCTCCCGCCCGATGGCGGTGATATCGGCAATGGCTTCCATCGCTGCGCTCCTGTTGCGACGCGTTCGATCAGCCGCGCGAACCGGCCGCCAGCGCGGGACGGTCCTTGCGATAGGCGTTCTTGACCGCGATCTTGCCGTCGCGGAAGGTGAACACGTCGACCATGCGCGCCTCGATGCGCGAGCCGTCGGCCTTGGTGCCGCGGAAGGTCGATTCGCTGACGCCGCGGTCGCCGCAGACGAAATGCTCGCCGTCGAGCCAGGCCGCGTCCGGGAAGGTCTGCCAGGCCAGCTGGAAGCCCTCGCGCACCGCCTCGCGGCCGCTGAAGGTACGGCCGAACAGCTCGCCGCCGGCCACCGCGTGGAACACGCAGTCGTCGGTCATGAAGGACATCAGCGCGTCGATGTCGTGGCGGTTCCAGGCATCGCTGAAGGCCTGCAGCGTGGCGGCGGTGACGCCGCCGCTGGCGCCACCGGCCTGCTGTCCGGACAGGTTGCTGTCGGCCGCGGTCGCTTCGGTGCCGGCCTGCTTGCTTGCGTACTCCACTTGAATCTCCTCGATGTTGTTGCGGTCCGCGCGGCAGCGGACCCGGTCCTTTGCACGTTCCCAGCATAGGGAAGCGCCGGGACGCGCTGTAGGGCCAGTTGGATGGAATCGATTGGGCCAGCGGCTGCCGGCCCGGTGGGCTTGTCGTCCCCGGCGGACGCGGGGACGACGGGATCAGCGCCGTACCGCGTGGGCGCGGGGCATGTCGCCCAGATGCTGCTGGTGCGGGTCGATCTCGCTCTCGCGCCGCTCCGCGCCGCGGCGGTACTGCCGACGGACGAGATAGACCAGCAGCAGGATGCCGAGGCTGACCACGCCGAGCAGCAGCGGCTTGCGCTGGTCCGGAATGAAGGCCATCGCCACCACGATGCCCGTCATGCCGAGGATCGCCACATAGGTCAGATACGGATACATCCACATGCGCACGCGCAGCTTGTGCGGCGCCTCGCGTTCGAGCCGCGCGCGCAGCCGCAGCTGCGATACCGCGATCAGGATGTAGACGAAGATCGCCACCGTGCCGTACGAATTGACCAGAAAGGCGAACACCGTGTCGGGCGAGACGTAGGACATCACGACCGCGGCATAGCCGAACAGCGTCGAGAACAGGATCGCGCGGACCGGCACGCCGTTGCGGTTCAACTTGGCCAGTCCGGCCGGGGCATCGCCGCGGCGCGTCAGCGCGAAGATCATCCGCGACGAGGCGTACAGGCCCGAGTTCAGCGCCGACAGCACCGCGGTCAGCACCACCGCGTTCATCACCTGCGCCGCGCCGCGGATGCCCATGGCGTCGAGCGCGCTGACATACGGCGTGGCGATGCCGGGCGAGTTCCACGGCACCAGGCACACCACCAGCAGCACCGAGCCGACATAGAACACCAGCACGCGCGTGATCACCGAGTGGGTGGCCTTGGCGACCGCCTTCTGCGGCTCCGCGGTCTCGGCCGCGGCGATGGTCACGATTTCCGCGCCGAAGTAGAAGCCCGTCGCCGCGACGGCGCCGGTCAGTACCGGCATGATGCCGTTCGGCGCGAAGCCGCCGTGCGCGCTCAGGTTGGCGACGCTGGGCGCGGTATCGGGCCACATGCCGAGCACGAACAGGCCGGCCAGGAACAGGAACACGACGATCGCGGCCACCTTGATCGAGGCGAACCAGAACTCGAACTCGCCGAAGGACTTGACCGAGAACAGGTTGGTCAGCGTCAGCATCACCAGCAGCACCAGGCTGATGGCCCAGGAGGGCACGTCGGGCAGCCAGTAGCGGATCAGGTCGGCGCCGGCCACGGCCTCGAGCGCGACCACGATGACCCAGAAGTACCAGTACATCCAGCCGGTCAGGAAGCTGGCGAGCGCGCCGGCCTCGGGTTTGCCGTGCCATGCTTCGCGCGCGTATTCGTAGAAGGAGCCGACGGTGGGCAGCGCGCAGGCCATCTCGCCGAGCATCCGCATCACCAGCACCACCAGCATGCCGGTCAGCAGGAAGGACAGGACGGCCGCCGGGCCGGCCGACTTGATGACGACGCCGCTGCCGACGAACAGTCCGGCACCGATCACGCCGCCGAGCGCGATCATCGTCATGTGGCGCTGTTTCAGGCTGTGCTTGAGGCCGCGCGAGCCCTCGGGGTTATCCAGCAATTTTTGTCTCCAGTGCTTCTCATGATGGTGTCGTCACGGCGTCGCTGTCTTTGTTTTGTCTGTCCGGGGCCGCATTGCTGCGGCGGCCCCGAAGGCCGTGATCGCGCGGCGCGGCCGGGGCCGCACCGCGCGCCTCGTTTGCTTCCGTTATACGTAATCCTTGTACTTGTCGAGCAGGCGGACCGGCTTGGACAAGGCATCGCGGCGGAACGGATCGCCCAGTTCGCGGGTGCACATGATTTCCACGATGGTGGTCTTGCCGTGGTTCATCTGCAGGTCGATGGCCTTCTTCAGCGCGGGGCCGACGTCTTCCAGCCGGTCGACCACGATGCCTTCGGCGCCCATCGCGCGGGCGATCTCGGCGAAGCTCGGATTGTCCAGCTCGCCGGCGACGAAGCGGCGGTTGTAGAAGTCCACCTGGTTCTTCTTCTCCGCGCCCCACTGGCGGTTGTGGAAGACCACCGCGGTGACCGGGATGTTGTGGCGCACGCAGGTCATGGTTTCCATCAGGCTCATGCCCCAGGCGCCGTCACCCGCGTACGAGATCGCCGGACGGTGCGGCGCCGCGACCTTGGCGCCGATGATGGTGGGGAAGGCGTAGCCGCAATTGCCCCAGCTCATTGCCGCGAAGAAGCTGCGCGGCTTTTCGAAGCGCAGATAGCTGTTGGCCACCGAGTTGATGTTGCCGATGTCGGTCGACACCATCACGTCGGCCGGCATGGCCTTCTCGAGTTCGCGCAGCACCTGGCGCGGATGCAGGTAGTAGCCGCCGTTCGGCGTGCGCTCGTTCTTCTGCTCCTCGATCATGTCCAGGCTGAACGGGTCGCGCTCGTGCGTCCACTCGTCCAGTTCCTTCTCCCAGGCCGCCTTTTCGGTGGCGATCTGGTCGGCGCGCGCGGCGCGGGTCGCGTCGCACGCCAGCGTGCGGTTGGCCAGGCGTTCGGTCAGCGCGACGGCGGCCGCCTTGGCGTCGCCGCAGATGCCGACCGAGATCTTCTTCACCAGGCCCAGCATCTTGTGGTCGGCATCGATCTGGATGATCTTGGCCGTCTTCGGCCAGTAGTCCATGCCGTGCTGCGGCAGCGTGCCGAACGGTCCGAGGCGCGAACCGAGCGCCACCACCACGTCGGCACGCGAGATCAGCTTCATCGCCGCCTTCGAGCCCTGATAGCCCAGCGGGCCGCACCACAGCGGGTGGCTGGCGGGGAAGGAATCGTTGTGCAGATAGCTGTTGACCACCGGCGCGCCCAGCCGCTCGGCCAGCGCCTTGCATTCCTCGACGCCGTCGGCCATCACCACGCCGCCGCCGGAGATGATCACCGGGAACTTGGCCTGCGCCAGCAGCTCGGCCGCTTCGTTCAGGCTCTGCTCCCCGCCGGGGCCACGGTCCAGCCGGCGCGGCTGCGGGATCTCGGCCTTGATCTGCCCGTAGAAGTAGTCGCGCGGGATGTTCAGCTGGGTCGGGCCCATCTCGGCCATCGCGCGATCGAAGCAGCGGCCGGTGAATTCGGCCATGCGCGCCGGGTTGGTGACGTGGCCCTGGTACTTGGTGAACTCCTGGAACATCGGCAGCTGGTTGGCTTCCTGGAAGCCGCCCAGGCCGATGCCCATGGTGCCGGCCTCCGGCGTGACGATCACCACCGGGCTGTGCGCCCAGTAGGCCGCGGCAATCGCGGTCACGCAGTTGCTGATGCCCGGACCGTTCTGGCCGATCACGACGCCGTGGCGGCCCGACACGCGGGCATAGCCGTCGGCCATGTGGCCCGCGCCCTGCTCATGCACCACCGGGATCAGGCGGATGCCGGCCGGCGCGAAGATGTCCATCGCATCCATGAAGGCCGAGCCCATGATGCCGAACATATCGGTGACGCCGTTGGCGGCGAGGGTTTCGACGAAGGCCTCGGAAGGCGTCATGGCCTGCGGGCCGGCGGTGGGGGTGTGGTCGGACATGCTTGCGGTCTCCGGTAGGTTGGGATCGTTGTGATCGTAAAACGGTACGTGATGTACCGAAAACTGTTGTTTCGCTGAAATGTAGGACGGACCGCAGGTATCGTCAATAGGAAAATCCATTATTCGGAATGTGTTGTGTCTAAAAATGAGACTGAGCTATGATGGCTCCATGGAACCGCGGGAGCCATGGCGCGCCTGCGCCGCCCGGGACAGCCGGGACATCGGGGACATCCCTCCAGCCTTGTCCGGCCTCATACAGCCTTATCCAGCCTCATAGAGCCTCATCCAGGAGAACCGAAGTGGCGATCGACCTTGCCAGCGTGGAACCGGACCGCATGGTGTCGGTGCGTGATGTGTTCGGCATCGACAGCGCGATGCGGGTGCCGGCCTTCGGCGTGCGCGATGACCACGTGCCGGAAATCGATCCGGGCTACCGCTTCGAGCCGGAGGTCACGCTGGCGATCCTGTCCGGCTTCGTGCGCAATCGCCGCGTGCTGGTGCAGGGGCTGCACGGCACCGGCAAGTCGACCCATATCGAACAGGTGGCGGCGCGGCTGAACTGGCCGTGCCTGCGCGTCAATCTGGATGGGCATATCGGGCGCATGGACCTGGTCGGGCGCGACACCGTGGTGCTGCGCGATGGCCAGCAGGTCACCGAATTCCAGGAGGGCATCGTGCCGTGGGCGCTGCAGCGGCCGATCGCGCTGGTGTTCGACGAATACGACGCGGGCCGTCCGGACGTGATGTTCGTGATCCAGCGCGTGCTCGAGCGCGATGGCCGCTTCACGCTGCTGGACCAGAACCGCGTGATCCAGCCGCATCCGTTCTTCCGGCTGTTCGCGACCGCCAATACCGTCGGGCTCGGCAACCTGACCGGCATGTATCACGGCACCCATCTGCTGAACCACGCGCAGATCGACCGCTGGAACGTGGTGGCGACGCTCGACTATCTGCCGCGCGAGGCGGAGATCGACATCGTGCTGGCGCGCGTGCCGGAGCTGGCCGACGCGGCGGGACGCGAGCTGGTCGGCGCGATGGTCGCCGTCGCTCAGCTGACGCGCGAAGGGTTTGCCGCGGGCGATGTGTCGACGCTGATGTCGCCGCGCACCGTGATCGCCTGGGCCGAGAACTGCCAGATCTTCCGCGATCCGGCGCTGGCGTTCCGGCTCAGCTTCCTGAACAAGTGCGAGCCGGGCGAGCGCCCGATCGTCGCCGAGTATTTCCAGCGGGGCTTCGGCACCGAGCTGGAGCCCTGCGGCGACGCGGCGGCCTGACGATGTTGGCACCGGCGATACCGGAGGCCGAGCACGCGGCGGCGTCGAAGGTTGCGGCCGCGGCGACGCGGGAGGTTGGGGCCGTGTTGTCGCCGAAGGTTGGGGCCGCAACGCCGCCGGAGGCTGGGACCGCGGTGGGGCCGGAGCAACCGTTGCCCGCGTCGACCCAGCGCCGGCGCGAGGCCTTGTGCGCGGCGGCCCTGCGTGCGCTGGCGGGAGACGCCACGCTGCATTACCGCGCCGGCAGGCCCTGGCGCGGCCAACGGCCGCTGCCGTTGCACGCCCCGCACTTGCTGACCGATGCCGCACGCGATACCTTCGCCGACCTGCGCGGCAGCGCGGACGCCGTCGCGCTGCGCCTGCGGCATGGCGATGCGGCCTTGCACCGCGCGCTGCGTCCCGCCGATCCCGTCGCGCGGCTGCTGTTCGAACTGTTCGAGCAGCTGCGCTGCGAAACCCATCTGCCCGCCGGCATGCCGGGCGTGGCCGCCAACCTGCACCGGCGCTTCGCGCAATGGTCGCTGGCCTTCCATCGCTCCGGGCTGACCGAAGGGCGTTTCGGCATCCTGATCTACACGGTCGCGCAGGTGGTCTGGTCGCGCCTGTCGGGCCGGCCGGTGATCGAGGAGACCGAGGACCTGATCGAGGCCACGCGCGCCGCCATCGTGCCGGCGCTGGGCACCGCGCTGGCCGGCATGCGGCGCACGCGCGCCGACCAGCGCGCCTTTGCCGAACATGCGCTCGCCGCGGCCGAGATGGTGGCGGCGATGCTGCGCGACGATGCGCGGCGAGCCGGCCTGGCCGACGACGAGGCGCGGGAATCGCCCGAGACCGTGCGCGACGGCTTCTCGCTGCTGCTCGATTTCGAGGACGAGGCGCCGTTGCAGCAGGGAGCCGGTGCCGGCCCCGGCGGCGCGCGCGCCGGCGCCCACGGTGCACTCGCACCGGGCTACGCGGCCTTCACCACGCGCTACGATCACGAGCTGCGCGCCGCCACGCTGGCGCGCCAGGCTTCGCTGCAGGCATGGCGCGAACGCCTGGACCGGCGCATCGTCGAGGGCGGCATCAATCCGGTCCGCATCGCGCGCACGCTGTCGTCCGCCTTCGCGATACCGGCCGCCGACGGCTGGTCGTCCGGCGAAGAGGAGGGCCGGCTCGATCGCAGCCGGCTCGCGCAACTGGCCTGCGCCGGCGGCCAGCCGCGCATTTTCCGCCAGCCGCGGCTGCAGCCGCGCACAGACGCGGTACTGAGTTTCCTGATCGATTGCTCGGGCTCGATGAAGGCCCATATCGACCAGATCGCCTTGCTGGTCGACGTGATGACCCGCGCGGCCGATGCCGCGGGCCTGGTCACCGAAGTGCTCGGCTTCACCACCGGCGCCTGGAACGGCGGCCGCGTGGCGCGCGACTGGCAGGCCGCGGGCCGCCCGCCATCGCCTGGCCGCCTGAACGAGGTCTGCCATCTGGTGTTCAAGGATGCCGACACCAGCTGGCGCCGCGCACGAACCGGCATCGCCGCGCTGTTCAAGGCCGACCTGTTCCGCGAAGGGATCGACGGCGAGGCGGTCGACTGGGCCTGCGCCCGCCTGCTGTCCCGCCCGCAGTCGCGCCGCCTGCTGGTGGTGGTATCCGACGGCAGCCCGATGGACCGAGCCACCGCGCAGGCCAACGGCGAGCGGCTGCTGGACGACCATCTGAAGGACGTGGTGGCGCGCCACGAGGCGCAGGGGCGCATCGAAGTGATGGGGCTCGGCGTCGATCTGGACCTGAGCCCTTACTACCGGCGCCATTTCCCGCTGGATACCTCGCGGCCGCTCGACACGGCGGCGATCGACGCGATCGCGCGCTGGGTGGGGAGCGGGGGACGGGGAGGGCTGGGGTAGCCGGCGCGCGATGGCGTCACGCATAACGTAGCCGAGCGGCTACGTTGAGGGCATTTCGGCCGCGCAACGGCAATAAAGGATACGAGCGGCTACGTTATGCGGTGCGCCTTATGCCGAAGGCGCCGCGAACCACTGCCACAGGGGCCCGGCCATCAGATACGCGCCCAGCACCACCAGCACCCCGAACGCCACCCGCCGCGTCGCCTCGGCCGACAGCGGCGGCGGGAAGCGCCGTGCCGCGATCGTGCTCAGCGCGACCACCGGGAAGGCCAGCGCGGCCTGCAGCCAGACGTCGCTGGCCAGTTCGCCTTGCCAGGCGCTGTAGGCGGTGCGCACCGCCGAGGTGGTGGTGAAGACCAGGATCAGCGCGCAGCGGATCTGCACCATGTTCAGCGGCTGGCGATAGAACTGGAAGATCAGCGGCGGCCCGGAGACGCCGAACAGGCCGCTGAGCAGGCCGCCGCAGACGCCGCTGACGAAGAAGCTGCCGTCGCCGGAGCGGCTGGACAACGCGGCGGGACGCAGGGCCGCGCCGATGCCGCCGTACAGCACCACGGCGCCGAGCATCAGCTGCAGCACGCCGGCGGCGGTGCCGCTCAGGTAATGCAGCAGCACGACACCGGCCACCACCGACGGCAGGATGCCGAGCGTGGCGGCCCGCACCGCGCGCCAGTCGATATGGTGCAGCTTGCCGGGCAGCGCGAGTGCGCCGTTGGCGAGCGTCAGCAGGCTGACCAGCGCGGCCAGCGTGGCGACCGGCGCCAGATGCAGGCCGCTGGCCGCGCCCATCACGATCAGACCCATGCCGAACCCGGTCACGGTCTGGAAATAGCTGCCGAGGCCGAGCAGGGCCAGTACCGGCAGCAAGGTGTCGAGACTCATCAGGACTGCGTGGCTCCCGATGATGTGGTGCCAGTCGCCGGGCCTCCAGCCATGCCCGGCAGCGCCATCTGCGCGCTGGCATCGCCCGCTTCGAGGTCGGCGGCCTGCGCCTGCACCACGGTGACCGCGATCACGTGAAAGATGTCGTCCGCGCTGCAGCCGCGCGACAGATCGTTGGCCGGGCGCCGCAACCCTTGCAGCATCGGCCCGATCGCCACGGCGCCGCCCAGGCGCTCGGCGAGCTTGTAGCCGATATTGCCGGCCTCCAGGCTCGGGAACACCAGCACATTGGCATGCCCATGGACCTGCGAGGCGGGCAGCTTGCGCTCCGCGATCTCCGCGACGATGGCCGCGTCGAGCTGCACGTCGCCGTCGATGGCCAGGTCGGGTCGCAGCGCGCGCACGCGTTGCGTGGCCGCGGCGACCTTGTCGACGGCGGCGTGGTGCGCGCTGCCATTGGTCGAGAACGACAGCATCGCCACGCGCGGCGTCTCCATCAGCAGGCTCTGCGCGCTGTCGGCGGCGGCCATCGCGATCTCGGACAGCGCCTCGGCGTCCGGGTCGATCACCAGGCCGCAGTCGGAGAAGATCAGCCCGCCCTTGAGCGAGTGGAAGGGCTCGCAGAACATCATCAGGAAGAAGCTCGATACCAGCCGGAAGGACGGCGCGATGCCGATGATCTGGATCGCGTGGCGCACCACGTCCGCGGTCGTATGGACCGCGCCCGCCACCGAGCCGTCGGCGTCGCCGGCGCGCACCATCAGATTGGCGAAGCACAGCGGCGCCAGCACGTCGCGCTGCGCCTGCTCGGGCGTCATGCCCCTGGACTGGCGCAGCGCCAGCCATTGCTGCGCGTAGCGGTCCCGCTGCGCGGCGCTGGCGGGATCGACCAGCTCCATGCCGTCCAGCGCGATGCCGTGCCGCTCGGCCGCATCGGCGATGCGGGCGGCATCGCCGACCAGCACGATGCGGGCGATGCCCTCTTGCGTGGCGCGCCGCGCGCCTTGCAGCACGCGCGGGTCCTCCGCCTCGCACAGCACGATGCGCCGGGGAGACGAGCGCGCGCGCTCGATGATGCGGTGGATCGCTTTCATGGCGGGATTGAAAAGTGGGATGAAACGTACCGAAAACGGTGATATGACGGAAGGATAGGGCGGCGAGGCATTCCGGTCAACAAAAATCTCGGAAAACGGTACGTGATATGCACTAAAACGGGACAAAACAGCCCGCCACGGTGCGCTGAGGGCGCGAAAAAAGCCCCGGAACCGGGCTCCCGGGTGAGGCGATTCGCGCGGTTCGGCGGCCGGCGGGCGCTTGGACCCACGATTGCCGCCCAGTGGCACTATGGCCCGCGCCCCCGGCTGCCTACGATAGCGCTACCCAACGTGCAAGGCGTTGGCCGCCGATTGCCACCACGACGTGGCGACGGCCGATACAAGGACGCGACAGCCGTCCACTGCAAGGAGACATTGGCATGCGACCTGCTTTCTGTCTTCCCCTCCTCGAGTAGGCACCTTGCCGGTGCCTGGATCTCCGTGCCGCTCCCTGCCGCGGCACGCAACCTGTTTTTCTTGAGGAATACGACGATGCGTTGGATCGAGCGTTGGATCAAGCAGTTGGCAACGGGCGCGGTGCTGGCCGCCGCCGTGCAGACGGGCGCGCTGGCACAGCCCAGGGAAGTGGTGATCGCCTACCAGGACATGGTGGTGCCATGGCGCCATGTGCAGGACGCCAAGGAGATCGAGAAGCAGACCGGCTACAAGGTGTCGTTCCGCCAGTTCTCCGGCGGCGGCGACGTGATCCGCGCGATGGCGTCGGGACAGATCGCGATCGCGGAGGCCGGCACCTCGCCGATTGCCTCGGCCCTGTCGCAGGGGCTGGACGTCGAGCTGTTCTGGATCCTCGACGACATCAACGCCGCCGAGGCGATGGTCGCGCGCAACGGCACGCGCATCGAGAACGTCGCCGACCTGAAGGGGAAGCGCATCGGCGTGCCGTTCGTCTCGACCACGCACTATCACACGCTGGTCGCGCTGGAGCAGGCCAAGGTCGATCCGAAGCAGGTCCGCATCATGAACATGCGGCCGCCGGAAGTCGCCGCCGCCTGGCAGCGCGGCGACATCGACGCGACCTTCATCTGGGACCCGGTGCTCGCGCGCATCAAGCCGACCGGCAAGGTGCTGCTGACCTCGGGACAGATCGCCCAGTCCACCGGCAAGGCGACCTTCGACGGCATGATCGTCAGCAAGAAGTTCGCGCGCGAGAACCCGGACTTCATGGTCAAGTTCGTCAGGATGCTGGCGGCCGCGGACGACAACTACCGCAAGAACAAGGCGGCGTGGACCGCGGATTCGCCGATGGTCAAGACGGTGGCCAGGATCTCGGGCGCCAAGCCCGAGGACGTGCCGGGCAGCATGTCGCTGTACGCCTTCCCGACGCTGGAGGAACAGGCCTCGGCGCGCTGGCTCGGCGGCGGCGCGGCCAAGGCCCTGCAGTCGGCGGCGCAGTTCCTGAAGGAGCAGGGCACGATCCAGACCGTGCTGCCCGACTACTCCGCCGGCGTCAACGCCGAGTGGGTCAAGCGGGCAATGCGTTGAGCCGCTGTCCGTCCCTATCCGCCAGTCATTTGCCAACGACCCAACAGGGAACCGAGATGGCCAAACTCGAAATCGACAACCTCAGCGTCAACTATGGGGGCGCGGGCAGTACGCAGACGCTCGCGCTGTCGCAGGTCAACCTGACCATGGAGCGCGGCGACTTCGTCGTCGCGCTGGGCGCCTCCGGCTGCGGCAAGACCACGCTGCTGTCCTGCATCGCCGGCTTCATGCAGCCGTCCGAAGGGGAGATTCGCCTCGACGGCCACGCCGTCAACGGTCCAGGCGCGGAGCGCGGCGTGGTGTTCCAGAAGCATGCCCTGATGCCGTGGCTCAATGTCGCCGACAACGTCGCGCTGGGTTTGCGCATGCGTGGCGTCGGCCGCGCGGAGCGGCTGCGCATCGCGCGCGACAAGCTGGCGCTGGTCGGGCTGGAGCACGTCGCCGACAAGCCGGTCTATCAGCTGTCGGGCGGCATGCAGCAGCGCGTCGGCATTGCACGCGCGCTGGCCAACGATCCGGCGGTGATGCTGATGGACGAACCGCTCGGCGCGCTCGATGCGCTGACGCGCGAGTCGATCCAGGCGCTGATCCTGAAGCTGTGGGCACGCGAGCAGAAGATCGTTTTCTTCATCACGCACAGCGTCGAGGAGGCGCTGTTCCTGGCCACGCGGCTGATCGTGATGACGCCGTCGCCGGGCCGCATCGCCCACACCTACGAGCTGCCGTACGCGCGCCGCTATATCGAATGTGGCGATGCGCGCGCCGTCAAATCCGATCCGGATTTCATTCGCCATCGCGAGGAAATCGTCGACCTGATCCATGCCACGCCATAAGGATAAGCCGATGCCTGCCACCGTTCAGAGCCTGTCGGGCGCGCCGCGCGCGCCGGGCGCCATCGTTGCCGACGAGATGTCTTCCACCACGAACGCCGCCGCCGTTGGGTCGGTGGGGCCGGCGGGGCCGGCCGCGCCGGCACGCAAGGTCCGCACGGTCTCCGGTTACCGGATGCCGGGCGAGGGCTCCAGCTCGCGGATTTCCGCGGTCACCGTGGTGTCGCTGCTGGTACTGTGGTGGGTCGCCAGCCATTTCGGCTGGGTGCCGCCGCTGTTCCTGCCGACGCCGGAGTCGATCGGCAAGGCCTTTGTCGATGCGTGGAACGGCAATGTGCAGGGCGGCCTGCCGCTGCTCGACCATTTCTGGGCCAGCATGGTGCGCGTGTTCGGCGCCTTTGCGCTGGCGGCCATCACCGCGGTGCCGGTCGGCGTGCTGATGGGCGTGTCGCGCATCGCGCGCGGCGTCTTCGATCCGCCGATCGAGTTCTACCGGCCGCTGCCGCCGCTGGCCTATCTGCCGCTGATCGTGATCTGGTTCGGCATCGACGAGACCTCGAAGGTGCTGCTGATCTTCCTGGCCTGCTTCGCGCCGATGGCGATGTCGGCGCGCGCCGGCGTGCGTTCGGTGACGATCGAGCAGATCAACGCGGCCTATTCGATGGGGGCCACGCCGTGGCAGGTGATTCGCCATGTGGTGTTGCCGGCCGCGCTGCCCGACATCCTGACCGGCATGCGCATCGCGATCGGCTTCGGCTGGACCACGCTGGTCGCCGCCGAGATGGTGGCCGCCACCGCGGGCCTGGGCCAGATGGTGCTCAACGCCTCGAACTTCCTGCGTACCGACGTGGTGGTGATGGGCATCGTGCTGATCGGCCTGATCGCCTATGGCTTCGATCTGCTGATGCGCGGCATGGAGAAGTGGCTGGTGCCGTGGAAGGGACGGGCTTGATCGGCTGAGGCGCGATACCGTTGCTTTGCGTCCCTCTCCCCTCCGCGGGGGAGGGATAGAGGGTGAGGGCGGGGGACGGTTGGCGGATAGCGAAAGCCGGAGGCAAGACGAGCCGCGCCCGCAGCCCGACCCCCGCCCTCAGAACGTCGACGCCAGATCCCTTGCCGCCTGCTGCAGCCGCGGCACGAATTCCAGCGAACGCGACAGCGGCGAGCGCACCGTCGGTGCATGGACCGCGAGGGCGGCCACCACCTGGCCGCGCTCGTCGCGTACCGGCACCGCGACGCAGCTGATGCCGGCGACGAACTCCTCGTTGTCGACGCCGATCTGCTTGTGGGCGCAGCGGTCCAGCTCCGCCTCCAGCAGTTCGACATCGGTGATGGTGTTCTGCGTGAAGCGTTCCAGCGGCAGTTGCTTCACCAGCGCGCGGCGCTGCTCGCGCGGCAGCAATCCGAGCAGCAGCTTGCCGCTGGCCGAGCAGTGCAGCGGCACGTGGGAGCCGGGCTTCAAGTCCAGCCGCAGCGGCCAGGGCGCCTCCATGCGGTCCAGATACAGCACGGCGCTCTCGTGCAGCATGGTCAGGTTGACGGTCTCGCCGATGTCCTCGACCAGCCGCGACAGGATCGCGTGGCGCAGCTGGCGGGTGCCGGAGTGCGTGACGATGGCCACGCCGAGGCGGGCCAGCCGCGGCCCGACCGCATAGGCGTTGCGCGCGCCGGGTTCGCGGATCACCAGCCCGCCCGCTTCGAGCGCGCCCAGCATCCGGTGCAGCGAGGCCTTGGGCGCCTCGAAGCCCTGCATGATCTCCGCCAGCGTCAGCGGCCGGTCGGCCGCGACCAGGAATTCGAGCAGCGCGAAGGCGCGCAGCGTGGGCGTGTCGCCACGGTCGTTGGCGGCTTCGCTGGGCGAGGGCGGGGGCGGCACCGGGGCGGGCCGCGCGGCGGCCTTGGCCGCGGCGGCCGAGTTGGCCTTGGCGGCCCCGCGCGCGCGTGGAGCGGACGCCGCGGCGGTGGTGGCGGTTTTCAAAGCGATTCCTCCGTTCCGGAAAACGAGACAAAGCGATTGTACTTCCGGATGGGGTGAGCCGCCATGAGACGGCGGTATGGCGCGGCAGGACGCCGCTCCTCGGACCCTCTCCTCGGACCCTACCTCTCCCCGGACCCTACCTCTCCTCGGACCCTGCCTCTGCTGGGACCTTACCGCGCCAGCTGCAACGTCACGATCCCCGCCAGCACCAGCGCCGTCGCCATCAGCCGCCGCCGGTCGAACGGCTCGCGCATCAGGAAGTAGCCCAGCAGCGCGGCGAAGATCACGCTCGATTCGCGCAGCGCGGCGAGCTTGGCCACCGGCGCCAGCGTCATCGCCCACAGCATCAGCGCATACGACCCGACCCGGTTGATGCCGCCGATCCACGCGCGCTTCCACTCCGTGCGCAGCAGCGTCAGCAGCGTGCGGCCGCGCCGGACCGCCGCATAGCTCGGCATGAACAGGTGCGACAGCGTCTGCAGCCAGACGATGTACGAGAACACTTCGCCGTGGCGCTTGACCGCGGTGCCGTCGATCACCGTGCCGCCCGCCAGGCACGCGCCGGCCAGCAGCGCGAAGCCCATCAGCTGCGGCGACTGCGTGCGCCAGCGCACCAGGCTGACCAGCCCGCAGCAGATCAGCGCGATGCCGGCATAGCCGCCGGGGCCCAGCCGCTCGCTGCCCATCGCCAGCAGCAACA
Source organism: Cupriavidus cauae (assembly GCF_008632125.1). Taxonomy (GTDB): domain Bacteria; phylum Pseudomonadota; class Gammaproteobacteria; order Burkholderiales; family Burkholderiaceae; genus Cupriavidus; species Cupriavidus cauae. Next base: position 93,724 of record NZ_VWRN01000019.1, read on the forward strand.
ACGCGACCATCATCGGCGCGCAGCCGCGCATCAGCGGATAGGCCTGGCTGAAGTCGCCGCGGTTGTAGGCCGCGACGAGCGACAGCTTGTAGACGACCTCCAGGCAGACCGTCGCCAGCAGGAAGGGCCAGACCGCCGGCGCGGGCAGCGGCACCACCAGCAGGAAGGGCAGCGCCGCCAGCAGGCAGAAGGTGTCGATCAGCGCCATCGACGACAGGCGGTCGCCGCCGATCTTGACGATCGCATTCCATGAGGCGTGCATCACGGCGGACAGCATCACGGCGACGAACGCCATCCAGTGGAAGTCGGCGGGAAGGGTCATGCTGGCCCTGTTGGGGAAGTGGCACGGCCGGCCCGGCAGCTCGCATCGTGCGCGCGGGCTGCCGGGGCCGGCCGGAAAGTCGATCGGTGCAATGCGTGGCGAGCGGAGCGGCGGGATCGGTGGGTTCGGTGGGATCCGTGGCGAGCGCCGCGGCTCAGGCCGCCTTGGCCAGCTGCGCCGCCATGTCGATCCCCATCTCCCGCAGCGTCAGCCAGATCGCGGACACCACGTTGCGCATTTCGTTGTCGTCGATCGCGCCGATGCAGCCGACGCGAAAGGTCTCGACCTGCGTCAGCTTGCCGGGATAGAGGATATAGCCGCGCTCGCGCACCTTCGCATAGAAGGTCTTGAAGTCGTAGCGGGGATCGTCGGGCGCGTGGAAGGTGACGATGATCGGCGCCTGCACCTCCGGACGCAGGAAGGGACGAAAGCCCAGCTCGCGCATGCCGTCGATCAGCGCGGCGCAGTTGCGGCGATAGCGCTCGCCGCGCACCGCTTGCCCTCCCTCGGCCAGATACTGGTCCAGCGCCGCGCGGAAGGCCGCGACTACGTGCGTGGGGGGCGTGAAGCGCCACTGGGTGGTCTTCCGCATATAGACGTACTGGTCGTACAAATCCAGCGCCAGCGAATGGCTGTTGCCCTGGCTGGCCTCCAGCACGTCCTTCCTGACCAGCACGAACCCCATGCCCGGCACGCCCTCGATGCATTTGCCGGTGGCCGCCACCAGCGCGTCGAACGGCATCGTGCGCGCGTCGATCTCGATCGCGCCGAACGAGCTCATCGCATCGACGATCAGGCCCTTGCCGAGCCGCGCGCACAGCTGCGCGATCTCGGGCAGGGGATTGAGCACGCCGGCGCCGGTCTCGCAATGGACCTGCGCCACATGGGTGATCGACGGGTCCGCGGCCAGCGCGGCCTCGATCGCCGCGGCGCTGGCGGGCTGGTCTTCGGGAATCGGCAGCTCGACGCAGGCGCGGCCGATCGCCTTGCAGATCTTCAGGATGCGCTGGCAATAGGCGCCGTTCTGCGGCACCAGTACCTTGCCGTCGCGCGGGACGACATTGGCGATCGCCGCCTCGACCGAGAACGTGCCGCTGCCCTGCATCGGCACGCAGACGTGCGTGCCTTCGCCGTGCACGATGCGGACCAGATCCTCGCACAGGCTGCCGGTGATGGCGTTGAAGGCGGCGTCCCACGAGCCCCAGTCGCGCAGCATGGCTTGCTTGGTCGCGAGCGAGGTGGTCAGGGGGCCGGGCGTCAGCAGAATGGGGTCGTTGCCGCGAATCATGGTCGAATCTCCTGGCAGGGGGGTGGCGGAGCGGGAATCGTGTGGTTGTTGTTGTGGTCAGTCGCGTTCGTCGGCGCCGCGCCAGGCCTGGGTGCGGCGCTCGAGCCAGCGCTGCAGGCCGTGGTAGGCGAGGCAGGCGCTGGCGCAGGTCAGCACGACTAGCGTCGCCATCGCGGCGGCCGGGCCGATATCGCCGGACTCGTCCAGATTGACGATCTCGACCGAGGCGAGCTTGGTATCGGTGCCGTACAGGAACACCACCGCGGACACGGTGGTCATCGCATTGATGAACAGGTAGCGCGAGATCTCGACGATCGCGGGCAGGCAGGCCGGCACGGTCACGCGCAGGAAGGTGGTGTAGAACGGCACCTTCAGCGAGGCCGAGACCGCCTCGAACTCGCCGTCGAGCTGCTTGAGCGCGGTCACCGCCGTCAAATGGCAGGACGCGTAGTAGTGGACGATGGTCACCAGCACCAGGATGCCCAGCGTCTGGTACAGGACGTTGAGCGGATTGGCCGCCGGCACGAAGAAGAAGATGTAGCCCAGGCCCAGCACCAGCCCCGGCACGCCCATCGGCAGCACCGCCATCAGCCGCACGAAGCCGCGCAGCCACGGGAGGCCTCGCGTCTTCTCCAGCAGATAGGCCGTGGTGAAGATGAAGACCGGACCGATCAGCGCGCAGGCCAGCGCCAGCTTCAGGCTGTTGAACCAGGAAGCAACGACGCCGCCTTCCACCAGGCCGACCCGGTAGTGGTTCAGCGACAGCGAGAAGTTGTAGGGCCACAGCTTGACGAAGGACGCGTAGATCGCCATGCCCATCACGGCCACCATCAGCGCCGCGACCAGCCAGCAGAATGCCGCCATGGCGAGGTCGAAGCGGCGGCTGCGGCGGGGCACGTAGGGCACCGAGCGGGCCGACATCTGCGCCATCTGACGGCGCTGCACGCGCGCGTCGATGCAGTAGGTCACCAGCACCGGCACCAGCAGCATCAGCGCGACCACCGCGCCCTGCGAGAAGTCCTGCATGCCGATCACCAGCTTGTAGATGTCGGTGGCCAGCATGCGGAAGTTGCCGCCGATCACCTTCGGAATGCCGAAGTCCGAGATCGCGTAGGTGAACACCACCATCGCGGCGCTGACCAGGCCATAGCGCGCTGCGGGCACGGTAATCGTGAAGAACTTGCGCACGGTGGACGTGCCCAGCGCATCGGCCGCCTCGTACAGCCGCGCATCGGTCAGCGACAGCGCCGTGATCAGGATCATCAGCGCGTGCGGGAAGGTCGCGAACACCAGCGCGCCGACCACGCCGAGCGGCCCGTAGATCTGCAGTTCGCCCATATAGGCCTTCAGCAGCCCCTGGTTGCCAAACCAGAAGATGAAGGAGATCGCGGCCAGCAGCGACGGCGCCAGCAGCGGAATCAGCGCGAGATTGCGCAGCAGGCCCTTGGCGCCGATGCGGCTGCGCGTCAGCGCGTAGGCGAAGGTGAACGCGAGCGGCACCGTGATGGCGGTGGCCAGCGTCGATACCCAGACGCTGTTCCAGACCGAGTGCCACAGCGCGGGCGTGGCCAGGTACGTGCGGAAATGCGCAATGCCGGCCAGCGTGCCGTCGCGGTTCTGCACGCTCTTGGCCAGGATCATCACGATCGGCGCCAGCACGAAGCACAGCAGCGCCAGCGCGGCGGCCCACAGCAGCGCGTGGGCAATGCGGTCGGTCCAGTGGGTACGGACCGCACCGAAGGGGATGCCGGGCGCGGCGGAAGGGGATAGCGGCGGCACGGGCGGGGCCGACGGAACGGGCGGAAGGGGCGGAACGGGCGGCACGGTCGCCTTGGACAGGAGCAGGCTCATGGCTGACGGAACACTCGCAGGCGGTCGGCGGGAATGGCAAGGCGCAGCGGATCGCCCGCGCTGGGACGCAGTTCGTGCATGTCGTTGAGCGACAGGTCGGCATAGAGCGGCACCGACGCGCCGGCACCGTCCGCCAGCTTCAGGGTCAGCCGCGAAAAGGCGCCGAGGAACTCGATCTTGTCGACGGTGGCATCGAGCACGTTTTCGCCCTGCTGGTCGCAGCCGCGCACGCAGACGTCCTCGGGCCGGAAGAAGATCTGCACGGTGTCGTCCGTGCAGCAGCCCGGCGGCGCGGTGCATTGCAGGCGCCGTTCGCCCAGCCTCAGGTGGCCGTCGCTGTCCACGGTCGCCGGCAGCATATTGGTCTTGCCGACGAAATCGGCGGCGAAGGGCGTGGCGGGGCGCTGGTAGATCTGCGCCGGCGTGCCGATCTGCTCGATCGCGCCCTGGTTCATCACGACGATGCGGTCCGCCATCGACAGCGCTTCCTCCTGGTCGTGCGTGACCAGGATGGTGGTGATGTTCAGCCGCTGCTGCAGCGCGCGGATCTCGCTGCGCAGTCGCACCCGCACGCGGGCATCCAGCGCGGACAGCGGCTCGTCGAGCAGCAGCAGGCCCGGCGAAGTGGCCAGCGCCCGCGCGATCGCCACGCGCTGCTGCTGCCCGCCCGACAACTGGCTCGGGTATTGCGCGCCGCGCTCGGGCAGGCCGACCAGCGTCAGCAGTTCGGCCACGCGCGCACGCCGCTGCTCGCGCGGCATGCGGCGATTGACGAGCCCGTAGGCAACGTTGTCCGCCACGGTCAGGTTGGGGAACAGCGCATACGACTGGAACACGATGCCGTAGTCGCGTTCCATCGGCGGCAGCGTCGAGATATCGCGGCCCGCCTGCAGGATGGTGCCGGCGGTCTGCGATTCGAGGCCGGCGATGATCCGCAGCAGCGTGGTCTTGCCGCAGCCGGACGGGCCGAGGAAGCACAGCAGCTCGCCCTCGCGCACGTCGAGGTCGATATGGCGCAGCGCGGTGAAGCCGTCGGCGCCGCCGAACCGCTTCTGGATGCCTTTCAGGCTCAGATAACTGTCGTGCCGGGTGGGGGACGTGGTCATGGATGTGGGCTCCATCGAGTCGGACGGGGGCGCGCGTCTGGTGAATGCGTCTGGTGAATGCGTCTTGTGGTTGCGGCGGGTGGTTGCGGCGGGTGGTTGCGGCGGCTGGGTGCGGCGGTTCGCTGCGGCGGTTGGCTTCGGCGGGCGGCGGCGAGTGGCCGGCCAGCGCGATGCCCTGCTGCCTGCCGCTGCTTACTGCTTCTCCGCCTTGGCGCTGTAGCGCTTCTGCCATTCGGCCAGCACGCGCTCGCGGTTCTTCGCGATATGGCTGAAGTCGTTCTTGACCAGCATCTTTTCGTAGTCGGCCGGAATCGTCTCGATCTTGCGGGCCACGCCGGGGTAGGCCACGATGGCCCAGTCGCGCGCGAACAGCTCGTTGGCTTCCTTGCTGGCGAGCCAGTCCAGATAGCGCTGCGCGGCCTCCTGCTTCCTGGTGCCCTTGACGATGGCGGCGGCCTCGATGTCGTAGCCCAGTCCTTCGCGCGGGAAGATGATGTCGATCGGTGCGCCCGCTGCCTTGGTCTTGTGCGCACGCAGCTCGAACGAGATGCCGATCGGGAATTCGCCGGCGCCGGCCTGCTTGCACGGCTTCGAGCCGGAATGCGTGTACTGGGCGATGTTCTCGTGCAGCGCGTCCATGTACTTCCAGCCTTCCTGCTCGCCGAACAGCTGCAGCCACGCGGTCACGTCGAGAAAGCCGGTGCCCGATGAGGCCGGGTTGGGCATCACGATCATGCCCTTGTAGATCGGCTTGGCCAGGTCGCGCCACGTTTCCGGCTTCGGCAGGTTGCGCTTTTTTGCTTCGATGGTGTTGAAGCACACCGTCGCGCCCCAGACGTCCAGGCCGAGCCACGAGGGCGGCGTCGCCTTGTCGCTGTAGTCGCGCGTCAGGCGTTCGAAGCCCTTGGGCGCATAGGGCTGCAGCATGCCTTCCTGCTTGAGCAGCTCCAGGCTCGAGGCGGCCAGGCCGGCGATCACGTCGGCCTGCGGGTTGGCCTTCTCGGCCAGCGCCTTGGCGGTGATCACGCCGGTCGAGTCGCGGACGTACTTCAGCTCGATATCGGGCGCGACCTTGGCGAACCCCTCGGCGTAGGGCTTCAGCGTCTCGGTTTCCCAGGCGGTGTAGACGGTCAGCGTGGTCTTCTGCGCGAATGCGGCGCCGGCCAGAAGAAGGGCGGCGCTGGCGGCGAGGGCTTGCTTGGCGAGTGTCATGGCGGTTCTCATTGTGGGGCTCCTTGCGGCATTGTATGTGCTGAGTTGTGTCAATTTGGTGAATTAGTTGCAGTGCGTGGCCAGACCCGTGCACCACCGTGAATCACCTGAAACCCTTGTACAGCAACGCTTGCAAGACATATGCCCAAACGAACTCGCGCAGTCTCCCCGATTTCGCGCTCGTCGGCGTCTTGGTTTGTTGACAATATACAAACCGCTTGCTTTAATCGCAACCAGGAAATGCACGCACGCCAGCCGGGCCCAAAAGACGGTGGAAATGAATGCGCGGCGCGTGCACCGCCATCCCGTGTCAGGAGTCTTCATGTCCCGCCAAGCGCCGCTGTCGAGCGAAATCGAAATCCTGCAGAGCCAGTCGCTGACGTCGCTGGTGCAGCGTGAGCTGGAGCGGCGCATCACCGCGGGAGAGCTCGCGCCGGGCGACAAGCTCAACGAGATCGAGCTGGCCGGCGAGCTGAACGTGTCGCGCGGTCCGGTGCGCGAGGCCTTTCGCGCGCTGGAACAAACCGGGCTGCTGCGTACCGAAAAGAACCGCGGCGTCTTTGTCCGCTCGGTCTCCCTGCACGAGGCGGACGAAATCTATGCGCTGCGCGCCGTGCTGGACGAATACGTCGGCCGGCAGCTGGCCCAGCGCATCACGCCCGAGGCGCTGCGCGAACTGCGCGCGATGATCGAGGCGCTGGGCGCCGCCAGCGCGGCGCGCGACCTCGACGAATATGCGCGGCTGAACTTCGCCTTCCACGATCGCATGGTCGAGCTGGCCGGCAACGGCAAGCTGCTCGAGACCTATCGCCGCCTGGTCAAGGAATTGACGCTGTACCGGAGGGAAGCACTGTCCGCCGCGCCGACCGCGATGCCGACCTCGACGCGCGAGCATCGCGACATCGTCTCGGCGATCGCCTCGCGCGATCCGGAGCTTGCCGGCCGGCTGATGCGCGAGCACGTCGAGCGCGGCCGTGCGCGGCTGCATGCGGCGGTGCAGGGCCACGCCGGGGCCGGCACCGGCACTGACGCCGGCACCGGCATTGACGCCGGCACCGGCACTGGCTCCGACGCGACATCGGAGGCCGCTGCGCCGCCGGGCGCCGCCTGATCCAATCCATCTGCAGGCGCGGGGCCCCGGCCGCGCCTGCCGGCCCTTACGCTCCTTACACCCCTTACAGCCCTTACGCGCCTGTCCCTTACGACTCTCACGACTTTTTCCGCACAGGACCCCGACATGCCCGCCCCTCGCTCCGACTCCTCGCCCGGCAAGCCCGCCGTGACCGTCAACCAGCGCACCTACCGATGGATGCAGCAGCCCGTGGTGGTGGTCTGCGTCGACGGCTGCGAGTTCGACTACCTGGAAGCCGCCGCCGCCAGCCGTAGCGCGCCGTATCTGCAGCGGTTGCTGGCCGAGGGCGCGGCGTTCCGTGGTGCCTGCGTGGTGCCGACCTTCACCAACCCGAACAACCTGTCGATCGTCTGCGGCGCGCCGCCGTCGGTGCACGGCATCTGCGGCAACTACTTCTTCGATCGCACGGCCAACGGCGGCCGCGGCGAGGAAGTGATGATGAACGACCCGAAGTACCTGCGCGCCGGCACCATCCTCGCGGCGTTCGCCGAAGCGGGCGCCAGCGTCGCCGTGGTCACGGCCAAGGACAAGCTGCGCCGGCTGCTTGGCCATGGGCTGCGCGGCATCTGCTTCTCGTCGGAGAAGGCAGACCAGGCCAGCGTGGAAGAGAACGGCATCGACAACGTGCTGGAACTGGTCGGCATGCCGGTGCCCAGCGTCTACAGCGCGGAGCTGTCCGAATTCGTGTTCGCCGCCGGCGTGCGGCTGATGGAGACGCGGCGTCCCGATCTGATGTATCTGTCGACGACCGACTATATCCAGCACAAGTTCGCCCCGGGCTCGGACGGCGCCAACGCCTTCTACGCGATGATGGACCGCTATCTGGCGCGGCTCGACGCGCTGGGCTGCGTGGTGGCGCTGACCGCCGACCACGGCATGAACGCCAAGCATGACGCGCACACCAAGGCGCCGAACGTGATCTTCCTGCAGGACCGGCTCGATGCCTGGCTCGGCCGCGGCGTGGAGCAGGGCGGGGCGCGCGTGATCCTGCCGATCACCGATCCCTATGTCGTCCACCACGGCGCGCTCGGTTCGTACGCGACCGTCTATCTGCCCGACGATGCCGACGCCAGCGACGCCGCCGCGTTGAAGTCGAAGCTCGGCGATATCGAGGGCGTCGAAGCGGTGCTCGACAATGCCGAGGCCTGCGCGCGCTTCGAGCTGCCGCCCGATCGCGTCGGCGATCTGGTGGTGATCAGCGGCAAGCATGTGGTGCTGGGCACCAGCCGCAGCCGCCACGACCTGAGCGGACTGGACGCGCCGCTGCGCTCGCACGGCGGCGTGTCGGAGCAGACCGTGCCGCTGCTGTTCAACCGTCCCACCGCCGGCATTCCGGGCAAGGCGGTGCTGCGCAACTTCGACATCTTCGACGTCGCGCTGAATCATCTGCATTGATCCGGCCCGGCCCGGCCTCGGCTAGGCCTGGCCTGGACCGGATCGCCCCTTGCCTGCACCTCACGGAGCCCCGAACATGAACGCCCCCCAGTTTCCCGCCGCCTCTGTCAGCCCGCATTTCCGCGCCGAAGCGCTGCGCATCGACGGCGAGAAGGTCGTGCGCGACCGCGTCATCGACGTGCGCAATCCCTACGACGGCAAGCTGGTCGGCACGGTGCCGAAGGCGACCGTCGAGGACGTGCGGCGCGCTTATACGGTGGCGCGCGCCTATCGCTCGACGCTGACGCGCTACGAGCGCGCCGCGATCCTCAATCGCGCCGCGGCGCTGCTGCGCGAGCGCACCGAGCCGGCTTCGGACCTGATCACGCTCGAATCGGGACTGTCGAAGAAGGATTCGCTGTACGAGATCGGCCGCGTCGCCGACGTGCTGAACTTCGCCGCCAACGAGGCGCTGCGCGACGACGGCCAGATGTTCTCGTGCGACCTGACGCCGCACGGCAAGAAGCGCCGCGTGATGACGCAGCGCGAGCCGCTGCTGGGCGTGATCACCGCGATCACGCCCTTCAACCACCCGATGAACCAGGTCGCGCACAAGGTCGCGCCGTCGATCGCGACCAACAACCGGATGGTGCTCAAGCCCTCGGAGAAGGTGCCGCTGTCCGCGTACTACCTGGCCGATCTGTTGTACGAAGCGGGGCTGCCGCCGCAGATGCTGCAGGTGCTGACCGGCGATCCGGCCGAAATCGCGGACGAGCTGATCACGCATCCGGCGGTGGACCTGATCACCTTCACCGGTGGCGTGGCGATCGGCAAGTACATCGCGGCCAAGGCGGGCTACAAGCGCGTGGTGCTGGAGCTGGGCGGCAACGATCCGCTGATCGTGATGGACGACGCCGACCTCGAGCGCGCCTCGGACCTCGCGGTGCAGGGCTCGTACAAGAACTCCGGCCAGCGCTGTACCGCGGTCAAGCGCATGCTGGTGCACCAGGCCGTCGCCGCGCGCTTTACCGAGCTGGTGGTCGAGAAGACGCGGGCGTGGAAGTACGGCGACCCGATGGACCGCGGCGTCGACATGGGCACGGTGATCGATGCGCAGGCCGCGGCGCTGTTCGAGGCCCGCGTCAACGAGGCGGTGGCGCAGGGCGCGCGGCTGCTGATCGGCAACCAGCGCGACGGCGCGCGCTATGCGCCCACCGTGGTCGATCGCGTCGATCCGGCAATGACGCTGGTGAGGGAGGAAACCTTCGGCCCGGTCTCACCGATCATCACGTTCCGCGATATTGACGAGGCCATCCGCATCTCCAACGGCACGGCCTTCGGCCTGTCATCCGGCATCTGCACCAACCGCATGGACGACTTCACGCGCTTTGCCAACGAACTGCAGGTCGGGACCGTCAACCTGTGGGAGGTGCCCGGCTACCGCATCGAGCTGACGCCGTTCGGCGGCATCAAGGACTCGGGGCTGGGCTACAAGGAGGGCGTGCAGGAGGCCATCAAGAGCTTCACCAACCTGAAGTCGATCACGATGCCGTGGGGGTGAGAGCGGTGAGAGGGGCCGGGTGAGAGCGGGGGGGTCAGAGGTGCGTGCGCAAGCGGCGTGCGCGGTCGCCGCTGCCGTCCTGTCACAACGCTCCGCTAAAATCCCCGCACCTTCCACAAGCCTCGGAGCTCCCGTGCTGGCCGAACAACGGCAGAAATACATCCTCGACCAGCTGGCCGCCAGCGGCGCGCTGCAGATCAGCCAGTTGGTCAGCGAGCTCGACGTCTCGCGCGAGACCATTCGCCGCGACCTCAATGCGCTCGCCGCGCGCGGCCTGCTGACGCTGACCCATGGCGGTGCGCTGGCGTCGAACCGCGCCGAGGCCGATACCCAGACGCGGGCGGCCGTCAATGCCGAGGGCAAGCGCGCGATCGGCGTGCGCGCCGCCGAGCTGGTGCCCGACGGGGCCTCGGTGATCATCGACTACGGCACCACCACGCATGCCGTCGCGCAGGCGCTGCTGGGCCACCACAACCTGCTGGTCTATACCAACGACCTGTCGATCGCGCTGCTGCTCGGCCGCCGCAACGGCAACCGTGTGGTCGTGCTCGGCGGCGAGCTGCAGGACAACGAGGACGCCACCAACGGCTGGGACACCGTCGAGCAGCTGTCGCGCTATCACGCTGATTTCGCCTTCATCGGCATCGGCGGCATCAGCAACGATGGCGAGGTCAGCGAGTATTCGCGCCCGGCGGCCGAACTGCGCGGCCGGATGCTGCTGTCGGCCAGCGTGCCCTGCGTGGTGGCGGACCATACCAAGTACGGCCGGCATACCGGCGTGCAGGTCCGGCACTTCGACAAGGCGGCCTATCTGATCAGCGACATGGCCCCCGAGGCCTCGCTGGCCGAGGCGCTGAAGCGCCGCGGACCGGCGCTGCTGATCGCCTGAATTGGCGGCCGGAACGGGCAGTTCCGCATTTTTGCGCTGCGGGTCACAACACTTTTGACTGTCGAATTTCACCATTTCGGTGCTAAAGTCGCGCTCCGACTCAAGAAAATTCGACAGAGACAGCTGTGAGCCTTCCGACCCTCGATGCCTTCCTTGCCGGCGTGGCCCGGCGCGATCCTGACCAGCCCGAGTTCCAGCAGGCGGTCAAGGAAGTGATGATGACCCTGTGGCCGTTCGTCGAGCGCAACCCGCGCTACGCCGACCAGGCCCTGCTGGAACGGCTGGTCGAGCCCGAGCGTGTGATCCAGTTCCGCGTGGCATGGACCGACGACCAGGGCAAGGTGCAGGTCAATCGCGCCTTCCGCGTGCAGCACAGCTCGGCGATCGGCCCCTACAAGGGCGGCATGCGCTTCCATCCGACCGTCAACCTGTCGGTGCTCAAGTTCCTCGGCTTCGAGCAGACCTTCAAGAACGCACTGACGACGCTGCCGATGGGCGGTGGCAAGGGCGGTTCGGATTTCGATCCCAAGGGCAAGTCGGACGGCGAGGTGATGCGCTTCTGCCAGGCGCTGATGACCGAGCTCTATCGCCATCTCGGCGCGGACACCGATGTGCCGGCCGGCGATATCGGCGTGGGCGGCCGTGAGGTCGGCTTCATGGCGGGCATGATGAAGAAGCTGTCGAACCAGTCGGCCTGCGTCTTTACCGGCAAGGGCCTGGCCTTCGGCGGCAGCCTGATGCGTCCCGAGGCGACCGGCTACGGCACCGTCTATTTCGCGCAGGAGATGCTGCACCGGACGGGTCGCGACTTCGACGGCCAGCGCGTGCTGATCTCGGGCTCGGGCAACGTCGCGCAGTACGCCGCGCAGAAGGCGATCGAACTGGGCGCCAAGGTGCTGACCGTGTCCGACTCGGGCGGCGTGCTGCACTATCCGGAAGGCATGAACGACGAGCAGCTCGCCGCGCTGATGGCGTTCAAGAACGAGGAGCGCGGCCGCCTGTCGGACTTCGCCGAGCGCCAGGGCCTGCGTTTCGAGGCCGGCCGCACGCCGTGGCATGTGCCGGCCGATATCGCGCTGCCGTGCGCGACGCAGAACGAGCTCGATGGCGAGGATGCCAAGCGGCTGCTGGCCAATGGCGTGTTCTGCGTGGCCGAGGGCGCCAACATGCCGTCGACGCTGGAGGCGGTGGACCATTTCCTTGCCGCGCGCATCCTGTACGCGCCGGGCAAGGCCAGCAATGCCGGCGGCGTCGCGACGTCGGGCCTGGAGATGTCGCAGAACGCGATGCGGCTGTCGTGGCATCACGCCGAGGTCGACTCCAAGCTGCACTTCATCATGAAGGACATCCACCAGAACTGCATCCATCACGGACGCAAGGACGACGGCTACATCAACTATGTCGAAGGCGCCAATATCGCCGGCTTCGTCAAGGTGGCCGACGCCATGCTGGCGCAGGGCGTGATCTGACGCTCTTGACGCTCAGGTCGGGCGCGCCGGCGATGTAGCTTCTTACTCGCGTCTTGCCCGTGTCGCAGCGGCGGCGCTTGCGGCGTGGCAATTCTGCAAGCCCGTGTAAGAACGCGCCGCCGGCGCCAGCGATACCGCACCGCACAGCGGGCCTTCGGGCCCGCTTTCTTTTTGTCAGTCGGTACCCGCCGACGGCGCCGAGGCCGGAATGGCTCTTGCATCTGGGCCCTGGCGCGGCCGGCATAGCGTGACCAGCGGCAGCGCGAGCCCGAAGGCGACATAGACCAGCGCCAGCGACCACGGCGAGAGCCGCCGCTCGAAGCCCGGGGTCAGCCGTTTCGGCGTCAGGCGCAGGTCGACCACGCAGGCCGCCGCCGCGACCGCGAGGCCGGCCAGGATCGCCGCCGCGGGCCTCTGCCGCTGCGGTGAGCGGCCCACCCAGGCTTCGTAGAACGCGGCCCAGAATACCGACATCGCATGATGGATCACGTATCCCACCGCGGTATAGCGCCACGCCGGACCATTGGCATGGATCGCCCGATCGCCCCAGACCCAGTGGCTGACGGCATTGACCGGCGCCAGCGTGTCGCGGCAATCGAAATGGCCGGCGCAGGCCAGGGCGATGGTGGACAGCGCGCTGGCGCTGGTGCCGGAGACCAGGCTGCGGCCAACGAAATCCTTGATGGGGCTCATGTTGGCGCTCATGTCGGTTCCTTGGAACGGGATGCGGCGACCGGCGGCACCGCGCCTCCCACGGTGCTGCTGACCGGCGCCAGCGGTTTCATCGGCGCCGCGATTGCCGCGGCGCTGGCACGGGCCGGCTGCCGGGTCCTCTGCGGCGTGCGCGATCCGGCGAAGGCCGCGCGCGACCTGGGCGCATGCGAATTCCGTGCCGTCGATTTCGGCGCGCTGACCGACGCGCAGGCATGGCTGCCGCTGCTCGACAGCGTGGACGTGGTCGTCAATGCGGTCGGCATCTTTGCCGAGCGCGGCACGCAGACCTTCGAACTGCTGCATCGGCGCGCGCCGATCGCGCTGTTCGCCGCCTGCGCGCAGGCCAACGTGCGCGCGGTGATCCAGATCTCGGCGCTGGGCGCGGACGAGCAGGCCACCACGCCGTACCACCTGAGCAAGAAGGGCGCCGACGATTTCCTCGCCGGCCTGGGCCTGCCGGCCGCGATCCTGCAGCCCTCGCTGGTCTACGGGCCGGGCGGGACCAGCGCGCGGATGTTCGGCACGCTGGCGACGATGCCGCTGCTGCTGTTGCCCGAGGGCGGGAAGCAGCGCGTGCAGCCGGTCCATCTGGACGATGTGGTGGCCGCGATCGTGCGGTTGGTAATGATGGCCGGAGACAGCGACGGCGGGGGTCCCGGCGGTGGTCCTGGCGGTGGTCCCGGCGGTGGTCCTGGCGGTGGTCCTGGCGGTGGCCCTGGCGGTGGTTCTGGCGGTGGTCTCGGTGGTGGTCGCGGTGTTGGTCCCGGTTGTGATTCCGGTGGTGATTACAGCGGCGGTCGCGGAGTCGGTCGTGGAGGCGATCCCGGCGGCGATCCGGCAATGCGGCGGAATTGGCCGCAAGGACGCATCCCCGTGGTCGGACCGACGGCCCTGAGCCTGCGCGACTACCTCGCCCAACTGCGCCATACGCTCGGGCAACCCGGCGCGCTGCGCGTGCTGCCGGTGCCCGACGCGCTGGTCCGCGCCGGCCTGCCGCTGATGACGCGCCTGGCGCCGGGGCTGCCGTTGAACGAGGACGCATTGGCGATGCTCGCGCGCGGCAATACCGGCGACCCCGCGCCGATGCATCGGCTGCTGGGAAGGCCGCCGCGCGCCGTCGACGAATTCGTACCGGCGCGCTGGCGCGAGGCCGCGCGCACGCAGGCCGTGCTCGGCTGGCAATTGCCGATATTGCGCACCGCCGTCGCGCTGGTCTGGATCATCACCGGCATCGTCTCGCTGGGGCTCTATCCGGTCGAGGACAGCTATGCCTTGCTGGCACGCGCCGGCGTACCGCAGGCGCTGCGGCCGCTGGCGCTGTACGGCGCGGCCGGGCTCGACCTGTTGTTCGGGTTGATGTGCTTCGCGCCCGCGCGCTGGCGCTTTCCATGGATCTGGGCCGCGCAGGCCGCGCTGATCCTCGGCTACACGGCGATCATCAGCGTGCGGCTGCCAGAGTTCTGGCTGCATCCCTATGGTCCGCTCACCAAGAACCTGCCCATGTTGGCCGTGTTGTGGCTGCTGGGTACGCTGGAGCGCAAGCGATGGACTACATGATCGTCAAATGGATCCACGTGGTCGGCAGCACGCTGCTGTTCGGCACCGGCGTGGGCAGCGCCTTCTATCTGCTGGCCGCCACGCTGACGCGCGACAGCCGCGCGGTCGCGGTGACCTCGCGCCATGTGGTGATCGCCGACTGGCTGTTCACCGCCAGCACGGCGATCCTGCAGCCGGTGACCGGCTACATGCTGATGCGCATTGCCAATTTCTCGTGGGAGCTGGCGTGGCTGCGCGTGTCGATCCTGCTCTATGTAGTCGCCATCGCGTGCTGGCTGCCGGTGGTCTGGCTGCAGATGCGGATGCGCACCGTGTCCGCCGCCGCGGCAGGCGCGCAGGCACCGCTGCCGCCGGCCTACTGGCGGTACTTCCGCTGGTGGTTCGCGCTCGGTGTGCCGGCGCTGTTCAGCTTCCTGGCGATCTTCTATCTGATGATCGCCAAGCCGGCCACGCTGTTCTGAGGGCGTGCCGACGGGGTGACCGGCTTCAGCGTGTGCCAGTGACCGACGTCCGCGCGCGTCAGTGACGGCCTCCGCGCGCGTCAGTGGCTGGCCTCGGCGCGCGTCAGTGGCCGGCCTCGGCGCGGCAAGGGGGCGACCCACAGCGCGCCCGTGGCCGCTACAGCGTGCGCCCGCGGCGAGTTTCGGCGCCCCCCTGGACCGGCTTCAGCGTGCGCCGCTCTCGCGCGGATCGGTGCTGGGCTCGCGCGCCTGATCGATTGCGGCACCGCCGCTGCCCTTGCGCTCGCGGCCCTTCAGCGGCGCCTGCGGCGGCGACGGCGCGGCGCCGGAGGCCTGCGTGCGTGGCGAAGGCTCGTCCTTGCCACCGGGCGCGCTGGGCATCGGATCGCCCAGCTTGCCCAGGCCGCCCGGATTCGAGCGGATCGCTTCACCTTCGCGGGTCGACGGCTGGGTCACCGCCTTGGGCTGGCGCGACATCTGGTTGCCGCTGCCGCGTTCGGATTCGGTCGGCACATTGGCCGGCTGCGCAGCGGCCGTGGTCGCCCACGCCGCGCCGAGCGCCAGCAACGCGGCGCAGACACCATGTCGATGGAACAGCATGATTTCTCTCCTTGTGGACCGGATATCGACCCTTGAAGCACAACCCGGGCCAAGGAGAGGCGCGCCCGGATCAGCCGAGCCGGACCGGCGGCTCGGTGGCGTGCACGGGTACCGTCGCCTGAGCGGTTACCGTTGCTCCGGCTTCCACGCCGGCGGGCCTGTCGAAGCCAAGCCAATGGCGAAGCCCTGGAGGCAGTTTACCCGCCATGTACAGCAAGAAGCCCGCGCGCCGCTCATATTCCAGCCGCATCGACGTCTTGCCCTCGACAAAGTCCTGGAACAGCTGCCGCAACGGCTTGAGCATCGCTTCGTCGCTGCGTAGGGTCATGCTTTCGATCAGTTTCCTCAGCGCCATTTCGTCGGCGGAAGACGCACAGCACCGCAGGCTGTCGATCATTGTCTTCCTGTCGTCGGCATAAACGTCGTCGAGACGAACCAGGGATCGCAGCTCCAATGCCTGGAGCAGGGCTCGATCCATTCCAAACTCTGCCATCGCTTTCCACAGAGTGTCTCGGGTAACGGGCCGATCGCGATCGAGGAGTGCTTTCAGCAAGGCATCGATGGCAAGGAACTTGTTTTCCCGCATCTCGTCGATCGTGGCGTCACGTTGTGCATCGAGGAAGTGTTTGGCTTGCTCA
Organism: Cupriavidus cauae; assembly: GCF_008632125.1. Lineage (GTDB taxonomy): Bacteria > Pseudomonadota > Gammaproteobacteria > Burkholderiales > Burkholderiaceae > Cupriavidus > Cupriavidus cauae. The sequence continues at coordinate 109,898 of NZ_VWRN01000019.1, forward strand.
TGCGCCTGCATGTCGTTGTCGGCCAGCACATTGGTGTTATGGCGGTTCTTGTAGTTGCGGATAACGCTGGCGACAAGCCATACCGTGCCGCTCAGCAGCGCCACGGCACCCACCACGATGCCGACCGGGGTACCAGTCCGAATACCGCCGCGGCCACGATCAAACCGGTACCGATCCCGATCGAGACGCCGCCATATGCCATGCGGAACTTGGCCCACCAGATCTTCAGCCGTTCGGCTGCCTCGATGGCCCCAAATGCCTTTTCGCGGTGGTGCATCATGACTTCGATCATGTCATTGGCGCGCTGAATATCGGCAAGTCTTGCCGATTCCGCGTGCTCGACCTCTTGTGCCGGTTCATGCTGTTGTGCGATGACTGGCACGGATGCCTTGGCGGAAGCAGCATTGCGTGGCCGCTCCTGTGGAAGCGCACTCGCGATATCCGACACGCGCCGCTGGCGAGCGTGCGGGTCCTGCCAGTCCGATCCCCGGATTCGAGCCGCTTGGATGTCTTCCAGCCGGCGCGTGGCCTGATACCAGGCCAGTGCCCCCGCAGCGACATGCATGGTGCCCATCGCCACGCTAAACGCACCACCGGCGACACCGGCTGCGGCGAGGTTCACTCCCGGAACACCGGCCTTCCCGAGGGTCGCCGCAACGCTGCACGCGGTCCCGCCCAACTGGATCACGACGTCGCGTGCGGTAGCCAGACCCAGCGCGTGAATGTTATCGGTGGCGTCGGCCAGTTCGTTGGCAGCCTGTTCGTACTGGATATAGTCTTTGAGATCCTTGACGAGCTCCAGGGCCCGCTCCTTGAGCTGCTCGACTACGTCCTGCAGGCCGGCTTCTGTATCGGCCAATTTTCTGGGCGGCTGGGTCGGATCCGATTCGTGCGCGATCTCTGGTAGAGGTTTGTTCTCATCGTCGACCGGCCAGTTCCGCAGCAGGGCCTCCAATTCACGTTGCCGGTCGAACAACCATGCGATCCGCTCTTTGTACTCATCATCGCCGTGCACGAATCGCTCATGACCATTTGCACACTGGCGGATGTATTCTTTCAGCTCGCTTTTCTTGCGATCGGCCTTCCATGTCAGGTGAACAGTCCCAGCTGCTTCCAGAATAGCGAAGACGCCGCGACCAACCCCGCTTCGCTCGTCGCTGGCGCGTGAGAGGTAATGGACAGCGTATCCATCTTTCCGGTCGCAAAAGCGGTCACCTGGAGGATCGCGCGACCGGCCGTCGTCGAACCCCACGCGCCATATGTCAACTCGTTGAGTAAATGCCAACCTTTGGTTTTTTCCAGTTTGGCATGTGTCAAAAAAGGAGGCGGCCACCTTGGCGTTTCCATACTGCCTGCGGGAACCTCGCCGGGAGCTGCCTGGTTGGCCAACTGAGCAGTTCTTGGGAGGGACTTGTCTAGCTCTTCTGTCGAGCGCGTGGCGATGTCGGCCTCTGCAGGGCTCGGATCGCGATCTGCGATACCACCGACTGACTCGAGAATTTTTCCTTGATTCCCACAAACGACAGACCGAAAAGAGCCAATTGGCATGGTCTCCTCCAGGGGTTGTTCCGTTCGTTATCGCCAGCGCCGCCTTGGCCCATATGTCCCGGCGCACGGCAGATAAAAAATCTCATGCGGTTTGCCCGCGCTCGCTCGCCTGGCTACCACAGGACGGCCGGCAATGAGTCGGCGCGAGGCACCGGCTTACTCTTGGGCTCATAGGCACGCATGGGATCGATCGGCGGCACCGTACCCGGTAGGGGTTCGGGCGGGGCCAGATAGTCGAGTTCTTCTTCGCTGCAAGCAGCCATATAGGGATCCGATCCTCGTCCGCGCGTGTTGGATAACCGGTCGAGGAGGCTGATCAAGAGATCCGTCTCATGGCCAATCGAGAACTTGACGCGGAACTTGTGGGTAAGTTGGCTGAAGCCATGGCGCAGCGCACGCAATGCCACATAGTCCTCGTCACGGGGAACGGCGGACATTGATTTGTAAATCGATTCCCAACGCCGCACGGAGCCCGGCACATCGTTCGGACTGATTCTTTGCGCCAACTGCGCCAGAACGCGCAATCGGGCGAAGCGAATTTCCTCATTGGCTGGATCCAGCTCGAGCGCCGTTTTGGTCAGCATGTCGAAGGACTTGCTGTCGGTATGGGGGATCCAACGTGCGAAGTAGCGCATCAATTCCAGTGCCCACAGATCCGAGTGCCTCCGCGCGCGGTCGAGCACGTCGATGATCAGGTTTTGCCTGCCCTGGACCGACATTGACCGCGTCATGAAAATCACTGTTCGCATGGCCCATTCGCGCGTGACCGGCTTCTGCGTTGCCACTGTATCGACCATCGAGAGGATCTGATCGGAGCGATCCATTCCGGCGATGCGTCGGGCAATGACATCGTCGTTTCGATACTGCGGCATCATCGACAAGGCCTTGAGGGCGAATGAAAGGCCTTGCATGTGGTGGCGAGTGTGGAACCTCCGATCTGGAGATACCGCTCATTTGGGGGAATCCGGACCAATACCTCACATAACAATTCGGACGGAAGATCGAGTACTGGAAACGGCGTGGCGGGTTTCGAAGGCAGTACCGGCCTGGGCTGCTGTTGGACCGGCGCATACATCTGATCATCCTCTCGCGGCGGCTTGTCCGGCCCGACGCGCAAATCGGAGCTGGCGCATCGCTTTAGCCGCTGCGACGGCGTATTGAGGCGGCCGAAGAAGGAGAGCACCGCATCCCATGCGCCGGTAATGCCTTCGCGCGGAGAGCGGGGGGCAGCGTCTTGCGTTCGGCGGTGATATTGAACGCAGGCCGCGCTTCCGCCAGCCTGAATTGCCATCGTTCCATGATGGCTCCGTGAATTGACGTCTGCTGTGGGCGGTGGTCTGGTATCGACGGCGGCGGACGAACAGGCATGAGTGGTGCCAGCCATGATTGCTCCTGAGGAAGTGGGGATGGGACCGCCAGCGCTTGGCGGTGGTTAGCACCGATGGGGGGACGTGCTTGCCGGTGCTAACGCGGAAGTGTCGACGTCGAGGTTTTACTCAACTGTCGAATTCCGCCGCAACTTTTGCGATTTGAGGAACCAGGCCGGCGCGGACCTGGCGCGCCGATCGCCGACCGTTCGGGAATAGGTCAGGGAACGAACGGACGACGGTCGGGAACGATCCGGGAGGAAGGAACGACGACCCCATCGTCATCACAGGGTCGTCGCTTTCGGGCAACAGGTGTGCGGCGGTGAGAGAGGCGCTTCGGGCGCAAATCCGCGCCCATGATTGACCGCGTTGCCCCTGCGCGCTACGGGGCGTTACGGAGCGCTCCTGAGCGTCGTGTGCCCCGATGCCGACCGATGCGGGCCGGGTCGACGCTGCCCGCTCAGACGTTCGTCCGGAACGGATGGTACTGATACAGCCACGTCTCCGACAGAGGCTTGCCGTTCAGACGCAGGAACAGCCGCATGTCGACCGGCTCGTCGCCGTCGACGGTCAGGTCGAACTGCGCGCGCCAGTGGCCCGGCACGCCGTTGGGCACGGCCTCGGTGAAGATGTACGAGAACTTGCCGCGCGAGGCCCACAGCACGGCCTCGGGCTTGGTGCCGAAGGGCAGGCCTTCGAGCGGTGCGCCCTTGAACTCGACCATGAACTTGCGCACGCCCGGCGGGCGCGGCTGGCCGGGCTGGCCGCCGTTGCCCATGCGCGTGGCCACGCAGCGGGCCAGCGGCGTGGGATAGGGTTCGTCCGCCAGCCAGTGCAGGCGGTAGCGCAGGCGATAGGCGTTGCCGGCCTTGGCCGGCGCCTTCGGCACCCACATCGCGACGATGTTGTCGTGAATCTCGTCGTCGGTCGGGATCTCGATCAGCTGCACGGTGCCGGCGCCCCAGCCCTCGCGCGGCTCGACCCACAGGCTCGGCCGGCGCTCGTAGAAGACGCCGTCCTGGTAGTGGTCGAAATTGCGGTCGCGCTGCAGCAGGCCGAAGCCGCGCGGGTTGTCGTCGCCGAAGGCGGACGCGATGGTGCGCGGCGGATTGTTCAGCGGACGCCAGACGCGCTCGCCCGCGCCGGTCCACATCGCCAGCCCGTCGGAGTCGTGCACCTCGGGGCGCCAGTCGACGCCGGTGCGCTTGACCGACTCGGAATACCAGAACATCGAGGTCAGCGGTGCCAGGCCCAGGCGCCCGACGTCCTTGCGCAGGAACAGCGCGCAGTCGACGTCCATCACCACGCCCTTGGCGCGCTGCATCGTGAAGCGGTAGGCGCCGGTGACGCTGGGCCCGTCGAGCAGCGCGTGCACGGTGACGGTATCGCTGCCGTCGCGCGGCGCCTCGAAATAGAAATGAGTGAAGGAGGGGAATTCCTCGGGCTTGTCCGGCTGCGCGACATCGACCGCGATGCCGCGCGCCGACAGGCCGTACTGATAGAGCTCGCCGATCGCGCGGAAGTACGAGGCGCCAAGAAAGGCGACCCAGTCGTTCTTGCGCCAGTCGAGCTTCTTCTGGTCGCCGAGCCGGCTCTCCTGGAAGCGAAAGCCGGCGAAACCGCTGCCGCGCGGCAGCTTGCGCGCCGGGCTGTTGGCCGGCATGTCGAAATACGACTCGTCATAGACGATCTCGCGGGCAGTGCCTCCCGAACTTGCACCGCCGGTCTCGACAAGATGCATCCGGACCGGCACGCGGAAGAAGGTGCCCAGGTGGAAGAAGGTCACCGGAAACTGGCCGGGACCGTCGGCAAAGAGCGCATCGTCGGTGCGATAGCGGATCTTGCCGTGTTCCTCGTAGTCGATGCGGGCCAGGATGTCGGCCGGCGGGGAGGGGGGCGCGACATACGGCCGGCCTGCCATGGTGCGGGCCAGTTCGACCAGGCCCTCGTGGGTGAAGGGTTGGCCCTTGGCCAGTTTGATGCGGCCGGCGGCCAGAGCGGAAGCGGGAATGCCCAGTGCGGCGAGCGCAGCAGTGGCGGCGGCGGAGACCAGCACGGTCCGTCGGTTCATTTTCGGCATGCGGTGAATCGGCGTCTGGCGCCTTCAATGAAGTTGCAGAAAAGACGCCCGCTGGCGCAAAAAGTTCGACGGCTCCGTGGGGAGCCGGACGCCGCGGGCACGACAGAACGCAGCATGGTACCGCATGGCCCCGGCGCACTCGGCACTTGAAGGCATGCGCTACGGACGCGGTCGAGACGTGACAAGGAGCAGACGAGACGCCGCTGAGACCGGGGTGAGATCGGAATGAGACCTTGCCGGACGCTGGTTGGGGGCTGCCTGAACCCAGCTGGCACCTTCTGCGACCCTGCTCGGACTCGCCCCGCACGCAAATAGAGGTTGTGATTCCGCGCTTGTGAAATATAGTATGTGATATATCAATTCACCAAAAAAGCACGGGAGACAGCCATCATGAAGGTATGTATCTACGGCGCCGGCGCCATCGGCGGCTACATCGGCGCGCAACTGGCCGGGGCGGGCGTCGACGTCAGCTTCGTCGCACGTGGGCCGCACCTGGCGGCGATGCAGGCGAACGGCGTCAAGCTGCTGATCGACGGCGAGGAGCGGGTGCAAAAGGTCCGCTGCACCTCGGACCCCCGCGAACTCGGCGAACAGGACTATGTGTTCATCACGCTGAAGGCGCATTCGGTGCCAGGCGTGGTCGACCTGATGCAGCCGCTGCTGGGCCCGGATACCGCGATCGTCACCGGCGTCAACGGCATCCCCTACTGGTATTTCTATCGGCACGGCGGCGAGCTGGCCGGCACCACGCTGCAGAGCGTCGATCCGGGCGGCCGGCAATGGAGCGGCTTCGGTCCCGAGCGCGCGATCGGCTGCGTGCTCTATCCCGCGGCGGAAATCGCCGCGCCGGGCGTCATCCGGCACGTCTACGGCAAGAAATTCCCGCTCGGCGAACCTGACGGCACGCGCTCGGAACGGGTGCTGCGCCTCAGCGAGGCGATGATCGCCGCCGACCTGGAGGCGCCGGTGCGCGAGGACATCCGCAACGAGATCTGGCTCAAGCTGTGGGGCAATCTGTGCTTCAACCCGATCAGCGCGCTGACCCACGCCACGCTGGACGTCATCACGTCTGACCCGGGCACGCGCGCGCTGTCGAGGCAGATGATGCTCGAGGCCAAGTCGATCGCCGAACGCTTCGGCGTGCATTTCCGCGTCGATGTCGAGCGGCGGATCGACGGCGCGGGGGCCGTGGGGGCGCACAAGACCTCGATGCTGCAGGATCTGGAGGCGGGCAGGGCGATGGAAATCGACCCGCTGCTGACGGTGGTGCAGGAGATGGGCCGGCTGGTCGGCCAGCCGACGCCGATGATCGACGCGGTGCTGTCGCTGATCAAGCAGCGCGAGCGGATGGCGCAGGCGGCGTGAGCGCGGCCGGGCCCGCCATGGCGGCCACCATGGCGCTGGCCGTGGTGACCGCCATGACGGTGACCATGGCCTGGGCGGCGCAGCGGGTCGGTTGCGCCGCCGCCACGCCTGGACGATGCCGCCAGATCGAAGTGGCGGTGCACGCGTTCTGATATACCATATACAAAAATCGAAAGAGCGATCCCATGTCCGTGCAACCCGCGCAACGTCAAGCCGAGATGTCTTCCGCCACTGCCTCAGATGCGCCTCCCCCGGGCCTGGCGCTGTCCCTGCAGCCGATCAACGCCGGCGCCAGCCTGCGCGACCAGGCCTACGCGATGCTGCGGCAGGCGATCGCCGATGCCGACATCTACCAGTCGCGCGAGGAGATCCGGCTCGACGAGCGCGTCCTGAGCGAAGCGCTGGGCGTCAGCCGCACGCCGATCCGCGAGGCGATGACGCTGCTGGAGCAGGAAGGCTTCCTGCGCACGGTGCCGCGCCGCGGCATCTACATCATGCGCAAGACCAAGCGCGAAATCGTAGAAATGATCCAGATGTGGGCCGCGCTGGAGAGCATGGCCGCGCGCCTGGCGACGCTGCATGCCACCGACGAGGAGATCTCGCGGCTGCGGCATATGTTCGACAACTTCCGCGATACCACGCCGGCCGAGCATATCGAGGAATACTCGGACGCCAATATCGCGTTCCATCAGGCGATCGTGCAGCTGTCGAAGTCGCAGATCATCATGGACACGATCAAGAACATCTTCATCCACGTCCGTGCGATCCGGAAGATGACGATCTCGCAGAGCGACCGCGCCGCGCGCTCGATCGTCGACCATCTGCGCATCATCGAGGCGCTGGAAAAACGCGATACCGAACTGGCCGAACGGCTGGTGCGCCAGCACTCGCTGGACCTGGCCGACTACGTCGAGAAGAACTGCGATTTTCTCGACTGACGACAGTCCCGCGGCACGCGCCGCAAGCATCGAAGGCCGGTTCGCCGGCCTTTTTTCATGTCCCCGCCCGAATCATGTCTCCGCGGCATGCTGGCCCCGCCGCATCATGGCCCCGCCGCATCATGGCCGCACCAGCATCACGCCCGCGCCTGCGTCTCCCGCACGAATTCCGAGGCCGACTCCAGCAGCCATTCCCGCAACCGCGACATCGCGTCGCTGACCGGCTGCATTTCGGGATAGACGAGGTAGTACCCGCCCGATGACGGCATCGCCAGCGGCACCGGCATCACCAGCTCGCCTTCCTCCAGATAGCGCTCGACCAGGAAGCGCGGCACCAGCCCGATGCCCAGCTTCGCGCGCGCGGCGGCGATCACCATGCTGTGGTGGTCGTAGCGCGTGCCGCGCATCGCATTGACGTCCTCGACGCCCGCGAGGCGCATCCATTGTTCCCACTCGAACTGGCGCGTCGACAGATGCAAAAGCTCCGCCCCGGCGATATCGGCCGGGCGGATGCGCTTGCGGCCGCCGAAGTAGTCGGGATGGCAGACCGGCACCGACTCCTCGGGAAACAGCGGATCGGCGCGAGCGCCGGGGTAGTGTGGCTCGCCGAAGTGGATGGCGGCGTCGAAATCCGTTCCGTCGAACAGGAACACGTCCGAGCGCGCGGTCAGGTTCAGCACCACCTGCGGATGGCGCGCGTAGAAGTCGGGCAGCCGCGGAATCAGCCATTCGACCGCCAGCGTCGGCAGGCAGGCGAGCTCGACGATGCCGCCGCTGCCCTCGTGCGCCATGATGTCCAGCGTATCGCGCTGCAGCTTGCGCAGCGTTTCGCGGACCTGCCGGCTGTACAGCGTGCCGGCCGGCGTCAGCGTCAGCCGCTGGTTGACGCGATGGAACAGCTGCACGCCGAGCTGGCTTTCCAGCGTGGCGATCTGCCGCGACACCGCGCTCTCGGTGACGTAGAGATCGGCCGCCGCGCGGCGCAGGTTCAGATGCGAGGCGGCGGCCTCGAAGGCGCGAAGACTGGACAGGCTGGGGACGCGAAAAGCCATTGGCGCGATGGGGTGGAACGTGGTTGCGAAGTGGGCAGGACGTGGGCGGGGCGTAGGTGCGACGTGGCCCGCAAAGTTGATGCGTTTTTCTCATCAACCCCGGCAAATTTCTCGCTTGAGCACCGTTCGGGGATGAGAAAGAATCGGCGCCGTAGCAAATACCAAAGCCAATACCAACACCAATACCAACACAGCAAGAGCCCCCGGAGGAGACCGCATGACAAAGATGAACCCGTCCCGCATTCCTGCTGCCATCGCTGCCGCCATCGCGGCCGTCGCGCTGGCCGTGCCGATGACCTCAGCCGTAGCGCAGACGCAGGATTTTCCGAACAAGGCGGTCCGCATCGTCGTGCCGTACCCGCCGGGCGGGACGACCGATATGGTAACCCGGCTGATCGGCGATCAATTGTCGAAGGTCTGGGGCCAGCCGGTCATCGTGGACAACCGTCCCGGTGCCGGCGGCATCGTCGGCACCAGCCTGGCGGCGAAGGCGCCGTCCGACGGCTATACGCTGCTGATGGGCTCGGTCGGCGAGTTCGCCATCAATCCGACGCTGTACCGCAAGCTGGCCTACGACGTCGCCGATTTCGCGCCGGTGTCGCTGGTCGCCCGCGTGCCGAACGTGCTGGTGATGTCGCCCGCGTTCGCCGAGCGCTCCAGGGTGATGTCGCTGCCCGATTTCGTCGCCTATGTGAAGGCCAATCCGAAGAAGGTCAACATGGCCTCGGCCGGCAACGGTACCTCGACCCATCTGGCCGGCGAGCTGTTCCAGCGCATGACCCACACCGAGATGAGCCACGTGCCCTACAAGGGCAGCAGCCCGGCGATCTCGGACATGATGGCCGGCAATGTCGACGTGATGTTCGACAACCTGCCCGCCTCGCTCGAATTCATTCGCGCCGGCAAGCTCAAGCCGCTGGCGGTGACCTCGGCGCAGCGCTCGCCGGCGCTGCAGGATGTGCCGACGGTGGCCGCAGCCGGTCCGGTGCCGGGCTTCGACGCGACGCCGTGGTTCGGCCTGTTCGCGCCGAAGGGGGTGTCGCCGGCGGTGGCCGAGAAGATCAGCAAGGACCTGGCGGTCGCGCTGAATGACGCGAAGATCCTCGGCCGCATGCGCAATATCGGCGCCGAACCGGCCTTCAACACGCCCACCCAGTTCGCCGAACTGGTCAAGCGCGACCGCGAGAAGTGGGGCGAGGTCGTCAGGCAGTCCGGCGCGACCATCGATTGATTTCCGTCGGCGGCGGCCTGCATGGCGGGCCGCCGTTCTTTTCGCAGGCCGGCGCCGCCGCGCCCGCGATCCGTTTTCCCAAGCCATCGTCTTCATTGTCTTCAGAGTCTCCATGTCCGACCACATCCTCTCTCTGGTGTCCGCCTGCGTGGGCGCGACCAAGGCCGCCAAGCTGCTGTCGCTGATCGAAACGCCCGCAAGCCTGCCCGCCGGTGCCGCCGGCCAGCCCAGCCGTGCCGAAATCGCGCACGCGCTGAACGTGGTGCTGTTCGACGGCATCCTGACGCGCGTGCCGACCGGCCGCGAGTACACCGAGGATGTCGCCGCCGCCGGCGGCAAGGTCAACTTCGACCATGGCGCGCTGCGCACGGTGGCGTGGCAGGCCAATGGCCAGCTGCCTCCTGGCGAGGCGGCCTTCACGCGCTTCCTGCGGCCGCTGGGCTATCGCCTGAACGGCACCTATCCGCTCGACCGCATCGGCATGACCGGCCGCTCCTATGCGCATGAAGACGCGCCGGACGGCATCGCGCAGTTCTTCGTCAGCGAATTCCACCCCGAGCGCTTCAGCGCCGAGCTGCAGGCCGCGGTGACCCGCGTGGTGTCGACCTCGGTCGATCCGCTGCGTCCGGACACGGTGGCGCTGCTGTGGAAGCTCGACCGCGACCGCACGCTGCCGCAGGACGAGGCCATCCACGTGATCTGCAACCTCACCGCCTGCTTCGAGCGCCATCACGACACGCCGCGGCTGGAGGACTACCAGCGCATCCTGCAGGAATCGGCCGAGATGGCGTGGATCGCCACCGAGGGCAATGCCTTCAACCACGCGACCGACCGCGTCGAGGACGTGTTCGCGCTGAGCGACCAGCAGCGCGCGCTCGGCCGGCCGATCAAGGAAAAGGTCGAGGTGTCGGGCAGCGGCCGCGTCAAGCAGACCGCGTTCCGCGCCGATCCGGTGATGCGCGAGTTCGTCGGCGCCGCCGGCGAGATCGTGATGCGCGAGGTGCCGGGTTCGTTCTACGAGTTCATCACGCGCGACCGCTATGCCGATGGCGGCAGCCAGAACAAGCTGGACCTGGGCTTCGATGCCTCCAACGCGCAGGGCATCTTCAAGATGACCGCGGCCACGGTCTGAGGCCGCGCAGATGTCGTCCAGCAAGGAGCTGATCGGGTTTCTGTCGCAGGCCCATCCGGACCTCGACGTGCTGACCGATGCGACCGACCGCGCCGGCTACGAGACCGGCGCGCGCTACGGCGTCGGCACCGCCGCGGCGGTGGTGCGGCCGGCCGCGCGCGAGCAGGTGCAGGCCGTGGTGGCCGCCGCGCAGCGCTTCGGCGTGCGGCTGGTCGTGCAGGGCGCGAACACCGGCCTGGTCGGTGCGTCGACGCCCGATGCGGGCGGCGAGCAGATCGTGCTGAGCACCGCGCGCCTGAAGGGCGCCATCGCGGTCGACCCGCTGAACCAGTCGGTGACCGTCGGTGCCGGCGTGCTGCTCAGCGAGCTCAATACCCGGCTCGCGCAGGACGGCCTGTTCTTCCCGGTGGACCTGGGCGCCGACCCGACCATCGGCGGCATGATCGCCGCCAATACCGGCGGCGCGCGGCTGCTCAAGTACGGCGACGTCCGGCAGAACCTGCTGGGGGTCGAGGCGGTGCTGGCCGAGCCGGCCGGCGAACTGCTGGACCTGAACCGGGCGCTGCGCAAGAACAATGTCGGCTTTGATTTCAAGCAGCTGTTCGTCGGCACCGGCGGTGCCTTCGGCGTGGTCACCGCGGCGACGCTGCGGGTCTATCCGCTGCCGGCGCAGACCGCCACCGCGCTGCTGGTGCCCACCGGCGTGGCCGAGCTCGAGGCGCTGCTGCTGGCGCTGAACGCGGAGCTGGGCGATTTCCTGTCGTCGTGCGAGGGCATCTCGCGCGAAGCGGCGCAGGCCGTGGTGCGCCACCTGGACGATGTCGAGGACCCCTTCGCCGAGATGGAAGGGGCCGACTACGCGATGCTGGTCGAGCTGTCGTCGACGATGCCGAGCCGCGCCGGCGGGCTCGATCTCGAGGCGCTGCTGATGGACTTCCTGGAGCGCCACTACGGCACGCTGATCGGCAACGCGGTGGTCGGCAAGCCCGAGGCGCTCTGGCGCCTGCGCCATTCGATCACCGAGTCGATCCGCAACGAAGGCAAGATCATCGCGCTGGACCTGTCGGTGCCGCGCTCGCGCTTCCCGGCGTTCCGCGCAGAGGCGCGCGCGCTGATCGCCGCGCGCTATCCGTGGCTGCGCATCTACGACTTCGGCCATCTCGGCGACGGCGGCGTTCACCTGAACATGGTCTGGCCGCTGCAGGACGCGCCGGCCTACGACGAGGCGGTGGCGAGCGAGGTCCGTGCCGAGCTGTACCGGCTGACGGTCGAGCGTTTCGACGGCAGCTTCAGCGCGGAACACGGCATCGGCCCGTACAACGAACGCTTCTATCGCGATTTCACCGCGGACGCCGTGCTCGGCCATGTCGGCGCGATGCAGTCGCGGCTCGATCCGCGCCGCACGCTGAGCCGCCTGTGGCTCGGCAAGGGCGAATGACGGGCCCGGACGAATGACCAGACCGGACCAATGACAAGCACGGACGCCACCATGTTCCCCTTTGCCTCGGCCTTCCAGCAGCCGGTCGGCTCGCCGATCCGCGAGCTGTTCCCCTACCTGTCCCGCCCGGGCATGATCTCGTTCGCCGGCGGCTACCCGGCCGCCTCGACCTTCGATACCGCGGCGATCGGCCAGTGCATGGCCGAGGCGCTGGCCAGCCATCCGGCCGAATGCCTGCAATACGGCGCCACCGAAGGCGTGCCGGCGCTGCGCGAGGCGCTGAGCCGGCAGATGGGGCAGGCCGGCGCGCCGACGCCCGCCGAACGGATCCTGGTGACCTCGGGCTCGCAACAGGGCTTCGACTTCCTGGTGCGCGCCTTCGTCGAGCCCGGCGTGCCGGTGATCGTCGAGGCGCCGACCTATCCGGCCGCGATCCAGGCGCTGCGCCTGGCCGGTGCCCGGCTGGTGCCGGTGCGGGCCGATGCCGAAGGGATCGATACCGTCGCGCTGGACCAATGCCTGCGCGACTGCGCGCCGGCCGAGCGCCCGCGCCTGATCTATCTGGTGCCGACCTTCGCCAATCCGACCGGCGCGACGTTGTCGCTTCGGCGGCGTCAGGAGGTGCTGCGGCTCGCCGCGCAATACGAGCTGCTGGTGATCGAGGACGATCCGTACGGCTGCCTCGCCTTCGACGGCGCGCCGCCCGCGACGCTGCTGTCGATGGCAAACGGCGAGCCCGCACTGCGCGACCGCATCATCTACCTGGGCAGCCTGTCGAAGACCGTGGCCCCCGGCCTGCGGATCGGCTGGATGGCCGCGCATCCCGACGTGGTGCGGCGCGCGGTGCTGGCCAAGCAGGCCTCGGACCTGTGCACGCCGCCGTGGATCCAGCGCGCGATGGCCGCCTATCTGGACGCCGGCCATCTGCGCGGACAGATCGCGCGCATCGTCGCGGTCTACCGCGACAAGCGCGACGCCATGGTGTCGGCGCTCGATCGCGAGCTCGGCGGCCGCGTCGACTATGCGCGGCCTGGCGGTGGCATGTTCGTCTGGGCCTCGCTGCCCGAGGGCGTCGATTCCACCGCACTGCTGCGCGAGGCGATCGAGGAAAACGTGCTGTTCGTCCCCGGCAAGGCCTTCCACGTGGCAACCGGGCAGCCATCACCGGCGCTGCGGCTGTCGTTCGCGACGCCGTCGGTGGCCGAAATCGAAGAGGGCGTACGGCGCCTCGCGCGCGCGTTGGCGAGGGTCTGACGGGCCCGGGCGGCGGCATTCCCCGGTAATATCGCGGGGCTTCGGGCTTGCCCGTCATCCTGTCCTTGATCGCCTTGCCCGCCGCCTTGCCCGCCGCCCTCCCGACTGCCTTCCCGACCGCCCGATGGAATATCTGATCATCGCCCTTGGCGCCGCCCTGGCGGGATTCGTGCAGGGGCTGTCGGGCTTTGCCTTCGGCATGGTCGCGATGTCGCTGTGGGCATGGACGCTGGAACCGCGCATGGCCGCGGTGCTGACGGTGTTCGGCTCGCTGACCGGGCAATTGATCGCCGCGGTGCGCGTGCGGCGCGGTTTCGATGTCGCGGCGCTGGCGCCTTTCATTGCCGGCGGGCTGGCCGGCATTCCGCTCGGCATGCTGCTGCTGCCGTATCTCGACATGGCCTCGTTCAAGACCGCGATCGGCGCCTTCCTGGTGCTATGGTGCCCGGCCATGCTGATGGCGCGGCGGCTGCCGCCGCTGCGCTGGGGCGGCCGCAGCGGCGATGCCGGCGCCGGCCTGATCGGCGGCGTGATGAGCGCGATCGGCGGGTTCAGCGGCACCGTGCCGACGCTGTGGTGCACCTTGCGCGGCTATCAGAAGGACCGGCAGCGCGCCATCATCCAGAACTTCAACCTGACCATCCTGGCCGTGACGATGGCGGTCTACCTGATCGCGGGCAACGTCACCGTCGAGATGCTGCCCCGGTTCGCGGTGGTCGCGCCCGCGATGCTGATTCCCACGCTGATCGGCGCAAAGGTCTATCACCGCATCGACGAGGCGCGTTTCCGCGCGATCGTGCTGACGCTGCTGACGGTGTCGGGCGTGATGATGCTGGCATCGGGTTTGCCGACGGTGCTCGGCCGCATCGGCTAGCGACGGCGATGCCGGCGCCGGCCGCTCAGGCCGGCTCGTTGCCGAACGCCTGCCCGAGTTCTTCGCGCAGCAGCCGGCCCAGTTCCACCCTCCGCCCGGGATGCATGCGGCTGCTGATCGCGCCCAGGCTGATTGCCGCCTCGGCGCCATAGGGCAGCGAGAAGGCGCAGCCCACGCCCGACACGCCGACCGTGATGCTGTCGACGATCTCGGCAAAGCCCTTCTTCCTCGCACGCTCGACCGCGCTGTTCAACTTGGCCAGCGTCATGCCGTGTTCGGCGTAGAGCGCGGCGCGCCGCTTGAACACCTCGCGGATTGCGTCGTCGCGCATCTTCGCCATCAAGGCCAGGCCGCCGGCGCCGATGCCGAGCAGCCGCCGCTGCTGCGGCACCGTGGTGAAGATGCGCACCGGAAAGGGCCCTTCCTCGCGATGCAGGCAGACGGTGAAGTCGCCCTGCTGCACCACCAGGAACACGGTATCGCCGGACAGCCGCGCCAGCCGCTTCATCGCCGGCAAAACCAGATCGACCACCGGCGCCTTGTCGTGGACGGCGGCGCCCAATTGCAGCGCGTCTAGGCCGAGCCGATAGCGCTTGCTGGCCGGATGGCGTTCGGCGAAGCGTTCCTCCTCCAGGCAGCACAGCAGGCGGTAGGCGGTCGGCCGCTCCAGTCCCGTCGCCTCCACCAGTTCGGCCAGCGTTAGTCCTTCCTCCTGACGATCCGCCATCAGCCGCAGCAGCTGCAGGCCGCGCCGCAGCGTCTGCGCGCCGGCGGTCCTGGCGCCTGGTTCCCTGGTCTCCTCGGTCTGCCTCACCCCCTTGATTGCCTTGCTCATCGCATTGTCCATATAGTGGTCATTTGGTGCGGATAAGTTTGTATTGTAGAAACCCTGCTTTCTACACTGGCCCTCGCCTGACGACAAGACCAAACCACACAAGACGAGGAGACCGGGATGGGCGATGCCACCATCGAGATCGAGCAGACAGGCGCGGTACGGCGCCTGTGGTTGTCGCGCGAGAGCGCGCGCAATGCCCAAAGCCAGCAAATGCTGGACGAACTGGACGCCGCGCTGCAGGCGGCCGAGCACGACGACAGCGTGCGCGTGGTAGTGATCGGCGGCCGCGGCGCCCATTTCTCGGCCGGCCACGACCTGAAGGAAGCGCAGGCAAAGCGCGCCGACTTCACGGTGGAGGAACGCTGGGCCTACGAGAGCCGGCGCTATTTCGACTACTGCCTGCGCATCTGGGATTTCCCCAAGCCGACCGTCGCGCAGGTGCAGGGCGCCTGCGTCTCCGGCGGCTTCATGATCGCCAATATGTGCGACCTGATCGTGGCGGGCGAGTCGGCCTATTTTTCCGATCCGGTGGGCCATACGCTGGGTGCCGCGGCCACCGAGGTGCTGATCCATCCATGGGTGATGGGCCTGCGCAAGGCCAAGGAGATGCTGTATGCGGGCGGCCGCATCGATGCCGCGGAGGCGCTGCGCATCGGCATGGTCAATCGCGTGGTGCCGGACGCCGCGCTGGACGACGAGGCGATGGCGCTGGCCGGGCGCATTGCGCAGGCGCCGCCGTTCGGCCTGCGGCTGATCAAGCGGTCGCTGAACCGGACGCTGGATGCGCAGGGGCTGCGCTCCGCGCTGTCGGCCCACTTCGATACGCACCAGCTGTCGCACCTGAGCGAAGGCTTTCTGCGGGCGCGCGACGCCGGGTTGGCCAAGGCGATCCAGTCGGGCCCGGCCCGCGAAGCGCGGAGCGGCAACCATGGCGCATAGGCTCGATCCGCTGCTCGATCCGCAATCGATCGCCATCATCGGCGCCAGCGACGACGCCGGCCGCATCGGTGGCATGCCGATCGATCTGCTGACCCGCTTCGGTTACCGGGGCGACATTCATCCGGTCAATCCGAAGTACGAGAGGGTGTTCGGGCTGCGTTGCCATCCGTCGATCGAGGCACTGCCCGACGGCATCGACCTGGCGGTGCTGGCGATCGGCGCGGAGCAGGTCACGCCGATGCTCGCGCGCTGCCACGCGCGCGGCATCCGCGCCGCCATCGTCTATGCGGCCGGCTTTGCCGAGGCCGGCGAGAGCGGCGCCGCGCTGCAGGGCGAGATGGAGGCCTTCGTGCGAACCACCGGCATGGTGGTCGCCGGCCCCAACTGCATGGGTTTCGCCAATCTGAATACGCACGCCTATACCGCGTTTGCCTCGGTCTTCCGCACGGCACCGCCGCAGCACGAACGGGGCACGGTCAGCCTGCTGACGCAGAGCGGCAATGTCTGCGCCGCCGTGTTTGCGATTGCGCGCGAGCTCGGCGTGCCGTTCAGCCAGTTCATCAATACCGGCAACGAGGCCTGCCTCGATTTCGCCGAATATCTGCAGTTCCTCGCGCAGGACCCGGATACCGACGTGGTGCTCGGCTATATCGAGGAACTGCGCGACGGCGCACGCTTCATCGACGCGGCGATCGCCTGCGCGGAGGCCGACAAGCCGGTGATCGTGTTCAAGGCCGGCGAGACCGACAAGGGGCGCGAGGCGGTGCGTTCGCATACGTCGGCGCTGGCCGGCAACCAGCAGATCTATCGCGCCGCCTTCGCGCAGCTGAACGTGATCGAGTGCCAGGACTTCGCGCAGATGGCGCATCTGGCGGAACTGGCGCGCTACCGGGGCCGCAGCGCCGGCCGCCGCGTCGCGATCGTCAGCATCTCCGGCGCGGTCGGCGCGATCCTGGCCGACAAGTGCATCGGCGCGGGGCTGGAGGTGCCGACCTTGCCCGAGGCGCTGCAGCAGACGTTGCGTGCCGGCATTCCGGACTATGGCATGGTGTCGAATCCGGTCGATGTGACCGGCAACGTCGTCAACGATCCCGGCTTCGTCCGCACCGCGCTGGCCGCGCTGGCGACCAGCGACGCGATCGATGCCGTGATCGTCTATGCGCCCGGCTATCTGCTCGACCGCATGGCCGACGATCTGATCGACACGGCCGCCGCCCATCCACGCCTGCTGCTGGCGATCGACACCGGCCGCGCGACGCGCCGCGACGATCTGCGCGCGCAAGGCGTGCCGGTGATGACCGATATCGGCATGGCGATGCAGACGCTGCCGCCGCTGCTGCAATGGCACGAGCGCCGCAAGCAGCGGCCGTGGCGCGCGCTGCGGCATCGGCAAGGGCGGGCGGTACGGGAAGGGGGCACGCCGCCGGTGGCGCCGCCCGCCTTGCCCTGCGATGAACTTGCGGCGCGCCGCTATCTGGCCGCGCACGGCGTCGGCGATATCGCCGGCCAGGTGGTGCGGCACGCCGACGAGGCGGCCGCCGCGGCGGTAGCGCTGGGATTTCCGGTGGTGCTGAAGGTGCTCAGCGCCGACCTGCCGCACAAGACCGAGGTTGGCGGCGTGCGATTGAACCTTGGCGATGCCGACGCGGTGCGCAGGGCCTGCGACGAAATGCTGGCCGGCGTCCGACAGCACGCCCCGCAGGCCCGCATCGACGGCGTGCTGGTGCAGCCGATGTTGAGCGGTGGCGTCGAGCTGATCGTCGGCGCGGTGCGCGACCCGGTGTTCGGCCCGACGCTGACGGTTGGCTTCGGTGGCGTGCTGACCGAGCTGTATCGGGACGTCAGCCATCGGCTGCTGCCGGTCGATCGGCGCACCGCCGAGCAGATGCTGCGCGAGCTGCGGGCCTTTCCGCTGCTCGACGGCTTCCGCGGGCGGCCGCTGTGCGACGTGCCGGCGGCCTGCGCGGCGATCGCCGCGTTCTCGGACGCGGTGCTGGCGCTGGGCGAGGCGGCCGACGAGGTCGAGATCAATCCGCTGCTGGTGCGCGAGCGCGGGCAGGGCGTGGCGATGCTCGATGCCCTGATCGTGCCGAAGCGCGAGTAAGGCAGGGCCACGCACCGCGGGTAGCGCGCGGCACCACGCACGCACCCCAGGCATCACGCGGGCACCACGCGGGCACCACGTGGGCACCACGTGGGCCGCTGAGACACCGCGGGCCGCGCGGATAACGCGCCGAAACCACGAAGCGCAATACAACAACAATCGAGAGGAGACTGACCATGACCCGACCCTGGATCGCCGCGCTGGCACTCGCCCTGCCGCTGACCCTTGCGGTAGCGCCCGGCGCCCGTGCCGCCGACGCCGGCGCCTACCCCACCAAGCCGGTGCGCATCATCGTGCCGTTCACGCCCGGCGGCGCGGCCGACATCATGACGCGCGCGCTCGGCGAACGGCTGCGCCCGCATCTCGGCCAGCCCGTGGTGATCGAGAACAAGCCCGGTGCCGGCACGGTGATCGCATCGGACTACGTCGCCAGGCAGGCCCCCGACGGCTATACGCTGCTGATGGCCGCCTCCTCGCTGGGCATCGCCCCGGCGGTGTTCAAGACGGTCGGCTACGACCCGGTCAAGGACTTCACGCCGATCACGCTGGTGGCCTCGGTGGTGCACGTGCTCGAGGTCAATGCCAGGCTGCCGGTAACCAACGTCAAGGAGCTGATCGACTATCTGAAAACCAGCGGCAAGTCGGTCAGCTACAGCTCCGCGGGTTCCGGCACGTCGACTCATCTGGAGGCCGAGCTGTTCAAGACGATGGCGGGCGTCCAGATGGCGCACATTCCCTACAAGGGCAGCGCGCCGGCGCTGAACGACCTGGTCGGCGGCAACGTGCAGGTGATGTTCGACGCGTACGCGTCGTCCGCCCCGCATATCAAGAGCGGCAGCGTGCGCGCGCTGGCGGTGACCACGGCGAAGCGCTCGGCGACCCTGCCGGATCTGCCGACGGTAGCGGAGTCGGGCCTGCCAGGCTACGAGGCGATGCCGTGGCTGGGCCTGCTGGCCCCGGCCGGTGCGCCGCCCGAAGTCGTCAAGCGGGTCCACGCCGCCACGCAGCAGGCGCTGAAAGATCCGGCGCTGCGCGAGCAGTTCCGCGCGCTGGGCCTGGACATCATCGGCAATACGCCGGAGGAGTTCGCGACGTTCATCAAGCAGGACGCGCAGAAGTGGGCCAAGGTCGCCAAGGCCTCCGGCGCGCAGGCGGACTGAGCCGATGCAGTTGACGCTGAACGAACAACAGCGGCTGATCGAGGAGAGCGCGCTGAACTTCCTGTCGCGGCAGCCCGATGCCGCGGGACCGTGGTACGACGCCAGGCCCGACTCGCGATGGACGCCGATGTGGCGGGCCTTCGCCGAGATGGGCTGGCTGGCACTGCCGCTGCCCGCCGAAGCCGGCGGCTTCGATGGTGGCGCGCTCGAAACGGGGCTGCTGATGCGCGCCTTCGGCCGGCATGGCATCAACGTGCCGTACCACGGCGGCATCCTGCTGGCGGCGCGCCTGCTCGCGGCGCTAGGCACGCCGGCGCAGCGCGATCGCTGGCTGCCGGGCGTCGTCGACGGCAGCCGCCGGCTGGCGCTGGCCCACGACGAAGCGCAGTGCCATGACCCGTGGGCACCGCGTGCCACGGTGGCGCGGCGCGATGGGACGGGTTGGCGGCTGCATGGCGCCAAGCTGATGGTGCCGGATGGCGGCGGCGCGGACGCGCTGCTGGTCAGTGCGCGGATCGACGGCGAGGGGAGGGGGGCGATGCCGCTTTCGAACGGCGACCCGAAGCCCGACCCGAAGCCGGACCCGAAGCCGGACCCGAACACCGACCGGAACGCCGACCCGAAGCCGGACACGTGCGGCGCCACGCATGCCGTGTTCCTGCTGCCGATGCGCGATACGCAGGCGCAAGGTTTGCGCCTGCACCGCTGCCATACCGTCGACGGCGCCGCCGCCGCGGACGTGTGGCTCGACGGCGTCCATGTCGATGCCGACGCGATGCTGGGTACCGCGCACGAAAGCGATGCGACCCCGGTGCTGCACCGCCTGCTGGCAGAGGCGTCGATCGCGCTGTGCTGGGAAGCCTGCGGCGCGATGCAGGCCGCCCTCGCGCGCACGGTCGCCTATACCCGCCAGCGGGAGCAATTCGGCCGTCCGATCGCGAGCTTCCAGGCCGTGCAGCACAGGCTGGCCGAAATGGCGGTCTGCTGCGAAGAGGCCGTCGCCGCCTGCGAGCTGGCGGCGCTGCGCGTCGACGCCGGCCTCGCGCACGCGGGCGCGGCGATCGCGCTGGCCGCGATGGCGAAGTCCAAGGTCGGACGCGCGGCCCGCTACGTCTCGCAGCAGTCCGTGCAGCTGCATGGCGGCATGGGCGTCTCCGAGGAACTGCCGATCGCCGGGCTGTTCCGCAAGCTGACGCGTTTCCAGCAGCAGGGCGGCAGTCCATCCTGGCATGCCGCGCAATATGGCCGCGCGATGCTGGCCTCGGGCGCATGGCGCGACAGCCGGACCCTGCCGTCCTCCGATCGAACTTCTGCCGAGGCTCCCGCTTCATGGATCTCCAACTGACCCCCGAACTCGCGGCGTTTCGCGACGAGGTGCGGGCTTTCCTGAGCGACAGGCTGACGCCCGCGCTGCGCCGCGGCCAGCGGCTGACCACCGCGATGTATCCCGAGCCCGAAATCTCCGGCCCCTGGCAGGCGATGCTGCGCGAGCGCGGCTGGCTGGTGCCGCTGTGGCCGAAGGAATGGGGCGGCACCGGCTGGAGCCCGGTACAGCGCTTCCTCTTCGAGACCGAGTGCGCGCTGGCCGGCGCGCCGCTGGTCCATCCGATGGGCGTGCGGCTGCTTGGGCCGGTGATCCTGCGTTTCGGCACCGAGGCGCAGAAGCAGCGCTACCTGCCGCGCATCCTGTCGGGCGACGACTACTGGTGCCAGGGCTTCTCCGAGCCCGGTGCCGGCTCCGACCTCGCGGCGCTGCGCACGCGCGCGGTGCGCGATGGCGACGACTACGTGGTCAGTGGTGCCAAGCTGTGGACCACGCACGCGCATCACGCCAACCGCATGTTCGCGCTGGTCCGTACCAGCAACGAGGGGCGGCGGCAGGACGGCATCAGCTTCCTGCTGATCGATATGGATTCGCCCGGCATTACCGTGCGGCCGATCGCGACGATCGGCGGCGATCACGACGTCAACGAGGTGTTCTTCGACGAGGTGCGCGTGCCCCAGGCCAATCGCATCGGCGAGGAGAATGCCGGCTGGGCCTGCGCGCGCTACCTGCTCGAGTTCGAGCGTGGCGCCGGCATCTTCAGCCCGCGGCTGCGCTCGCAATTGATGCGGGTCGGCGATGCGATGGCGGTCCTGCAGGCAGCCGGCCTGCGCCACGACAGCGCGCAGCGCGAACTGCTGCATGCGCGCTTCGGCGAGGTCTGCGCCGATCTGGATGCCTTCGAGATGCTGGAGCTGAAGACCCTGGGCCAGTTGCTGCCGGGGCAGAGTCCCGGCCCGGTGTCGTCGATGCTGAAGCTGCGCGCGAGCCGGCTCAAGCAGCAGATCGGCGAGCTGGGCGTGGAAATGCTGGGTCTGGAAGGGCAGCGCTGGCGCGACGATGGGGCAGACCCGGCCGATGGCGGGGAAGCCGACAGGATTGTCGGCACCTTGCTGCCGGAATACCTGAACAGCCGCGCCTTCACGATCTTCGGCGGTGCGGCCGAGGTGCAGCTGGGCATCATCGCCAGCAGCGTGGTGGGCCTGTAGCACGGCCGCCGCCGCCGCGGCATCGCGCAACGGCGGCGGCGCGACAGGCTACGGTGCTACACCCCCAGCGCTTTCGCCATCGTCTGCCCCAGTTCGGCCGGCGAGCGCGATACGTGGATGCCGGCCGCGCGCATCGCCTCGATCTTGGCATCGGCGGTACCGCTGCCGCCCGAGATGATGGCGCCGGCATGGCCCATGCGCCGGCCCGGCGGCGCGGTGGTGCCGGCGATAAAGCCGACCACCGGCTTGTCGCTGCCGCTGTCGCGCAGGAACTGCGCGGCTTCCTCCTCCGCCGAACCGCCGATCTCGCCGATCATGATGATGCCCTCGGTGTCGTCGTCCTCGAGGAACAGCCGCAGGCAATCGATGAAGTTGGTGCCGTTGACCGGATCGCCGCCGATGCCGATGCAGGTCGACTGCCCCAGACCGGCCGCGCTGGTCTGCGCCACCGCTTCATAGGTCAGCGTGCCGGAGCGCGACACCACGCCGATCCTGCCGGGCCGATGGATATGGCCGGGCATGATGCCGATCTTGCATTGCCCCGGCGTGATCACGCCCGGACAGTTCGGACCGACCAGGCGCGTGCGCGAGCCAGCCAGCGCGCGCTTGACGCGCACCATGTCCAGCACCGGGATGCCCTCGGTGATGCAGACCACCAGCTCGAGGCCGGCGTCGACCGCTTCGAGGATCGCGTCGGCCGCGAAGGGCGGCGGCACGTAGATCACGGAGGCCTGCGCGCCGGTGCGCTCGGCCGCCTCGGCCACGGTGTCGAACACCGGCAGGCCGAGGTGGGTCTCGCCGCCTTTGCCGGGCGTCACGCCGCCGACCATCCTGGTGCCGTAGGCCAGCGCCTGTTCGGTATGGAAGCTGCCCTGCGCGCCGGTCAGGCCCTGGCACAGCACCCTGGTGTTGTTGTCGATCAGCACGGCCATCTCAATGTCCTCCCCGCTTGGTGTTCCTCGTGGCCGCGACGACCTTGGTCGCGGCGTCGGCGAGGTCGTCCGCCGAGACGATCGGCAATCCCGAATCCCGCAGGATGGCCTTGCCCAGTTCGACGTTGGTGCCTTCGAGCCGCACCACCAGCGGCACGGTCAGGTCGACCTCGCGCGCGGCCGCGACCACGCCCTCGGCGATCACGTCGCAGCGCATGATGCCGCCGAAGATATTGACGAGAATCCCTTCGACATTGCGGTCGGCCAGGATCAGACGGAACGCCGTCGCCACGCGCTCGCGCGTCGCGCCGCCGCCGACGTCGAGGAAGTTGGCCGGCTTGCCGCCATGCAGCTGGATGATGTCCATCGTCGCCATCGCCAGGCCGGCGCCATTGACCATGCAGCCGATATTGCCGTCGAGCTTGACGTAGTTCAGCGCATGGCGCGCGGCCTCGGTCTCGGCCGGGTCTTCCTCGGCCTCGTCGCGCATCGCCTCGATATCGGGATGGCGGAACAGCGCGTTGTCGTCGAAGTTGCACTTGGCGTCCAGCGCCATCACGTGGCCGCTGTGCGTGACCACCAGCGGATTGATCTCGACGATCGAGGCGTCCAGCTCGGTGAAGGCGCGATAGGCCGCCAGGAACAGCCGCGTGGCCTCGCCGATCTGCTTGCCGCGCAGGCCGAGCCCGAAGGCCAGGCGCCGCGCGTGGAAGGGCTGGATGCCGGTGGCCGGATCGATCGCCAGCTTCAGGATCTTCTCCGGCGTGTGCGCGGCCACCTCCTCGATGTCCATGCCGCCTTCGGTCGATGCCATCAGCGTGATGCGCGAGGTTGCGCGGTCGATCAGCATGCCGAAATAGAGCTCGCGCGCGATGTCGCAGCCTTCCTCGACATAGAGGCGCCGCACCTCGCGGCCGGCCGCGCCGGTCTGCTTCGTGACCAGCACCGCGCCGAGCATCTTGCCGGCTTCCTCGCGCACCGCCTCGAGCGAACGCGCCACGCGCACCCCGCCCTTGCCGCCGGGATCGTTCTGGAAGCGTCCGGCGCCGCGGCCGCCGGCATGGATCTGCGATTTGACGACCCAGAGCGGGCCCCCGAGCGTGCGCGCCGCGTTGGCTGCCTCGTCCGGCGTGAACGCAACCGCGCCCCGCGGCACGGCGACGTCGTAGCGCCGCAGCAGCTCCTTGGCCTGATATTCGTGAATGTTCACTGTCTCCTCACTGGTTTGGATACGTCGTTGTGGTGGCTGACAGGAGGGGGCGGCATTGCGCCGGAAGCCTGCGTGGATATGGTATGTAATATATCAATGCGCAACAAGGCGAATTATTGGCCGGCAGCGGTACACGATCACGATCGCGTCGGAATTGATGCGCGCCGCCACTAAGCGCAAGCGTTTATAGGAGTTGGCCGAATTTATCGGCATGAAAACGACTGTTTTGCTGCGATGCGTCGTCGAAATTCGGCGCCTCTCCCACATTTTCTCCTTGCCGACCGTTGATATATCACATACGGTATGTCATCAAGATCGCC
Organism: Cupriavidus cauae; assembly: GCF_008632125.1. GTDB lineage: Bacteria > Pseudomonadota > Gammaproteobacteria > Burkholderiales > Burkholderiaceae > Cupriavidus > Cupriavidus cauae. The sequence continues at coordinate 134,209 of NZ_VWRN01000019.1, forward strand.
CGAAACGATCGATTCGCGTCGCAAGCCGGCAGCCCTGCCGAAAGAAGAAGGTGAAGCGGTGCGTGCCCATGCAAACGGCCCGCCCGGAGTCCAACGAGGAGACCAACACATGTCTGCAGTCGTATCGCTGCGGCCGGAATCGACGACGGCCGATGACACCCTGAAGCAGAAGAGCCGGGATGCCGGCATCGTGTCGGGCGGCCATCTGGTCGCGCGGGCGCTGAAGAACGAAGGGGTCGATACCATCTTCACGCTCTGCGGCGGCCATATCATCGACATCTACGATGGCTGCGTCGACGAGGGGATCCGCATCATCGACGTGCGTCACGAACAGGTCGCCGCGCATGCGGCGGACGGCTATGCGCGCCAGACCGGCAAGCTCGGCTGCGTGGTGACCACCGCCGGTCCGGGCTGCACCAACGCCGTCACCGGCATCGCCACCGCCTTCCGCTCCGAAAGCCCGGTGCTGCATATCGGCGGGCAGGGCGCGCTGACCCAGCACAAGATGGGCTCGCTGCAGGACCTGCCGCACGTCGACATGATGGCGCCGATCACCAAGTTCGCCGCCACCGTGCCGAGCACCGAGCGCGTCGCAGACATGATCTCGATGGCCGCGCGCGAATGCTTCAACGGCGCGCCCGGACCCGCCTATCTGGAGATTCCGCGCGACGTGCTGGACCGCGAGGTCGACGTCGCCCGCGCGGTGGTGCCGCGCCCCGGCCACTATCGCGCCTCGACCAGGTCGATCGGCGATCCGCGCGACATCGAGAAGCTCGCCGACATCCTGGTCAATGCCGAACGTCCCGCCATCCTGTATGGCCAGCAGGTCTGGACCGCGCGCGGCCACGAGGAAGCGATCGCGCTGCTGCGCGGGCTCGATATCCCGGGCTATTTCAATGGCGCGAGCCGCGGGCTGCTGCCGCCGGGCGATCCGCATCACTTCGACCGTACCCGCTCGCAGGCCTTCGCCAACGCCGACGTGCTGGTGATCGTCGGCACGCCGTTCGACTTCCGCATGGGCTACGGCAAGCGCATCAGCAAGGAGCTGACGCTGGTGCAGATCGACATGGACTACCGCACCGTCGGCAAGAATCGCGAGATCGACCTGGGGCTGGTCGGCGATCCCGGCGCGATCCTCGGCGCGGTGCTGCAGGCCGCCAGCGGCCGCATCAAGCAGGACAAGCGCCAGGCGCGCCGCAAGTGGATGGCGGACCTGACCGAGGCCGAAGGCGTGGCCACGCAGAAGCTGATGCCGCTGTTCCTGTCCGACAGCACGCCGATCCATCCGTATCGCGTCGCCCATGAGCTGAACGCCTTCCTCGGCGAGGACACCATCTATATCGGCGACGGCGGCGACGTGGTGACGATCTCCGCGCAGGCGGTGCGGCCGCGCAATCCGGGCCAGTGGATGGACCCGGGCGCGCTCGGCTCGCTCGGCGTCGGCACCGGCTTTGCCATCGCGGCGGGCCTGGCCAATCCGGGCAAGGAGGTGCTGTGCTACTACGGCGACGGCTCCTTCGGCATGACGGCCTTCGACATGGAGAGCGCCAACCGCTTCGGCGTGCCGTATCTGGCGGTGATCGGCAACAACTCGGCGATGAACCAGATCCGCTACGGGCAGCTGGCCAAGTACGGCGAGTCGCGCGGCAACGTCGGCAACCTGCTGTCCGACGTGCCGTTCAGCCAGTTCGCGCAGATGCTGGGCGGCTACGGCGAGGAGGTGCGCGACCCCGCGCAGATCGCCGGCGCGCTGCAGCGCGGGCGGGAATCGATCGCGCGCACCGGCAAGTCCGCGGTGATCAATATCTGGGTCGATCCGCGCGAATACGCCCCGGGCACCAAGAACCAGACCATGTACAAGTAGCCGGCTGCCGGCCGACCGGCGGCGCGCTCGCGGCGCGCGGCACCGGATGCGCAGGCCCTGCAAGGTCCGCGCATCCGGCGGGCGGTGCACGCCCTCGCGCGCGCCAGCACGCCGTGGCACGCCCCCGTGCACCGACCGCGCCGGCCGGCTCCCGTGCAACCCACGATCACACCATAGAGGCGAGGAGACGACGCCATGAGCAAGGCATTGGAAGGAGTACGCATCCTGGACATGACGCACGTGCAGGCGGGGCCGTCGGCCACGCAGCTGATGGCGTGGCTGGGAGCGGACGTGATCAAGGTCGAACTGCCCGGCCGGGGCGACATCACGCGCAGCCAGCTGCGCGATGTGCCCAACGCGGACAGCCTCTATTTCACGATGCTGAACTCCAACAAGCGCAGCCTGACGCTGAACATGAAGACGCCGGAAGGCAAGGCGCTGCTGGAGGACCTGGTCGAGCGCTGCGACGTGCTGGTCGAGAACTTCGGCCCGGGCGTGCTCGATCGCGCGGGCTTCGACTGGGATCGGCTGCGCGCGCTCAATCCGCGGCTGATCTACGCCTCCATCAAGGGCTTCGGTCCCGGGCCGTACGCCGACTGCAAGGCCTACGAGAACGTCGCGCAGTGCATGGGCGGCTCCGCCTCGACCACCGGCTTCGAGGAAGGGCCGCCGACCGTGACCGGGGCGCAGATCGGCGATTCGGGCACCGGCGTGCATTGCGTGATCGGCATCCTGGCCGCGCTGCTGCAGCGCGAGCACACCGGCAAGGGCCAGCGCGTCGAGGTGGCGATGCAGGACGCCGTGCTGAACCTGTGCCGCGTCAAGCTGCGCGACCAGCAGCGCCTGGCGGCCGGCGCGCTGCGCGAATACCCGAACAAGGAATTCGGCGACTACGTGCCGCGCGCGGGCAACGCCTCGGGCGGCGGGCAGCCGGGCGCGGCGCTGCGCTGCGCGCCGGGCGGGGCCAACGACTACGTCTACGTGATCGTGCAACCGCAGGGCTGGGAACCGCTGATGCGGCTGTGCGGGCGCGAGGACCTGATCTCGCATCCGCAATTCGCCACGCCCGAGGCGCGCCTCAAATGCCTGCCCGAATGCTTCTCGATCATCGAGAAATGGACGCGCACGCGCACCAAGTTCGAGGTCATGGAAGCGCTCAACGAGGTCGATGTGCCGTGCGGCCCGATCCTGTCGATGAAGGACCTGATCGAGGACCGCTCGCTGTACGAGCGCGGCTATCTGGTCGAGGTCGATCATCCGCAGCGCGGCCGCTACGTGCAGCTCGGCTGCCCGATCAACCTGTCGGAATCGCCGGTCCAGGTCGATCGCTCGCCGCTGCTGGGCGAGCACACCACCGAGATCCTCGAATGGCTGGGCCGCACGCCCGCGCAGATCGAGGCGCTGCGCGCGGCCGGCGCGGTCTGACGCCGCCTTGCCCCGGGCGGCCCGGCGCCGCCCTTCGTTCGCAAACTCCGCTGCAACCATGACCCGATGGAGGTCTGACATGGCGTATGACAAGGACGCGGTGCGCAATATTCTCGCCACCGCCAAGGAACAGGGACGCACCGCGCTGACCGCGCCCGAAGGCAAGCTGGTCTGCGATGCCTATGGCATTGCCGTGCCGGGCGAAGGGCTGGCGAAGTCCGCGGCCGAGGCGGTCGAGCTGGCCGGCCGCATCGGCTTTCCGGTGGTGATGAAGATCGTCTCGCCCGACATCCTGCACAAGACCGAGGCCGGCGGCGTGCTGGTCGGCCTGGACGACGCGCGGAAGGTCGAGCAGGGCTACCAGACCATCCTGGACAACGCGAAGCGCTACAACGCCAAGGCGGACATCGTCGGCGTGCAGGTGCAGAAGATGATCGGCGGCGGCCAGGAGGTCATCATCGGCGCGGTCACCGATCCGTCGTTCGGCAAGCTGGTGGCCTTCGGCCTCGGCGGCGTGCTGGTCGAAGTGCTCAAGGACATCACCTTCCGCATGGCGCCGGCGAGCGAGCAGGATGCGCTCGGCATGCTCGACGGCATTGCCGCCGCGCAGGTGCTCAAGGGCGTGCGCGGCGCCGAGCCGGTCGATCGCGCGGCGCTGGCCAACATGATCCAGCGCGTGTCGCAGCTGGTGACCGACTTCCCCGAAATCGCCGAGCTGGACCTGAACCCGGTGTTCGCCAGCCCCAACGGCGCGATCGCGGCCGACGTGCGCATCGTGCTGGACCATGCGCCGCAGCCGCAGCGCTATCGCCCGACGCAGGAGCAGATCGTCGCGCAGATGAACCGCATCATGCGGCCCGACACGGTCGCGGTGATCGGCGCCTCGTCCGAGGACGGCAAGATCGGCAACTCGGTGATGAAGAACCTGATCAATGGCGGCTACCAGGGCAAGATCTATCCGATCCACCCGAAGGCCGAAGAGATCATGGGCATGACCGCGTACAAGAGCGTGCTCGACGTGCCCGGCGAGATCGACGTGGCGGTGTTCGCGATCCCCGCAAAGCTGGTGGCGCAGGCGCTGGAGGAGGTCGGCAGGAAGGGCATTCCTGGCGCCGTGCTGATTCCGTCGGGGTTTGCCGAGACCGGCAACGTCGAAGGGCAGGAGGAGATCGTCGCGATCGCGCGCAAGCACAACATCCGGCTGATGGGGCCGAACATCTACGGCTTCTACTACACGCCGAAGAATCTGTGCGCGACGTTTTGCACGCCTTATGACGTCAAGGGCAAGGCCGCGCTGTCCTCGCAGTCGGGCGGCATCGGCATGGCCATCATCGGCTTCTCGCGCTCGGCCAGGATGGGCGTATCGGCCATCGTTGGCCTGGGCAACAAGTCCGACATCGACGAAGACGATCTGCTGACCTTCTTCGAGCAGGACGACGAGACCGAGATCATCGCGCAGCATTGCGAGGACCTGAAGGACGGGCGCGCGTTCGCCGAGGCGGCGCGGCGCGTGTCGAAGGTCAAGCCGGTGGTGGTGCTCAAGGCCGGCCGCACCAGCCTGGGCGCGCGTGCCGCCAGCTCGCATACCGGTGCGCTGGCCGGCGACGACCGCATCTACGAGGACGTCTTCAAGCAATGCGGCGTGATTCGCGCCCGCTCGCTGCGCGACCTGCTCGAGTTCGCGCGCGGCATTCCGAAGCTGCCGACGCCGAAGGGCGAGAACGTGGTGATCATCACCGGCGCGGGCGGCTCGGGCGTGCTGCTGTCCGATGCCTGCGTCGACAACGGGCTGTCGCTGATGACGATGCCGGAGGATCTGGACGCGGCCTTCCGCAAGTTCATCCCGCCGTTCGGCGCGGCCGGCAATCCGGTCGACATCACCGGCGGCGAGCCGCCGACCACCTATCGGAACACGATCAAGCTGGGCCTGGAGGATCCGCGCATCCACGCGATCATCCTCGGCTACTGGCACACGATCATCACGCCGCCGATGGTGTTCGCCAAGCTGGTGGTCGAGGTCAAGGAGGAGATGGCGGCAAAGGGCATCGAGAAGCCGATCGTGGCCTCGCTGGCCGGCGACGTGCAGGTCGAGGAAGCGGCCGAGTACCTGTACCAGCATGGGGTGCCGGCCTACGCGTACTCGACCGAGATTCCGGTCGCGGTGCTCGGCGCGAAGTACAAGTGGGCGCGCGGCGCGGGCAAGATCTGAGCGCGTAGAAGGGAGAGGGCGGCGGCGTTGGGAGGCGCCGCTGGCCCTCTCCGACCCCTCTCCCGCGCTGCGGGGGGGAGGGGCCGGGGGCGGGCGCCGGTAGAGAGCCGGCGCCCCCGGACACCGCCCGGCACTGAACACTGACCGCCGCCACGGGAGACCCCATGCAAACCTGGATTCGCTTCGACGCCGGCGATGGCCGGCCACGGATGGGCCGGCTCGATGGCGAGCGGGTATTCGAATACGACGGCCCGGGCTACGCCTCGCCGAACCCGACCGGCGTTTCGTTCCCACGCAACGAGGTGCGGCTGCTTGCGCCCTGCGAGCCGTCCAAGATCGTCGCGCTGTGGAACAACTTCCGCGCGCTGGCCCAGAAGCTGGGCAAGCCCGAGCCCGCGCATCCGCTGTTCCTGATCAAGCCCGGCACCTCGCTGGCGGGCCCCGGCGACACCATCGCGCGGCCGGCCGGCTACGGCGGCAAGATCGTGTTCGAGGGCGAGCTCGGCATCGTGATCGGGCGTGTCTGCCGCGATGTGCCGGTGGCCGACGCGTCGGCGCACATCTTCGGCTATACGGTCGTCAACGACGTCACCGCGGCCGACCTGATCGCCGAAGACCCGAATTTCCCGCAGTGGTGCCGTGCCAAGGGCTTCGACACCTTCGGCTGCCTGGGCCCGGCCATCGTCACGGGTTTCGACTGGCGCGATGCCAGCGTGGTCACGCGGCTCGATGGGGCCGAGCGCCAGCGCTATCCGCTCGACGACATGATCTTCACGCCCGAGCAGGTGGTCAGCCGGCTGTCGCGCGACATGACGCTGATGCCGGGCGACGTGCTCGCCTGCGGCACCTCGGTCGGCGTGGGCTCGATGAAGGCGGGCGCGGTCGTCGAAGTGCGCATCGAAGGCATCGGTGCGCTGATCAATCCGGTCGGCGGCTAGCCCGCGCGGCAACGCGCCGCCGGCCTCGCTCGCGATGGAGGCCTGCCATGACGGACCCGGAAGAACTGGCTTATCTGCTCGCCGGTGCGTCGATGCTGGCCGGCCTGATCGGCTACCGCCACGCCGGCGTGTTCGCGCTGCACGCCGGCTGTCTCGGCGGCCTGGGCGTGGCCATGTCGGCCGCCTGGCTGTCCGGCGGCCATGGTCCGTGGGTGGTGCTGGCGGGATTGGCGCTGGCCGCGGCGGCGGCAGCGGGGATCGCAATCGGCGCGCGGGCAGGTGTGCGCGGCGCGCGCTCGTCGGGGGCGAAGTAGGGGAGAAGCAAGCATGTCGTCCCCGTTCAGGCGGGGACCCAGTGGCTTTCGAAGACGCTGGGTTCCCGCCTGCGCGGGGACGACGTGACGGCGCTCAGCTCGCGCGCCGGCTCATCGCTTCCAGATACGCGTTCTTCTTCTCCAGGATCAGCTGGCTCAGGAACGGCGCGTCGTACGCCGTCAGCAGATGCGCGTGGTAGGTCTCGATGTAGTGCGCGATACGGGTGCGCTCGCACTCGACCACGCCGCACAGCCAGCCATACATCGCCTCATCCCAGCGGAAGCGCAGCCCCAGCTCGACGAAGGCCGAGTTGTAGGCGGCTAGCTGCTGCTGCACCGACGGCTGCTGCTGGTGCTGCTGTTGTACCGGGGCCGCGGCGGGAATCTCGTTCTGCCGTTCGATCTGCGCTTGTTCCATGGTCGCTCTCCTTTGCCGGTGCGGTGGGACATGCAGGCAGCATAGGGGCCGCGAACGATTAACAACAATTGAAGTTGATCGGCAAAACCATAAGCCATCGTTTATGGGTCGGACGATGCAAGCGCAAGGGCAGGGCCGGACCGGGCCTGGCGGGAGCCCGGGGCAGGATCAGGAGCGGACGGCGCCCTTGCCCCGAATCAGGCCGTCGACGGCGGTGATGCGATCGATCTGCGCCGCGCCTTCGCTCAGCAGGAAATGCTTGAACGCGAGCGCGACCGGCGGCAGCCGCTTGTTCTTGCGATGGACCACGTACCAGTTCAGCATCACCGGAAAGCCTTCCACGTCGAGTACCGCGAGATGGCCGGTGCGCAGTTCCAGCGCGACCGTGTGGGCGGACAGGAAGGCGATGCCCATATTGGCGATCACGGCCTGCTTGATGGTCTCGGTACTCTTGATCTCCATCGTGATGCGCAGGTTCTGCAGCCGCGCCGCGAAGCCTTCCTGCATCGAGTTCCAGGTGTCCGAGCCCTTCTCGCGGCAGATGAAGGCCTCGTCCGCCAGCGCGGACAGCGGCACGTTGCGCTTGCCGACCAGCGGATGATCCGGCGCGGCGACGATGACATAGGGGTGGGGCGCGAACGAATCGTTGACGGTGTCCATGCCCGCCGGCGGCCGCACCATCACCGCCAGGTCGGTCAGGTTGCCGGCGAGCTGGTGCAGCAGCTCCTCGCGGTTGTGCACCGCGAGGTTCAGCGTCACGCCGGGATGGCGCCGCATGAATTCGGCGATCACGCGGGGGAAGAAGTAATCGCCCGCGCTGATTACCGCGATATTGAGCCGGCCGCCCGCGATGCCGCTCAGTTGCGCCATCGCGTCCTCGGCCTCGCGGAACTGCTGGATGATGCTGCGGCTGTAGTGCAGCATCTCGGTGCCCGCGGGGGTCAGGTAGATCTTCTTGCCGAGCTGCTCGAACAGCGGCAGGCCCACGTGGTTCTCGAGCTGGCGGACCTGCGTGGAGACGGCGGGCTGGGTCAGGTGCAATTCCTCGGCCGCGCGCGAAAAGCTCAGGTGGCGTGCCACCGTTTCGAAGACCTTGAGCTGGCGCAGCGTGGCGTTTTTCATGGCGGCCTCGTTCGGTCGGCGTTGCGCGCGCTGCGGCGCTTGCTGCGGCGCGTGATCGGGATTGTTTTCGCTGCAGTGCATCGCGGCATCGCGGCATCGCGGCATCGCGGCACCGCTGCACCGGTGCACGCGGTGGGCGTGGCGTGCGCCCGCCGCGGGATGGGCGTGTGTCTGTGGCGCGCGGTATGGTGCCGGCAGCGCCGTCCATCCATAGATGGTCGTCAATGATCTTAATAAAAAAGTTAAGGCGTCGTGGATAGTCGTTTGCACTAGCATCGAAGGACCCATCGGCGCTCGCGCAGCCTGCCGTACCGCAGTCCCGCCGAACGACCGTGGCACATAAAAAGCACAGCGCTGCCCCGCCGGCCCCTCGCCGGCGGCACCGGCAGCGGCCGCAAGCCCACGAGGCATGCGGTGCACGAGGAGACCACGATGAATGTCTCGCTTCCGCAGTTGAAGGCCTTCGCCGCCGTCGCGCGGCATCGCAGTTTCACCCGTGCCGCCGCCGAACTCGGACTGACGCAATCCGCCGTCAGCCGCAGCGTGCGCGAGCTGGAAGAGGAAATCGACCTGCGCCTGTTCGACCGCACCACGCGCCAGGTCGAGCTGACCGAGGCCGGCACGCTGCTGTCCGAACGCATCTGCCATCTGATCGACGAGGTCGAACAGACCTTGCACGAAACGCACTCCAGCGCGCGGCCGGCGCATGGGCGCGTGCAGCTGGCGGTAGGGCCGATGCTGTCATCCATGCTGGCGCCCGCGTGGCTGCAGGCCTGCCAGAGCGCGTGGCCCGACATCGATATCGTGCTGCGCGATGTCGCCCCCGAGGCGGCGCTGCATGCGGTGCGCGGCGGCGAGGTCGATTTCGCGGTGGTCAGCGACCCGGAGCCTTGCGCCGAACTGCAGTTCGAGCCGCTGTACGAGGAGACCTTCCATGCTGTGCTGCCGACCGGCCATCCGCTGGCCTCGCGCGAGGCGCTGGGCTGGGGCGACCTGAACGATGCGCAGCTGTTCGGGCTCGACCGCCAGTCGGGCATGCTGGCCGCCATCGAACGCGCCATGGCCGCCTATCACGTGCGGCCGCGGGTCTATCGGCCCCTGGGCCATTTCTGCGCGGTGCTGGGCATGGTGGCGCGGCGGCAAGGGCTTGGCGTCGTCCCATCGCGCGCCCGCGCCGCCGGCGTCCCGCCCGGCGTGGTGCTGCTGCCGCTGCGGCCGCATGCCGCCATGCAGGTTGTGCTGGTGCGCCGCAAGGGGCGGTCGCTGAAGCCGAACGCCGCCGCCATCTGGCGCGTCATCACCGAGCAGGAGGGCCCCGATGTGGCGCTGAAGACCGGCTGACCGCGGCCTGTGGCACAGGAGCGACAGACTAGGGGCGCTGTTTGATATATCACATACAGAATATTTACTTCTGGTGCGTTGCACCATATACTGGACATTCCTTGATTGATGTCTTATCGGAGTGTCCTGATGCAAACCACCCTGTTGACCCTGCTGTCGCTTGGCCTGTTCTCCCTCGGCGTGTCCGCCACCGTGCTGCTCGCCACCTGCCTGCCCGCGCCGACGCTGCTGCGCGCCCAGGCGCACGGCCGCTTCGCCGGCCTCGGTAGCGCCCCGCGCGATGATGGCGCCAGCGAGGACTCGCACAAGGCCGCCGGCCAGTTCGTGTTGACCCATGCCTGAGGCGGTTCGCTGGCCGCGCCGCCGCTTGCCGTGACCTTCGGCAGGCGGGGGGCGCCGGCCCCCGCGGCCAGCTTCCTCACGACCTTCCTCTTGTCTTTCTTTCCCCCTCCTTCTCCTCCTTTACACCGGGTCGTCCGCCTTTCGCGGCCTGCGTGCCATCGCCTGTCCTCTGCAAGACCACCGTTCCAGCATAGGGATTTACCCGTAGCGCCGAACTGGCGATGAAGAACCGCGCGCCCATCCCGCCCGGGACGTTGTGCAAGGTCTCTGCCTTTTCCGCGCGCCGCATTGATGCGCGAAGGCGCGCTAACTCACTGATATGCCGAGGCTTGCCGATATGCGCAGCCGTGGTGTTGATGCGCGCCATGCAGCAATGCCTGTCCCGGTGTGTCGCGTTGATGCAATGAACTTCTCAATGGCCCCCGCATGCCGTGGGCGAGCCGCCCGGTAAATCGCCTTGACCTAATTGATATATCACATACCGTATAGCACTGACGGCGCCCCCGACGTGTCGGCAAGTCGGGCGGTTTCATCGCAGAGGGTCGATCAAGACCCCATTCCGCAAGGAGACACCATGCAACAACCCCAGGAAGCGCAGCGCTCGCCCTTTGCCTCGCCGTGGGTCCAATTGGCCTTCGGCGTCATCTGCATGGCGATGATCGCCAACATGCAGTACGGATGGACGCTGTTCGTCAATCCGATCGACGAGAAGCACCAATGGGGACGCACCGCGATCCAGGTTGCGTTCACGATCTTCGTGGTCACCGAGACCTGGCTGGTGCCGATCGAGGGCTATCTGGTCGACAAATACGGGCCGCGGCCGGTGGTGGTCGGCGGCGGGCTGCTGTGCGGCGTGGCCTGGGTGCTGAACTCGATGGCCGAGTCGCTGCCGATGCTGTATTTCGCCGCGGCGGTCGGCGGCGTCGGCGCCGGCGCGGTCTACGGCACTTGTGTAGGCAACGCGCTGAAGTGGTTCCCGAACCGGCGCGGGCTGGCGGCGGGCATTACCGCGGCGGGGTTTGGCGCCGGCTCTGCGCTGACCGTGGTGCCGATCGCCTACGTGATCAAGAACAGCGGCTACGAGGCGGCGTTCCTGTGGTTCGGCCTGGGGCAGGGCCTGGTGGTGTTCTTCCTCGGCATGGCGCTGTATCCGCCGTCGGCGAAGATCCTCGACGAGGTCAAGAGCACGCTGAAGGCGGCGGCCACCTACAACGCCTCGCCGCGCCAGGTGCTGGCCTCGCCGATCTTCTGGATCATGTATGCGATGTTCGTGATGATGGCCGCCGGCGGGCTGATGGCAACCGCGCAGCTGGGCCCGATCGCCAAGGACTTCGGTCTCGACAACACGCCGGTGTCGATCCTCGGGCTGACGCTGCCGGCGCTGACCTTCGCGCTGACGATCGACCGCGTGCTGAACGGTCTCACGCGTCCGTTCTTCGGCTGGGTCTCCGACAATATCGGCCGCGAGAACACCATGTTCATCGCCTTCGCGGTCGAAGCCGTCGGCATCCTGCTGCTGTCGAAGTATGGCCATCATCCGGTCGCCTTCGTGGTGCTGACCGGCGTCGTGTTCTTCGCCTGGGGCGAGATCTACAGCCTGTTCCCGGCCACCTGCGGCGACACCTTCGGGCCGAAGTTCGCCGCCACCAATGCCGGCCTGCTGTACACGGCCAAGGGCACGGCCGCCTTGCTGGTGCCGTTCAGCAGCGTGATCACGGCGGCCACCGGCGACTGGCATGCGGTCTTCATGCTGGCCTCCGGCATGGCGGCGTTCTCGGCCTTGCTGGCGGTGTTCGTGCTCAAGCCGATGCGCGAGGCCCATATCCGCAAGCATGTGCATGCCAGCGCCGTTCACCCGATGGGCTTGCAGCCGGTGCCGGACGATCTGACGTAGCGGGGTCTGCAGCAAGGGCGGGCGCGCCCACCGTGATGCCGGTGGGCGCGGGAATCAGCAGCGGCGGCAGGGCCCGCGGCCGATGGCGCTATCATCGACCCGGCGGCGCCCCCCAACGCCGCTTCCCACAGGCATCCAGGACAACGAACAGAGATGACCATGAATCAGGTCGTGATCCCCATTCCGGTCGACAGCATCGGCCGGCAGCGCAAGCGCCGCCAGCCCAAGGGGCGGCAAGTCGACCCCGCCGCGCTCGCCGAGGTGCGCGCGCTGCTCGGCGAGGCGCCGCGCCGGCGCGATCTGCTGATCGAACACCTGCACGCGATCAACGATCGCTATGGGCAGCTCGCCGCGCCGCATCTGGCGGCATTGGCCGCCGAGATGAAGATGGCGCAGGCGGAGGTCTACGAGGTCGCGACCTTCTATCACCACTTCGACGTCGTGCGCGAGGATGCCGATGGCGCGATCGCGCCGCCGCCTGCGCTGACCGTGCGCGTTTGCGAGGGCATCGCCTGCGAGATGGCCGGCGCGCAATCGCTGCTCGACAAACTGCCTGCGCTGCTCGGCACCGACGTGCGCGTGGTCGCCGCGCCCTGCATCGGCCGCTGCGAGCGCGCGCCGGCGGCGCTGGTCGGACAGAATCCGGTCGACGTGGCCAGCGCGGAGGCGATCGTCGAACGCGTGGCCGCGGGCGCGGTGCGCCACGAGCCCGAGCCGTACGTCGACTACCAGGCGTATCGCGAGCAGGGCGGCTACCGCACCCTGCGCGCGGTGGCCGACGGCGCGCTGTCCGCCGACGACGCCATCGCCACGATGGAGCATGCGGGACTGCGCGGCCTCGGTGGTGCCGGTTTCCCGGCGGGACGCAAATGGCGCATCGTGCGGGCCGAGGACGGCCCGCGCCTGATGGCCGTCAATATCGACGAAGGCGAGCCCGGCACCTTCAAGGACCGCTTCTATCTGGAGCGCGATCCGCATCGCTTCCTCGAAGGCATGCTGATCGCCGCCCGGGTCGTGCAGGTCGATGCGATCTATATCTACCTGCGCGACGAGTACGCCGGCTGCCGCGCGCTGCTGACCGAGGAACTGCGGCGGCTGCGCGAGGACCCGCCATGCGCGGACCTGCCGCCGATCGAGTTGCGGCGGGGCGCCGGCGCCTATATCTGCGGCGAAGAGTCCGCGATGATCGAATCGATCGAAGGCAAGCGCGGCTGGCCGCGGCTGCGCCCGCCCTATGTGGCGCAGGTCGGCCTGTTCGGCCGGCCGACGCTGGAGCACAACTTCGAGACGCTGTACTGGGTGCGCGACATCCTGGAACGAGGACCTGAGTGGTTCGCCGGGCAGGGCCGGCATGGACGCAAGGGACTGCGCTCGTTCTCGGTGTCGGGCCGCGTCAACAAGCCGGGCGTGCATCTGGCACCGGCCGGCATCACCATCACGGAGCTGATCGACGAGTATTGCGGCGGCATGCTCGATGGCCACCGTTTCTACGGCTACCTGCCGGGCGGCGCGTCGGGCGGCATCCTGCCCGCGTCGATGGGCGATATCCCGCTGGACTTCGACACGCTGCAGCCGCATGGCTGCTTCATCGGCTCGGCGGCAGTGGTGGTGCTGTCGGACCACGATCGCGCGGTCGACGTGGCGCGCAACCTGATGCATTTCTTCGCACACGAGTCCTGCGGCCAATGCACGCCCTGCCGCGTCGGCACGGCCAAGGCCGTGCAGCTGATCGCGCAGCCGCAGTGGGACCGGGAGGCGCTGGCCGACCTGTCCGCGGTGATGCGCGATGCGTCGATCTGCGGGCTGGGGCAGGCCGCGCCCAATCCGATCGACTGCGTGATCCGCTATTTCCCGCACGAGCTGGCCTGAGCGCGAGCAGCCGCAACAAGCCGCAAGCAGCCCGAAGAAGCCGCCGTACGACAGATCCGACAGATCCAAGAGACCGCCATGAATGCATTGACCCGCGCCGAACGCGCCCTCGTCCAGGCCTCCGATCCCGCTTCGGTCGCCTTCCAGCTGAACGGCCGCGAGGTGGTGGCCGCGCCCGGCGAAACGCTGCTGCAGGTGGCCAGGCGCGAGGGCGTCGAGATTCCGCACCTGTGCTACAAGGACGGCCTGGAGCCGGCCGGCAACTGCCGCGCCTGCATGGTGGAGATCGATGGCGAGCGCGTGCTGGCGCCGTCGTGCTGCCGCCAGCCGGCGAACGGCATGAAGGTGCAGACCGATTCGCCGCGCGCGCGCAAGGCGCAGAGCATGGTGCTCGAGCTGCTGCAGTCCGACATGCCCGAGACCGCGTACACGCGCGACAGCGAACTGGACCAGTGGTCCGCGCGCCTCGAGATCGGCAAGCCGCGCTTTGCGCCGCGCGCACCCGTGGCGCCCGATCTGTCGCATCCGGCCATCGCGGTCAATCTCGATGCCTGCATCCAGTGCACGCGCTGCCTGCGCGCCTGCCGCGACGAGCAGGCCAACGACGTGATCGGCATCGCGCTGCGCGGCGCCGACGCGAAGATCGTGTTCGACATGGACGATCCGATGGGCACGTCGACCTGCGTCGCCTGCGGCGAATGCGTGCAGGCCTGCCCGACCGGCGCGCTGATGCCGGCGCGCGCCGCCGCGCTGGCGGTGCCTGACAAGCAGGTGCAATCGGTCTGCCCATATTGCGGTGTCGGCTGCCAGCTGACCTATCACGTCAAGGACAACCGCATCCAGTACGTGGAAGGGCGCGATGGCCCGGCCAATCACGCGCGGCTCTGCGTCAAGGGCCGCTACGGCTTCGACTACGCCGCGCACCCGCACCGGCTGACGGTGCCGCTGGTGCGCCGAGAGGGCGTGCCCAAGCGCGGCGATGCGGTGATGGACCCCGAGCGCGTGATGGAGGTGTTCCGCGAGGCGACGTGGGAGGAAGCGCTGGCGCTTGCCGGCGGCGGCCTCGCGCGCATTCGCGATACCCACGGCAAGCGCGCGCTGGCCGGTTTCGGCTCGGCCAAGGGCAGCAACGAGGAGGCCTATCTGTTCCAGAAGCTGGTGCGGACCGGCTTTGGCAGCAACAACGTCGACCATTGCACGCGGCTGTGCCACGCCTCGTCGGTGGCGGCATTGCTCGAGGGGATCGGCTCGGGCGCGGTGTCCAACCCGGTGATCGATGTCGGCAAGGCCGAGGTCGTGATCCTGATCGGCGCGAATCCGACCGTCAATCATCCGGTCGCGGCCACCTGGATCAAGAACGCGGTGCGCAACGGCACCAAGCTGATCGTCGCCGATCCGCGGCGCTCGGACTTGGCGCGCTTCGCCTATCGCTTCCTGCAATTCCAGCCGGATACCGACGTCGCGCTGCTCAACGCGATGATGCATGTGATCGTCACCGAAGGGCTGGTCGATCGCGACTTCATCGAGAGCCGCACGATCGGCTACGAGGAACTCGAGCGCAATGTGGCCGCCTACAGCCCCGAGGCGATGGCGCCGATCTGCGGCATCGACGCCGAGACGATCCGCCATGTCGCGCGGCTCTACGCGACAGCGGGCAGCGCGATGATCCTGTGGGGCATGGGCGTGTCGCAGCACGTGCATGGCACCGACAATGCGCGCTGCCTGATCGCGCTGGCGCTGATGACCGGCCAGATCGGCCGGCCCGGCACCGGCCTGCATCCGCTGCGCGGCCAGAACAATGTGCAGGGCGCCTCGGACGCCGGGCTTATTCCGATGATGTATCCGGACTACCGGCGCGTCGACGATGCCGAGGCCGCGTCGCGATTCGAGGCGCTATGGGGCACGCCGCTCGATCGCCAGCCGGGTTTGACGGTGGTCGAGGTGATGCAGGCCATCGAACGCGGCGAGGTGCGCGGCATGTACATCATGGGCGAGAACCCGGCGATGTCGGATCCCGACGCGCAGCATGCGCGCGAGGCGCTGGCCGCGCTGGATCATCTGGTGGTGCAGGACATCTTCCTGACCGAGACCGCCTATCTCGCCGACGTGGTGCTGCCGGCCTCGGCCTTCCCCGAGAAGACCGGCACCTTCACCAATACCGACCGCATCGTGCAGCTCGGCCGGCAGGCCATCGACCCGCCGGGACAGGCGCGCCAGGACCTGTGGATCATCCAGCAGATGGCCGCGCAGTTGGGCCTGGACTGGCGCTACGGCGACGTGGCCGAGGTTTTCGACGAAATGCGGCTGGCGATGCCGAGCATCGCAGGCATCACCTGGGAGCGGCTGCAACGCGAACACGCGGTCACCTACCCGTGCCGCGCCGAAGGCGATGCCGGCGAGCCGGTGATCTTCACCGACGACTTCCCCACGCCGACGGGCCGCGCGCGCTTCGTGCCGGCCGATATCGTGCCCGCGGCCGAACGGCCGGACCAGGACTATCCCTTCGTGCTGATCACCGGGCGCCAGCTCGAACACTGGCACACCGGCAGCATGACGCGCAGGGCGGGGGTGCTCGATGCGCTCGAGCCCGACCCGACCGCGCTGGTCCATCCGCTCGATCTGGCGCAGTGGGGCGGCAAGCCCGGCGACGTCATCACGCTGGCGTCGCGCCGCGGCGAGGTTGCGCTGTATGCGCGCGCCGACGAGGGCACGCCGCGCGGCGCGGTGTTCGTGCCGTTCTGCTATTACGAGGCGGCGATCAACAAGCTGACCAATTCGGCGCTCGATCCGTTCGGCAAGATCCCGGAGTTCAAGTACTGCGCGATCCGGGTGACGCTGGGTGGCACACCGCCGGAGCAGTCGAGCTATGGGGGCGGGCAAATCCTGGCGCGGGCCGGCTGAGGGATCGACACGACGGACTCCATCGACCCAAGGTTCGAGTTCGAGTTCGAGGCTGGCGCGGCGCGGGTCCTGCGACGCACGCGCAACGGCATGGCGCAGAGGCGGCCCGTAAGGGTCGGAATCAGCGGGCCACGCCAAGGTCTTCGGTTCGCACCGCCGAGCGTACCGTCCGCTCGGCATGCTGCGGCGGTATCGCGGCAGCGGGCGCGCCGCGGGACGACAGGCGCTGCGCGAGGAAGGCGACGACCTGATCGATCACGCCCGCATCGCGCAGGATGCGCCGATGGCCCAGGCCCTCGGTGGTCAGCAGCGTGGCGCCGGGCCACGAACCGGCGATCGCGGCGCCGTCTTCCCAGCGCACCTCCTTGTCGTGGCGATCGTGGACGACCAGCGTCGGCGGCACCGGGCGGCAGCGGCCGATATCGGGCACGTTGAACGCACCCCATGGCATGCCGAGCCACTGTTCGCTGTTGCGCTGCACGCGCGCCAGTACCGCGGGCGCGACGCCGAGCTGCCAGGCCAGCGTGGCCGAGGCGTGGCGCATGTCGGCGGGCGCGCCGATCAGCACCGCGGCAGCGGCGGGCAGCCCTTCGCGCAGTGCCAGCGCCGCCGCGGCCGAGCCCAGCGAGTGCGCGACCACCGCATGGATCGGCCCGGCGTGCCAGGCGGCCGCCAGCAGCGCGCGCGACATCTCGATCAGCGAGCTTTGACCGGGGCCCAGCGCACCCGCATCGGAGGCGCCGTGCGACAGCGCGTCGAAGGCGACCACGCGATGGCCGGCGGCGAGCAGCGCGGGCACCAGCGCCTGCCAGTGCGCGGCATTGCCGCCCCAGCCGTGCGCCAGCAGCACCGCCGGGCCTTCGCCGTGCCAGCGGTAGACGCGCACGCGGCGCGTCGCGCCGCCGCCAGTGACCAGCGCCCAATCGGCGCGCGCCCCGGCGAGGAAGGCCTGCCCGGCGGCATCGACGTTCGCGTCCGGCACGCCGAACCAGGCCCGTTCGAAGGCGCGCGCGGTCTGCTCGGGAAACAGCGCCGACGCGGTCTGCCAGCGCAGGCGCCGCCATGCCAGGCCGGCCTGCGCCAGCCGCGCGGCGATCTGGCCCGGTGCGGCCTGGCCGGGGCGAAGGGGAGACAGGGCCTGTGTCACGATATTCACTCCGTTTGCGGTTCCATCCCCAACCCGTCGACCTCGCTGCGCGGCCCCCTCGTGCTGCTCTCGGGCCTCGATAAGACCGACCGGTCGTGCTATTTATCGGCGAAAACATTGCCGAGGAAAAACGTTGCCTCGGGGGACCAGCGCAAACGTTCGGCGCGTGCGGCCTGTCCGGCTTGCGGGCGTCCTGTGCGGCCCTGTGCGGTCCTTGTGCGGCCTATGCCGCCGCGCGTTTGCCTCTCGTGACCAGCGAATGGAAGGCGCGGCGCGCCATCGCCTGCGCATCCGCGCGTCCGAGCATCTTCAGCGATTGCTGGAAGGCCATCACGATGCCGGCCATCTCGAAGGCAATCTGGCGCGGTTCCTCGTCCGCGCCCAGGCTGCCGTCCTGAATGGCGTCCGACGCGACGCGGACCACGATGCCGTTCCAGTCCTTCAGCGCGCGGACCAGCATGTCGCGGATCACGCCGGGCCGGTCGCGATACTCCTGGCCCAGCGCCATGAACAGGCAGCGGCCGCCGGAGTCGGTGCTGCCGATCCATTCGAGCTGCCCTTCGAACAGCGCGCGCAGGCGCGGTATGCCGCGCGGCTGGCGCAGCGCGGGCTGCACCACCATCGCCGTGAAGCGCTCGATCGCCAGTTCCAGCACTGCCTGCTGCAAGGCCTCCTTCGACTTGAAGTGCGCGTACAGGCCGCTCTTGGACATGTCCGTGCTGGCGGCCAGTTCCGCGAGCGACAGCTGCTCGAATCCGATCCGGGTCGCGGTATCGAATGCCTGAGCGATGATCGCGCTGCGCGTCAGATGGCCTTTTTGCATGCTCGGAAGAATAGCACGACCGGTCGGTCTGTCAAACCGAACTTGGCGCTAACGAGCCCTATTCGCTATTGTGGAAGCACGGGCACTTCAAAGGGCCCGATATCGCGACGGCAGGGCTGGAGGAAAGCCAACCGGCACAAACCGTGAATTCTGTAAAAGTGTTTCCCTGATTACATACGGAACGCGACGTGTGCTCTATACTCGAATGCACGTCCGCGCACTTTCTTTTTTGGTGACTGGAGACCGATATGAACAGTACAGCCGTGCCACGAGGCGCTAGCGAACCGTTCCGGCAACTGCGGGCATTGCGCCGAGCGCGCAAGCTCAAGCAGGAGGACGTCGCCCGCAAGGCCGGGATCTCCCGGGAGGCGTATCTGCGCGCGGAGTCGGGCCAGGCCGATCCGCGTATGTCTACCTTCCTGGCCGCCTGCGAGGCGCTCGGTCTGGAGGTGGTGCTTGCCCCCCAGCATCTGGCGCAGGACGTCAACGCCTTCATCGCCAGCCGCAACGGCGGCGTGACCGCGGCCTCGATGGCCGGTCCGGCGGGCGGTGCATCGGCGTCCTCGGCTTCATCCGCCTCCTCGGGCGGCGGCACGTCCGGCGCGGGTGGCATGGGCACCCCGCAGGGCGAAGGCCAGAAGCCGGTCTGATCCTGTCATCTTCCCCTTGCGGCCGGCGTTCGTCCGGCCGCTGGTTTTAGCGCCGCGCGGCCTCCCACCGCATCCGGCGTGACCGGGCGCGTTCGTCCAGGCGCCTTCGTCCGGGGGCCTTCGTCCGGGCGCGTTCGTCCGGTAGCACTTCCGCGTTCCCTTCTCCGCCGTTTCTCCCGCGCTTCCGGTTCTCCGGCAAAAGCCGCCGTGCGCACATCGCCGTGCCGCCGCGGGCCCTTCACGTCTTTTCCCGTCGCCTTCCTCTACTTCGCTGCCGGCTTTTCGGCCGAATCCGGATTGACACCTTTCGTATCGCTGATTACGATTCGGTAAATTCGTTTCACAATACGTAATTCATCGGCTGGCCGCGCGTGATGCCGCGCCATGCGGCCTATGCTGGGAAATGCGCGCCGGCAGGCGCCGAACCACAGCCCCAGACAGCACCAAGCAGAACGGAGACAAGCCCCATGTCCAAAGCCTTTGCGTCGCAAGCCGACCTCGAAGCGAAGCAGGTCACCTTCACCAGGCTGTCCGACAACGCCTACGCCTATACCGCCGAGGGCGATCCGAATTCGGGCGTGGTGATCGGCGACGACAGCGTGCTGATCGTGGACACCACCGCCACGCCCGCGATGGCGCAGGATCTGATCGCGCGCATCCGGACCGTGACCGACAAGCCGATCAAGCACGTGGTGCTGTCGCACTACCACGCGGTGCGCGTGCTGGGCGCGTCGGCCTATTTCAGCGAAGGCGCGCAGAACGTGATCGCCAGCCGCGGCACCTACGAGATGATCGTCGAGCGCGGCGAGGCGGACATGAAGTCCGAGATCGAGCGTTTTCCGCGGCTGTTCGCCGGCGTCGAGACCGTGCCGGGCCTGACGTGGCCGAACCTGGTGTTCGAGCGCGAGCTGACGCTGTTCCTCGGCAATCTGGAGGTCAAGATCCTGCATCTCGGCCCCGGCCACACGAAGGGCGATACCGTGGTGTGGATTCCGTCGCAGAAGATCCTGTTCTCCGGCGACCTGGTCGAGTACGACGCGGCCTGCTATTGCGGCGACGCGCAGCTCGAGGAGTGGCCGGCCACGCTGGACGCGCTGCGCGCGCTGCAGCCGCAGGCGCTGGTGCCGGGACGCGGTCCCGCGCTGACCACGCCGGAGCAGGTCGACAAGGGCCTCGCCTACACGCGCGATTTCGTCAGCACGCTGCTGCAGCGCGGCCGCGAGGCGGTGGCGCAGAAGCTCGACCTGAAGGGCGCGATGGCGCATACGCGCGCGGCGATGGACCCGAAGTTCGGCCACGTCTTCATCTACGAGCACTGCCTGCCGTTCGACGTGGCGCGCGCCTATGACGAGGCCAGCGGCATCAAGCATCCGCGCATCTGGACCGCGGAGCGCGACAAGGAAATGTGGGCCGCGCTGCAGGACTGAACGCCGGCGGCATGCTGGCCGCCGCAGTTCGCGGGACAGCGGGCGCGGCGGCGGGATGGAGACGACATGGAAACCCCAGCTCAGGCAAGCGAGAACGATCCGGCAAAGGACCGAGGCACGGATCCGGCCCACTACGCGGCCCGCACCTTTGCTTACCGTCGCTGCGCGGAACAGCAGGCGGGCGTGCAGGCTGACGTGGAAGGGGGCTTGCAAGGGGGCGTGCAAGGGGATATGCAACCCGGCGTGCAACCCGGGGTGCAAGCGGATGTGCAAGCGCCGCTGCGGCCCGTGGTCGTGATCGGCGCCGGTCCCGTCGGCCTCGCCACCGCCATCGACCTGGCCCAGCAGCAGGTGCCGGTAGTGCTGCTCGATGACGATTGCACGCTGGCCAGCGGTTCGCGCGCGATCTGCTTCGCCAAGCGCACGCTGGAGATCTTCGATCGCCTCGGCTGCGGCGAGCGGCTGGTCGACAAGGGCGTGCGCTGGCACGTCGGCCGCGTGTTCTTCGACCAGGAGCAGGTCTACAGCTTCGATCTGCTGCCCGAGAGCGGCCACCATCGTCCCGCCTTCATCAATCTTCAGCAGTACTACGTCGAGGGCTACCTGGTCGATCGCGCGGGCGAACTGCCCGGTCTCGAACTGCGCTGGCGCCATCGCGTCAGCGGCCTGCGGCAGGAGGCCGATCGGGTCGTGCTGACGGTATCGACGCCCGAGGGCGACTACACGATGGCGGCGCGCTACGTGGTGGTGGCCGACGGCGCGCGCAGTCCCGTGCGCCAGCTGATGGGGCTGCAAAGCCAGGGCCGGACCTTCCGCGACCGTTTCCTGATCGCCGACGTGCGGATGGCCGCCGGCTTCCCGGCCGAACGCTGGTTCTGGTTCGATCCGCCGTTCAACCGCAACCAGTCGGTGCTGCTGCACCGGCAGCCCGACAATATCTGGCGCATCGATTTCCAGCTGGGCTGGGATGCCGATCCCGAACAGGAACGCCAGCCCGAACGCGTGCTGCCGCGCCTGCGCGCGCTGCTCGGGCCAGACGCGCAGTTCGAGCTCGAATGGGTCAGCGTCTACACCTTCTCGTGCCAGCGCATGGAGCGCTTCCGCCACGGCCGCGTGCTGTTCGCCGGCGACGCGGCGCATCGCGTCTCGCCGTTCGGCGCGCGCGGCGCCAACAGCGGCGTGCAGGACGCGGAAAACCTGGCGTGGAAGCTGCGGCTGGTGCTGGCCGGGCTGGCGCCGGACGCGCTGCTCGACACCTATGCCAGCGAGCGCGAATACGCTGCCGACGAGAACATCCTGCATTCGACGCGCTCGACCGATTTCATCACGCCCAAGAGCGCCACCAGCCGCGTGTTTCGCGATGCGGTGCTGCGGCTCGCGCGCCAGCATCCGTTCGCGCGCCAGCTGGTCAACAGCGGCCGGCTGTCGACGCCGACCGTGCTGACGCCGTCGCCGCTGAACACGCCCGATACGGCGGCGTTCGGCGGCGCGATGGTGCCCGGTGCGGTCTGCGCCGATGCGCCGGTGCGCGTCATGGGCGAGGAAGGGCAGGGCACGGCAAGGCAGGGAAACGAGGCGCGGGGCGAGGGCTGGCTGCTGCCGCATCTCGGCAGCGACTTCACCGCGCTGGTGTTCGCCGACGCTCGGGGCCTGTTGCCGGCGGCGTGCGCGGCGCTGGAACAACTGAGCGCCGCGCCGGTGCCGGTCAAGGTGGTCTGCGTGATGCCGCCGACGCCATCGACGCCATCGACGCAGCCCACGCCAACGTGCTCTCCAACGTCCTCGCCAACGCTCATGGCCACGCCGACGTCAACGCCGACGCCGACGCCGACGCCAACGTCAACGCCGACGCCAACGCCGACTTTGCCGCGCGGCGCGGTAATCCTCGAAGACATCGACGGACTGGCCGCGCGCCGTTACGACGGCCAGCCCGGCACCTGCTATCTGCTGCGCCCCGACCAGCACGTCTGCGCACGCTGGCGCCAGGCCGAGCACGACGCGCTGCTGACCGCGCTGCGCCGCGCGCTCGGCATGCTCGACGTGCAATGGCGTGCGGCGCCGGCCGAGCCGCAGCCGCCGGCCGCGCAACTCGTCACCGAACCCAATCTCGCGCAGCCGGACGACGTCTACGAGTCGCTGCTGGAGATGCATCGCGATCTGAGCGATGCGCAAAGCCAGGCCGCCGACGCGCAGCTGATCCTGCTGCTGGCCAACCACATCGGCGACACCGCGGTGCTGCGCCAGGCGATGGCGCTCGCGCGCGCCGCCGTGCCGCCCGCGGTCCCCGACCCGCAAGCGGACGCCGCCGTGCCGATTCCGGTGCCGGCGTAAGCCGATCACCCCAGCCCATCCTTCTCCGAGAACCTTTCCGAGAACTTTTTCAGAACCTCTGTCAGGACCACCATGACCCAAGCACTACGCCAAGATACCGACGCCGGCGCGCTGCGCTACCAGTCCGGCTTCGCCAACGAGTTCGCCACCGAGGCCCTGCCGGGCGCGCTGCCGGTCGGACAGAATTCGCCGCAGCGCGCGCCGTACGGCCTGTACGCCGAGCAGCTGTCGGGCACCGCCTTCACCGCGCCGCGCGCGCACAACCGCCGCTCGTGGCTGTACCGCATCCGCCCGGCGGCGATGCACGAGTCCTTCGTCAGGATCGAGCAATCGCGCATCGTCAGCCGCTTCGACGACGTCGCGCCGTCGCCGAACCAGATGCGCTGGAGCCCGCTGCCGATGCCCGATGCGCCCACTGACTTCATCGACGGCATCGTCACGATGGGCGGCAACGGCGGCCCGGAGGCGATGGTCGGCTGCGGCATCCACCTGTACCTGGCCAACCGCTCGATGCAGGGCCGGTTCTTCTACAACGCCGACGGCGAGATGCTGATCGTGCCGCAGCAGGGCCGGCTGCGCCTGGCCACCGAACTGGGCGTGCTCGAGGTCGAGCCGCAGGAGATCGTGGTGGTGCCGCGCGGTGTGCGCTTCCGTGTCGAGCTGCTCGACGGCGAGGCGCGCGGCTATATCTGCGAAAACTATGGCGCGCTGCTGAAGCTGCCCGACCTTGGCGTGATCGGTTCGAACGGCCTGGCCAATCCGCGCGACTTCCAGACCCCGGTGGCCTGGTACGAGGACGTCGAGGGCGATTTCGAGCTGGTGGCCAAGTTCCAGGGCAATCTGTGGCGCGCGAAGATCGATCATTCGCCGCTGGACGTGGTGGCCTGGCATGGCAACTACGCACCGTACAAATACGATCTGCGCCGCTTCAACACGATCGGCTCGATCAGCTTCGACCATCCGGACCCGTCGATCTTCCTGGTGCTGCACAGCCCGTCCGATACCGAGGGCGTCGACAACATCGACTTCGTGATCTTCGGCCCGCGTTGGCTGGCGATGGAGCACTCGTTCCGCCCGCCCTGGTTCCACCGCAATATCGCCAGCGAGTTCATGGGCCTGATCGAAGGCGTCTACGACGCCAAGGCCGAAGGGTTTGCCCCGGGCGGCGCGAGCCTGCACAACTGCATGAGCGGCCACGGCCCCGATGCGGAGACCTTCGCGCGCGCCACCGAGGCGGACACCACCAGGCCGCACCGCATCTCCGACACGATGGCCTTCATGTTCGAAACGCCGACGGTGATCCGGCCCACGCGCTACGCCGCCGAATCGGCCGCGCTGCAGTCCGACTACCAGCACTGCTGGCAAGGGCTGAAAAAGCATTTCAACCCGAATCAGCGCTGACGATCGCGCGGCCCGGCATCGCACCACCTATCGCACGTATCGCCGGTATCGAACGCAGCGAACGCAGCGAACGCAGCGAACGCAGCGAACACAGCGAACGCAGCGACCTCAGAACACAGAACCCGTCCAACGCATTGCATCCATGACCCAAGCCCAATCCTCCCGCAGCTGGATCGAATCGGCCAACGACGCCGCCACCCATTTCCCGCTGCAGAACCTGCCCTACGGCGTGTTCTCGCACGGCTCGCAGGCCCCGCGCGTCGGCGTCGCCATCGGCGACCGCATCGTCGACCTGTCGGTGCTGGACGAAGCCGGCCTGCTGCCGGCCGCGACCCGCGGCACCTTCGCCGCGCCGGTGCTGAACCGCTTCATCGCGCTGGGCCGCCCTGTCTGGCGCGAGACGCGCCAGCGCCTCGCCGAGCTGCTGGCGGCCGACACGCCGACGCTGCGCGACGACGCCGCGCTGCGCGAGCGCGCGCTGGTGCCGATGGCCGGAGCCCGCCTGCATCTGCCGGTCGAGATTCCCGGCTACACCGATTTCTATTCGTCGAAGGAGCACGCGACCAACGTCGGCCGCATGTTCCGCGACCCGGACAACGCGCTGCTGCCGAACTGGCTGGAAATCCCGATCGGCTACAACGGCCGCGCCAGTTCGGTGGTGGTGAGCGGCACGCCGATCCGCCGCCCGAACGGCCAGATCAAGCTGCCGAACGAGGCGCGGCCGATCTTCGGCGCCTGCCGCAAGCTCGACTACGAACTGGAGATGGGCTTCATCGTCGGCAAGGACTCGGCCCTGGGCGTGCCGGTGCGCGTCGACCAGGCCGACGATTATCTGTTCGGCATGGTGCTGCTCAACGACTGGAGCGCGCGCGACATCCAGCAGTGGGAATACGTGCCGCTGGGGCCGTTCAATGCCAAGACCTTCGGCACCTCGATCTCGCCGTGGGTCGTCACGATGGAAGCGCTGGAGCCGTTCCGCCGCGACAACCCCGAGCAATCGCCCGAGCCGCTGCCGTATCTGCGCCAGTCGGCGCGCAACGCCTACGACATCGAACTCGAGGTCGCGCTGCGGCCGCAGGACGCCGAGCGCGCCGAGCCGATCAGCCGCACCAACTTCCGTGCGATGTACTGGACGATGGCGCAGCAGCTGGCCCACCACACGGTGTCGGGCTGCAATGTGCGCGTCGGCGATCTGATGGGTTCGGGCACGATCAGCGGCACCACGCCGGATTCGTACGGCAGCCTGCTGGAACTGACCCGCAACGGCAACGAGCCGCTGAAGCTCGCCGGCGGCGTGGAGCGCGGCTTCCTGCAGGACGGCGATGAAGTGGTGATGCGCGGCTGGTGCCAGGGCGATGGCTATCGCATCGGCTTCGGCGAGGTCAGCGGCGAGGTGCTGCCGGCACCGAAGATCGAGGGCTGATCGCCCGCGCGCAGCAACGCCACGCGAGCCGGGCCCGGACTGCCGCGCAGCAACGCCACGCGAGCCGGGCCCGGACTGCCGCGCAGCAACGCCACGCGAGCCGGGCCCGGACCGCCGCGCAGCAACGCCGCGCAAGCCGGCCCGGACCGCCGAAGCAACGCCACCCAAGCCGGGGCCGGACCGCCGCGCGGGGGACCGGGCCGGCGCGGGCCGCACCGTACCCCTGCTCGATCGGCCGTACCGTACCGCGCCGGACCCAGGCGGACGTACCGTGCCGTGCCGGACCTAAGCGGCCGGCGTGGCGTCCAGCACCACCGCCGCGCGGCCCGTCAGCAGTACGGCGCCGCCGCCACGCAGCGAGAATTCGTAGAGCACCTGTCGATCGTCGCCGCCGATGCGTTCTGCCTCGATCGTCAGCGCCCCCGCTACGGTATCGAGCCGCTCGACGAGGATCGCGACCTTGCGCACGCTGGCCAGATAGCCAAGGCTCGGCGCGGCCGCGGCGCCGGTGCGCAGCAGCGCGCCATGCACGGCCATCGCCTGCGCCGCATATTCGATGCCGCACAGCGCGGCCAGCCTTCCTTCGGCACGCAACGGATGCTCGGGCGACGTGTGGTTGCGTGCCTCGCAGCGGATGCGCTGCGCATCCCAGTCGATCACCTCGTCGAGCAGGCACATCGCGCCGCGATGGGGGATATGCGCGGCGATCCAGTCGCGCCGGACCGGCGTGCCGGGCGGCATGGCGGCCGACGACGCGTCGACGTCCCGGGCGTCGTTGGCGTCGTTCGGGTCGTGGGCGTCGTTCACCGCCATGGCGCGACCTCGACGCGCAGCCGCAGCGGGTCCAGATAATCGAGCACCGCCGTGGTGTCGTCGCCGCGTGCCAGCGCTTGCAGCAAGGGCAGGGCGCGCGCGGCCGGGATGGCGGCGCGCAGCGCTTCCAGCGCGGCATCGGCCATCGGCGTCGGTGTCGGCGCTTCGCCTTCGAGCACCAGCGATGGCCGCAGGCTCGCCAGCGTCGCCGCACCCGGCTCGGCCGTCAGCACCAGCGCGAGGCCGAACGCATCGGGAATCGGCCGCGCACTGCGCAGCGGCTCGGGATAGTCGGTGTCGTAGGCGATCAGCACGCAGGGCGAGCCGGTCGCCAGCACCTGGCTGTAGGCATCGAGCAGGCCCGCGGCAAAGCTGCCGTCGTGCGCGCACATCGCGTTGGACGGCGCCATCGCGCCGGTCGCGATGCTCCAGTAGCCGGCCGGTGCGTTGTGCACCGAGTTGTGGAAGCGGGTCGGCGAGATCATGGGATCGTCGCCGGCCAGCGATTCGCAGATCGCGTGATAGTTGTGGCCGTCCGCGCCCGAGGCGCTGAACACGGTTGCCAGCGTGGCGGCATCGCGTCCGCTGGCGGCGATCGCCTGCCGGCCCACTGCGAGCGCGAGCTTGACCGCGGGGCCGGTGCGCCGGCGCTCGGCCGACGGCAGCCCTTCCGGCGCGGGCAACGCGGTGGCGGCGTGCAAATAGGGAGTCTCCGCGCGCAGCACTGCCGCCCCTTGCTGCCAGTCCGTGAGTCCCGGACCGAGCAGGCCGATCCCTTCGACGAACACCGGCGCCGTCATGACCGTGCGCCTTGCAAATGCGCGTCGGCGCGGCCAAACAGCAGGCTGCAATTGGAGCCGCCGAAGCCGAAGGCATTGCTCAGCGCGTAGCGGAGGCGATGGCCGGCATCGGCCGTCCCGGTGCGCAGCAGATAGCCCACCGGCAGCGCGGGATCGAGCTCGGTATCGGCAATGCCGGCCGGCAGCCAGCCCTCGCGCAGCGCCAGCGCGCTGATCACCGCCTCGATCGCGCCGGCCGCGCCCAGCGTATGGCCGGTCGCGCCCTTGGTCGAGCTGCAGGGCGTCGTGCCGAACAGCGCGAGCACGGCCTTGCCCTCGGCGGCGTCGTTGCTCGGCGTCGCGGTGCCATGCAGATTGATGTAGTCGATGTCGGCCGGCGTCAGTCCGGCGTCGGCCAGCGCCTGCTCCATCGCCAGCCGTGCGCCCAGTCCGTCCGGATGCGGGCTCGACATGTGATGCGCATCGCTGGATTCGCCGACGCCGCACAGCAGCACCGCGTCGTCGGGCAGCGCCGCCGCGCCGGAGCCTGGCAGTGATTCGGGCAGTGATTCGGGCAGGGATTCGGGCAAAGATTCGGGCAAAGATTCGGGCAACCGTTCCAGCAGCCCGAACGCGCCGCCTTCGCCGATCGAGATGCCGTTGCGCCGCGCATCGTAGGGCCGGCAGGGCTCGGCCGACACCAGCTCCAGCGAGTGAAAGCCGTACAGCGTGGTGTGGCACAGCGAATCGACGCCGCCCACCAGCGCCGCGTCGATCAGCCCGGCCCCGATCATCCGGCGCGCCGAGGCGAACACCTTGGCGCCCGACGAGCAGGCCGACGAGATCGCCGCAGCCGGACCGGTCAGGCCCAGGTACGCGCGCACGAAGGCCGGCAGCGAGAACGGGCTGTGCCGGTGCGCGTAGTCGAAGTCGGGCGGCAGCGCGCCGGTCGCGGGATCGCGACGCCGGTAGGCCTGCTCGGTCTCGAGGATGCCGCCGGTGCTGGTGCCGAGAAACACGCCGATACGGTGGGCGCCATATCGCGCGATGGCCTCGCGCACGCGCTCGGCGAAGCCGTCCTGTTCGAGCGCCAGCCGCGCCAGCCGGTTGTTGCGGCAGTCGAAGCTGGCGAATTCGGCCGGCAGCGGGGCGTCGTCGACGCCGGCGACCTCGCCGACATGGGTGCGCAGCCGCACGTCGCCGAAGCGGCAGGGCGCGAGTCCGCTGCGCTGGGCGCGCAAGGCCGCGGAGGTCGCGGCCAGGCCATGGCCCAGGCAACTGGTGACGGTGAAATGGGAGAACTGCAGGGCGGACACGGACGGGGACAGCGGACGATCGGGATGCGTTGCGGCGCGTTGCGGCGCGTCGCCGATATTGCGGGGGCGGCCGGGGTTGCCGGCGTTGCGGTCGGTGGCGGGCACCGATGGGCGGCGCGATTGTATCAAAGCGGCTCCAGCTCGCCGGTGGAGGCGGTGGTGGAGGCCGCGGCGGAGGTCGTGCCCGAGGAGCGTGCCGCCGCCTCTCGGGACGCGGTGCCGGGCTCGGCCTGCGCGGCCTGCATGGCCCGCCCGGCCTGCCCCTTGGGCGCGCCCGAAGCATCGAGCGCATCGGCCGCACCGACGGCACCGACCGCCTCGACTGCATCCACCGCATCCACCGTATCCACCGCATCCACCGCATCGAGCGTGCCGACCATCAGCACATTGGCGCCATGCGCATCGCGCGGCAGTGGCACCTCGCGCAGCGTCATGCCCATGCCGCGCAGCAGCGCGCGCCATTCGTCGGCGGGCCGGCAGGTCAGCGGGCTGGTGCGGCCGGCGCGCAGCCACTGCACCACGCGATCGACCGCGCGGCTGTAGCGGGCCCGCCAGCCCGCGCTGGCGTCGCCGACGCGCATCAGCAACCGGCCCCCGGGCGCCAGGCAGCGCAGCGCGTCGCGCAGCAGCGCCTCCTGCGCGGGGCGGTC
>NZ_VWRN01000020.1 GCF_008632125.1 Cupriavidus cauae
CCTGGCGAACGCGCGCGCGAGGCGGCGCTCGACGCCTTCGTGCCGGCGGTGCTGGCGATCGCGCCGGAGGCCACCGGCGGGCCGATCGCGGTGCGCGGCTCGGCCCGCACCATCCTGAGCGCGTTCGCGCAGGCCGGCGCGTGGGCGGTGCTGTCGATCGCGATCCTGCTGTGGCTGACGCTGCGCCGCTTCGCCGACGTGCTGCGCACGCTGGTGCCGCTGCTGGTATCGGCGGTGCTGACGCTGGAGCTGTGCGTGGTGTTCGGCATCGCGCTGAACTTCGCCAACGTCATCGCGCTGCCGCTGCTGCTCGGCATCGGCGTCGCCTTCAAGATCTACTACGTGATCGCATGGCGCGAGGGCAAGACCGGCCTGCTGCAGTCCAGCCTGACCCATGCGGTGCTGTTCAGCGCGGCGACCACCGCCACCGCGTTCGGCAGCCTGTGGCTGTCCAACCATGCCGGCACCGCGAGCATGGGCAAGCTGCTGGCGCTGTCGCTGGTGTGCACGCTGGCCGGCGCGGTGTTTTTCCAGCCTATTCTGATGGGACGGCCGCGCCAGTCGCGCTGAATTGTCCGAGGCCGCGGACGGACCGACCACGACGCCACCATGATCGCCATGCCAGAGCCCTCGTCCCCTTCGCCCCTTTCACGCCATTGGCTCCTTTCACGCCATTGGCTCCTTTCACGCCATTGGCCCCGTTCACGCCTTTCGCCCCTTTTACGCCTTTCGGACTCTTCGTCTCCGTTGCCCGCGCCGGCAGCGCTGCACCGGCTGATCCCGCTTGCCGCGCTGTGCTGCGCGGCCTGCGCGACCGGGCCGAACGCCAATCCTGCCGACCCGCTGGAACCGCTGAACCGCGCCGTCCATACCGTCAACGACAAGATCGATACCTATGTCGCGGTGCCGGTCGCCAAGGGCTATCGCCGCGTCACGCCGCAGCCGGTGCGCACCGCGGTGACCAATGTCTTCAACAATTTCGGCGACGTCGGCAACGCGATCAACAACCTGCTGCAGGGCAAGGGCGTGGCGGCGGCCGAGAGCGTGATGCGGGTCGCGATCAATACCGTGCTGGGCCTGGGCGGACTGATCGATATCGCGACGCCGGCCGGGCTGCCGAGGCATCCGCAGGATCTGGGCCTGACGCTGGGCACGTGGGGCGTGCCCTCGGGGCCGTATCTGGTGCTGCCGCTGTTCGGGCCCAGCACCGTGCGCGATGGCATCGGCATGGCCGGCGACGTCTTCACCGATCCGGTGACTTATATGGATCCGGCCTGGCGCAACAGCCTGTTCGCGCTGCAGTTCGTCAATACGCGCAGCAATCTGCTCGATGCCACCAGCCTGCTGGAGCAGGCCGCGCTGGACAAATACAGCTTCGTGCGCGACGCCTATCTGCAGCAGCGCCGCCAGCGGCTGCGCGGCGGCGAGTCCGGCGATCTGCCGGACTATGGCGACGAGGGGGACGAGGCAGACGGCGCGCCCGGCGCAGCGTCGCCAGCGACGGGGACGCCCGGACCCGCGGTCGGCTCAACGCCGGCGCCAGTTCCAACCCAGGCTCCAGCGCCCGCCCCGGCTCCCGCTGCAGCGCCGGCCCCAGCTCCAGCTCCAGCTCCGGCCCCAGCCCCGGCCCCGGCGCGCGCCAGCTGATGCAGCAGACGCTCGACGGCAACGGCTCCG
>NZ_VWRN01000021.1 GCF_008632125.1 Cupriavidus cauae
GTTGGCGACCCCGCCGTCCGGCGCCGCGGCCCCGCTGTCGACGCCGGCCACGCCGCCGATGCCGAACCCCGCGGCGAATCCCCCGGCCACCGCCGCGGCTCCCGCGGCGACCCAGCCGCCGGCCGGCATGGCGACGAATCCGGGCGTGGCCGCGCACGTTCCGCCGCAGCATGCGCCCAATCCCGGCTTCAATCCCGGCGCCAATCCCGGCTACAACCCGGGGGCCAATCCTGGCTACAACCCCGGCGCCAATCCCGGCATGAACCCCGCAGTGAACCCCGGCATGAATCCGGGCATGAGCCCAGGCATGGACCAGGGCGACGACGGGGCGATGATGTCCAAGGGCTGAACCGGGCTGAACGGGCTGAACGGGCTGAACGGGGCTGAACGGGCTGAACGGGCTGAACGGGCTGAACGGGCTGAACGGGCTGAACGGGCTGAACGGGCTGAACGGGCTGAACGGGCTGAACGGGCTGAACGGGCGAAGGCGCGATGCGAACCGGCTTGCGGCGTTCTGTATCACTTTCGTACCGTCCCCGTATTGGTCGCGTATTGCTCCCGTATTGCGGCCGTTTACAGCCCGGGGCCGTTTCTGTGAGCCGCGTAACATCCTATTAATCCGGCCAACTTCCCGCCATCGTCTGCGTTCTAATCGGTACATGGTCAATCCGACCAGTCGACCGAAACAAGGAAAACAGACATGTCACGAAACACCATCAAGCCGCGCCCTGTTCACCAGTTGCTGGCCGCTTCGGCGGTGTTCCTGGCGATCGGCGGCAGCGCGATCGCGCAGACTCAGGCACCGGCCCCCGTCACCCAGGGCGTGCCGCAAGCAGCCGCCGCTGCCTCCGCGGTAGAAGGCAAGCAGGCGCACAAGGGTCACCGCGCCGACGGCCACCACCACCGTCATCATCGCCACCACGGCCACCACGGCGGCATGTCGCTGCGCGCGGCCGATACCGACCGCGACGGCGCGATCTCGAAGGCGGAAGCCGATGCGATGTTCGCCCGCGTCGATGCCAACAAGGACGGCAAGATCGACCGGGACGAGATGCGCGCCTTCCACAAGGCCCAGCACGAGCAGCACCGCCAGCAGATGCGCGAGCGCTTCGATGCGCGCTTCAAGGCCGCCGACAAGGATGGCGACGGCGCGCTGAGCAAGCAGGAGGCCGAGGCTGGCATGCCGCGCCTGGCCAGTCATTACGACCGCCTCGATGCCAACAAGGACGGCAAGCTGACGCGCGACGAAATCGGCGCCGGCATGCGCCAGGCCCATCACCAGCGGATGGAGCGGATGCACCGCCACCACCACGGCATGAAGGGCGCACCCGGCGCGCCGGGCGCACCGGGAACCGCCGGCAATGCCGGCACCCCGCCGACGCAGCCGAACAACCCCGCGGTGCCGTCGACCGAGGGCGGTTGAGCGGTAATTCCCCGGCGCTCCCCCGGCGTCCCGCCGCAGCGCGGTGAGGCCAATACGGGGCAATAAGAAGCGCGCGGTCCGAAAGGCCGCGCGCTTTGTCGTTGGCGTTCGCCGGCGGCCGTACTCGGCCGACTCGCGGCGTGCTCGGCCGAGCCGTGCATTCGTCCGGCCGTCGTGGAATGGCGGCGGCTCGGCGCCAGAGGACACGTCATCTCACAAAAAATTGCAACCTTGTGCCCGTCTTGCTAAATTTGCGCAAAAAAATTGCTGGCTGTCTTATTGCGGAGCAACAATATCGTGAGCAAGGTGGAGCTGGACAAGATCGACCGGAAGATCCTCGAGGTCCTGCAGACCAACGGGCGGTTGACCAATCTCGAAGTCGCGGAGCGCGTCAGCCTGTCGCCTAGCCCATGCCTGCGGCGCATCCGCCGGCTGGAGGAGATCGGCGTGATCCGGCAATACGCGGCGCTGCTGGAGCCGGGCAAGATCGGGCTGGGGCTGCTGGCCTACATCAACGTACGCCTGGAGAAGCACGGCGGCGCGCCCAAGGGCAAGGCGCCACTGGACCTGTTCCGTGCCGCCATCGCGATCTGGCCGGAGGTCGCCGCCTGCCATGCGATGACGGGCGAGATGGACCTGCTGCTGAAGGTCTACGTCGAGGACATGGACCACTTCGCCCGCTTCATGAAGGACCAGCTGCTGGCCCATCCGGCGGTAATCGATGTGCGCTCGAGTTTCGCGCTCGAATCGATCAAGGACACCACGGCGCTGCCGGTGGTCGGCGGCTGAGCGACCGAGCGGCCGAGCGAGCGGCGGACACACCGAGCGGCACGCCACCGGGCAGCCAAGCGGCGGAGCGCCTTGACGACCGACCGGCCCGGCGGCGTTCCCCTGGCAGGCCCCAAACGAAAAACGGCGCGCCAGTCGGCGCGCCGTTTCCCTGTCGGCGGGTGTCGATGCCGATCAGGCCGTGCTCTTCTGCGGCATGATCGAGCGCCAGAAGCGCTGGCCGAAGCGGCGCGCGTCGCGCAGGTTGCGGCGCACCACGTAGTCCAGGTCCGCGACCTGTTCGTCGATCGCCTCGGTCAGGCGGCTGACCGTGTCCGCCGGCGGCAGCTCCAGGTAGGCATCGGCCTCGCCGTAGGCGTACTGGACCTTCATGCCGGCCTTCTTGGCGATGTGCATCATCGCGGCGTTGCGCGACAGGCAGTGCATGTACAGCGTGCGCACGTTCGTGTTGCGGCCATGGATGGCGGCGCGCTCGAACAGCGCGCTGCCGATGCCGCGCCCGCGCGCGCTCTGCGACACCGATACGCCGAACTCGGCCACGCGGCCCTGGGCGTTGTCGCGCAGGTTGGCGAAGTGGCCGACACCGACCAGCTCGATATGCTCGTCGTAGACGCCGAACACCGTGTCGTGGTCGAAGTCGATGCTGTCGACATAGGCCTCGATCACGTGGTCGCCCACCGACTGGCCAAAGCGGAGCAGGCGATCTTCCTCGCCAAGGGCGAGAAAATGCTTCAGCAGGCGCGAGCGATGCTGGGCCCCCAGCTCGCGCACCAGAGTGGTCGGGCGCTGGGCGGCCTGCGAGGCTGCGGCTGCTTTGCGAAGATCTTCGTCGGTGAAGGCACCGACCGCCTTGCTCAGTTCGAGCGGATTCACTTTCTGTTCCTTGGGCGATTCAGGGTATAAACGTCACATCGCGGCAAGCAGACTTGTCAAAGTAGACCATCAGAATGCAATTTCCTAATGGATGGGGCAAATCCTATCTTGCGGCAACGCGAAAAGTATTGTAGCGCATTTGTCAGTTTGGCGTAAGCATGGTGCGTCGCAGAGCGCCGGACGGCCGGACTGACGCTCCAGTAATCCCTTAAAAATCAATATCTTGCTTGCCGATCCGGCGATTCCCGGGTGTGGAAATGTTGCAACGCCGCAGTCTGTTGCAGCGTTCCGCGCCATCCCGCCCTGCCGTTGAAAGTAACGCTTGCTACACACCATGCCCGCCCGACCCATCGTTGTGATCTATGCCAATGCGCGCGCGAAGCGCTCGCATGTGAACCGGCCGCTGGCCGAGGCGCTCGCCGCGCTGCCCGATGTCGACGTGCGCGATCTCTATGCCCGCTATCCCGACTACGACATCGACGTGGTGGCCGAGCAGCGCGCGCTGTCGTGCGCCGACACCGTGGTGCTGCAGTTTCCGACCTTCTGGTTCAGCGTGCCGCCGCTGCTGAAGCTGTGGATGGACGAGGTGCTCGAGCGCGGCTGGGCCCACGGCCCGGGCGGCACCGCGCTGCGCGGCAAGTCCTGCCTGGTGGTGGCCAGCACGCGCGGCACCGAGGAGGCCTACTCGGCGGAGGGCGTGCACCGGCATCCGCTGTCCTCGTTCCTGTTGCCGCTGGAGCAGATGGCGCTGGAATGCGGCATGACGTGGCGCGCGCCGATCGCGATCCACGACGCCTACCGGCTGGACGAGGCGGGTGTGCAGCGCGTGATCGCCGAGGTCATGGCCGCGCTCGGCCACGGCGACGAAGGCGGCTCGACCAAGGCGGCCACCGCAGCCACCGCGGCCGCCCGGCTGGAGCTCGCATGAATCCGCATGATGCGCTGCGCGTGGTGCTGGTGTTCCTGGTCGCCGCGGTGGTGGCGGTGCCGCTGGCGCGCCGTTTCGGCCTGGGAGCGGTGCTCGGCTATCTGCTCGCCGGCGCGGCGATCGGGCCCTGGGCGCTGCGGGTGGTCACCGACGTCGAATCGATCCTGAGCTTCTCGGAATTCGGCGTCGTGCTGATGCTGTTCGTGATCGGCCTGGAGCTGGCGCCCACCAAGCTGTGGGCGCTGCGCCAGACCATCTTCGGCTATGGCGCCCTGCAGATGGCCGGCTGCGCGTTGCTGATCGGCGCGCTGGCCGCGGCCTTCGGCGCCAGCTGGCAGGTCGCGCTGGTGGCCGGGCTGGGCCTGGCGCTGTCGTCGACCGCGATCGCGCTGGCGACGCTGGGCGAGCGCAATCTGTTCGCCACGCCGGCCGGCAAGGCCAGCTTCGGCATCCTGCTGTTCCAGGACATCGCCGCGATCCCGATGATCGCCTTGCTGCCGATGCTGACCTTTGACGGTTCGCAGCCGGCGGACGGACCGGCCTGGATCGGCGCGGCCAGGGCGGTGGCGGTGATCGCCGCGGTGGTGATCGGGGGGCGCTACCTGGTTCGTCCGGCGCTGCGCTTCATCGCCCGCACCGGCATGCGTGAGATGTTCACCGCCTTCGCGCTGCTGCTGGTGGTCGGCATCGCCGCGATGATGGAAGCGGTCGGCATGTCGATGGCGCTCGGCACCTTCCTCGCCGGCGTGCTGCTGGCCGACTCGGAATACCGCCACGCGCTGGAGGCCGACATCGAGCCCTTCAAGGGCCTGCTGCTGGGGCTGTTCTTCATGGCGGTCGGCATGTCGATCGACTTCGGCGTGATGGCGCAGCAGCCGTGGCAGGTGCTGGGGATGGTCGCCGCGGTGGTCGGCGCCAAGGTGCTGGTGCTGCGGCTGCTGGCGCCCCGCTTCGAGATCGCGCGCGGCCAGCGCCTGCTGTTTGCGTTGCTGATCTCGCAGGCCGGCGAGTTCGCCTTCGTCGTGTTCGGCGTGGCGCGCTCCGCCGGGCTGCTGCCCGAGAACATCGCCGCGCTGCTGGTGCTGGTGGTGGCGCTGTCGATGGTGACCACGCCGTTGCTGCTGCTGGCCTACGACCAGATCGTCGCGCCGCGGGCCGGCAAGCTGCGCCAGCGGGCGGACGACACCATCGAGCCGCAGGACAACCCGGTGCTGATCGCCGGCTTCGGCCGCTTCGGCCAGATCGTCGGCCGTCTGCTGTATGCGCAGGGCATCGGCGTGACGGTGCTCGACCACGACCCCGATCAGATCGATTTCCTGCGGCAGTTCGGCTTCAAGGTCTTCTATGGCGATGCCACGCGCATGGACCTGCTCGAAGCCGCGGGCGCGGCGAAGGCGAAGATCCTGGTGGTCGCGGTCGACGGCATGGACGAGAGCCTGGCGCTGATCGACCGCGTGCGCCAGCGCTTTCCGCATCTGCGCATCTACGCCCGCGCCCGCCATGTGTCGCACGTCTATCTGCTGAAGGACCGCGGCGTCGAGTTGTTCGAGCGCGAGATGTTCGAGGGCTCGCTGATGCTGGGCCGGCGCGTGCTTGAGGGGTTGGGGCTGGACCCGGCCGAGGCCCGCGCCGCGGCGATGAAATTCCGCCGCCACAACATCGCCGCGATCGACCGCTTCTACCCGCACTACACCGACCAGAAGACGATGGTGTCGCTGGCGCGGCAGGCGCGCGACGAGCTCGAGGAAATGTTCAGGCAGGACCGCGAGCAGCGGCGCCGGCGCGAGGAGGCGGAGTGGTCGTGACCCGCGCCGGGGTCGCCGCCCTCGTCGGCGCCTTCGTTGGCACCCTCGCCGTCGCGCGTGTCTCTGCCCCCGCCGCCCCCGGTGTCGCGCGCGCCGCTACGACGACAGCTTCAGGCCGACGATGCCGGCCAGCACCAGGCCGGCGCTGAACAGCCGCCAGAAGCTGGCCGATTCGCCGAACAGCAGGATGCCGACCGCGAACGAGCCGACCGCACCGATGCCGGTCCAGACCGCGTAGGCGGTGCCGAGCGGCAGCGCGCGCATGGCGAGCGACAACAGCCAGAAGCTGACCACCATCGTCACGATGGTGAAGGCCGATGGCCACAGGCGGGAGAAACCTTCGGAGTATTTGAGGCCGGTGGCCCAGGCGATTTCGGTGAGGCCGGCGAGCAGAACGTAGATCCAGGGCATGATGGGCTGCGATGGTGTCGAGGCATCGGGGCCGTCCCCGGTTGGTCGGGCGCCGCTGGATCGAATCTCGAAGCCGGAACGGCTTGCCGCGGCGGCGCGGGGTCGTCCCCGGCGCAGGCGGCATTCTATCGCGGGAGCGCCGCGGCGTCAGGCGCGCGCGTGTCCGGGCAGGCCGCCCGCCAGCAGGTCGATCACCATCTCGGCGAAGTCGGCGTAGGACAGCTTGCCGCCCGGCTTGAGCCAGGTGAAGGTCCAGTTGATCATGCCGAATACCGTCATCGTCAGCGCGGTCTGGTTCTCGCGCGTGACCCGTTCCGGATAGGCCCGCCGCAACTGGCGCGAGAAGGCCGCGACCACATCGCGCTCGCGCTTCAGGATGATGTCGCGCTGCTCGGGCGCGAGGAACTTGACGTCGTTGATCAGCGCGATATGCCGGGTCTGCGAGGTCTCGTACTCGGCCAGGAAGGCGCGGATCAGGTTGGCGAAGCTGTCGCGCTCGCTGTGGCCCTGGCGCTCGGCTTCGGCCTCGACCTCGGTGACGATCAGCATCAGCCGGCGCGTATAGCGATCGAGCAGGTCGAACAGGATCGCTTCCTTGCTCTCGTAGTAGTGGTACAGCCGCGCCTTCGAGGTGCCGCAGGCCGCGGCCAGGTCGGCCATCGACGTGCTCGGATAGCTGCTGGCGGCAAACGCCGCCGCGGCCAGCTCGAGGATCTGTTCGCGTTGGGCCTCGAAGTCGGGCGCCTTGGTACGGGCCATCAGGAATCGGCCGTCAGGTTTCGCCGCAGCTCGCAGGTCTGCAGCGAATCGGCATTGCCACGCAGCACCATCTGACCGGCGCCGATCAGTTCGCGGCAGCGCCAGAACACGAACCAGTCGCTGGCCAGCAGGCCTTCGATCGCGCCCATCACGCTGCCGACCACCTGGGCCGCGGGCGTCCATTCGAGCGGGGCGCGCTCCAGGATCACCTCGTCGACCGAGTGATAGGCCGCGGGTACCAGCGTATTGCCCTTCCACAGCCGCACGTCGGCGTTTTCCTTGACGTTCTGCTGCCACTCGTAGCCGAGCCGGCCCAGCCGCAGCACCGAGACCGGTGCGATGGTGGAGAAGCGGCGCGCCAGCCGGGCGGCCGGATACATGCCGATCGCGGTCAGGTTGCCCTGGGTGGTGCCGTCGAGCTCGCGGCTGTCCATCGCGACCTCGTTGATCCGTTGCGGGCTCTGGTACAGGTGGAACACGACCCGGCGCAGCATCAGCTGGTCGGAGGCGCTCTGGCCATGCCAGATCGCGACCTCGGGCTCGCTCTGGCGCAGGCCCTGCAGCTGGTCCAGCGCCTGGCGCATCTCGGCGGCGAAGTCGATCTCGCTGTGCGGGGCGACGCGCTGCCAGAAGCCGGAGCGGATCAGGCCGCTGCTGTCCACGTCGGCGATCGGGCCGACGGCCAGGTCGTCGCGCAGCACGACGACGGGGTCCGGACGGGCGGCTTGCGCCAGTGCCTGGCGCAGCGTGTTGCCCGCCATGTCACCGTTGACGACGTGGATGTATTGCATGGCCGTGATTGTATATGGATAAGACGGCTCAACAGCACCGCGCGGGCGGCGGGCGGCGCCGCATCCTGGCAGTATCCGGACACTATCCGGGCAGTATCTGGCCAGTATCCGGGCCGGGGCGGCGCGGTATCTGCGCGGGGGCGCCCGGGCGCGCGGTTTCAGGCAGCGGCCATTTTAACCATGCAGCGCGGCGGGACGGCGGCGGTGCGTGCGCCGCCGCGCGTTCGGCTCGGGTATGGTCATGCGCTCCGCCGAGCGTGTTCGGTCACGCGTTCGGCCCGGGCGCGGTTCCGCGGTCCTCTACCGGTCTACCTACCGCTCGTCGTAGCTGACCACCACCCGCTCGGTCAGCGGCCGGGCCTGGCAGGTCAGCACGAAACCCTTGTCCATCTCCCACGGCTCGAGCGTGTAGTTCTTCTCCATCTCGACCTTGCCCTCCAGCACCTTGGCGCGGCAGGTGCAGCAGACCCCGCCCTTGCAGGCATAGGGCAGGTCCAGTCCGGCCGCCAGCGCGGTGTCGAGCACGTTGGCGTCCTGCAGCGGGATGCGCATCGCGTGCTGCTTGCCGTCGAGCACCACCACCAGCTGCGCGGTGCCGGCCTCGTCGGTGGTCACCTTGACGGGCTGGCGGCGCGGCTGCGCCAGCGGCACGCCGAAGCGCTCGGCGTGGATCTTGTGCGGGTCCAGGCCGGCGTCCTTCAGCGCGGCCTCGACGTCGTCGATCATCGAGGCCGGGCCGCAGACGAAGGCCGCATCGATGTCGTCGACCGGGATCAGCGTCTCGAGGAAGGCCTGCACCCGCGCGCGGTCCAGCCGGCCATGCAGCAGGTCGACCTCCTGCGGCTGGCGCGACAGCACGTGGTACAGCGTCAGGCGCGACAGGTACTGGTTCTTCAGGTCGTCCAGCGCCTCGGCGAAGATGATGCTGTCGACATTGCGGTTGCCGTACACCAGCGTGAAGCGGCTGTTCGGCTCGACCGCCAGCGTGGTCCGGATCAGCGACATCACCGGGGTGATGCCGCTGCCGGCGGCGAAGGCGACGTAGTGGCGCGCCGCCTCGGGGTCGAGCGGGACATGGAAGCGGCCGTCCGGCGTCATCACGTCGATCGTGTGGCCCGGCACCACCGCATCGTGCAGGAAGTTCGAGAACAGCCCGTCGTCGACCCGCTTGACCGCGACGCGCAGCTCGCCCTGCTGGTCGTAGTCCTGCACGCCGCAGCAGATCGAATACGAGCGCCGTACCTCCTGGCCGTCGATCGACGTGCGCAGCGTCAGGAACTGGCCCTGCTTGAAGCGGTAGGCGTCGCGCAGCGCGGGCGGGACCTCGAAGGCGACGGAGACGGTGTCGGCAGTTTCGGGGCGGACCTGCGCCACGCGCAGCGGATGGAACTGAGGGGTCATGGCGGCGTGGGAACGGTGGGCGGCGGCGGGAGCTGGGCGGCCTGGCTGGTACGGTGGCTAGTACGGTTTGAAGTAGTCGAACGGTTCGCGGCAGGCGCGGCAGCGGTAGAGCGCCTTGCACGCGGTCGAGCCGAACTGCGACAGCGGCTCGGTGTCGGGGCTGCCGCAGTGCGGGCAGGTGACGTTGTCGGTGGCCCTGGCGCCCGTGGCACCTACGGCGCCCGTGGCACCTGCGGCGCCCGTAGCAACCCGAGCGCCCGTAGCGTTCGTAGCGCCAGTATCGCCGGGCGCGCGATGGCGCGGCACGAAGCGCACCAGCCGGGTTGGCGCCCCCTGGTCGGCGCAGCGCGCCGGGGGCGCGATGCCGTAGGCCCGCAGCTTGTCGCGGCCCTCGGCGGTGATCCAGTCGGTAGTCCACGCCGGCGCCAGCACGGTGCGGATCTTCCACGGGCCAAGATCCGCCTGGTCGAGCGCGCGGCCGATGTCCTCGGCGATCTCCGCCATCGCGGGGCAGCCCGAATAAGTGGGCGTGATCACGATCTCCAGCGCGCCGTCGTCGGCGATCGCCACTTCACGCAGGATGCCGAGATCGCGAATCGATACCACCGGGATCTCGGGATCGGGCACCGCGTCGAGCACGGTCCAGGCGCGGGCCGCGCGCGCTTGCGCGTCGGCATCGGCGTGGACTGCGTGCAGGCGGGTGTCCGGGTGCCCGTTTGCGTGGGAATCCGCGTGGGAATCCGCGTCGGAATCCGCGTGCATGCCCGGGAGGGTCAAGGTGGCTGGCATGGGATCGGCCTCGATATGCGCGGCGTCCGCCGTTACCAGTGCGCGCCGGGATGGGCGCGCGCCAGGCTCTGCATCTGCGCCAGCAGGTAGCTCATGTGCTCGGAGTGCAGGCCCTGCTTGCCGGTCGACACGAAACCGGTCGCGGCGGGCAGCGTCAGCGTGGCTTCGGCCACGGTCTGCTCGACGGTCGCCTGCCAGGCCGGCCGCAGTTCCGCGGTCGGCACCGCGATGCCCTGCGCCGCCGCTTCCTGTTCGACCGGATCCGGCACGAAGCATTCGTTCATATAGGGCAGCAGATGGTCCAGCGCGCGCTGTGTGCGCTCGTGCGACAGCTCGGTGCCGTCGCCCAGCCGCACCAGCCAGTCCGCGCCGTGATGCAGGTGGTAGCGCGCTTCCTTGATCGACTTCGAGGCGATCGCGGCCAGACCGGCGTCACGGCTGCCTGCGAGCGCGCTCCACAGTTCGACCATCAGCGCGCTGTAGAGAAAGTTGCGCACGATGGTGACGGCGTAGTCGCGGTCCGACGAGGCGGTGCCGGCCAGCGGCCCGCTGTGCGGCAGCTCCAGCAGCGTCCAGTTGCGGAATTCTCGCTCGCCGCGCCAGTAGGCGTAGTCGTCCTCGTGGCGCGCCCGGCCGGTCAGTTCGGCCTCCAGTTCCCCGGCGCGCGCATAGAGCAGGCGCGCCTGGCCGATCAGGTCCAGGCTGATATTGGCCAGCGCGATGTCTTCTTCCAGTACGGGTCCGTGGCCGCACCACTCGGCGTTGCGCTGGCCGAGGATCAGCGCGTTGTCGGCCAGGCGCAGCACGTACTGCCAGCCGGCGGTGCGCGCCAGCGGCAGGTTGGACAGCAGCGGCAAAGGGGTGGGACTGAGCGTGGCGGTCATGCGCGGCCCTTCTTACATATGGTTGACTTCATCGGGCAGCTGATAGAAGGTCGGATGCCGGTAGATCTTGTCGGCCATCGGGTCGAACAGCTCCGCCTTCTCGTCGGGCACGCTGGCGGTGATCGCGGACGACGGCACCACCCAGATCGACACGCCTTCCTGGCGCCGCGTATAGACGTCGCGCGCCATGCGCAGCGCCTGGTGCGCGTCGGCCGCGTGCAGGCTGCCGCAATGCTTGTGTTCCAGGCCCTGCTTGCTGCGGACGAACACTTCCCACAGCGGCCATTCCTTTTGCGTCATCTTGCTTGTCTCCTGTCGGCGGCTTGCGGTCACTTGCCGGAGCCGTTGCGGCTCAGGCCGCGGCGCGGGCTTGCGCCGCTTCGCGCTGTGCCACCTTGGCGGCGTGGGCCAGCGCGGCCTCGCGTACCCAGGCGCCGTCCTCGTGCGCCTTGACGCGCGTGGCCAGCCGTTCCCGGTTGCACGGGCCGTCGCCGTTGATGACCCGCCAGAACTCGTCCCAGTCCAGCGGGCTGTAGTCGTAGTGGCCGCGTTCCTCGTTCCAGCGCAGGCCCGGGTCGGGCAGCGAGACGCCGAGCACCTTGGCCTGCTC
Source organism: Cupriavidus cauae (assembly GCF_008632125.1). Taxonomy (GTDB): domain Bacteria; phylum Pseudomonadota; class Gammaproteobacteria; order Burkholderiales; family Burkholderiaceae; genus Cupriavidus; species Cupriavidus cauae. Next base: position 11,464 of record NZ_VWRN01000021.1, read on the forward strand.
CACCGTCGCATCGACGAATTTCTGGCGCAGGTCGTCGTTCGAGATGCGCTTGATGCCCCAGGCCATGGTCTGCGCGCTGTTGGTCGACGCCGCATCGGGCGGGCCGAACATCATCAGCACCGGAAACCACCAGCGGTTGACCGCGTCCTGCACCATCTCGCGCTGCGCGTCGGTGCCGCGCATCATCGCCAGCAGCGCGTCGAAGCCTTGGCGCTGGTGGAACGACTCTTCCTTGCAGATGCGGATCATCGCCCGCGCATACGGACCGTAGGAGCAGCGGCACAGCGGAATCTGGTTCATGATCGCCGCGCCGTCGACCAGCCAGCCGATCACGCCGACATCGGCCCACGTCAGCGTCGGGTAATTGAAGATCGACGAATACTTGGCCTTGCCGCGATGCAGGGCGTCGACCATCTCGTCGCGCGAGGTGCCCAGCGTCTCGGCCGCCGAATAGAGATAGAGGCCGTGGCCGCCTTCGTCCTGCACCTTCGCCAGCAGGATCGCCTTGCGCTTGAGCGACGGCGCGCGCGTGATCCAGTTGCCCTCGGGCAGCATGCCGATGATCTCGGAATGGGCGTGCTGCGAAATCTGGCGGACCAGCGTCTTGCGGTAGGCGGCAGGCATCCAGTCCTGCGGCTCGATCTTGCCGTCCGCGGCCAGGCGCGCATCAAACGCGGCCTGCGCCTCGGCGCTTTCGGCCGCGTTGCTGGGGGCATGCGCGCCTTCGTTGGCGGCGCGCTGCGCGTCGGCCGGCAGGGGCTGTTGGGGCAGGTCCAGGCTTTGGGTGTACATAGCGCCTCCTCTGGCGGGTCCCGGCCGTGCGTGGGCCGGGCGGTAGGAAGCATTATATATAAACCGACCGTTCGGTCAATTAATTGGCGGGCGTGTTGGCGCCATGCCATCAGCGCGTCGGGATCAGGATTCGGGAACGAAGCGGACGTGCCCGCTGCGCAGCACGATATTGCGCGAACGGGTCATCTCGAACAGCGACTGCGCGATGCTTTCGATGCGCGGCCGATGGTCGGTGAAGGCACGTACCAGGTCTTCCTCCCGCGGCGAGCGCGCGCCAAAATGCGACTCGAGCGCTTCGGCGGTGATCGAATAGCGGGACGGTTGGCCGTTGACGGTGGCGGGGCACGACAGCGTCAGGCTGGCTGCGCAGTAGGTGGGGACGCTGCTGGGAAACAGGATCTCAGGCATGGCGTGCCTCGGCCGGAAAGGGACGGGAGTCACGACCATTCTAGGATATCGGGCGGCACACGCCAGCCGGGAGTCCTGGATCGGGATCCGGCCCCTGTTTCGCGTGCGGGCTTCCCGTCGATGGCGAGTGCTCGCTTACTTCATCGACTCGTTTATGCTGCAGCGCACCAACGCGTCGGAGCGGAGTCAGGCCGCCCCGCCAGGAAGCGCCGAAATGTGGACGAAAAAAAACCCGCGCAGGTTGTGCGCGGGCTGGAATCCACCGAGGTGGTGGAGGAGACAGACTTCACTATACGCGGCTTGTTGCGACGCACCAAGGTCCGCGTTCCAAAAAGCTGAAATCGGTACGATTTCGTTGTGTCAGTGCAACAGTAATCTGTCCCCGTAAGCCGCCAGCCCAGTCCTATCAATGGAAGAACAGGTAGGCGATGCCGATGGCGGCGACCAAGCCCACCGCATCGGCGAACAGTGCGCAGCCCAGCGCATGCCGGGTACGACGCACATTGACGCTGCCAAAGTAGACCGCCAGCACATAGAAGGTGGTTTCGGTCGATCCCTGGATGATCGCGGCCAGCTTGCCCTGGAAGGAATCGACACCGTAGGTCGTCATGACGTCGACCATCAGGCCGCGTGCGCCGGCGCCGGACAGCACCTTCATCAGGCCGACCGGCAGCGCCGGCACGAAGTCGGTATTCAGGCCGAGGCTGGCGACGGCGCCCGCCAGGCCCTGCATCAGCCAGTCCATGCCGCCGCTGGCGCGGAACAGCCCGATCGCGACCAGGATCGCCACCAGGTAGGGAATGATCTGCACCGCCACGCCGAAGCCTTCCTTGGCGCCGTCGACGAAGGCCTCATAGACGTTGACCCGCCGCGCCGCCCCGCACAGCAGGAACAGCACGATCAGGCCCAGGATAAAGAGGCTGCCCGCCAGCGCGGTCACGGTGTCGACTTGCGGCGCCGGCGCGCGGCGCAGCCAGACCGCCAGACCGCCGAGCGCGGCCACGATCGCCACCAGCGTGCCGAGGATGGCGGGTTTGAGCAGATTGAGCCGCTGAGTCCACGCCACCGCGACCAGCCCGGCCAGGCACGACACGCCGGTCGCCAGCAGCGTCGGCAGGAAGATGTCGGCGGCGTTGAAGCCGACCAGACCCTGCTTCAGCGCGACCGCCTGCCGCATCGCGATCACCGAGGTCGGAATCAGCGTCAGCCCCGCGGTATTGAGCACGATGAACATGATCTGCGCATCGGTCGCGGTGTCGGGCTTGTCGTTCAGCGTCTGCAGCTCGCGCATCGCGTTCAGGCCCAGCGGCGTCGCGGCATTGTCCAGGCCCAGCATATTGGCCGAGACGTTCATCATCATCGCGCCCTGGGCGGGGTGGCCTTGCGGGACGCCGGGAAACAGGTGCCGCAGCACCGGATTGACCGCGCGCGCGAAGCCCTGCACCACGCCGCCACGCTCGCCGACCCGCATGATGCCGAGCCACAGCGCCATGATGCCGGCCAGGCTCAGCGAGATCTCGAAGGCGGTGCGGGCGCTGTCGAACAGGCTCGCCAGCATGGCCGGAAAGATGGCGGCATCGCCATGTGCCAGCCGCACGCAGCCGATGGCGAAGGCGGACAGGAAAAAGGACAGCCAGACCAGGTTCAATGCCATGGGCGTAGTGGCAAATAAGCGGGCAAATAAGCGGGCAAATAAGCGGGCAAGTCAGCGGGCAAGTCAGCGGGCAAATAAGCGGGCAATAAGCGGCCGGATCAACGGACGGATCCGCGGGAACTGTGGGCGCAGCCCGCATGGCGAGCCGCAAAGAACGGCGTGGTGCACAAGGCGCCTATCATAGCGTGGCCGCTGGCCGCTGGCCGCTGGCCGCTGGCCGCTGGCCGCTGGCCGCTGGCCGCCGGCCGCGGCTGCTCTAGGGCTGCCCGCCGTCACCGCAGGTCCGCGGGGCGTGCCGCCGCTCTCGCCGCTTACCGCGGTCCCCGCCGCTCCGCACCGGCTCGGCCGCTCCGTGCCGGCTGGGCCACTCCGCACCGGCTGGGCCACTCCGTGCCGGCTCCACCGCTTTGGCGTCGCGGGCCCGCCAGCCTCCTTCAGGGAGACGACCTAGGCGAACGCCGCGCCGCGCTTGGCCAGCAGCTTGCGCAGGATCGACCGGTGGCAGCGCTGTTCGTCCTCGCAATAGCAGCCGATCGCGAAATTGGTCTGGTGCGACAGCGCGGCCAGCAGGTCGAGCGTGCGGCTGGCCTCGGGTTCGGCCATTTCGGCCTGGAAGCGCCGCTCGAAATGGCGCCAGGCCTTGTCGTCTTCCTCTTCCTGGGCATGCTTGGCTTCGGCGACCAGTTCCGGAGAGGGCGACAGCAGCGGGAACCAGACATCGTAGAAGTCCCGGCTGGCGTATTCGCTGCGCGGCACGCCGCGCGGCGGCCGGCGCACCGTGCCGATGCGCAGGCCTTCGCCGGCGCTGCGCGGGGTTCCGAGCCTGACGATGTGGACGGCCATGGCGGGCGCTCCTGTCTGCGGTGTGGAAGGTGTGGGCGGTGTGGGCGGCGGCCGACGCCGAAGCGCCGGCCGCCACCGGGCAGGCACGGTCAGGCGGTCGCTGCCGGCTCGAGCCCCAGTTCGCGAATCATGGTTTCCCGCATCACGAACTTCTGCACCTTGCCGGTGACCGTCATCGGCATGTCGTGGACGAAACGAACATAACGCGGGATCTTGTAGTGCGCAATCTGGTCCCGGCAGAACTCCCGGATCTCGTCCTCGGTCGCGCTCTGCCCGGGTTTGAGCACGATCCATGCGCACAGCTCCTCGCCGTACTTCGGATCGGGCACGCCGAACACCTGCACCGCCTGCACCTTGGGATGGCGGAACAGGAATTCCTCGATCTCGCGCGGATACAGGTTCTCGCCCCCGCGGATCACCATGTCCTTGACCCGCCCGACGATATTGCAATAGCCCTGCTCGTCGATCGTGGCCAGGTCGCCGGTATGCATCCAGCCGTCGCGGATCGTCTCGCGCGTGCGGGCCTCGTCCTCCCAATAACCCAGCATTACCGAATAGCCGCGGGTGCACAGCTCGCCGGTGGCGCCGACCGGCACGACCTGCCCGGTTTCGTCGACGATCTTGCACTGCAGATGCGGCTGGACTCGGCCGACCGTCGCCACGCGTTTCTCCAGCGGGTCGTCGGTCGCACTCTGGAAGGAGACCGGGCTGGTCTCGGTCATGCCGTAGGCGATCGTCACCTCGGCCATATGCATGTCCTTGATGACCCGCTTCATCACCTCGATCGGGCAGGGGGCGCCGGCCATGATGCCGGTGCGCAGCGAGGTGAAGTCGAATCTCGCGAATTCGGGGTGATCGAGCTGGGCGATGAACATCGTCGGCACGCCGTGCAGGGCGGTGCAGCGTTCCTCGTGCACGGCCTGCATGGTCGCCAGCGGATCGAAGGCCTCGCCGGGGAAGATCATGCGCGCGCCGACGCTGACGCAGGCCAGCACCGACAGCACCATGCCGAAGCAGTGGTACAGCGGCACGGGGATGCACAGCGAATCGCGGTCGGTCAGCCGCATCGCCATCGCCACGAAGCGGCCATTGTTGACCACGTTGTGGTGCGTCAGCGTGGCGCCCTTGGGGTTGCCGGTGGTCCCGCTGGTGAACTGGATATTGATCGGATCGTGCGGGCCAAGCGCCGAGCCGGCGGCGTCCAGCGCACCGGTATCTGGCCGGGACAGCAGCTCGGCATAGAGCAGCATGCCGGCGGTGTCCTCCTCGCCCATGCGCACGACCCATTGCAGCGTGGGCAGTCGAGCCGCTCGCAGCGCGCCCGGCTGGCTGTCGGACAGCTCCGGCGCCAGCTTCTGCAGCATCTCGATATAGTTGCTCGACTTGAAGCGCGCGGCCGTGATCAGCATCCGGACACCGGCCTTGTTCAGCGCGTACTCCAGTTCCGCCAGTCGGTAGGCCGGGTTGATATTGACCAGGATGGCGCCGATGCGGGCGGTGGCGAACTGGGTCACCAGCCACTCCTGCCGGTTCGGCGACCAGATGCCGACGCGGTCGCCGCGCGCGATCCCGCGCGCCAGCAGGCCGGTGGCCAGGCGGTCGACCTGCTCGCTGAACTGGCGCCAGGTCCAGCGGATTCCCTGCTCGCGGAAGACGACGGCCTCTGCGTCCGGGTGGGCCGCCGCCGTGGCGGCCAGCAATTCGGCGATGGTCTGGTCCGACAGCGGCACGTCGGTGGCGCCAGTGACCAGCGACAGGCCGGCGTTCGGGATCAGCGTCATGGTTGTCTCCTTCGACTGATTGACTGAATCGTAGTCAGGGGTGCTTCTCTTATAGGTATGGGGCGCCAGCTTAGGCGAAGCGTTCCGCCGATGCTGTCACCGGTGCGACATTTGTTGTCTTTGAAGCACTTCAAGGCCGAATTCGGGTTTTTACTTAATTTGCTTGCCTTCGGCCACGCCCTCCCTTAATATTCGCCCCCTCGCAGCCGAACGGCGGCGGGGTTGGCGGGGAAGGCGAAGGTGCTGCGGTGCTGGAGCCGCAGCAAAAAAGTGCTGACAACCTGTTGACGAGAAGCGAAATGTTCTGCATAATCTCGTTTCTCTGCTGCTGACAACGCAGCGACGCGAACGGCAAAGCCGGCCGCGCAGTTCTTTAACAAACGAACAACCGATAAGTGTGGGCGCTCGATAGCGGCAGTCACAGTCGATTCTTCGGGATCGGCGACAGCTCAAAAGTTATCAAGTGCTCGCACAGCAAAACGTGGCTTCATCGGCGTCAAGACGATGGAGCCAGTCAGTTTTCTGAGAGTGAGCGACCGCTCGAAAGAGCGA